>NZ_CP191450.1:65000-1080000 GCF_050500185.1 Neorhizobium sp. DAR64862/K0K3
TGAGGATATGCACGCAAGTGTATGTGGTAGCGGAGCGTTCCGTAAGTCTGTGAAGGAGGACCCGTGAGGGCCTCTGGAGATATCGGAAGTGCGAATGTTGACATGAGTAACGATAAAGGGGGTGAGAGACCCCCTCGCCGAAAGACCAAGGGTTCCTGCTTAAAGTTAATCTGAGCAGGGTTAGCCGGCCCCTAAGGCGAGGCAGAAATGCGTAGTCGATGGGAACCACGTTAATATTCGTGGGCCTGGTGGTAGTGACGGATCGCGTAAGTTGTACTTCCTTATTGGATTGGATGTGCAGCGGGGCGGTTCCAGGAAATAGCTCCACCGTATAGACCGTACCCGAAACCGACACAGGTGGTCAGGTAGAGCATACCAAGGCGCTTGAGAGAACTATGTTGAAGGAACTCGGCAAATTGCACGCGTAACTTCGGAAGAAGCGTGACCCCTTTTTACGCAAGTGGAAAGGGGTGGCACAGACCAGGGGGTAGCGACTGTTTATCAAAAACACAGGGCTCTGCGAAGTCGAAAGACGACGTATAGGGCCTGACGCCTGCCCGGTGCTGGAAGGTTAAAGGGAGAGGTGCAAGCTTTGAACTGAAGCCCCAGTAAACGGCGGCCGTAACTATAACGGTCCTAAGGTAGCGAAATTCCTTGTCGGGTAAGTTCCGACCTGCACGAATGGCGTAACGACTTCCCCGCTGTCTCCAACATAGACTCAGTGAAATTGAATTCCCCGTGAAGATGCGGGGTTCCTGCGGTTAGACGGAAAGACCCCGTGCACCTTTACTATAGCTTTACACTGGCATTCGTGTCGGCATGTGTAGGATAGGTGGTAGGCTTTGAAGCGGGGACGCCAGTTCTCGTGGAGCCATCCTTGAAATACCACCCTTATCGTCATGGATGTCTAACCGCGGTCCGTTATCCGGATCCGGGACAGTGTATGGTGGGTAGTTTGACTGGGGCGGTCGCCTCCGAAAGAGTAACGGAGGCGCGCGATGGTGGGCTCAGACCGGTCGGAAATCGGTCGTCGAGTGCAATGGCATAAGCCCGCCTGACTGCGAGACTGACAAGTCGAGCAGAGACGAAAGTCGGTCATAGTGATCCGGTGGTCCCGCGTGGAAGGGCCATCGCTCAACGGATAAAAGGTACGCCGGGGATAACAGGCTGATGACCCCCAAGAGTCCATATCGACGGGGTTGTTTGGCACCTCGATGTCGGCTCATCGCATCCTGGGGCTGGAGCAGGTCCCAAGGGTTTGGCTGTTCGCCAATTAAAGCGGTACGTGAGCTGGGTTCAGAACGTCGTGAGACAGTTCGGTCCCTATCTGCCGTGGGTGTAGGAATATTGACAGGATCTGTCCCTAGTACGAGAGGACCGGGATGGACATATCTCTGGTGGACCTGTTGTCGTGCCAACGGCATAGCAGGGTAGCTATATATGGAAGGGATAACCGCTGAAGGCATCTAAGCGGGAAACCCACCTGAAAACGAGTATTCCCTATCAGGGCCGTGGAAGACGACCACGTTGATAGGAGGCGTGTGGACGTGCAGTAATGCATGAAGCTTAGCCTTACTAATAGCCCGATTGGCTTCATCGTTCTCATTGACTATGCTCATCAAGGTGCTGCGCACCTCGATGATGACATCTGTTTTGTCCTGACGCGTGAAAAAACGCTCCGGACGGGCCGTGACACTGGTCACGACGGCCTCTGGCCTTGCGGAGCTGCGCTCCGACAAACCAGACGGCAAACAAGACGTGTTCAACTAAGACAAATGGGGGTTCGCCTCCGCCAGCTTCTCGACATAACGTTGCAATGGTCGCCCATTGCCACGCATACATTGCCCTTAATCGACCTGGTGGTCATTGCGGGGTGGCTGCACCCGTTCCCTTTCCGAACACGGCCGTGAAACACCCCTGCGCCAATGGTACTCCGTCTTAAGACGCGGGAGAGTAGGTCGCTGCCAGGTCTATTAAAGGCAATGCCATCCATAAGGATGGAACAAACAATCTTCTCATACACGAAAACAACCGGCCCCTGGCCAAACCAAGGGCCGCTCCCAAAGCGGCCTTTTGTCGTTGCCGGGGTTTAGAATTGCCGAAGGGACGTCTGGCTCGTAGTCGGTGCGTCCCTCACAGGAGACAAATCCTTCGCATTTGCTCCGGCACTACACGTAAACCGCAACGCGGTTTACGCAGACGCGAAATTTGGCAAAGCCAAATTCGCTTGGCGCGGGGTGGAGCAGCCCGGTAGCTCGTCAGGCTCATAACCTGAAGGCCGCAGGTTCAAATCCTGCCCCCGCAACCACCGAGACTTGTAACAGCATCCATTGCTGCTCACGCTCGGCCAGCAAGGCTTCGCAGCGGTGCAGGAATTTTGTTCTGTCGGCAAGTGACTTGAACTCTCCAGCAAAACGTATGCGGGCGAACTGCGAAGATTGTTGATGCCGCAGGTCACACGAGACCTCACGCCAGGCTTCCTGGGCGGCCAGAATCGCGGCGAGGCGACCGTGAATGGTCAGTTCCGCCGTCTTGCCACCCGACGATGGCGCGATGACCACCTTTTGCACGAGCTGGCGGGTTATCGATATCCAGGTCTCCTCGACACCGTTCTCTCGGGTTGACAGCATGGTCTTGACGGCGGCTATCGCGCCTTTGAGCAAGCCAGCATTGAGGGGTGGGCTCACGGCAGGCGTGGATGTGGTCGGTGCGGAAGTCAACTTCGCGGCCAATGACAGTCGCTGCTGTTCCAGTTCATCGAGCATATGATCAAGTGCGGGGATAGCAGCGTGCCCTGCCATCAGACGTTCCGCGATCTTCTCGCCGATTGCCTTTTGCTTCGTTTCAATCGTTTTGATCTCGCCACGGAGATGTTCAGGCTCCACCAGTGCCCGTTGCTGTCCGCGTTCGACGGCCGCCTTGATGTTGCGGTTGATCCGGTCGAGATTGTCGGCACCCAGCAAATTGTCCGGCACGGCGGACACGACCCGCTCTTCCAGTTCGAAGCGGCTGATGGTCTTGCTGTTGGTGCAGACAATTCCGCCGAGATGGTCGATCGGCAGCTTCTTCTGCCGGTTTGTACACCCATATCGATCCTTCGCCATAATGGCATAGGGCCCGAAACAGTGAGCGCATTCGAGGATGCCGCTCAGCAGATATTGCGGCCGGTGAGCCTTGTTCAGGCGGTTTGTTGTCGTATGGGAAAAGCTTTGCTCGACTTCCATCTGCCGCTTTTTGACCGCGGACCAGAGCGCATCGGAGACAATGCGCAGCTCGGGTTGTCCGCTTACGACCCATTCATCTTGATTGTTCGGGCGCGCAACCCGCCTCTCGCTATCGGGATTCTTGCGGTATTCGCGCCGGTTCCAGACCACTCTGCCGATGTAGAGTTCGTTGTTCAGGATCCCGGTACCGCGGCTGACATGTCCGCGAATGGCCGTGTCGCGCCATTTGGCTCCGCGTGGTCCAGGTACGGCCGGGACACGGCTGTTGAGTTCGACAGCAATGTCTTTTGGCGAACGGCCCTTGGCGTATTCCTCGAAAATCCAGATGATGATACGGGCTTCGGCGTCGGCGACCTCGCGCAGACCTGGAATGCGGTCTCCGCGTTCGTCATAGGCCTGCTTTACGCGGTATCCATAGGCAATGCCGCCGGCAGCCTTACCCTTCTGAACGGTGGTCCTCATACCTTCGCGCGTACGGTAACGTCCTTGCTCAACGGTCTCTTGACTGAGGACCGCGCTGAGGTGCATCTCGATATCGGATATGCGGGCGTTGGCTCTTGCGGTCCAAATCTCGACATCGTGATAGCTCAGCTTTTTGCCGATCTGCGCGCCGTGGGCAACGTCACGCGAGAGCCGGTCGACCGACAGGCAAAGCACGATGTCAGTGCCGCCGCGTTCTACACGCCGCAGCACCTGCTGGATGCCGGGCCTGCGCTTGTAGCTCGTGCCACTGACGGCGCTGTCGTGAAGGGTGTCGACGAGACGCCAGTCGTGCTGGGCAATGGTTGCCTGACACCGTTCAAGCTGCGTCTCGATCGACTGATCGTCCTGGCGATCGGTCGAATAGCGTGCGTAAACTAGGACATTCTTGGTCATGGAGCCCCCTTATCAGGTGGTACCTAGGGAGAAGCCAGGCCCGATACAAGCGATGGGCTCCGGTGGCGGGCGTAGATACTAAAGGCCTCGCCGATACAATCGCAAACGCCGTTAAATGAAGTAACGGGGGGAGATATCCCACTTGCCTGAAAACGACGTTTGTGAGAGTCCCCTAGGTCAAATGGTTCCATCCTTCGGTGCATCGGTGTCGCCGTCGTTGATGTGATTGCCTGCCCAAAGATGTGGTTTGCGGTGGAAATCCCAGCCGCCATCGACATAGCGGTCGATGAGATCCCCTAGCGCCCGGTCTGACGCCGCCGGATCAAATCCTTGCTCGACCAGTTTCTCTAAAATCGCTACCTCGACTTTGTTCATCCGGGCCGGATTTCCTTCCCGCTCGGCGAGCTTCGATGTGTTGACAATCAACCACTGCAGCGCGATCCGAGCGATATCGTCGCGGCCGGGGCGTCGTTGCATCTTCTGCTCATCGCGATATTCCTGTTGCCTCGCTCTCTGCTCTCGCAGTCGTGTCGCCTTGGATTTAGCCATCATCGCCTCCCGCAAACGCCGTTCGCCCGAGAATCGAATCTATCGTTCGTTGAATCGATGACTGTCGATGTTGAGACGAAAAAGATTGCGCATGGAGCACGGCAGACAATCGGGTCGGAGCATGGCCGCTAAGGGAGGCTGCCGCATACCGGATGAAGTCGATGGCCTGATTGGTCATTGTCATGGCCATTCAACTCCGTTCAAATGGTCAACAAAGGCGATGTCAGGAAATCCCTGGCGGAGCACCTTGATCATCCAGTCACAGGTGTCCATCTCGGAAAAGCGTCCAGGCTCATAGGGAACGAAGATCCCTGGAAGATATCTCGCCTGGTGGACTGACATCCAGCAGAAGCCCTCAAAACAAACAGCGTCATTCTCACTACGCGGATCTGATCGGATGAACGCTGCGGTCGCGTCCCGCGTTATCGTCTGTACTGCTTTGGCCGTATTTTTTTTGACGGAGACGACGAAGCGGGGGGTGCGCCCGTAGTCCTCCTCAAAAATCTGCATCTGATACGAATAATCGAAAATGCATCCGTCATCGATGGACACCAGTGTTCTGTAGATGTCGATGTACCCGGCAAGGTCCGGATGGGGCTGCACTAACTTACCCAGAAGTCGCACCGAGCCCGCCTTGAAGCGGCTCAAGGTCTTTGTCGCAAGGCTCTGGAGCGCGGCTTCGTGTTCCCTAGACAGCGTGGATACCCAGTCGCGGTCAAATGCGTCGCCGGTGCAGGCATTCTCCTTGATGTCAGTCGACGTCAAGGTCAAAGTGATGTCCGTGCCGACGGGCACCGGCTGGCTGCCGTAGATGACAGCATCGTCACTTAGAAATGGCTGGATTTGGCCAAACGAGTTTGACTTGTTGGTGTTGAGATCGTGCCTCAGCTCCATGGTGTGAGTTCCATGCTGACCAGTGGATAGAGTTCGGTAGTTCTCATCGAAAAGGAATACGAAATCGTATATATGCGCGCGGGCGCGACTGAGGTTAAGCGCTTGTTCATTTGGGGAGATCTGTGTTGAAACCTTAATTAGGCTGTGGCCAATCCGTAAGTCTGTCAAGTGTAAGAAAATCTTCTGGTAGCTTCTCCCAACCAAGGACTGGTTTGGATACCTTGTGTCTGGGCGACCGGGCTCACCTTTCCCTGGGGGAAGACAATAAAAGCCTCCAAACAGGTCTCGAACACATGGTGGGTTGAATCTGCGGCAAACGCGGTTACCGTTTGAATCGACTATATCCAATACGGAATCAGTAAAGTCGAAGCCGGTGTTTGACCGAGAAGCGCCGACGAATATATTTGAATCGCGTACTGCCCGCCTCGAATCGGAAGTATCAGGCTTTGAATCGACGGTGTGCAAAGTATTTTAACGTAAGTTAACGTGTCCTGATCTGCTCGTGCGGTAGCGCACGGTATCTTACGTTCGGATGCGTGCAATACGTTGGCAAGACCCATAAAATTGCTGCGTCTTACCCAGTACGGGGCCAAAGTCAGCGCCGCAAAGTTGCCCCCCGGACATTCGCGTCCGGGGTGTCGAAGCTGTCAGGCTTCGCGCTTCGTTTTATGCATTGTTGAGCGTATCGCACTGAGATGTGCCTGGCTCCGCAGTTCAGCTTCGATTGCTGAAACCCGTTCGGGCGACAGTCTGCCGGTAACAATCAGTTCCTCAATCAATCGGTCGATCAACAACCGTTCCTCCGAGAGGATCGCGCTGGCGCGTCGCAGTTCCATCTTCAACACGTGATCAACGCGAGCGCGAAGGTGGGGGTCGTTCCGCCGCAGACGCTCGAGATCGTCGTCATCGGCTACTTTGCTAAAAAGCAGCCTCTCACCCATTCCGAACTGCGTCTCCGCAAGCGTTGCCAATCGTGTCGCCATGCCGAGATCAGAGCGATCATCGCCGCCCGCGCCGTCTCCAGTCGTTCCGAGTATCAGTTGCTCTGCCGCGATGCCTGCGAGGCAGACAGCTATTTGATTGAGATAAAATTTTTGATCGCGGCGTTGAAAAGGGGTCATTTCGAAGACCGCTTGCCCGCCGGTCGATATCGACCGACCCGCCAGGACGCGATCCGCAAGCTCCGTTCCGAGATATATGCCGTGGTTGAGACGCAGCCCAACAATCGTGTGCCCGACCTCGTGAATTGCATTGGCTCGCAGGTACGCTTGGTCGAGTCGAACAACTTCCGGCAGTGCGGCGGCGACATCACCCAACAGGACATCCCTTCCCGCGCGCCGGGCAATCCGCTTGGCGTCGCGTACAGCCTTTGCGAGATCCGCTCCGGACATGCCCTCGGTGCATGCGGCCAGCGCCGAAAGATCGCCAACCGAAATTGTCTGATTCAGTTGCTGATTAAGGAGAGCGATCCGATCCGACGCATCGGGCAGGGGGACCTCGACATGCTTGTCCAGCCGTCCCGCCCTGACGATCGCGGGATCGATACGCCCTGGATTGTTAGTCGCGCCGACCACGATAACGCCCTCGCGACCCTCTATCCCATCAAGGCATTCGAGTAGCGCATTGATAACTTGAACGGAGTAGTCGCGACGATCATGCGTGAAGCTGTTTCGGTCGCCGAAACTATCCGCCTCATCAATGAAAAGGATCGAAGGCGCTTCATCCTTTGCACGCGCAAAATCCCTGCGCATGGCCTTGAGCAGGTCGCCGAGATGACCGCATGCTTGCCACTGCCCGAGAGACGCCGCGATCAGATTGGCGTTGCATTCCTTTGCCAGTGCTTTGGCGAAGATTGTCTTTCCGACGCCGGGCGGCCCGGAGAGGATAATCCCGCGATCGACTTCCGACCATGGCAGTTCACCTGCCGACCATGCCTGGAGATCCTTAGCGAGATTGAGGCCCCATTGTTTGGCAGCGCCGTAACCGAACATCCGGCCAAGCCGCAAGGTGTCAGAATCGGATCTTGCCTTCGGCATTTGGTTGGCGGCGCTCTCAAGGCGCACGAGCACATCCCGCGCCTGGCGGCGCGGTCGCAGTGTCGCCCAGACCAGCTCTAACGGATGGGCGAGGATTTGTGCTGCCTCGTCCAGACTCATCTCGACGCTATTGACCACACGCAAAGCAGCCTGCAGGTCGCGGGCAGAGATTTGAGGCAGATCGAGGATCGCGTCGGCGGCGAGCCGCAAGGGCGCGGGTATGGCTGCATGGCTCTCCGCAAAGGCAAGCAGGCGCTCCTTCGACTGATACTGCTCGGCAAAATCCGACAGGATCGTGCTTTCCTTGCGCTCTGTCCGGATTGAGAAATAGTCGAGGTTGTCACGGGCGTAGCGTTCTTGACCGCTGTGGAGAGCATCGATCGCACTGCACTTGTAGTAGCCGGTATCATACCCCTCTGGGACGATGAGAATGACAAAGCCCTGAGACCCCCGCAGGAAAGCACGGTTCTGCCTGAGTGTCCGGATGAGGCTACAATAGAGCGCATAATCTTTGACCGAAGTCATGCGGCGTGGGCGGCGATTGTGGCGAGGCATCTTTTTTTGCATGTTTAGTTCCTGTCTGCGGCAAGCGGCCACGATGACATGCCTCCTCGGCGAGCGAGGGTGCGACGCTCGGTACGACGGGAGAACGTGCTGGGATGTCGGAAAGATAGCCGAGGGCGCGCCGGAGCGGCGGCTCCGGACGCAGTCGGGTCAATGATCAATGACGGATTGAGGCGGTTTAGTGGATCGCGCTTGGGCCCGGTCGATAGAGCCCGACCGTGACCGTCCGTATCGGGGTCGTCGTCTTGCGTGGCCTCCCGCGTGGTCGTTTAGCCTGCGGTCCGGTCACAGGGGCTGGCTCCGCCTTAGCCGCGTTGCCCACGATAATATTCCCAGCACGTCCTACCGCATGCCGGATTGCCCTGGACCACAGCTCCGAGATCCCGCGCCGATATGCGGCGATGGCCGATTGCGCGATGACCCCTGCACCGGGCACCCCGGTCAGTTCATCGAGGCGAACCAGGGACCAGATCCCTTCGGTCACGTCGCTGTCCGTTCGTGACCCATCAATGATCGCCACGGAAACATGCTTGACCGCAAGGCGCTGGTGATCGCGCCACAGGATATCTGGCAGCACGAGACCTGCTGCCTGCATCCTGTTCTTGAGTTCGCTGAGCTTGGAGCCACCGAAATAGCCCCCGAGGCTTCGTTTGACGTCGATGACGATGGCTTCGGCCGTTCGACGGTTGGCCAGCACAAGATCGGGATGGTAGTGACGCCGCGATCGTCCCTCTGGATCCAGCGATAGTGAGCTAATGGTCCCTTCATCCGAATTGCGCTCGATCAGTGCCAATGCCGCATCGGACACCGGCAACTTCAATCCGCTGAGGACGACGAGATCACCATTGCGCCGCGCGAGAGCGATAACAATGCTCTCAAGGAGGCGGCCTTCATCGACGGTAATGCTGCGACCCAGTGCTGCCAAGCCTTCGGAATTTCCGGAAACCGCTTGTCGAGTGGCTTCTTGATGCATGGTGCGTTCCAGTGCTTCCTGCATCAGTTGATAAATATCGCCCGGGATAGGGGTACTTGCTGACGCGTTGCAGCATTCGGCCACAAGGCCGGTCAAAATGTTTGTCATGGAAAATCCTTGCCTGAAACTCAGTGAGCGACGCTCGAACGCGCAGATCCCGAAACGGTCGCGCAAGACATTGCGTCTGGCACGTCAGCCGATTGAGGCATGGACAGCGTTGTGGAGAACGAGATCGCTGATGCTTTCCTGCGAACAAAACTAGAGGTAAGGGTCATGTAGCCCGATTCCTTCTAACCAAGGGTAAGGGTAAGGCTCTCGTTCGGTGTTACTAGCACCGGCGAGAGCCGCTATTACGAAAGCCATGTTGCTCGCGCCGGGTACCTATAGATTCGAATTGTCGAGCTGGCAATTCTGCGGCATAACTTCCATATGGTATGGTTAATTTTTGGCTGGACGGTTCGCGAGAAGGATAGAGGCGAGGACGTTTTGCTCTCGGCTACTCCAGACTGTTCGTCGGCCTTAACGCGTCCGGGTTCGGCTCCAATATGGCTGCCCGGTCGATTTGCTGGCGCAGTGCGGGTCCGGGCCACTTCCATTTTACATCGAGGGCTGTTCGCGAAACTTGCTTATCGCCTCGAGCGTGAAACGCAGGCACCGCTCCTCCGTTGGTCCATCCTCTAAATCTTCACCCGCACCCTCGCGGCCAGTCTCTGCGTGGAGCCAGGCGCCAGATTGCTGGCCGCGCTGAATGATGAATGTTAGCAGCCCTGCTTCCAACAGCAAACGCCAACGATACCCATCGACCGTGCCCGAACCCAGTAGCTGCTCCGCTTCCACATCCAATGCTTCGACGTCAAATCGCTGTGTGGCCTCAAGGCGCTCCAGACATTCATTGCTGATGTCGTAGTCGTCAAAATCGTTGAGCCTGGGAAACCCGGCTTGCTCATTTGGCACCCACAACCACGTCATAACATAAGCGCCATTGCGCGTCCGCTCGATCGGTGCGTCATCATGCACATGAACGAAATCGCTGAAGCAGTCGGCGGCCCTCCGGAACGCGGCAGCATCGGCAAGCGGAAGGGCTTTCAGCTTTCCCACAATCGAACGGTGATCCACCCTGTCCAAAACGCCTGCGACTTCTTCTTTGTCTAGCTCTACCCACATTGTTGCGTTCCGTTGCGATGTCCACAGACAGGCTCACCCAATATTCTGTCGGTCGCAACAGCCTTTTTGAATGAGTTCGAGGCCGGCCTTATTGACGAGGCATGCCGTGGGAGGTGGATAGAGGTCGTCCCATTTATCGTTCGAGGCAGACTATGATGGCCTGGAGAAGGTCTAGGTTCCATGTTCACGTCCGGCGGACAGGCGGCACGTTGGACTGTCGACAGGTTGAATGTGATATAAGTAAGATTGTATGGAGTTGGCCGATGCTCCTTGGGAAAGAGTAAGGGAAGTTGATCGCGCTCATAAAAAATAAATTAACAATATCATTTACTTGATATTTCGACCGCTGGGATCCTCAATTTGGTGATTGACGGGCAGAGAAATTGGCCGAACACTTTTAAGTATTGCCACTCCCGGAAATTCAATATGCCTCGTCATCCTCTGAACGCATCCATCAATTAACGCATGGAGCGAGATCCCAAAACTCTTATTATTGTCGATGCTCTCGTGAACCAAAGATTATCTCCAGTGATAGACATTTATGATCTCGCGGAACATACCGGATTAAACTTCGACGACAGATATCAGGCTCTGGCTTATATGCGGCATGCTTGCCGGATTATCGTCGACCGCGAAAAGTTCAGTTTGCTGCTCATCACCTGTGACAGCCAGGTCTGCCTTGGACAGGTCGATCGATCACGCGGCGAAACCGAAGATGAATGCGGCGTTGCGCTTTCTAAAATTGCAGCCGATTACGTCAGGCAGTGCGCGGCAAAAAATACCGAGATCGAGTCTCTCGACATCATCGCGATGCCGCTGGGCCAATATCAGGCTGAGCATGGTATGGTCGCCGACCAATATGGCGTCTCGCTTGGATCTTATCCCTCCGACTACCTCGAGGATATGCAAGCCGCATTCAGCCTGTTGCTGCCTGACGCGGCATAGATCCGACTCCCAGTCACCTTCCAATCCTTATCGAACAAATTAGTCGGATCTGCCTGCCCGGTGGTCCGCAGGAGAACCTATGTCTGCATATCTCAATCTAGTCCTGAACAAAAAAATCCTCGCAACGACGAAAGTCGGCGATGGCACTCATGATGCTCTTGAGCAAGCCGAACGCATGATCAGCAATCTGGATCACTTCATCAACATCGAAGAAGGGCGACACGAGATCATTGATCTGCCTGCGCCAGTTGATCGTGAATCGGTGCCCGAATGGATCACTCCTTTGAGGCTTGTGACAACAGCCGAGCCGCCACGAGGCCGAAAGATCAAGGATAAACGCCGGGTTGCGCCCGATCGCTGGATTGGCATTCGTGACCATTACATTCTCATAGACAGGTTTACCCGGCCGTTCGCCGAGACGCTTAACAATGCCTTTGTAGAAGGTCGCGATGTTTACAACGACAGCACCATTAACGAGTTGCTCGCGGCCAGCTTCGACGCATTCGTCGAGCACTGGAATCTGCCGGTTGCCGAACTGGTCAAGGCGTTCGTCCTTCCAGCCCCTTATGCTTGGAGGCTTGAGAAAAACAGCATTCGCATTGTGCGGGAAAGCGAGGGGTCGCTTCATCTAGCGTCGGATACCACCCCTTCTGTCACGCTGCACTAGAGAGCTGGCCGGTCTTTGCGGAGGCCACGTCTTCTGCAAAGCGGCGGCAAAATTGCTCGTCTTTTTCAAACTCCAAAAAGGAAATACGCCATGTTAACCGATCACCATGTTCATGACCTGCCGCTCCTAAGCCTTATGTCCTCCGAACTCGGGCGTGGATCGAGTCTCCAGATGATGCCAAGCCTGCCTGACAGTCGCATGACGATCACCAGTACCTCAGACGCACGCTGGTATGCGATCGATCCAGACCTTAAGCGCGCTAATGAGATGTTCCTGCGGAAGCAGCGCCTCTTTTTTGACGAGTTTGCAGAGAGTTGCCTGAGAGGCTTCCGGCGCATCTTCCCCCGTGTGGCACGAACATCAATAATTTCTACCGCAGGTCAGCTTGTCGTCACCGGCGACCACGTCGAATATGCCGGTGACATCATCATGATCGGCTATCGCGACGGCTCTCGGCAGTATTTACCATACCGGCATCCGTTCGGTGTCACGCGCCGCCAGGAGACTTGGAATATGGTGTCCAGAGACATAGAGAGCCATGGCATAACAGGCCACGATGCGTTGATGTCACTCGTTGATGCGGCTTCGCACTGGGCGGCAAGTCGGGATAAAAAATGGCGACTGAGCTTCTTTGATCCCACCGGCTTCTGCTGGACCGGCACAATCTGCCCATTCGCACTCGATGAGGACCCGGACCACACACTGTATGCTCTCCCAACCAAAGACACCGGAGGTGGGATGCTGGACCCCTTCGCCTCGGTGTATTGATCTGTGGCGAGCGCCCGTCAGTATACGTCAGTCGCCGCAGGAATATGCTTATAATTGTGTAATGAGCTTATGTAAAAAGCTACGAATTACATTTCTCACAATATAATCAACAATTGCTGTTCATTATTTTACTTTTTGGTATGACCATCGATAAGAGATACTTATCGATGGTTAGCGAACTAACACGCAATCATGCCATGTGAGGAACTATAATTTTCTTATAGCGTTCGTTTAGGAACTCATTTACCATAATTTCAATGGCTTACGATCTCGCAAAAATCAGCATGACGACATTGATGTGGCCTGCGTTCGACGCCGGCGTCGCGTTGACCCGTCTCGACGAGCGCATTGCCCGCTCGCCGGTCGGCGTGGGCTTGATCGAGCGGCAAAACTTTGCCGATGCCTGTGCCTCGCTGTGGATCGACGGCGAACTCGTTCACCTTGAAGACCTCGTCCTCCATGACGCTACCCGCGATATTCGCACGCCCACCCATGAGCTTACAATCGCCCGCGATGTCTTGCGCACCCGCCGGCGCATTTCTGGCCAGTCACCCGGCTGGGCACTTTCGGCCGACGGCATTCGATCACTGAGACAGACGTCAGAAGTCATGGCGACCACAGCAGACTCGGAGGACGTGCTAGGCTCCACCAGACGTGTGATTGCGACCGATCCAGAAGGGGATGGGGAAGATGTCGATGACATCGAGAACCTTCCTGGCGTCGACTATGCCGCAATCGATGCGGTGCTCGCCCGATCGGAGGCTGCAATCGAATACGCAACGCGGCCCGGCCGTGGCGGCGCGGCAGACAGAGACGAACTGGTCTATGATCTCGACTGGGACGAGGATGCCCGGCTGGAGGAATGGCGCGGCGTGCTGCGACAGGTCGAAAACTTGCCGGCGGTGCTGCAGGCCATTGTCGCCCTCGACGCCTGGAACGAGCTGGCCGTCCTGCAGCACGCGCCGTGGCTCGGCCGGCTGTTGTGCGCCTCGATCCTGCGTCAGGCCGGCGTCACCACCGGCGGCCATCTCGCCGCCATCAATCTCGGACTGAAAACCATTCCCGTCGATCGGCGCCGGCATCGCGATCGGGAGACCCGGCTGCTTGCCATCGCTCACGGCCTGATCGCAGCCGCCGAGCTCGGTCTGAAAGAGCACGACCGGCTTGCGTTGGCGCGCAAGATGTTCGAGCGAAAGCTGGAAGGACGCCGGACGTCTTCAAAGCTGCCGGAGCTGGTCGAGCTGGTTATGGCGAAGCCACTGGTATCGGCCGGGATGGTAGCCAAGGAGCTTGGCGTCACGCCGCAGGCGGCGCGGCGGATCGTTTTGGAGATGGGCTTGAGGGAGATGACGGGCAGGGGGAGGTTTCGGGCATGGGGGATTATTTGAAAGGTGCCCTTGCTGCGTTGGAACCGTTAGCTGCATTCTTGAGGATTTTTCGTATCCGTTGCTCGGACGCCGTCAAACTCAGAGGGCCATCAACAAGAATCGCATCACTTGGAAAAATCCCGTTTTGCCCGCAACTTTAAATAAGTTATCGGTAGTCATTCGCGCGTCATCCTGCGAATAGGGTCTTTGAGAACTTGGAGCCTTAAGAGCTTGGTTGGTTACCTTTTAAAATTTGCAAGGACACTTGCTGCGATCACATCAAGATTTACTCGACGCCGTAACGACGAAGGTGACATATCACGGTTCGTTGACCTTGCTCCAACCGATAAAGCAGATCCGGCCGGTGTATATTCAAGCGCTTTGATTGAGGCGACTGAGAATCCTCGTGTGATGAATATCGCTCTCACCGGACCGTACGGGTCCGGGAAGAGTAGCATAATTAAGTCGTTTCTAAAGCTCTACAGGCGCCCGGTTCTACAGATCTCGCTCGCGGCGTTTCTGCCTGAAGCCGTAACCCCGGGCGGCGGAGTGAGCAAACAGGAGATTGAGCGAAGCATACTCCAACAAATGCTCTACGGCGCCGACGCGAACCGGCTGCCGCTCTCTAGGTTCAAGCGTATCCAGTCGCCTGGCCGGTGGTCGGTTGTTGCTTCATTTTTTATTGTCATAGGCGTGTTCGCCTGCTGGCACCTGATACAGAAGCGCGACGCGATTATAGCCGGCGACTACTTCCGTCCGTTCGACTTGACTAACTGGTTTAATCTGGCCGCCTTTGCGGTTGGTGGAGCGTTTGTATGGCTTGTCTTCCACCATATCTACGTCACAAGTTTTGGGATTTCGTTCAAAAGCATCTCGCTCAAGGATATCGAAATCACTCCTAAGGCGGCGAGTGAGGAATCAATCCTAAATCGTCACATGGACGAGATCATATACTTCTTCCAGTCAACGAAATATGACCTCGTGGTCATCGAAGATCTGGATAGATTTAACAACGCCGAGATTTTCGTTACTCTTCGTGAGATCAACAGCCTGGTAAATGCCAATTTAGGCAAGAAGAGAACAGTCCGTTTCCTTTACGCTCTTCGCGATGACATATTTGTAAATACGGATAGAACGAAGTTCTTCGAATTCATAATTCCTGTCATACCTATCATCAACAGTTCAAATTCTATCGATATGGTATTGGAGCAGGGCAAGCGGCTGTCACTCGACAGCAGGCTAGACAAACAATTTCTGCGGGAGGTTTCGAGATACCTAGATGACCTGAGATTAATTCAAAATATATTCAACGAATATACAATATACGCTGCTAGCCTCGAGACAGATGACGAAATCAATTTAAACGCGAATAAGCTGCTGGGAATCTTGATTTACAAGAACGTTTTCCCCAGTGACTTTGAGAAGCTCCACCGCGGCCAAGGCAATCTTGCACAAGTTCTCCGTAGTCACGACCGCTACGTCGCCGCTAGCGAAGCCCGCTACGCCGCTAAGATCTCCGAGATTGAGAAGTTCGTGGACCTTAGCGAAAAACAACTGCCGACCGACCTGAACGAATTACGCAGAATCTATGCGATGGCTCTAATCGAGCAGCTTCCCGCGAATTATGGAAGTATCTCGTCAGATCAAAGCAACTACATTCCAGTGGCTGATTTGGTTAAACACGAGCGATTCGAGGATTTCCTTAATGCGAGCCAAGTTTACGTCAGAAATCCAAATGGATACCAGCAGCAAGTATCGCTCTCTGGTTTCCAGAAAAAGGTTAACTCGAATAGGACTTTTCAGCAACGCAAAGAAGATGTCGAAAATAAAGGCACGTCATTTAGGAACGCGGCATCCAAGAAAGTTCAGGAGATAAGAGGCAAGCTTTCTAATGTCCGGATGGCGAAATTTAATGAAATAGTTCGAGACGGCTTGGACGAACTGGATGACATTTTCGACGCTTTTGGGGACCGCGCCGAATTGGCTCGGTTTCTCGTCCTAGAGGGATTCTTGGACGATACCTACTATCAGTATACTTCGTTATTCCATTCGGGACGCCTGTCGCCAAGCGATAACAAGTTTCTGATCCAGATTCGCAGCTTCAGCAATCCGGGTCCAGATTTTCAGATCGACAACCCGAAGGAAGTCGTTGCCGCAATGCGCGACGAGGACTTCAGCCGGAACTACGTGCTCAACGTAGAGATCGTCGACTGCCTACTTTCTGATCCATTGTTGTACGCGGCGCAGACAAAAAAGCTGCTCGAATTCATCGCATCCGATTTTGACGACTGCGCGGATTTTTTTGCAACCTACTACGTCCGTGGGCGCGGGGTGCCAACGCTGATCACGAGGCTGACTCGATCGTGGCCGGGTTTCGTGACGGCTGCGATAGAGAGCTCCGCCAACCTTACACATGTGGCCCGCATCATAACCCATCTGCCTGAAACCAACTTGAAGAGTGTCGCCGGCAAAAATCCAGCGCTGGCTGAATTTGTGTCTGAGAAGCTACCCGACATTCTGGCTCTCGGGATCGACTTCCCCCCAGAACGGTTAGAACTTCTCGGGATTGAAGCCACCGATCTGTCTGCGATAGAACGCCATCCCGGTTTCATACGCGTGATATTCGACCGAGGGCTCTACGAGCTTTCGATCGAAAACCTTGCTTTCATATTCCGAACCGTCCTTGATATTAACGCGGGCGCCAGGCCACGGGAGCAGAGTTACACTGTGATGCTGGAGGCAAACAGTGCGCCGCTTCTAGCCAAGGTAAACGACCATTTCGGTAACTATCTGGAAAACGTCCTCCTCCGTCTGCCGGACAATCGCTTTGAAAGCATTCCTGCCATTCTAAGTGTCCTCGGTCGGGGAGATGTTGATCTCGAGCAGGTGGTAGCCTTCCTTGAAAAGCAGACGATTTTGTTACCGACCTTGGATCAGGTTCCCCAGAACCTCCATGCGGCGCTTTTCAGGACCGAGAAGATCGAGCCGACTTGGGATAATTGCTTGTCTTTCCTCGGCAGCGAAAGATCCGACGCAGATATCCTCACGCAATTCTTAAACAGACCCGCTACATTGGCCGCGCTTGCGGATCACTGGGTTCCAGATGGGGACCAGGCACGCTCGTTGCGCAACTTCATCATCGAGAATGATCAATTGAGCGCACAAGCCTATGCCACTTATGTCAAGGTACTTCCGAGGCCCTTCAAAGCATTCCCAAAAGGCCTCGGCTCTGAAAAGACCGGAATCTTGGTTGATTGCAACCGGGTAAGCTTTTCAGCGGCGAATCTTTCCCATCTTGGCAACGACCTTCCTTTGGCCGTCAAATTCGTGGCGAAGAACATCGACGAATACTTCAAGGTCGAGGGGGAGTGCGAACTGGACGACGATTTCCGAGAAGCGCTGCTGGAATCGAATATATCCGACGAAAATCGACTGAAAATAATGCGCGCGATGGACCTGAGCTTGCTGGAGGGAATGCCAGCCCGCGCAGCGATTATTGGAAGGATTTTTTCTCGCACTGGCGTCGTGACCGAGAACTTAGGGGTGGGCGCCGCCCGCGCGGTAATCCTGAAATCTCGCCCGTTCGATACGCAGATACAGTTGTTCAACTTGGTTCATGAGAAATTCGAAGACGACCAGGTGCGGGAGATATTGCAAGCACTTCCGGCGCCACTGCCCGATATCAAGCCGGGATGGCTTACGCCGAAGCTTGAAGGCAACGAGGCAAACCTGAAATTCGTTACGTGGTTAAAAAGTCGAGGGTTCATTTCGTCTTGGAAGCAGGGCGGACTGTTAGACAACGACATACGCATGAACCTATTCAGAAAGTGAGGCGTCCGCATGACGCCAGCCTCGCGATTTGATAGGCGGCAGGCAGGCCGAGCCAATTTTTCAAGGAGAAGTGAGGAACTTGGACATTTCCTGTCTCATCCCGTGCGATTTTTCGAGATGCGTGAAGTGTGGGGACGTTCCGCCTGCGTAAGCACGCTCTCGACACCGACGAACTCGGAGGTTTGCAGCCATCATAGTTCTCGCGGAGCTGGTCGACGCTCACGCCCTTCTTCCTGAACCAGAATTCGCGCTGAGCGGAGCTGCTGGAAAAGATGATGTGGACGCTTCCGCTCTTTCGGCAGGAGGCAATCTGTGCCCGCGATCAGGTCGAGCTTGACCGCAAGCTGATGGCCCAATGGATGGGCAAGCTCGGCTACGAGCTGGATATTCTGGCCGACCACATCCTCGCCGAGATCAAGACTGCTGAGCGTATCTTCGCTGATGAGACAACGTTGCCCACATTCGCGTCCGGATCCGGATCGGCCAACAGGGCCTGGCTATGGGCTTATCCACGAGATGACAGACCCTTCGGTGGCAGTGGCCCGCCGATGGTCGCCTATCGCTTCGAAGATAGCCGCGCTGGCGATCGGGTCGCCCGGCATCTGAGTGGCTATCGCGGTATTTTCAGGTTGACGGCCATGGTGCCTATAACAAGCTTGCCAGATCTGACGGCGGCAATGACGGCGTGATACTGGCCGGCCGTGTCGCGGCGCGCCGGGCGACATCTGTTGCGGTTGTCACGGAGCTCTTCACCCTGTGGCAGAAAACCCTGCCGTGGATCTCCGGCAAGTCGAAGCTGGCCGAGGCTATCCGCTATGCCACCTAGCGTCGCTCCATCTTTGAACGCTTTCTCACCGACGGCCGCATCGAGCTTGACAACACTAGTTGAGCGCGCAATCAGGCCTCAGACGATCACGAGAAAGAACAGTCTCTTCGCCGGCAGCGATGTCGGCGGATGAACTTGGGCGACGATCGCTACGCTGCTTGAGACGGCGAAGATGAACAAAGGCGATCCGCAGGCTTGGCTCACCCAGACCCGCGAGCGCATCGCCAAAGGCTGGCCCAGCATCGATTTCGATGCACTTATGCCCTGGAATTACGAGCGCTGAACGGTTTCAGCTTGCCGCTTACTGATCATGATTGTCTCCCTCAGCTTGATCACCAAAATCCCCCTTCCGACCATCGGAAGGAGTATCGGCGATGACGCCCCGCAAGACCGGCGGCCGCAGCACGTGGGGAAGATGCAAACGGCACTATTGGGGAGTATTGCTCCGATACTGACACCGCGAACGCGTCGGATGGGCCTTAACCTTCGTAGCCGCAGCCTATGATCTGGTGCGGTTGCCGAAGCTGATGGCGGTGTCGCCATGAGCGCCGCTTCCAACTGTCACCTGATCGGTCGCTGGCGGATCGTCGAGGCCGATCTGTGGGATCGCGGTTATCTCGACCTGGTCGATCCCGCCACGATCAAGATCGGAGCCAACGGACATGGCGAAATCGCATTCGGGGCAATGCAGGCCGGCTTCGATCTTGGCTACAGCGTAAGCGCTGTGTCGCTCGCACTTTGTCCACCATGCTTTGTCTTTTCGAAGGCTTGCACCATGAGGAGGCGGCAAGTTCGCGCCAATGGGAAGATTTTGGCTTCCGCAAAACTCCCTGATGTCCGACGCCGCAACAGTCGGCCAAACAAGTGTCGCTAGGTTAGGGATTTTCGCGATAGTCGCTCCAAGAAAGTTGCTATTAAGCGTGGCGATGATAAACAGGAATTCCGGCTCCATTCAAAAAGGAAGATGTTATGCCGGATTTTTCCACTTTCATGCTGTTTGCCGCTGCGTCACTTGTGCTGACTGCCACACCCGGACCAGACATGTTGCTCATCGCCTCTCGTAGCGTGAGCCAAGGACGCTCTGCCGGGTTCCTCACATATGCAGGAATAGCTGTCGGCACATACTGCCACGCTATCGCTGCGGGGCTTGGTCTGTCACAGCTCTTTCTTGCAGTTCCCATTGCCTATGAAGTCGTTCGATGGGCGGGCTGCATCTACCTCATTTATCTTGCCTATAAGACCGTTCGTTCGGAAGGAGCAGCTTTCGCACCATCTTCCGCGCTCAAACGCCTCTCAAACAGGCGGATATTCACGGAAGGTCTCGCTACAAATATTCTCAATCCGAAGATGGCGCTGTTTGTGCTGGCACTCTTCCCGCAATTCGTTGCCCCTTCGGGCGGCTCGATGCTCGTGCAAATGGTCCTACTCGCCACTGTCTTGAACGCCGTTGGCTTCCTTGTGAATGGCACGGTAATACTTTTGGGAGGCCACATCCGGAATCGACTTTCCGCCATGCGCCGCTTTCCCAAGCTTCCTCAGTTTCTGCTTGCAACCGTATTCGCTGGATTGGCGTGCCGGTTGGCCCTCAGCACCCGACCTTGACCTGTTGAACGAAGGCCGGTCTGTAGCGACAATCGAAGTTTCTCGCCCGAGTTTTGCAAGGATATGATGTCCACCTCAGGTCGGATAAATTTTTGGGCCGGTTGTTATCCTGCCTGATAGTTCCACGGTAGGAGGACATCAATCTGCCTCTGTTTGTGGCCATTGACGATGGCGGTGAGAGTGCTGGCCAGGTAGGCCATCGGATCGACGGCATTGAGTTTGCACGTTTCAATGAGTGACGCGATGGTCGCCCAGTTCTCCGCTCCCGCGTCGTGCCCGGCGAAGAGAGCATTCTTTCGATTCAAAGCAATCGGCCGGATGGTTCGCTCGACGCTGTTGTTGTCGATCTCGATCCGGCCGTCGGTCAGGAAGAGCTTCAAACCATCCCAGTATTTGGTGATGTAGGCCAGAGCCTCGCCGAGTTGGGATTTCGTCGCAACACGGGCACGGTGATGAACGAGCCACGTCTGCATGTCGGCGACCAGCGGCGCTGATCTTTCCTGCCGTCCAGCAAGGCGAGCTTCCGGGTCAAGGCCGCGCAATTCGGCCTCGATCCGATAGAGTTCACCGATCCATTTAACGCCGTCTTCTGCAATTGGTGCTGTTCCGTTGCGAGTAATCTCGACCAGCTTGCGACGGGCGTGTGCCCAGCAGTAGGCAAGCTGAATGTCCGGGCCGATGCGGTTTGGGGCGATCAGCCTGTTGTATCCGGCATAGCCGTCAACTTGCAGGATGCCGGAGAAGCCCTGCAATATCCGTTCGGCATAAATGCCCCCGCGACCGGGAGCATAGGTGAAGGCCACCCCTGGCGGAGCACCGCCGCCCCACGGCCGGTCATCCCGCGCGAGCGCCCAGAAGTAACCTGTCTTGGTCTTGCGGGAGCCAGGATCGAGCACCGGAGCACAGGTCTCGTCCATGAACAGCTTGGTCGAGTGCTTCAGGTCGGCAATCAGCGCATCAAAGACGGGACGCAGTTCGAACGCCGCCCGACCGACCCAGTCAGCCAGCGTGGAACGGTCGATATCGATACCCTGACGGCTCATGATCTGGGCCTGCCGATAGAGCGGAAGGTGATCGGCATATTTGGAGACCAGCACATGGGCGACGGTGGCTTCCGTCGGAAGCCCTGCCTGGATCAGCCGTGCTGGAGCTGGGGCCTGAACAACACCGTCGGTACAGGCGCGGCACGCATATTTGGGGCGACGGGTGACGATCACGCGGAACTGTGCCGGGACCACGTCCAGCCGCTCGGAAACATCCTCGCCAATGCAATGCATGCATCCGCCGCAGGCGCAGACCAGGCTTTCCGGCTCGATGATCTCTTCCACACGGGGAAGATGCTTTGGAAGGGAACCGCGATTGATCGCGCGTGGCTTGGCGGTCCTGTTCCCGACAGGAACGTCCGCTTCATCCTCGGCATGGATCGCGGCCATGGCCATTTCCAGGTCTTCCAGAGCCAGATCGAACTGGTCGGGATCGGTCTTCTCGGACTTGCGCCCAAAGGCTGCGTGTTTGAAAGCCGCGACCAGCTTCTCAAGCCGTTCGATCCGCTCGTCCTTGCGAGTGATCTGCGCGTCTTTGCCTGCCTCGCGCGCCTGTGCGGCAATCAGCATTGCCTTCAGGGCGGCAACATCATCGGGAAGATCGGCGGCATCAAGCATGGCCAGAACCTACCAAAATCCCGCTCGTTTGCCTTCGGAATCCGTCGCCCTGAGTCATCATGCCGCAGCTATTCGATAGCCTCCGGCGTTCTCGTCTGGACGGCATGAACCCGCCGCCAATCGAGGCCCGCAAACAGGGCCTCAAACTGGGCGTGGGTCAGCGTCATCAATCCATCCTTGATACCGGGCCAGGTGAAGCTGTGCTCTTCCAGCCTCTTGTAGGCCAGGACGATACCGGAGCCGTCCCAGTAGATCAGCTTCAGCCGGTCTGCCTTGCGCGACCGGAACACAAAGACCGTTCCGGTGAACGGGTCCTTGTGCAGCTCGTTCTTCACAAGCGCCGCCAGTCCGTCATGCCCCTTGCGGAAGTCGACTGGTTTGGTCGCTACCATGATCCGAACGCGGTTCGATGGAAAGATCATGTCGCCGCCGCCAAGGCACGCGCGATGGCGGCGATCCGGGCAACAGACGCACCTTCCTCAAGACGGATGGTGACAGGGCCGACGAGAATCTCGGCGCGGGAGACTGCTTTGGCAGCAGGCGGCTCCGGTGCGGGCATCTCGACAACCATGGCCGCGAATTCGACTGCGTCTTCCGGCTCCGGTAAAACCAGCTTGCCCTGCCGCGCCAGCGTTCGCCAGGACGACAGATGATTGGCTTTCAGCCCGTGACGTTCCGCGACCTCGTTCACCGTCATGCCCGGACGCAAGCTCTCTGAAACGATCCGTGCCTTGATGTCGTCTGGCCATTGGCGGTGAACCTCCCGTCGGCTCCGTCGCTTCGTGAGAACCTCCAACGTAGTCTCCATGGAGAAACTCCTTGTCGCTCATCCATGGAATGTCGATCACAGATCAGGCGGCTGCAGGCAATGTGGGGGCAGAACAGCGGTTACGCTACAGCCAAGGCCCTGTCCACTTCAGGTGGGCTGGATTTGATGAAATGGGCGAAGTCTCCGGCGACGGACACGCCGAACTGCTCGATGATGGCGTGATCGAGATCGTGCTCGCCTGTTACAACGGCGAAGAGGCCGTCCTCAAGGCCGAAAAGAGACTTCCTTAACAGCCTGCTAGTCGGCTTCGGACAGCCACATCGGAAGTTCTTTTAGAAGAGCTACCCCGAGGGCTTTCGCGGTCGTCTTGGGTATGCCATCTGCATAGTATCGGCTCGTGTCGAACTCTAGACCGACGCCGTAAAGGCGAAGCGCGGGGATTCCGCTCATCCATTTAATCGTCGAAAGAAGATGTTTTTCCAACATGTAGCCAGGATTGACAGACAACGTGGAGTCATCGACCGGTGCGCCGTCACTGATCATGATGATGATGGTTCTTGATTGCCCTATTTCCCGCGAGCGGTCGTAAGCCCAAAGAAGCGCTTCGCCATCTATATTTTCCTTCAGTAGGCGGCCAGAGGCCATGAGACCGAGGTTAGCATGCGTGTCCGTTGCTCCGCGCTCCGCACCTTTATAGATGATATGTCGCAGATCGTTCAAACGGCCCGGCTCGCTCGGTCTTCCATTCGCTAGCCATTTCTCCCGAGATTCTCCCCCTTTCCAAGCCCTGGTTGTGAAGCCGAGTATTTCACTTGGGATCGCTGCTTCCTCAAGAACCTCAACTATGACCTGAAGCCACGCGGCTACCAGGGGGATTCGGTCTTCTTCTCTCAGGCTTCCAGAGTTATCTACCAAGAAGATAACGACCGGCGGATTGGTGATAGCAAGGGATTTCAACGTCGATCTTGCTTCCAAGATGGGTCCGCTGTGGCCCTTCTTAAGAGCTCTTGTTTTCCGGGAGATCAGAGCTCGATGTTTAATCTCGCTGTCGTTGTCAATTAATTCCTCTGCACCGATGATCTCGTCGTGGGCCTTGGTGTAGGCGTAATAGGCAGAACGAATAGAAGACGGTTTTCTGGTTCCGCCTGGTGTTAACATCTCAGGGATCTCCGGAGAGTAGTCAGTCATATCAAGAGAGTAGGAAGTTTCGGGCGGCGGCGTTGGAGGCGTCGGCTGCTTATGCTGTTCGTCCGACGCTCGAATTTCCGATTCCAGCGACTTCATACTTGTTTTTATAGTCCGGGCCATCTGCGCGATTGACTGCTCAACCTCTGGAGCTTCGATGGGAGTGAAACGCAGGCTTCTCCAGTCAGCCCAATTCCGTTGCAAGAGGATGGCAGCGATACCATCAGGATTCTCGGCTCCAGCCTCGTTGATCTCATCAGACTCGAGGTAATAGATCGGAAGGATCAGCGTGTCTTTTCCGAGCTGCTTCTCTCTTATTGCAAATTTTTCGAACTCGTCTCGGCACGCTGAGCTGCGAAAATAGCTGGGAGTGATAATCGGGATCAGGAAGGTCACATTAAACAGCTCGGAATCCAGCCGCTCGCGCCACTGCTGGCCCCAGAGTACGTCCTTTTTATCTTGGAAGATCGCAAACGGGCGTCCCGTCTGCATGCGTACCTCGCCCTCCAAGCGCATACGAAGCGCTGTGATCCTCCCGCGCTCGTGATCGTCGTCGGCTCTGACATAGCTAAGAAAAGCAATAGGATCGGTGTCGTTCACTGATGGCCTTTATTGAGCGGAGGAAAGTTCGCGTTTGAGATGGCGACTGATTCAGTCATTTTGTTCAAACTATTGTCTCGTCCTCATCATCAGCGGATTCAAAGAGTTTGAGTGAGAGTTTCGTGCGTCTTTGCAGCCTGTTGACAATCTTTTCGCCGCGGTCGTTTAGAAATTGCTGGAACCTGCGGTAATCAAGCATGCTCCGTTCGATCAATGCCTCTTCTAGCAGAGCGTCATCAACTGGCTTGAGGAACTCGCGGGGATGCTTGTCGCTCTTATTTCGATTGATCCCGCGAGGAAGAAACCAGAAATTGGCGAGGTCGTCGATTTTTGCCCAATCGACGTTCTTCTCACTTAAAGTCCCTTTGGGGAAGATATGGTCGATTTCTGGAATGTTCCCGGAAAACGCAACCGTACCCCCCGCGTAGTTCTGCAAGAGTGCAAGAGCCAGTTCCCGGTTGCTGCCAAAAAACTGGCGGTCGGGGGACCACATGTTCGTTTTCCATCCAACGTGCTGAATACTCTTTTTCAGCGGAAATTTCCTCCCAGCTTTGATATCTGCGGTGTCGAATACCTCCCGAACGTACGCCGCAGTCCGACTTTCAACATGCTGCGAGAACACCTTTGAGAAGGCAAATAGGTAGATAGCCCGCGTAAGGTCCGTTTTTGCCGTGAGCGGAACAACGTTGCTTGGCGAGTGGAAGATATAATAGACCACGGGGACGAGAGTGCTAATGCCGCCTAGATACTTGATGTTGTCAATTTTACATTCTTGGCGAACGAAATCCCTCGATGAGCGTATCGCGTCGAAGCACCGAGCATAACTACTCCGAATTTTTTCGATGTTACCCCTGTCGCGCAACAGGTCGAAGTCAAGCCGCGTCCCCAGGCCCGCCACGCAAAACATGCATCGGATGACGAAGTCGTTGTCGAAAGACAGCCCACTTTTTGCGTTCAGCTCTGCAAGAAAGTTCGGGATCAATTCGCTCGCGTCCGGCCAATACAGACGCAACATGCTTACAATGAGATCCGAACGCTTGAGTGGGACGCCCTGGCGGTTCACCCGCACGAAAATCTCTAGAATATCGAATACGGTCTTTCGTTGGGTGCTTTCTACGGGAAGGTTCGCATCGATTATTTGTGTTTTCAGCAACTCCGTATTGTCGGAGAGGGCATACTTTGCTGTGGCAAGGTTGACCTCCACACGGAGCTTCTCCTCCTCGCCAAGTCCAAGAAACTCAGCAACTGACGCCCGCAATCGAGCTACCTCCATGGGGTTTAACGCGAGAATTTCTGAAAGCAGGAGCCAGTGTGATGCGGAAGCAGCACCGGTGTGTTCAGCCTCGTTTTCTGCTTTTGCCCGTTGACGATCAAAAAACTTAAACCGGTACTTCTGCTCGGAATAATCGTCAGAGTGCCTTCCACTGAGGATGTCGAAATAGAGCGCTCGCCCGCTGTAAGTGCCCTTCAGCGCCACATAGAGCGAGTTCAACCGCTGCTGCCCATCGAGGACCATTCGGATACGAGTTCCGTTGGGATTGTCGCTGAACTTGTGAACGGCGTCGACGTGATGATCCCTGACGAACCGACGGATTTGGATCGGCGAGTACGTCTCCCACAGAAGCGCGATTCCAACCGGATATCCCCTGAACAGAGAATCCAAAAGAACGGCGACTTGCTCTTCGCCCCAAACGAAATTTCGCTGTATCGCGGGTAAAACGATGTCGCCGTTATCAATTTCCTGAACGAGCTGCGTGACTGACAACAACTTCTCCTCTCGGTGATTCCCGTAGGATGTTAGCAACTTTGGGTGGAAGCCTGAAGCAGTAACAGGCTGGATTGTTGGGAAAGGTGAAGGCCGCCGAAACGGTAGTGGAGAAAGCGTGCGGAAGCCCGATTGACTGCCCTCACACGAGTTCTTGAGAGAGCGGCCGAAATCGTAAATGGCGCAGACCTCTCGGTCTGTAAAAAGGGAACGTATTCATCTGAAAATAAGATCGGGTTGCGGGCAACTCATCGCTGGATGCGACACAACTTGGCTAAGCAAGCATGGGGCTCGTCGCCAACTGCCTAAATCCTGTGGGCAGAGGGGCGAGAGCTGTGGCATCATGCAGATCGCGGCTGATTTCCGACTGAACTCGTGCAAAATCGTTATGAGAACGAAAGCGTCGCCCGGCGAAGGTCATTGCCGCGTGATCATTTTTAGATTGCTGGGCCACATGTACAATTTGCTGATGAGCGGGCTTGATACGGCGTTTGACGGAACAACCTGGGAGATTGAGCGCGGGCGTTTGGGCGAATACACAGACGCTGAAGTCGTTGAACGGTTTGAACGTCTCGATGAAGATGCCCTAAGCCTACTGAAATCCTTACCGACGCTTTTTTGGTATGAGCGATCAAACGAAAAGGGAGCACGTCTCGGTTGGCTTGACGAGGTTCGCCGCGTCGGTGGAAACCTTTTCGTCCAATTTTCGTTCGACCCTTTCGTTCAAGAGATTCCATTTGCAAATATAATTGACCTTGCCCCCGCGCTCGATATCCGGCTCGGGTCCCGCCAGCTTGAGGGGCATCGGACACACTGGGCCGTAAAGAACGTCGATCTGTTGAACGTTCTAGATCGCTCGAAGCTTATGAAGAGGACTAGCGTCAGTCCATACGCACCATATGTTGTGTCTCAGACGAGGCATCAAAATCCGGGGATCTTGGTGCGGCCCCAGTTTTTTGAAATACCGGCCCAGCCGATTAATAATAAGCTGGTATCAGTCATGATGCCGTTCAAATCACCATTTGATCCGGTGTACTCCGCGATCACTGACGCCGCAAATAAGGCCGGGATGCATACACAGAGGGCTGACAACATCTGGGAGCATTCGGTGTTAATGCAAGATTTGTTCAGTCTGATTTACCGCTCACACGTCGTGGTATGTGATTTCAGCGAAAAGAATCCGAACGTCTTCTACGAGGCCGGTATCGCTCACATGTTGGGCCGCCATGTGGTGCCGATAACTCAGTCTCATGATGACGTTCCATTCGATCTAAGGCAACATCGGTATCTTCACTACCTGAACAACGGGGAAGGGTTGGCCGGGCTAACGGGTCAGCTGACGGCGAGACTAACGACCTTAGCGAGAAGCTAAGGTCTTCGTCATTCCAGGGCCGTTCATCCTCAAACCTCTGACACAGCGAGTATTCGATGTACGTAGATGCCAGTATGCGACGCGCGCTTTTACCTTTGAAGGATAAGATAGCCGCTACATTCTCGGAGTCGAACTGGATCGAACTCGCAACGCTAACGGACACGTACAGTCTGGTTCGGCATCATCCCAGGCTGCTCAGAAGCCTCTCCTTTGGCGACGATGACTATGCAGGCAATGTCCTCTCGGTTCTCAATGCCATCATCGAGAAAGATGCTGCGAATTTTGGCGAGATCCAAAGATATGTCGATAGCCTCGAGGGGGGTGGAACGCTTCTTTCGAGTACCGCTACCGAGGGGCCACGCTACTATATCCAACCAACAGTTTTCAAAATACCCAAGGAAAGTCAGGATCCGAATTTGGTTTCAGTGATGATGCCTTTTTCGCCTCAATTTGCCCGGGTCTTCGACGCCATAAAAAACGCCGCTCGTTCCGCGGGTCTGCAATGCTTGCGGGTTGACGACATCTGGCAAGATTCAGTTCTCGTGCAAGATATTTTCAGCTTGATCGTCAGATCGCGCATTGTCGTCTGTGATTTTTCGGGCAAAAACCCCAACGTTTTTTATGAGGCCGGGATTGCGCACACTCTGGGAAAACTCGTGGTCCCCATAACGCAAAGTGGCGGGGACGTACCTGCCGATCTCCGGCATCACCGGTATCTTGAATATTTAAACAATGGCGAGGGCTTGGCGGATCTAGAGAAGCAATTATCCACGCGGCTGACGGGCGTTCGAAGTCAGTGGACGAATTAACAAGATTGCGAAGATGGAGCGCACAATTGGGAATTCGGCTTTAGCCGCGCGGTTTCGCATTCTTGCTGACCTGCGCAAAATCATTTCAGCGCGCCTTTTGGGGCATCAGGCACGTTCACCCGGAGCATGTCGCCTTGCAGCCCGCTTCGCTCCGGGCACACGAATTCCGGGGGTCTAAATTCGTCAAGATGTCGATGCCGCCAAACTAATCCAGCGTCTCCGCGTATATTGTTTTGCGGCCTTTCGAACCGATTTCAAAATACTCGGCTCGACACGTTTCGCCTGCGAGAGAGAGCAGGGAGTACCCGTGTTTCCATAACCGAGGACCAGTCCCCATCTTTGTCCCGTCGATCAACGCTGGTACGTCGTCAAGTTCATCCACGACTTTGTAGACGTCGTCGTTATTTGGGACCGGAATGGCACCATGCCCAATGCATCGGCCCCGCTGAATTCCGTTGAATGGCTGATAGATGCTCAGGGTGTGCTCATGGCCCCAGAACCAAGCCGAAATTTTGCCAAGCGCCGCCATGGTCTGAAACGCCTTAATGAGATGCGGATTGGCCGCAGCTTTCTTGCCCTGAGGGGAGGTTGGCCCGATCTGTGCAAAGGCTGAAAATGGTTGGTGGTGTGAAAGTAGGATCGTTTTGCCTTTGAACTCTCGAACTCGGTCGCAATGCCAGGCCAGTTCGTCCTCCTCGATCCACGTCAAGGCGTCCGAGACGGCGTAGGGGCTATTGTCGTGGAGACCCGTGTCGATTCCCAGGAACTGCCAAGCTTCGTCCTCCGACCGCAGGCAAAAGAAGCTTCCTCGCTGGGCAACGGGCTCTGGATTCATTTGCTTTATCAGCTCAAAGAAGCCTAGGCCGCCGCAGTACATGTCATGATTGCCGGGGATCACGTAGACCGGTTTCTGCCGACCCTTGCGGTAGAGCTTATCAATAGGGTCAAGAAAGTTGGCTTGGCATTCCTCTGGCGTACCGGAGTAATAGATATCGCCAAGATGGAGCAAGATCGTCGGATCGAATTTGGCGATATCGATCAGGACCTCTTGCGCAGGTCCAGCACCGGTGCCCCAGTCGGCCACTAATCCAAGTGTAGCGTCGGGTGGAATTGCGATCACTTGCGGACCGACATCCGCCGCTCGGATATATGGAATGGCTGCTTTGTCGCCCGATATGCCGAAATAGCGGTGATACTCTTTAAGGGTGGATAGCCAGGCGGCGTCGCAGGTACTGCCTATATAGTCCGCTTCGACCAAGACGAGAGCCGACCCATCGCCCACAGCCGCCGCTTTCACGTACCGCCATGCCAATTCAGCGCAAAGAGAGGCTGTCTGCGTTTTTGATAGACCCCGAATGCCCGGCGACGGGGGAGACTCGGGTAGCCCAATCTCCCTTCGTGCAATCTGAGCCGCAATCTGAGGTAGCTGAGACCCGGCCGAATGCTGCGGTCGCCTGCTTCTGAGCGTGGTCGCCCCATCTATCCGGCTCGCGACCTCCGTCACGGTGGACTGAAAAACAGAAATAAGCGGATCCCTGAATGTTTCGGTGTCAGCGCTCACGCCTTGTCTCCATTCTCCGAGAACCAGCGCTCAACGACCGGAAGGTAATTCATCACCTGTTTCCGATCACTGTCCTTCTCTTCCTCCGTCAGGATTTGGTATGGAGAATTCATCTGTTTTTCCCAACGTTCGACATCTTCCGCAGCGATCATAAGAGACCCGTCAGGTTGCCTTTCCGCTTTTGAGTGCAGGTATTTTTGCCAATGGGACCACCTGTCGTGCTCTATTGACGCCAAGGCTTCCAAGAGTTCCGCTCGTGTTGAGATCGGCAAAGTGTGCTCTGCTCCCTTAAATGAGGCCCTTCGAAACCAGACGATGATAGTGATGCCCGAGAATCGTTAGCTCACAAGACTTACTGTACCACGCTGCATGCCACATGTGCTCAGCGTTCACCGGACGCACCAGGCTCACGCGAGCGTAGGCCTGCAAGATTTTGAAGATCTTGGTATTCTTGGGGTCCGGCGGAGGAATGGACTGATCAAGCTTCTGTTCGTCGGATCGCTCGGGTTCGAAGGTCGGATCGAGCGGAAATTGCTTTTTGGCGTCGGGAAAGATTGTTGAAATCAGGCGAAGGTCATCGGTCGAGAGAGGTGGTCTGGCCTTCCGCAATGAAACGAACGATTTCACATTTGTTTTAAAGACCGGCCTCTGTCCGCCCCATGCCCCCAGCGATTGATCAATATGCGCATAGACACTGCCAGGGGTAATGTCTCCGACGAGATTGGCTGCGGAACCCTCCAACGCGTCGACCAGCAGATTTGTGAAAACGCCGGGCGCACCATTTCCACCCTCAAACGAATACTGCTGTTCCGACGAGGCCGTCAGCAGCGTCATTCCCTCATCAATTTCGGCAGTACCTGTATCCGCCTGATAATTCCCAAGGATGCCGCCGTGGCAACTGTCCAAAATGATGATCTTGTTCTTCGCTTTTGACTTCCGGGCAAAATTCACCACGTCCACGAGAGGGACGCCATCGCTTCCGTCTTGACATTCGCTAGAACAGAGATAGCCACCAGCACCGTCAATGAACCCGTGGCCAGCAAAATAGAGGAGGGCGATATCGGGATCGTCATCGAACAGCGCTTCGATTGACGAGCGAAGCTCTCGACGAGAAACCGAGGCGTACTGGTCTTCACCCAAAAGCAGTTTTGGTGTCTGAAAATTGATATCGTTGTTGTAATGCCGACCTAGAACTGCAGCAACTGATCGAGCGTCGTTTACGCAACCCTGCAGCGGAGTAAAGGCATCGTAATGGTCGATGCCGACTATCAATGCTTTCCTTCGTTCCATGAGTTCACAGACTATCGATGAACGCGCTGATGTTGGCGTCGCTCCACGCGACCGTTGTTATCGCCGCAATGGTCGAGCGATCATCCGAATAAGCCCAGATGCCCCGTATCGGCTTTTCCTCTTCCTTGGCGCACTGGATTTCCCACTTCTGACCGGTAGATGTGGAAGAGTTCTTACTCACGAGCACTATCACACCATGGGACCGCTTGATTCGAGTGCGCACGCGGTCTTTCCAGTCTTTATCGTACGGCTCCTTGACGGACATATCGACAAACTCGAAAGGCTCGCGTGGGTGCAAGCTTTGCCCCTTTAGGAAGTCTCGCTGCCGTTCATCCTCAATCGCAAACGCAATAAATAGTACCTTTTTGTCGGCCAAGTTGATGCCCTCCCTCAGTACGCAATCTTTATATCTAGTTGAACTCTGTGACGTTGGCCTTTTTGCAGTCAAGCTTCTAAAAGCTCAACCTTGTGCCCCTCGGGATCTCGCCGAACACATCGAGTTCCCCACTCGGAAATCCTTGGTGCCGAAACGATATCCGCGTGAGATCCAAGTCTCTGAAGGACCCTAGCTATGGAGTCGACTATGAACCCAAGCCTTACCGCAGTCGTATCCGCAGAAGCGGGCGTCCTGGGATAGATTTCGAAAACCGATCCTCCCACATGTGACGAGAGGTGCTCAGGGCCTGTCCCGTGCCGCTCCGATTGAAATTCGAAGCCCATATTCCCATAGAACTCTGCTAGTTCGGGAGGGTTGCTCGCGCGAATAACAATGAGATTGAGTAGGGGAGCCTGCATCCGATCAGCCAACCTTCAGAGCAGGAAGCTCCAATCTGGCCTCCATTTCGTCGAACAAGACTCTCATTTCTAATCTTCCGCCCATAGCCTCAACATGTTTGGCCAACGTGTCAATTTTGACGTTCTCTCGCTTCTCGATCCTAGTTACCGACGGCTGCTTGATCGAAAGAGCGTTTGCCAGCTCAACTTGGGAGAGCTTGTTCAACTCTCTCATTTCGAGGAGCGACAGATACCCAACAGTGCCCGATTTCACGAATTGCTGGAAAAGCTGGTCAGCGCGTTGAACCGCCTTCTCAGCGCTACGATAAATCTCATCCGGCCTTTGACCAAAAGCTGGTTCAGAGATGAAGACCCCAAGGCCCACTCCCGGGCGAAATGAGATTTGCGTGCTGAACTCTCCCTTGGCGATATCGAGGAAAGACTCGCCGTCAGGATCTTTTGGGCTATCCACCTCAACAGTGAATCCCAACTTTTCAAGACCAATGACCGTATCGTTCAGGAGTGCGATTGTCGTTGTCATAGTTCGAGCTTCTTTCCGTTGGCTCCAGATTTTTCCAAGAGCACATTCTTGCTTATGTCCTCAATCCGGATCGCTCCATTTATAGCGATGTACGTATTGTGGGATCGCGATCTAAGCCGGGTCAAATCACTACGACCAACCACGTCCCTCGCGCTATCGGCTTGCGGTGGGTACATTCGACCATCCTCGTAAGCCCCTCCGTTATAAGCAGGCACACCTGAGAACTCATTTTCGACCTGATCCAGCGTTGAGCAGAGCATCGAATAAGCCTCCTCTTGCGTTGCAGCCGGAGCACAGGCCTCCAGGCGGGCTAGAAAAATCGTCAGGCGCTCTTGCCTGTCCTTCATAAGCTAATCCTCTTCACTATACCTTGCAAGGTATATCTTCAAAAAATACCCTGGAGGGTATATTGAGGTAATGGCCCGGTAAGAGGATTCAAAGCACACCATGCTCGTGATCCATTTCACGAAAAATACTAAGCAACCTGATTGTATTTGCCGAGCGGGACAACTGTAAGAAACTCTCCCGAATCGTCAATGAGTTTGGTTGCGGCGAAGGGAGTGATGTGTCCTCGGTCCGGCACAGTTTCCATGGTTTGCAGGGGTTTTTTTCGAGTGCGGACATTGACGTCCGATTAGGTGGATGAGCGCGTCGCTAGTCCCAGGTATTCGTGTGAGTGCGATTGAATAGCCCCGAGATTTGTAGACGCCTTCTTTCCTAATTGAGGCAAGAGCATCATGAGCAAATCGAATTCAGCGATGATTTTAAGCGGGACGCGGTGCGTCAGATCACGGAACGGGGCTATCCGGTTGCGGAGGTTTCGCAGCGGCTGGGTGTGAGCCCGCACTCACTCTATAAGTGGAAGAAGAAGTTCTCCTCCGTGTCTGGCAACCAAGGCAGCGACCACGCCGACGAGATCAGGCAGCTTAAAAAGGAATTGGAGCGTGTCACCGAGGAGCGCTACATACTAAAAAACGATCACGGGCCTTGGTCCGCCTGTGCGGAGTAGAAACAGGTTGTGCTAGGCATTCGGAAACCTACAAGCAGCAATTGCCCAGCCCCTTCCTTGTATCGGAACCTGCAGGTCGCCTTATCAGCAAGCGGCAGGGCATTCAGGGCAAGCGCAATGAAATTCGATTTCTCGAGGATTGGTTACCCGATCGCCGATGCCGCTTGTTCCGTCAGTATGCATCTTCGGCTCCATTTTCAGCCATTTATCTCCAAGACGCGGTTGGTCGATGTTTCGAATCCCTTCAAGACGGAGGGTTTGGTTCGAGAAGAGCGTTCTACTATTCCTGTCGCAAGGCACGCGTCGTAGCAACGACGGTGCTCAGCGAAGCATTGGCGCTCGATTGGCGATATCGCTGCTTCAGTCTGAGCAGGTGACGGGAATGAACTAGACAGGACGATGGAAGTTGATCGCAAAGCCTTCTGAATTCGAACAATAGCACTTCCCTGCAAGCAAGAGATCGGCGTGAAAGCAAGCGCACGTCCGCATATGCGATGAAGCTCTCGCCGAGATGTACGGCTGCAGCGAAGCTCAGAGATATCCTCGAGCAACTGTAGACTACATCCATACGAGGAGCTCCTATGTTCAGCCCTGAACGCGATTTGTCGTCTAAAATACGCAAGAAGTTCTTCATTGATGGCGCGTGGGTTTCGAGCGGCTCAGATCAGCGCGTATCGCTTGTGAATCCTGCAACCGAGATGGTTCAGATCGATCTTCCGCTTGCAAACAGCAGGGACATTGAAGCTGCCATTGGCGCCGCAAGGCATGCGTTTGATCATGGCCCCTGGCCCCGTCTGTCCGGGACTGAACGTGCCGATTTCATCCAGCGACTGGCCGACGCACTCGCCGTCCGTGTACAGCTCATGGCAGACCTCTGGACCTTCCAGGTCGGCGCGCCAATTTCTCTGACAAGCGCGCTTGCCCCGGTCAGCGTGAACCGCTTGGCCTATTATGCAGATCTCGCAAGGGAATATGCGTTTGACGAAACCCGTTCGACAGAGCGCGGACATGCGAGGATCAAACGCGAAGCGGTCGGTGTGGCGGTCCTCATCGTCCCCTGGAATGCCACGTTCCCGATCCTGGCACAGAAGCTGGGTGCAGCTTTGGCAGCCGGATGCACATGTATCGTTAAATCCGCGCCGGAAAGCCCGCTTGAGGCGCTCATCTTTGCCGAATGCGCAGAAATTGCCGGCTTCCCACCTGGTGTGATCAACGTCGTCACTGCTGACCGCGAGGAAAGTATTCTTCTGGTCGAATCAGAGGACATCGACAAGATCAGCTTTACTGGCAGCTTTGCCGTCGGATCGCAGATTGCAGCGACGGCCGCCGCCAAGATGAACCGGTTCACTATGGAACTCGGCGGGAAGTCTGCGGCCATCCTGCTGGAGGACGCGGATCTTGAAGCTGTTCTTCCGATCCTCAGTCCGCTGTCTATGCCATTTTCCGGACAGTTCTGTTTTGCCCAGTCGCGCATCCTCGTGCCCTTTTCCCGGAAGGATGAGGTCGTTGGCCGGTTTTCGAATGCCGCACGCAGTCTTGCGGTGGGCGATCCCTGGTGCAAGACGACGCAGATCGGCCCAGTCCTCAACAAAAGGCAGCAGGATCGGATCGAGGGCTTCATTCAGTCAGGAATCGACCAGGGTGCGAGGGTTGCCAGCGGCGAAATACGTTGCGAATTGCCCAAGCGCGGCTTCTTCGTCAATCCGACTGTCTTCGACGACGTCACACCCGATATGGCGATCGCGCGAGAAGAGATCTTCGGACCGGTGGTGACAATCCAAGGCTACGAGACAATCGAACACGCCATCTGCCTGGCAAACAACACGGATCTGGGACTGAGCGGCATGGTCTTCAGCCAAAACGTCGAACTGGCTTACGATGTGGCGTGCCAAATCCGGACGGGTCAGGTTGGGATCAACGGGCTCGATCAGTCCCCTGCGCTCCCATTTGGCGGCTACAAGATGTCAGGCGTTGGGCGTGAGGGCGGTCCCGAAGGACTCGAGGCATTCCTCGAGACAAAAGCCATCATGATGCCAGCAGCAGGATGACACTGACGGCGAGACTGCGAGACCTAATCGAGTAGCCGGCACGCATCGTTGATGATCGCCACTCGGAGGGGGCTTGTTTAGCGCGTTCTCCACCGACAATTCTTACACTTAGAGGTTCACATGCCTAACAATGGTATGCAGCCAGCAGCGCGCTACGCGCTACTGATGATTTCGCTCGCCAGGTCAGCGAAAATCAAGATCGGTTGAAGCGCGAACTGGCTTCGCATTACGACTATATCGTTTGTGGATCCGGTTCGTCTGGATCCGTTGTCGCCCGACGCCTCGCCGACAATCCCGATGTATCGGTTCTACTGCTGGAAGCTGGTGGCTCGGATGCCGATGCCGCCGTTACCGAGCCGGGCATCTGGTTTGCGAACCTTGGCAGCGAGCGTGATTGGCAATTCGTCGCCGAGCCTAACCCGCACGTCAATGGGCGTTCGCTCCCTCTATCGATGGGAAAGGTCCTCGGGGGCGGCTCCAGCATCAATGTCATGATCTGGGCCCGTGGCCATAAGACAGACTGGGACTATTTCGCAAATGAAGCTGATGACGCAGCCTGGAACTACAGGTCCGTCCTCGAAATATATCGCCGGATCGAGGACTGGGCCGGTGAGCCGGATCCGCGTCGCGGTGTGGGCGGACCGGTCTTCATGCAACCGGCGTCGGAACCACATCCGATCGCAAACGCCATGCTCGATGCGGCCGCGTCGTGTGGCATTGAGAGTTTTGCCGACCAGAATGGGCGGATGATGGAAGGCGCAGGAGGGGCGGCTCTCGCCAATGTCCGGATCCGGGACGGGAAGCGCCTTTCGATCTTCCGTTCCTATGTCTATCCGGCGATGGTGCAGCCCAACCTCACCGTCCTCTGCCACGCCACGGTCAATCGCATCCTCTTTGACGGAAACCGCGCCACCGGCGTCGAGGTCGATTTCGAAGGACAGATCTTGGCAATCTCGGCCAGGAAGGAAACCATCCTGTCTCTTGGCGCGATCAACACACCGAAAGTCCTGATGCAGTCCGGTATCGGTCCGGCGGAACACTTGGCCGAGCATGGTATTCCGCTGGTGAGGGACCTGCCGGGCGTCGGGCAGAATTTCCAGGATCATATCATGGTGGCGGGGCTGGTATGGGAAGCTGGAGAGGAAATCGTGCCTCGCAACAATCTCGGGGAAGCGACATTCTTCTGGACGAGCGAGCCGGATTTGCCGGAGCCCGACATTCAGGCATTCATCGTTGAAATTCCCATTACCACCCCGGAAGCAAGCGCCAAATTCAACCCGACAGCAAATTGCTGGTCGATCCTTCCAGGGCTGACGCGACCGAAAAGCCGAGGTCAGATTACATTGACAGGCCCGAACCCGAGCGATCCGGTTCGGATCGAGGCAAACGCGCTGTCGCACCCGGATGATCTGAAGGCGCTGGTGCGAGGCGTCCGGATTTCGCGTGAGATCGGCAATGCGGCGGCTCTCAGCCGATTTGCACAACGGGAAGTGATGCCGGGGGCTATGGGTGCGGCGGACTTGGAGGATTTCGTGCGCAGTACCGCATCGACTGTCTGGCATCAGTCGTGCACGGCAAAGATGGGCACGGACGCAATGTCGGTGGTCGATGCAAAGCTCAAGGTCTACGGCATAGAAGGGCTTCGCATTGCCGACTCTTCAATAATGCCCCGCGTGACGACCGGAAACACCATGGCGCCTTGCGTTATCATCGGTGAGAGGATGGCGGAAATTTTGGCCGCTGGAATGTAGCCATATCGAACGTCCCAGACGCCTTATTCTACAGGCGGCTATTCGCGTTCCGCCCGCCGGAGCGCGGACAGATTAGCAGTCGTCGATCCGTATCCGTGTCTCTCAAGTCACATCGCCGATCATATACTTCTCAGAAAAGCCTGAATATGAGAACGCCTCAAGGTTTAGGTTGGCCGCTTCCCGTTTGAGTGGTGTCTCATTGCCGATCCATAACCCTACCTGTCCAAGCCGCGGCGCCGCCGTGTTCCCGATCTGATACCCGCCAACTTCTCAGAAAATCGCAGCCTCGAAACGCTGGCTGCCAAAAGCGCATATAGCCGGGCGCAGATTCTTCGGATGTTTCGAAGCGCGACCGGCAAGACACCGTATCGATATCTCCAAGACGTCCGTCTGGAGCATGCCAGGCGACAGCTGCTCGCGGCATCCATGTCGATCACCGAGATTGCCCACTCCTCAGGGTTCGCAAGCCATGCGCACATGACCAAACTGTTCCACGAGAAATCCGGTCTGCCGCCGAGCGTATATCGCGCATCGAATAGCACCAGCATGACAGCCTGACACCGGTGTTATAGCGCCAAGCGCCTGGCCTGATAGTTTGAGGCCAAGAGAACGGCAATCCTATCCAGCGCTCTGACAGTATCGGGCCCTCAATAATGGGACCTGGTTGGAAGAGGGAAAAAGCCCGCCTCCCGTTCAAAAAGGAGAGCACAAGATGCTTGTACACCTCACGCAGACATTGCCTGAGAGGCGGCCTCATGCCGCCTACGCTATCCCCAACACGATCTGGCGGTTCACCCGCCAAGCGTGGCAGCGATATATAAATTGGAACAGCAATCGGATCGCACTTCAGGCGCTCTGCAGCCTCGACGATAGAATGCTGAAGGATATAGGCATTACCCGACCTCAGCTGAGACTAGCGAAGGACCAGGGAGTATCCCACGCGACGTACGGGTTGCAGAGGCACGCCCGTGGACAATATGGGTACGAGGTCTGATGAGGCTTCGACCTTTGCTGGGGGACTTGCAGACGTCACGAGCTCTCCGATCCGCCGGCGTATGAGCGGGTCAGATTTCCGTCCCGGCAGATCATCATGCCTTAGCGACGACGCTGCCGAACACGGCACTCAACTCAAGACTGCAGTCAGCCTCTCGGCAAAGTGACGGCTTCAAATCCGGTTCGAGCCGATCGGTCTGGTGCCATACAGACCTTCTCGATTTTAAAGGAATTCGTCTTGTCCATCAAAAGCCATAACCCGCAGTCTATCCAGACGCCGGCACGCTATGACGCTCGCCATCTCGATGGAGACGGAGCGGACATTTCCTACAGTGTCGATGGTGTCGGGCCAGCGCTTGTACTGGTGCATGGAACGGCACTGAACTCGCACACGAATTGGGTGTCGCTTGTCGAACCGCTCTCGAAAATACGGACCGTGATACGTCCAAACTATTCCGGATCGGGGAGCACGACCGACACTGGTGCCGCCTTGACGGTGGCAACGCTTGCGGACCAGGTCGTCTCTGCTGCCAAAGCTGCAGATGCGATACCCTTCGATCTGGTCGGGTTTTCACTCGGCGCTGCGGTGGCTGTCCACATCGCCGCTCATCATCCGGAAAAGGTTCGTTCGCTCGTGCTTGTCGGCGGTTTGCTCACCTCCGAGGATCCGCGGATGCAGCTTCAGCTTCGCCTCTGGCAAGCGTTGATTGGAGATGATCCAGCGGCACTTGCCAAGATCATCGTACTGACGGGTTTCAGTCAGTCGTTCCTGGCGTCGCTCGACGAGACGACACTGAAGGGAATGGTCGACACGATCTCGACTGACACCGACTGGCTCGGAATGGCGCGCCAGGTCGCGTTGGCACTTTTTCTGGACGTCCGTGCCGAGGCGCAGCACGTCCAGGCGCCGACACTCAGCATCGGCCTGACGCAGGACCAGATCGCTCCCCCGTATCTCGCGGAAGCTGTGGCAAAGCGGATCCCGGGCGCTTCCTTCGCACAGCTGGACAGTGGGCACATGGGCCCCTTGGAAAGGCCGGACGAACTGGAACGTCTAATTTCGACGTTCCTCCAGCAGCATATGGCGCTCCGCACAACTGGCCAGTCAAGTTGATGGATCGTCGTCGCCTATATCGTCGAGCCCGCGTTCGGGAAGGCTATCAGTCTCCAGAACACAGTTAGGAATACCATCTTGAAACTTAGAGATAAGATCGCCGTCATCACGGGCGGAAGTAGCGGCATAGGCCTCGCCACGGCCAAGCGCTTTGTCGCCGAGGGCGCCACCGTCATCATCACAGGTCGTCGGAAGGATGGGATTGAAGACGCCATCGCCGAGATCGGCGGAAACGTCGAAAAGATATGCGGCGACATCGCAAACCTTGCCGATATCGATCGTTTGTACACAGAGGTGAGGGATCGCCACGGTCGGATCGACGTGCTGTTCGCCAACGCCGGGGCAGGGCAGGTGACGCCGTTTGCCGCCGTAACCGAAGAAAATTTCGACATGACCGTCGATACCAACTTCAAGGGGACGTTCTTCACGATCCAGAAGCTTCTTCCTCTGATGCCGGATGCCGCCTCGATCATCATCAATGCTTCCATTGTGACCGGGATGGGTGCCGCCGGATTCAGCACCTACGCCGCCAGCAAGGCAGCCATCCGTTCCCTTGCTCGAACTCTCACGACGGAACTCAAGGCGCGGAAGATCAGGGTCAACGCCGTCAGTCCAGGCACTTTCGTCACGCCACTGGTCGCCGCCGCCTTCCCGACCACGAAAGACCTCGATGCTTTCGTGGCTCATCGAGCGACCACTATACCGCTCGGTCGCGTTGGTGAAACAGAAGAAGTGGCCGCTGCCTTGCTCTTCCTGGCGTCGTCGGAAAGCAGCTACATTACAGGAACGGAACTGGCCATAGATGGTGGTGTTTCGCAGGTGTAGCCGATCATGGTCCGGGCGGACGATGTGCGACTGCTCGGGTCGTTCATGAACGTTATTGGGCCCCTCCAACCGAGCTTAGCCACGAAATGATCTATTCTTCCTTCACCTGTTCCACAGCGCGAATGACGAGCTGACGTAGCCACAAATGGGCGGGGTCATAGTCGTTGCGGCTGTGCCAGATCCCGCGGAACGTGGAACTGGCAGCCTCATAAGGTGGAATTGACAATACGAAATTCTCGTCGGCCACCAGATGGCGCGCGAGCGACCCGGGGAGAATACTGATCAGCTCGGTGCCCATCATCAGCGCTGGTATTGCAAGAGAGTGTGGCACAGTTGTCTGGTAGCGCGGCATCTCCGCGATCTCGGTCAGGGCTTCCTGAAGTGCGCTTCGGTCAAACATCTCGGACTGGCGTGCCAGGCCACGCTCAAGGATAAAGCCGCCAACGGCACCTTCTTCCTCGCCCCCGACCGAGACGGTCAGCAAAGGGTAGATTGCCATATCCCTGAGCGTCAGTTTCCTCCCCGCTGCTGGATGCGCCTTGTGCATGACGATTCTGTCGCCTTCCGTCATGAGAGCGCAGGACCTGAAGTGTAAAGGGACTTGCTGGAATATACCTAGCGCCAGGTCGATCCGACCAACGTCGATCTGCTCTGCAAGATCAAGCCGTGTCGATGGGCGTACGACCAGATCGATGCTGGGCGCTTCGACCGCCATAAGCCTGGTCAACTGCGTCACGATCACAGCCGTGAGATGATCGTTTGCGGCGACAACAAATTTCCGGGTCGATGTCGCAGGATAGAACGCATCTACGCCTAAGGTCGCAACGATCTTGTGCAGGGAACTGCGAAGATCTTCGGCCATTGCGATGGCGCGCGTGGTCGGCATCATTCCCGTTGCCGTACGCACGAACAACTCGTCCCCCACGACCTGTCGTAGCCTTGTCAGGGCGTGGCTGACTGCGGAGGGACTCAAGTTTAATCGGCGGCCGGCGCGCAGCAGGTTGCGATCTTCAAATACGGCGTCAAAGACCCTGATCAAATTAAGATCGATCCGTCCGATTGCCATGGTCGCCTCCATACTGAATTCTATGCATCAGTATCATGAAGAGCCATCGTTTCCGCTGAAGTTAAATCCATGAAAGACGTCTCAGGCGAGAAAAGAACCCTTAACCTGACGCATCCGACGCTTCATGCGGGATGCCGGAGAACGCCATGACCCTTTCCAATTTAGTTCTGACAGCTTTATGTGCCGCGTCCGTTGCAGGATCCGCCGCTGCCAATCCTGCTGCGGCCCCTGTCCGCAACGTCGTGCTTGTGCACGGGGCCTTCGCCGATGGTTCGGGCTGGAAGCCGGTGGCCGACTTGCTTCGCGCCGATGGCTACACCGTTAGCATCGTCCAGCAACCCATGACTTCACTTGCAGATGACGTAGCCTCAACCAAGCGGATCCTAGACATGCAATCAGGCCCAGCGGTTCTCGTTGGCCACAGCTATGGCGGTGCTGTCATCACGGAAGCAGGGCATCATCCGAAGGTCGACAGCCTGGTGTTCGTCGCGGCCTTTGCGCCTGACAAAGGCGAGGTCCTTGGCAAGGTATCCAGTGCCACGCCGCCTGCGGCGCACAGCATTTCGCCGACAGACGACGGCTATCTGCTAGTCGACGCTGCCCAGTTCCCTGCCGACTTTGCGGCTGATCTGCCTTTGCCGGTGGCAGAGTTTATGGCGATCTCGCAAATGCCGATCAACGGCAAGATCTGGGGGACGCCAATCGGTGCTCCCGCTTGGCAGGACAAGCCAAGCTTTGCAGTTGTCACGACAGCGGACCGGATGATCAATCCGGAACTGCAGCGTGCCATGTATCGCCGGGCAGGATCTAAGGTCACCGAGATCGATGCGAGCCATTCCGTGTTTCTGTCGCAGCCACAGGCAGTTGTCGAAGTAATCAAGACGGCCGCATCCGGGAAATAAGTGGGAGCCGGACGTGTAGGACACGTCCGGCGATCTCGGCACGCAGGCGAATAGCCTTCAAGACCGCCGCAGAATGTCTGGCTGCAAGCCCTTGCAAATCCAACCCTAGTTAGGAAACAACATGAAAATCGGTATCATCGGAGCGGGTTTTATTGCCCGTGCTGTCACCGCAGTTGCCATGGAATGCGGGCACGAGGTCATGGTGTCAAACAGTCGTGGCCCTGACACCTTGTTCAGTCTTACGGGCACGACTGGCTGCATGGCCGGAACACCAGCAGAGGCTGCTGCTTTTGGCGACTTGGTGGTGATCGCTATTCCTCTGAAAGCCTATAAGTCTATTCCCGACGCGGAGTTGGTCGGCAAAATTGTCTTGGATGCCAACAACTACTACGCGGCCCGGGACGGGCAGATAACTGAGCTGGATCTTGGCCGCCTAACGAGCAGCGAACTTCTTGCGCAGCATTTGCTAAAATCCAGGATCGTCAAAGCATTTAACGCAATCACTGCTGCGGACATTGAGAAAGATGGCCGACCTGCAGGAGCGATAGACCGTCGGGCACTGCCGATTGCCGGCGATGACCTGACGGCGAAGCGGATCGTCAGCGAGCTCTTCGAGGAACTGGGCTTCGATATCGTAGACGCTGGACCATTGAAAGAGGGCTACCGCTTTCAACCCGATACTCCCGCTTATTGTATTCCACTCAGCAGGGGCGACCTCCGTGCAGCGCTCGACGCGGTGTCACGCGAAGGCGATTAGACTGACCAACTGCAGCCCTTTTCGACGAGCGGAAGTTCAAAGAAACCGCTCGGCGGAAAGGCTGCCACTATAATTGAAGCAGAGCATTCGACCGGCAACCGCGCAACGGTTGATCGCAGACGTCATGATGTTCACATCGGCAGAGGCGGGTTTTTGCTAGCAGTATAAGCGGAAAGTGCTGTGAGCAAAGTGTGTTCAGATAGCGATAGAAAACGTGGCTCACATCAGCAACTTTTGATTTGCAGTCCGACGGATCACATCGGTTCAAGGCGGTGGAGGGTTCGACATTGGCTCGAAGCCGCGTGATAGCACTATCATGACAACATGGAACCCACGTTATAGCGCGAGCCGCACGTCCTGATAGTTTCCGCTCAATGGACTGGCATTGTTATCCAGGCCTTCTGACGTAACCACCAAGCATCAACAGGGCACTACGTAAGGTATGGCGCGCCAATCGCCTCACCGCAAAAGGAAGAGCATTCATATGCTTGCACATCTCTGTCCAGAGTTGCTTGAACGGCGCATCAGCTCCGCCTGTAGCGCTACCGTCAAGAAAAAGATGACTGTATGTCTGTCCCGCACCTTCATAAAGCATTCCGAACGTCACCGTCCGAGGCTGAACAATCGCTCGAATATCGACACGCTCACAATAACTTCAGCGCTTTCGCTTTAGGTGAATAACTAGCGGGCAAAAATAACCAATGACCTGTTTCCTTTGAGCAAACTATCCATTCCAAACAGAAACCTCTGTTCGCTCCTGCGACGTCGCAAAAGATGAAATCATGAAGCAGTCTGAAGTCGCTGGGTTCTACGACACCCGTACGGGCAGCATCCAGTATGTTGTTGCCTGCCCTACCACGCGCAAATGCGCTATAATCGATGCCGTGCTCGATTATGACGAAAAGTCAGGTTCGACACGGACGACCAATGCCGATCTGCTCCTCGCATATATCGCAAAGCATAGTTTGGAGCTTGAGTGGATACTTGATACCCATCCGCACGCAGATCATTTCTCAGCCGCAAGCTACCTTCGGTCGCGAACTGGTGTGCCCATTGCGATTGGCGAGCATGTCTGCCGGGTTCAGGAAATCTGGAAAGATATCTATAACTACGCGGATCTCCTTTGTAACGGCTCGCAGTGGGATCGTTTGTTTAGCGATGGCGAGAGCTTCAAACTTGGAGATCTGACGGCTCGCGTTATGCACTCACCGGGGCACACGCTGGCTTCGATAACCTACGTTATCGGCGATTCAGCCTTCATTCACGATACGGTTTTTATGCCGGACAGCGGCTCGGCCCGTGCCGACTTCCCCGGCGGCAGTGCCGCCGCGCTATGGCAATCGATCCAAGACATCCTGACCTTGCCCGAGGAGACGCGCCTGTTCGTTGGACATGATTATAGGCCCGGAGGGCGGGAGGCAGCCTGGGCGACAACGGTGGCAGAACAAAAGAAAAAGAATGCGCACATCGTTGGTCAATCGCGAGAGGATTTCATCCGTCTCCGCGAGAGTCGCGATAAAACATTACCGATTCCAAAACTGATGCTGCATGCGTTGCAGGTTAACATACGCGCAGGAGCGCTGCCTTATGTTGAGGAAAATGGACAACGGTATTTGGAGATCCCGCTCAATACGTTGCCCGGCTCGGCATGGGGTTCGTAACGGCGTGGATGGCTTCTTGCGGCAAATCCTACCGGCGATGCTTCGGAATTCTGTTTAAATCCGCAATTGGCCCGATCAATGGCGGCAGCTCGATCGAGGTCGACTTCGCGCGAAGCGACCGTTTTAGCGCGCAATAGGTTCATTATTATGCGTAAAAATAACTTGTGTCAGGGCGAAGGCCATCGAGGTGTTGAGCTGTGCCCAGTCAGAGGCTCGGAACATCCTAATGACAAAGTCGAGCCCGACTGCGACGATCGCGACATCCATCGGTTCAAAGAGGCTACGGAGCTCAAGATTGCCATGATGCTGATCGAAGTACTGACGATCGGCTAAGTCCGGTTCTCGGAGCGATCCACTCTCGCTAGACCCAGTGTCACTTATACGATTTGGATTGATGTGTGGATGCAGTTCCACAGGACAATGGAAATCAAAACGCGGCTGAGTACGGGCGCAAGTCTTTCTCAGACAGATTCGAAGTCGCACCTCAGAAAAACCTTGGATGTGACTATATCTCATAATTTAGATCATTCGTGTTACCGTCTGGCCAGCATCAAATTCGGTCTACTGACGCAAGAAATATTTTGTAAGGCCCTGTAATGAGCAGCAGCAAGAACTCGACAGACAAGCTAGATGTCCTACTTGATGGCACGACTGCTGATGGCCTGGCTGACGACGGGCCGAAGTGGCACGGACTGACCATAGACAGACGATGGAGTGACACTTTTCAAAAGCGGGAGGAGGTCATTGTCGATCACCATCATGTTTTGGTCTGGGAAGGCGAACCATCAATTTGGGAATACAAGCAGCGATCGGGTAATTTCGCCAGGCATGTCAAAAAGGCAGGCAGCCTCTCGGTCGGGCCAGCAGGAATACAGCCCGAGGTGCGTGCGCACACGCCTTTTAAAATGATCGCTTGTTTGATTGATCCATCAATTGTTGTTCAAGTTGCGGAAGAAGCTGACCTGCCACCACCGAAAGACTTTCATGAGCATCTCGGCGGGCATGACTCGGCTTTGTCACAACTGGTTGCGCTTTCAGCAAACGAAGCTGTCGACGGTGGAATTTCCGGAAAGCTCTACGCCGACTCTTTATCCATGGCGATTGTTAGCCGCTTCATCAAGCTCGCACATGATGTCCCAAACATGGGGGTTAATCACGAGCCATACCTGTCGAAACCTCGACTCCGGCGTGTACTCGATAGGATTGCCAGCGATTTTTCTGAAAATCTTAACCTCGAGGCGCTGTCAGCTGAAAGCGGATACAGTCGGTCGCATTTCCTTCGAATGTTTCGAAGCGCGACCGGCAAAACCCCACACCGCTATCTACAAGATGTTCGGCTCGAACATGCCAGGCAGCAGCTTGTTGGGGCGTCCATGTCGATCACCGAAATTGCGCATTCTTCGGGGTTTGCAAGCCATGCACACCTGACAAAACTATTTCACGAAAAATTTGGGGTACCGCCCAGCATCTACCGCATATCAAATAGCACTTCCATGACAGCGTGATACCGGTGTTATAGCTTGAAACACTTGGCCTGATATTTTGCCCGGACAGAACGGCATTTATCTAGGCCTCACGATTTGCTCCATTCAATAAGATACGGGCTGCAATGTTGGAAGAGCGCGAGCCGGTCTCCTATGAAAAGGGGAGTATCAGATGCTTGCAAACCTCAAGGCCGAGTCGTTTGAAAAGAGCCTAAGCGATGGCTCCACAATATTTGTAAAAATTGGCTTTGCCATGCGCCACTACTGGTGGCGCTATCATTGCTGGAACTCGAAACGGATTGCGCTGCTGTCGCTTTGTGACTCTGCTGAAAGGATGCTGAAGGATATCGGGATCACACGACCGCTTCTCGAACTCTCGATCGACTGGGGTTTGAGCCAAGCAACTAGCGCATTGCAGAAGCGTGCTTGCAAACATTACGGCTGCGTGCTCGGCACCAGGCGCCCTGGATACAGCGAAAGTTACATCGTCCGATCCGCCTTCGATCGCACTTTCACGGACTCTGCCTGCGGTTGGTTCGGACCGAAACTTTCCAGCTCAACAATCTAATTCAACGGAAGGCGTCGCGTCAGCGTGCCAACTTCAACTCGGCCCTAAAACCGAAGGACTGAAATCATGTCTAATCTAAAGCACCGGATCGGAGCGATCGATATTCTCGGTCCATTGATGGAATTCAAGACGGAATTCTTACCCGATGCCGGCTCATATTGCTTGAGCACGTCGATCATTCCTGCTGGCGTAGCCGTTCCACTGCACAGTCACCCGTCAAGGGAAACATTCTATATCACATCCGGTATCCTAGAGGTCTTCGACGGAAATGAATGGCAGGCGCTAGGCGCCGGGGATGTCTTCGATGTCATGCCCGATGTGAGAAACGCGCTGCGCAATACGTCTGCCCACCAGGTATCTACCGTGCATGTCACGACGATGGCACTGGCATCATTTTATTCCAGCGTCGGACGCTCTTATCCGGCTGGTCCACCCCAGCCGCAGGACTTAGAGGCGTTCGGTGCAGCTGCGGCTGAACACGGTGTTTGGTTGGGCAGTGCACAGGACAACGCGGCTATCGGTATCTCCATGTTCACGCAAATGGCGCCAAAGATGAAGCGCCCTGCAAACATGACGCATTGAGACAAGTCAGCAGGAGTTTGGCACTCAGCCGTGGTGGTCCAGTAGTCCCCATCGCTTCTCAACAATAAAGGGATTCATTTTGCTTATCAAAGTCCCGACACAGCCATCCCACGGGACTATAGCACGTTATGAGCCCGCCATCTTGATAACGAAGGATCAGATATACAGTGTCGTTGGTGCTGGCCCTGGGCTCATGTTGGTGCACGAAACGGCTCTCACAAAACGGATCCCAGACGCTGTTTTCACGCTGTTGGATAGCTGCCCCATGTCTCCTATGGAAAGTCCAGATGAGTTAACAGTTCTGGTAACGAATTTTCTCCAGCAGCAGATGCCGCTTATTCGGCTGACGAACTGAGCTAAAACATCCCTTTCAGCTCCGCGGCGGAACGCCATGGACAACCATATAGATTGCGACCGGATGGTTCAGCTCAGCCCCGCACAGGCTCACTAAGCGCCTAAGAGAGCAGACAGTGCAGAAGGTGATTTGTATGACATTTCAGATTTCACTTGATAAGCGTTGATAATGCTTTGTCATAACGGTGGAATAGAGGCTATTGCAAAATCGAAGTGCATGTTTGGTTCGGATAAAATGATGCTTGCAGATGCAACTGATGAAAACCTTGGCGCCGCTGGACCCGATCCAGTGGTTGCTCTGACAGCCCGTGTAGTAGCAGCCTATGTCGTGAAGCACACGGTTCCGACTGCCCATATCCCGGATCTCATCAAGCGGACGTTTAGCGCGCTGAAAGACCTTGGGCAGGAGCCGGTCGCGTCCGAGGTCCCAGAGATCAAGAAGCCAGCCGTCCCGATCCGGCAATCTATCAAAGACGATTACCTGATCAGCCTTGAGGATGGACGGAAGTTCAAGTCTTTGAAGCGCCACTTGATGACCGAATACGGCATGACCCCCGCTGAGTACCGGTCGAAGTGGGGCTTGCGTAGCGACTATCCAATGGTTGCCCCAAACTATTCGGCCAAGCGATCAGAGTTGGCTAAAGAATCAGGACTGGGACACTGGTGGCGCGAACTCGCCCACGACAAAGACGAAGGCTGACAGCACTAACGACCGGCGAGATTACCGCTGTTCACAGCTGCTAAGGGACATTACATTTTTTCAGCATCTTAGTGTCATTGCCCAAACGGGTCGTAGGTTCGATTCTTTTCAAGGCGTAAAACAACGCAACCATTCTATGAATGCACCGATCTTCCTGTTTTTGGACATGAGTCGATCAATACTAGCGTTCTCGGCGGCGAAAATGGCTGCTGATCTTTTATCCAGCCGCCGAGGAAACACGCTCGCCCCGTCGAGAGCGCTTCCCAGCATTTCCTCCAGGTTGGGCGTGACGACGAGATAACGACCTCCAGAGGCCGCAAGAATCTCGACTACCTCCGCAAGATGATCAGAGGGCATATCGCTCTCGATAACTGCCGCGGTCGCGAATGCTTCGACAGTTTGGAGACGCCGTAGTAGGCTTGCGACGTTCAGCTGCCCTCCAGCTGGCCAGATACGCGTGACAGCCGCAATCGTCGGGTCGATGCGCTGCAAAAGAATTTGCAGTACCTGCTGATCCAGGGGGCCTTCGACAACTATATTGACGCCGCCCTTCGCAGAGGTGACTAAATCTTGATTTGAATCCGATTTCGCAGGCTTCGTTGCAGCGTCGGAACCTGCCTCTAGTGGCAGATATGGCTGTCCCTCCACCGCGGCGTACCGCAATTTCGTTCTCAAGGCGTCCCGGAAGGTAACCCGGCCCTCGGCGACTAGCTGAAAGTCGCTGCCGCTAAAGAGGATAAGGTTAATATCTTTGCCGAATTTCAAAGCGTCAATCGCATCTTGCGCAAAGCCTGTCATCGAGATGAATATTCCAATGGTGCCGACAAGCTTCCCATCGACTTTGCCCTTGAAGGCATAAAAATCTGAGGCGGGGACCGGGTCGGCTTTCCATTTCGCCTCAAGCAGAAAAGTCCGGTCTGCGAATTCGAACGAACCATCGATTTCCTCGCCCTTCGGGCGATGATGAATTTCCGGGGCCAGCCCTTCGTTGTCCAGGAGACGCTGAATCACGCGCTCGAGCGCGTAACCTCGCCGTTGATACCAACCGGTCGGCACCGGATCGGGAGGCGTTATCCAGTCTTCAAGCTTATCATCCGGCTTCGGTTTGCCACGTCGGCTATGTCTTTGTCCTCTACCTGTCAATTCGACAACCCCGTTCCAGTCAAGCACGAGCATCTATTATTTCGCGATTTACTTGCGCGTATCTATCGCCCACGAGCTAGGCTCGCTCTTTATGCGTTTCGGAGAGAGTTTCCGAGCGTGTCTCTTCGTGTTTATGTCGAAGCATTTGGGCGCAGTGACCCAGATCGTGTGTATAAAACTCGCCTGATGGCGTGCTTCCAAAGGAACTTAGCCGATGTGGCCAGATCGCCATTGGCCGCGCGGCGACGCACTCCATAAAAATTCTGTCTCAAGCGTGCGGAATAGCGGGTTCTTGGTTCGACTCCCTTCAAGACCACTGGTTAGGAAAAATTCTCTAACACAGCCAGGAACGTATGCCGATCGCCCTGTCCCTCGGTCAGCCGAACGCGGCCCTCGATGTCGGCCAGATGATGGTCCATCAACTGCTGCGCCTTGTCCAGATCATTGGCTTTCAAGGCGCCGACGATCAGGCGGTGATGATCCGCGCCGCAATCGTCTTTCCGCTCCTCCTCGTAAAGCGCCATGACAAGCGAGAGGCGGGCGACGATCTTCGACAGTATCTCCGTCAGGACGGCATTGCCGCCAAGCTCTGCCAGAACGACGTGGAACTTGCCTGACAGCACTGTCTTCGACTTCTCATCACCATGATGATGGATGTGCTCTTCCTCGTCGGTCAGTTTTTCAAGTGCGTCCAATTGGTCGGCGGTTGCGTGATCCAATACGAGTTCAAGGATGACGTGCTCAAGCTTGCGACGGGCCTCGAACAAGGCCTTGGCCTCTTCGATGCCCGGTTCGGCAACGAACGTGCCGCGGTTTTTCTTGCGTTCCAGGAGATGGTCGCTTTCCAGAACGCCAAGTGCACCACGTACGACCGTGCGGCTCACGCCGAAGTGGTCGGCAATCGCATCCTCAAGGATCTTGACGCCTGGCTTGAGCGCACCTTCGCCGATCGCCGTGGCAAGCGTTATCCGGATGCGTTCAGTCACGTCGTCATGGGTGTTTTCTGCCGCATCAATTGAGCCATTGGCCTTCGGTGCGGTCTTGGTGCCTTGACGTCGTGTCGTCCTCTTCATTTCCCTATCCAGCTCCGATCAAGCGACCTAATAATTTCCATGAGAATATTCCTGCGTATATGCGCTTGGTGTCAAAAGTCGAGATTTTTCCAATGTTTTAAGGAGCACCGGTGACACATGTCGCCGGTGCTGAACCTCTGGCCTGTCAGGCGGCTCGCTGCTTCGAGGAAGGCGTCGACAGCGAAATTCCATTCTTTGTGCAGACCTCTTCGATGTGGCGTGCCGAACTTTTGATAAATTCTACCGCTTCACCGTAGCCGTAGGACTGCTGTGTATAGGTCGGGTAGCCATACTGGCTGGTCTCATAGCTCTCCCAGTCCGGGATCTCCCCGGTGGCAACACGCTTCTCGAACCCTTCCACCAGTGCCAGATAGGCCTCGAGTTCTTCCGAGGTCAGGTCGGGATGGCCGGCTCGCCAAGTCGGATCGTTGATCTCGATGCACTGACGAGGATTGGCCTTGCGCGGCTTGTCCTCGACGGAGGCTGCGACCTCCAGGGAGAGGTTCAGGTCGGGATTGGCCTTGGCGAGGATCGGGATGATTGCCGCGAAATCAACAATGCCGCGCCCAACGGGCCTCGTCTGGAAATCGAGACCGCCCTCGGCATGGCCGACATAGGCATCCTTGATATGGGTCTGGCGCACATAGGGAGCGACGCGTTTTGCGGCAAAGACCGGATGTTCCGCCCGCTGCAAACCGTTTGCCGTGTCGAAGACGACCCCCATGCAATCCTCGCCGACCTTCTCTATCAGTCGAAGGATTTCGAAGGAGGTGATTTCGTCATGGGTCTCCATGTTGAGATGGACACCAGTGGAGCGCGCCACAGGGGCGAGCTTCAAGAGCACCTTTTCGATGGCCAGCAACTGCTCGTCCCAGGTGACGTCGGTACGGAAACGGTCATTGGCCAGTCGCCCGCGATATTCCGATTTGAAGTTTCCCGGCGACACCCAGAGCTCGCGGCAGCCGATGGCGGCACTCGCTTCGATCATGCGGGTGAAGCCCAGGATAACGTCGCCATCGCCGATGGCGCGAAACTCTGGGGCCTCGGCGCTGCAATAGGGGTTGATCTTGCCGACGCCGGCTTCGAGATACAGCCCGAGTTCGTCAGCCTTCGCCCGGATCTCAGCCAATGCGCCCTTGTCCAGCGTCGGGGTCATGTCGAGGATGGTGCTGAAGAAAATGCCACCGAGACCGAGTTCCTTGACGTGGTCCAGGCTCTTGAGGGGGCCGCGCTTCCTCGCTTCAGGCAGCTTCTGCCCGTCGATGCCCAGTCTCATGATCTGCTCCTTGATGTTTCCTGATCGGATGCGCTGCAATGGCGACCCTGGTTGGTTGATGATTGAACGGGTGATGTGTCAGGCGCGTCGGGGCGCGCCTTTCTGCGTACCGGCGGTCCTGCCTTTCGGGGCGAGGCGCTTTTCCAGAAAATGCTGGCCGATCGATGCCACGCTGGTGATGAGGAGGTACCAGAGCGAAGCGACGCACAGCAGCTCGATGACAAGGAAGTTGCGGGCGTAGATGGCCTGGGCCTGGGTCAGCAGGTCCTGCATGCCGATGACGGAGACGATGGCGCTCGCCTTCAGCATGCCGATCGCCTGGTTGCCGGTCGGCGGCACGATCAGCCGGATAGCCTGGGGCAGGACGACGGTTCGAAGGATCTGGAATGGGCGTAAGCCCAGTGACGAAGCTGCCTCTCGCTGGCCACGATCGACGGCGGTCAATCCGCCACGAATGATCTCGCTCATGTTCGCGGCTTCATGCAAGCCAAGCGCCAGGAAGCCAGCAAGCGCTGGGGTGACGAGCTCGTTGATCGAGATCTGATAATGGCCGACGCCGACCATCGGGATAAACAGTGCGATGTTGAACCAGAAGAAGATCTGGACGATCAGCGGAACGCCACGGAACCACCAGACGAAGGCGACGGCGATCGCTTTAAAGACGATGTTCTGGCTTGTCGCCATCATAGCAACGATGCAACCGACGACAATGCCGAATACCATCGCGCCTGCGGTTAATTGCAAAGTCAGGACAACGCCGTCGAGGATCACCGGATCGACCATGTAACGGGGGATCTCACCCCATTGAACGCTCTTGTTTCCAGCGATCATCGTGATCATGAGCACTACCGCGAGGATCGCGACGGCGCCTGATGTGATCTGCCCCCACCGGATCGGCGTGCCGACCGGTGGGGCGATGCCCATGCTGACAGGTTGAGCAAGGAAGGCCATGGCTCAGTTCACCGGCATGCTGGCGGCGTCGTTGAACTTGACGGTCGTCACGGCCAGCGGCCCGAGCCCCCATTTCTCCATGATCGCCGTGTAAGCGCCGCTATCGACCATGTGCTGCAGCGAGGCGATGACCGTATCGCGAAGTTCCGGATTGTCTTTTGATGTCAGCATGCCGAGATAGCCGACAGCGAGGCGCACTTCCGGGATCGCCTGCAGGCCGACACCCTTGCCGGTCTGGTTCTCCGTTGTGTACACACTCGTCGCATAACCGTTGACGGTTGCATCAGCGCGGCCTGTGCGAACGGCCTGCAGGACGTCAGGCATTTTTGGGATCGACATGATGTTCATCGGCGTCGCGCATTTTTCCGATGCGGCGTCTACCAGACGCGCCTGGAACGTGCCGACCGGCACCGCAACCTTCTTGCCGCAGAGGTCTTCCATGCTCTTGATGCCGAGCGGATTGCCCTTGATCGTCATGATGGTGGTGGCGTCATACATGTAGTCGATGACATCGACCTGCTTTTCCAGCTCCACATCGTCGTTGATGCCGGAAATGGTCATATCGAAACGCTTGGACAGGACCGCCGGCACAATGGCGGCGCCGGCGCCGACATTAGTCATCTGGACATCGATGCCGAGAATGACGCCAAGGGCCGCCGCGATATCGGCGTCGATCCCGATCAGCTTTCCATCCTCTGCCTGGAAGCTGATCGGCGGTGTCAGGTCCGTCGCCACTTTCAGGATCTTCTTGTCCTTGATGGCAGATGGCAGCCTGTCCGCGAGCGCATGGTCGAAAGCGACGCCCGGCAGTTTGGCGAGGTCCGCATCCGGCAACATCTTGATGGCGGTACCCTCCGCGGCCTGGGCCGACGTCGCGAGCAGTATCATTCCGATGCTGGCAAGGCCGATGTTCAGGGTTTTGAAGCTGCGCATGTGATCCCCTTGTCGCTTTTTTATCGACGTGAATTTACGCAAACCTCGATGCAATCGGCGTGCCAGCTCGGTGGCCGTCTCAGCAGGAGACTGTAATCAAACGCTAATTTCAACTCATGCACGTTTCTCCTTAATCCGTAACAATATACGAAGAAAGTTGCGAACAGGCAGGTTCCCGCGCCTTACTCAGGTGTCGTCCGTGTTGTTCAGAGCGGCGGGCTTACGCCTAGCCTATTGCTTTAGCTCGATTTATTCTAATGTCCTGGTTTTTGCCCCGCAGTGCTTCACGGGCTAAAAGTCGCCAGCAGATCCATGATCAGTGTTTTGGATCCTGCTTAAAGTGTAAGCTGTATATCCAATGGCCTGCACATTTTTTAGATTCGACAAATTTTATATCACAAAGATTATTTGAAACTTTCGAATTTAAAATAAGCAGAAATACGCGATTCCTATCAGAGAGTTAGATTGGATGCGTAGTGCAGTTTTGAAAACTGGCATGACGCTTGCAATTCCCTTGTTATGACCGAAACAGCAGTCCACATCGTCGACCGACCGCATCGCTGCCTGGTGCCGCCAGGCGCTGAGCGCTTTGGCGGCCCGGCGCAATCGAAGGGGATATCCATGGCAGAGACCTCGAAGGCTCTGGAGGGTAAGCAGCTCAGCGTTCGGGGTCTGACCCACAGCTATGGTGGGCAGAACGCGATCAGCGACATCACGTTCGAGGTTGAGGCTGGCGAGATCGTCGCGCTTCTGGGGCCAAGCGGCTGTGGCAAGTCCACCGTCCTGCGGGCCATCGCCGGGCTGATCCAACCAAAGAATGGGGCCATCCAGCTCGGTGGTCAGGATCTTGCAAATGTGTCAGCACGGTCGCGCGGCATCGGCATGGTGTTCCAGAACTACGCCCTGTTCCCGCATCTGACGGTGGCTGAGAACATCGCCTATCCGCTCGCCTGCCAGCACATGCCGCGAGCTGAGCGCAGGGACCGCGTGGAAGAAATGCTCTCGCTCGTGCAGTTGAAGAGTTTTGGCAATCGGTTGCCGCGTGAACTGTCCGGCGGCCAGCAGCAGCGTGTCGCGGTTGCCCGTGCCATTGCCGGCCGGCCCTCGCTTCTTCTGCTCGACGAGCCGTTCGGGGCGCTTGACCGCGCGCTTCGTTTCGATCTGCAGGTAGAACTGCTGCATCTGCAGAAGACCCTTGGCATCACCACGCTGATCGTCACCCACGATCAGGAAGAGGCGCAAAGCCTTGCCGGTCGCCTCGTATTGATGAACAAGGGCAATGTCGAGCAGATCGATACGCCCATGGCCGTCTACGACCGGCCGAAGACGCTGTTCGTCAACACCTTCATCGGCCAGGCCAATGTGCTGCACGGGACGGTGGAGCGGCTGGATGCGGAGGCAACCACCCTTGCGCTCGCCGATGGCAATACGGTCGTTCTGCCCCGCCGTCTGAATTTCACGATCGGCTCCAAGGTCACCATCACTTTCCGTCCCGAAGACGTCCGTCTGTTGACGGCCCCCGGTGGCTTTTCATTGCCTGCTCGGCTGACGGTGTCCGTGCCACTTGGGCCGACGCTCGTCCACGACCTTCTTCTCGAGGATGGCACGGGTCTGCGCGCGTCGCAGGTCCGTGGACCCTCCACGTTCATTCCCGAGCCGGGAGCCCAGCTCTTTGCCGAGATTGACACCGCGAGGTGTCACGCCTTTCCGAGCGAACCGGAAGCATCCAGCGAATGAACAACAACAGAGGTGAACAGATGCAAGACTTCAACATCACAAGACGTCATTTCGGACTGCTCGCCGCCGGTGCGGCCGCAGCCGCCACGTTGCCTTTCGCCGCCCGCGCGGCCGGCGGCACGGCTGTTGCCGCCGCATTCCCCGGCAACTGGGAAGATGCCTATCGCACGGCGCTGACACCGCTCGTTAAGGAAGCCGGTTTCGATCTCACGGTCGCGCCTGCCATGGCGCAGGATCAGCTTGCCAAGGTCATGGCGAGCCCTGGCAACCCGCCCTACGACACGCTGCTGATGTCACCCGGCCAGATGGCCGTCGCCGTCGAGAATGACCTGATCCAGAAGATCGATCCGTCAAAGCTGAAGAACTGGAGCCTGCTCGATCCGGCCTTCCAGGGCGAGTACGGCCCGACCGTGACCGTCGAAGTCAACGGCATTGCCTACAACCCGGATCTGGTGCCGGCACCACAGGGCTATCGTGATCTGTTCGAAAATCCGGCCTACCAGGGCCTTGTGTCGTGGACGGGTTTTGCCTCCAACACAGGCGTCATGGCCTATTCCGAGATTGCCAAGATCTTCGGCTCCGGCCCGACCGACATGGACGCCGTGTTCAAGCTGTTCAAGGAGCATCCGGAGCATCTTAAGGGTGTCGTTGCCAGCACCAACCATCAGATGACCCTATTTCAGCAGGGCGAAATCGCCGTCTTCATGTGCTCGACGGGCAATGTGGCAAAGTTGAAAGCCCTGGGCATGAAGGCCGAGTTCGTCCAGCCCGAGACCGGTGCTCCGGCAGCTCCGGTCAACATCCACCTGACCAAGGGCGCAAAAAACCCTGATGCGGCTTACGCCTTTATGGATGCTGCCATCTCCAAGGCCGCGCAGGACAAGCTCAAGATGCCGCCGACCGAGATGTTCCCAACCAACAGGGAGGTCGAACTGACACCCGGCATCGAGGCCTATGTGAAGCGGGAACAGCTCGCGTCTCTTGTCTATCCGGACTGGGCGGCGATCAATAAGAACCGCGCGGAATGGATCCGCCAGTTCGACGCTCTTGTAGCCGGTTGAGGGTCATAAAATGAAAGCGAGCGGCTTCCCATACGTTCTCCCGATGCTTCTGCTGTCGGTGGCGTTCTTTGCGACGCCGCTCGCTGTTCTCGTCGGGTTCAGCTTTATCGGCCCCGACGGCCCGTCCCTTCACAACTACGCGCGCTTTCTCGGCGATGCGTTCAATTACCGCGTTCTGGTCAACACCGCCACGCTCGGTCTCCAGACGATCGCCAGCACGACTTTGCTCGGTATTCCGATTGCACTTCTCTATTGGCACAGTGGCAAGACCGCCCGACAGCTCATCATCTTCCTGACGCTGATCCCGATGCTGACCAGCAATGTGGTGCGCACCTTCGCCTGGATCGTCATCCTCGGGCGACAGGGCCCGATCAGCGAGACCTTCGTGGCGCTCGGACTAGCCGAGCGTCCGTTCTCGCTGATGTCCACCGAACTCGGGCTCGTCTTGGCCATGTGCCAGATCGATCTGCCGTTGATCATCCTTCCGCTGATCGCCATCCTGTCGCGCACGCCGGTGCAGTTCACCGAGGCGGCACAAGTCTCTGGTGCCGGCCCGTGGCGGATCCTCGTGACCGTTCTCTTGCCGATGATGCTGCCGGGGCTGCTGGCGGGCTGGATTCTGGTGTTTGCCAGCACCAGCGCTTCCTTCGTCACACAGGCTGTCATCGGTGGTGCGCGCAATGTCTATGTGCCGCAGCTCATCTATCGCGAGGTCGGCACGCTGTTCGACTGGCCGATGGCTTCCGCCATTGCCGTTGTCCTGCTTCTGTCGACGGGCATCCTTCTCGTCGCCATGACCATGATTTCCCGCCACAGGAGGCTTGTCGGCCATGCATAGTCCGCGCGAAAATCCGTTGCCGGTCTTTCTCTACAAGGCATTCGTCTTTGGCTTCGGTGGCCTCAGCCTGATCTATCTGGTGGCGCCGATTGTCATCGCGATCACGATGTCGTTTACCGCAGGCCAGACGCTCAAATACCCGCCTGAGGGATTTTCGTTGCGCTGGTACGAGGCACTCCTCGATCCCGTCCGCTCCGGAACCGAACATATCGCAGCCGGCAATTCGTTGAAGATCGCAGGTCTTGCGGTGCTTGGATCGTTGCTGTTTGCCGTGCCGGCCACCATCGGCATGGCGCGGATGCGGCGCAGCACGGTGAATTCGCTGGAGCCTTTTCTGCTCGCCCCGCTCGTCCTGCCGAGCCTCGTCTATGGTCTGGCGGCGCTGATCGTGGCGAACTTCGTCGGCTTCCAGCCGTCGCTGTGGCTCACCGTCATCGGCCATGTCGTGGTCTTCGGGCCGCTGATGTACCGAGCCGCATCGGTCGTCGCGCAAGGCATCAACCCGTCGCTGGCGGAAGCCTCCACCGTTATGGGCGCGACCTGGTACACGACGCTCCGGCGCGTGATCCTGCCACTGCTTGCTCCCGGCATCCTCGCTGGTGCCTTTCTGGTCTTCATTCAGTCGCTCGACAATGTCTCCGTGTCGCTCTTCCTCGCCGATGCGCAGACCACCGTTCTGCCGCTTCGCATGTTCGCGCTGATCGAGGAGTCGCTCGATGTCCGGGTGGCGGCGATGTCCGGCATCCTGATCGGGCTGACCCTGGTGGTGATGCTGGTGGCAAGGCGGGTGCTCGCGCCCTCGCGGCAAGCCTGATCCCATAACGATACTTCTGGAAGGAAACCCAATGACCATACGAGCCACCACGGCAGGCGCCTATCGCGTCGGATCTCTACTTGCCGATTTCCAGCCGAACTTCGATTTCTCAGCACCCTTGCCGCTGCCGGTCGAAGAGTTCGAGGATCGCCTGCGCCGTATTCGTCGCCAAGCCGTCGAGGCCGGTCATGATGCGCTGATCGTGCACACGGGAGGCGTCGGCTGGTTCCACACGTCGAACCACTATCTGCGCTACATCTGCGACTGGATGCGCGAGGGCGTGCTGATCATCCCGACCGACAGCGACAAGCCGCTGACGCTTTTGTCCTTCTTCACCCAGTCTGTACTGCTGCCGCCGGGCGGCGAGCCTGTTCTGGTCGAGGATATCTGGCAGATCGGCCCGATCGGACGTGAATATGCCGACCGTCCCGGCGACAGCGTTATCAAGACGGCGGAGAAATGCGCTGAACTGCTGGTCGGCATGGGCCTCGCGAAGGCGCAGATTGGCCGGATCGGTGACCGCACCTCGCTGACCTTCTGGGCAGGACTCGACGAGCTGATGCCCAGAGCCAAGTTCGTCGCCGACAACGCCATTCTCGACCGGATGCAGAAGGTGCGCTCGCCGCGCGAGATCGAAATGTTCCGGGCCGCCGCCCAACTCGTCAGCATTGCCACCCAGGCGGCCTACCATGTGGCGAAGCCCGGTGTCACCGACCACGAGATCTACGCCGCTTTCACGCAAGCACAGCTCTCCTTCGGCGGCGAGACCGGCGACGGTTACCAGATCGGCATCAACGAGTTCGGCACCCATTGCGGCAAGCCTTACGGCCATGTCGTGCGACCGGGCGATCTTATCAATCTCTACGTCTCCAACATCACCTATCGGGGCTACACCGCCCAGACAGCCCGCATGATCGCGGTCGGAGAGATCACCAAACGGCAGGAAGAGGTGCTGGCGGCCTGTACCGAGGGCGTTAAACGCGCCGAAAAGCTGATCCGGCCCGGAGCGCTGATGCGTGACGTTAACAACGCCGCCTTCGAGCCGATGATCGAGCGCGGCATGCTGTCCTCACCCGAAGCCCGCACCATGCCCTACAACTGGGCGCCGATGGATGATGGCAGCGCGCGTCTGATCCCGCGCCAATATGTGAAGAACATCGACTGGGAGGCCCAGGGCCGCACGCTGATGCATGTCTACCCGGCGACCCATGGGCCGCATAACCCCAATCTGGGTCACTCGGTCGGTATGGCTGGTGGGCAAAACAGCTTCAACATATCCTCTCACAACTACGACCGGATGGAGGAGGGGATGGTCTTCGTGCTGCACACGCAGTGGCTTGAGCCACTGTCGGCCGGCTGCAATGTCGGCGACACGTATGTCGTGACCAAAGACGGTTTCGAGAACCTCTCCCGCCACACGCCGCTTGAAACACACAGCATCGCAGTCGAGGCCTGACATGACCGAGCATACGCATTTCGATTTCGCAAAACTCAATGAGCGGGAGCGCTACAAGCTTCTGATCGGCACCGTGATCCCGCGCCCGATCGCGCTGGTGACGACGGTGAGCAAGGATGGTCGGCCGAATGCCGGTCCCTTCAGCTTCTTCAACGTCCTGACCCACGATCCGGCGATCGTCGCGATCGGCGTCGAGAATTATTCCGACATGCGATTCAAGGACACAGCCCGCAACATTCGCGAGACCGGCGAATTCACCGTCCATATCTGCGACACTGCGCTGGTCGACCAGATGGAAGTCTGCGCCATCAAGTTCGGTCCTGAGGTGGACGAGATGGAGGAGGCGGGTCTCGCGACCGTTCCCGGTGAGATGGTGCGAAGCCCCCGTATTCTGGCGGCACCCGCCGCACTGGAATGCCGCCGCCACACGACCCTTCAGGTCGGTCCGGCCCGTGAGATCATTCTCGGCGAGGTGCTTGGCGTCTACGTGCGCAGCGACGCGGTCAATCCGTCGAACCTGCATATCGACCAGCAACTCATGGACGCCGTCGGACGCATGGGCGGGCACACCTATACGAGGACGCGTGATCAGTTCGACATCAAGACACTCAGCCCGCAGGAATGGGAAAGCCGGAAGGCGGCTAAAAAGTTGGCAGCAGAATGAGCAGCGGCCGATACTTTTCGCAGGTTGGCGGCCTCCCGCCGCAGACCCAGACCCTTTCCAGCAAGGCCGTCTTTAAGACAGCCTATGCGGTGATCCCGAAGACGGTGATGAGCGACATCGTCACCAGCGTCTTGCCGCATTGGGACAATACCAGGGCCTGGATCATTGCGCGGCCCTTGAGCGGCTTTGCCGAGACCTTCGCCCAGTACATCATGGAGGTGAAGCCCGGTGGCGGCAGCGTTTGGCCCGAGCCTGATGGACGGGCCTCGGCTGCGATCTTAGTGGTAGAAGGCAAGGGCACGATCACCTATGACGGCCACGACTACCAACTGCGGTCCGGCTCTTTCGCCTATTTGCCGGCCGGGGCGAAATGGGCCTTCCGCAACGAAAGTGTGGCACCGATCCGGTTTCACTGGGTCCGCAAAGCGTTCAAGGTAGTGGACGGACTGGAGCTGCCTCCGGCCATCTTCACCCACGAAGACGATTGCGTGATGCACGCCATGCCCGATACCGAGGGTCGCTGGGCAACCACCCGCTTCATCGATCCGGCCGACGTGCGCTACGATATGCATCTCAACATCGTCACCTTCGAGCCAGGCACCATCATTCCGTTCATGGAAACGCATGTCATGGAGCACGGGCTTTATGTGCTCGAGGGAAAGGCCGTCTATCGGTTGAACGAGGACTGGGTGGAAGTCGAGGCCGGCGATTACATGTGGCTGCGCGCCTTCTGCCCCCAGGCCTGCTATGCCGGAGGTCCGGGGCGCTTCCGCTACCTTCTCTACAAGGACGTCGACCGTCATCCGGATTTGTAGAGGTCGGATTGCACTCGACTACCAGTATTCGCAAAAACAATGAGTTAGACAAAAATCGCTGTCTCATAAAAGACGGGTTGGAGGTTCATATCCGTTCAAGGCACTCGAATTTGCAAATCTTTATGCGTTCAGGCCCCCTCAACTAAATCATCTCCTAGTATATTTTTAAATCTCAGACGCACCGTGATCGCGGGCAGAAGACTTCGTCTCCGCTGGCAATGGTAGTTCTTCGTCCTGCGGACCATAACCTCAAGTCCGCAGGCGGGCGAGCCACCGCTGAATTTTTGCAAATTGGATTGACGGCTGCAGAGCGCCATTGTCACCATCGTGGGGTAACCTCTATGTCGGATGCTGGAGTTAAAACCCGAGCGCCATGCCATCCTTGCGTCTGTCCGACCCACCCTCAAGCAGGCCGTCGTGGATGCGGATGGCCTGACTGCCGCCGATCGGGCTGGTGACGATCTTCAGCACATGGCCCCTCGCTTGAAGATCCGCCTGCACTGCCGCGCTAACCGTTGGCTCGAGTTCCAGCACGCCACCGAAGCCGAAACTGCGCGGCACGTCCATGGCAGCCTGCAGATCCAGCCCCCTGTCGATCACGCCCGACAGGAAGGCGGCATGACCTGCGGCCTGGTAGTGGCCGCCCATCACGCCGAACGGCATTACAGTCTTGCCATTCTGCGTCACCATGCCGGGAATGATCGTGTGCATCGGGCGCTTCGACGGGCCGATCGCGTTCGGATGCCCCTCGATCAGCCGGAAAGACGCGCCGCGGCTGTGGAACAGCACGCCGGTTTCCGGGTCGAGACGCGTCGAGCCGAAGGGGTGGAAGATCGAGTTGATAAAGGAAATGGCGTTGCCCTGCGTATCGACGACGCAGAGATAGATCGTGTCCTTGTGCTCGGGCTCGTCCCACAGAACCGGCGGCAGTGCCTTCTTCATATCGATCCGGCTGCGGAGCGTCGCAACGACTTCATCGGACAGCAGCCGTTCCGCAACGCCTTCGCAATGATCGGGGTCGGCAATCAGGGCGTCGCGGTGATGATAGGCGATCTTGGTCGCCTCGGCCTGCACATGGATCCGATCCGCCTCGCCCATGGCGGCGAGATCGAAGCCTTCGACGATCTTGAGGATCAGAAGGGCCGCCAGCCCCTGTCCGTTCGGCGGGCATTCATGGACGTCGAAACCCTTGTAGCTGGCGCTGACCGGATCGACCCAGTTCGCGCCGTCCTTGCCGGCTGCGAAATCCTCCAGCGTGTGCAGGCCGCCGAGCGACTGCAGATGGGAAACCATCTTTTGCGCCGTTTTCCCTTCGTAGAAGGCGGCAGCACCACCAGCGGCGATCTCTTCGAGTCGGTCTGCCAGAAGCGGCTGGCGGATGACAGCGCCGACGCCTGGCGCCTTGCCTTCGGGCAGAAACACCGCAGCGGCGTGGCTGTCGCCGGCGATGACAGTCTCGTTGCCCTTCCAGTCCATCGCAACGCGCGGCGTCACGGGAAAGCCTGCTCGTGCGTATCCAATGGCGCGCATGAACAGCCGCTCAAGCGGCAGCGTTCCATGGTCGGTGTGGAGACGGCACCAGGCGGAGATTGCGCCGGGTACGGTGACCGAATGCGGGCTGCTCTGTGGAATTTCGCCGGTCAAGCCGAGGTTCGCGAGTGCTGCCACCGAGGCCGCGGCAGGCGTACGGCCCGAGCCGTTCAGCGCCGTCACCGTGCCGCCTGCAGGTGCGTAGAGCGCAAAGCAGTCGCCACCGATACCGGTCATCAGGGGATCGACGACGCATTGAACAGAGACTGCCGCAATGGCTGCGTCGACGGCATTGCCGCCATCCTGCAGGACTTCCAGGCCGGCTGCCGTGGCAAGCGGATGCGAGGTGGCAATCATCGCGCCGGTCGCCAAGGTCGATGGGCGCCTTGCGGAAAAGAAATCGAAATCAGACATGTCATTCCTTCATTTCACTGACGGCCCTAAAACGCGGCCTCAACGTCTACTGGTCTAAACTTCATCGGGTCGGGAAAGAGGATGATAGCAGGCGGCAGACCTTCGGGGTGTCTGCCGCATGAGAACCGGATCCTCGATCAGGCAATCGGATTGCACGATAGTGCAGCGACCGGCAAACCTGCAACCGGGAGGAAGGTCGAGCGGGCTTGGAATTTCACCGGGAAGCGGATCGGAGATCGGCTCGAAGAATTCCGGAGCCGAATGCCTAAGCGCGCGTGAATAGGGATGGGCGGGACTGGCCAGCACTTCTTTTGTAGGCCCGGTCTCGACGATCCGCCCGAGATACATGATGGCGATCTCATCGCAGAGATAGCTTGCCACGCCGAGATCGTGGGTGATGAATACGAGCGTCAGGTTCATCTCGCGCCGGAGCTTCCTCAACAGGTTGAGCAGCTGCGCCTGGGTGGAGACGTCGAGGCCGGAAACCGCTTCGTCTGCCACCAGAACCGTCGGGTTGGAGGCAAGCGCCCGAGCGATCGCGACGCGGCGGATCTGGCCGCCCGACATGGCCGCCGGATAGCGGCCGGCGACATCCGTCGCCAGACCCACCCGCGCCAGAAGCGATGCCACACGTTCGCCGATCTCCGCCTCCGGACAGATGTTGCAATGCCGGAGCGGCTCGGCGATGAGCTGGCCGACTGTCATGCGCGGATTGAGCGAGGCACGCGCATCCTGGTAGACCATGGCGACTTCGCGGGCGAAATCAGTTCCCGCGGCCCGCATCGCAGTGACCGGCTTGCCGCGATAAAGCGCCAGCCCCTGGCTCGGTTCGGCAAGACCGAGGAGGACGCGCAGAAGCGTCGATTTGCCCGATCCGCTTTCGCCGACCAGCGCCATGCTGACGCCCTGGTTAATCCGCAACCGGACGCCGTCGAGGGCGGCAAGCGATCTCGTCTCGCGGTTCCAGAAGCGATCGGAACGCCGAACCTCGTAGAGTTTCTGCACGTCCAGAAGCTCAAACAGCGTGTCGCCGCGATCCGGCTTAAGCATCGTTGTCATCTCTGCCATCATCGTCATTCCGGATTCCAGCACGCGAGGTCACGTCCTTTGGTCTGCAGGAGCGGAGGGCGCTCCTCGATGCATCGGGGTTGCACGCGCGGACACCGCGTCGAAAACCGGCAGCCCGAGGGCATGGCGTCATAGGAGGGAACGCTCCCCGACGGCGGATCGAGATCGTCTGTCCCGATTTCCACGACGCAGGACTTGAGCAGGCGGGTATAGGGATGCAATGGCTGCTGCAGAACGACGTCGCAGCGCCCCGCCTCCATCACCTGTCCCGCATAGAGAACGATGATCCGGTCGCAGGACTGGCTTGCCAGCGCAAGATCGTGAAGCACGAAGATGCAGCTCGCGCCCCGCGCCCTCGTCTGATCGAGGATCAGCCTGATGATCTGGGCCTGGATCGTTACATCCAAAGCCGAGGTCGGCTCGTCGGCAAACAGAAGATCCGGATTGCAGGCGAGAGCAATGGCAACCATCACCCTTTGCTGCATGCCGCCGGACAGCTGGTGCGGATAGGCTGACATCCTTGCCTTCGCGTCGTTGATGCCGACGCTTTCCATCAGCGCCAAGGCCTTCTCGGCAGCGTCCGATCGCGACAGGCGGAGATTGCGGCGCAGGACGGAAGACAGCTGGCTACCGACCGTGTAGCAGGGATTGAGTGCTGCACCGGCATCCTGGAAAACCATCGACAGGCGCCTGCCGCGCAACCGCGACCAGTCCTTCTCGCGCATGCCGATGAGATCGGTGTCGCCATCGAGTTTCGCCTCGCCCTCGATCCGGGCATCGGCGCCATCGATCAGCCCCATCAGGGCGATCGCGATCGTCGACTTGCCGGCACCGCTTTCTCCGACCAGCGCCAAGGTCTCGCCGCGACCGATCGAGAGCGAGACGTCGTCGAGGATCCGCTTGGTGCCGCGGTGAAGGGTCAGGCCTTTGACGTCGAGCAGCAGCGCGTTCATTGGCTTGACCTCAGTTTGGGATCGAATTCTTCGCGCACCGCGTCGCCGACGATCGACAGCGCGATCAGAAGCAGAGCCAGCGCCAGGCCCGGCATGCCGGACATCCAGGCGGCGAAGCTGACGAAGCTTCTTCCCTCGGCAATCATCAGCCCCCAGTCGGGCGTGGGCGGGGTCACGCCGATGCCGAGAAAGGAGAGCGACGACGAAACGAGAATCGCTTCCGAGATCCGCACCGTCACCTGAACGAGAAGCGGAAACAGAACGTTTGGCAGGATGTGCCTGACAATGATGGTGAAGCGCGGAATGCTCATCAGCCCCGCCGCCTCGACGAAAAGCTGCACCTTGACCTGCAGCACGTCGGAGCGGACGGTGCGGGCGAACGGACCGATCAGCGAAAGTGCGACAGCAATGATCACCTTGTCGACGCCCTGTCCGAGGATCGCGATGAATGCCACGGCAAGGATGAGTGACGGCAGGGCGAGGATCGAATCGATCACGCGCAACAGCAACCATTCGGTCTTGCCGGACGAAAGGCCAGCCGCAAGGCCAAGCACAAGGCCACCGACGGCGCCGAGAACGACGGAGACGAGACCGATCAGGAGCGCGTATCGCGTTCCATAGATGATGCGGCTCAAAATATCCTGGCCGTAACTATCCGTGCCCAGCAGATGGACGCCGTCCGGAGGCACCATCATTGCCTCGATTGACTGCTGGGTGGGGCTGAAGGGCGCAAGCTGCGGCGCGAAGATGGCACAGGCGGCAAAACCGGCGGTGACCAGCAAGGCCATGGTGAAGAACGGTCGCCGCACGAACATGCTTTTGCGACGTCGTTCGATGCGTGCTGGCGCAACTGAGAGGTCCGGATAAAGCGTCTTGTTCGCGTCCATCAGCGTTGCCTCAGTCTTGGATCGAGCAGCGGATAGGAGAGATCGACAAGCAGGTTGATCAGAATGAACATCGTTGCCGTCAGCATCACGCCGGCCTGGACGAGCGTATATTCGCGCCCGAGCACGGCATCGGTCAGCATCTGGCCGATGCCGGGGAGCGAAAACACCGTTTCGGTCAGCACGGCGCCCTGCAGGATGCCGCCCAGCTGCAGGCCGATCATGGTCACCACCGGCATGGCGATGTTGCGCACGCCGTGCACCCAGATGACCCGCCAGCGGGGTTCGCCCCTCGCTTTGGCGGCAGCAATGAAGGGCTGCTCCATCACATCGATCAGCGACGACCGCGTGATGCGCACGATCATGCCGATGAAATAGGTCGACAGCGTCAGCGCCGGAAGCGTCATGTGGTACATGCCGCTCCAGAAATCTTCCCAGGGCGCGACGAAGCCCATGACCGGAAAGATGCCGAACTGGACGGCCAGGAACCAGATGAGCACGATGCCGAGGAAGAAGGACGGGAAGGCCGATCCGGTCAGCGCGAAGACGGCAATCGCGGTATCCCAGATCGTGTCCTTTCTGACGGCGGCCAGAACGCCGAGCGGAATGCCGACCGCGACCGCGAGCAGAATAGAACAGGCCGTCAGCGTCAGGGTGACAGGCAAGGCCTCTGTGACGACGAACTTGAAGATGTCTGCGCGGCTGACGAAGGATGTGCCCCAGTCGCCGGTGATGAAGTTTCCGAGCCATGTCAGATATTGCAGGACGACCGGGCGATCGAGGCCAAGTTCTCGCTGCAGCGAATCGTAGCTTTCCTGCGAGAATTCCGATCCCAGCATCAGCACCACCGGATCGCCCGGTGCCAGCTTCAGAAGACTGAAGCTGGCGACCGAGACGATGAGCAGGACGACCGCGGTCTGGAAGACTTTTGCGGCGGACTGCGCCAGCATCAGACCTTGCTCACGCCGTGCAGGTTGACGAGATCGCAGGGAATGTAATTGAAGCCCTGCACCTTTTTCGAGAACACCTTGTAGATCGGCATATGCGCAAGCATGGCGACCGGGGCATCCGCCATCAGGATGTCCTCTGCCTTGCGGTAGAGTTCGGCACGCTTGGGCACGTCGATGACCGTCTGCGCCTCGATGCACAAGCGGTCGAATTCGGGGCTTGCCCATCCCCAGTAGTTCCAGGAGCCGCCGGTCTTGAATTCAGGGAAGATCGTTTCCTCGGGGTCGAGGTCGGCCACCCAGTCGAAATCGAGCATCTGGAAATTGCCGTCCTTCATGCGCTGGACCCAGGCTGCCGGCTCGAGCAATTCGAGCTTCACCTTGATGCCGATCTGGGCCAGCATCGGCGCCACGACCTGTGCGACACGGGTGCCGACCGGGCCGCGTTCTGCCATGATGTAGGTCACTTCGATTTCGCCCTGGTTTTGGGCCTTGGCGCGAAATTCCTTGGCCTTGGCGAGATCGAACCGATGACCGCGGTCAGTGTTGGCAATGTCGGGATCATAATACCCCGTCATGGGCGGCGAGATCGGGCTGAAGGCCTGTTTTGCGAGACCGAAATAGGCCTGCTTGATGATCGCATCGCGATCGATGGCGAAGGCAACCGCACGTCTCAGGTTGACGTCATTGAAGGGCGCCGATTTGTTGTTCATGCCAATATAGGTGTAGTTGCCCTCGATCTCGCCATAGAGCGACAGCGTCGGGATCTTCTTCACCTGGTTGACGAGCTGCATCGGGCAATCGGTCATGCCATCGATCTGTCCCGACACAAGAGCGGCGAGAGCCGTGCTTGCCTCATCGATCAGCATGAAGGATGCACGCTGCAGCTTGGGCATGCCCTTCTCGAAATAATCCGGATTGGCCGCAAGCTCGATGGAATCGTTGTCTTTCCAGCTGACGAATTTGAAGGGGCCCGTGCCGACCGGATTGCGGCCATAGTCCATGCCGTATTTCGCGACGGCTGCGGGGCTGACGATGGTACCCGCGCGACCGGTTGATCCAGTGAGGGCCACCGGCAGGAATGCGTAGGGTTTCGAGAAGCGCAACCGCACGGTTAGTGGATCCACCACCTCGACTTCCTGGAGAAGTTCCAGCTTCCAGGCATGGGGAGAGACCGGCTTGCCCTGCTTGACGCGAAGCAGTGAAAACTTGACCGCCTCCGCGTCGCAGGCGGTACCGTCGTGAAATTTCACGTTCGGGCGCAGCTTGAAGAGATGGGTGCGGTCATCCTCCAGATCCCAGGACGCCGCAAGATCCGGCTCGAACCGGACCGTCTCGCCGTCATAGGTCACCTTCAGCAGGCCGTTATGGATGTTGTTGATGATCTGCACCGCAGACAGGAAGAAGGTGAAGTGCGGATCGAGCGTATCGATATGCTTGATCGCGGCAATGCGGAGATGCCCGCTCTGCTGCGCCGATGCGATGTGCGGAAGCAAGCTCGATGCCCCGACTGCCACGACGCCGGCCGCAACGCCCTTTAAAAGCGCACGTCGGCCGAGCTGGGCGGAGATGCGGTCCTCGAGGATCCTGCGGTGATCGTCGCTGCTGTTATGATCATTATCCATTGTCGAAATTCCCCTTTTTATGGTTGGCAGGCATGAAATCATAAGCCGGCGTGCAACTGCCGGATCAGAGGTCGAGGTCCGAAAGCGCAGGATGTCCGTCCGGGCGACGTCCCAATGGCCAGAAAAACTTCCGGTCTTTCTCCGGGATCGGCATGTCATTGATTGATGCGAACCGGCGGGCCATCAGGCCATCGGCGGCAAACTCCCAGTTCTCGTTGCCGTAGGAGCGGAACCACTGGCCGCTGTCGTCATGCCACTCATAGGCAAAGCGCACGGCGATGCGGTCGTCGCTGAAAGCCCAGAGTTCCTTGATCAGCCGGTAGTCGAGTTCGCGCGCCCATTTGCGCGTGAGAAACGCGACGATTTCCGCCCGGCCGCGTGGAAACTCGGCACGGTTGCGCCACTGGCTATCGTCCGTATAGACGAGCGACACCTTTTGCGGATCGCGGCTGTTCCAGCCGTCTTCAGCCAGCCGGACCTTGGCGATGGCGGTTTCACGCGTGAAGGGCGGTGTGATGCTCATACGAAGCTCCCATGAAAAAAGGCGGGACGCTGTTTGCGCCCCGCCCTGCCGAATTATTCCTCGCGGTAACCGTATTCCGGCACATTGCCTGAGGCACCGTAGTATTTGAAGGGCAGGAACTTGCCCGACATGGTGAACTTCACCCGGTCGCCTCTGGGGTTCGGCACGCGTTCGATCTCCATGTCGAAGTCGATCGCCGACATGATGCCGTCGCCATATTCCTCCTCGATCAGCGCCTTCCAGGCAGGGCCGTTGACCATGACCAGTTCATAGAAGCGGTAGATCAGCGGATCCGTCGGAGGCATCGGCGATCCGCGCATGGGTGTCTCGTTGATCATGCGGACTTCCGAATCCGTCAGGCCGAACAGTTCGCGGGCGTTTTCCGCCTGCGGCTTTGCAAGCTTCATCTGGCCGAGAATGGCGCCGACGATCAGGACTTCCGAAGAGCCGCCGATCTTTTCGCAAATATGTTTCCAGCTCCAGCCATTGTCGCGTTTGATGTCGAGCAGCTTTTCGGTGAGGTCGGCACGTTTCATGGGTCTCTCCTTAGAATGCGACGGGGTGGCGTCAGTGCGCCAAACCGGCGGAAATAAGCGCTGCACCATCTTCGGACGAGGTTGCACGCGGGTTGGTGATCGGGACGTTGCGCGGATCGTGGCGGACGCCCGAAGACGCCGTCGAGGCGGCAAAGCTTTTGCTGCGGGCAATCAGAAAATCGATGATGTGATTGCGGATGGCGTAGTAGTCGGCGTTGCGGTGCAGATCGACGCGAGAGCGCTGCTTTGGCAGCGGGTTCTGGACGACTTCGGCCAGGACCGCGCCGGGACCGTTGGTCATCAGGAAAATCTTGTCGGCGAGATAGATCGCCTCGTCGACATCATGGGTGATCATGAACGAGGTCTGGCCGGTTTCCTGGCAGATGCGTCTTACCTCATCCTGCAGCGTGCCCCGCGTCAGGGCATCGAGCGCCGAGAACGGCTCATCCATCAAAAGCATTTTCGGTGTGATCGACAGGGCTCTCGCAATGCCGACACGCTGTTTCATGCCGCCTGACAGTTCAGAAGGTCGCTTGTTCTCCGAACCCGACAGACCCACGAGATCGATAAAGGTCTGCGTGTGGTTGCGAACCTCCTTTCCGCTCCATCGCGGCCAGCGCGACGAGACCGCATAGGCAATATTGCCCATCACGGTCTTCCAGGGCAGAAGGGCATGGCTCTGGAAAATCACCGCGCGATCGAGGCTCGGTCCCGATAAGACCTCACCATCGACGATGACAGTGCCATCGTCTGGTCCTTCGAGCCCTGCCAGAATGTTGAGCACCGTGGTCTTGCCGCACCCGGAATGGCCGATGACACAGCCGAACTCGCCGCGGTCGAGCGAGAGCCAGAGATTGTCGAAGATGGTAGTCGGAGCTGCGGACCCCTTGCCGGGGTAGCGCCGTGCAATGCCTTCGAGAGAGATGAATTTCGACATTGTCTTCACTCCGGAAATGTCACGAGCCGCGTCAGCCGCGCGAGCACCATGTCGAAGACCATGCCAACGACACCGATGACCAGAATGGCGATGATGACATTGGTGATGGAAAGGTTGTTCCACTCGTTCCAGACGAAGTAGCCGATGCCGGTTCCGCCCACGAGCATTTCGGCAGCGACAATCACCAGCCAGGCGATGCCGATGGAGATGCGCATGCCGGTCAGAATGGTGGGCGCTGCCGCAGGCAAGATGATCGTGAAAGCGCGCCGCATCGTGCCGACTTCCAGCGTCCGGGCGACGTTGATCCATTCCTTACGAACCGCTGCGACACCGAAGGCGGTGTTGATCAACATCGGCCAGATCGCGCAGATGAAGATCACGAAGATCGCCGAAAGCGCTGAATCCTTGATCGTGTAAAGCGCCAGCGGCATCCACGCCAATGGCGAGATCGGCTTGAGGATCTGGATGAATGGATCCACGGCCCGGCTGATCAGCGGAGACATGCCGATCAGGAAGCCGAGCGGTATCGCCATGATGATCGCTAGACTGTAACCGATCAACACCCGCCCGATGGAATAGGCCAGCTGGATGCCGAGCCCTTTGTCATTGGGGCCATTGTCATAGAACGGATCGCTCAAGTGCCCCCAGAGCGCCTGCCCGACATCCATCGGTCCCGGCAAGGCCGATTTTCCGGTCGTCGCCGTCAGCCCCATCAGCCGCGCATATTCCGGATCCATCGCCGTGGTCTGGCCAACCCCCATGACGGAGAATTGCCACAGCGCCAGGAATGCCCCCAGAATGAGAACCGAGAGCAGTCCTGCCCTTACCGTCAGAGAGGCCTGCATCAGTTGAGTTTCCGGATGGGGAAGCTGTCGATATAGGCTTGCGGCGTGGCGGGATCGAAGGTCTTGCCCATCACGACGAATGTCTTCGTGGTCTCCTTCGGAGGGACCATCCCGACTTCAGCCATCAGCTTTGCCGTGTCGGTGGCGAGAAACACCTTGTTTGCGATGCCGGCATAATCGATATCACCCTTGACCTGCCCCCAGCGCTTCATCTGCGTCATGATCCAGACGGCAAATGACTGCCACGGGAACGGATCGAAATCGATCCGGCCAGGCTGCTGGATGACCTTGCCCAGCCCATCCGCATAGGTCCCGGTGAGGATCTGCTCCAGAACGACTTCCGGCTGGTTGAGATAGTTTGCCGGCGCGATGGCGGTGGCGATTTCCTTGCGGTTTTTTGGATCATGCGCATAGGCGGTGGCCGAAATGATCGACCGCAGCAGCGCCGCGTAGGTATTCGGCATCTGCGTGATGAACTCGCTCGACGCCGCGAAAGCGCAGCAGGGATGCCCGTCCCAGATTTCCTTGGTCAGCAGGTGGATGAACCCGACCCCGTCATAGACCGCCCGCTGGTTCATTGGGTCAGGACCGAGGAAGCCGTCGATATTTTCAGCTCTCAAGTTCGCAACCATTTCCGGCGGCGGCACGGCGCGGATCTGCACATCTGCATCGGGATCGATCCCGTGCTCTGCCAGATAGTAGCGAAGCAGGTAATTGTGCATCGAGTAGTCGAACGGGACGGCGAGCTTGAAGCCTTTCCAGTCCTTCGGATCGCGCCTATCCTTGTGCTTCATGGCAAGCGTGATCGCCTGACCGTTGATGTTTTCGATCGCAGGCGCGGCATAGGCCTGCGGGTTCGAGCCGATGCCCATGGTGATCGCCAGCGGCATGGGCGACAGCATATGGGCCGCGTCATATTCCTTGTTCATCGTCTTGTCGCGAATGACCGCCCATCCCGCGGTCTTGATCACTTCGACATCGAGGCCCTGCTTGGAATAGAAGCCCATCGGTTGCGCCATGATGATCGGCGTCGCGCAGGTGATCGGGATAAAGCCGACCTTGAGCTTGGATTTCTCGAGCGGGCCGGTCTGTGCAAAGGCCTCGGTCGCTGTGGAAAGCGGAAACACCTGCGATATCGCGGCGACCGCCGTCGCACCGCCGACTGCCTTCAGAAAGGCACGACGCGAGACGTCGCTCGGGAACATCGCGCGCAGCACCGCCGAAGCCACAACATTCTCATACATCTTCTCGCTGCCATCGACGACCTCAGTCGCGCGAATGGCAGAGGCGTGCTCGGCCTCGTTACTGTGACGGCCGCAACTGCAGCCATGCGACTTCAATACGGTTTTGGCATCAAATGGATTGTCGAACATTGTGCTGCTCCCTTTTTGCAGAGGAGCTTTGCAAGCCGCGTGCCAGATCCTGCCGAACCTGGCAAAACGCAGAGAAGCTTGCGTTTCACGAATGTTTCCAACTGACGAATTTTCGTGATAAACGAAATCTCGTTATTCCCAGTCACGAGATTTCGTATGTTCAGCTTGCGCCAGGATTTGTTCGACCAGTCGCCGCAGGCGCAGATCGTCATCGATGCCGATCAGGATGCGATCGTCGACGCCAATGCCGCTGCCTGTCGCCTGCTGGGCTACGATCACGCGCTCCTTCTCGAGACGAAGGTGAGCGATCTTCACGCCGAGCAGCTGCCGACACTGATTGTCTTTACCCAGGCCGTTCTCGCGAAAGGTACCTACCGCACGACGCGGCTTCTCCCGCGCCACGCGCTTGGTCGCAAGCTGCATGTGGAATGTATCGGATCACTGATCGACAAGAGTACCGACAGACGCCTGATCCTGCTGATCATCGAGGATCTCGGCGAGAGACAGCGCCGTACCATCGACGATGCCGCCGAGGATTTCATGGGGGGAGGTCTAACCGAGTGGCAAAGGGCCGAGCGGGTGTTCAGGGATATCGAGCGGGAGAACCGGTTGATCCTGCGCGCCGCCGGCGAAGGCATCTACGGCGTCAATGCCGAGGGCAAGACCACATTCGTCAATCCAGTCGCCGAGCGCCTCCTGGGCTGGACGGCCGAGGAGCTTTCCGGCCGCGACATCCACACGATCATCCACCACACCCGACCCGACGGCAGCCATTATCCGCATGACCAGTGTCCGATCTATGCGGCATTCAGCGACGGCGCCGTGCACCGCGTCCACGATGAGGTATTTTGGCGCAAGGATGGTACGCCGGTGTGGGTGGAATATACCTCGACGCCTATCCGTGATCGCAACGTCATCGTCGGCGCGGTCATCGTCTTTCGGGATGTCAGCGAGCGCAAGGAGGCGGACAAGAAGCTGCATCTGGCGCTCACTGAGGTCGATCAGTTGCGACAGCGGTTGGAACTGGAAAACGCCTATCTGCAGGAAGAAATCCGTATCGAGACCAATACGGCCGGAATCGTCGGACGCTCCGAGGCCATCCAAGCGACGCTGCGCCAGGTTGCTCTGGTTGCGCCGACCGATGCCACTGTGCTGATCACGGGTGAATCAGGCACGGGCAAGGAACTCATTGCCCGTGCCATCCACGAGGCGAGCAGCCGCAAGGATCGGCCGCTGATCCGCGTCAACTGCGCTGCCATTCCGCGCGAGCTGTTCGAGAGCGAGTTTTTCGGCCACGTCAGGGGAGCCTTTACCGGGGCAATGCGCGATCGAATCGGTCGCTTCGAACTGGCTGACGGTGGAACGCTGTTTCTCGACGAGGTCGGGGAAATCCCATCCGAACTCCAGGGGAAGCTTTTGCGTATCCTTCAGGAGGGCCAGTTCGAACGGGTCGGCGAGGAGCGCACCCGCAAGGTCGATGTCCGCATCATCGCGGCCACCAATCTCGATCTGAAGCGAGCCGTGCAAAACCGGGAATTCCGCGAGGACCTCTATTTCCGTCTGGCGGTGTTCCCGATCGAATCCGTGCCGCTCAGGGACCGGCGAGAAGACATTCCGCTCATCGCCCAGCATTTCGTGGGACGTCAGAGCGTCGCCCATCGCCGCGAACTGACCCTGTCGAACGCCAACATCCAGACGCTGCAGCGATACGCCTGGCCGGGAAATGTCCGCGAGCTGCAAAATGTGATTGAACGGGCAGCGATCCTGTCACGACAGGGACGCATGGATTTCGACCTTCCGGACGCACCCGCGCTCCGCAAGGCGCAGCCTCGACCGTCAGATCCCGGCGGAACCGTCCTCACCGATGCCGAGATGCGACAGCGCGACAGGGACAATATCAGCAATGCCCTGCAGCGCTGCGGCAAGGTCTCAGGCAAAGGCGGCGCAGCCGAACTCCTGGACATGAAGCCGACAACCCTCGCCTCGAAAATGAAAGCACTCGGGATTGTTTGAGACGAGACTGCTGTCGCCAGTTAAGAGCGTACAACAACCGCACCACTGAGCAATGATGGCAGCTGTGGCTGCTACGAACCGCACGTGATCATCGGCGCTGACCCATTCGTCTGCCCCCCATTCCGGCTGAGGTCTGCGCAGAGCGGTCCAAGACCGCTTGTCGGAATCCCTTTCTGGACAATCGGGTTTCGGATGTCGCTCCCGGTATGCATCGGGTTGATCCAGGGGTCTTGTCCTGAGACGGCCAGCACCGACAATCGCGTGGCGGCAACGAGGGGATGGTCGGGATCGACTTCGGCGCCGGTGACGCTTGAATCCCAAATGATCTTAGGGGGATTTCGCGCAGCCACTCGTCAGCATTGGCGGCTCCGCAATGGCTTGTTCAACGGTAAAGGGCCCGCGGGCCGATGACGCTCTTGTATCGACCCATCGCGGTTTCAACCAAAGCTCGTCTGCCAATTTAGCCGACGATCTGCCTGCATAGATGCTAAGTGTTCGTCTCTCTGGCAGGGCGCTTGGGCGTTGATCCATTCAACCGCCTTCGAGCGCGGTGGAATGACGACCCTTGCGCCGGAACTGTGACGCAGGACAGATTCGTAGGTTGGAGTGCCATCATAAGCTCCATCAGCCGTTAGCTGGTCGATCTCATCCAGCAACGGCTCCAGCTGCGAGGCATCGCCGGTTTCCTGATCTGTCAAACTATGTGCAATGATCTCGCCACTATTGGCATCGACAGCCAGGTGCAGCTTTCGCCAGCTGCGCCGGGACTTCTATCCAGATCTCAAAGGGTGGGTGGCGTGCCGGCGGCGGTGTGCCCGCCGATAGCAGGTAGTCATGGAATATTATTAAACTGTTGCAAATAGAAAAGGAAGACGCGAAACGCTGAGTACGTAGATTGGCATCAGGCGTTTGCCGCGGCGCCACCAAAAAAATCTGACCCTTGCGACGAAACGATCTTGGCCGCGCGTGTACGGCACGTTCGACTTTCGCGCCGCGCCAGGTTTGCGCTTGATGCTGCAAACCCAAAGTCACACCAAGCGGCTGAAACATGCCGACTTCCTTCAGTCGATTAGATATCCGCCATCGATGGGCAAGACTACACTGGTCGGTCCCCCACTGCATCGTCCTACAATGGCGAAGGACTTACCATGCTTTTACCTTTCTTTGTTATGTCTAACGCTAGTGCGAGTTGTGCGCGCGGAACTTTGATAGTGACAAACATGAACGGCGCAGCTTTCTTTCTAGCAGTGAATTTTATTATAGCCGTATCGTTCAGTACGGTATTTGTTGCCGTTGCAACCCGCAGCCGCTCTCGAATAGCTACGCTATGGCTGGCAGCAGGATTCGGTGTCGCTTCTCTCTCAGCGATCTGTGAGCTGTTGGTGGCTTACGCGTCGATGACGAAGTTCTGGGCGCTTGGCGCTTTTTCGACCTTGCTAGTTGGGATGGTACTGCTTGCGGTTGGCATCTGTCGTCTTCACGGGCATCGGCCAAACACGTTGGCAGTTCTAGGATTTGTACTTGCGTGCCTTGGGTTGTCTTGCGCCATATACGACTTACCTCGTGGAAGCATGACGCAAGCTGTCTTGTACCAAAGCCCGTTCGCGATCGTATTTCTCCTCAGCGTCTGGTCACTCCTTACATCGCAGAGGCGTCAGGCAATTGACCGCTTCCTTACTGGCTTGCTTTTATTCACCAGCTTTCATTTTTTGATGAAAGCGGGGTTCGCCGTGCTTGTCGGGTCTGGTGCTACGGCCAAGGACTACATTCACACAAACTACGCTATAATCTCACAAGGCGTGACTGCTGTGCTGGTCGTCGCTGTCGGACTAACACTTCTTACCACACTTGTGTTGGATATCATGGCAGACGAGAGGAGCAATTCAGAGGGCGACATGCTCTCCTCTCTGGCTAACAGGCGGGGCCTTGACCGGCGTGTCGCTTCGATCTTAGCGAAATATCCCGAAGGGAAGCACGCCGTTGTCCTTTGCGACCTCGATCGGTTCAAAAGGATCAATGATGCTTACGGCCACCATGTCGGTGACTTGGTGATCCAGGGTTTCGGACGAATGTTAAGTAGATCGGTTCCTGAAAATGCCGCGTCCGGGCGCATAGGAGGTGAGGAGTTCGCGGTGTTCTTGCCTAACACGGAAATCGAAGTCGCGGTACGTGTGGCTCAGACGCTGCGCACAGCAACCATGGCCTTGCCTGGCCTTCCAGATGACCTTCAGGTCACTGCCAGTTTCGGTATCTCGACACTCAAGTCTTTTGACGGACTGAGTGAAGCCTATCGCCGAGCTGACGAGGCACTCTACAAAGCGAAGCATTCAGGCCGAAACAGGGTCATGATAGCGAGCAACGACTACGCTCTGCCCAGCCCGACACGAGCTCTAGCTGTGCCTCGATATGAATAATCAATGCTTACCCGACTGAGGGCGCCATTAGAAATGCATACGCGCGCAGTTGATACTCCGTGCGTAGATGTTTTGTGAATAGTCCTGACGCGTAGGGCCCAAAAGGGCTTTGCATCATCGCTACGAGCATGGCCGGTAAAAAGTCTGTATCATACCAACGGTCATCTTTTATGTTTGCGCATCTTGCACGTGTGGTGCAGCGATCTAGGTATCGGGGCCGCGGTCGTCTGGTGGGGCGTTGCCTGCCTGTAGTGCGTTTGCTTGTGAATTGTGCTCGTGAGAAGTTCCGCAATCATCTTACGCAACCTTGGCAGGTTCTGTCCTGGACAAGAACCAATGTTGGAAGGATCGCGCGGTTAGCGGTTTTGAGTAGAGATATCCTTGTGCTTCATCACAGCCCATGTCCGTCAATGCATCCGCTGCCTGAGCCGTTTCAACGCCTTCTGCCACAACCCGATAGCCGAGGTCATGAGATAGCGCGATCATTGAGGGGACGAGACTTTCGTCACGCTCTCCAACGTCAAGATTTCTGACAAACGACTGGTCAATCTTCACGACCGTCGTGGGCAACCTTTGGAGGTATGATAAACTGCTGTAGCCGGTTCCGAAGTCATCGATCGAAAGGGTAATGCCGGCGTCGGCCAAAGCCTGCAATTTCTGCAATGCAGCGCCCGCATCCTTCATTACCGCGCTTTCGGTGACTTCCAATTCAAGGAGCGATGGATGGATGCCGTAGCGAAGCAGCGCTACGATCACCCGTTCTACAAAGTCCTCTTCTTCCAGATTTGCCGCCGAGACGTTGACAGATATAGGGACCGTCAGTCCTTGTTTTATCCACGAGCGTACCTGACGAAGCGCCGTATCAAGAACCCAGCTGGTCATATCTCTGACGTGCGTCGAGCTCTCAATAATAGGGACGAACTCCCCTGGAGATATGCTCCCCAGTTCAGGGTGGTACCAGCGCAAAAGCACTTCAGGTGCGACGCACTGCCCGGTCGCAAGTGAGAGGCGCGGCTGGAATACCAGCGACAATTGCCCCTCAGCCAGTAAAGCTGAATCAAAATCCTGTAGCAACCTGAAACTGCGACGGTGTCTGTCATCGCTTTCGGCTGAGAAAACATCAACCTGCATGCCGTTCAGGCGCGCATCTTGAGCAGCGCTACCCATAGCCCTCAAGAGGTCATCCGGATCAATACCAGAACCAAATGGCGCCATGCCTGCAACGGGTGTCATCATGAACTGGAAGCTTAAAGCCGCTTGCAGTCCCAGAAGCAGGGCAGTGACATCATCGATGCACTTTTCCCGGACGCGTTCGGTCGTTACGACCGCGAACTGAGTTGCCGAAATATGATAGGCAGTGCGTCCATCCAATCTCATCCTCAAGAACCGTGCGGCTTCCCTGACGCCTCTATCAATCTCCGCAGGACCAAGCACACGAGACAGGTGGTCGATCTGTTTGGTTTCGGCCAGGTCTATGAGAACCGCAAACCGCTGCATGTCGCCGGTATTATCCTGCCCGATGTCACTGATGTCGTCCAAAAACTGTGTTCTGTTCGGTAAGCCGCTTATCGGATCGATGCGTCCGAAGGCATGTTGCAACTCGATCTGTGCCATGACCATGGCTGCAAGGTCCGTCAGTGATGCAATTTCTTCGGTGGTTGTTTCTCGGGGCAATGTCCCGAGAACACACAGCGCCCCGAGCCCAAACCCGTCGCGGGTGACCAAGGGGGCCCCGGCGTAGAAGCGTATGCCACTTTTGCCAAGCGGGCTGTACTTGTAACAATCATCCTTCGCCATATCTGGGATCACCAGGACCTCGGTGCTTTCAGCAACCTGGGCACAGGGGGCTCGATCTCTGGGTATGGTTTGATGATCAACGCCGACACGAGACTTAAACCACTGCCGATCAACGTCGGTTAAGGAGACAGCTGCGATCGGGAGATTGAATATTAGGCTCGCCATCCTTGTGATGCGATCAAAGCTCTCGCTTACTGGTGTGTCCAGCAAATCGAGGTTGTACAAAGCATCGAGACGATTAGCCTCTTCTATTTTGATCATCTGACGTTCATCCAAGGCTTGCACTCCCGGGATTACCTAGTGCGGTAAAAGAATTGAGATATGAATAAACTAAGCTTTCGAACTCTGTGCGTATGCTCGAAATAGCTTATATTGAGATCGTCATGGCAGTCGCTTTCTTACCATCAGAAACCTAAGCGGCCTCTTCCTCAATCGCGAGCTCTTTCAACAGCGAATGGATTTCATCGCCACTCAGTCGGGAGGGGTCGAACCCGCTCGAGGAACCGATACCGGCGAAGCGCTCAGCGAGCATATCCGATCGTCCGATAAAGCCCATTGCCCAGTTCGGGAAAGACCGATGGCCTATTGGGTCTAGCGCAAGCAGCGAGACATCACCGTGTCACTCGTCCTGTTGGATACGCTCGAATGCGGCTTCTACTCTGTCCAGAGGCCCTTCCAGGACCTGGGCAAAGCACCCGGCATTAAACAGGAGCGCGCCGGTAATCTCGTTGCGCTCGTTGTTCACCCGGCTTTTGGCCAGGATCTCGTCGACATTCGAAGCAAATACCGCTTCGTCGTGGGCGATATGATTACGACTATAATAGACGAGCCGGTACATGCCACTAGCCATGCTTGAATTCCTTTTTCTCTAAATCGTTTTGCGCCAGAAAGGCAGGGATTTGAGCCGTTCCCATTGGCCGACCGGTGAGATATCCCTGGACGTGCGTGCATCGCTCGCCGCGAATACGCGCCAGCTGTTCAGCAGTCTCGACGCCTTCGGCTGTGATGGCCATGCCGAGGCTCGTGCCGAGACTTGCGATCGATCGAAGGATTGCCTCGCTATCAGCGTCGTCGCCGGCAACAAAGGAGCGATCAATCTTGATCTTGTTGAATGGGAACTTCTGTAGATAACTCAACGACGAATAGCCGGTCCCGAAATCATCCATCGAAATTTTAACACCTAGATCGCGCAGGGCCCTCAGCGTCTGAATAACGTTGTTAGTATCATCGAGCAGCGCACCCTCGGTGATTTCGATTTCCAGTCTTTGAGGTGGCAATCCCGAGTTCTTAAGCGCCGATGCGACTGTTTCCAGCAGCGTGTCGGCCTTGAACTGAAGCGGTGAGACGTTGACAGCAACGATCATCTCCCCTGGCCAGGACATAGCTTCGATACAGGCAGTACGCAGCACCCACTCGCCGATCTTCACGATCAAGCCATTCTCTTCAGCAAGTGAAACGAACGAAAGGGGCGGGATATTACCCTTGATCGGATGCTGCCAGCGCAAAAGTGCCTCGAAGCCGTCCACGCTATTGGTGGTGACGTTGAGAAACGGTTGGTAGTTCAGCTTAAACTGTTTGAGCGCCAACGCACGACGTAGATCAATCTCCATTTCGCGGCGACCGAGAAGCAGAGCATCCATGCCGCTCTCAAACATGCGGTAACGGCCACGCCCGGCCTTCTTGGCCTCGTACAGAGCAAGGTCACCATTGCGCAGTAGGTCACGCGGCTGGATCGCATTGGTCCCAAGTGCGACGCCGACGCTCGCGCCGATATTTATCGTGTGGCCGTTGATGACATATGTGCGGCCGACGAGGTCCACGAGGCGAGATGCGAGCGTCACGGCCGCCACCTCCTCATCGACGTTATGCTGCAGGACAACGAATTCGTCTCCGCCTAACCGAGCAACGATGTCACCCTTGCGACAAGCAGCCGTCAGGCGGTCGGCAACCTTCTTCAACAGGAGGTCGCCCACCGCATGTCCAAGCGTGTCGTTGACCATTTTGAAGCGATCGAGATCAAGGCAGTGAATGGCGACCGACGAGGCAGCCGGACCGTCGCTTAGAGCAAGAGAGAGTTGGGACAGAAGTGCGTTGCGCTTCTTAAGACCAGTCAGCTCGTCCAGGGTTTCTTGCATCTCGGCGGCTGGTGCCTCGCTTGAAGGTCGCAGATCGATAAGGAAGCGCCCTTCCCCGAGGGGAGCAAACGCTGCCTCGAACTTCTCGCCGTTCAATAAGGTCAGGATAGCGGATGGGGTGCCTGTAAGCCAAAACGTAGAGCCCGGAAACAGCGAGTGTACGTCACATCCAACAACTGCTCCGAATACAATTTGGCCTGCCAAATTTGAGTATATGACGATAGCATCGGCGTCGGCGACAAGGACGGGATGCGGCAAGTTTTCAAGAACTTGCTCGGCACTCGGCGTTCCAGGGGAATACTGTGCAGACCTGTTCGGTGAAAGTGTAGCAAGTGACATGACGGCCTACCAGTGCGAGTTGTCCGAAAGTAAGTGGAAGATATTACTCAACAATAGCTTCATTTCCGAAAATATGAGGGTTCCTGGCGACAAAGTTAGTGATTGCTGAACGAATATTAGATGTTGCTTAGGTAGATGAGGAGGCCGGGGTTGGCGCAATAAGCTTACTGGAGAAATGCCGAAGAGCGGCCGCTGACGTTACCCAAATTGTCTATTGTCGTGGAGGGTTAGGCAAGCAGGCTGTTGCGGGTATGTACTTACTGCCGTGACTTGCTCGGCACCCTGACAACTCTTGCTTGCTCAGACCGGCCGATCGCGCAGGTACGTCAGTAAATTGGTTCAATGGCTCGAGCTGCGGTTGTCAGACACGGTGACGGTGAGGGTGCCTACTCCAAGCAAGTTGCTTCACCAACCTGCCAATAGCTACGGTATCGATTGATACGTGGATCGTTCAGGAAACTTCCGCCGTAGGCTGGTACTGGCACAATCGACTGAGAGCTGTAACGCGATGGTGCTCTCGTTCGAAAACGCGACATCGAATTAGCACACGCCATTCATCGCGATCCGCGACTCGAACGGCTCGGACCTCAGCGGAAATTCGTTTGGGCTTGCGGTCTCGACGCGATTCCGACCAAGGGCTTTTGCTCGGTACAGAGCGCCATCGGCGCTCGCGAGCATCCCTGCGAGGTCATGGCAGTCCGGTGCCGCAAGACCAATACTGACGGTCGCCTCCGTCTTCAGGCCCTCTGCTCGCGCGGCTGCGATGGCGAACCGGCGTGCGATCACCGTGCCACGACTGAGAGCTTGATGATGGTCGCACCTTGGCAGGAGTGCGGCAAATTCCTCACCACCCAGCCGGACAAGAAGCGCGTCGGGTCCCGCTTCTTCGCGGGCGGTCTCTGCGAACAGCTTGAGAACCTGATCTCCGACTGGATGGCCGTGACGGTCGTTGATCGCCTTGAAGTGGTCGAGGTCGAAGGCAAGCAGGGAGACGGGGTGGCCTTGCCGCTCCCTGATGATCCGAGCTGCCTGCTCAAAAAAGGCGTGGCGGTTCGCGAGCCCGGTCAGCTGATCGGTTTGCGAAAGGCGGATCAGGTGCTGCTTCTCCTCCTCTCGAACGATCATCAGAAAGGACATCGGCATCGCTACCGAGTACAAGACGGCCTCGTACATCGTCGCCTTCCCGATAGTGGAAAGAATTGCCGGCCCGTACTGTTGAAGGAGAAGAGGGGCGATGAACGCGCGGCCGAGGTAGAACACGGCATGGACGGCCGAGATCGCTACTGCGATCGGACGTGAGCGCAGTCCCTGAACCGCGCGGCTGCGCAGAAGTATCCAAGATGTCAGGCCGCAGGTCAGCGCGATGGGGACAGACGAGACATGGTTCCAGAAGGCGGCCGGGAAGTGCGTGCCAGCGATCGCCCAGGCGAGAGCCAGGAGGCTTAGCGCTCCAGCAGACGACCAGACATATCGGTGACCGTCGAGGCCGGCGATGGCGTTGAGGACCAAAAGGTAGCCCAACATCATCAGGATGTTCGTCGCCCCCATGCCGAGCGCGACCGGGATTTGGCTGCGGTTCATTGCAAGTGCGCAGCCGAGAACGAACGCGAAGAGAGCCGCGGCCATAACACCGAGCACGCGTGCGCGACCTGGATGAGCCTGCCTTTCCCAAAGGAGAAGCGACGCTGACACCAGCAGCGTTCCGATTGTTAAGTACCAGAGAGTTTGTAAATCGATCTGCATTGCTCTGCCTGCCTTGAGTCAAAGCTTACAGGGAGGTGTTTGAAGGATTCTTTACGGAGCCTCCTATGCCGCCGACATGGTTGGCGTAACGTTAAGCGTGGCGTTACATGCCTGCACTAATGCATAGGGTTGATTCCCGCTGTCACACAACTTGCCAGCGGATCGAATGTGACGGTCGCATCTTCAGCCGCTGCCAGACCCGCACCAAGTGGAAGGTGATATGGTTTTCAGTACAGAAAACATCATCGGTTTGCATTCAACCGAGAGCGCCATTGAAGCTGCCCGGCATATAACCGGAATGTCGCCTCGTCATTCCCAACCGCCTGCACCAAGGGAGCCGAGCGAAGCATGATCTCGCTGGGCGGCGCGTTCGCTGCCGCTCGGCGCCCGTGTGGCAAGACCCAACTCTGTTGCACACCGCAGTAAAGTCTGTGTCGTGTTTCTGTGAACAGTGGCAGCCTAGTCAGTCTGGCGAGAACGAGCCAACGACGAAGTGGTAGCGCTCATCATACTTCCACGAACACCTGCCAATCGACCCACCTCACAATAGCTTACGTTATACGCGGTAGAATTCCCTCTGATGTTCTGCTCCGGCCGGAAGACCTGGCTCTGCTCGAAAGAGTATTTGCGCAGGCAGTGCCGATACACGACACGCATCCCGACGAGCTCGCGATGCTGCTTTTCCGCTTGTTCCAAGAAGGAACGCGAGACGAGAAGAAACTGCTGGCAGCTGCCGAAGCGTGGTTCGTGTAAGCCAACCTTGCGCCCTTTGACCCGATCGAGAGCGAGGAGGTAGCAGATGCCGTCTCGGTTACCTTCGCAAGCGGAAAGATCGAACAGTACGATCTGGTCGTCATTGCGGAGGGCGTAGGCTCATCGACCCGCGAACTGGTAATCCCTCGGCAGGCTGACACAGCGTTCCTCCACTAATGAGCTGATCAACTCCCTCAGGAATCTAAGTGATTTGATCTCTGATGACTGGTCGTAGGTTCTGGTCACATCAACGCGTATGATTTCATACTCAGTAGATCACCCCAAAAAGGCCGCGCCAAGAAAGTCTCGGCGGCTTTTGACTCACGAACATTCCGCTCTCGTTTCATCCAGCAGCAGATTCAACCCCGAAACGCTTCTAAGGATCCGACTGGAATCCCCCAGAGCTTCAGGCGCAAAGGTCATATTCCGAGAAGCGTCGATTCCCGCGGTCGACTGGGTTGAACCCGTCCATTCGTCTGAACGCGGCGATGAACGAAGATGCGTAGTGCAGCCAAGCAGGCCCCTGTTGGATCCAGCGTGTGATCCGATTCAGCGACCGCACGACCTGGGGTGTGTCATCAGAATTCTCCTTGATCAAGTAAGTTCGAACTTTTCGTTCGCGTCGGCTTTCCCCTGTACCCAGTAACCGCTGGCCTTGTGCCACTGCAGTGGATGACGCATTACGCTCAGAACGAACTCGCGCAGAGCGCGGCAAACGCCCGCTTCCGCTGCGATCCATATGAAGCCATCACCAGTCGGCATTTGGAACTTCTCGAGCGCTTTCATTAAGAGGCTTGGATCGTCGGCTTGAGAGAGGGGTCGGTGAACCCAGACCGCCTCGTGGTTTGTCTTTGTTGCGAAAACCTGCTCCTCTTCGGGGCCAGAGACCGAAACCATCGTAGTTACGTTCGTTCCTCTAGAAAGATCTCCTAGCCGGCGACCGATCGCCGGGAGAGCAGTTTCATCGCCGATCAGGAGCCACCAGTCGAAGTCCTCGGGAAGGACGACGGAGCCGCGCGGTCCCCCGATTTTCGCGGCGTCGCCTACGACTGCCTCTCGCGCCCAGTTAGTAACTGGTCCGGCTTCATGCATCGCAAAATCTACGGTGAGTTCGTTGCGTGAGACGTCGAAATGGCGCGGCGTGTAGTCCCTCCGCTCTACCCGGCCGGCCGAATCGAATGCGAAAACTTTGATGTGGTCGTCAGCAGAGAGGCTTTTGAAGCCTTCGAGTTCGGGGCCGGTGAGGACCAGCCGCAACATCTTCGGAGTTACATATTGGCGGCTGCGGACAGTAAGCGACCGCACTATCAGTTCATGGCGCACCCTGAAAATCTCGTGTCTCATTTCGTCCTCAGTCGCGTTATTAATACTCGGAATGCAAGCACCGTTGAAGCTCAGATACTATTTGTATCGGTACATCACGGAACGAATTTTTGAGTTGGCAAGACTGAGCATAAGGTCGGCCGCAACGAAAGCCTGGGTATCTCACTTTGGCTATCGATCCGTCATTACTCAAACAAGAAGACCGCCGCTTAGGTCCACAAGTGAATACAGAGCGTTTTATGCTCGTCAATAATAGGTAACAATTCGCCTGCCATCCAATTTATGAACCGTGACTGCCGTTTCGTATACCTCCGACAAGATTTCTGCACGTACAATTGCGTCTGGAGCCCCTTGCGCGAAGAGCTTTCCTTCTCGCATCACAACGATATGGTCCGAATAGCAGGACGCGAAGTTGATATCGTGCAATACGACAACAACTGCCTTACCGAACTCGCGTGCGGCCGAGCGTAACAGCTTCATCATTGAGACCGAATGTCTGATGTCGAGATTGTTGAGCGGTTCGTCGAACAGCATGTAGTCGGTATCCTGGCACAGCGCCATCGCCACGAAGGCTCGCTGTCGCTGGCCACCGGAAAGTTCGTCGAGGAACCGGTCCCTGAGATCCTGAAGTCCGAGGTAGGTTAGCGCTCGCTCGACATGGTCGCGGTCGTCGATCGTGGGGCGACCCCTGCTGTAGGGGTAGCGGCCGAATGTCACGAGATCGACGACGCTCAGCCTTGCGGCGAGATGATTGTCCTGGCGCAAGATGGAAATACGCTTTGCCAGCACTTCGCCCGATGTATGCGCAACATCCAGCCCGTCGATCAGGACGCAGCCGCTATCGATCGGCATCAGCCTGGCCATCATAGACATCAGCGTCGACTTGCCGGCACCGTTGGGGCCGATGATCGAGGTCACTCCGCCTTTCGGCAGTAACATTGTGACGCCATCGACGACCAGCATTTCGCCGTAGGACTTGCTGACGTTTCGGATGTCGATCATCGGACATGACCCTTTAGCAGAAACAGGATGAAGAACAGGCCGCCGGCAAATTCGACGATGATCGACAGCGCCGTGTCGAAGGCAAACACCCGTTCGAGAATCGTCTGGCCGCCGACTAGGCAGATGACCGCGATCAGCACTGCGGCCGGCAACGTATATCGGTGTTTTGCAGCCGGCATCACCAGATAGGCGAGGTTGGCGACGAGCAGGCCGAAAAAGGTGACGGGGCCGACAAGTGCCGTGGATATTGAAATCAGCATCGCCACCAGAACGAGGATGATGGTGGTGACCGCCTTGTGGTCGACGCCCAGCGAAATCGCTGTATCGCGTCCCAGCAGCATCACGTCCATGACGTGGAAGATGCGCCAGATCGCAAACGTGATAAGGGCGACAAGAACAGCCGAGATGCCGACCAGGGTTGAATCAGTCAGATTGAAGCTCGCAAACAGCCGGTCCTGCAGGACCACGAAATCATCCGGACTGATGATCCGTTGCAGGAAGCCGGACAGGCTGCGGAAAAGCCCGCCGATCACGATCCCGGCGAGGACAACGAGGTGGATATTGTGCCGGCCAGACCCGAACAGGAGGCGGTAGAGCAGTAGCGAAAAGCCCACCATGACGACCAGTTCGACAACGAACATCAGTCTTGGTTCGAAGCCGGTCACAGCCGTTGCGCCGAGCGCGAAGACAAGCGCCGTCTGCAGCAGGACATAGAGGGCATCGAAACCCATGATCGACGGCGTCAGGATCCGGTTGCCGGTTATGGTCTGGAACAGGACGGTCGAAACAGCGATCGCATAGGCGACGATCAGCAGGCCGGCGAGCCGCGTTCCACGGAAGGAGAAGACGAATGACCAGCTTCCCCTGGCGCCGATCGTCATGAAAGCGACGATCGAAACCAAAGCGAGCAACGCCAGTACTGCCATGGCGGCGAGCGCCTTGCTGTTTTTCTTCTCAGGCGACACGGCGGCGCTTCCCCATGAGCAGATAGAGGAAGAACAGGCTGCCGATCACCCCCAGCACGGTGCCGACGGGGATCTCGAAAGGCGCATTGACGGTGCGGCCGATGATATCGCAGACGAGCACCAGGAATGCGCCACAGAGGCCGATCCATGGAAGGCTGCGTCTGAGATTGTCTCCCATCGCCATGCTGACCAGATTAGGCACGATCAGGCCGATGAAAGGGATGACACCGACAGTGACGACGACGCTTGCCGTCACCATCGAGACGATGACGAGACCCACCGAAAGCACCTTCCCGTAGTTGAGGCCGAGATTGGTCGAAAACTCCTCGCCCATCCCGGCAACGGTGAAACGGTCGGCCGCGACATAGGCGGCAACGGTCAGGGCGAAGGCGATCCACAGGATTTCATAGCGCCCTCGCAGAACGGTGGAGAAATCGCCGCTGGCCCAGGCACCCATCGATTGCAAAAGGTCGAAACGGTAAGCGAAGAAAGTGGTGACGGCACCGATCATTCCACCCAGCATGATACCGACAAGCGGCACCATCAGCACCGAGCGGAACGGCATCGCCTTCAGGATCGCCAGAAACAGCGAGGTGCCAGCCAACGCGAAGACGGCGGCGACAAGCATCTTGGCGATGATCGGCATGTCCGGGGCCAGGACCAGGACCGTCAGCATGCCGAGGCCAGCCGACTCCACCGTTCCGGTCGTAGACGGTTCGACGAAGCGGTTGCGGGCGAGCATCTGCAGGATCGTGCCGGTTATCGCCATGCCGCAGCCGGCGAGAAGAAGTGCCGCAGTGCGGGGAATGCGGCTTGCCAGAAAAACTAGCACCTGCTGCTCGTCCGCCGAACCGGTAACGATTTCCAGCGGCGAGACAGCGCTGACGCCGACGAACAGGCTCAACGTCGCGAGGCAGAAAGTGATAAGCAGGGCAGATACAAAAAGCTTCACGCGGCGCATTCCAGACATCGAAACCGCGCGGCGGCGCGGTTTCTTTTAAATCTTGCCGAACTCATGATTAGATTTTGTCGAGCGCTGCCGTCAGCTGATCGACCGTAGCCTGCATCGCGGTAATTCCGCCACCGACGAGATACCAGGATGTCGAATTCAGATAGACCACATGACCAGTCTTCCAAGCTGTCGTCTGGGCCACGACTTCATTGTCGAGGAATTTCGCAGCCGCCCCTTCGCGTCCGATGGCGGCATCGCGGTCGATCACGAACAGCCAGTCCGGGTTCTTCTCCAGGATGTATTCAAACGAACTGGGCTTGCCATGGGTACCCTTCGTTATCCCGGCCTCTTCCGATGCGGGGAAGCCGTAGTCGGTAAACAGCATGCCGAAGCGCGAACCGGGACCGTAGCTGCTCATCTTGCCTCCGGTGGTCAGCACCAGAAGCGACTTGCCGGCCTTGGCTGATTTTTCCTTAAGCGAGGCGGTGGAGGAAGCTAGCTTGGCAAGCAGGGCATCTCCCTGCTCCTGCTTGCCGGTAATGCGGGCAAGTGTGCGGACATTCTCCTGAGCTTGAGCAAGAAAATTCTCCGGATCGACAGTCAGGTCGATCGTCGGGGCGATCTTCGCAAGTTCGGCATATTTGGAGCGTGAACGACCGGCGACGACGATCAGGTCAGGCTGTGCGGCAGCCACGGCTTCGTAATCCGGCTCGAACAGCGTGCCGATGGTCGCAACCTTGTCGCCGGCATATTTCGAAAGGTAGTCCGGCTTGTTGCCCTTCGGCACACCGGCAACCTCGACGCCGAGTGCGGTCAGCGTATCGAGTGCCGCGATATCATAGGTAAGGATCTTGGCCGGCCGTTCACGCAGAGTTGTTTCCCCGCTGGCATGCTTGACTGAAATGTCGGCAGCGGAAGCCGAAAAAGCCAGCATCGTCAGAGAAATAGCGCCTGCCAGAACCGCGTTTGCGCGGCTGGTGAGAGTGAGGATGGCCATGTGTCGTCCTTTCGTCGCGGAGCGGAAGAACCGGATCCGTGCGAGCAGTCCCGATTATAAGTTGAGAGTATTGGTATAGTTATGTAGAGACATCCGGGCGGTCAATATGCAACATTTATAATGGTTCTAATTTGCCTGGCGGGCAAAATGGCGGGCAAAATGGCGGGCACAACAGCGGGCAAAATGAATGGCTCGTTCCAGTAATATCGGGCGACAGGGGAGACACGATGGGGGCAGAGCAAACGACTGAAAAGCTGCCACGCGATCGGCCAGGGGCCATCAACCAGATGAAGCTTCTGGTCACCCTGGATGCGTTGCTTCGCGAAGGAAGCGTCAGTCGCGCTGCAGATTGCCTCGGCCTGCAGGTTTCCGCCGTCAGCCGCATTCTGGGAGAGCTTCGCAGTCACTATGGCGACCTCATTCTTGTCCGCACGGGCAGAGGAATGCGGCCGACACCGTTCGCAGAATCGCTGCGCCTTAGAGTCCGGGCACTGGGTGCGGAAGCCGAGGCGCTGCTTGCTCCTGCGGGATCCTTGTCAGGCCTTCGCGCCAGGAGCCTGGACACCGATCAATCGTCGCGCAGCGGAATGCCGGATGGATCGTCGACCGTCACGCCTCCTGTGTCTCCGGTGCTGGTCCGGGAACCGACGGCTGCGATCGGCGCGGATCAGGGTTGGCTCGGAAAGGGTGCAATGGTACCTGCGCCGCTCGCGGTGACGCCTGCGGACCGGTTGGACGGAGCACCGACGCCGATCGGCATTGCAAGGCGTATCGCAGCAATCGGCGACAATGCCGATCCCCATCGCCGGCTTGCACGCTACATCGCTACCACCGCCCCAGGCCCTGGACGCAGCCGGCCGCTGACCCATTCTGAAGCCCGCGATGCATTGAGCATCATTCTGCAGGGGCAGGCAGATCCGTTGCAGGTTGGCGCATTGCTGATGACCATCCAGTACCGTGGGCCAAGTGCCAGCGAGCTCGCCGGTTTTGCCGACGCGATGCGTCAAGCAGTCGTTGGCTTGCGTGCACGGTCGACGCAGCCCGACCTGGATTGGCCAGCCTACGTCTCGCCCCGGCTGCAAACTTCGCCGTGGTTCATCCATGCGGCCCGGCTTGTCGCCATGGCCGGCAACCGGGTTCTTTTGCATGGCCATTTCGGATCCGGTGCCGACAGCGGAAAGCTGGAAACGGCAGCGCAGGATGCCGGTATCGCCGTCTGCCTTTCGGCAGCGGAGGTAGATGCGGCGCTGAAGGCGAGCAACATCGCATATGTACCGCTCGGCGCTCTCGTGCCGCAGGTGCGGAGCCTGCTCGGCCTCTATCCACTGTTCGAAATGCGCAATCCCCTCAACGCCGCGGCCAACATGATCAATCCTTTTTCGGCAGCGGCTTCCATCGTCGGAGCCTCTCAGGCTTCACGGCGCGATCTCTACCGAGATGTAGCGCAGGCGCAGGAAACCAGGAATATCGCGGTGATCGGATCGACGCGCGACATCGCGGAATTCACGCCCGACAAGGCCGCCAAGATATACCGCCTGGTGAATGGCGAGAGCCTCGATACGATCGTTCCCGCTTTCAAGACGGGCCGCGCGGGCACGACCTGCATTCTTACCCAGCGGGAATACTGGCGTGCCGTCTGGACCGGTGCCGCACGCGATCCGAAGGCCGAATCGATCATCATCCACACTGCGGCCGTCGCCTTCCTGTCGCTTTCGGCAAACCGGGAGATGCGCTTCGACACATGCCTTGAACATGCAACCGAGCTTTGGGCAACGCGAAAGCGCAACAATTGAACGATGCCCTGCGGTGCGGTTTGAAGGAGGATCGCGCCCTGTCACGTCTTTTGGGCCAGCGGGAATTGCGTCCTGCTCAATTTAGAACGGGTTTAAAACATCGCGATTGATTTGTATCGCACCGCAAAACAAAAGATGACTTCTTTTGTCATGTATCGCGGGGGCGTACACATTGCTTGATATCCGAAATGCCGATCGTCTTTCCTCTTCCGAAGTTCGAGCCAACCGATATCTGTCGGCAACCGCGCTCGGTCTGCTGTGCCTGCTCGGCGCAACCAATGCCAGCGCCCAGCAGCGGTCGACTGGCGAGCAGGACGAAACTACGCTCGAGCCGATCGTGCTGACTGCAGACGAGCAGTTGAAGCAGGCCCCCGGGGTATCGACCATTCCCTCAGACGATATAGTTAAATACCCGCCGGCCAACGACATCTCGGAAATCATTCGCAAGATGCCGGGTGCTAACCTGACGGGTACCACGGCGTCGGGCCAGCGCGGCAACCAGAGGCAGATCGAACTGCGTGGAATGGGACCGGAAAATACGCTGATCCTGATCGACGGAAAGCCGGTCCTTTCTCGCAACGCGGTGCGCATGGGCCGTGCTGGCGAGCGCGATTCCCGCGGCGACACCAACTGGGTGCCGCCGGAAGCCATCGAGCGTATCGAAGTGATCCGCGGTCCCGCCGCAGCACGATACGGCTCCGGTGCGGCTGGCGGCGTCGTCAACATCATCACCAAGAAGCCCGACGCGTTTTCCGGCTCTGTCTCGACCTATCTGAGCATTCCGCAGCATTCGGCCGAAGGAGGCACCCGCCGCGGCAGCTTCATCATCGGCGGGCCGCTTACGGATATTATGTCGTTCCAGCTCCTCGGCAACGTCGCCAAGACGGATGCAGACGATTCCGACATTAACGCGGGCGCCACCGTCGATCCGACTGCGGTAGCAGCGGCGGGACGCGAGGGTGTTACCAACAAGGATATTCGCGGCATCCTGACGATAGAGCCGAGCGCCGATCATGCCTTCGACCTCGAAGCCGCATTCAGCCGGCAGGGCAACATCTTTACCGGTGACCGCCAGCTTTCGGGAACCAACGAGGTCCTCGATTCGATGATCGGCAAGGAAACCAACGTGCTGAAGCGCGGCACCCTTTCCGCGACGCATCGGGGCACTTATGATTTCGGGGATTCCAACAGCTACATTCAGTGGGAGCGAACCTATAACAAGCGCCTGCTGGAAGGGCTGGCCGGGAGTTCCGAAGGTGCGATCAACACTGCCGAGTTCGGCACCAGCCGTCTCGACAACCTGACCGCCAAGTCGGAGTGGAACGTTCCGCTGGAAATCGGCCCGCCGCAGACGCTGACACTCGGTGCCGAATTCCGCGGCGAGTGGATGGACGATCCGGTCTCAACCCGGCAGGCGGTCAACACCGGCGTGACGATCCCGGGCACACCAAGCGAAGGCCGCGATCCGAAAAGCAATGCATGGATCGTTGGTCTCTACGGTGAGGACAATATCGAGGTAACGGACAAGCTTGTCCTAACGCCGGGCCTGCGCTTCGATCATCACAGCGAGTTCGGTGCGAACTGGAGCCCCAGCCTCAACGCATCCTACGACCTCACCGAAACCGTGTCTCTGAAGGCCGGCATCGCCCGGGCGTTCAAGGCGCCGAACCTGTTCCAGCTCAACCCCAACTACGTCTATTTCTCGATGGGCAACGGATGCCCGGTGGATTTTCCGAACCTCGGCAGCGGTTGCTATGTCGTAGGCAATCCGGACCTTGAGCCGGAAATCGCCATCAACAAGGAAATTGGCGTCAACTACACCGATGATGCCGGCTGGAACGCTGGCCTTACCTACTTCCACAATGACTACAAAAACCGTATCGCTGCAGGCGTCGTGCCGCAGGGCGTGTCGAATTCGGCGCAGTATTTCCAATGGTACAACGTTCCGGAGGCGGTCGTTTCGGGTCTTGAAGGCAACCTTGCGGTGCCGCTCAACGATGTGCTGACTTGGTCGACCAACGCCACCTACATGATCGAGTCTAAGGACAAGAGAAACGGCCAGGCGCTGTCGTTGGTCCCGGAATACACGATCAACACTTGGCTCGAATGGCAGGCTCGAGAAGATCTTTCGCTGACGCTTGGAGCCACTCATTATGGAAAGACGGAGTCACCGAGTCTGACTGCGACCACGGGAGGCACAGTCGACAACCAGCTCGACCGCGATCCCTACACGCTCGTCAACGTCTCGATGAACTACGACATCAACGAAACGTTCAGGTTCGGAGCCGGTGTCAACAACGTCTTTGACAAGCGGGTGTTTCGTGAGGGAAGTGGCAACTCGGCGGGCGCAAATACCTATAACGAACCCGGGCGGACGTTCTTTATGTCGCTTTCGGCCCGCTTCTAGCGTCCTTCACGCGGCAAGTGTCATAAACTGGAACCGCCCGATGAAGGCGGCTTCTCTCCATCGGAAACATCCATGACCGGCGTCACCAACGGCTACTTTACCGAGATCTCATACCCGGACAAATTCCAGCTGGAACTGTCACCGGTCTGGCTCTCGGCCACGCTTGTCGCGCTCGGCATTCGGGCACCGTCGGTCACGCGTACAAGCTACTGCGAACTCGGCTGCGGGGGTGGCTATAATCTCTGCCGGCTGGCGGCCGCCAATCCCTCCATGCAGTTCGTCGGTATAGATATCAACCTCGATCACATCGCAACTGGACGAGGCTTGGCATCCGAAGCCGAGTTGGAAAATATCACGTTCCATCACTACGATCTGGCAAACCTCGGGACCGATTTCTTAAAGTTCGACTTCATCGTCGCCCATGGCATCTATTCATGGGTGGAGCAGCCGATTAGGGATGCAATCCTGGGTTTTGCCGAAAACCACCTAGCAAGAGATGGAGTAGTCTATCTGCATTATATGAGCCAACCCGGTGCAGCGACCTTCGATACGTTTCGCAATATCGTTCAACTGACCGTAAACCAGAACAACAAGGAGCTACCGGATGCGATTGGAGACGGGGTCGCACTTCTTGAGAGCCTGCGTAGGGCCGGCGCTGGCTTCTTTGTTGCAAATCCGACCGCAAGCCAGATGCTGACACGCCTTTCGAGTGACGATCCCGCCTACATCGCCCACGAGTATCTGAACGTTGCTTTCGAAGCGCAGCATGTAGCAGCCGTGATTCAAGCTGCGTCGCGCCGCGGCCTTACGTTCGTCGGCAGCGCAACTCCGATCGAGAATATCGACAGTCTTTCCCTGCCGGGCAATGTCCTGGGCATCCTGGCGGGTATCAAGGAGCCGTGCCTGCACGAAACAGTCAAGGATATCGCACGTAACCAGTCGCTGCGGCGGGACCTCTATATGCGCGAGTTTGACCCGCTCGATCCGGTTGCCCATCTAACAGCTCTGCAGGCCCTGACATTCCGTGCGATGCCGGGTGCGCCCGTCAGAGGGCCAGTAACGCTGGAAACTCGGATCGGTCCCGTGGAAATGCCGGCAACGGTTGTCAGCCCGATTCTGCAGCGGCTAACGCATGGACCTGCGAAATTCGAAGATATCGAAGCGGTCCTACCAGGCGTGCCGACTGGCCTGATCAACCAAGCCATGCATATCTTGATGGGGGCGAGCATCATTCATCCCCTGTTGCCTATGGTCCCCGCCGATCACGGCCCGTCAGACCGACTAAACAGGGCTCTCGAAATGCGAGGTGCGGCTGGTCTCCAAGTGGCTGCTGTTTCCGATCCCGCAACGGGCTCGGGCTTGCCGATCAGATGAGCCAATCGGCTATTTCCCTGCACTGCGGATTACGAAAAAGGCAATGTCAGGGGGGTGTCCTGGCAGATCACAGGCTTGTTCGCAACGGATGGACTGATGCCCACACAGATGAGCGTGCAGCAGCGTTTCCGTCATTGCTGAATTGGTGGCAGGTGGGCTGGGTGCCGCTCCTGCCCATCCGAATGACCGCGCACAATGTCCGCAATGGCTTATACGCACGGTTCCCTCATCTCCTCCAGCGACAACAGCAGGCTCTACATTGGTTCGCGCGCCGTCGTAGATGATGTGAAAGTCAGGGCCATGAGCAAGCCGATCCGACGAGTTGTAGACGATATGAATTAACTGGGATGACGTTTATCCCAGTTCGTAGTCAAACAGGGTGCGGTCGGCGACGAAAGGTATGGCAAAAACATAGGTTTTCGTTTTTGACGGTCGTTGAATCAGAGACATGTAACGCCTGTTTCCAGGCGTTACAGGCTTTTGCTGCTCGTCGCTGCCCTACTTCATGCCGTCGAGTTTCTGGACACGAATGATGGTGTCGCGATTAAGTTTGTCCCGCTCTGGATAAGGCGTCTGCTTCACCGGAAATGCGTAACCGTCGTGGAAGCGCATGAACGTTCCCTTCCCACCCTGCGGCCACTCCGGAAGGTTGCCGCCGTTAGGATTGCCCGATTTGACGAAGTTTGCGAGATAGGAGGACATGGTGTCTCCCATGCGGTAGTCGGCACTTGTCCACGAGCGCTGGCCCGGCTTGTCGCGCATCGAATTCATGAAATACCACAAATCAGAAGAATGGAATGAACCGTAGAATTCAGAGTTCCGACCGGGCGGGGCGTGATTGAAATAGAACGTATAAATGTTGAAGTTCTTGTTTCGGGACTTGGCGATCTCGGCGGAGAGAATGTAGCCCTGTAGATTGTAGTCAGCCCGCGCGCGAAGCGATTTCCGGTAAGCATCCCGCGGATCCGAGGGGCGATAAACATCCTTCCAGGCGTCATCATAGCCGATCTTCCCCATTGCCTCGGCCAGTTCCGTATCGGTGAACGTCTTGTCAGGGCCGCCCGTCAACGAGGTATATTCGTCCGATGTGCCTCCCAGCATGATGTCGATTCCATCAAGTGCTCCAGGCTTCAAAAGATCGACTGACTGGTCGGTGAACACATAGCCGTCGAGTGCGTGTTGAGCCGGCAGGTTTGTGGCTTTGTGGAGTGCTTCATAGAGCTGGGTTTTGCCATCTGGTGCGGTCTTTGCAATAAAGTCATCGGTCGGGATTGCGCGTAGATCGGCAAGACTTGTCGCCTTTCCGAAAACCTGTTCCAATCCCTTTCGATTGGCCTCCTCCCGCTCGGCCAGTTTTTGCATCGGAGACGAGAACAACCCCGTCTGTCCGCTTTCGATCACAGCCCGATGGAAGAGGCCTTTTGCAAGAGGAGAGCGCAGCAGCATCGTCGAGTTTCGCGCACCTGCCGACTGTCCGCCGATTGTTACGTTCTTCGGGTCACCGCCAAAGCCGGCAATATTGTCGCGGACCCATTCGAGCGCTTTGATCTGGTCGAGAATGGCATAGTTGCCTGAAACCTTGTGCGGGCTTTCGGCCGACAGTTCCGGCAGGGCGAGGAAACCCGGAGCGCCGACACGGTACTGGATCGCAACGACGATGATGCCTTTCTGCGCAAGCTTCGAGGCATAGAATTCCATCTCAGACGCATAACCGTGATGGTTTGCGCCCCCATGGATCCATACATACACCGGTAGCTTCTGTCCCTTGGACTTTGCCGGCGTCCAGACATTCAAGTTAAGCCCGTTCTCGCTGGCCTTGGGCAGAAACTCCGGATCGAAGTAAAACTCGTCTCCCCAGAAAGCTCCGGTCGGGTTACCATGGATATCCTGCAGTGCCTGGTCTCCCCAGGTATCTGCCTTCTTGACGCCTTCCCATTTCGCGACCGGCTGCGGCGGCCTGAAGCGGTTTTCGCCGCTGGTGGGTGCTGCAAAGGGGATGCCCTTGAACACCTCGACTGAGGGGATGTCCGTCTCGACGCCGCTGACCCTTCCGCCCTCGACGTTTACGGTTCCGATGGCGCTCGCCGCAAATCCCTGATGGGCGGAAAGCGCAAAGGCGCTGGCCATCGCTGCTAAGCCGAAGATGCGTACAAAGCTTTTTTTCCCTGATCCGAACATGAATCCTCCTCCTGATTTCTAGTTAGGCTGGGCACCGATCGGCCTTGCCACCGGCGCTAGATCGGCGGCCTACTTCGGGTTTGAAGTGAACAGGTCGCAATGACGGGCCTTGCGATAGTCGATATCGGAAATGATTTTCGTAATGCCGGCTGACTGGAAGACGATCCGCTTCGGGGCGTCAGACGAAAAGGCCGGCCAGTCCACAGGTCCTTTTACGCCCTCTGGAGACGCAAGGCTGATCCAGAACCCTCGCATCATCTGGGCCAGTTTCTTCTGATCGACCGTAAGCCCATTGGGCACCGTGTCCTCTCCCCAGACATAGGGAAGCTCTGCACTGTGAGGCACGCCAAGGTCGAACGACGACGGAACGTTGGCATACGACCGCACCGGCGCAGTCTCGTCGGCAAATTCGTAGGCATGGACCATCGTCCACTTCGAAAGTGTCTCGATCGCCAAGCTTGTTGGGCAAATGTACTTCTGTTCTGCATCCAGGTTGCCAAGCGCCAGACCGGGTGCCTGTTTTGCATCGTCCGCATAGATGGAAAATGCTGCATCCGCTTTCGCACCCAGTCTGGAGCGAACGTCGTTCTCCCACTGGGCCTGATCCACGGGCTGGTCGACCAGATCGTTTGCCTCGTAGATAAAGACGCGAGTTTCGTCGCGGGTGTTGCCGACGATCATCGGGACGCGATTGAAGTCGCCGCTTCTGAAAGCGTCCATTGCTTGCCTGGGTTGTGCAGATCCGCCAAACACCGTTGCAATCGTCATCTTCGACTTTGTCTGGGCGTCGAGGATTTCAGCCGGCGATTTCGAGCGGAGGCAGGCAAGTCGGTCGGTGTCGTCCTTGCAGCCGATTGCGTCTACGAACTTTTCGCCGGACTTAGCTGCCTCAGCATTTGAAACGCTGGGGCAGTCGCGGCCACTCTCGATCACTGCCGCCTGGAATAACCCTTTAGCCTCAGGGGAGGCGACAGCGAAGCAGACGCCGCGGGCACCTGCCGACTGTCCGGCGATCGTCACCCTTTCCGGATTGCCGCCGAAAGCTGCTATGTTCTTCTTGACCCAGCGAAGCGCTTCCAGCTTGTCGAGATCGCCGAAGTTGCCGCTGCTCTGACCGTCTTTGGACTCCTTGTTGAGTTCCGGCAACGCGAGAAAACCGAGGGCGCCGAGCCGGTAGTTGATGGTCACCACGATATTGCCCGCCTCGGCCAGTTCTCGCGGATCCCAGTCGGTCTTGGCACCGTTCACCGAACCTCCGCCATGAAAACCGACGAATACCGGAAGATTGGCACCGCCCGATGCAGGCGCGTAGACGTTGAGCGTCAGGCAATCTTCCGTCCAACTCGCAGCCTTGTCCGGTCGCCAGTAAATTGCCTTTTGAACGCATTCGTTTCCGGCGCTGTTTGCCTGGAAGGGCGTATCCAATGCCTTCGCGGGTTCAGGCGCCGCCCAGCGGAGCTTGCCGACTGGAGCTGCGGCATAGGGTATGCCTTGAAAAAGGGTAAGGCCCGACACCCTTGTCCCGGTAATTTGACCCGCAGGGGCTGACACTGTCTGCGCGTTGGCTGAACCAGCCAAACCCAAAACTGCCACACACCCTATCGTCGAGAAGGTCCGCTCTATGGTCGATGGGGCTTTCACTGCTGCCTGCATACTATTTCTCCTCAATCTGTCCCGCTGTAAGTCGGCCGCCGGACAACACCTCCAGTGTTGACCGGCGGAGCTGAAATCATAGGGCGCCGGCGGCCTGCAGTACCTTGCGGTCGAGATCGACCGCGACGCGCGGTTTTGTGTCGAACACCATGGTTGCTGGACGATCTGTCGTGTAGGCAGACCATTCAGGCAGGCCTTCCGCACTTGGCTTGCCCGTTCGCGCAAAGTTCACCCAGGCTTCGCTCATCTTTTTGGAGAGTGCGATGGCATCGCTCCCACCACCGGTCGATGTCTTTACGAGGCCGGCATTTGCAAAGACGTAGGGCAGCTCGGCGCAATGCCAGGCCATGGCGATGCCGTCCAGAACCGGAGACTCATAGGCGAACATGTAGGAATAGACCGGTGCGCCGGCCTGCTTGGCCTTGAGGTCCAGGTCGCGGATTGCGCCCGGGCGGAAATACAGGTCGAGGAAATAAGCGTCCGCCAGCTTCTTCTCGGGGTAGGCCGCAACAAACGCCTTGCCGACGGCATCGGCCTTGTCGCCGAAACGTTCTTTCAGTTTTGCGCCGGCTTTTAAATCGTCCCAAGTGTTTTTATTGTCGGCAAGAAGGACGCCGGGCTTGTTGCGAATGACGGTTTCAAACTCGTTCAGCGTATTTCCGACCATCATGGGAATGTCCTTGGCCTGGTCGACCCAACTCGAACCAACTGGATTTTCCGGAATGTAGATGCCGTCCTGGACCGGTGCGTAACGGGCGTCTCTTGCACCTTGGACGCTGGCATCCTTGATTGCCTTGTCGGCTGCGGCGAGCAGTTTCGGGTATTCGATCTCAGCGAGATTCCCGACCTCCTCAGGCTTCAGGCCGAGATTGGCAAGCGTCAACTCCGCGACTTTGCGTGCCGATGCTTGATCAGTTACGGAATCCACCCGCGATCCACTCTGGACGATCGCCTTCTGAAAAAGCCCTTTTGCCGCTGGCGTGCCCATCAGCGCACGCACCTTGTAGCCGCCGCCCGACTGACCGAAAATCGTCACATTGCCCGGATCGCCGCCAAATGTTTCAACGTTCTGGCTGACCCATTTCAACGCTGCGACGAGATCGGTGACGCTGGCATTGCCGGAATTCCTGTATTTGTCGCCGTACGCGGACAAATCCAGGAAACCCAGGGCATTAAGGCGGTGATTAAGCGTCACAACGACGACGTCGCCCTGCTTGCTGAGGTTATGTCCATCATAGGATGTGAGCTCGATACCGGAACCGTTGGTAAAGCCGCCGCCATGGATCCAAACCATCACCGGGCGTTTCTTTGCGTCTTTGATGCCCGGCGTCCAGATGTTGAGAAACTGGCAATTCTCGCTCATTGGCATGTAGCGGTGCGGATTGAAGAGCTCGTCGCCTGCGACCGCTGTCATCTGCGGGATGAAGCAATTCTCGCCATAGGTGACTGCAGGACGAACCCCCTGCCATGGCTTTACGTCTTCCGCCGGCATGAATCGGTCGGCACGTGCATAAGGCACGCCAAGATAGCTGTAAATGGACTCGTCCAGGCCGCCTATCAAGCTGCCCTTGTTCGTCTCAACAAGCGTCTTGTCCTTCGACGCTACATAGGCATCGTCAGCCCTGGTCGTCGTTGCTGTTCCGGCGATCAACGCTGACGCGCAAAACGCCATGGCCGACGGGCGCGTCAACGCCCTGATTGCAGAGATCATTTTCATGTCATCCTCCTCCCAAAGGGGCACATGGTGCCATGTGCCTACATCGTTGCGGCCCGCTTGAAGTCAACGTGCCTTGTCATCGAGTTCGTCGTCCTCCGTTTTCCTTCCGGAGGCACTGACCTGCCTATCCGGCCGGGCGGCTGCGTAGATTGCCTGCCAGGCCGGACATGGTTTCTTCACGGATCAGGCCGAGTGCGCCGGCGACGTGCCACCAGCCGTGATCGGCCTGCCTCACGATCATGCATTCGGTGCTGACGCCCATGTGGTTGCCCTCGAACGAATGCCCGACGGCGATATGGGCGACCTCGTCCGGCAGGCCTACCACGAGACAGACATGCATCCCGAATACCGAGTGCCGAAACGTGGGAGCCCCAGCCTGTGCGGGTGATAGGGCCCAGCGATCTCGGTTGCTTTCGTCAAATTCGAAAGGCTTGCCGACATCGTGGCAGGCTGCCCCGGCGAGCAGGATGTCCCAGTCGATTGAGACTTGGGGGTACGTCTGTTCAAATTCCCGGGCTATCGCATGGGCGTATCGGAACACGCCCCTGACATGATCGGCCTGCGTTCCCGTCTTGAGGACGGGCGAGCCGGGATTGCCGTCCGGCGGCATGTCTGTGATCCGTTTGAAGTCGGAACAGCATAGGGCGTAGCTCCAGGCCTCGATAACGTTCCGCCGCAGATCGGCGTCCACGATGAGCGAAATCTCTGGAAAGTCCTCGCTGACATGACGCCGGGTTTTGTCGCAAATCGGACGTCTTGGCTTTGCGTAATGATACCTCATGCTTTCACCATGTCCTCGGGAAACAAAACCGGATCCGGGCCGAACTCCGGATTGATGGGTTTGCGGGTCAGTGTCAGTGTTGCAACTGCTCCAACGACGAGAAGCGAGGCCGCAACAGCAAAGGCCCAATCGTAACTGCCTGTCGCCGCAACCACATAACCCGTGATGATTGGGGCGATCAGGCCAAAGAGATTGCCGCCAAGTGCCGTGATCGCAATTACCCGCGATACGTCGGCGGGATTGCGCAGAAGGTCACTGGCAAGAGTAAAGTTTAGGCCGGCGCCAGTGGTCGATCCAGTGAGGACAAGCGTCAGCACTAGAAGCAGCTCCCAGAGCTCGCTGACCACAGGGGCGAGCAGGATCAAAAGCGAAAGGACTGCCATTGCCGCGATAAAGTTACGACGTCCGCCTGCGCGGACGCCTTCCGAAGAGAGTATCCTGTCGCTCGCCCAAGCGATCGTTACCCCGAGGACGATAGTGATCAGGTATGGCACCGCCGTCAGGTAGCCGGTATTCATGGTCGACAGTTCACGTGTCGATTGCAGGAAGCTCGGGAGCCAAGTTAGGAAGAGATAGGCCGTATAGACCAAGCATGCCTGGGTGACGACCAGCCCCCAGACGCTCTTCTGCGAGAGCAGGAAACGCAGGGACGACGGACGGGCTATGATCGTAGCTTTGATCCCCGGTTGGTTGCCATTCCTTTCCCGGATGATCTTCTGCCGCTCTTGCTCGGAAAGCCATTTGGCCTTTTCGGGCGTGGTATACCAGTAGAGCCAAGCAATAAGCCAGATATAGCCGACGATACCGAGGACAACGAACGCCGAACGCCAACCTGCGTACTCGACCAGGCCTGCGGTGGCGACCGCTCCGATCGCCGGGCCGGCGGACGAGCCTCCGTTGAAGAGGGTCGTCACGAGACCGCGCTCCTTTTCCGGAAACCAGTCGCGTATTGTCCGCCCGCAAGCTGGAAAAGTGGAGGCCTCACTGGCTCCCATGACCAGCCGCGCCATCAGTATAGAGCCGAAACCCGAAGTCGCGGCGGTCATGACAGTTGCCGCCGACCAGATTGCGATACCACCGCCTACCATGCGTTTTGCACCGACACGTTCGACTAGAAGACCGATCGGAATAAGGCAGACGACATAGGTCCAGAGAAAACCTGAAAACAGATATCCCATCTGTACCGGCGTAAAGCCGAACTCTGCAGCGATGGGTTTCGACGCGATCGACAGCGCTATGCGGTCGACATAGTTGATAATCACTGCCGTAAAGATCAGCAGTGCGATCGAGGTCCGCTTCATGGATTCCTCCTCCCATGAAATTTCTCTTCCTACACGACCTTCCATCCATCAGTATGCAATTGTCCAATGAGGAGTTTTGCGGCAATCGCATCAGGTTTTTCAATGAATCGATTTTCGATTGCGCAACTCGAGGCATTCTACTGGCTGGGCGAGCTGGGGAGTGTACAGAAGGCTGCGGACCGATTGAATATTGCCCAGCCGACGCTTTCATTGCGATTGAAGCAACTCGAATTCGAAGCAGCGCAGGTGCTTTTGGAACGTCACGGACGAGGTCTGCGTTTGACCCGACACGGCCATGCATTCCTGTCGCGGGTCAAGATCGTGATCGATGCCTATAACGAATTGGGGAATCTGTCGCTTGTTCCCGATCTGGCAGGGCCGCTTAGGATAGGCGTTGCCGAAGGTTTCGCAGTCGCATGCATGGCGACGCTAATTTCTCAAATCCGGCAAAGTTTCCCTCTACTCCGACCGGAGTGGGTGGTGGCAACGAGCGCTGGTCTTGAGCAATCACTCTCTGCAGACGACCTGGATCTTGCCATCCTTGTCGACCCGATTGGGCTGAAGAACGTCCGGCTGTTCGCACTTGGGTTGCAGGGTAACGATTGGGCCGCAGCAGCCTCTCTCTCGCCGGCTATCGGCACCAGTCCACAGGACCTGGCGAGATTTCCAATCATCACAACGCCACCGGGGACAGCTATGTACAGGGCAACGTTCGGATGGATGGCAGAGGGAAAGATTACGCCGGAAAACGTTTGCGTTTGCTCAAGCCTTAATGCTGCCCTCCAGTTGGTCGCAGCCGGATTGGGTATAGGTGTATTTCCATCCAAAGTTATAGAATCCTATCCTCTTGCAGATGCTTTGATAAAGCTGCCGATTGAACCGAAACTAGATGACGGCCGCGTGTTCGTCGCTGACAACGCAGCATCCGACGAATTGCGCACGAGAGCGCTTGTGGCTGTGGTGGAGCAAACATCTGACATTTTAGCCCATTTTAAGTAACGAAATATGGAGCCGAAGTGTCACAATCCCATTAGGGCGAAGGGAGAGGCAACAGTGCCGACTAAGGCTACAGGACTGAAACCAGACGTATATCCCGTTGACATATCCCATCTTGCAGGTTATGTAAGGGCTATAGATGTTCTGTTATGAGCGGAGTTATGCAGATGGAGCAGGGGGCAGTATTTCAGAGCAATCGTAGCCAAGCAATCCGTCTGCCAAAGGCAGTCGCTTTGCCGGATGATGTAAAGCGCGTCGACATTATTGCGTTAGGACGCACACGCATCATCGCGCCTGCTGGCGAGATTTGGGACAGCTGGTTTGAAGAAGCGGCGGCGACATCTGACTTTATGAGTGAACGTGAGCAGCCTGGTTCGCAGGAACGCGAGGCATTGTAATGCTTAAATACATGCTTGACACGAACATCTGCATTTTCACGATCAAGAATCGACCGGAGCAGGTGCGCGAGGCGTTCAATCGTTTCCATAATCAGCTGTGCATCAGCTCAGTTAGCTTTATGGAATTGATCTTTGGAGCGGAAAAATCAGCTAGCCCTGAAAAGAACCTTCGCATTGTAGAGGGCTTCGCTGCTCGACTCGAGGTGTTGTCGTATGATGAACCGGCAGCAAGCCATACGGGGCATTTGCGAGCCGAACTGGCCCTCAGCGGAACTCCTATTGGTCCATACGATCAACTCATTGCCGGACACGCTCGCTCGCGCGGACTGATCATAGTCACCAATAATCGCCGAGAATTTGATCGCGTACCCGGCTTACGGGTGGAGGACTGGACTGAGTAGCCTCAGCGCTCAATCACCGCACCTACCGGCAGCAGACGACGCCGTACGTATTCAACTACAGGGTCTTACGTCCGTATCCCTTCAAGACCTTCGCCCCCATCTCCTGAATGTACGGCTTTAGGTCAATGAGAGCTGGCATCGCTACCTTCGCAACAGCTCGTTGATCTGTGTTGTCAACGTTTTGCACAAGGCGGCACTTAGGCCCTGAGCGTAGCTGCCTGCGACGTCTTGCGGCCGCTTTCGATCAGAGCCCGCGTATAATTCTGCTGTGGCGCAAGAAAGATCTGCTCCGTCTCACCGGACTCGACGATCTCGCCGCGCTTCATGACGATCGTCCGATCACAGACCTGCCGGATGACGGCAAGGTCGTGGCTGATGAAGACATAGGTTAGGTTGAGCTCCGCGCGCAGTATCTGCAGGAAGTCGAGGACCTGAGCCTGCACCGAGATGTCGAGCGCCGAGGTGGGCTCGTCGAGGATCAGCAGACGCGGGTTGAGCGCGATCGCCCGGGCTATGCAGACGCGTTGCTTCTGGCCTCCAGACAGCTCGTGTGGATAGCGATATTTGAACATCTTCGGCAGTTGAACGATATCGAGCAAGGCTTCGGTGCGAACCTCGATCTCGCGACGGCTCATGCCTGTCTGGATATGCAGCGGTTCGCCGATTGCGTCGCCAATCGTGTGGCGGCCATTGAGTGCCGAATGCGGATTCTGGAAGACGAACTGCATGTGCCTTCGCATCTTGCGCAACGGTTCGCCAGTCAGGCCGGAAATGTTGGTGCCTTCGAACATGACATTGCCCGAGGTTGGCTCGATCAGCCGCAGCAGCATGCGTGCCAGCGTTGACTTCCCCGAACCGCTTTCTCCAACGACACCGAAGATCTCGCCGGTGTCGACCGAGAGATTGACCGAGTTGACCGCTACGACCTCAGTGCCGGACTGACTGCGATAGATCTTCTTGAGGTCCAGGGCCTCCAGCAGGCGGACGGGCGTTTTCGGCTCCATCGCCGCTGCCCTGGCTGCCACTCTTTCCTCCACTCGGGCCGGAACGATATCGATATCCGGAACGGCTGCGAGGAGGCGCTGCGTGTATTCATGCTGCGGACGATTGAGAATGTCAGCCGTCAGCCCCTGTTCGACGATCTCACCCTTGTACATGACCGCGCACCGTTTCGCGACGGTAGCGATAGCACCGATGTCGTGACTGATCATCACGACGGTCAGGTTAAGCCTTTCCACCAGCGAACTGATCAGGTCGAGGACCTGCGCCTGCACGGTGACGTCGAGCGCTGTGGTCGGTTCATCGGCAATCAGAAGGTCGGGTTTTCCGGCCAGCGCCATGGCAATCAGCACGCGCTGGCGCATGCCGCCGGACAGTTGATGCGGATACTGGGAAACCAGCATGGACGGGTTGGGCAGGCCGACCTGATCCAGCAGTTCTTCGGTGCGGATCCGTCGGGCCGCCCTCGACGACACGCCCTCTCCGCCTGCCTTTTCGTGCGCCGCAATGACGTCGGAAATCTGCTGCCCGATCGTAAAGAGCGGGTTGAGATAGGTCATCGGGTCCTGAAAGATCATTGAGATCCGGATCCCGCGGATCTTTGCCCAGTCCTTGTCTGGCAGTGAGGTGATGTCCTGCCCGTCGAAGGCGATCGAACCTTCCGTCACCTTGGCATTTCGCGGACCGATGCCAAGCACCGAGCGCACCAGCACCGTCTTGCCCGAACCACTTTCACCGACGATGCCGAGCGTATCGCCACGGTTGACGGTGAGATTGATGCCCTTGAGCACATGAACCGGACCGTCGAAGGTGCCGATGTCGAGCCTGTAGTCTTTGATATCGAGAAGAGCGGTCAACGGTCGCGGCTCCTGGGATCGAGGATGTCGCGTAGGCCGTCGCCGAGAAGGTTGAAGCCGAGCACGGTAAGAAAGATGGCGGCGCCCGGGAACAGCGAATACCACCACCAATCCGGCATGTAGGTGCGCGCGACGGAGATCATCGCGCCCCATTCGGGGGCCGGAGGCTGAGCGCCCAGTCCGATGAACCCCAGGCTGGCGGCAGCAAGGATTGCCATCCCCATGTCCATGCTCATCTTGACGATGATCGGCGACAGGCAGTTGGGCAGGATGTGATGCCAGAGAATCCACGGCGTCCTGGCGCCGATGGAGCGCGCGGACTCGACGAACAGCTCTTCCTTCACCGAAAGGGTCTTTGCCTCAACAAGGCGCACGTAGCCAGGCCACCAGACGATCGCCAGTGCCAGAACACAATTGGTGATGCCCGGTCCGAGCGCTGCAACGATGGCGAGCGCCAATGCCAGACCGGGTACGGCGAGAAACAGCTCGGTGAAGCGCATGATCACGGCTCGTATCCAGCCGCCATGATATCCAGCCACGATGCCGAGCGGGACGCCGACGATGGCCGCGATGCCGGTGATCACAAGGCCGATCCAGAGAGACGTGCGCGCGCCGATGATGACACGCGAAAAGATGTCGGCCCCCATTTCGTCAGTGCCGAACCAGTAGGTACCATCGGGTGGCAACAGCTTGGCCGACATGTTGATCGCGCCGCTTGCCGCTTCCGGGTAGGGCGCAAGCAGGGGGCCGAAGGCTGCAAGAAGCAGGAACAGCACCACGAGCGTCAGGCCGAGCATCGACGAGAAGCTCTTGCGGAACATGTGCGAGTACAGTCGCCACTGGCGGATCTGGCTCGCGTTCCTCTCGCGGAAGGTGAGGGGGCGCAAAGCTTCCGTCTCGGGCTGGATGGATGTGTGCATGGGATAAGAGGCCATCGTCACGCTTTCCTCAGACGTGGGTCGATCCAGGCATAGGCAAGATCGACGAAGGTGTTAGCGACTATGAAGAAAAAGCCGATCATCAGGGTGACGCCGACCACGGGCTTGAAATCGGAGGACAGCGCCGAGGACACGGCATAAAGGCCCACGCCCGGCCAGTCGAACACGGTTTCGACGAGCACCGTCGAACCCAGCATCCAGCCGAAGCGCAGTCCGATCATCGCAAGCGTCGGCAGCATGGCATTCTTCAGCGCGTAACAGGCGACGATGCGCAAGGAGGATAGGCCATGTGCGCGCGCCGCAACGATGTAGTCCGATTGAAGCACCTCGATCATCTCGGCGCGATTGACACGCAGAATGGAGGCGAGGCAGGGAAAGGAGAGGACGACTGCGGGCAGGATGATATGCTGCAGCGACACCCAGAAGGTCGAGAAGCGGCCCGAAATCAGGCTGTCGACCAGTAGCAGGCCGGTCACCGTTTCCGGCGGGCGCGTGACGAGCGGCAGGCGCCCCGAGACAGGCAGCCAGCCGAGATCGACGGAAAACACCAATTGCAGAATGATGCCGAACCAGAAGGCCGGCAGCGCCACGCCTGAAATGGAGAAAATGCGCGTCACCTGGTCGAGCGGTCCGTCCTTGTACACGGCCGACAACATGCCCATTGGCACGCCGATAATGATGCCGAGCGCCATCGCCACAAAGACGAGTTCCAGCGTTGCCGGCGCATAGCGCAGGACCTCTTCCAGGACCGGCCGCGTGGTAACGATCGAAATGCCGAGATCACCGCGCGCCAGATCGGCCATATAGACTACGAACTGCTCGGGCAGCGATTTGTCGAGACCGTATTCCGAGCGGATGGTCGCGACCATGTCCTCGGTGGCATTCGGCCCTGCGACGAGGCGGGCCGGATCTCCGGGTGCGACATTGGTGATGAGGAAGGTCAGCGCCGCGATGCCGATCATCGTGCCAATCAGGGTCAGCACCTTGCGGAAGGCGAATGTCAGCATCGTCTTCTCCGATATGTTGAAAATTGCGCATGGCCCGCGGTTGGGAGGCGGGCCATGCGCATCGTTCTGGCCACAAAGAGGGGACTCGACCAGACTTTATTCGGACTTCACCCACAGCGGGTAGAGGTCGACTTCGCCGGTAAAGCGGACAGGGCTGAACTGGAAGCCCTGAAGGTAGTCACGCCGTGCCCAGCGGCGGTTCTGCAGCATGCCGAACACTTCCGGCTGGTCGGCGACGATCTGCGTCTGGATGTCGGCATAAAGCTTGGCGCGCTCATCCCAGTTCGATGAGGACCGGGCCTTGTCGATCATCTCGGTGACCTGAGGGTTGTCGTAGAACATCATCGCGAAATACTGGCCCCAGCTGTTCTTGTGGTACTGGTAGGCAACAGCATCCGGATCCGTCGAAACGGGGGTCGTGTAGACCGACGTCATGGCCGGCGCGGTTTCGACCTTGGATCCGCTGGCGACCATATTCGGCCACTGCTCCGGCTTGATCTCGACGGTGATGTTCAGTGGCTTCAGGCTGTCGAGCAGGACGAGACCGATGCGGCGGGCTTCTTCCAGACCAGCAACATGCACGTAAGGCAAGGTGATGCCGCCGTTCGGATAGCCTGACTTGGCGAGATATTCCTTTGCCTTGGCAAGGTCCTTGCGGGGAATGCCGGGCACGTCGATATGCCCCTTCATGGCGTCCGGGATAGGGCTCGTTTCCAGCGTCGCAGCACCGTTATAAACCTGGATCAGTGCATCATAGTCCATCGCATATGCTATCGCCTTGCGCAGGTTGATGTCTGCGGTCGGCCCCTTCTGCGTGTTGAATTTGATGCCGAACGTGGTCATGCCCTTGTGATCTTCGATGGCAATGCCCGGGACGCGCTTGATCTGGACGTAGTCGTCCGGCGTCAGTCCCTCGACAATGTCAGCCTCGCCGCGCTGCAGCGCCGCCTTCTGGGCGGAAGGCTCGCGGATGATCTTGTAGATCACGCCGGCCGGCCGGTTTGCTTCACCCTGGGGCCAGCCCTTCCAGTAGTCCGGCACGGCTTCGGCTTCATAAAGAACGTTGGGCTCCCAGCGGCCAAGTTTGAAGGGGCCGGAGCCGGCTTCGTGTTCGGTCAGCCACTTCTGGCCGTAGTCACCATCGACCTCATTGGCCTTCACCTGAGCCGGATTGACGATGTACCACCACGGCAAGAAAGACAGGAACGGCGTATAGGGCGCCTTGAGTTCGAACTTGACCGTATGGTCGTCAACGACGCTGATGCCTTCCGGGGTCAGGAAGTCCTTGAGCATCCATGCGACGCCCTTGTTGAGCTTCAGGCCGCGCTCGAAGGAGTAACGGACAGCCTCGGCGGTCACCGGATCACCGTTGTGGAACTTCGCGTTCTTGACGAGATGGAAGGTCCAGGTCTTGCCGTCTTCGCTGGTTTCCCATGTCTCGGCGAGCCACGGCTTGATCTCCGCGGGATTGCCCTCGTACTTGACCAGGCCGTCATAGACCGCCTGTTGCATCATCCGGGTCGACCAGTCGTAGCGGATATGCGGATCGAGGACCGGGATCGCCTGGCGACCGCCGAACACGATCACATTGCCCTGTTCGGTGCGCTCGAAGGCGCCGGCAGGTGTGGCAAGAACCGACGAGGCAAGCAGCCCCGCGATCGCGATATTCCTGAAGATTTTGCCGAGCATGTAGTTCCCTCTCAATATTAGCGGCTTTCCCGTCAAGCGGAATTCAACAGTCAAAGCATCTGGCGCACGACACCCGCTACCAGGCGGCGTGACAGGAGCACGGGTGCATCGGTCGACTTGCGGACGGCTTCGTGCATGGCGGCTGAATACCCCATGCAATGCATGACGACGAGGTCGCAGCCTTCAAGCTGTTTGGCGCGCGCCCCCATGTCGTCGCCGGCATAGGGCGACGCGGAGACCATGCGCGGGTTGCCCGGCAGCACGTGTCGCTCTTCGAAATCCGTGATCTGCCGTTCCAGCGGCACGATGACACCGAGCTTGCGAGCGGATGCGGCAAGCGCCTCCACCGTCGAATCGACGATGCGCTGGGCTTCGACCACGAGCGTGTTCTTCAGTGGGTCGATGCTCGTGCCGGTGCAGAGCAGGACGATGATATCGAAGCCTTCGCTATCGATCTTGTGGAGCAGGAGGTTGAGCTTTTCTTCGGTCAGCGCCTTGGAACTGACGATCTCCTCACCGTCAGCCAGCCGCGTGGCGAAGGAATGTTCGCCGTCTCTTGCCCGCATCGCGTCGAGGTCTTCGGCGCTCATGCCGTCGAGAACGCCGAATTCCTGATATTCCAACCGGTTTTCAGGCAATCCGATCGTCATCTCGGCGATCATCTCAGGCACCAGATCGACGCGAGGTGTCTGCCCGATGGTCACGAAGGCAATCTTGGATTTTGACGGCATGCTCTCGCTTGATCCCTGCATCTGGAATGTTGGCAGGGAGCCTAGCGCCCGGACGCGCTGGTTCACTATAGGGTTATGCCCCTAGAGCGTCACAATTCCATTATGCTGTCGTGATGCTTTTTGAAGCATTCCGAGATTTTTCACGCAAGTTTGTTGCGCAAACGTGGCGATTTCCCTCACGGATGGCCAGCAGCGACGACCATGCGTATCAAAGCATTGGACGAGTTCACTTCCATCTTGCTCATCACATTGGAGCGATGGATTTCGACGGTCTTCGGACTGATCCCCAGCTGGCGAGCAACGGCCTTGTTCGACAACCCTTCCGCCACCAGCGAAAGGACCTGCCTTTCGCGCGGCGTCAGGCGCTGGAATTTTTCCGAGAATTCCGGCGGCACGCCCGGCAGCGCAGCCGGATGCGTGCCGTGCAGAAGCAGGCGGATCGCGCTTGCAACGATCCGTCTTGCAAGGACAACGGGCTTGCCGCTTGCCTTTGCAACGGTCTGTCGGTCGGCTTCGGTAAAGCTCACCGAATTGAGAATGATAATCTCTGTCTCCGCAAGGTCGACCAATGCGCTGGCCAGCAGCCTTTTGTCGCCATCAGCAGCGTAGCTCGCGGTCACTCTGTAGGGTGCCAGTGCCGGGATATCGAGCTCGTCGATCTGTTGTTGCAGCGGCTGGATCAGGCCTACCGCGGACCCATGTGCGGCGAGCGAAATCACGGTGGATTCCATCGCGCGTTGGGCGTTCACCATCGGGCAGGTGCTCTCGAAATCCCGAAAAAGCCCGGTCGACAGGATGACCACAAGATCGAATTCGTTTGGCTGGAAGGCCGCCGCAATCTTTGCCATTCGTTCGGCAATCCGCGGCTTGGATACGATGATGTCACTGCCGTCGGCCAGCCGTGTCACGATGCTGGTTTCGCCTGGCCGGACCCTCAATTCGTTGATCGCCGCGTCGGACAGGCCGTCCAAGGCGCCGACTTCCAGAGCCTCAATCGGCAGATCGAGATTTGTCAGCATGTCGTCGATGATGTCCGTCCGCGGCGACTGGCCGACGCTCAGGAACATCACCCGATAACGAGGCGCCCTTTCCAGCACGGGCGAAGATGGGTTTTGGAGGATCTTCGTCACGGGCAGGGAACTGGTCCTTTTGGTCGCTTCACATAGCCGATCTAGACATGCACAAATTCAAGGCAAGCCCAATCTAGGGGCAGTCCCCTATAGGCAGCCTTCGTCTCACGTGGCTAGGTTCTAGCACATTATTCGGAGGCAAACATGATCCGTGATTTCGAAGCGAGCGAGATCGACCCGCTTGCGGTTGGTGCCTGGATTCTCGGGACCGGCGGCGGCGGCAGTCCCTATCTTGCGCAGCTCAACCTAAAAAAGCTCTACAAGGACGGCAAGCGCGTCAAGCTGATCGACCCGATGGCGCTCGATGACGGCGATGCCGTCGCGGTCGTTTCAAAGATGGGAGCGCCCCTGGTGGGCCAGGAACGTCTGGTTGATCCGGCACATCTGGCTCGGGCCATGCAACTGATGGAAGACTACACGGGCCGCAAGTTCCGCGCCGTTATGAGTGTCGAGATCGGTGGGGGCAACGCGTTGTCGCCGTTTCTCGCTGCCGCCATGCTGGACATTCCGGTGGTCGATGCCGATGCGATGGGACGCGCCTATCCGGAAGCGCAGATGACCAGTTTTGCGATCGGCGACCTGCCGATGTACCCGCTGACGCTGGTCGACTGCCGTGAGAACGAGGCGATCGTTGCCAAGACGGCCTCATGGAAGTGGATGGAGCGTATCTCACGCAAGATCTGCACCGAGGTCGGCTCGACAGCCGCCACCTGCAAGGCGCCGCGTACCGGTCTCGAAGTCAAGGAGTGGGGCGTTCTTCATACGGTCACCAAGGCCATCAGCCTCGGTCGTGCCGTCTTGGAGGCTCGCGCCGCCCATAGCGATCCGATCGATGCAGTGCTCGCCCATGAGGGCGGCAAGGCTCTGTTCAGGGGCAAGATTGCCGATGTGGACCGCACAACCACGGGCGGGTTCTTGCGCGGCGCGGCAATGATCGAGGGCCTTGATGGCGACCGGGGATCCAAGGTCGAGCTCGCTTTCCAGAACGAATGGGCGGTCGCCTTTCGCGATGGCCAGCCAATTGCCATGACCCCGGATTTGATCTGCCTGCTCGACACGGTCTCAGGCGAAGCGATCGGAACGGAAACGGTGCGCTACGGGCAGCGCGTGACGGTGGTTGCCCTGCCGGCTCCGGCGGTTCTGACCAGTCCCAAGGGCCTCGAACATGTCGGGCCACGCGCCTTTGGTTATGACCTGGATTTCAAATCGGTGTTTGCAGCATGAAGCGGATCGGAATTGACGTTGGCGGCACCAATACGGATGCCGTGCTCATCGATGGCGAGAAAGTCATCTCCGCCATCAAGTTTCCCACCACCGCCGACGTGATGCAGGGCGTAGTCAACGCCATCGGGCATGTCGTCGCCTCGCAGGCGCCTGGCGCGTCGCCGATCGATGCGGTGATGATCGGCACGACGCATTTCACCAATGCCGTCGTCGAGCGGGCCCGCCTGGAACGCATTGCCGCGATCCGGATCGCCATGCCCGCCGGCGCCTCGCTTCCGCCGATGATTGACTGGCCAGACGACCTTCGCGAGTGCGTCAATCCACTGTCCTTCATGGTTCGTGGCGGTCACGAGTACGACGGCCGGCCGCTGGTGCCGCTGGCCCGCGATGAAATTCGCGATGCCGCCATGCAGATCCGCGATGCCGGCATCTCGTCTGTCGGGATCACCGCTCTGTTTTCGCCGCTGACCGCCGAGGGCGAGCTGGAAGCTGCCGAGATCGTCCGGTCGGTCATCCCGGATGCGCGCATCACGCTTTCCCACACGCTTGGGCGAATCGGTCTTCTGGAGCGCGAAAACGTCACGCTCCTCAACGCGGCTCTGCAGGGGCTCGGCCGCAAGACGATCGATGCCTTTAAGAACGCGTTGCGTCAGGCTGGCATCGATGCGCCCTTTTACCTGACCCAGAACGACGGCACCGTCGTATTGGCCGAGGTTGCAGCCGCCAACCCTGTCTACAGCTTTGCGTCCGGCCCCACCAATTCCATGCGCGGCGCGGCCTTCCTCACCGGTCTGAAGGAAGCGATGGTCATCGATGTCGGTGGCACGACGTCGGACGTCGGATGCCTCGTCGGCGGTTTCCCGCGTGAAGCCAACAATGTGGTGGAAGTCGGCGGCGTGCGCACCCTGTTTCGCATGCCCGATCTTCTGCCGATGGCGCTCGGCGGCGGCACGATCATCGATCCGGAAACCCGCAAAATTGGCCCGCGTTCGGTCGGCTACCGCATCACCGAAAAGGCCTTGGTGTTCGGCGGCGATACGTTGACCACCACTGACGTGGCGGTGGCAGCCGGTCTTGTGGAAATCGGCGACCGCGACCGCGTCAAGCATCTCGACAAGGCGATGGTGGCGGATCTCCTGAAGCGCATTGAAGCGATGGTTGAGGATGGCATCGATCGGATGAAGACGTCGGCTGACGGCGTCCAGCTGATCGCGGTCGGCGGCGGCGCCTTCCTGATCCCGGAAAAGCTGAAAGGTGCGAGCGAGGTGCTGCGCGTCGAACATGCCGGCGTTGCCAATGCGCTGGGCGCGGCCATGGCCCAGGTCTCCGGCGAGGTCGATCAGGTGTTTTCTGACATGTCTCGCGACAACGCAATTGCGGAAGCCGATCGGCTTGCCCGCCAGCGGGCTGTCGAGGCCGGCGCCGATCCGGATACGCTCGTCACTCTCGACACGGAAGACATCCCGATCGCCTATCTACCGGGCGACGCTCGCCGTGTGCGTGTCCGCGTCGTCGGTGACATCGCGTTCATGAAAGACCAGCAGAAGCAAGCTTCGTAAGCGCTATAGAGCGGTGAGCCGAAGACGACATCCAGTCCCGATCCCGTTGCGAGATCGGGACTTTTCTACCTCAGATTTGGGGAGAAAGAGACAATCTCAAGCGTCTGAAGTACATCCCTTCTACGATTGCGCGCATTCCGTCCCTGAGCAAGATAAAGGTTGCTCGGAAAACTTGATGGCGAGGCCGAGCACTATCGAAGCCACGCCGCTTTCCGCAAGCCATTTGGTGCTCTATCGACCACATCGCGCCGGGTGCGCAGAGGTGGCGAACTCCGTAGTCAAGGAAGTGTTGGATAAACTATTGTTTGGATAACAAATAGCGGGCCGTCAGTTCAGTTCCCTTCAAGGCGTTCGGAGCCGCAAATGGCCGATAAGCGGAAATATTTTCCGCTTATCGGCGGGTGCCAAAGGTTTGCATCCCATCAAGAGCAGGCATTGTCTGCGAAGTGAGCATAAAACTCAGAGCGTGAGGTGACTGTGGCACCCATCCATCGGTTTTGGCAAAAGACTTGTCCAGAAAAAATTGGTGCAATTCAGACCCAGAGCGTTGCCGTTTTGGCAATCGTGTCTCCTAAATTTTATTCTTTATTAGAACGCGAGGTTGCTTCATCCTGCGTATAGCCGGCGGTCAAGACCGGCAGAGGGATCCAGGCCATCGAGCCAGACAGGGGAACATAATGTCTCGTTTCAGAATGAATCGTCGCGGTTTCATGTCGAATGCTGCAGCCTTTGGCGGCCTCGCCGCCGCATCGAGTTTTATCGGAATTCGTGCCGGTCTCGCGACGGATGTCGCCAAGGTGAAGATGCAGCTCGGCTGGCTTGCATCAAACGGTGTGCTTGGTGAAGTGGTTGCCCAGAAGAAGGGGTTTTTTAAGGACGAGGGCGTTGATCTTGAGATTGTGCCAGGTGGTCCAAGCGTTGATGGTGTTGCAGGCGTTGCCTCCGGCCAGTCGACAACAGGGCAGATCTCATCCAGCCCATCGGTGATGCTGGCGCGTGCTGCAGGCATTCCCGTCAAGGCGTTCCTTTCCGGATACCAAAAGCACCCGTTCACCTATTTCTCGCTGAAGGGCGCGCCTATCCGCGAGCCGAAGGACTTGATCGGCAAGACGATCGCCACCCAGCCGACCGCCTTTATCCTCTTGCGCGCGCTTCTTGCCCAGAATGGCATTGCAGAAGATCAAGTTAAGATGGTCAACATGGGCTCAGACATGAACCAGCTGATCACCGGCCAGGCGCAGGCGGTCACAGGCTGGCTGACCAATGTCAATGCTCTTAAGGTGCTGGGCGACGATCGCATCGACATGATGTTGTGGGACAGCGGCCTGCAGCTCTATGCCAACGTCTACTACACCACAGACGAACAGCTCGACAAACATGCCGACGTTCTAGCGCGCTTCACCCGCGCCACCGCAAAGGGCTGGGGGTATGTCCGTGACAACCAGCAGGAAGCAGCCGAGCTTCTCGTCGGAGCCTATCCGAACCTCGACAAGGCGAGCGAACTCGCTGCTGTCGGCGCTGTGGTGGAATTCTCCTTCGGAGACACCACCAAGGCTGCAGGCTGGGGCACGATGACACGGGAGAACTGGGCGGCGCAGATCAAGGCCTACTCGGAACTAAAGCAGTTTACCGGCAAGGTTCCGACTGTCGATGATGTCGCAAGTTTTGCGATCCTCGATGCGACCAGCGACAGCCGCAAAACGGTGGGTTGATCGTCATGCAGGGAGCCGTGCAATTGCAACCAACCGCGCCCGTTGCCAACCTTTCGGAACCGGCGGTCTCGATCCGTAATGTGTCTGTGCGTTTCGGCGATAAGGGCAACCAGTTCACAGCGCTCTCCGACGTTTCCGTCGAAATCCCGGAAGGTGCCTTCGTCACCATGCTTGGCCCTTCCGGCTGCGGAAAGTCGACCTTGCTGCGATGCGTCGCTGATCTGGTGCACGTCAGCGAGGGATCGATCTCCGTCCTAGGGCGCAGCCCGCAGAAAGCACGCGAAGGGCGCGATTTCGCGTTTGTGTTCCAGGATGCGACGCTGCTGCCGTGGCGTAGCGTCATCGACAATATCTGCCTGCCGCTGGAAGTCGGCAAACACGCATATACAGGCGATCACGCCGATCCCCATGAGCTTCTGGCAATGGTTGGGCTGAAAGGGCGCGAGAACGCCCTTCCACATGAGCTTTCCGGCGGCATGCGGCAGCGCGTGGCAATCGCCCGGGCACTGGTAACCCGTCCGCGCATTCTGTTGATGGACGAACCGTTCGGGGCGCTCGACGAGATCACCCGCGACCGGCTGAATGAGGAACTGCTGCGCGTCTGGCAGGAAACCGGGACGACAATCCTGTTCGTTACCCACTCCATCCCCGAGGCTGCGTTTCTTGGCCAGCGGGTGCTCATGCTCAAGGCACATCCCGGCAGGGTCAAGGAATTCATGGAGGTCGACCTGCCATTACCGCGCTCGCTTGCAGTGCGCGACACGGTGGAGTTCATTCGGGTAACGGCGCATCTGCGCAAGCTTCTGGAGGAATGCTTGTGAGCAACGCCATCCCTGACGTCGGCCCTGATGAGGCCACGACGACGGTAAAACGTGAAATTGCCTTTCTGGAGGCGACATTGGGTGTGTTCGGCCGACATGCGCCGGCCATCGGGGCCGCCATCGGCCTGATCGTTCTGTGGCAGCTGGTGATCTGGATCTTCAAGATCCCGACCTTCATGGCGCCAAGTCCGGCGGAAGTCGTGGCGGCGTTTCGGGACAATGCCACCACGTTGTGGCGCAACCTGCTGCCGACCCTGCTTGAAGCCGTGCTCGGCTTCGTGTTCGGCAATCTCGTCGCAATTTTGCTGGCGATCTGGTTCGTGCACAGTACCACAGCGGAAAAGGCATTTTATCCGATCGCGGTATTCATCAAGGCCATCCCGATCATCGCGCTGGCACCGATCCTGGTGCTGATCTTCGGCAATGGCATCGCCCCCAAGATCATCATCGCCGGGCTGATCTGCTTCTTCCCGACGCTGGTCAACATGGTTCAGGGCCTGAAGTCCGCCAGCCCGGCAATGCTCGATCTGATGCGCGTCCTGTCCGCCAGCAAGATGGAAATTCTCTGGAAGGTCCGCCTGCCGAGTTCGCTGCCTTTCCTGTTTGCGGCCCTGAAGATTGCCGCGACCAGCAGCGTCATGGGCGCGATCGTTGCCGAGTGGATCGGCTCCAGCTTCGGCCTCGGGGCGTTGATCATCGAGGCAACCTATAATTTCCGCTCGCCGCTGCTTTACGCAACCGTCGTCATCGCAGCTGTCCTTGCCGTCATTCTGTTCTTCATCGTGTCTGTGATCGAGGCTCGCGTCATCCGCTGGAAACCAGCCGGATCGCATTGAGCCAAGCCGCACAAGGAGTGTTCAAATCATGCTACAGACCATCATTCAGCCGGCGCGCGACGTCAAAGTCGTGGATCGCTCCGATGTCGTCGTCGTGGGCGGAGGCCCGGCTGGCATATCCGCTGCCGTTTCTGCGGCTCGCAACGGCGCAAAGGTGACACTGCTCGAACGTTATCCCTATGTCGGGGGCCTTGCGGCCGGCGGTATGGTGCTGGTGCTCGACGACATGATCAACGAGCTTGAGATCACCGTGCGTGGCATCTGCATGGAAATGATCGAGCGAATGAAACGCTGGGATCTCTGCGTCACCCCGACAGGTCGGGACCGCGAACTCGATATCCGCGAGACACCGGAGGCCTGGCGCCGCTGGGCGCGCTGGGGCCTGTTCGATTTCCATACCCAGTCCATGCCGCATCCGATCTGCTTTTCGGCGGCATTCGACCCGGATGGGTTCAAGCGCGCATCCTACGATATGCTGACGGAAGCGGGCGTCAAGCTGCGCACCCATAGCTGGTTCTCGTCGGCGATCGTCGAGGCCAGAACCATAAAGGGGGTTATCTGCCAGACCAAGTCCGGCATGGAAGCGATCCTGGGCGATGTGGTGATCGACACGACCGGGGATCTGGATGTTGCTGCCTCGGCCGGCGCGTCGCATGTGGAGTCCAACTTCATCCTGACCACAGTATCGCGCTGGGGTGGGGTCGATACCGACGCTGCCGAACGGTTCGAATTCGAAGAGCCGGAAGCCTTCAAGAAGATCGATCACGAGGCCAAGCGGTTGATCGGCGGGTGCTGGTCGTTCTGGTGGCTGAAGACGCCACTTCCAGGTGTCGTCTGGTTGAACTGCCCGCATATGCCGAATTTGAGTGGCCTCAAGACCGAGGACCTGACCAGGGCCGAAATCGAAGGCCGCAACCGCATTGCGCGGCTGCTCGACTTCACCCGTGAAAAGATGCCCGGTTTTGAAAAGGCTTATGTCGTCGATTTCGCACCTCAGACGGGTGTGCGCCAGACACGCCTGCTGCAGGGCGATTATGTGGTGAGCAAGGACGATGTGATGAACCGCGTCCACTTTGCCGATACGGTCTGCCGTGGCCGCGATTATTATACGCCCTATCGCTCCATGTTGCCGCGCGAAGTCGATCAACTGATCGTCGCCGGGCGGCATTATTCGGCAACACCCCAAGCGCAAAAATCGAGCCGCGAGATCCCGCCCTGCATGGCCATGGGCGAAGCGGCCGGCGTTGCCGCTGTCGTGGCGCTCAACGCCGGAACCACCGTGCGCAAGGCGGATGTCGGCGCGATCCAGAGACAGATGCGGGCGCAAGGGGCAGACCCCGGCGATATCCCATCCCTGAATGCAAGCATGCTGGAGGCTGCGGAATGACCATTCTTCCTCTCGACGGAATTCGCATCATCGATTTCACCCAGGTGATGCTCGGTCCCTGCTGCACCCAGACGCTGGCGGATTACGGTGCCGATGTCATCAAGATCGAAAAGGCGAAGATCGGCGACCTGTCGCGCTGGTCGCTCGGTGCCGATCCTGATGGCCTGAACAATCCGGTTTTCTGCTCGCTCAACCGCAACAAGCGGAGCCTAGCCCTCGATCTCAAGCAGGACGAGGCCAAGGCTGCGGTTCTGGCGCTGATCGAAGGCGCCGATGTGGTGGTCAACAATTTCCGGCCCGGCGTGATGGAACGGATGGGTTTCGGCTATGAGGACCTGAAGAAGATAAATCCCGGCCTGATCTACGCGGTTGGCACGGGCTTCGGCCTCACCGGTCCCTACCAGCACAAGGGCGGACAGGACATTCTGGCGCAGGCTCTTTCGGGCGTGATGCGCAGGAAGACGGATCCTGCTCACCCGACTGCGATCTACGGCACGTCGCTCGCCGATTATTCGGCAGGCATGCATCTCGTTCAAGGTATTCTTCTGGCCCTGCTGCAGCGGCAAAAGACCGGCCAAGGCCAGCAGGTAGCCGTTAGTCTCTACAGCTCGATGCTGGCGATGCAGATGCAGGAGGGCGCCGCCCATATGATGCGCAAGCGCGACCTCAACTGGGGCGCCTTTCCGCTGACCGGCGTATTCGAGACCACCGACAGCGCGCTGGTGATGGTCGGCGCGTTCAAACAGAACCCCTTGCAGGATATCTGCAATGCGCTCGGCATCGAGGATCTGTCGCTTCAGGAGCGATACAAGGATTTCGATGCTCAGATGGCACATCGCCCGGAACTGCAGGCGATATTCCGTCAGAGTTTCGCCACCAATAGCACGGCGCATTGGCTGAAGCGGCTGGAAGAAGTGGATATCCTCTGCGCACCGGTGCGCTCGCTGGGTGAAGCGCTGGAAGACGAACAGACGCTGATCAACAAGATGATCCTTGAGGCAGGCTCGACAGCGGCAGGTCCGGTGCGGCTGATCGGTTCGCCGATCGACATGTCCGCTGCGGAAGTGTCGGTGCGGATCGCCCCGCCACGCCTGGGCCAGCATAATGACGAGATCCTCGCGTCTCTAGAGGCACGGCGAGGGGACGCCGCATGAGCGTCGATTTTTCAGTCGAGAACCGTGTCGCACGGGTTACGCTCAATCGACCGGAGCGGATGAATGCGGTTGATGCCGCGACCGAACAGGAACTCGAGGCCATCTGGCACGAGATCGAGATGCGCGACGACATCAGCTGCGTCGTGCTGACCGGTGCAGGCGAAAAGGCTTTCTGCACCGGCGCGGACATGAAGGGCGTCAGCAAGACAGGGCTCGAATATTGGGCCGAGAACCGTGGCAACGGTTTTGGTGGCCTGGCTTTCCGGCGGTCGCTGGATGTGCCGGTGATTGCTCGCGTCAATGGATATGCCCTCGGCGGTGGGTTCGAACTGGTGCTCGGCTGCGATATCGTGATTGCTGCAGAGACCGCGAAGTTTGCGCTGCCCGAAGCCCGGGTCGGGCGGATGCCGCTCGATGGCGGCATGGTGCTGCTGCAGCGCAAGATCCCGCACAATCAGGCAATGGCGGTTATGCTGACCGGACGTCATTTCAACGCCACCGAAATGATGGGCTTCGGTCTCGTCAACGAAGTCGTGGCCATGGCGGACCTTGATGCCGCGGTTGAAGGATGGGTAGCGGATATTCTTAGCTGCGCGCCGCTCTCTCTGAAAGCCATCAAGCAAACCGTCAATCGGACGGGGCATCTGGGTCCTGCCGAGGCACAGGCACTGCGCACGCCAGCCCTGCTGCGAGCGCTTCAGAGCGAGGATGCGGAAGAGGGCGTCACAGCATTCCGCGAAAAACGTCAGCCGGTTTGGCAGGGCCGATGAGCATGATATGAATTTCGGCGTGTCGGGAGATCATCAGTGCACGCCAGTATCCTGAAATATTTCGTCGAAGTTGCGCGCGCGGGCTCCATCCGCAAGGCATCGGAAGAACTGCATGTCGCAACATCGGCAGTGAGCCGCCAGATCAAGAAGCTGGAAGAGGAGCTGGGTGCGCCGCTATTCGAGCGGTTTTCCGACGGATTGAGGCTGACCTCTGCGGGCAAGATCGTTCTGCGACATGCGCGTGAGACGATGCATCACTACGATATCATGAAATCGGACCTTGGCGATCTGCAGGGCAAGAAGGCCGGACGGGTCCATATCGCTTGCCTCGACAGCCTGACGGTGCAGTTCCTGCCGGAATTCGTTAGCGGCTTTCATAACAAACACCCGGCGGTCGATTTTCGCATTCGTGCCGACAACTTCAACAACATCTTTCGTTATGTCGCCGATGGCGATTGTGACGTCGGTTTCAATTTCGATCTCGCCAGGCCACACGATATTAAACTGGTCTGCGGCGTGCGGATGCCGTTGATGGTGATTGTTGCCAGACATCATCCGCTCGCCCGGCAGAAAAGCGCGACATTGCAGGAATGCGCCCAGTTCAAGCTGTTGTTACAGCTTGATAACGAAGTGATGAGTTCGATGATTTCCATCGAGCTCGCCGCACTTGATCGGGTTGGCCGAACCTTTGTTGCGACAAACCACCAGATGATGCTTAAGCCGCTCATTCTGTCCGGCGAAGGTGTCGCTTTCTTCACGCCCCTTGGTCTTCTGGAAGAACTGAAGGCGGGCGACGTCGTTGCTCTGCCGATTGCCGAATCCAAGCTACAGAATTTGGAAGTCGGCATCTTTGTGCCGAAATACCGGCAACTGACCCATGCCACCGAGGCGGTGGTCGAGGCCATGAGCCATGACCTGAAGAAATTCAGCCATCAGATTGAAAAGGCAATCCAGCGATGACGGAACCACGCGGTGAAATCCGTTATCTCGAGCGGCCTGGCCACCAGAAAGCCTTGCGCGGTGAAGTTGCCCGAGCCGCACTGCCGGTGGTTGCCGCAGGTATCCCGCTTAAGGCCGGTGACCTCATCCTCGCGTCACCTGTGAATGCCCATGATCATGGCTATGGCATCCGGACGCTGGATTTCGGCTTGCTCGACGAGGCGTTGGAGGTCTGGATTCCCGGGATGCGGTTGCGGCCTCGCACCGATCCTTATCTGGAGGCACTTGTCGCATTTTCCCGCTTGGCGAGGACCGGCGTCGGGGCGACGATGCATTGTCACAACTCGCTCAATATCGATAGTCTTGTCGACGAAGCAGGTGCCGTCATCCGGGCTGCCGGCGAGGTCGGAATCCGGCTGGCCCTATCGTGTCCGCTTGTCGACCACGACGCCTGGGCCTATGACGGTGGTCCGGAAAGGCTAGAGCCGTTTTTGGCGCCGGAGGATTGGCGGGCCTTGTCTGCAACATCGCCGCGATACGCTCCGGTAGATGTCCAGATCGCAGCGGTCGAGGCGGTCGCTGCCGCAAACGACAGTCCTCTCGTCGATGTCCAATATGGACCGATTGGGCCGCAATGGTGCTCTGACGCCCTACTGGAGGCGATTGCTGCGGCGTCCCTATCGACCGGCAAACGGATCCACATGCATCTGCTGGAGAGTCCGCGGCAACGGCTGTGGCTGGACCGGCGCTTTCCGCAGGGCGTGGTGTCCTTTCTCGACGAGATAGGATTTCTATCCCCACGGCTGGCCGTGGCCCATGGTGTGCACCTGCGACCTCACGAATACGAACTGCTCATGGATCGCGGTGTCCAGCTGGTCTCCAATCCGTCAGCCAATCTGCGCCTGCGATCCGGAATTGCGCCACTCGCTGCGGCCGCCGCGCGCGGCCTGCGGTTCGGCGTAGGACTTGATGGCGGCGCAATGGATGACGATCAGGATCTCTGGCGCGAGATGCGGCTTCTCCATCTTCTGCAGGGTGGTCGCGCATTGCGACGCAGCTTTACGACTGCTGCGGTTTTCGACGCCGCGATCGGCACAGGCGCGCATGTCATCAATGCGCCGACCGGGGAGGATCTCACGGTGGTGAACTACCATGCTCTCACTGAGGACAGCCTGTTCGATGATCTGGACGAGGCGGAGGTTCTTCTTTCGCGGATGACTGCGGCGCATGTGCGCGGGCTGTACGTTGCCGGGCGCCCGATCCTGCGCGATGGCCAATTGCTGACTGTGGATTTCGATACAGCCCGGGCGGAATTGCTGGCTCAGGCGAAGGCCGATCTGCCCCGCCTCGCCGTCGAGAGGCAGCGCTGCGAAAAACTCGCGGAAGCGACACGCGCGTATTACGAAAGCTGGACCAAAGCCTGATGCTGCCCCACAGATTTTGCTGAAACCAATGGATGATCCTTTGTGGTTGTCCGGTCCTTGTCCCATCCACCGGGCGAGCCCAGACCGGTAACCTCGACGCCGAAATAATCCCGATTGACCTGAATGAATGCCTGCTGTTCCGCCGTCGCCTCTTCGTCATAGGCGATGGCGTCGACTGGGCAAATGGAAAGACAGACACCGCAATTGATGCATTCATCTGGGTGGATATAGAACATGCGGCCGCCTTCGTAGATGCAATCTACCGGGCAGGCCGCAGTACAGGCGCCATCCTTGATATCGATGCAGGGTTCCGTGATGAGATAAGCCATAATATCAGCCTGCATGGGAGGGTACGAGCCGGCACTATCCCAGACATAGGGGTTGCTTGAAAGTGCTGTGTTTAGGCTCAAGGATTGCCGTTATGGCAACGCGAAATAATGTGCTGAGACAAACGACCGAAGGCCAAATCGTCATCCAGCACGACAGCCACCGGCCTAACACTACGCAATAATCCGCTCTGGCGGGATTTTCGATCGGCGATTAACTCTCAAACGGGTCGTTGGTTCGAATTGTTTCAAGGCGAAGAAGCTCATCCTGCGAAATTGACCGATGCAATATCGTCTACCTGAACAGCGGCTTCGCGCCATCAGCAAGGAAGTTATGACAAGCTTTCCCATCACCCGGAAGCTGCGTTGAATTCCGTTCTTGAAGTTCGCCGTGGGGATCACGCAGATCGCGCAATCGACTCCGAGTTTCCAACGGGGGCCAGTCCAAAATGTGAGCGTAGCGTGTGGCCTTCGTACTCCTTCCGGAACAGCCCGCGCTTCTGCAGTATTGGAACGACTTCCTCGGCAAACAGCGAGAGCTGGCTGTTGATAATCGGCGGCATCACGTTGAAGCCGTCGGCAGCGCCGGTGCGGAACCAGTCTTCAATGATGTCGGCGACTTGTTCGGGCGTGCCGGTCGCTACGAAATGCCCGCGGGCGCCCGCAAGCTTGCGCAGCAATTGCCTGAGGGTCAGATTTTCCTTCAATGTCATGTCGATATAGCCAATGACCCGGCTCTTCGAAGCTTCGACGGAATCCGGATCTGGAAAGTCGTGTTTGGTCAAAGTGCGGTCCAGCGGGACGCCGCTGAAATCGTGACCGCCGAACCGGGCCGCGAGCCGCGTCAGTCCCACATCCGTGCTGGTCAGCGCGTCGAGCTCCTCCCAGACCTGTTCCGCTTCCTTTGTCGTCGACCCGATCGCCGCGCTGATGCCTGGCAGAATGACGACATCCTCCGTGCTGCGTCCATGACCCACAGCGCGGTTTTTCACATCCGTGTAGAAGGCCTTGGCAGATTCCTTCGTCATGTGGGCGGTGAATATCGCTTCCGCCCATCTTGCCGCAAATCCGCGACCGGCGTCGGATTGGCCTGCCTGGATATAGACCGGGCGGGACTGCGGGCTCTCCGGAACGTTGAGGGGACCCTTGGTGCGGTAGTGGTCGCCTGCATAGTTGACGGGCTTGATCCGATCGATGTCAAGATAACGTCCCCCTACGCTGTCATCGAGAACGGCTTCTGCCGGAAAGCTCTTCCACAACGCATCGACGGCTTCGACGAATTCTTCCGCGAGCTTGTATCGATCCGCGTGGTCGAGATTTTGTTGCAGGCCGTAGTTCGCACCGGCCTCAGGTGCCCAGGAGGTGACGATATTCCATCCGGCGCGACCATTAGAGAGATGGTCGAGCGTGGCGAACTGGCGTGCCAAAGTGTAGGGCAGGCTGTAGGTCGTCGAGGCCGTTCCGATGAGGCCGATCTTCTTTGTATGAGCCGCGAGCAACGAGAGCAACACGATCGGCTCCAACGACCCCGACGACGCCAGGCCGCTGCTGTTTCCGGCCGCCAATGTATCGGCAAGGAAGACAGCATCGAACCTTGCGCTCTCCGCGATTGCGGCAGCTTCGACGTAGAGCTGAAGGTCGGTCAGAGCCTTGCGGTTGGCATGCGGATGACGCCACGCCCCTTCATGGTGGCCGCGGGACATAAGGAAGAGATTGAGATGCAACTGGCGCGACATGGGGTGCCTTTCAAATATTGTCGGCTTCGACGCCGAGGCTCTTGAGCAGTTTTGACCGAAGCGAAAACAGTTCGGCCTGATGCTCGTGGCGCGGGTGGGGAAGCGAGATCGAGTGATCTTCGATGATGCTGCCATCCTTGAGGACAAGGACGCGGTCTGACAAAAGCAGGGCTTCGTCGACGTCGTGGGTCACCAGGATAATGGTCGGTCGCTGACGTTCGACAAGGCGCATCAGCAGCGCCTGCATCTTCAGCCGCGTGAGCGCGTCAAGCGCACCGAACGGTTCGTCCGCCAGCAGAAGGTCTGGCTCGCGCAGGAGGGAACGCGCCAGTGACGCCCTCTGCTTTTGTCCGCCAGAGAGTGTCGACGGCCAGACGTCCGTCTTGTCACCTATCCCGACATCCCTCAACATATCACGTGCGGCAGCCTGACCATCGGCGCGGCGCAGCCCGAGCGTCACGTTGTCGATCACCGTCTTCCACGGCAGAAGCCGTGAGTCCTGGAAAAGCACGGAGACACTTTCCGGCGTAGTGTAATGTCCCTTGGTTTCCGCATCGTCGTCGAGCCCGGCAAGCGCCCGCAGCAGGGTTGTCTTGCCGGAACCGGACTCTCCAAGAAGAGCCACGAACTGCCCTGCCGGAATATCGAGCGAGATGCGGTCGAGCACGGTCTTCCCCTTGAAACTGCGGGAAAGGTCGCGCAGGACCACGGCATTCGTCACATGCGCGTTCATGAGCCCAGAGCCCGTCGATAGGAGAGCGCGCGGGCCTCAATGAATCTGACGACAGCGTCGGAAAGCAATCCGAGCAGCGCGTAGATCATAATGCCGACGACGATGATGTCGGTCTGGCCCCAGTCGCGTGCCCGGTTCATGAGATAGCCGATCCCTGTTTGCGTATTGATGAGTTCCAGCACGACGAGTGCCGTCCAGCACAGCGCGACGGCAAGCCGCAGTGACACGAAAAAGCCGGGTAGCGCCCCGGGCAGTGCGACATGACGGATGAACTCGGCGCGGGTCAGGCCGAGCGTGCGTGCAAGCTCCACATGCCCTATGTCGATTCCGCGCAACGCCGCATGGGTGTTGATGTAGACGGGGATGAGGACCGCCGTGAAGATCAGGAAGACCTTCATGGCCTCGCCGATCCCGAGCCAAATGATGACTAGCGGGATGAGCGCAAGTGTCGGCACCGCACGCTTGATCTGTACAAGACCATCAATCAGGGCTTCGCCGGTTCGCGTCAACCCCGACAGGAGAGCGAGGACGACACCAACCACGACGCCAAGGAGGAGCCCGGAATAGGCGCGTGCTGCCGAGGCGGCAAGGTGCGGCAGAAGGCTGCCGTCCACGACCATGTCATAGCCTGTCTTTACCGCCGTGGAAGGGGCGGCGAGTGTGCTGGGCGAGAGGACGCCGATGCGAGCCGCCGTCTCCCAAACGATCAGAAGGATGATAGGGCCGAGAAGCCTCAATCCGGGTGGAAGCTTTGCGGGCGTCAGTTGTGTCGGCCTGCGGTCGAGGGCACGACCTTTTATCCGCTCCGCGCGCGCGTTGACTACCCTGCCTGAAGATATGTCCGTCATACTACCTCCGATCAGCGCGATTGCTCTACGACCTTGTCGAACGTATCGACGAACGATCCCTTGGCATCCAGACGCTCTTTGATGGAGCCTGCCTGGTACAGGATGTCGATCAGCTTCTGGTGATGCGGGATCGCCTCAACCGATGTCTGGAAGAGAAGGGGCGACTGTCCTGCAAGGATAGCGGCGCTGTCGTCCGGAGACACACGCTGGAAGGTGGTATAGTAGAACTTCGCCCATTCTTGCTGGTGCTCGTTGCTCCAATTGCCGGCTTTAACGAAAGCGGCCAGAAATTGCTTGATCGATTCCGTCTTCTTCGGGTCGGCAAGAACATCTGGACGTGCATAGAAGTAGGATGTGCTCGGTAGAAGCTTGCGCTCTTCTGGATCAAGTACCGGGCTCGCGCCGGCTTGGTTCGTCAGCCGTGTGACGAAGGGCTCCTGGAGGACCGCGACATCGACTGCGCCGGACCGCAGAGCATCGGGCAAGTCCGCCACGCGAAGGTTAACGAGGGTAACATCCTTCAGCGTCAGCCCGGCCCGGTTGAGCGCCTCGATCAGGAATACCTGGCGGCCGGAGCCCTCCACATAGCTCAGCTTTTTGCCCTTGAGTTCGGACAACGCGTTGATCTTTAGGCCGGGACGACTGGTCAGCCGATACTGGGCGATCTCTCGTGTGAACGTGGCGACGATTGGTAGCAAGGTGCCGGAGGAGCGCGCCTGGATCGGCGGGGTGTCGCCGACATAAGCTATGTCCAGCGCGCCTGCCCGGATTGCCTCGAGGATGGCTGGGCCACCGGCAAAGTTTGGAAAATCGATGTCGAATGCCAGGTTCTTTCGCTCTCCGCTGGCGTCCAGCAGATTGCGCACGAATTCGGCCTGGTCGGCTACGATCAGCTTGGTTGCCGGATCGGCTGCGCTCGCCGCAGACGCGACCAAGGAAAGACCCGCGATTACGACGGACGCGGACGCTTGCAGAAATGTTCTACGATACAAGGAAGGCTCCATTCTGAACCTGCAAGCCCGGAGGACAAGCGGTGGTGAGGAAAGAGATTTCAGTGTAGTTTAACTCGACCGCATTGGTAGAGATACCGATGCGCCGAACATCGGAGCTGCGCATTTTCGTTCTTCAAGATGGAATCTGTTGAGGCGATCATTCTAATTTCACGAGTAACTGGAACGCTGGGGTAGGATGTTTGCCCTCAATATTAAGTCCGCCGTCAGTAAGCGGGTCTTTGACGCAATAGGATCTGCGGAGGCCTGTTGCAATTTTGACAACGACCACACAATACATGACAGATCCTCTCCACATTTATTGATTGCGCGAAATCTGGCTCTTATAGGTGGCACCCGTGGCAGCGTAGTGCTGTCTTCGCGACACCTTCGAATCCGCAACCTCTCGGGTCGCTGCGATAGTTTTCAGTTTTCAGACAAAGGGTCAGGCAATGACGTTCTTGTTCACTCGGCATCCTTTTTGCCGCATGCTCCAACACTCTACTGCCTTTGTCGGTTTGGTGGTTGTTTGCGCGCCGAGTGCGGCACTTGCGCAAGAGGCTCCTGTCAATACGACCCTTGCCCCAATTATCATTACAGGCGCTGGGCAAACCATCCGCGAAGACAACAATACGATCGTACCGACGCGTGCGATCACTGCCTTGAAGACAGATACGCCGCTCGCCGAAACACCCCGCTCGATTTCGGTGGTGACCCGCGAGGAAATCGAACAACGTGGCGCAACCGATCTGATCCAGGCAACGCGCTACAGTTCCGGCGTAAACACGGGTGGATTTGGTTTCGACCCGCGGTTCGATCAGGTCACTATCCGTGGTATCGAGACGACCACGAGCGGCGATTTCCGTGACGGCCTGCGCCAGCCGGTGATGACCTACGGCACGTTCACAACAGAAATCTATACGCTCGATCGAGTCGAAGTGCTCAAAGGGCCGGTATCCGTCATGTATGGGGCCGCGAGCGCGGCGGGCATCGTCAACAAGATTTCCAAATTGCCGCTTGAGGAAGCCCATCACGAGGTCGAGGTGCAATACGGGACGGTTGGTCGCAAGCAGGCCGCCTTCGATTTTGGCGGTCCGGTTGGCGAAAGTGGCGATCTGTTTTACCGCGTCGTCGGACTGGCCCGCGAGGGAGAAACCAATAATGAAATCGCGGACGACCGCTACCTGCTCCAGCCGTCCTTTTCCTGGGCGCCAACCGACAGCACGAAGCTGACGGTTTACGGACTGGCGCAGAAAAGCGAGGGAGAGGCCAGTGCCTGGACCTTCAAAAACGACGGCAAGATCTTCCGCGTAAGCGATCCGGATTACGATTATCAAAAGGTTCGCCAGTACCAGCTTGGCTACCAGTTTGAACATGAGTTCGAAAACGGTCTGACGTTTCGGCAGAACGCACGCGTGAGCGACCTCGACCTCGAAGCGCGTTATGTTGACCGTACGACGATGTTCAGCGCGCCGGCCGCGCCGTGGGGCACCGCCGCGGTGACTGAAGATGTGCGGGCCTACCAAATCGACAACCAACTACAGGCCAAGTTCGACACTGGTGCTGTGTCCCATACTGTTCTTGGGGGACTGGATTACACAAGCGTCACTTCAGACTTTGCCGATGGATATGGATCCACGCTACCGGAGGAAATAACCAGCGCACCGTCTCCGGCTCTGACCGGCTTTACCGGCAACGACCTTCGCCAGACAGGGATCTACGCGCAGGAGCAAGCCGAGATCGGAAACTGGCGCTTCGTGGGAGGTCTGCGTTACGACTGGCTGCATCAGGAGACCACGGACAAAGTGGCGGGTACGGGTGCCGAGAAAAGTGAAGGTGCACTGTCGGGCCAGGTCGGGCTGCTTTATCTCTTCGACAATGGTCTTGCCCCTTACGTGAGCTACGGTACTTCCTTCGTGCCCTCGACCGAGCGCTCCGCCGGGGGTGGCGTGCTTGATCCGACGGAAGGCCGCCAGATCGAAGCCGGTATCAAATACCAGCCGGACGGCGGCAATTTCTCGCTCAGCAGCGCTGTCTACCACCTCGTTGAAACCGGCAAGCCCCAGTATGCCGGCGTCTCCGGTCCGCTCTACATCTACGAGAATTCGGGCGAGAATACCTATACCGGATTCGAGGTCGAGGGCCGGAAGGAGTTCGACAACGGTATCAGCTTGATTGCCGCCTACACCTATACCCACGGGAAAATCACCGACAATCTCGATGGTTCGCTGGTCGGCAACACGCCAACGACAACTCCGCGGCATACGGCCTCGCTTTGGGTGAACTATGCTGTGCCGGAGGATTCCGTCATCGGCGGCCTCAGCATCGGCGGGGGCGTTCGTGCAGTGAGCACATCCTACACCGACGACTACAACACGGCGAAGAACGCGGGCGTCGGCTATCTGGATGCTTCCCTTTCCTATGACTTCGGTGCCAAGTCGCCGGAGCTGAAGGGGCTCTCGCTCATGGTCAGCGCAACGAACCTTGCCAACCGCGAGGAGCAGGTGTGCAATGGCGGCTATTGCTACTTCGGTCAGGGACGAACGGTGGTCGGTTCGTTGAAGTACAAGTGGTGATCGGCGTCAGATACCACCGACCATACCGCTCGGGTTCTCCTCGTTGCTCTGAGGAGGTAAGGGCAGCCTGCGCGGGGCCGTCCGTGGACTATCCGTCAGAGCCGGGACAATGCGTTCCTCGGCCGGCAAGCGCCATACAATTTTCGAGAGATTAGCATGACTGAACAGGCCTATTGCCTGCCCGGCACCACCTATTTCGACCTAGCGCCAGAGACCGGCGGCGAGCCCTATCGCATCTTCCTGTTCAGGCCGGCTGACGAGGCGCCCGTCGGGGGATGGCCGCTTCTGGTCATGACGGACGGCAACGCAAACTTTCCCTTCGCTTTCGCAAGCCTGGTGACGCAGGCGCCTTATCCAACGGGCACCGGGGTCGACTGGGGCGTTATCGCGGCGATCGGTTATCCGACCGACGACCCCTATGATGCCATGCGACGGGCGTGGGATCTTGGCCCCCCGCCGGTCAAATCCTATCCGCCCTATGTCGAGGGGGGGCCTCCGGTGCTCATCGGCGGATCCGGTGAGTTGCTTGATTTCATCGACAAGCAATTGCTGCCGCGGCTGGCCGAACTGGTTCTGCTCGATCCGGCACGGCGATCGCTCTTCGGGCATTCTTTCGGCGGCCTCTTCACGCTCTACGCCTTGTTTGAAAGGCCGGAGCTGTTTGTCAACTGGATTGCAGCGAGCCCAACCATTTACTGGGAAGGCAGCGAGATCCTTAACAACGAGGCGCGTCGCCAAACAGTCGCTGGCAACGAGGTGATGCTGCATCTTTCCGCCGGAGAATACGAGGGGGAGGAGCTCGCGCCGTTCCAATATTTGAACGAGGATGCCGCCGTCCGCCTGGATCGGAGGAAAGCCGAAAGGACGGTTGCGCTGGCGCAGGAAATGGCTGATCGGCTGGATGGCACGGCGGACGGCATCCGGACGCAGTTCGAGCTTTTCGCCGGCGAGACCCATATGTCCGTGGTCGGACCCGCGGTCAACCGCGCCATTGGCATCGCCTTCCGGCGTCTAAATTCGTGACGAGAGGAGCACGCGACATGGTCATGGGGGAACGCGTGCAGGACGCGCCTGATACGCAGAAAGCCTTCGGAGTCGACGGAGTCACTCTTGTGATCGACGGGAATGCCATCCTCTCGGACGTAAGCCTCGATTTTCCGGAGGGAGAGGTGGTGGCTCTTGTCGGCCACAATGGTTCAGGCAAATCCAGTCTCGTCAAAATCCTTGCGCGGCAGCTGACGCCAACTACCGGATCTGTCGCCTATGCCGGCCGCGACGTTTGGCGCTATCACGGTCATGATTTTCCGCGGACCGTTGCTTACCTGCCGCAGGATCTGGGCACCGGGTCGGATATGACGATCCGCGAACTGGTCGCATGCGGACGGTACCCGTGGCACGGCGCGCTCGGTCGCTTTTCTGCCGTCGACCGCGAGAAGGTGGAGGGAGCGATCGCTGCCACGCAAATCGACGCATTTGCCGATCGCATGGTGGGAACGCTTTCCGGCGGAGAACGGCAGCGGGCCTGGATCGCCATGCTGATCGCTCAGGACGCACGTTGCCTGCTACTCGACGAGCCGACCGCGGCACTCGATATCGCGCATCAGATCGAGGTGTTGTCGCTGGTACGACGTCTCGCGCATGAGAACGGTCGCAGCGTCGTCATCGTTTTGCACGACATCAACATGGCCGCACGCTTTTGCGACCGCATCCATGCGCTGAAAGGTGGACGGCTGGTCGCAAGCGGAACCCCAGCCCAAATCCTGGTACCCGAAACGCTTCATGCCATTTACGGGATTGAAATGAAGGTGATTTCCGCTCCCCACCTGCCGCATCCGCTTGCCTATGCCTGCTGAAGTGCGCAACGGAATGCAGATTTCAAGGCGCTCATTTCTGAATGGCGCAGCGGCGGCGGCGGCAGCGGTTTCCATACCGGCACCGCTGCTGGCGGGTGCCGGCGGCCAGAGGATCGTAAGCCTCGACTATGGGCTGGCGTCCACATTGCTGTCGCTCGGGGTGCAGCCAGTCGGCATTTCCGATCTCGCCGACTGGAACAAATGGGTCGTCGCGCCCGAAATGCCGAGCTCGGTCGTGGATATCGGCAGCTCCCACGAGGTCGATCTTGAGGTCCTCATCCAGCTGAAGCCGGACATCATCCTAACGACGCCCTATCTTGACCAACTTCTGCCAAGGCTCCAGCCGATCGCGAAAATCCTTCGGCTGGAGATCTTCACGCCCGACGGCGGTCCCATCTTGCCGGCGGCGATTTCGGCGACGCGCAAGCTGGGCTCAGGGCTCGGCCGCGAAAAGGAGGCGGAGCAATTCTTGACGCGGTCGGATGCATTCTTCGAGAGCTGCCGCGCACGGTTGGCGAGGAGAACCCTTCCACCGGTTGCACTGGCGTCGTTCATGGACGCCCGGCACGCCCGTATCTACTCCGCTCCAGGCCTGTTCCACAACGCGCTGGAGCGCATCGGGATACGCAACGCCTGGACCCGTCAATCGAACTACTGGGGCTTCGAGACGATCGGCATCGAGGAGCTTTCGACCATTACAGACAGGGACGCTCGCCTGATCACCTTTGAGCCTGTGCCGCCCGATGTGTTGCCAAAACTCGTGGAAAGCCCGCTGTGGCAGACGCTGCCGTTTTCCCGGCCCGGACACATGTCGGTCGTTCCGCCGGCGCTGATGTTCGGCATGGTCAACGAGGCGATGCGGTTTGCCGGTCTGGTGACCGACGTTCTGGACCATGGCGCATGACCGCCCTTAGTCGCGATAGTCTCGGGCCTGGCCTCGTCGTTTTCCTGCTGATTTGCGGCGGGTGTGTCGCATCCTGGTTTCTCGTTCAACCAGCGCTCTCGGGAACGGTGGCGCCGGGCTACGACATCGAGCGGATGGTGCTCTATTATTCGACCTTGCCGCGGCTGGCCACGGCACTGCTGGCGGGCGCGGCGCTGGCTTTGTCGGGCGCACTTTTCCAGCAGGTGCTGCGAAACCCGCTGGCCGACCCGACGACGCTCGGCGTGTCGGCGGGCGCCAATCTTGCGCTGGTCGTGGCCTCGCTTTTCATGCCGGTACTATTGGGCGCCGGCCGCGATCTCGTTGCCCTGCTGGGAAGTGCGGCGGCTGCCGCCATCGTCATCGGGTTGGGTGCTCGACGAGGTTTCTCGCCGTATTCCCTGGTGCTTTCGGGCCTCGTGCTCAGCCTATGGTGCGGCGGACTGTCGGCCATCCTCATCTATTTGAACCAGCGCTACCTCGCGAGCTTGTTTATCTGGGGCGCAGGATCGCTGGCGCAGCAGAGCTGGGTCATTCCGATCTCGCTCATCTGGAAAATTGTCCCCGTCGCAATCGTCTGCATCCTGGTCATCCGGCCGCTGTCGCTGCTCGATCTGGGGGAAAGCAGTTCGTCCTCGCTTGGGGTCAAACTCGTGCGCCTTCGTATCGTCGCTGTTGCCTGCGCGGTGTCGCTTGCGGCCTTTGTCACCAGTGCCGTGGGCGTCATCGGCTTTATCGGGCTGGTCGCCCCGACGCTGGCGCGGCTTTCGGGCGCGCGCCGGCCGGTGCAGTTGATACTGTGGTCTCCGCTCATCGGGGCGTCACTTCTCTTCCTCGCCGACTCCGTGCTGCAACTCGTTGCGGGCGGTCTCGGAGACTTTCTTCCGACCGGCGCAGTCACCGCAATCTTCGGATCGCCGCTGCTCCTGGCGCTGCTACCTTGGCTGAAGGTGCGTCACCGGGTCCAACACGCGGTGGCGGTGCGCGAGCGGCAGCGCCGATGGGGCGTAGGCAAACCAGCAACGGTCGCCCTTTCGAGCGTCCTGGTTATTGTTGCGCTTGGCCTTTTTGTCGGGCGCGGACCTGGCGGCGTCTGGTCTGTGCCTTCCGGCGAGTTTTTCAACGACATCCTCGCTATCCGCACACCCAAGGTGTTTGCAGCGCTCGCATCCGGCGCGATGCTGGGTGTTGCGGGAACGATCCTGCAGAGGTTGACCGGCAACGAAATGGCAAGCCCAGAGGTTCTGGGGATTAGCGCCGGTGCCACCTTTGGCGTCGCCATCGCGTTATTCGCCGTTGCGCCCGGCTTTGTTGGGCAGTTCGCTTTTGCAGCCGTCGGCGCGATCACGGTGCTCGCTGTCATTCTGCTGAGTTCGAGGCGGTCAAACTTCGCGCCGGAGCGGGTCCTGCTGGCAGGCATAGCGCTCAGTGCAATGGTGGATGCTGTCGTCGGCGTGCTGAGCTCCACCGGCGATCCGAGAGCGGTGCTGCTGATGCGTTGGATAAGCGGCTCCACCTATATGGTGGACGGCCAGACAGCCACCATGGAACTGGCAATCGGAGCTGTGCAGATTGCAATTGCTCTGTCAGCACGGCGTTGGCTCGATATCCTGCCGCTTGGTCCGGCCCCGGCATCGGCCGTCGGCATCCCGCTGGCGCGCTCAAGATTGGCGTTGTTCGGCCTCGCGGGCCTGATGACTGCGGCTGCGACCCTCACAGTCGGGCCGCTGTCCTTCGTCGGCCTCATGGGGCCGCACCTGGCGCGGGAGGCCGGGTTGAAGCGCGCTCTGCCGCAGATGATAGGCGCCGCCTTGATTGGCGGGGGACTGATGGTTTTAGCGGATCTGATTGGCCGCACGGCTGCAGCACCCTACCAGATCCCGGCTGGGCTCGTCTCAGCTCTCATAGGCGCTCCGTGCTTGATGATTTTGTTGGGTAAAAGGAGGTAGATTTTCTCGTTGCAGGATGCAGGTCGTAGGTTCGAACCCGCTCAAGGCGGTCACCGGCATCTATGCGTCCGCCAGCGTGGAAGTGGCGAATGCCCTCGAGATCGCAAGCTGCGGTGTACTCGGTCATCGAGCAGCGTGCCTAAGGCAATACCGCCCTGTCCGTCGTACGTTTCAAGCCCCCGCAAAGTGTTAGTGCCTCATCCGGCTCTGCGAAGCGCAGCAAGGACGGCGTCGCGCGACAGGTAGCCGACGGTCGCTCCATCCGGCCCATGAACGTCGAGACCTTGCAGATCGTCTGCCAGCATCAGGGCTAGTGCTGCATGCAGGCTTCCGCTCTGTTCGACCGAAGCGCCGGAGGCCTGTGCGATGGGCGCCGACATGGAGCCTGCCACAGGGATCAGGCTCAACCGCTTGATGGCGCGGTCCGGGCCGAGAAAGCTTTTAACGAAATCGTTGGCGGGATTGGCGAGGATCGCTTCCGGCGTATCGTACTGCAGTAGTCGTCCGTCGCGCATGATCGCGATGCGGTCGCCCATCTTGATCGCCTCGTCGAGATCGTGGGTGACGATCACCACTGTCTTGCTGACTTTCTTGAGGATCTGGCGGAATTCATCCTGCAGCTTGACGCGAGTGATCGGATCTATCGCCCCGAACGGCTCGTCCATCAGCATAATCGCCGGATCCGCGGCGAGCGCGCGGGCGAACCCGACACGCTGGCGTTGCCCCCCAGATAGTTCATGCGGCAGACGGTTCCGCATGATTGCCGGGTCGAGGCTGACCAGTTCGAGCAGCTCGTCGATGCGCCGGTCGATGCGCACCTTGTCCCAGCCGAGAAGGCGAGGCACTGTGGCTATGTTGCGCTCGATCGTCATGTGAGGGAACAGGCCGACCTGCTGGATGACATAGCCGATGCTGCGGCGAAGTTCCTTCGGATCCGTTGAGGCAATGTCTCGGCCGTTGACCAGCACACGTCCGACGGTTGGTGTCTCGAGCCGGTTGATCATTCGCATGGTCGTGGTTTTTCCACAGCCGGATGGCCCAATCATCGCAACCGTCATGCCACTTTCGATTGTCAGGCCGAGATTGTCGACAGCATGGCGGTCGCTCCCCTCGTAATTCTTGGTCACATGATCCAGTCGTATCATCGTCATGGCTTTCCGAGGGTCATCGTCTCTGGGTGAAGGAGCGTTCCAGCCAGCTGAACAGCAGCTCGGCGAGGATCGCGAGAAGGGCAATCGGTAGTGCACCGACCAGCAGGCGAGGCATGTTCATGATGGCGATGCCAGCATTGATGAAATCGCCCAGGCCGCCGCCGCCGATAAACGATGCAAGTGCAGCGCCACCGATTACCTGGATGGCGCTGGTGCGCGCACCGGCAAGGATGGATGGCACAGAAAGGGGCAGCTCGATCTGCCAGAGAATGTCGCGCTTGCCCATGCCCATACCAGTCGCCGCATCGAGAAGGGCCGGATCGATCTCGCGGATGCCGATGATGGTGTTGAGCAGCTGTGGCGGTACGGCGAGCACGACAAGCGCCAGCACAGATGGCCAAAGGCCGATGCCGAGGATTGGCATGGCGGCGGCAAGGATTGCAAGGCTCGGGATGGAGCGTAGTGAGCCAGCGATGTTAATGGCAATGAACGAGGCGCGCGGCGACCGCGCCACGACGAAACCCAACGGTAGCGCGATCAGCAAGGCGATGCCGAGCGAGATTCCGCACATCAGCAGATGACGGTTGAAGGCGCCGAAGAAACTGCTTGAGTTACTGGCGATCCAGGTGATGGCGTCGATCAGCATCATGCCAGCTGTCTCCCGCTGCGGCGACGAAGCGCAGTTTCAATCGAGGCAAACAGGTAGTCGGTGGACAGCGCCAGCACTGAGGTCATCAGGCCACCGGCGATGATCTTTTCCGGAAACCGCTGGTCTATGCCTTCGAAAATGATGACGCCGAGGCCGCCGGCATTGATGTAGGCAGCCACGGTGGCGATGCCGATGACGGTGACCATGGCAATACGGATGCCGCCGACAATGAAGGGCATGGCGAGCGGCAACTCGACTTCCCAGATGCGGCGCGCGGTGCCGTAACCCATGCCGTGGGCGGCATCGAGCACATCACGCGGGATAGACTGAAAACCGAGGCCGATATTGCGGATGAGGATCATCAGCGAATAAAGCGCGAGGCCGGTGATTGCCGGCGCTGCCCCGATACCGAGAACGGGAATGAACAGGGCAAAGAGTGCAAGGCTCGGGATGGCGAACAGCACGCCGGTCACGATGACGATGACGCCGAACGCCCGGGGCCTGCGCGAAGCCCAGATACCGACGATCAGCGAGATCACCAGCGCGATGACAACCGAGGAGAACACCAGATAGAGGTGTTCGAGCAAGGCCTCAAACAGGCGGTCATAGTTTTTTGGAACCCATTTCATGGGCAGGCTCCAGTCCTCGTGTGGTGACGAGGTATTTCAGGTTTCACCATGGCGAAAGAACCTCATCGGTGCGGCGGGCTCGGGCAGGCAGGTTTTCGTAGGATGCGAGATCGGGTTCGGTGAACGCTGAAAGCCCCAGCGAACTGCGAATCGCACGAGATTTGGCGTGCTTATGCGCGCTCCATAGCGCTTGCCGCAGAGCCGAAATGATCTCGGCTGGCTGCCGGCGCGCGGCAACGAGCATCGGGAAAGGAGCAGGCGCCGTCGTAGCGATTACATGCAGATCCGCGATCATCTGTGGCTCGTGCATCTCCATCAACTGGTAGGCATAGGCGTCGATGGCACCGACATCCGCCCGTCCGCTGGCTATAGCCTCGGCCACACCGGTCGGGTTGAGAAGCGGGCCGACGGTTTCGAAAGCGGAGTTGCCCTGTTGCAGACTTGCTGCGAATTCCCGCGGCGCATGGTAGCCCGATTGCGAATCCCGCACGGTCCAGCCCCATCGTGCCGACTGCAGATCGGCCGCCGTCAACGCCGAATTTCGGGCGGTGATAACGCGGCTGGCGTAAAGCGGCTTTCCACGGCCCCAGTCCGCGGTGGAGACGGGAGCGGCGAGAGGCAGCGGCCGTTGCTCCGGCTTCAGCTGCGAGAACGGATAACCGCACATGAAAACGGCCCCCATGTCCGGCCGTGCCCACAGGTCCGACAATGGTGCAGGCGACGCGTGCGCAACTATATCCATCGCAACGCTGCTTTCGTGGCCAAGCCATGCGAACAGTGCGTCCCACAAGCCGCGGATCTTCGGGCTGAGGTTGTACATCCGCGAGTTGGCAATGGTAGGGACGATGGACTCCGTCATGATCAGGCGAACCGCAACCGCTGGCCGAGCCCCATGGCCTTGGCCTTGTCGACCATGGCGGCTCCGAGCGCGATGTCCGTGGTGCTGAGGCCGCGATGCCAGAAAAGGATTGTCTCGTAGTCGCTTTCGCGGCCCGATTTCATGCCGCAGACGATCTGGCCGATCTCGGCATGCAGCGTCTCGGCCGTCACCTTGCCTTCGTCCACATGGCGGCGTAGCGCGCCGTAGGGCTTGCCGGGACCGCACTGGCCCCAGTCATCGACGACGACCTTGTCCATAATGTCGGTATGGTCGAACTCCAGCGCGCTCATCGTGCCGTAAGGTACGACGAAAGCGCCCTTCTTGATCCAAGCGGTCTTGAACAACGGCGTCGGCTCGGGCAGCCGGCTTGCCTCGATCATGATATCGGCGTCTTTGAGGCAATCTTCCCAGTTGTCGGTGAGGATTATCTTCTTGTCGAGATCCTGTTCCAGACGAGCGGCAAAGGCATTGCGGCTTTCGGGACGGCGCGAATGGATGCGGATCTCGTCGAAATCGAACAGGTGGTCGAGCAGCCGCACATTCCAGTAGGATGTGCCGCGGGCACCGATATGGCCAAGTACCTTGCTGTCCTTGCGGGCAAGATATTTGGCTCCGAGCGCGGTAACGGCGCCGGTCCGCATGTCGGTGATCGCCGTCGCATCGACGATGGCCTTGGGCATGCCGGTTTCCGGATCGAACAGGTTGAGGAGTGCCATCTCCGACGGCAGGCCGACCTTGTAGTTATCGACGAAATCGCCCACCACTTTCACGCCAGCATAACCCAACGCCTTCACGTAGCCGCGCAGCACATTGAAATGTCCCTTGTCGGAGCTTTCGGGCACCAGGTGGACACGCGGCTCAATGACTGTTTCGCCACGTCCCTGCGCCTCGAGTGCCTTCTCCACGGCCGAAAGGATCTCGTCATTGGTCAGGGCCATGGCCTTGATGTCCGGTCCGTTGAGATAGTCTATCCAGATTTCCTGCATTCCCGTTCTCCAGGGATTTGTCACCGGTTTTGCCGGTCATTTCGATTATGGCGACAGTGCCGTCTGCATGCGAACAACATTGCCGGCTTGGGGCCGCGTTGCCACTTGTCTTAAGGTGGGCGGCAGCTTGCGACCGCCGCCCATAGCTTGCAACTGGTCTTACTTGATCAGGCCCTTGTCCTTCAGGAACTCCTCGGCGACGTCCTTTGCTTCCTCATGGTCGGTTTCGACCTTTGCGTTGAGGACGCGCATGGTGGAGTTGTCGAGATGGGAGCCAAGCGCTTCCAACACTTCGGCGACTTTCGGATTGGCATCGATGGTCTGCTGGCGAACGACCGGAGCGACGTAATAGGGCGGGAAAAGGCCCTTGTCGTCTTCCAACGCCGTCAGGCCTTGAGCGCCGATCTGCCAGTCCGTCGCGGCACCGTTGGCGACATCGATATCCTTCTGGCCGAGCGCGTCATACCGTAAACCGAGCTTGGCGAACTGCTTGAACTCCTTGAACTCGGCTTCGTAGACGCGCTTCAGGCCCGGCAAGCCATCAGCACGGTCAGGGAACTCGGCACCGCCGCCGAAGACCAGCGTCTTAGATACCTTGGCGAGATCCGACAGCGTCTTGAGCTTGTTGGCATCGGCCGTTTCCTTGCGGACGACGATAACATAGCCGTTATTGATACCGGTCGGCTTCAGCCAGTTGAGCTTGAATTCCTTTGCATAAAAGGCCTTCACGTCGGCGTAGACCTTGTTGGCATCGGTTGACATCGTGCCCTTGACGACGGCTGACAGTGCCGTGCCGGTATATTCGGGATATATGTCGATTTCTCCGGTAGTCAGCGCCTGATGAGCGATCAGCGTACCACCCAGGTTGATCTTGCGTTCGACCTCGAAGCCAGCGTTTTCGAGTAGCTTTGCGTACATCTCGGCAAGAATATACTGCTCGGTAAAGTTCTTGCTGCCGACCTTGATCGTGTCGGCGGCGGCTGCCGGCTGGAGGCCGGTGGATGCGAATACGGCCGCCGCAATGGCGGAAAGGATCGATCTTTTCATCTTCATTCCCTCTGGTTCAGCTCATGGAAGGTGGTCTTGGCTTTTTGCCTTGCACTCGGGCCGTTGCGGCCTTCTCGTTGTTGAACTGCTTCGCTTTCCCGCACGGTCAGGGACTGCTGCGGATGAGCGCGGCAATCTGTTCGAAATCCGGCCCCTGGGCGCGGTCCTCCTCCAACGGCGCAACGCGTTCGCGGACGGCCTGATAGGCCTGCCGCGTGCGGGTGCCGAGCTCGTCCGCAACGCCACGCAGCTCGACGGCCTGGGCCGAGGCGATCAGCTCGATGGCGACCAGATAGCGCAGCCGTTCGACGATCGACCCCGTCTTGGCAATCACGCTCGGGGCCAGCGACGCCTGATCCTCGACGCCGTCGGCAACCGGAATGGGCGTCAGTGAAATGGGCGCCGCCAGATGGCGGATCTCGGCCTCGAGCGCTGACACGGTCTTCTGGACAGTCGCAAAGCCTGTCCGGCTCTGGCCGAGCGGCGTCAGGAAGCGCGGCAGGTCGGACATGCCGGCCGACATGATCTTCATCGTCCGGTAGGCGGTTCCGGCCGCGCAATGCGCCATCGCCTGGCCGAGCCGCTCCCAGGCGAGCACGAAAGCGGTCATGTCGAAATTGCCGTGCGACAGGATCAGGCCTTCGTCGGGGAGCACAACGGGATTGTCGCCGGAGCTGGCGATCTCGATCTCGGTCACCTGGCGCGCTTCGCCGATCGCGTGGAGGAGGGCGCCCCAGACCTGCGGTGCGCACCGGTAGCTCAAGGGATCCTGCAACCGCCGCGCCGCGCCATCGGCTAGCAGCGAGCTTCCGGCAAGTAGTTCGCGAAGCCGTGCGGCGGTCTCGCGCTGGCCGAAAGCCGGCCGTGCTGCCAGTGCCCGGTCGTCGAAGGCGGTGACGTTGGCGCGGAAGGCCTCGAAGTTGAGCGCGATGCCCGCCAGCGACCACTGGAACAGACGCTCGACATCGTCTAGGCAGAGGCAGGCCCTGCCGACGGACAGGCTGTTGGCGACGACGATGGCATGGCCGTCCTTCGGCGCCAGAGGCAGCGTCGCAAGCCCGGCTTTCGACAAAGCCTCCGCTGCCGCCATCACCGTTCCGCCGAATTCCGCCTCGCCGTCTCCGAGCAGTGCCCGGCCCATATGGGCGAGCGGTGCCAAATCGGCGGCACCGATCGAGCCCAGCGACGGGACAACGGGATGGACGCCGGCATTCAGTGCGGCGACGAGACCCGAAAACACTGGCAGCGATACGCCTGCGCCGCCGGCCGCCATTCCGGCGATCCGGACGGCCATCATTGCCCGGACGGCTTCGCGCGGCAGCGCCGATCCGACGCCGACGGCACGGGCCTGCGGCACGCGCAGCTGGAAGGCAACCAGGTCTTCGGTTGCAAGACGTGTATCGACGCCGGCACCGAGCCCCGTTGTCAGCCCGTAGACCGGCACGTCGGATGCAACGTAGCGGTCGACCACAGTGCGGGCAGCGAGGATTTTTTCCTCCACTTCGGGCGATATCACCAGATGAGCCGTGTGCCGCGCAATGGCGACGATATCGCCGATTGTCGGGGCCGTGCCGGCGAACGTGATGATATCGGTGGGTGCGGTCATTCTTCCCTCCCTTCGAGAAGAGCCAGTGGTTTTTGCGGGGCCTTCTCAGATCGGGCTTCGAGCCGGTATTTGTCGCCCGGATAGGAGAGCAGGGCGCAGGTCACCACTGCATCGCCCGACCAGGTGCGGCGGAAGACCCGCAGGCACGGCTGGTCTGCCTTGATTCCGAGCAGCTTCCGCACCGTGGCGTCAGGCTTGATTGCCTCGACGAAATGTTCGAACTCGGTGATCGGTGCAACTTTGGTCAGGTATTCGTTGGGCGTGGCAAGGGTGAAGTCGTTCGACAGATAATCGGGTGCGACGAAAGGATTGACGTAGCGTTCCTCGATCTGAATCGGCTGATCGTCCTCGAAATGCACGATCAGCGTCTCCATCACCTCGATGCCGGGATCAAGCTCCAGTGATTGCGCGACATCTGCGTCGGCGACGATACGGCGGGCCAAGAGTACCTTGGCGGTGTGACGCCGGCCGCGACTTGAAATCTCTTGGGCGATGCTCTTGATCTGAAGGAGATCGATGTCCTGGCGCTGCGACGAGACAAAGGTTCCAAGACCCGCCGAACGGGTCAGCACACCCTCGAACATCAATTCCCTCAGTGCCCGGTTGGCGGTCATCCGGCTGACCCCGAAGGAGGTTACCAGCTCGCTCTCGGAATAGACGCGATCGCCCGGCTTAAACTTGCCGTCGGCGATCAGCTCCATGATATTTTCCTTGATCCGAAGATATTGCGGCGCATCGCTCGCCGATTTGGGCCTTGGTATCGTCATGCCAACCTCGCAGTTCCGTTGTCGAGCGCGGTCACGCCGCGTGCAGCCACCTTTGCTCGGAAGCCTATGTCTTGACCGTCGCGCCAGATTTCGAAATCGAGCGTCTCGCCCGGATAAACGATGCCGGTGAAGCGGGCGGCAATCGAACTCACATCCGCAAGGCCTGCCGAACCGCATACCCGGCCGATCGCATAAGCCGCATGCCCGAAAGTGCAGAGACCGTGCAGGATTGGCCGCGCAAAGCCGGCGCCCCTGGCATAGTCCGGATCGGAGTGAAGCGGATTGAGATCGCCGTTCAGCCGGTAGAGAAGGGCAGCATCCTCACGCATCTCGATCGAAAAGACGGCGTCGGGATCCCGTTGGGGTGCTGCGGGGAGGGCATCGGGCGGCGTTCCGGCCGATCCGCATCCGCCATCGCTCCGGCAGGCATTGGTCTGGATAATCGTTGCCACTGGCTGCTCGTCCGCCATAGAAAAGATCACCCGCTCGAATGTCGCGAACATGCCCTTGTCCTGCCCCCGATCGACGACCGAGAGCATGCGCGAGCGCGACAGTAGCGGCTGATCGAGCGGAACCGGCCGACGGATGGTCAGCCGGTGCTCCGAATGTACCAGCTTCTGCCAGTCGACACCGGCGTCCTTCATCCACGGACCGGCATGGGCGACGACATTCGCAAATGTCGGGGCGTGCAGGAGGTCAGTTTCCGTCGTCCGCCTCATATGAGCCTTGTCGACCGGCGCGGCGCCGTATCCGACCGAAAGCGCATAGAGGATTGCATCACGCGCGGAGACCGCCTGCCGTGCTTGCGGGATCGGAAACGCCATCAGCGCATCTGCGGAAATGGCCATGGGTCAGGCTCCCGTCTTCGGAGCAGGCTTGCGGGCGCCCCCGGCCAGGCGAATGCCGCCATCTACGGAGAGCAGCTCGCCGGTGATGAAATCGGCGCCTTCTACCAGCCAGACGACGGCGCCTGCGACATCCTTGGGCGTCGCCACCCGGCCGAGCGGCGCGGTGTCGGAAAAGCGGGTGGCAAGCGCGTCGTAGGCGTCGGTCCCGAGCGTCTGGCGCATCCAGCGCGTATCGATGACACCCGGGCAGACCGCATTGACCCGGATATCCGGGCCGGAGGTTCGGGCGAGTGCCATGGTCAGCGCATTCAGCGCACCCTTGGAAGCGGTGTAGGCGAGCGAGGTGCCGCCTCCGGTGAAGGCGACGTTTGAGGAGACGTTGACGATCGCGCCGCCGCCGGCTGCGCGCATGGCGGGAATGGCGGCCCGGCACATCTGGTAGGCGCCGACGACGTTGACGCCGAAGACCTTCTGGAAATCCTCCGCCGACAGCGTCTCGAGGTCGAACGGGTCCGACTTCACGGTGACGGCCGCATTGTTGACGAGCGCATCGACCCGACCCCAGCGCGCGACGGCTTTGTCGACCATCCCCCGGCAGGCGGCATCGTCCGAGACGTCGGCCTGGACGACTTCCACTTCGGCGCCGATTGCCCGGCAGGCAGCGGCAGTCTCCTCCGCTTCCTCGCGGCTGCGGGTGTAGTTGACGACGACGCGGGCGCCCTTTTCGGCAAACATCTGCACGCAGGCGGCCCCGACGCCGGTGGCCGATCCCGTGACGATGACGACAGCACCTTCGATGATCATGGCTGGAAATCCTTCATGGCGGACAGGACGAAGAGACGGGGGTCCATCTGGGTGAGCTGGTCGGCGATCGGGACACCGGCCGGAAGCCTGTCGATGACATCCGTCTTCGGATCGATGCCCGGCGCCACTTCCGTCAGCGTCAGGCGGCCCTTGATTACATGGAAAACGGCGCGCTCGGTGATGACGATCTGGGTCTGGCTTTCCGGCGCTGCAGCAGGATCCGAACTGACCTGCGCCACCCGTTCGACGATCTTGCAGAACCGGCCGTCGGTAACGATCAAAAGCTTGCCGTCAGCGACTTGGATATCGGCGCCCCCATGGGAAAACGATCCCATGTAAATGACCCTTCCGGCAGTCTGTGAGATATTCGTGAACCCGCCGACGCCGATGATGGAGTTGCCGAACCGGCTGACATTGACTGCGCCGCGCACGTCGACTTCGGCCATGCCGAGGAAGGCGATGTCGAGGCCGCAGCCATCGTAGAAATCGAACTGCGAGGCTTGCGGGATGATCGCATGCGGATTGACCGCTGCCCCGAACGAAAGCTCTTCGGCCGGAATTCCACCGATGACGCCGGATTCGATCGTCACGGTATAGCCCTCGAAGTGCTCTTCGCTGGCAATGCGGCCGATTCCCGCTGCTATGCCGATCCCCAGATTGATGGTCGGATGGCCGCGCCCTGCCAGTTCCTGAAACGCGCGGCGCTGGATAACCTTGTCGACGGATAGCGGAAGCGGGGTTATGCTGCTGACCGCCGCGCGGAAACGGCCGGTATAGGCCATGTTGTCGGTCTCGCCGAAGCTGACGCCATGCTGTGCCGGATCGTCACAGACCACGACGTAGTCGACAAGCATTCCGGGGATCCGCACGTCGGCCGCCGGCATCGAGCCGCGTCCGGCGATGCGCTTAACCTGCACGATGACGATCCCGCCCGAGTTTCGGCCGGCCTGAGCCATGGCGAGGACGTCGACCGGAAAGGCTTCGTCTTCCATGGTGATATTGCCGTCCTCGTCCGCCGTTGTGCCGCGCAGCAGCACGCAGTCGAGCGGCATTGACGGATAGAGAAGCCAGTCGCGGCCGCGTAAGGTAATGCGCTCCACAAGTTCGGCCGTAGTGCGGGCGTTCATCCGGCCGCCGCCATGGCGCGGATCCATGAACGAGCCAAGACCGATATGGGTGACAACGCCCGGCTGACCTGCGGCAATCGCCCGATAGAGCTGGGCAATGACGCCTTGCGGCCAGCAATAGGCATCGATCTTTTCCGATAGCGCGAGCTCTCCAAGCCGCGGCGTCCCGCGCCAACCGCCGGCGATCACCCGCGAAACCAGGCCTTCATGACCGAAATGGCCCATGCCGCGCGTCTTGCGGTCACCCGCGCTTGCGGCAAACAGCAGCGTCAGATCCCGGGGTGCGCCCTCTAAAAGATAGCGTTCCTCGACAGCGGCCGAGATCATCTCAGGATGGCAGCAGCCGCCGAAGCCGGACGCGGCAACAGTCATGTTGTCTCGCAAAAGACCTGCTGCTTGAGTTGAGGAAATTACCTTCATATGACTTTTCGATTGCGGCACCTGTATATACAGGCACGGAGTTTGATCATTTGCAAGGCAGATTCTGGCTTCGTCTAATAATTGAGCTTCCGTTCGCAGCATGCCCATCTTCGCCGTATGAAATTCCGCGGCTGAACATGCGATGGCAATCCTAGACGCTGTTTTTCGCGAGTGGGTTCGTCCGGCCAGTGGAGGCCGATCAGTGCCGTCAACCGCCGCCACCGGTCTTTTACAAAAGCGATGCTTGTTAAAAGCACGCTTTGGGCACTGCCTCACCTCCGAGGTCTTGCTAGCCTTTCAGCTGGCGGCACAAGTCGATCAGCGCCAAGGCCGCCTTGCTGCTGTGCCGCTCCTTGTGCTTGAGAAGACGGAACTCTCTGACCGGTCGGCAGAACTCAACTTCAAGCAGTTTTCCCGCTTCGATGTGTTGTTGCGCCGCAAGCCGTGAGACCGCCGCTGCACACGAACCTTCCTGCAAGGCTGAAAGCACGGACTCATTGGAGGGCAGAACCAGGGCAATATCAAGATCGCGGGGCAAGATGCCGATCTCGGCGAGCGCATCTTCAAATACGGAGCGGGTCCCTGACCCGACCTCACGCATCAACCAGCTCGCTCCAATGAAATCACTAGCCGAAAGCGTGCCCAGGCTGGCCCAGGGATGAGACGACCCAACCACGACGACGAGCTCGTCTTCTGCGACGACGGCTGCGGCAAGCGCGGGCTCATCAAGCTCCCCCTCGACGAAGCCTATATCGGCCTCGCCATTGATGACGGCATCCGCGACCGTCCGGGTATTGCCAATTGTTAGCCTAAGATCAATCCCAGGATGTGCGGCGTGGAATTGCATGAGGCGAGGGGGAAGCCAGTAGCTGGCGATTGTCTGGCTTGCAAAGACGCTCAGCGTTCCTTTTTGCAGCCCCCCGAGCTCACCAAGGACGAGCTCCGTCGAGCGCGCCCGAGCCAGAAGCGTCCTTGCCTCTCCTAGAAAGATCCGGCCTGCTTCCGTCAGCTCGATGCGCCGGCCGACACGATTGAAAAGTTCGACACCGTAGTGATGTTCGAGGTTCTTGATCGTCGAACTGACCGCCGACGGTGTGAGGTTAATTGCAGCCGCCGCCTTTGTAAGGTGTTCGCGCTCAGCAACCGCCACAAAGATTGCCAGTTGTTCAAATGTCATGGGAAATCATTCTATTTCTTCGAACGAAACGTAGAAGAATATTCGATGGAAGTCGACGTCATTAGTTGAATAATCTGCGGGTTAATGTTGCTGAATGCGGGTGTGTAGATGAGATTGGTCGACAGCGCCCGAATTGTTCCCGGCCTTATGGTTTGTCTCGCAGTTGCAGGTGTCGCCTATCTGTTGGAGCGTCTTGAGCATGTCCTGTTCGGCGCTAATTTGCTCGAAGCGCTGGTATTCGCGATTGTCATCGGCATAGCGACACGAACAGCCATACCTGGCAAAAAATCTTGGCAGCCCGGCATCGATTTTGGGGCAAAGACATTACTAGAGATCGGCATTGTTCTCCTTGGAGCATCGATCAGCTTCGGAACCGTTCAAGGTGCCGGATTACTGGTTATCGTCTGCGTCATCGTCGTCGTCGTGCTCTCGATCTGTGTCAGTTTTGCCGTGGCGCGGCTGCTGAGACTACCTCCACGGCTCGCTGTGCTAATCGCCTGCGGAAATTCGATTTGCGGCAATTCGGCCATCATTGCCGTCGCCCCGATCATCCATGCGGACTCCGATGAGATCGCCGCAGCTCTTGCCTTCACTGCGGTCCTCGGTGTATTTGCGGTTCTGGCGCTCCCGGTTCTTTATACCTATACGGGCTTGAGCGTCGCGCAGTACGGTGCCCTTGCTGGGCTTACCGTATATGCTGTACCGCAGGTGCTTGCCGCCGCCGCACCCGCCGGCCTGGTTGCTGTGCAAGCCGGGACGGTCATCAAGCTACTGCGTGTTCTCATGCTGGGACCGGTTATATTCACACTGGGGATCCTGCAGAAGAAGATGGTCGGAAAAGAAGCCGGGGACCGGCGCAGTCACCTAGTTCCCTGGTTCATTCTCGGCTTCATTGCCATGGTCATCGCCCGGTCATCCGGATTGATCCCTGTCGACGTCATCCCTGTCATCCTGTCAGTGTCCAGCGCCCTTACGGTTATCGCTATGGCAGGGCTTGGCCTTTGCGTGAACGTGCGAACTGTTGCAAGCGCCGGCGGTCGCGTCATCCTGGCCTCTTTGGCTTCGTTGGTGTTGCTGGCGGGCATGAGCTACCTCTTGGTGACAGTAGTCGTGGCATGATAACCGGCGGACGCGATCCCGTCCCAACATCTGCGCCTCGTACATCGTCCCATTCATGGTTCTGGAGATAGAGATCATCGGATATCGGAGTCATCCGTCGGGCGCAGGCACTTACTCACATAATCTACACGCTGACTGACAGCCAAATCCAGACAAGTTGGTCTTCTTAATTATTTGGGGTTCCGATGGTCCGCAACTTAGCGCAAGCTAACGTCAGCGAGCGTTCCCAGATGCCTGGGAAGCCAAGCCGTGTCCTTGCCGGGGACTACGTTACGAAACCTTGCAACAGCGTGCAGACCGAGACTTTGCCGTAGGGGGTGTGCGGAAATCACTAAGCTCGAACGCTCATTCCTCAATGATACCATTGACAATCACGTTGGCTGCGGACGCCACGAGCTCGGTGTCCATGGCGACCGCAGTCCCTGTCTTCAGGCCCCTTCTACGAATATGCGTTCCACAGTTTCGTAGAAGGCGTTGGGTCCGCCAGCGGCACTGATGAGTGAAAGTTGATATGCAGCATTGGCTTTATGAACCGTGGCGGTGCTCGTCGGTATTGAGATCGCCAAACATAGCTGAGACGGCGTCCGAGAGCATCTTATGTGGGGCGCTGGCCGCATTGTGGTTGGAATAAACGGCGGGTCGTAAGTTCGACTTGGTTCAAGAGCAATAGTATGCGAATCCGCGTCTTCGACGTGGCGCCGGTCGCCATCCTGTTAACGCCGGCGCCAACCTGCTAAATTTCTACACCAGCCGCTTCGATAGCACGGTTCATGCGTTCATCCACCTCGCGCTTAGTAGCAGCCCATCCAGGGACTGTGTCCAGTAGGCGCTGTTGCCAGGCGACCAGATTGGGGAACTCATTGAGCGGGATTTTCGTCCGCTCATTCTGCGAGAAAGGGCCTGCGATGTCGAAGTCGGCGAGCGTCAGCCGATCGCCTACAATGTATCTGTGCTTTTCCAAGTGCGAGTCTAGCACGACCGCGGCTGCCCGTAGCTTGTCGGCCGCCAGCTTCACGATGGCAGCGTCAGCGAGTTCACCGACGAAGCGCTTCGCGAGCACTTCGTCAAAGGTGAGGGTGGCGAAGACGCGCCACTGTTCACCCGACCAGAACATCCACTGGAGGACCTCGTACCTCTCGCGGCTTGTTCTGCCAGCGAGATCGCTTCCGGCTTTCTCAGCGAGATAAAGGTTGATAGCAGCCGACTCGTAAAGAACAAAGTCGCCGTCGACCATAACGGGCGACAGACCATGCGGGTTAAGCTGCAGAAACTCGCGGGTATGGCTCTCGCCTTTAAACAGATCGATGTCCACAATCTCGATCTCGATGCCCATGGCGGCCGCTGCTGCCGTGACACGACGGCGGCTGCCCGAACCAGGGTCGCCGTAAATCTTGATGGCCATTGTGAGTTCTCCTTTTCATGATTGCTTGCCGGCGATTAAAGATCGGCAGCAGGAAACTAGGCGATCAACAAAAGTTGGTATATCCGTTGGTTTTGAAAAGCATTTATCTGGATTTCGAATGAGTGATCGTTGGCAGGAGATGAACGTGTTCGTTCGCGTCGCGGATTGCGGCAACCTTTCGCGGGCCGCACGCGAGCTGAAACTTTCACAGCCTTCAGTTTCGCGGATCGTAGGCACCCTGGAAGCGCGACTGGGCACGACACTACTGTTGCGCACTACGCGCAGTATCTCGTTGACGGAAGCTGGCGCGTTTTATCTCGAAAGAACGAAACGTTTGCTCGCGGAAATGGAGGAAGCAGATCAGGCGACAAGAGGCATAGATTCTCTCCACGGAGTGGTTCGTCTTGCGATGCCGCTCATGTATGGTACTCGCGCGATCATACCAGCGCTCGCTCCATTCCTGGCTCGGCATCCCGATCTCAAAGTGGAGCTCGTCATGAGCGACACTCGACAAAACCTGATCACGGACGGTGTCGATCTCGCGATTCGGATAAATGTTGGCCCCTTGGACGATTCAACCTTCGGCGCGCGCAAGCTGGGCCTGGTCGAGCGGCTTGTTATTGCGTCGCCGGACTATCTCTCCTCTCATGGCACCCCTGCAACCCCAGCCGACCTTTCTCGACACGACTGCATTCTTCAGCATGGCTCGTTTGGCGGCGAGAGCTGGCGTTTCACCCAAAATGAGACGGTTACTTCTGTCGATGTCCAGCCGAGGATTTGGATCAACTCAGCTCCGGGAGTGTTGGCTGCGGCGGTCGCAGGGCTGGGCGTTGCGTTAGGGACACGGGTCATGGCGGGGGAAGAGCTGCGCAACGGCCGTGTCAAGCAGTTGCTCAACACTTACAGTCTTGATCCGGCAGAGGTCTATGCAGTTTTCCCGGCAGGTCCAAGGCCGTCAGCGAAAGTGCGCGCGATCGTGGGGCACCTCGAGACGACGCTTGGGACTGTGTGACGCACGAGCAGCTGGCCGAGGCGACGGCCGTTTTGAATAATCGAATGCTACACCTCGATCACCCCCCGTAGGATGCTGCACTCTGTAATCTCGTTTCGAGGGTCGTGGGTCGTATTCCATCGGGGCTGTACTGCCGGCCAAACTGGCAGCTGGCCACACGATCTTGCTTGTCCTAAGAGTGAGCCATGTCAGATCAGGACGATCATATCCATCCGGAGGCGGCGGTTGCTCCCGGTTATCTTGCGAACCACGCTGCCCGTGTGTTCAACCGGCTTGTCGATGCGGAGCTCCGGCCATACGGACTATCACTTTCTCTGATTGGTCCGATCATGCTTCTGTCGTGGAAAGGATCCATGCTCCAGCGTGACCTTGTGCGCTCATCGGCTGTCAAGCAGCCGGCTATGGTGGCGCTTCTCGACAAGCTGGAGACAATGGCCTTGATCCGCCGGTCGCCATCGCCGACAGATCGACGCGCGGCACTGGTTGAACTGACAGACAACGGCCAGGAAGCAGCCTCACACGGCCGCGACGCGCTCCTATCGGCAAACGCCAAGGGTCTCGAAGGTTTTTCTGCCGAGGAGGCAAGCGCGTTGGTTCACCTATTTCAGCGACTGATCGAGAATTTCGAGCGCTAAAAGCGGAACAAATATATCATGTGTGATGTTCTTTTTGAAAAGGAGATCATCCCATGTCTCGTCGCATCCTCATTACTGGAGCCAGCATAGCCGGCAACACCGCCGCCTGGTGGCTCGGCCAATATGGCCTTGACGTCACCGTCGTCGAGCGCGCCTCCGAGTTCAGAGACGGTGGCCAGAATATCGATATACGAGGTGTCGGTCGTGAGGTGCTACGCCGAATGGATCTCGAACAGGTTGCCCTGGATCAGGGAACAGGGGAGGAAGGGACCATCTGGATCGACGAAGAAGGAAAAGAGGTCGCCAGGTTTGTCACCGACGAACTCGGAAGTGATGGCCCGACAGCAGAAATGGAGATCTTGCGCGGCGATCTCGCGCATCTGTTGTATGAGCCGGCCCGCGAACGTGCCACGTTTCGATTTGGCGATTGGATCGATCGGATTGAAAATGGCGTAGATGGAGTGTCGGTCAGTTTTGCAAGCGAACGATCCGAACACTACGATGCAATCATCATTGCCGAGGGTGTCGGCTCCGCGACCCGCGAGCTTGTCTTTCCGGGAGAAAACGAGCCGCGGTGGATGGATCTGACGATCGCTTACTTCACCATACCTCGACAGCGGGATGACGATCGGATGTGGCGCTGGTACAACGCAACCGAAGGCCGAAGCATCTCATTGCGACCCGACACGCACGGAACCACACGGGCGATGCTGTCGCTTCAGCAGCCGCCAAATGGGGAGCAGGAGTGGAGCGCTGAAAAACAGAAAGCCTATCTGCGCGAACGCTTCGCAAACGCTGGCTGGCAGGCAGGTCGCGTGCTGGCTGCAATGGACGACACCGACGACTTCTACTTCGACGTCCGACGTCAGGTCCGCATGGATGGATGGTCGAAGGGACCGGTCGTGCTCACCGGCGATGCCGCGTGGTGCAACGCCGCTCGCCGGAATTGGCGCCACACTGGCAGTGACTGGTGGCTACGTGCTCGCGAGCGAACTTGCCCGTTCCAGCGATGTCGGACACGCATTTTCGGCCTACGAAGAAGCGATGCGGCCGCTGGTCGAAAAGGGGCAGGGGGTGCCGAAGATAGCGCCGCGTATCATGAACCCTCATTCACGCCTTGGCATCAACCTCCTGCACAACGTCCTCAAGGTCGCGAGCAAGCCGGCCATTAGAGGAATTGCCGCCAAACTCTTTGCGAGCGAGCCAGAGGGCCCTGATCTTTCACGGTACGACGAGTTGTTGCCGAAGACGCCATGATCTCAAGAAAATCGCAGAGGCGGGCGTATGAAAAGACCTGGAGGGAAGCACTCGGGCTTCCTCGAGAGTAGCGGATCGGCGCTATAGGAAGAAGCTATGGCGTTTCATTTGCTGATTTTTAACGGGTCAAAGGTTCACATCCGGTCAAGGCGAGGACCACATTAGCCTGGCGCTCGTTCGGTACCGAATGCAATATGTATCAGCCTGGGCACGTCTCTGGTAAGGGCCCGTCCGCCCCGTCATCAAATGGATTTCCATAGAAAAGTTATCTCGCCTCACGGATTTAAGGCATCGACAGCTTCATGAACAATTGGCACGTATCTACGGCGAACGGCCGGACCGGAGCATGGCTAATCGGGTAGACAGCCTCAATCGTTAACAACAGCGTTTTGGCTTGCTGGTTTAAGTGGCAATGTCGCGCAGACGCCCGCCAAGACTTGATCAATGACTTGCTTTAGTTCGTCATGGGTTGCGCCGTCTCGGGCCTGCACAGACAGTCCTTGCAAGACGGTCACGAGATAACGAGCGAGAGGGTCGGCACGTGCCCTATCGATCCAGCGAAGTAGGGCTTTTGAGATCGAGTGACGCATGTCATCTCGCCGTGCGGTCAGTTCCCGCGCGAGATCGGAATGCTCCGACGCACTAGTCACCATTCCGCTCGAGACCATGCAACCACGCTCGCCCTCTGGTGATGTCACAGCGGCGACCGCACTATGCAACATCGTTTCTACAGCTTGCGGCAAATTCGTGGCGCCGTCGAGATCAGTTAACGCGCCCTGCATTCCGAAATATCGATCCAGCGCCTCTCGGTACAGCCCTGCCTTGCTGCCGAACGCGGCGTAGAGGCTTGGTGGAGCAACGCCAATTGCCGAGGTGAGATCGTTCAGAGATACCCCCTCGTAGCCGTGTCGCCAGAACAGACGCATCGCGGTCTCGATGGCTTCGTCTCTGTCGAAAGTCCGAGGACCGCTGCGCCGCTTACGAATGTTCTTATCCATAGTGATCACTAAAGACGAGTTGACATCAAAAATCAAGCTGCTAGTGTTTAGCGATCGATACAAATCAAGCGATGGCCATCGCGTCCCCTTTCTCTGCTGCGGCCTGCATTCCAAAATTATGGAAAGGCCCTGGCTATCAGCTATGGATGCTATTGGATGAGATTGAAGAGCTTAACCGGACTGGTGTGTGCGCTAAACTTCGCTGTCTTGATCGTGTTTTCGGCGTCGGCGGTGCACGCGGCCGGAAAAAATTACAGTGTAGAGTCGACGGATGGGGTCGAGATCGCCGTTCAGGAAAGTGGAAATCCTGATGGCAAACCGATTGTCTTTATCCACGGCCTGCTCGGGAGCCGCCTCAATTGGGAAGAGCAGACAAGCAGCCCAGAATTGCAGCAATACCGGATGATCACCTATGATCTTCGTGGCCACGGGCAATCGGATAAGCCGGATGACGCAGACGCCTATCGAGACGGGCGTCGTTGGGCTGATGATCTTGCCGCTGTGCTCAAAGCGAGCGACGCCGAAGAGCCGATCGTTGTAGGATGGTCGCTGGGCGGTATCGTCATTTCGAACTATCTTGCTGCCTATGGTGACGAACAAGTTGGGGGCATCGTCTATGTAGATGGCGTCATCGAGCTCACTTCGGCTCTCATCACGCCTCATCCTGAGGTCTATGCGGGGCTAGCATCCGATGATCTGAAAACGCACCTCGATGCCGTACGCACCTTCCTTGCTCTGTGCTTTCAGACGCAACCCGATGCGGCGACCTTCGAGCGGCTACTGTCGAATGCCGCGATGGCGTCTTGGGTGATGACAGAAACAGTACCGTCAATGACGGTTGATGTAGCGGATGGGCTGCCGAAAGCTCGGGTGCCCGTGTTGCTACTTTACGGTGGCAAAGACAATCTGGTCATGACTGGCCCCAGCATCTCCCGCGCGAAGGAGATCAATTCAAACGTGCAGTCAAAGGTCTACGCTAAATCGGGCCACGCGCCTTTTCTAGAGGAAGCCTCTCGCTTCAACAAAGATCTCATAGAATTTGCGAATTCGACCCAAGCGGTAAAGTGATTTGTGTCGGGGCGGCTCTCTCGCCCCGATTAGCTGCTTCAGGTCCTAAGATTCCTGCACGCAACGAAATGTAGGCGAACGAGGACCATACTGCTGTTCAATGAGCACACGCCTTCTAACCTGCGGCACGCCAAACTCAATTCTCGACGGCGATGGCGAAGTCCGGCATCAGATCTGTGCCATACCACCGTCGACAGCGATCTCTGAACCAGTCGTAAAACTGCTCTCGTCGCTTGCAAGGAAGAGAGCTGCCGCTGCGACTTCTTCGGGTCGGCCCATGCGCCCGAGAGGGATCATATTTGACAATGCGTCGCGAACTTCTTGAGAGGCTGCGGCCATCATCGCTGTATCGGTGGGACCAGGGCTGACGACGTTAACGCGGATGCCTTTGGGAGCAAGTTCGTTAGCCCAGGTTCGTGTAAACGAACGGACTGCAGCTTTGGTCGCTCCGTACACGCCATAGCCTTTGGTGCCGATGTCTCCCGCAATCGAGCCGATCAACACAATCGTTCCGCCCGTCGGCATCATGTTAATGGCACTTTGCGCCGCGAACACGAGGGATTTCACATTCAAGCCAAATGTCCGATCGAAATGATCCTCGGAAATGTCTTCAAGCGGTGCGTATTCGGATATTCCCGCGTTCACGACGAGTACGTCGACGCGGCCTTGCTCTAATCGGATTTGCTCGAATACGCGCTGAAGATCGGCTCGATCACTGGCATCTGCCCGGATCGTCTGGAGGTTTACGGTTTGGATCTGTGACTCGTCCCCAGCTCCACTGCGGCTGGTCGCGTAGACCTGTGCGCCTTCGGCTACGAACCTTTCAGAAATCGCTCCGCCGATCCCACCCACGCCGCCGATAACCACGGCAACCTTGCTTTCTAATCTGCTCATAATAACTCCATCAAATGTGACGGGGCAAAGATATAATTTCTATACCTACGGTCAATTACGCACTATTTGTAAAGCAGATATCAAGGAGTATATCTATGCCGATGGAGAGCGAAGGTCTGCTCATCAAAGCCTGCACGTCTCAAAGCCACAAGGCTGTCTCGGCTGAGGCTCTGCTGGACGTCGAGAAGGCGAGGCCGGTACTTGAGCAAATCGCCAATAAGTGGTCGATCCTGATCCTGACCGTCCTGTGCAGTAGGCCGTCACGCTTCAACGAGATCATGCGACGCCTCGAAGGGATCACGCACAAAGCGCTAGCAGATGCACTGAAGCGCCTGGAGCGCAATGGGCTCATTCGTCGCGAAGTGCTCACGACAACAACGCCTGTCGGCGTGGAATACACCATCACGTCGCTCGGCCGGTCCCTTCAGCAGCCGTTCGAGGCTCTCTATGCCTGGTCCATGAAATACGGACCCGAAATCGAACGGGCTCAACAGAAATACGATCAAGTACGAGACTAATTTTCTCAGAGTGGAATCACATCCAAGAACGCCAACAAGTATCCGGCGTAATAGGTCGGATGGTATCGCTTACAAACAACGGGTGGACCGCGATCCAAGCCGCCGGTTGCAATCGCCCGTCGTTAGAACGCATCGGAGTTCTATCTTCCTCGAAGCCAACGGCAATGTGTATCGGTTCCTTGACAATTGTGTAGCCACGTAACCACGCACGCGGATACGTAGTGCTGAATCATGGATTATGCCGCGGCTCCCCTATGGCGCCTCGCGTCGTCATTGAGAGCGCTGGCGACCTCGTCAAAAGCATCCCATGGCCTTTTGCCGACCGCTGAGAGCACTGCTTCTGTCAACCGTAGCAGGTCGAAATGTGCGAGCATGATAGCATTTATTACAGGTGATTATGCTCGCTGCAATTGGTGGGTCGACGGTTCACATCCCATCAAGGCGTGGGACGGCGATATTGGCCGGAATCGGCTGACATGCAGAACTGGGCGTTAGTCGCGCGACATGGACAGTCCGGCGAGGAGCTGAGCGTGCCCGGCAAGCCGGTGGGATATGAACTCCGTGAAGAGCCGCACGCGCTTCGTCTTGCGTGTCTCCCCCTGTGTGAGAAGCCAAAGCGTTCCGTACATGTTTAGCTCAGTGCCCGGCACCCTTACCAGCAGTGGGTCGGCATCTCCAACGAAACACGGCAATGTCGTGATCCCGAGCCCTTGCCGTACCGCCGCGATCTCCGCCGCGGCGTCCGTGACCCTGAAGGGTGCCCCTGTGGTAACAACCTCACCCGCACTGGCCCAATCTGGAATTCCATGCGTGCTTATGACGATCCATCGGATGGGATCAGGCGCGCCCGCATGCCATGCGGCCAGACGATCGCGGGATATGTAGACGCCGCCGAAGAGCTCTGGTCCCTTCAAGCCATGAAGATTGAGCGGCAGGGTTTGGCGATCGTAAACGACGCGGATCGCGACGTCGGCTTCTCGGTTGGTCAGGTTTGCCAGCTCGCCGGACGATAGGATTTCCATCTCGATATCAGGATGCAGACGCACGAAATCGGCGAAGTCTTGCATGAGCAGATGTGTCGCAAGGATCGGCGTCAATGTTACGCGCAGAAGCCCGCGCACGCTCTGGTCGCGCCCGAAGACGCGCGTCTCCAGCTGGTGCGACGACGCCTGCATTTGTTCCGCGAACTCGAGGACCTCTTCGCCTGCAGCCGTCAGGCGGTAGCCTGCGGGCAGCTTTTCGAACATCTGCGTGCCAAGGCGTTCCTCGAGCTGGGCGATGCGGCGCAGTACGGTCGCGTGATTCACCCCGAGGCGCTTGGCGGCAGCCCGCACTGAGCCACCACGCGCGGCGGCAAGGAAGTAACGAATGTCATCCCAGTCGATCATGGTGCATTCCCGCGCCGCCAGTTGTGCGTTCCGAACGCCATCATAACACAATGAGACGTAATGCACGCGAGGGGCGCCGCATTCATTCTCCCACCCGGATCGTTTTTGCACCACCGATATGCGGTCTTACGCACTGAGCATCCTACCTCGGCGGGCCTATCTTGATGTTCACCAACAAAAGGATGCATGACATGACCAGATTGAATGGAAAGACCGCCGTTATCACCGGCGGCGCTACGGGCATCGGCCTCGCTGCTGCAAAGCGCTTCATCAAGGAAGGCGCCTTCGTCTTCGTTTATGGCCGTCGGCAGGAAGCGCTCGACGCGGCTGTCGCCGACCTCGGGCCCAATGCCCGCGCGGTGAAGGGCTCGGTCTCCGATGAGGCCGACCTCGACCGGCTGTTCGCGGCGGTCAAGGCCGAGCGCGGGACGCTCGACATCGTCTTCGCCAATGCCGGCTCGGGAGGCCCGCTTGCACTAGGGCAGATCACCGCCAAGCATATCGACGACACCTTCGACACCAATGTGAAGGGTACGATCTTCACGGTCCAGAAGGCGCTGCCACTGATGGGCAAGGGCGGCTCGATCGTCCTGACCGGGTCAAGCGCTGGCACCACGGGTGCTCCCGGATTCACCGCCTACAGCGCAAGCAAGGCGGCCGTGCGTAACCTGGCCCGGACCTGGTCCGAGGACCTGAAGGGCACCGGGATCCGCGTCAACGTGCTGTCACCGGGAGCGACAGCGACCGAACTTGCGAAGGAAGCACTCGGCGAGGAAGGCCAGAAGGCCTATGGCGCCATGACGCCGCTTCAGCGCATGGCCGATCCCTCGGAGATCGCGGCCGTTGCCGCCTTTCTCGCCTCGGACGACAGCAGCTTCATGACCGCCAGCGAAGTCGCCGTCGACGGCGGGCTTGCGCAACTCTGACCGGCGCGATCCTGCGCCCGGGCAACACAACGAAGGATAAAACATCATGAAAAAACTCGAAGGCAAAGTCGCAGTCATCACGGGCGGAAGCAGCGGGATCGGGTTGGCCACCGCCAACCGCTTCGTGGAAGAGGGTGCGCATTTCGTGATCACCGGGCGACGGGAGAAAGAGTTGAATGAGGCTGCGCGCTTCATCGAGAAAAACGTTACGACGGTTGTGGGTGACGTGTCGCGCCTGGAAGATCTGGACCGGCTTTACGCCGTCGTGAAAGAGAAACATGGTCACATCGACATTCTCTTTGCAAACGCGGGCGCGGGGACAATCGCACCGCTCACGGCAGCAACCGAGGCCCATTTTGACCAGACCTTTGATGTGAACGTGAAGGGGCTGTTCTTCTCGGTGCAGAAGGCCCTACCCCTCTTTAATGACGGCGGTTCGATAATCCTGACCTCTTCGGTCTCCAACGTGTTGGGGCTGCCAGGATTCAGCACCTACGCTGCCAGTAAGGCGGCGGTGCGCAACTTCGCCCGCGCTTGGACACTGGAGCTGAAAGACCGCAAAATCCGCGTGAATTCAATGAGCCCCGGACCGATCGACACCCCCGCCCTGGCGACAACGACGGGCCTTACCCCTGAGCAAGCCGAGCAAGCAGCCTCCCAGTTTGCTTCGCAGATCCCGATGGGTCGCAGCGGCAAGCCAGAGGAAGTCGCGGCTGCCGTCACGTTCCTCGCGTCCGACGAGAGTTCTTTCATCACCGGCGTCGATCTCGCCGTCGATGGAGGCATGGCGCAAGTCTGACCCCGGCATCACACGATAGGAGAACCATCATGAGCTACGCAATTATCGGCTTTGGCGCTATCGGCAAGGCCCTGGCCAAGGCCTTTGCCCGCAATGGCATCGACGTATCCGTCGCGACCACGCGCGACCCTGAAACATTCGCAGCCGCAGCCGCCGCGATCGGACCGACGATCATTCCCCAAAAGCTGGCGGATGCGCTCAAGGCGGACATCGTCTTCCTGGCTGTTCGTTTCGAGCAGCACCGGGAGGTCGCCAAGGCACTGCCCAGTTGGCAGGGCAAGACAATCGTCGATGTGACCAATGCCTACGGCGTGTCTTCCGAGGAGCTGGGAGGACAGCCTTCGGCCCAGGTCGTCGCACAGGCATTCTCTTGTGCAAGGCTCGTTAAAGGCTTCAACCATCTGGTCGCTGCCGTCATGGACCAGGACCCGGCCGTGCAGGGCGGCAGGAGGGTCTTGTTCCTGGCGAGCGACGATGACGCAGCCGCATCGGAGATCGGTACGCTCGCGGAAAATCTCGGCTTCTGGCCGATCAAACTTGGCGGGCTGTCGGAAGGTGGACTGCTCGTCCAAGCGCACGGGAACAGCTGGGGTCATCTGATCTTCAAGGACCTGGTCAAGTTCGATGGATGAACACGACGTGCCAACCGGCACGGCGACAATGTACGGATCGGATGGAAATCGAACCGATCCGTGCGAAATGGAGACATTCCCATGAGCATTGAGAAGAACATCCAGACCGTGAAGGTCTTCTTTGCCGCGATCGGCCGAGCCGACAGGCAGGCTCTGGTGGCGCTGGTCACCGAGGATATCGAGTGGATCATTCCGGGCGAGGACTGGCCGCTGGCCGGCACGCGCAACGGTCACGCCGGGCTGGCGGATTAGCTGGAGACGGCAGCCAGGTCGATAGAAACCTCCACGGAACCCCGGGAGTTCGTGGCGCAGGGAGACCGGGTTTTCGTCCTCGGCTTCGCGAGCGGAAGGATTAAAGCCACGAACAAGACGTTTGAGGACCATTGGGTATTCGCCATCACGGTCCGCGACGGTAAGCTGACGAGCATTCGAGAGTATATCGACACCCAGGCACTGGCGCGAGCCTCGCGGATCGACGCATCCGGGCCTGCGTAGCGCTGGCCATTCGCGGCGATTGGCTCTCTGAGGAGACGGTCGATCAGCCGAAAATCCTTCATTGCAAGCCGCGTGTCCGATGCCCTCAACTGTAAAGGAGATTTCCCATGTACGATCAATCCAAGCTATCCGAGTTGACGCGGTTCGCACGTGTCGATGCGGGCTCCACCGTCATCGACGTTTACCCAGGCGAAGGCGATTGGACTCGTCTCTTCTCCGACGTCGTGGGACGCGAAGGGCGGGTTTACAGCTTCGTGCCTTCCGAAGTCGCCCACTTCAAAAACGATCCGGTCGGCCGCATGCAGGCGCTTGCGGAGGAACCGGGCCGAGAGAACGTCGAAGTCATCTCGTCGGACCTTGTGAATATGCCGGAGGTCACGCAGCCAGCGGATCTCGTGTGGCTGCACCTGTTCTATCACGACCTCCACACCGCGCTGATCCAGGCCGGGGGCGCGACGGCGGCCAAATTCAATCGAGCCGTCTACGAACAGCTGAAGTCCGGCGGGTCCTACGTCATCGTCGATCACGCCGCCGCCGTCGGCTCAGGCACGACGGACACCCAGTCGCTGCATCGGATTGAACCTGCTTCCCTTCGCGAAGAGGTCGAGGCAGCCGGCTTCATCCTTGACGCGGATAGTACCATGCTCGCGAACAGCGACGATCAGCACTCGATCAAGGTGTTCGATCCTTCGATCAAGGGCATGACCGATCGCTTCGCCTATCGGTTTGTGAAGCCATGACAAGGGCCGGCGCCAATCTCAAGTCTGCCGTCGGTTCAGATCCGTTCAAGGCGATAGCCGCGGTGATCGTGAAAGCGGCTAGATCCATCGCTTGGGCATGGGCCAATGGCTTCGGTGGCCGATCAATTCGGGCGTGAGTTCGGCCCTGCCGATATCGGCGCAGCCTCGGCAATGTGCCCGGCGGAGCCGTGCTGAGCGCTGGCGGCTATCGCTGGCTGCTCCTTCTATCTACACTCCAGCCGCGCTCATTGCAGGCAGGCGCAGCCACGCCTGTGTGACGGCGCGGAAAGAGGCGATTTGATTGCCGGTCAGCACGCTTCGGCACCACGCACGCTGCCATGCGGCGACCAGAAGCATGGAGGCGGTCACGGTCTCGCCCAACCTTGCGGTCGTTGGTGAACAAGAGGGAAGGGTGGCTACCCTTGTGCCAACGCAGCGAGCCTGTCGCGCAGCCAGCTTTGTGCTTGATGGCTGGTTGTGCGTTCGTGCCAGATACTGGCGATGGCAAATCCGGGTATGTGGAGCGGCGGTTCCAGCACCTGCAACCGGTCTGACCAACCGTCTGCGATTCGGCGTGGGATTAGCGCGATCATATCGGATCGTGACACGATCTCCGGCACGATCAGGAAGCCCGATGTGGACAAGGCGACGGTACGACGGCGGCCGATCGCCTCAAGAGCCGCATCGGTAGGCCCGGCAAAGCCGCCGCCCTGAGGTGAAACGACGACGTGGTCCAACGCGCAGAACAAGTCGAGATCAAGGACACCGCGTACGGCTGGATGCCCCTGTCGCGCGACGACCACATACTCCTCCTCGTAGAGTTGGCGCTGGCGCATCGCAGCCGGCGCCTGTTCGGGCGTTCCCAAGGCCAGGTCCACCTCGCCACGCTCCAACTGTGTCGTGAGTGCCATCATGTCTAACCCCCGCCAGGCGATGCGGATCATCGGCGCCTCGGCACGCAAGGCGACCGAGTAGCGTGCCAGCAGCGCATACTGCACGTAGTCGCTCGCCGCGATCACCACGGTCGCACGCAGGGTCTCCGGATTGATCGTCGCTCCTTGCTCGACGACGCGGCGAACACCCTCCAGTGCCTCGTGCAGTGGCTGCATCAGCTCGAGTGCCCGCTGAGTGAGGATCATTCCGCGCTGACCCGGGAGCAGGAGCGGATCGCCAAGTGCATCACGAAGTCTTGCCAGCCGTGCCGACAAGGCCGGCTGACTGAGGTTTAGCCGGCGCGCGGCGTGTGTAACGTTGCGCTCCGCAAGCAGTGCCTCAAGCGTCACGAGAAGTCCGAGATCGAGGTTTCTGGTATCCATCGTATGGATAACGACACATAAAACGTTTGATTTCAACACCCGAAGTTGCCGCACTACATTGCTTGAAAGCGGGCTAAGTCCTGCGGCGCTTCAATCGACGGCACGAAGACCAGTTCGCTTACGAAAGCTATTCAGGCTCATCCGCAGCAGGGTCTCGACGGCCGTTTCGGCAAGATTGTCGTCGGATGCTGACACCCCCAACTATCAGAAAAGATCATCATGAAAGTTCTTATTGTTTACGCGCACCCTGAGCCCACTTCGCTGACACGGCAGTTGGTCGACGTGACCGCCGAGACGTTGTCGGCAGGGGGACACACCGTGGTCCATTCGGACCTTTACGGCATGAAGTGGAAGGCGGTCTACGATGCCGATGACTTTCCAGTCCGTGACAATCCCGAACGGCTGTCGTTCATCATGGAATCGGGCCATGCTTACGCAAGCGGGCATCAGACGCACGACGTGATCGCTGAGCAGCAGAAGCTGCTCGCGGCCGATGCTGTGATCCTGCAATTCCCGCTATGGTGGTTCGGCGTGCCCGCCATTTTAAAGGGCTGGCTAGAGCGGGTCTATGCTTTCGGCTTTGCCTACGGCTATCAGAATGGCTCCAACCAGTTCCGCTTTGGGGAGGGCATACTCAAGGGCAAGCGAGCACTGGTCAACGTGCAGGCAGGCGGCCCAGCGGCCGATTATGGCCCGCGGGGTATCAACGGGCCGCTTGATCAACTGCTGTTCCCGCTAACCCATGGCGCGCTGTTCTACCCCGGCATGGACGTGCTCCCGACGCACGCGGTCTATGGCGCGGGTCATGTTTCTACGGCGGAGGAAGTGGAGGCGATCAAGGCAGCATGGCGTGTGCGTCTCGCCGGGCTATTCACCGACAAGCCGATCGCCTTCCGATCGCAAAACGGCGGCGACTTCCCCGATCGCCACAGCATGGCCCAACACGTTGCTCCGGGCCAAACTGGCCTCACCGCGCACTTAGCCGATCGGGGAGACGCATAAGGAGATGGAATGAATCTATCATTTATCGGGCTCGGGCGGATGGGTTCGGGCAGGGCTGCCGACCAATCTCGATTGCGCTCGACTTAAAGTCGCCAACGATGGGAGCCTGACCCTTGTGGGGCGAAGTTTGCTCATAGGCGTGTCCGACCACACCCACGAACAGTTTCTCGGTCAAGAGCTTTGCCATGCTCATATCGACGTGTGCGTCCATCCCGCTGGTGTAATCCGTCGATGGGTTCTCGAGATTTTTGGTAAGGCCAGCAGTCACAGAAAACTCCCATCCCGTCTGAGGATCGAGATAGCTGCACGCCCCGCCCAGATCGATCGCCGCATGGCCCATGCCGATATTGGCTAGCCTGTTGGCATCGTAGAAGCCTGTCGGAATGCTCCCAGCTACGTCGGACATCCAGTTGTTGGTGCCGGAGTTTCAGAAGATCTGCGCTGTGGGGTATAGATCGCTCAAACCAGCGCGCTCATCGGAAATTCCTACACGAATTGATCTGATACTTGCATCGGCCGATGTCTTCGTATGAGCGGACAAGTAGGTGACCGAGAAGTTCGGCTTGCCACCGAGCAATGTCGTATCAGGTGCGCAACTAGCAACGATGAACTGTTCGATAAGACTTCCGTTCAGTCGAAGATTGACGGAGCGGTCATCGCGAATGCTCTGGCTGGCGCCTGGAAAGACTTGCTTTGTAACAAAATCGCGTCTGGCCGCGTAGGCATTGAGATACTGACGATGATCAGTTGAACACAACATTGTTTCATATGGAGAATGTGCCATGAATTTCCTGAGGCGACATATAGTGAAGATGATCGCCCACGGTGGCGCGGCCGCCGCGATCGTCAGTCCAATCTTGGTCAAGGCGGAGGACGGTGAAAAGCCATCCGTAGTTGCTGAAGGTGGTGCTGCTGGTTCGGACGTGATGAAGCCTCTTCACCTTCTCCATGGTTCCGGTCTCCACCATGTCAATGTTCGGGTTCGCGACATGGACAAGGCAATCGATTTCTATGAGAAGTCGTTTGGCTTTGACCTCCTGTTTCGATGGGATGGTGTTGAAGCAACGCAAGATAGAACCGTATACTTCCGCAACCCACTTCAGGGTGCACATCTCGATATGGGAGATGGGGCAGTCCTCGAGCTGATCCCTGCCCCTGAAGATGCAATTCCACCCGACGATCGTTCGTCTAGCTTCAATCACATCGGTCTGCGTGTATCCAGTCTCGATGAAACCTACGCCAAGGCGCTGGCCGCAGGAGCCAAACCGTTCCCAATAGAAGACGGATCAGGCGGTGTGTGGGATGGGCCGACAAATATAAAGCTGCAAGCCAGGCCACCCTTCCAGCAACCATTTGTCGTGCGTGCTGCACATGTGCTGGGTCCTAATGATGAAATCATAGAACTGTTCGAGGAGTGACGAGTAAATATCTTCTTTAAAAAGCCGGGGAGAGTGTGCCACGGGGATACCTCTATGCGCAAGGCGTACCGTGATCCCGCCTCCGAAGTTCAAGGTACTCAGTACCGAAACGGACAACGTCCAAATCTTGTTTGCTGTAATGCCGCAGCCAATTGTCGTTTCTTCAGTGACGCATCCTCCAGATTCGATCAGGCGTGCGGCGGCTGCCCTAACGCAAATTGCCCGTGATTTGGCGATACCTGGGACGGCCTCATTTGTTCGCCTCGGTGAAGAGGCACCGGTGGCGATTGAGGAACTTCGCTCCCACAGCTGTCTTGTCCGCAGTACGGTCAGCGTTCTGGCAGACGCACCATGCTGTGACCAAATCGCCAGCAATCGGCGCAACACGATACTATTCGCCGGCGTTTCCAGCGAAATTGCGATCCTGCACACAGCGCTCGATGCGCGACGTGCCGGATATGAAGTTTCGGTTCTGATCGATTGCTGCGGGGGACTGAGCAGCTCGACCGAGGCGACGGCACTCGACCAGATGGCTGCGGCGGGCGTCTGTGTTTCGGCGTGGAATATTCCACGCCGAAACACAATCTCGTCAACGCTGATGGAAGGACATTCTGCGGGCCCCGTTCAGAAGCTGATGGTGAACGACGAAATCGCTCAAGGCACTCCGTTGCGCATTTTACCCGACTACGAGGCAAAGCCGACGGAAGCGGTCCCGGACTATGCATCTGTCCAATTTACGGAGCTCGGTCATGCGGGCATTCAGCGGACTTTCTGTGCCGAAACTCCAATCGGTTGAGGGGCTTATTGACCAGCGGTACTTGCCCAGAGACACTGCTGCTGGAGCGCTAACTCAGAGACGGCCGACGTGGCGATCAATAGCCGCGCACCGCGTCGATAATGTCGTTCAGCGGTTCGGTCGCCAAATAACGGCGGATATTATCCAGCATCTGTTCGTCCTGGCGCACCTGCAGGTCTTCGCGACCGCGCCATGAGCAGTGGGGCGTCAGGAAAATCTTCGGATGGCTGTAGATCGGGTCGCCTGGCACGGGCGGTTCCGGCGAGGTCACGTCGAGCGTGGCGCCCGAGAGCTGGCTTGCGTCGAGAGCAGCATAGAGATCCTCGATGACGATCTGCGCACCGCGGGCGATGTTGATCAGGTGCAGGCCCTTTTTGGCGTGGTTCAGTACATCGGCGTTGATCATGCCGCGGGTCTTGTCGGTCAGTGGCGCGGCGAGCACGAGGTGGTCGACGGTTGCGACCAGCGATTTGATGTCCGTCGCTGCGGTGAAATCCGCGGAGGTCTCGCCGCCCGAGCGCTTGAGTACGACGATTTCCATCCCAAAAGCCTTTGCCAGCCGGGCGATTGCCTTGCCCAGCGCGCCATAGCCGACCAGACCGAGCTTACGCCCGTGCAATGTCCCCATTGACGGGATGCCCCAGTCTTCTGCGCGGCGAACGCGGGCGGTGAGGAAGTTCTTTTCGTGGTTCAGCATCGCGCAGATGACGTATTCGGCGATCGGCTCGGCGGTCAGTCCGCGGCCGCAGGTGACCAACGGAACTGAGAGAAGCCAGCTCGGAAAGAAATCGACGCCGGCGGAGACGGCCTGAACCCATTTGAGCGCCCCCCAATGGTCCGGCAGGTCCTTTGGCGGATTGCGCCAGCCGGGGCCGGGGCCGACAAAGGCCACCTCGGTTCCGGCCGGGATTTTCCACGGTTCGCTCTGAGCCACATTGGTGATCGCAACCTGTGGAAACCGCTCGGTAATCAGCGCGCCAAATTCCTCGCCCAAGCCATTTGCCAAATTCACCACTGATGCCTCCCGTTTCATTCAATACACACAGCGCTGCCTTACCCGGCCTCGCCGCCTCCGTGAAGTGCTCTTAACAGAAAAAATATACGGGATTTAGTTTTTAATATATGAAGTAGGAAATTTTCGTATATGAAGGTCGTCAGGAGGAAATTCAGCATGAACATTCGCCAGCCACTTTCCCGGCTCGTTGCGGATCAGATCCGCGATCACATTTCCAATGGTGTACTTTTACCCGGGCAGAAACTGAACGAGCGCGAGATCATGGACCGGATGGGGATCACCCGCACGCCACTGCGTGAAGCGATGTCGATCCTTGTAGGTGAGAAGCTGATCGAGATGTCGCCGAACCGCGGCGCGATCATCACCACGCTGACCGATACCGACATCAAGTCGATGCTCGAAGTGCGCGGCATGTTCGAATATCGGGCTGGCGAACTGGCGGTCGGGCGGGTCACCGGCGCCGAGGTCGATCATCTGGCCGGCCTCTGCGAAAAGATGGATGCGCTGCGTTTGGATAACAATCCGAACGACTGGTGGGCGACCAACCGTCTGTTTCACAAGACGATCGTGGCACTGAGCGGCAATCCGATGCTGATCGACTATTACGCGAATATTTCACTGCGCATGACGGTCTACAATTATTTCAACCGTCTGGGCGTCACCACCACTGATCGCTGGGAAAGCTCTGAGGAGGAGCATCGGCAGATCGTGGAATTGCTGCGGCAGCGTGATGGTGCAGGTCTTGGCGCGGTGCTGGAGCAGCACCTGATGAGCTCATGGCTCGTCGCACGCCAGATCGTGCAAACGCATGGGAGGGAGACGGAGCTGTTTTCCGCCAGGTTCCGGGAGTTAAGGACGGCGCAAGCCGAACGGGAGAGGTAACTACGCATGAAAATCGTGAAGGCCGAAATTTTCGACATCGAATGCCCCAAGCGGCCGCCATGGCACCCGGTGCTGTTGCGACTGGAGACGGATGAAGGTCTGACGGGCGTCGGCGAAGCGGCCATGGCTTATGGTATTGGCCGCAGTGCGGCGGCGCATATGGTCAAGAACCTGGTCGAGTCGTTCGCCATGGGCGCCGACCCGATGTCGAACGAGTTGTTGTGGGAACGGATGTACCGCGAATCCTTCTGGGGTCTCGGTGGCGGTGCCGTCGTGTTCGCCGGCATCAGCGCCATCGACATGGCCTGCTGGGACATCAAGGGCAAGGCTGCCGGACTCCCGGTCTACAAGCTGCTGGGCGGCAAGACCAATCCGACGCTGCGCTCCTATGCCAGCCAGCTGCAGTTCGGCTGGGGGCAGGAGAAGGTCGAAAGCATGACCGATCCGAAGGACTATGCGGATGCGGCTCTTCGCGCCGTTGCCGAAGGCTACACCTGCGTCAAGGTCGATCCGCTGATGTTCGACGCCGGTGGCAAGCGTCACTACGACCTGACCCGGATGTTCCAGCCGAAGCAGATCCGCATGTATGTGGAGCGTCTCGAGGCCATTCGTGATGCAATCGGCAGCGATGTGGACATCATTCTCGAAGTGCATGGCGCCACCAGCGTCACCTCGGCGCTGCAGGTCGCACGTGCCTGCGAACACCTGGACATCTTCTATTACGAAGAGCCGGTGAACTACCAGAATTCCCGTCTGCACGACAAGGTAGCGCGCGGTACCCGCATCCCGATAGCCGGCGGGGAACGCATCTATACGCGCTCAGGCTTGAGGCCCTATCTCGAAGACCAGAGCCTTGACGTCATCCAGCCGGATATCGGCCTGACGGGTGGCCTGACGGAAGCAAAGAAGGTCTGCGATTACGCCCATATGTATGATGTCGGCGTGCAGGCGCATGTCTGCGGCAGCCCGATCTCGACGGCGGCAGCCCTGCATCTGGAAACGGTGATTCCGAACTTCACCATCCACGAGCACCATACCTACGCGCAGAAATCCTGGAATATCGAACTCTGCGATGTGGATCTGCAGCCGGAGCGGGGAACCTTCACTGTTCCGGAAACCCCGGGGCTCGGCATCGGTCTCAACGATGCGGTCGTCTACAAATCTCCGAACATGGTCATGAAGGCATAAGCATAAGACATCCGAGGAGGCGCAATTCCGGCCGCGTGAGGACGGTCGGGATTGTGAAAAGTTGAGCGCACAAGGGAGGAAACTATCGTGCTGCTGAAGACATTGAAAATGACTGCCGCGTCGATCGCAATCGGTGTGGCCATGGTGCCGATGGCCACCACGGCCTTTGCCGCCGACAAGACGCTGACCGGCGGTTTCGACGTCGGCCCGGGCGGATTTCCTGGCAACTTCAACCCGCTGATGGCGACCACCGGCTATATGGCGATGACGCTCGCCTATGAACCGCTGGTCGTCTACGACAAGGCGCTGCAGAACGTCGTCGGCAAGCTCGCGCAGAGCTACGAGATCAGCCCCGACCAACTGACCTACACGTTCAAGCTGGTGCCGAATGCCAAGTGGCATGACGGCCAGCCGTTCACCTCCAAGGATGTGAAGTTCACGCTGACGCTGGCGTCCAACAAGGAATCCGGGTCGGTCTATGCAGCCCGGCTCGGCGCGATCAGCAGCATCGATACGCCGGACGACCAGACGGTTGTCCTGCACCTGTCGAAGCCCAACGTATCGCAGCTCGACACGCTGACCAAGGTGATGATGCTGCCGGAGCACAAGCTTGCTTCGTTCAAGCCGGACACGCTGCCGCGCAACGAATACTGGACCAAGGAGCCGGTCGGCACCGGCGCCTTCCAGTTCAAGACATACGTCACCGACCAGTATGTCGAATACGCCGCCTTCAAGGATTATTACCGCGGTGCACCGAAGCTCGACCGGCTGGTGAACCGATATTTCAAGACCACGGCCGGTGCTGTTGCCGCTTTGAAGTCGGGTGAGATCCAGACGTCCTATATCGAATCCGACGACGTCGCGAGCTTCGAGAAGGACACCAACTACACCGTCATCCCGGGCGATTCCTATGTCGTCAATTATCTCGGCTTCAACTTCGGTGACACGATCTGGAAGGACACCCGCGTCCGCCAGGCGGTGATGTATGCGATCGACCGCAAGACGATCGTCGACAGCCTTTATGGCGGCAAGGCAAAGCTTGCCAATTGCGGTTACGTTGCCGATCGTTTCGTGCCGGGAGATCTCAACCCTTACGAATACAGCCCGGAAAAGGCAAAGGAACTGCTGGCTGAAGCCGTCTGGGACAAGATCAACGGTTCCGCGCCGATCCCGATGCTGACCTATTACAACACGCCGCTTTCCGACAATGTCATGGGCGCGATGCAGGCAATGCTAGGTCAAGTCGGGATCAATGTCGTGCCGCGAGTGGCCGACTCGGGCACCTATAACTCGACCATCTATGCCCAGAAGCCCGACTTCAAATCCTTCTCGCTGGTATTTGCCGGCCTGACCAATGGTCCAGACCCGAGCAATCTGAATATTGGTCTCAACGCGGCGCAGATCCCGCCGAATGGTGCCAATTATTACCGGGCCGATATTCCTCCGGTCACCGCCGCTTTCGACAAAGCTTTGTCCGATCCGGATACCGGCAATTTCGAGAAGAACTTCCAAGATGTCTGCAAGGCGATGAACAGCGAAGTGCCGTGGGCGACGCTCTGGGTCACCCAGCGTTACGGCGTCGCATCGACCAAGCTGAAGGATTTCACCTGGATCCCGGCACCGGGCGGTGGACCTTACGAGAGCCATCCGGAGCTCTGGGACGTGGCGAACTAAACCCAATCCGGAATTCGGCGCGGGTGGGCTAAGGCTCGCCCGTGCCCAGGAGGAGAAATCATGGCAGGTTTTATCGCCAGACGGCTTCTGACAGGGATCATGCTGGTCGTGGCACTCAGCATGCTCGTGTTTGGCCTGTTGCGGCTGGCGCCGGGCGATCCGGTCGATGCCTATGTCGACCCGATGGTGTCGATGTCGCAGGAGGACATGGAAAAGCTGAGGGCGCGGTTCGGGCTCGATAAACCCTTGCCGGTGCAATATGTCGCCTGGCTGGGTGCCACGGTGCAGGGCGATCTCGGGCGCTCGCTGCAACGAAACGGCGAGCCGGTGGTGCGACTGATCGGACAGCGGATCGGCCCGACCCTGCTGTTGATGCTGACCGGTTTCGTGATCGCCATCGTCGCGGGTGTCTGTTTCGGGGTTCTGGCGGCGGTCTTCCGTGGATCGATCATCGACCGGCTTTTGATGCTGTTCGGGTCGGTCGGCGTCTCCAGTCCGGCGTTTCTGACGGCGCTGATCGGTCTCTACGTGTTTTCCATGGTGCTCGGCTGGTCGCCCGCCGGCGGCATGCTGACCCCGGCAACGCCGTTCAGCATGGCCGATTTGCTGGACCATCTGATCCTGCCGGCCCTGCTGCTGGCCTTCTACCAGACGGCCTTGGTGATGAGCTACATGCGCTCCTCCGTGCTGGAAGTCATCAATCAGGATTTCGTCCGCACCGCCCGTGCCAAGGGCCTCAGCGAGTGGCGAATCATCCGCCGGCATGTGGTCAGCAATGCGCTTCTGCCAGTGGTGACGCTGATCGGCTCGACGCTCGGGCTTGCCGTTGGCGGCGCGATCTTCATCGAGAGCGTCTTCAACTGGCCGGGCATGGGCCTGCTGCTGGTCAATGCGGTCGAGCTTCGCGATTACCCGGTCGTCATGGGGGCGACGCTGGTGATCGGCGCCTGGGTGATCTTCATGAACATCGTCACGGATCTGGCCTACCGGTCGATCGATCCCCGCGTAAAGGTGGCATGATGGCTTTTGCTTTTCCCATCCGTTCCAATGGCCCGACGGCCCGCGCAGCCGGCCGCTTTCTTGGCCGCACGTCGTCGATCTTCGGATTGGTCCTGGTGCTCGGCGTCGTGCTCGCCGTGCTGGTGATGCCGCTGTTCGGCTTCAATCCGAATACGATCGACCTCATGTCGATCAACAAGGCGCCGAGCCTGACACATCTGCTCGGCACCGATGGTCTTGGCCGCGATGTGTTGGCGCGTGTGCTGGAAGGCGGGCGGATCTCGCTGCTCGTCGCCTTCGTATCGACGGTGATCTCCACCATTGCCGGCTTCCTGATCGGCGCCGCGGCGCCGCTCGGCGGCAAATGGACTGACAGTATCATCATGCGCATCGTCGATCTGGCCATGACCTTGCCGCCGGTCATCCTGCTTCTGGTGCTGGCCTCGATCACCGGCGCCGGCATCGGCTCGACGATTATGGTGATCTCGCTTTTGTCCTGGCCGATCCTTGCCCGGCTCGTGCGCTCCCGCCTGCTGGAACTGCGCGAACGCGACTTCGTGGTCTATGCCCGGGGGGCAGGTGCTGGGACATGGCATCTGGTGATGCGGCACGGCCTGCCGAACACGCTCGATATCATCGTCGTCTACGCCATGCTGCAGGTGGCCAATGCGATCCTGCTCGAAGCCGGCTTGTCCTTTCTTGGTCTCGGCGTGCCGCCACCGGCTGCAAGCTGGGGCAACATGCTCAACGCCGCGCGCAGCACCGTGGTGCTCCAGAATTACCCCTGGCAATGGCTTTTCCCCGGTTGTGCCATCGTGCTCACCGTGATCGCGATCAACCTGGTCGGCGACGGCTTGCGCGACGCCTTTGATCCCCGGGCGGAATAGGAGATGTCCATGATCATCGAACAAATCCGGCCATCCGACATGCTGGCAAACGAGGCGCAGGACGATGCGGTACTGCGGGTGGAGGATCTCTCCATCGATCTGGCCGGCAAGACCGGCGCACTGAAGGCGATCAACGACGTGAACTTCTCGATCCGCCCTGGCGAGACATTGGCGCTGGTGGGAGAGTCCGGATCGGGCAAGTCGCTGACCAGCTTGTCGGTGCTTCAGCTTCTGCCCAAGACCTTGAAGACCGGGCAGGGATCGAAGATCCGCTTTCGCTCCAAGGACGGCAATTTCCATGATCTTGCCACGGCCTCGCCGCGGGTGATGCGCTCGATCCGCGGCCGGGACATCGGCATCGTGTTTCAGGAGCCGTCCTCCAGCCTCAACCCGGTGCAAAGGGTGGGCGAGCAGATTGCCGAACCGATCCGGGTGCATATGGGCCTGTCGAGCCGTGCCGCCTGGAAGCGGGCGGAGGAGCTTCTGGCGCATGTGGGCATTCCCGACGCGCCGCGCCGCGCCCTGCAATATCCGCACGAGTTTTCCGGCGGCATGAGCCAGCGCGCGACGATCGCCATGGCGCTGGCCTGCGATCCGGTGATGCTGATCGCCGATGAGCCGACCACGGCGCTCGACGTGACGACGCAGGCGCAGATCCTCGACCTGATGCAATCGCTGCAGCGCGAGCGGCAGATGGCGATGCTGTTCGTCACCCATAACTTTGCCGTCGTCGCGCAGATCGCCCATCGAGTCGCGGTGATGTATTCCGGCTACGTGGTCGAATACGGTCGCGTCGATCAGGTGTTCGCGCACCCGCGCCATCCTTATACGGCGGGGCTTCTGGCCTGCGTGGCGCGGGAAGGCGAAGCGCTGGCGCTGAGACGCGAAGGCAAACATCTGCCGACCATCAGCGGCTCGGTGCCGAGCATTGCCAACCGTCCGCAGGGCTGTCCATTCGCGCCGCGATGTCCGCTGGCGATCGACGCTTGCCGCGCGCAGGTGCCGCCGCTCGAAGTGACCGACGAAGGTAATATCAGCCGCTGCATACGGTGGAAGGAATTATGACCAAGATGAACCCCTTGCTCTCGGTCAGAGGCCTGACAAAACATTTCTCCGTGCCTGGCAGCAAACAGGTCGTGCGGGCGCTGAATGATGTATCCTTCGATCTCGCCAAGGGCGAAGTGATCGGCCTGGTTGGTGAATCCGGCAGCGGCAAGACGACGATCGGGCGATCGGTTCTGCGGCTGGTGGAGCCGACCAGCGGCCAGGTTTTGTTCGATGGCGTCAATCTTATCGGCATGAAGCAGAAACAAATGCAGCTGCAACGGCGGCGGATGCAGTATATTTTCCAGAGCCCGTTCGCCAGCCTTTCGCCGCGCATGACGATCGGTGAAATCCTCACCGAAGGCATGAGCCTGCAGAAGATCGGTACCCGTGCCGAGCGCATGCAGACCGCGGCCGAGGCCCTGCAGGTGGTCGAACTTTCGCCCGACGTGATGGAGCGTTACGCCCACGAGTTTTCCGGCGGCCAGCGGCAGCGTATCGGCATCGCCCGGGCGCTGACCCTGAAACCGGAGCTGATCGTGGCCGACGAGCCGGTCTCGGCGCTCGATGTGTCGATCCAGGCGCAGATCATCAACCTGATGCGCGACCTGCAGATCAAGCTCGGCCTCAGCATGCTGTTCATCACCCATGATCTCGGCGTGGTCGAATATATCTGCGATCGGATCATCGTGCTCTATCTCGGCCGGATCATGGAAATTGCGCCGGGCGACAGGCTGCATTCGGATGCCCGTCATCCTTATACGCGAGCTCTCTTGTCGGCCATCCCGTCGGTCGATGTCGGCGCTGCCAGCAAGCGCCAGATGCTGGAGGGAGACATTCCCTCACCACTGTCGCCGCCCTCCGGCTGCGTGTTCCGGACCCGCTGTCCGCACGCGCTGCCGATGTGCGGACAGGGCGTGCCGCCGCTGGTCGAAGTCTCGCCGGGGCATCTGAAGGCCTGCTGGCGCGACGATGTTTCGGGGCCGCCGATGGCGGGTCTCATGCCGGAGCGCAGCAACGTGGGCGAGCCGGCGTGAGCGGTGCGACGGTTACGGTTTTGAAATGAAAGGGAAGGGAATACACAATGGATAATAACAACGCTAATCCGATCCGTGTCGGGATCATCGGCGACGGCTTCATGAAACCCTCCTATTTCAAGGAGGCGCTTGAGAGCGAGATGCCCGGCCGGGCATTCACGATCGAGACGATGGAACTCGGCTGGCCGATCGAGCGCAACATCACCAAGGTCGATCCGACGCTGCCGATCGGCGAATTTGTCGGACGCCCGGAACAGTTCTACGATTTCATCAGCGGTTGCGAGATCCTGATCTGCCATCTGGCGCCCATCATCCGCGATACGTTCGAGGCCTCGCCGGACCTGAAGTTCATCGCCGTCTCGCGCGGCGGGCCGATCAATATCGACATGGCGGCAGCCAAGGACTTCGGCGTCAAGGTGTCAAATTCGCCAGGTCGCAATGCGTCGGCGGTAGCTGAATTCGCGATGGCGTCGATGCTGGCGGAAATCCGTAATCTCACCCGCGGCCATGTGGCGCTGATGAACGGCGAGTACCGCGGCGATCTGTATCATGAGGAAATCACCGGTCGCGAACTGTGCGAGATGACGGTGGGCGTGATCGGTTACGGCGAAGTCGGCAGCCGCGTCGTCAAGATGCTGAAGCCATTCGGATGCAAGATCATCGTCTGCGATCCCTATAAGCAACTGACCCGTGAAGATGCCGACGATGGCGTGACGACTGCCGATCTCGATACCCTTCTGGCAGAAAGCGATGTGGTGACATTGCATCCGCGTGTCACGGCAGAGACCCGGGGCATGATGAGCGCCGAAAAGTTCGCGCTGATGAGGGACGGCAGTTATTTCGTAAACACCGCGCGTGGGCCGCTGGTCGACTACAACGCGCTTTATGAGGCGCTGACGTCCGGCAAGCTGCGTGGTTGCGCCCTCGACACGTTCGAAAAGGAGCCGCCACCGGCGGACTGGCCGCTACTAAAGCTGCAGAACGTGACGCTGTCACCGCATATTGCCGGCGCCTCGCGCTTTACCATCCGCAAGGCGGCCTCCCAAATTGCCGGTGATGTGCGAAGGTTCCTCGACAAAGAGGCGCTTCGGTACCCGTGCAATTAACAGTCCCTCCAAGACAGACGGCGTGCCATTGGGGGTACGCCGTAACGGTGATTACAGGGTAATAGCAGTGAGCGATCCGATCTACGACCTCTTCATCATCGGTGGCGGCATCAATGGTTGCGGCATCGCCCGTGATGCGGCAGGGCGCGGCTATTCGGTGGCTCTGGCCGAAATGACGGACTTTGCCGCCGGCACGTCGTCTGCGGCAACGAAGCTTATCCATGGCGGGCTGCGCTACCTCGAACATTACGAGTTCCGGCTGGTGCGCGAGGCGCTGATGGAACGCGAGATCCTGTGGGCGATGGCGCCGCACATCATCCGGCCGATGCGCTTCGTGCTGCCCTACCACAAAGGCGGTGTTCGGCCGGCATGGCTAATCCGGCTGGGGCTTTTCCTCTACGACCATATCGGCGGTCGAAAGCTGCTTCCGCCGACACGGTCGATCGACATGCGGCGCGATCCGCTTGGCAAACCGCTGAAGCCGATCTTTTCCAAGGCGTTCGAATATTCCGATGGCTGGGTGGACGATGCGCGGCTTGTGGTCCTCAATGCCCGTGACGCACAGGCCCGGGGCGCTGCCATTCTCAGCCGTACCCGCGTCATCTCCGCTCACCGCGAAAACGATCTCTGGCGGATCGAGGTCGAGGCAAACGGAGCAAGGGCCATTCATAGGGCGCGGATGCTGGTGAATGCTGCAGGCCCCTGGGTCGACAAGGTCCTCGGCCAGGCACTGGGGCGCAACGACGCCCGCAATGTCCGGCTGGTGCAGGGTAGCCATATCGTCATCCGCCGCAAGTTCGAGGATGAGCGGGCGCTGTTTTTCCAGAATCCGGACGGACGGATCATCTTCGCTATTCCCTATGAGGGCGAGTTTACCCTGATCGGCACGACCGACCGCGATTATCAGGGCGACCCGGCCAAAGTCGCGATCAGCGATAACGAGGTGGATTATCTCTGCAAGGCTTCGAGCGAATATTTCAAGGAGCCGGTGACGCCTGCGGATATCGTCTGGACCTATTCCGGCGTCCGGCCGCTGTTCGACGATGGCGCAACGGCGGCGCAGGAGGCAACCCGCGATTACGTCCTGAAACTGGAAGAGCAGCTAGGCGAAGCGCCTGTGTTGCATGTGTTCGGCGGCAAGCTGACCACCTATCGCCGCCTTGCCGAACATGCGCTGCAGAAGATTTCCGCAGGGATCGGTGAAAAGGGCAAGCCGTGGACGGCGTCCTCGCACCTTCCGGGCGGTGATTTTCCGGCAACCGGATTTTCCGATGCGCTTGTCGATCTGCGCAAGACCTATCCGTTCCTGACGGCTGCCCATTCGAGGCGATTGCTGCGGCTTTACGGCACCGATGTCCGTCAGATCCTGACGGGGGCCGGCAGCATGGCCGACCTCGGCCGGCATTTCGGGGCCGATCTATACGAATGCGAGGTTCGCTGGTTGATGGCCAAGGAGTGGGCCTTCAAGGCCGAGGATATTCTCTGGCGGCGGACCAAGCTTGGTCTGCACCTGGTGGCCGAAGAGGTTCAGGCCCTCGCTGAATATCTGCGCGATCATGCCGAGGCGCGCGGGCCGGCTCCGGTCGCCTGAGGCGCTTATCCCGCTACCGGATGAAGAGGGGCGGGCCGATCGTCGGCCTCGCCGTTATGGCTTGTCGGCCATCCAGATGTTCGGCACGGTTTCAGAGCTGTAGCCGCTGACAAAGGAGTTCTGGCTGCCGTCATTCTTGAAGGCATGACGGTTGATGCGGCCGATATTGCCGCCATAGACGTGGATCGACACCGACGGCCTGGTCTTCAGGCCGTTGCGGACCTGGTGGATATCGCCGATCGTCGGCGAGACCATGTCGATCTGGCCGCTTTCGAGATATTCCAGCTCGCCGACCTTGTGCATGGCGCCGGCTTCCTGTTCGTAACGCTGCGAGATTTCCGAACCGCGCAGCACGCCCAGCAGGCCCCAGACCGTGTGGTCGTGAATCGGCGTTTCCTGTCCCGGGCCCCAGACGAAACTGACGATCGAGAAGCGCTCTTTCGGGTCGCAATGCAGCAGATACTGGCTGTAGCGATCCGGATTGGGCTGGGCATACATGTCCGGCAGCCACTGGTCGGCGCGCAGCAAGTCCTCCATCAGCGGGTGAGCCGCCTGCAGCATCACAGCCTCGTCGGGATCGCGGTCGGCAAGCTCGGTCAGATTCGTCACGAAGTCCCTGAAGGTCTTGATGCTCATCACGCCACCTTTTCTTTTGGCTGCATGGCAGGCTCCAGCGAAGCGATGATCTCGGCGTTATGTTCGCCGAGCGCCGGAGGGTTCTGGCGGATCTTCAGCGTTTCGCCATCCAGCCTGACCGGCGAACCGAAGGTGCGGGCGGTGACGCCGCCAGGCAGGTCGATGTTCTGGATCCAGCCCATTGCCTCGACCTGCGGGTCGGAAAGCGCCGCTGCATAATCGTTGATCGGAGCGCAGGGAACTCCCGCGGCACGGAACTTTTCCAGCCACTCGGCCGAAGAGCCTGTGGCGAAGACCTGCTCCAGCAGGATGCGCAACTCGACCTGATGGATCGCCCGGTCGCTGTTGGTCGCGAATCGCGGATCGAGGAGCAGATCGCCCTGTCCGACGATCTCGCAGACGGACCGCCAGAGCTTGTCGTTTCCTGCTGCCATGACAAAATGTCCGTCGCCGGATTTGAACGCTTCGTAAGGCGCGTTGCGCGGATGCGCAGCTCCCATTTTTCTCGGCGAATCTCCCGTTCCAAAATATTCCGAAGTCTGCAGGGCCGCAACGCCCAAGGTAGCGCCAAGCAGGGAAATGTCGATGAACCGGCCCTTTCCATCGATGCCTGCCTGCCGCAGCGCGCTGGAAATCGAAAAGGCGGCATAAAGTCCGGTCGAAAAGTCGCTGATCGGCACGCCGCATTTGACCGGGCCGCCGCCCTCTTCGCCGGTAACGCTGATGACGCCGGCCATGGCCTGGATCGTCACATCGAACCCACCTTCGAAGGCGCGCGGTCCGGTCTGGCCGAAACCGGAAATCGAGGCGTAGACGAGAGCCGGGTTGATTTGACTGAGCTGGCTATAGCCCAGCCCAAGCCGATCCATGACGCCGGGCCGGTTGTTCTCAACCACGACATCCGCCTCGGAGCACAGTTTCAGCGCGATTTCCTTGCCTTCAGGGCTCTTCAGATCCAGCGCCAGCGACCGTTTGTTGCGGTTGAGAGAGGCGAAATTCTCGCTATAGCCATTGTTGATCGGCGGCCATTTGCGCATGCCGTCGCCGCCGGCGACATTCTCGATCTTGATCACGTCTGCACCGAAATCTGCCAGCAGCATGGCGCAGAAGGGGCCGGCCGCGACCTGGCAGAATTCTATCACTTTGATGCCAACTAACGGCAGTTCACGTCCGCTCATCCAGGCTCTCCTCCCGCGGAGCGCGATCTAATCTGACTGCAGCTCCAAATGTTCCAAATAGTGATACGTCGTATCGAATATTGTCTATTAGAGATTAGATGAGGCCGTTTGTCCATAAAAACGTGCGCCTTCAGCGGCGCGCGGAGCGTGACATTTGCGGTGGCATATTCTATTAAAAGAAACAGCGGATCGGATGTTGGACCGGTATCGCGGTTAATCCGGCATGAATTTTCCGTTTGAAAGGCGCTTATGGATACGACTTTCGTCAAGGGCCTCACCCTGATCGAGCTTCTTGCCAAGAGTGACGAGCCACGCGGCGTGACCAGCCTTGCGCGCGAACTGGATCTGACCAAGAGCAACGTCCACCGGCTGCTGACGACGCTTGTGGCGACCGGTTACGTCCGCCGCGACGATGCCAATGCCAGCTACGAACTGTCGTCCAAGGTCTGGGAGATCGGGCTCAAGGTCGGCTCGCGCTTCAATCTGGCCAAGATTGCCCGTCCGCGCATGACCCAGCTTGCCGAACTGACCGGTGAATCCGTCCATCTCTCGGTGCTGGACATGGCCGAGGTGGTCTATATGGACAAGATCGAGAGCCTGCAGCCGATCCGCTCCTATACCAGCGTCGGCGGTCGCGCACCGGCCTGGTGCGTGGCGACCGGCAAGGCGATGCTGGCGCAACTGCCGCCCGAGAGCCTGCGCCTGCCGCAACCACTAACCGCCTTCACCGACCAGACGATCACCGATTCCGATGCCCTGGCGGCGGAATTTTCTACCATTCGCAAGCAGGGTTATGCGGTGAATCGGGGAGAATGGCGCGACGGCGTGTTCGGCATCGCGTCGGCGATTTCGGACGCGACGGGCCGGGTAGTCGGAGCGATCGGCATTTCCGGGCCTGGCACGCGGTTCAAGCCGCGCGAGATCAAGTCATGGGGGGCGATGGTCGTGGAGGCGGCGCAGGCCGTATCGCGATCGGTCGGAGGAAGCGGGAGAGGAATTTAACATGGCAGTTGTGACTGCGGGCGGAGGCCAAATGTCTGCGAGCGTATCGGTGCTCGAAAGGGAGGGGCGGCATCATCTAATCGTCGATCGGGCCGCCAAGGGCAATGCACTGAGTTCGGAGATCGTTGCCGATCTCAGCGCCGGTTTCGACCGGTGCCTGGACAAGGGGGCGCGGGTGATCGTGCTGGAGGGGCAAGGAAAACACTTTTGTACCGGTTTCGACCTCTCGACGCTGGACAGCGAGACGGATGCGAGCCTGCTTTTGCGGTTCGTGGAAATCGAAAAACTGCTGCAGAAAGTGCATTCTTCGCCTGTGATGACGGTGGCGATCGGCAAGGGGCGGTGTTTTGGCGCAGGTGCCGATCTGTTTGCCAGCTGCGACCGTCGGATTGCGCTGGACGGCGCGAGTTTTGCCTTCCCGGGCGCAGCCTTCGGGCTGGTACTTGGGACGTCGCGGCTTGCCGGGCGGATCGGGCGCGATCATGCGCGGGCCTGCCTGACGGGCGGTTTGACGCTGACCGACACCGTGGCTCTGGCGCAGGGACTGGCAACGGATCTGGTTGCGGCGGATGGGCTGGAGGGGCTGTTATCGGCAATCGGCCTCGCCGGCCACCGGCTGGAGGCGGACACGGTGCGGGCGCTTCATGCGGCAACCGATGCCGCGGACTATGACAGCGATCTTGCCAATCTTGTGCGCTCCGCAAGTCGGGCCGGGGTTCGGGAGCGAATCAGGAGTTATCGGGACAAGGTGAGGGCTGCCTGAGAGGGGGCCGTTCAGGGGTGGTGGCTCATTCACCTTGGAACATGGGCTCCGGATGTTGCTGATACGCGCAAGGCGCGACAGCATCGGTGCTAATCAGCGCCAAATTTTGGAGAAATAACTACGACGCTAATGTTGCCTTGAGACTGAGAGGGCAATTTGCGTCGGGCGAGGTCAGCAAGGACGGCAGCTTCCCCGCCAAAAATCTCACCCGCCGAGTGCCAGCCGGATCGTCCTTGCAGCCTCGATCACGTCGCCGGAGAATTCCTTGATCTGCTTGCGCTTCAGGCGCGAATCCGGACCCGACATGCCGATCGCACCCACAAGTTCTCCGGCTCGGTCGGTGATGGCGCAGGCGCAGGCGGAGATGCCTTCGCGCCACTCGCCGTGATAGACGGCGGCATATCCCTGCTGGCGCACCAGCTTGATATCGTTCAACAGTTCGGCAAGGCTCTTTTTCGATGAGGGCGTGTAGGGTTTGATGAGCGGCTCGAACCTTTCGAGATAGACGTCGGGCAGCTCCGCCAGCATCGCCTTCCCGGTCGCCACTGTCCAGGCTGGGGCCCGCGAGCCGACGCTGGTATGGGCGCGAATGTGGTGGGCGCCTTCGATCTTGTCGAGGTAGACCACATCGGTGTCTTCCAGAACCGAAAGGTGAATTGTTTCGCCGGTCTTCTCCGCCAGTTTCAGCATGGCGGGGCGGGCAAGCGAGGTGACGTCCATCCGCCGGATGACATTGCTGCCAAGCTGCCAGATCTTGGTGGTCAGCTCATAAGTGCTGTAACGCGGCAGCTGGCGCACATATCCCTGATCGGTCAACGTCGTCAGCATGCGGTGGACATTGCTCTTGGTCAGCTCCAGCTCCACCGAAAGATCGGTGACGCTGCGCGGACAGTCGCTATTGGCCAGCGTTTCCAGAAGCCGCAACCCTTTGACGAATGCCTTATCCATAACCTGCGCACTGCTTTCTAAACCAGGCTCGCATTGTATCGCCATTCCGTTACGAAGGCATCTCATATAAAGCCCCGAGCGAGGGTGCGCTCCGGAGCCGATTGCCCGGAGCGCCGGTCACTAGCTCAGCTGGCTGACGAAGCGGGTTTCGAGATAGGCCTGCGTAGCCTCGGAGCCGCCCTCGGTACCGTAGCCGCTGTCCTTGATGCCACCGAACGGCACTTCCGGCAGAGCAAGGCCGTTATGGTTGATGCTGAGCATACCGGCCTCCATCTGCCGGCTTAGATCATGCGCCGTCTTGACCGAGCCGGTGAAGGCATAGGATGCAAGGCCGAAGGGCAGGCGGTTGGCCTCCGTGATGGCCTCATCATAATCCGAGAAACGGTTGACTATGGCGACCGGGCCAAACGGCTCGTCATTCATGATCTCGGCGCTGACGGGCACGTTGGCAAGGACGGTGGGTTCGAAGAAATGGCCCTTGTTGCCGATTCGGCGGCCGCCGGTCCTGAGTTCCGCACCGCGAGACACGGCATCGTTGATCATCGTCTGGATCGCCGTCATGCGGCGTTCGTTGGCCAGCGGTCCCATCTGAGTATCGGCATCAAAACCATTGCCGACCTTGATCGCCTGCGCCGCCTTGACCATGCCGTCGAGGAACTGGTCGGCAACGCCATCCTGAACCAGAAACCGGGTCGGCGCGACGCAGACCTGCCCGGCGTTGCGGAACTTCGAGGCGGCGGAGACCTCGATCGCCTTGTCGATATCGCAATCGTCGAACACCAGAACCGGGGCGTGGCCGCCAAGCTCCATCGTTGCCCGCTTCATGTGCTGGCCGGCCAGGGCTGCCAGATGTTTGCCGATCGGGGTAGAGCCTGTGAAGGAAATCTTGCGGATGACCGGGTGCGGGATCAGGTATTCGGAGATTTCCGACGATTTGCCGTTGACCAGATTGACGACGCCGGCCGGAATGCCGGCATCGGCAAAGGCGCGGATCAGTTCGGCAGGCGAGGCCGGCGTCTCGTGCGGCGCCTTGACGATGATCGAGCATCCGGTGGCGACTGCGGCAGACAATTTGCGCACGACCTGGTTGATCGGGAAATTCCACGGCGTGAAAGCGGCGACCGGGCCGACCGGCAGCTTGATCGCCATCTGCGATACACCGCTGATGCGGGCCGGAATGATCTGACCATAGGTGCGTCGGGCTTCCTCGGCAAACCAGTCGATGATGTCGGCACCGCTCAACACCTCGGCCCTGGACTGGGCGAGCGGCTTGCCCTGTTCCCGGGTCATCAGGAAGGCGATGCGGTCGGCGCGCTCGCGCAGGATGTCGGCAGCCTTGCGCATGATCTTCGAGCGTTCGAAGGGCGAGGTGTCGCGCCAGATCCTGAAACCCTTTTCGGCGGCCTCGAGAGCAAGGTCGAGATCCTCTTTACGGGCGCGGGCAATGTTGCCGATGACTTCTTCGGTGGCCGGGTCGGCGACGGGAAGGGTTTCGCCCTTCAGCGCATGGCGCCACTCGCCGTTGATGAAGAGCAGGACGTCAGGATAGGTCTGCATGGGAATACCGGATTTCCGTTCGGGAAGGTGTTGAAAAGAGAAGGCCGCGACTTGGGCCGCGGCCTCCGACGAGGTTATTGGGCCAGAAGCGCGTTCAGCTTCTCCTGGGCGTATTCCTCATTGGTGGACTTGCCGTCAGGCGACGGAGCACCCCAATAATCGGCGCTCCACTCGACTGCCTGCTTGACGTTGTCGGGGTTGTTGGCCCACAGGCGGCTGATTTTCGGATCGGCGGCCTCGTAGACCAGCTGCGAGGGAACCGGCACCGGATAGGCGGTGGAAAGCGCCGCGGCGCGGTCGGCATCAAGCCGGTAGGACAGCAGTTTCAGTGCGTTTTCCGGATTGGGCGAGCCATTCGGGATCGAGAAGAAGTCGTAATAGATGAAACCCTGGTTCCAGGTCATGTCAACCGGCGCGCCTTCGACCACGACGAGATTGTTGATGCGTCCGGCATAGGCCATGCACATGTCGGCCTCACCATCGAGCATCAGTTGTGGCGCTTGAGCGGCCGTCGTCCACCATTTGCTGACGTTTGGCTTGATCTCGGCGATCTTCTTCAGCGCCCGGTCCATATCCACCGGATAGAGCTTGTCCTTCGGCACGCCATCCGCCATCAGCGCCGCTTCGAACACGAAACGCGACCAGCCTGGCATGCAACGTTTGCCGGGAAACTCCTTCACGTCCCAGAAATCCGCCCAGTTGTTCGGCTTTGCGTCGGCGTATTTTTCCGTGTTGTAGGCCATGGCGACGCCGATGACCTGCAGCGCCACGCCTTTCTTGCGCTTCAGATTGTCCGGCATGGTGGCCAGCGTCTTCTGGGCGCTTTCGGACAGCTTGCTGTAGTCGATATCAAGCAGGCAGCAATCACCCAGCAGCTTGGTTTCCTGATCGAAGATGAAGGTCAGGTCCCAGCCGGCCTTGCCGGTGGCGCCCTGCGCCTTGATCTTCGGGCCGCTGCGCGCCTCCTGCACGGTGACAACCTTGATGCCGGTTTCCTTCTCGAAGGGGTCGTACATGATCTTGCGCAGGGCTTCGCCATAAGCGCCGCCGGGATCCTGCATGATGACTTCCTTGCTCTGGGCGGCCGCTCCCGAAATGCCGCCAAAAGTGATTGCCGTTGCCAGCAATCCGGTTGCTACGCTTGCCTTCAATACTCCCATGACATGTCTCCTCAGCATGTTGGTTTCCTCCTCTCGAGATCGTATGCGGTGTCACACGACGGCACGCTTGGGGCCGGCCAGGACCGGCCGCGCGAGCAGGATGCCACCGACGACCAGCAGAACTTCCAGTGTCGACACGACGGCGAGCACGGGATTGAGCTGGTAGTTCACGTCTGCCCACAAACGCAGGGGCAGTGTCTTCAGCTGCGCGCTCGACAGGAAAAGCGACAGCACGAGTTCATCGAATGAATGCAGAAAGGCGAAGAAGGTGGCGGCCGAGAGCCCCGGCGCGATTGCCGGCAGCGTCACCTTGCGAAACACCGTGATCGGCGAAGCACCGTGGATGGCGGCGGCCTGTTCGAGTTTGGTGTCGACGCCCTGCAGGCTGGCGGCGATGATCACCACGACCAGCGGAATGCCGCCGATCGCATGCGCACCGGCAAGCCCGAACATCGAACCGATCAGGTCGAAATGCAGGAACAGGCTGTAAAGCGACAGGCCGAGCACCACCGGCGGCACGATGATCGGGCTGACCAGCAACAGCATGATCGCCGTCTTGCCCCTGATCGAGCTGCGGACGATGCCCATCGCCGCCGAGGCGCCGAGAACGATTGCCATGCAGGCGGACATGGCGGCGATCGTCAGGGATGAGGTGAACGCCGCCATCCATTCCGAATCCGAGAAGAACTTCTCGTACCAGCGCAAGGACAGGCCGGGTGGTGGGAAGGTCAGGAAGCTGGCGCTGCTGAACGAGATGATGATGACGACGACGATCGGCAGGATCAGCGTCAGGATCACCAGTCCGCCCATTGCGCGCACCGTCCATTCGCCGGCGCTGGCGGGAAGCTTGCCGAGCAGGCGCAGCAAGGGCCAGCCGATCGTGTCGGCGGCGATCATGCCGAGCGAGTTGCCACGCGCCGCCTTGCTGGCCTTGCCGATCGTCGGTCTGGCATCGGTCAGCTTGCCGCCACCCCAGATGAATTCGAAGCCGAGGAATTTCCCGGCAATGCCGACGACGATCAGGGTGATCAGCAGCAGCACCACGGCCAGCGCCTGCAAAAAGCCTTCGCTGGTGAGGAAGTCCGCCTGCTGCGTGATGTGCATGGCAAACATCTGGTCGCCGGGGCCACCAAGCAGGGTAGGCGTGATGAAGAAGCCGAGCGCCGTGACGAACACCAGCAGGAAACCGGCACCCATGCCCGGCATGGTCAGTGGCAGAAGCACACGCCAGAAGACGGCGATCGGGCCGGCGCCGCTGGCAAGGGCCGCCCGGGTCAGGCTCTGGTCGATGCGCGAAATGCTGGAATAGATGCTGAGCACCATCAGCGGCAACAGCACAGCGGTCATGCCGAGCAGCACGCTGCCGCGGTTGAACAGCAACTGTGCCGGTTCATCGGATATGCCGAGCCACATTGCCATCTTGTTGAGCGGCCCGTTGCGGCCGAGCAGCACCATCCAGGCATAGGTGCGGATCAGGATGGCGATAAAATAGGGCAACACAACTGCGGTTGCGATCAGCACCTGAACGATGCCGCGGCTGCGGTGGATGAGCAGCGCCGTCGGATAACCGAACACCAGGCAAAGGCCCGCCACGGTGAACGAAATCTGCATGGTGCGCACCAGCGACTGCCAGTAGAGCGGGACCGAGAACACTCGTTCGAAATGGGTGGTCCAGGTTTCGCCGCCGACGCTGAGGCGGAACAGGTCGATCAGCGGCCAGACATAGATGAAGGCCAGGAAGGCGGCGGCCGGCACCAGCAGCAGGGCCGGGTTCTTCAGCCGTTCCGACAGGCTCGCCGCTTGTGGTTTGATTGTCTGGAGGTCGGTTGCAGCCATGGTCATGACAGCACCCAGCAATCTTCCGCATCCCAGCTCGCAAAGAGCTTTTCGCCGATATCGGGCAGGCGCCTTGCGTAAGTATCGGCGCAACGGATCAGCAGCTTTTCACCGCCCTCCATCTCCGCCTCGATGCGCAAGAGTTCGCCGAGGAACAGTGCGGATGTGACGGTGACGGGAAGCGCGTTGGGTGAAGGCGTATTGCTGATGGCAATGCGCTCCGGGCGAACCAGAACAGTGGCGCGGCCGACCATGTCAGGATTGCGGCTTTCGGCTTCAAAGGTGAAACCGGCGCGGTTCTTCAGCACCAGGCGAGTGCCGCGGCGTTGCACCAGTTCGGCATCGATCAGATTGGATTCGCCGACGAAAGACGCGACGAACTTGGTGGCGGGATGGCGGTAGATTTCCACCGGGCTCGCGACCTGCACGATGCGGCCCGCATCCAGCACGGCGATACGGTCGCTGAGCGTCAGGGCCTCGCCCTGATCATGGGTGACGAACAGGATGGTGCTGCCGATCGTGCGGTGCAGTTCACGGATCTCGATCTGGATCGATTCACGCAGGCGACGGTCGAGCGCGCTGAGCGGCTCGTCCATCAGCACCACGCGCGGCCGCATGACGATGGCGCGGGCAATCGCCACGCGTTGCTGCTGGCCGCCGCTCATCTGGTTCGGCATCTTGTTGGCATGTTCCGAAAGCCGCATCACTTCCAGCGTTTCGGCAACGCGCCGCTCCGTGGTCTGGCGATTGACGCCGGCCATGCGCATCGGAAAGGCGACGTTCTGGGTCACGGTCATGTTCGGAAACAGTGCATAGCTCTGGAACACCATGCCGAAACCGCGTTTGTGCGGGGGGACATGCTGGACCGGTTTGCCATCCACCAGGATCTGGCCGGAATTTACCTTCTGGAAACCTGCAACGAGGTTCAGCAATGTGGTCTTGCCGCTGCCGCTGGGGCCGAGCAGGGTGATGAACTCACCGGCTGCGATGTCCATGGCGACATCGTCCACCGCGACGAAACTGCCATAGGTCTTGCCGACATGGTCTATTTGGATGCTGGCGCCGATGGCGGGTGCGATGGCTGATTTCTGTCCTGATGCCGGCACGGTGGTGTTTTGCGAGTCGTGCGAACCCTCGCGGCGCTCTGCGCGCCACGTCGAATTATCTGCCATGGTCTCCTCCCCACGTGTTCTAATATTTAGAACGATATTTCATAAACAGCTTATTCTGGATATCTCACTTGTCAAGCGGGTTGAGCCGACGAATGAAAGAGAGGCCTGAAACGCCACTGTTGGTGAGAGAGTGCGAAACGGTGATTGACAGACACCCGAGCCGGAGCGTACCTTATTTTTCGGAATGATGTTCTATATAGTGGAACGCTAATCGGAACAGCTTGCTGCAGTGGAGGACCCTTGACGAGGTATTGCAGCAAAAAGCCGGTTCTGGCCGGCATGGTTGGAGGACAGTGTGCTGAAGGATCTGCACGAACTTGCACGACAGGTGACGGATGGCATGCGCATTGCGCTGCCGGTGGATTACGCGGGTGTGTCGATGGCGATGACGAGGCCGCTGATCGACAATGGCGCCCGCAACCTGCGGCTTGTCTGTGTGCCGACCGGCGGTCTGCAGGCGGATATGCTGATCGGCGCCGGGTTGATCGCGTCCGTCGAAACAAGTGCGATGTCGCTTGGCGAGGCCGGTGGTGCGCCGCGCTTCAACCAGGCGGTCAAGGATGGAGCGATTACCATTCACGATGCCACATGCCCGGCCATCCATGCAGGATTGCTGGCCGCCCAGAAGGGCAGTCCTTTCACCGCCATGCGCGGGCTGATCGGCACCGACGTTCTCGCCAACCGGCCGGACTGGAAGGTGATCGACAATCCTTTCGCGGAAACCCCGGATCCGGTGGTTCTAATACCCGCCATTCACCCCGATATCGCGATCTTCCACGCCGCCGTTGCGGACCGGTTCGGCAATGTCTGGATCGGCCGTCGGCGTGAGCTTGCCAGCATGGCCTATGCCTCGGCCCGGACCATAGTCACGGTCGAGAGGATCGTCGATCACAGCCTGCTGGCCGACGAACAGAGTGCTGCGGGTGTCCTGCCGGCGCTTTATGTCGATCATATCGGGCTTGCACCGCGGGGTGCCTGGCCCTACGGCCTGTGGGGCGAATATCCTGTCGACGCGGCAGAGTTGCTGACCTATGCCAAGGCGGGCCGCAGTGCCGAAGGTTTTGCCGACTATATGGCGTCCAAGCTGTTGGAGCCGGCGCAATGAGAACGTCGCTTCCCCGTGAAACCCTGATTTACACCATTGCCCGGCTCCTTGATGGCGTGCGGCATGTGGCTGTCGGCGCCTCGTCGCCGATGCCGGCCGCCGGCGCCATGTTGCGCCGCGCCTTGAATGAGCATCAGCAGAAAGAGCAGGTCCGCATCTCGATCCTCGGTTCGGTCGAACACAATTTTTTCACCAACGGGTCGGTGGAGCTGTTCGATTGTGCGGGGCAGGGCCGGATCGATGCGTTCTTTCTCGGCGGTGGCCAGATCGATGGCGAGGGCAATGTCAATCTCGTGGGTGTCGGAGAGTATCCCCAGTCCAGCGTGCGCTGGCCGGGATCGTTCGGTTCGGCCTATCTCTATTTCGTCGTGCCGCGCGTCATCCTGTTTCGTGAGGAACATTCGCCGCGGGTGTTTGTCGACAAGGTGGATTTCATCAGCGCGCCGGGCACCAGCGAGCCGGGTGTCTATCGTACCGGCGGGCCTTATGCGCTTTTGACCAGCAAGGCGCTGTTCCAGTTCGACAAGCAACGGCCGGGTTTCACGCTGCAGAGCGTGCATGACGGCAGCGACCTGGCTGATGTCACCGAGGCGACCGGATTTTCGTTCGAACATGCCGAGAAACCGGAGACGACGTCCGGTCCCGACGAAGTCGCCTTCGATCTGCTGCGGGGCCGCGTTCTCGACGAGCTTGCCGAGACCTACCCGGAATTTGCCATCCAGATGCGCCGCGATATCGCTATGCAATCGGGACCGGCCATAGAAACAATGGGAATGAGAGCATGACAGCACAGATACCGAATATGGGCTCGTTGTCCGGATTGAAGGTGATCGATGCCAGCCGCGTTCTGGGTGGTCCCTATGCCGGTCAGGTTCTGGCGGATCATGGCGCCGATGTGATTAAGGTGGAGCCGCCAGGAGGTGACGAGACGCGCGGCTGGGGGCCTCCCTTTCATGATGGTGCCGCCAGCTATTTTCTCGGGCTGAACCGCAACAAGCGGGGCATGGCGCTCGACATGTCGAAACCGGCTGGACAGGAACTGTTGCTGCACCTGCTTGAAACTGCCGATGTCCTGATCGAAAACTTCAAGGCCGGAACCTCGGAGAGGTGGGGTTTGACACGGGAGATGATGACGGAGCGGTTTCCGAGGCTGGTGCATTGCCGGATTTCCGGCTTCGGCGGAGATGGTCCGCTGGGTGGTCTGCCGGGTTACGACGCGGCGATCCAGGCGGCGTGCGGAATCATGAGTGTCAATGGCGAACGCGGCGGCGATCCGCTGCGGGTCGGTCTGCCGGTGGTGGATATGGTGACGGGCCTCAACGCGGTCATCGGCATTACCATGGCGCTCAACGAGCGCAACGTCAGCGGCAAGGGCCAGTTCATCGAAACGACGCTTTATGACTGCGGCATTTCCCTGCTGCACCCGCATCTGCCCAATTATTATCTTTCGGGCAAGGTTCCCGGCACGTCCGGCAATGCGCATCCGAATATCTGCCCCTACGATACGTTCGCGACAGCAACCGATCCGATCTTCCTGGCAGTCGGCAATAACCGCCAGTTCGTCATCCTGTGCAAGATGATCGGCCGGCGGGATCTGCCGGATGATCCGAAATTTTCCACCAATGAACACCGCAACAACAATCGTGATGCTTTGAAAATGGAACTTGAACTTGGCCTGTCCTCGTTCGAATGCAAGGCCATTGCCAAGGATCTGATCGAGGCGGGTGTGCCTTGCGGCGCGGTGCGCAGCATCGATCAGGTGGTGGCCGATCCGCATACGATCCACCGCGAGATGGTGATCGATATCGATGACTTTCGCGGCACCGGAAGCCCGATCAAGATGTCGCGCACACCGGCCAGCTACCGCATGAAGCCGCCGGGTTATGCCCAGCACACGTCGGAAATTCTCCAGGAATACGGTGTCGAAGCCGAGCGTTATGCCGACGTTTTGCCCGGCCACGAAGCCAATATCCCAAACAGGGCGAAAACCGCATGAGCGACGAACTTTCTCTCCGCACCGAAGTGATCGAATCCTGCCGGGCCATGAACCGGCTTGGCATCAACAAGGGTACGTCCGGCAATATCAGCGTCCGTCATGGTGACGGTTTCCTGATCTCGCCGACCGGTATTCCGTATGACAAGCTGATGCCGGACCATGTGGTCGCCATGCAGTGGGACGCAAGTTACAAGGGCGACGTTCTGCCCTCCAGCGAGTGGCGTTTTCACCGTGATATCCTGATGGCACGGCCTGATCTGCAGGCGGTGGTGCACACCCATTCGACCTATGCGACCTCGGTGAGCATTCTGGAAAAGGACATTCCGGCTATCCATTACGCGATTGCCGGTGCCGGTGGCCCGTCGATCCGCTGCGCGCCTTACGAAATCTTCGGATCGCAGGAGCTGGCCGACCGGGTGGTGGAAGCGTTGAAAGGCCGGCGTGCCTGCCTGATGGCGCATCACGGGGTGATCGCCGGGCACGTGTCTATCGCAAGGGCTCTAGCTCTGGCCGTGACCGTCGAGGAACTAGCGCATCAATATCTGCTGTGCCTGCCGTTCGGTGAACCGCCGGTGCTGACCGACGACCAGATCGCGGCGGTGCTGGAAAAGTTCAAGACCTACGGCCAGCAGAGCAGTACGGCGCTCGAAGGCCTGCGGCACGCATCCTGACCTCAAAAGGCAAATTCCGTGGACGATCTGATCTTCTGCCTCGATTCAGGCACAACAACAGTCAAGGCTGCCGCGTTCGATACGCGCGGCCGGCTGATCGCCGTGGCGCAGCGGGCCAACGGCGCCCTGCGCCGCGACGGGTTGAAGGTCGAGCAGGACATGCTGGTATCGCTGGACGATGCGCTTGCGGTGCTGAAGGACTGTGTCTCCCAAACGCAGGGTACGGCGATCGGCCTGGTGGTGACCGGTCAGGGCGACGGGCTGTGGCCGGTTGACCGGCATGGCGAACCTGTCGGTCGGGCGATGACATGGCTGGACGGCCGCAGCGCCTCGCTGGTGTCGGAACTGAACGAACGATGTGTGCTGACCGGCGTTGAACAGCTGACTTCGGTGCGACCGACGGCGGCGGCCCAGAGCGTTCAGCTGCTGTGGCTGCAGCGCAACCAACCGGAACGTTACAACCAGATCGCGCATGTGATGCGGATCAAGGAATGGCTGTTCCTCTGCCTGACGGGAGAAGTACGGGCCGAACCGACGTCGCTGCTGCATACCTGGGGGAGTTGGCGCAGCGGCGCGCTGGTGCCCGAGATCGACCAGGTTCTGGGGCTGAAGCGGGGCACATCGCTTGTTCCCGAGATGCAGCCGATCGGCGAATGTGTCGCGACGCTGTCAAATGATCTGGCAACGGATCTCGGTCTGCCTGTCGGTTTGCCGGTGCTGATGGGGCCGGGCGATGTGCAGGCGAGCATGATCGGGCTTGGCCTCGGCCTGCGCGACGAAGTCGCTCGCTGTTCGGTGTTCGGCACCAGCGCCATCCATGCCAGCCTTGTCGATGACCCCGCGGAAATCCGTAACAAGCCGTCGGGCGCGCTGATCCAGCCTTTTGCGATCGGCGGATATTTCTGCTCCTATCCGAGTTTCAACGGCACGACCCTGTTCGAACACGTGGCACGGCTGACCGGCCGACCGGACCTCGCACGCGGTTCAAAACCGTCTTTTTCCAGTCTTGTCGTGCACCCGTTCTTCGAACCCGGCGGCGAGCGTTCGCCCTATACAACGCCGCATGCCAAGGGCGCGATGGTCGGACTGACATCGGCGACGACGCATGAGCAGGTGGCCTGGGCGGCGCGCGAGGCGCTGGTTTTCGTTGCCCGCAAGAGCCACGACATGATGAGCGAAGGCGCCGGTGACATCGCGCTGGGCGGCGGGCTCGCGGCGGATACGGCGTTTGCCGCGTTCATGGCCACGGCTACAGGGCGCGCCGTGCATCGCACCACCACCGGCCATGCCAGTCTCAAGGGTGTCGGCGCCTTGGGGGCGATGCATCTGCTCGGCGCCTCCAGACAAAGTCTCGACGATGACTGGATCGGCCGCGCCGATGATGTGGCCGTTCCGGAGACAGGTGCTGTCGCCGAATATGCGGCGCGCAAATACGAGCTGTTCCTCACTCTGGTGGGGGCGATCGAGCCACAATGGGCGGAACTTTCGGCGCTGGCCAAACTGAGCGCCCAACAGACCAAGGACAATGCCTGATGAACGGTGCCGACCTCCTGTGCGAAACTTTGCTCGCAAACGAAATCGACGTCTGCTTCGCCAATCCGGGCACGTCGGAAATGCATTTTGTCGCGGCACTCGACCGACAGCCGAAGTTGCGCTGCGTGCTTGGTCTGTTCGAGGGCGTCGTGACGGGGGCTGCCGACGGCTATGCGCGGATGGCCGACAAACCGGCCGCGACGCTGCTGCATCTGGGACCGGGCCTCGCCAATGGGCTTGCCAACCTGCACAATGCGCGGCGGGCCAATACACCGATCGTCAATATCGTCGGCGACCATGCGACCTATCATCTGAAATATGATGCACCCCTGACCTCCGACATCGAATCGCTCGCTCGGCCGATGTCCGGCTGGGTCGGGCGGATCGATGCCGCCGACGAGGTGGGGCGAGCGACCAGCGAGGCCATCGTCGCCGCGCGAACGCCGCCGGGAAGGATATCGACGCTGATCCTTCCAGCAGATACCGCCTGGGGTGAAATTACTGTGCCGATCCCTGCCGCCGCCGAGCTTGCCGGCGCGTCGAGGCCTGAGGCTGCCGTCCTGCTTCAGGCAGTGGAGGCTCTGCGGTCAGGCAAGAGTACGACGATCCTCGTTTCGGGTCTGGCCTTGCGGGAAAAGAACCTCGAAATTCTCAGCCGGATCGCGATCGCGACCGGGACGCGGTTGCTGGCGCAGCAATCGAATGCGCGCATGCAGCGCGGCGCCGGTCGGGTGCCGGTGGATCGCGTGCCCTATGTGATCGACCAGGCGGTCGCGTGTTTTGCTCAGACCGAGCAGGTGATCCTGATCGGCGCGAAGGCTCCGGTCGGTTTTTTTGCCTATCCGGGTAAGCCGAGCAGCATGTTGCCGGATGCCTGCGCCGTGCTCGATCTCGCGCCGGAATCGACAGATATCCCGCAGGCGATCGCCATGCTGGCGGACGAGTTGGGCGTCTCTGCCTCGGCGTCGCCATTGCTGGCATCCCGCGAAAAGCCGAAGATGCCGGCCGGGACCCTGACGCCGCAGGCGATTTCGATCGCGCTTGCTCATTACATGCCGGCAAATGCGATCATATGCGACGAGTCGGTGTCGTCCGGCCGGGATTTCTTCCGCCACACCCACGGCGCCGAACCGCACGATTTTCTGCAACTGACCGGTGGTGCGATCGGCATGGGATTTCCGCTGGCCACTGGGGCAGCGATTGCCTGCCCGGATCGCAAGGTGATCGGCCTGCAGGCGGATGGCAGCGGCATGTACACGGTGCAGGCGCTATGGACGCAGGCACGCGAAAGACTGGATACGCTGACCATCGTCTTTGCCAACCGGCGCTACCAGATCCTGCATAGCGAGTTGATCAATGTCGGGGCGGGGGCCGCCGGTCACAATGCCAGCCGGATGCTTGATCTCGTCGACCCGACGCTTGACTGGGTGGGCATGGCCAACAGCATGGGCGTCGACGCGGCGCGGGCAGAGTCGGCCGGGGAATTCGCAGATATCCTGAAGAGCGCCTGCGGGCGAAAAGGGCCTTTCCTGATCGAGGCCGTGATATGAACAAGTCGATTCCAGACCAAGGCAAGGTGCAGCGACATGGGTGACATCAAGCGAATTCCGCATTGCAGCCATTGGGGCGCCTACACCCTTCTGGTGGATGGCGAGGAGATCATCGGCGCCGAACCGTTCGCGCATGATCCGGCGCCTTCGCCGATCATCTACTCAGTCAAGGAATGGGCCAACCCGGAACGCCGCGTGCTGCGGCCGATGGTGCGCTCCGGATGGCTGGAACAGCGCGAGAAAAGCGATACAAGTGGCCGTGGCCGCGAAACCTTTGTTCCCGTCAGCTGGGACGAGGCTTTGGATCTGGTGGCGGGCGAGATCACCCGTGTGGGTAGCACTTACGGCAATGAGTCGATCTTTGCCGGCTCCTACGGCTGGACTAGTTGCGGCCGGTTCCATCACGCCTCGACGTTGTTGAAGCGGACACTCAATCTGGTGGGCGGTTTTACCGGCCATGTGGATACCTACAGCATTGCCGCCGGTCCCGTTATCCTGCGCCACACACTGGGCAGCGATGTAGCCTGCGGCGGTCAGGCGAACACGCTGGACGGCATCAGCGAGCATACGGAAACGCTGATCGTGTTCGGGTCGCTGTCGCCGCGCACAGCGCAAAGCGAGGCCGGCGGAGTGGGCGCGCACAGGCTCGAAGGCTATCTCCAGCGGATCGCCGAGCGAAATGTCCGGGTCATTCTCGTGTCACCGCTCAAGGATGATCTGCCGGACTGGATCGACGCCGAATGGTGGCCGATCCGGCCTAATACCGATACGGCGCTGATGCTCGGTCTGGCCGGCGAGATCGTCGAAGCCGATGCCCATGATGCCGAGTTCCTGGAGCGCTGCTGCAGCGGCTCCGACACGTTCCTTGATTATCTGACCGGCAAGAGCGACGGCGAGCGCAAGGATGCCCGCTGGGCATCGCGGATCACCGGGCTTGATCGCGACAGGATTGCCGAACTTGCCAAGGTGATGGTCAAAACCCGTAGTATGATCACTGTCAGCTGGAGCCTACAGCGAGCGCATCACGGCGAACAGCCGTTCTGGGCCGGGCTGGGTCTGGCCGCGGTGGCTGGACAGATCGGCCTGCCGGGCGGCGGTGTCGGTTACGGTTATGCTTCGCTCGGCGGTGTCGGCGCGCCCTTCGGCATCGGAAAGTCGCCGGCCATGTCTGCCGGACGCAAGGCGATCGACAGTTTTATTCCGGTCGCGCGGATCACCGATATGCTGCTCAATCCGGGCAAGGTCTACAGCTATGAGGGCAACGAGCGAACCTATCCGGACGCGAAACTGGTCTATTGGGCTGGTGGCAACCCGTTCCATCACCATCAGGACCTGAACCGGCTGATGGAAGGCTGGCAGCGGCCGGAAACGATCATCGTGCAGGACCCGATGTTCACGCCGACCGTCCGTCGCGCCGACATTATCCTCCCGGCATCGACCTCGATCGAGCGGAATGATCTGGCAGGCAACAAACGCTCCGACTTTATCCTGGCCATGCATCAGGCGATCTCGCCGATCGGTGAGTCCCGTTCCGATTTCGACATCTTCAACGGCCTTGCGGAAAAGCTTGGTGTCGGCGATGCCTTCAATGAAGGCCGCGACGAAATGGGCTGGATCCGGCATGTCTTCGAACTGTCGCGCAAGGACGCCAAGGACCGGCTCGATTTTGCCATGCCGGACTTCGACACCTTTTGGCAACAGGGTTACGCCCGGGTGCCGGTGAAGGAGAACCACACCTATCTCGATGACTATCGGGCGGACCCGGAAGCGCATCCCCTGGCGACCGAGTCCGGCAGGATCGTGCTCGGCAGCAAGCTGCTGGAAAAGCTGGATTACGACGACTGCCGCAGCCACCCGGCCTGGATCGAACCGGCCGAATGGCTCGGAACCGTTAATCCGGAAAACCGGCTGCATCTGGTGTCGCACCAGCCGGCCGGGCGGCTTCACAGCCAGCTCGAAACCGGATCGGAAAGCCGCCGGCACAAGAAGAACGGACGGGAGGTCGTTCGCGTCAACCCGGAGGATGCGGCGCGATTCGGTATCGGGCCGGACCAGACGGTGCGGTTGTGGAACGACCGCGGCCAGTGCTTGGCGACCGCCGATGTGACCGACAGCGTGCGACCGGGCGTCGTGGTGCTGCCGACCGGAGCCTGGTTCACGCCGACCGGTAATAACGGGCTCGAGATCTCGGGCAATCCCAACGTGCTGACGCTCGACGTTCCAACATCGAAATTCGGGCAGGGCTGCTCGGCGCATACCTGCGTCGTCAGCATCGAGCCCTATGTCGGCGATGTGCCGGATGCCATTGCCCATTACCAGCAGGAGCTGTCGGTTTCCGTCGGCAGCTAAAAGAATGACCATCTTTGGAGGAGGATATTATGAACGCCCCAGCAATCAGCCGTTTCCCGGTACCCGAGATCAAGGATCTGCCCGAGGATATCCGTGACCGGATCCTTGCCGTGCAGGAGAAATCCGGTTTCGTGCCGAACGTATTCCTGACGCTCGCCTATCGACCGGATGAGTTCAGGGCGTTTTTCGCCTATCATGATGCGCTGATGGACAAGCCCGGCAACATCACCAAGGCCGAGCGCGAGATGATCGTGGTGGCGACCAGCAATGCCAACCAGTGCCAGTATTGTGTCGTGGCACATGGCGCGATCCTGCGCATCCGCGCGAAGAACCCGCTGATGGCGGATCAGGTGGCGATCAACTATCGCAAGGCCGATATCACTCCGCGGCAGATGGCGATGATCGATTTCGCCATGAAGGTTTCGACCCGCGCCTACGAGGTCGGAGACGAAGATATCGCCATCCTGAAGTCGCATGATTTCACCGATGACGATGCGTGGGACATTACGGCGATCTCGGCATTTTTCGGGATGTCGAACCGGCTGGCCAATGTCACCAGCATGCGCCCGAACGACGAGTTCTATTCGCTGGGACGCTGAGCCATGCAGAAAGGCTACAAGGATATGCTGGCGGAGGCAGACGCGGTTGTCACCTCCGTGGATGTGGAGGAGGTTTCGGCACAGGCGGGCGAAAGCGATCTCGTTCTGGTTGATATCCGCGATGTGCGCGAGCTGGAGCGGGAGGGCATGATCGAACATGCTGTCCACGCCCCGCGCGGCATGCTGGAATTCTGGATCGATCCGGAAAGCCCCTATCACAAGCCGGTTTTCGCTGAAGACAAGACCTTCGTCTTCTACTGCGCTTCCGGCTGGCGGTCGCTGCTGGCGGCGCGCACGGCGCAGGAGATGGGGCTGCAATCGCGCAGCATGCGCGGTGGTTTCAGCGCCTGGAAGGCGGCCGGAAAACCGGTCGCGGAGCGCAAGCCGCGCTGATTTTTCCAATGAGCAAGATTTGAAAACGAAAGACACGAGATGACCCAGACCTTCACCGCCATGATGATTGAGGACGTCGACGGCAAGCCGAAAGCGGCTTTGCGCGAGCTCTCGATCGATGCCCTGCCGGACCACGACGTTTTGGTCGAAATCGAATATTCCAGCCTGAATTACAAAGACGGTCTCGCGATTGCGGGCAAGGGCCGCATCGCGCGCCGGCTGCCGATGGTCGGGGGGATCGATCTGGCTGGCACGGTGATGGAGTCCCGCTCCGGCGACTGGAAGCAAGGCGACCGCGTCGTCGTCAACGGCTGGGGCCTGTCCGAGACCGAATGGGGCGGGTATGCCCGGTTCCAGCGTCTGAAGCCGGAGTGGCTGATCCGCCTGCCGGAGGCGCTGAGCTTCGAGCAGGCCATGGCGGTCGGCACCGCTGGCTATACGGCGGCGCTTTGCGTCAACGCGCTCGAAGACTGGGGCGTGATCGAAAAGGGCGGACGTGAGGTGGTGGTCACCGGTGCGGCGGGCGGTGTCGGGTCGGTTGCGATCTCGCTTTTGTCGCGGCGCGGCTACACCGTCACCGCCTCGACTGGTCGTCCCGAGACCCATGACTACCTGACGTCGCTCGGCGCGACGTCCTTCGTGGATCGTGCGGCCTTGTCTGAGAAGGGCGGTGGTCTCCAGAAGGAACGCTGGGCCGGTGGCGTCGATACGGTGGGTTCGATCACGCTTGCCAATGTGCTGGCCCAGACGGTCTATGGCGGTGGTATCACCGCCTGCGGACTGGCGGGCGGTGCCGATCTTCCCGGAACGGTGTTGCCGCATATCCTGCGCAGCGTGGCGCTGCTCGGAATCGATTCCGTCATGGCGCCGCATGCCAAGCGGCAGCGCGCCTGGCAGCTCCTTGCTGAAAGCCTGGATGCCGCCAAGCTTGCGGAAATGACGACCGTGGAGCCGATGAGCAATCTCCCGGCTCTGGCAGAGGCCATCGTGGCCGGCAAAATCCGCGGACGCGTCGTCATCAAGGTTGCATAGGGTTCCACAAACCGGCAGCTTGAGTGCATCTGGGAGGGTTGCGATGACGAACAAGTACGAGGACGGCCTTGAGCGCTGCGGGGCCAATCACAGAGCGATGACGCCCATCACGTATCTGGAACGGGCGGCGCGCACCTTTCCCAGCCGCATCGCCGTGATCCATGGATCACGGCAGATCAGCTATGCGCAGTTCTGGACCAACTGCCAGCGACTGGCCTCCGCATTGTCGCAGCACGGCATCGGCAAGGGCGATACTGTGACGGTGATGCTGTCGAACACGCCACCCATGCTGGAGGCTCACTACGGCGTGCCGATGGCCAACGGCGCGGTACTGCACTCCATCAACACACGGCTTGATGCCGACAGCATTGCATTCCAGCTCGATCATGCGGAATCCAGGGTGGTCATCGTCGATACGGAGTTTTCCGGCGTGATGAAGCAGGCTCTTGCAAACGCCAAGGTCACGCCGCTGGTGATCGATTTCGAGGATACGGAATATCCGGCCGATGCGCCCTTTCCGAGGGCGGCCACGATCGGCGACCTTACCTATGAGAAATTTCTCGCAGGTGGCGAGGAGGTCTTCGCCTGGACGACGCCGTCAGACGAATGGGATGCCATTTCGCTGAACTACACGTCCGGCACCACCGGCAGTCCCAAAGGCGTGGTCTACCACCATCGAGGCGCCGCGCTGGCGTCGCTGGCCAACAATATCCATGCGGGCATGGGCAAGCATCCGATCTATCTGTGGACGCTGCCCATGTTCCACTGCAATGGCTGGAGCTTTCCTTGGGCGATCTCCGTCCAGGCTGGAACCCATGTCTGCCTTCGCTGGGTGCGGGCGAAATCCATCTACGACGCCATTGCCGATCACGGCGTCACGCATCTCTGCGGCGCACCGATCGTGATGTCAGCGCTGGTCAATGCGGTGGACTCCGATCGCCGCAGCTTTTCCCAGACCGTGACCTTCAACACCGCCGCCGCCCCGCCGCCCGAGGCGGTCCTTGCCGCCATGGCAGAAGCTGGTTTCGAGGTCACCCATATTTACGGACTAACCGAAACCTATGGTCCGGCCGTGGTCAATGAATGGAATTCCGACTGGGACGCACTGGATGGCGGACAGAAGGCGGCCAAGAAGGCGCGTCAGGGTGTGTCCTATCTGACGCTTGCCGATCTTGCGGTGCTCGACCCGCTGACTATGGAACGGGTTCCCGCCGATGGAGAGACGCTGGGTGAAGTGATGATGCGCGGCAATATCGTCATGAAAGGTTACCTGAAAAATCCGCAGGCGACCAAAGACGCTTTTGCGGCTGGCTGGTTCCATTCGGGCGACCTTGGGGTGATGCATCCTGATGGCTATCTGCAGCTCAAGGACCGCTCCAAGGACATCATCATTTCCGGAGGCGAGAACATCTCTTCTATCGAGATCGAGGATGCCCTGTACAAACATCCGGCGGTGGCAGTGGTGGGCGTGATCGCCAAGCCGCACGAGAAATGGGGAGAAACGCCCGTCGCGGTTGTTGAGCTGAAGCCCGGGAGTGTGGCCAGCGAACTGGAACTGATCGAGCATTGCCGGGGGCTTCTCGCCCGGTTCAAGTGCCCAACGCGCGTCGCTTTCGCTGAGATTCCCAAGACATCCACTGGCAAGATCCAGAAGTATGCAATGCGCAAGATGGATCTCTGAAATGACTCCGGACGATCTTCTGATCCGCTCCGACGCGAACGGCATCGCGACGCTTACTCTCAATCGCCCGGCCCAGCGCAATGCCCTGTCGCTGGCCCTAATGGACGTGCTTTGCGAGACGCTGGAGGTGATTGGCGCAGATCGCTCCGTGCGAGTGGTCATCCTGCGCGGCGAAGGGCCTGCTTTCTGCTCCGGCCATGACCTGAAGGAAATGCGCGCCAGCGATGACCGCGCCGCAGCCAGCATCTTCGACACCTGCTCGCGGCTGATGCTGACCATCGGCAACCTGTCGCAGCCGGTGATTGCTCAGGTGCACGGCATTGCCACGGCTGCCGGCTGCCAGCTCGTCGCCACCTGCGATCTGGCGATCTGCGCCGACGATACGCGGTTCGCGACGCCGGGGGTCAATATCGGCTTGTTCTGTTCGACGCCGATGGTGGCGCTTTCGCGGGCAGTAGGCCGCAAGGCGGCGATGGAAATGCTGTTGACGGGCGAAACCGTCGACGCGCAGAAGGCGGTCGAGATCGGGCTTGTCAATCGTGCCGTGCCACATGCCGAACTGGAGGCGACAGTCCTGCAGTGGGCAAAAAACATAGGTTCGAAGTCCGGTACGGTCGTCGGCATCGGCAAACAGGCATTCGCGGCGCAGGCGCAACTCTCGGTCGAGGATGCCTACCGGCTGGCCTCGCAGATCATGACCGACAACCTGATGCTGGACGACGCGCGAGAAGGCATCGACGCCTTCCTGCAGAAACGGCGACCGCAATGGTCGATCATGCAGGAATAGAGGATGATCGATCGACGGCATATCGACGCTCTCGGGCGGATCCTCTGCGACAAGGGCATGCTTACCGATGAGCAGGATATCGCGCCTTACCAGACCGGCATTCGGTTCGACCGGGGGGTCGCCGCGCTCGTGCTGCGACCGCGCAGTACGGAAGAGGTGTCTGATAGCCTGGCCTATTGTGTCGGCGCGGGCATCGCGGTCGTCCCGCAATCGGGCAATACGGGCGTGGTTTCGGGGTCGACGCCGGATCAATCCGGCAATCAGGTCGTGCTCAGCCTCGACCGTGTGACGCAGGTGTTCGAACTTGATGTCGACAACCGATCGCTGCGCGTGGGTGCGGGGATGCGGCTGTCCGAGGTCAACCGGCGACTGGAACCGCACGGGCTTTTCTTCCCGATCGACCTCGGTGCTGATCCGGCCATCGGCGGCATGCTGGCGACCAATACCGGTGGATCGCGCTTTCTCAAATACGGCGATGTCCGGCGCAATACCCTCGGCCTGACGGCGGTGATGGCGGATGCGGACGGCACGGTGGTCGACCTGGGCAAGGACCTGCGCAAAAACAACACAGGCCTCGACTGGAAGCAGGTCTTCATAGGAACGTTCGGCGTGTTCGGTATCGTCACGGAGGCCGTGCTCAATCTGGAACAGATGCCGCAACAGTCTGCGACGGCCTATCTCGTGCCGCAGAGCGCCGTCCATGTCATGCCGCTGCTGCGGATGATGGAGGACCGGCTCGGCGCCTATCTCTCGGCATTCGAGGGCATGTCCGGCAACTCAATGCGCGCAGCGCTGGCGCATTTTCCAAGCCTGCGCAATCCGTTTCAGGGCGGGGTGGTGCCAGACTACACGATCCTGATGGAGTTGAGCCGCACCTGGAAACGCCGCGACGGTGAAGAGGCGCTCGAGGACGTGCTGAATGCGGTGCTGGCCGAAATCTGGGAAAGCGCGGAAGCGCCGCTCGCTGACGCTCTCGTCGGGCCTGCCCACGAGATGTGGGCGATGCGGCATGCTCTGTCTGAGGGCGTCAAGCATGCCGGAAAACTCACGGCGCTGGACGTGTCCTTCCGACGCGGCGAGATCATGAATTTCTGCGAGCGGATGAAACGCGACATGCCGGTGCTCTTCCCCGAGACCACCATCTGCGATTTCGGCCATATCGCCGATGGCGGTGTGCATCTGAATGTCGTGGTGTCAGAAACTGGTGCGCAGGCGGCGGACCCGACCTTCCAAGAGCGGTTGCGCGACTGGGTGTTCAAGGTCGCAGTGGAAGAATTCGGCGGCAGCTTTAGTGCCGAACACGGCATTGGTCGCAAAAACCAGGCCTACTACGATCTTTATACGCCTGACACGCTCAAGCGTCTGGCACGGGGCCTAAAGGCGGTCACCTCGCCCGGCGAGGTGGGGGTCGCGAAAATCGGATAGATGGGTGGCTCGGGAAATCTGCACAGCCAGGACAAGTGGAATTTCCGCCTGACTTCGGCATACATGCCGGGAACACGAGATGCAATGACAAGACGCCCGCTCATTGAGATCAGTGGTTGGGTAAGGGTCACTCCAGCAAATCAACACATAGAGACCTTTAACGAATGAAATCGATGAAAATTCCATAAATCGCATTATCCACAGGGGGCCAGTTCTAGCGATCTAGAAGCGGGTCTCTTACAAGTCTCCGTGCAATCAGGCCCCCGCAACCAACAAAACGTGTAAATTCGAGCACTTCAAATAATTGCTCTGGAGCTCCTCGCCATAACGGTCGAGGAGTTTTTTGCGTTTTTTCCGCTTATCAATCTCGGCAGCCACAAGCCGCGCCATGAGAACGTTGCCAGCGGTCGCCATTAAATGTTGCTCCATAACATCGAGGACCGCCCTTCAAAGCCAATGATGTTGGCAATTGAACTATGCACCTGCAGGGATGATGGCTTATCGCCGGGTGTTCGCAAATTACCACCGTCTGGATCAGGACGCGAATGGCAACCTCGACATTGGGGATTGGACTGCTACTTCAGTCCGGCGATTTATTACAGATAATCGTCCGCCAGCACGTCGATGCAGGCGAGCCGAGACCACCTTCTAACGCGTGCTTCGAGTTCATCGTGCTGAGCGTCTAGGATGGCAAGGCGCGGCCGGCGCTCTGTGTGTTTGGCGTGAAAGGCGGTCAATCGAATGGACTGAACCCTCGTCGTTTTGGCAATGTCGGAGATACGGAAAGCGCTCCGGCCAACGCTCCCAGCATCCTGTTTCGGTCCCTGGCTGACGTTCGCAAAAGACGCCATATCTGTAGAAGAGAGGTGGATTTCATTGCCACTGACTCGATTTTTTGTCAGTCTGTCCCCTGGATAATCTCGGCCACGACATGATCGAAGCAACTCTACAGGGATGACTGGAATAGTATGACAATGTTGAAAAATATCCCGAAGCATCTGAGTCCAGACGTTCTTTGGGCACTCGCAGCAATGGGGCATGGTGATTGTCTCGTAGTGGTGGATGCCAATTATCCAGCATATTCCCGTCATCAACGCGTCTTGCCGATTGTAGGGGTCCCTCTCGTTTCGATCATCACCGATATATTGAAGCTGATGCCGGTCGACGATTTCCTCGAAAAGCCCGTTGTGAAAATGGTCCCTGACGGCGACCTCGGCTACGGCACGTCGGTTCATGACGATGTCGAAAAAATAGTAAACGAAATAGAGCAGCGGGAGGTTGGCTTCGAACCCGTTGAGAGGTCGAAATTCTACGATGTGGCGGCTGGTGCATTTGCTGTTGTCGCGACTACGGACGATCGACCATTTGGATGTTTCATTTTCACAAAAGGCGTCATCCGATCTGTCTAATTTGCATCCAAGGGCTCAATTTACCAGCCTTTTGATATGGTCATGCCGCCCATCGAGAGCAGGATCGAACCTGCGAGCATGAGTCAGCAATGCAACGGAAAGTGGCTACTGCTCGCGATCTTGCCTAACAATATAGAGGAAAGAGCGCTTGCCACATCATCGGTCACGCCAGCGGTTCGCGTGTTGATGCCCTCTCCCCCAGCCAGGCCGCGGCTACGCCGACGTCCAACACGGCGCCTATAAAATTGCCAAAGCCTAAGAGTTGCCACCGCCCAAACGAGCAGCGCGGAAGATTCGGCTGAAGCCAGCCGTTGAAGGGGAGGCGAAGATTGCAACGCCTACCGCAGCGTCGGCAAGACCCCTCCGACATAATCCGCAAAAGCAGTATGTTGGTCGGAACCACGGTCAACAATAACTGATTCCTGCCCACTGGAAATGCCGTGACGCACAACGCCGCCGCGCACCGGATGGATACAATGCCGGTATACTTTTGGGAAACCCGCAGGCGCGCGCCGTCCGGAATAATCCAGTTCCACGATGTGGAGGTTGCACTCCTTCAACATCGGGGTTGAGAACTCGCCGGTCCAGGCCGCTCGTTGGCCCAGTGCAATGTTCTCCGCTCCAATCTTCCCGGAGGTCTCCGCGTGCGAGGCCGTCGCCTCGCGCATGGAGTTGAAAGGCGAAATGACGAAACGCTGAATTGGGGATCACGCATCGCGTCAGCGGCTATCGGCCCTCGACAAAGGTTTCGCCTCTGGCATTGCCTTGTTCATCTTCCAACTGATGCCGATCCGCGCACGCGGCTTTGGCTGTTTTTATTCCAGTTGTTCGGTTGCAATCGTCAGATGTGCCGGTACATCCTCTTGTCAGCTCACGAGCGCGCGGGCGGTCGGTTCGTCGGTGATCAGGCCTTTGAGGCGGCGGCTGCGCAGCACGGCGCGGATCGAGGCAAGCTTTTGCAACCCGCCCGCGATTGCCACGATGCGGGTCTGTTCAGGCGTTTCGAGATCGACCGAGAGCGTGCGGGCACTGAGCGTCGTTTCAAGGACGCGGCCATCACCATCGAAGAAGTGGCCGAGCATTTCCCCGACAGCGCCGACGGCGGCGATTTCCGTGATTTCGCGCCGTTCGATCATACCGGAGGCAACAAGCTGTGCGCTGGCGTCTGCCGTTCCGATGCCGACGAATTTGAGGCCGGCACTGTTCGACATGTCAAAGATTTCCCGCACGCCGCGCTGGGCCAGCAGGATTTCGCGATCTTCTGCAGAGTTGGCAAAAAAGGGTACTGGCATCACAAAAGATTGCGACCCGGTCTTTTCCGCCAGATTATACATTACGTCATGCGGATTTGCGGCGTAATTGCGGGTGAGCCCACCAAGCAGTGATACGAAGCACACGCCGGTCGCTTCAAAGCGCGGCATTTGGCGCACGGCAGCAGCCAGTGTGCGGCCATGGCCAAGGCCGATGACTTTGTAATCGCCTCCCTCGATCGTTCGACGCAGGAAGCTGGAGCCGGCAAGGCCGAGCGCGCGAAGCGGCAGGCCGTCCTCTCCCAGATCCGGCGCCACCTCGCAGGTAGCGAGTCCATAGCGATCGCAAATCTGAGCTTCCAGTTCGGCGCATTCGACGATGGCGCCATCGATCGAGACCTTGACGGCACCGTCGGCCACCGCGCGTGCGATGAGTCGATGCGCCTTAACAGAGGGCACGCCGAGCCGTTTTGCCACCGCAGCCTGCGTCAGTCCGCCAGCGTAATGCAGCCAGGCCGCGCGGATCGCCAGGCTTTCTTCGGGATCGCTGTCACTGCGGCGGGCCATTGCTCTTCCTTCTGCTGCTGTCTGTCGTCAGGCTGGTCAAGACAAGGATCTCCTGCAATTCGCCCTCTGCGCCGTTTCCTGCAAGAGCCGCTATCTGATGAGATCGGATCAGATATGCAGGTCCTTGATGCCGCTCTCGATATGGGGTGCCCAGAAGGCAATGCTTTCGGCGATCTGGGAAATCACCTGACGGTCGTTCGGATCGCGCTCCTTGAAGGACAGTTCTAGGCAGATCTCGTTGTTCTCCGCGCCGCCTTGCGCAAAGGCTTCGAGCAGCGGCTCGGGATGGATGCGGCCCTTGGCGTTGAATTCGGCGATGAACGGCCGGTGACCGCCCTTGTCCATCAGGCTCTGCTTGATGTGGATGATCGGCGACACTTTTGGCACCGCGCGGGCCCAGGCATAAGGGTCGAAATCGTCCGGATTGGCGGAGGTGACATCGCCGTGGTCGATATCGGCCATCATCCACATCGGGATCGCCATATTCGCTGATGTCAGCCGATCCTGAAGGTGAAGACAGCCTGCGATCGTTTCGCCGAATTCGCGCCCGACGCTCATCGGTTCCCAGAACAGGAAGGAGAGGCCGGCACCCTTGGCATGTTCCGCCACCTCGGCCCAGCAGTCGATGGCGATCTTGATCAGCTCTTCGCGACGGGCCGGATCATCGAAATCCTTATAGGTGAAGATCGCAAACTGCGTGCCGACGGAGGTGCCGCCGAGATCGGCGGTGATATCGGCAAAGGTCTTGAACCAGTCGATATAATAGCGCCGCACATCGGCATCCGGATGGCCGAAATGGTTGAGGCGGCCATAGGGTCCGGTCATGCCGCTGGTCACGCGAACGCCGGTGCGGTTAAGGGCAGTGCCCATCTCCCGCGTCAGGCGGCGGATGACGGGCGCCGGCCAGCTCGGGTTGATGAACTCATGGGTCAGCTGCAGGTCGCGGACTTTCAGGTCGCGCGCCACCGTTTCGATGAGATCGGCCGGCTCGGCAAAACGGTTCACCAGCGGGTTGGTGTTGAGGGAAAGCGTCAGCGGCATGGGCGGTCTCCGGTCTCAGGCGGCACTGGCGAGATTTGCTTCGTCAAACCAGGCGGTAAAGGCAGCCTGTTCTGCCTCAGTCAAGTGCAGGTAATGTTTCGTGCGGCGGTAGAGCACGTCCTTGGCTGTGCGTGCCCATTCGCTTTTCACGAGGTAGCGCACCTCCGCCTCGTAAAGCTGGCCACCGAAATGCCGGCCTAGATCTGCAAGACTATCTGCCGTGCCGGCAATCTGGCGCGTGCGCGTGCCGTAAAGGCGGCCGTAATGCTGCAGAAGCGCACGCGGCATCCACGGATAAAGATCACGTAAGGTATTGGCAAAACTCTCGTAGTCAGCATTGGGCATGTCGCCGCCAGGAAGCGGCGCCGTTTCCGTCCAGTTGCCCCCCATTGTGGGAAAGACCTGGGTCAGCTTCTGCATCCCGCGCTCGGCAAGCTCGCGGAACGTGGTGATCTTGCCGCCGAACACATTGAGGAGCGGCGCGCCGCCCGTTTCGTCGAGATCAAAGACATAGTCGCGCGTGACGGCCGACGGATTGCCCTTCCCATCGTCAAACAGGGGCCGCACGCCGGAAAACGTGTGCAGCACATCCTGGCGCCGGAGCTTTTCCTTGAAATACCGGTTCACGGCAGACAGGAGATACTCGATCTCCCGCTCGTCGGCACTCACCTCTTCGGCACGGCCTTCATAGGCAATATCGGTGGTGCCGATCAGAGCCTTATCTCCCTCGTAAGGGTTGATGAAGATCACCCGCTTGTCGTGGTTCTGCACCAGATAGGCCTGCGGCCCTGCCCACCATTTGGGCACGATGATATGGCTGCCCTTGACGAGGCGCACATTGCGCGCCGAGTTGGAGCCGGCCACCCGGCCGATAATGTCCGATACCCACGGGCCGGCGCAATTGGCAATGCAGCGGGCGCGGAATTGGCGAGTTTCGCCGGTCAGAACATTCTTCGTGGTAATGGACCAGGCGCTGTCTTCGCGCCGTGCGGTGACGGCGGCTGTGCGGGTCAGAACCTCGCAGCCCTTTTCTGCGGCATCCACTGCGTTCAGTACGACCAGGCGCGCATCGTCCACCCAGCAGTCGGAGTATTCAAACCCCTTGGTGTAGTCGTCGAGGATCGGTGCGCCTTCGGGATCGCGGGTGAGATCCAGCGTACGGGTACCCGGCAGTTTCTTGCGGCCGCCGAGGTGATCGTAGAGAAAGAGGCCGAGCCGTACCAGCCAGGCGGGGCGATCCTGCGGGCTATGCGGCAGAACGAACCGCATCGGCCAGATGATGTGCGGGGCGGCCTTCAGCAGCACCTCGCGTTCGATCAGCGCCTCGCGCACCAGACGGAATTCGTAGTATTCGAGATAACGCAAACCGCCATGCACCAGCTTGCCGGAGCGGGAGGACGTGCCTTCGGCTAGATCGTCCTTCTCGCACAAGACCACTTTGAGGCCGCGGCCGGCAGCGTCGCGCGCCATCCCGGCGCCATTGATGCCGCCGCCAATGACGAACAGATCGATCATCTGTGTTTGCGTGCTCATGTCTTTTTCCTCTGAAGTGTCGCATCGCGGGCCGCCGCCAGCCTCGTCCAGGCGGGAACAAGCGCGTGACGCGCGGATTGGAAAGCGGGAAACAGCCGATCATAGGTGGCGGCAAGTTCTGCGTTCGGGGTCTCCGGTGCAGCAAGCAGCGGCGTCACCCATTCGCCAACGCAGGCGTTCATGTCGGGATAGGCGCCGATGGCAACGGCTGCCATCATTGCGGCACCCGCAGCGCCTGCCTCTTCACGATCGGAGACGCGGACCGGCGCGTTGATCGCAGCTGAGAGAACCGCGCGCAGACCGCGCGAGCGCGCCGCGCCGCCGCTGAGGCGTAGTTCCGAGGGAAGGCCGCCCATCGCCGCATAACAATCGCGCATCGCCATGCCGAGACCTTCAACCACGGCGCGCACCAGATCCGGGTAACGATGACTGGCCGAAAGGCCGATGAAACCGGCACGGGCCTGCGCGTTAACGAAAGGCCCACGCTCGCCAGCTTCGGAAATATAGGGATGGTAGGCGATCTGGCCGGGAGTGGATTTTTCAAGCCAGCCCTCGATACGGCCCATCAGGTCGCGTGGTGTGATCTCCTGTCCCATCTCGCGCAGCAGGTCTGTGCCAAGGCTTAAGACCCAGTCGAGATTGAGGGTGGCGGCCATATTGGTTTGGGCCTGCACGACCGTATTCGGTACGGGGAGCGCCATGACATATCCGGTGCCTTCGGCGTTGAGATGTACGCCAGCGATATTGGTTGCCCGCATGTGGACGCCGGTCGAGCCGACGATGGAGCAGGCGGTATCGCCGGTACCACCATAAACGCCGGCACCCAGCGCCGTCATCACCATGTCCACGTAACCGAGGCAAACGGGCGTGCCCTCCAGCAAACCCGTCTGTTTTGCCGCCGTCGCTGTCAGCGGATTGAGGGTCTGCGTGCCCTCGATGATTTCAGGCAGCAGATGGCGGCGGTGGCCAAGACCCAGCGCGTCAAAAACCTGTTCCTCATAACCGCGCGTGCGGAAATTCCCGAAGGTAAAATTTGCTTCCGACGGATCGGTGGCGCGCACGTCTGTGAGGTTGAGATAAAGCCAGTCCTTGCAATGGAGGGCAACGTCGGCAGAATCGAGAAGTTCTGGAAAAAACCGGTCCATATGCGCCATTTGCGCACCCTGCTGGCAGGTGTTTAGCCCTGTACCCGTCAGTTCGAAACGCGCCCGGTTCTCAGTCTTTGCGGCAAGCACATCAACGGTCGGGGCCGCGCGGGCGTCAAGCCACAACCAGGCATCGCCAACGGGCCGGTTGTCGCGGTCGACAAGCCAAGTGCCGTCGCCCTGCGCAGTCACGGCAACCGCTGCCGTACGACGGGAAAGATCGGTGACCTGCTCTCCAAGACCGCGTAGCGCCCGCGTGCAATCGGCCCAGGTTCTGTCGAGCGGCTGCGTCGCGGATCCATCGGACCCGGACAGGTAGCTGTTGGGCACGCTGGAGGACGAGATTTGCCGGCCTGCAAGATCAAAGGCCACCGCCTTGATAACCGAGGTGCCGGCATCAATGCCGATGATCACATCACGCATGGCGCATACCGCGGATCGTCGCATGGACAGGGACGCACAAAGGCGCTTTGGAGATAGTCTTCATGCAGTTTCATCCTCCTCCGCGCGATACCGTTGCGTCCTGTCGAAGGCATTCCTCACCCCGCGCCCCGGATCGCTCGCACGTTGATAATACATATCACAATGATAACAAGGAACATGATTTTTTTTGCAGACGCGGAAGTTTTTTTCAGTTATGTTAGAAAGCTATAAGGTTTTTTCGTTGCTTGCGTGCGGCCGGCGCTGTCTCGCTACATCCGACAGTCTTTTGCGCTGGTACGCTCGCCTCGGCCACCGGCAGACTTTAGCGTGGTCGCATCGTGGTTTGCGGATTTTTGTTTAAGTTCAAGACATTGCTGCAAGTGCGTTGTGTCGGTCCGGAAGAGTGCTCTGCCCTCAAAGAGCGTCGGGCGGCTTGCACAATCGGCGGCCGGCGCGCCTGGAAGGCCTTCGGATCTGGCGAATGTGCCGTCGATCCCGTGCAAGATCTCACCTCTGCGTGAGCGATCTCTCAAAAAGGACCTGTCTTCAACATAACATACTTGACGGCCTATATAACGTGAATATAGCGTAGAGGGATGAAGCGATCGTGGGGCCTGGAGGAGGCGCTGCGGCTATCAAGAATGGGAGGAGGCCATGCTGCTTTACGCCGCGCGCTGCACGCGTTTGCCGCCGATCAGGAAGGCCCGGCTTCGGGCTGCCTTCCTGCTTCTTTCCATACTCTTTCAACATCGGGCGAAAGGCGAGGCCGGCTCATGAGCACCCTCCAATCTTCAGTCGCCGCATTGCGTGCGCGTAAAGCCAAGCAATCGTCGAAGCGCACGGGTGTCGTCCTTTTGGGTGCCGGCCTGCTTGTTCTGTCTGCCATCGCGCTCGACACGACGGTTGTCCATGTCGGGTCGGAAGCCGATGTTCGCCAGCAGGCGTTTTCGCCCGATACGTTCGGCACAAAGGAATTTCCGCGTGTTCAGTCGGTGGTGGTGGAAAAGGCTGCCGACGCCGTGGCGATCGCGCCGGAAGTGCTTGCCGACAAGGCAGCTGCCGGCAAGAAATACGGCACCGCGTCTACGACCGGTACGGTGATGATGGTCGAATTTTCCGGTGTCGTGGGCGAAGGCAAGTCCGGCATCTATGAGGTGGCTGTCGCCGGAATGCCGGCCGATATCAAGCTGCGCATGCAGACCGGGCCCGCCATCAACGGCACAGATCTGCGCGATGCGCCGGGCGATATCGCCTTCGGGTCGTTCAAGAACCAGATCGAATACCAGGACGCCGGTTCGGCCATCAACCGCGCCATGAAGGCTTCGGTGCTCGATCCGATCGATACGTCGGCGCTGACGGGCAAGACGGTCGAAGTCGTCGGCGCCTTTCGCCTCGTCAACCCGAAAAACTGGTTGATCACGCCGGTGAAGGTGGATGTGAAATGAGCGAGCCAGAGACGAAAGGCCCCCGCCGCGGCGATGTCGTGCTGTCGGCGCGCAACATCGCCAAGTCGTATGGCAACATCCATGCTCTCAAGGGCGTGAATTTCGATATCCGTTATGGCCAGGTCACCACGCTGTTCGGCGAAAATGGTGCCGGCAAGTCGACGCTGATGAAGATCCTGTCTGGCGTCGTTCAGCCGACATCGGGTGAAATCGTGCTGGATGGCGAGGGGGTGAACTTTACCTCGTCGACCGAGGCGCGTGACCACGGCATCTCGATCATCCACCAAGAACTCAGCCTGGCACCCAATCTTTCGGTGCGCGACAACGTGTTCATGGGCCGCGAGATCCAGGGCGCCACGGGCGTAGATTTTTCCGAGGAAGAGCGTCAGGTGCGGCTTCTGCTCGAAGAGTTGGAAGAAGACATCGACCCGCTGACGCCCGTAGAAGACCTGCGTCTCGGCCAGCAGCAGATCGTGGAAATCGCCCGCGCGCTTTCAATCGACAGCCGCATCCTGATCATGGACGAGCCAACCTCGGCGCTTTCGGCGGCCGAAGTCGAGGTGCTGTTCAAGGTTATTCGGGATCTCACAGCCAAGGGCGTATCGATCGTTTATATCTCGCACCATCTCGAAGAAGCGCTGGAAATCACCGATCACGCCGTCGTGCTGCGCGATGGTACCATGACCGCTTATGCGCCGCGCGCCGAGATCGATCTGGAATGGATCGTGCGCAACATGGTGGGCGAACATTATGATCTGGGATCCCCGCCGTCAGGTTATGATTTTGGGGAAACGGCGCTTTCAGTGGTCGATCTGACGGTTGCCGATCCCAATGCCGGCTTCAACCTAGTGGACCGCTTGTCGCTCGATGTGAAGGCCGGCGAAATCGTCTGCATCTACGGGCTGATGGGGGCAGGGCGCACCGAGTTGCTGGAAACGCTGGCCGGCCGCCTCAAGCCGAAATCCGGCAGTATCTTTCTGGAGGGCGAGGAAATCTCGTCTCTGTCGATTGCCGATCGCATTGCCTGTGGTCTAGCGCTCGTGCCGGAAGACCGCCAGCGCGATGGCCTGGTGCAGACCATGAGCGTCGGTGAAAACATGTCGCTCGCATCGATCATGAAATTCACCCGCGGCCTCTTTACCAGCCGGCGGATCGAGCAGTCGCTGATTGCCGATACCATCCGTAAGGTCACCGTGAAGACGTCTGGCGGTGGCGCCCCCATCGGCTCTCTTTCGGGGGGCAACCAGCAGAAGGTGGTCATCGGCAAGATGCTGGAGACCGATCCGACCGTGCTCCTGCTCGACGAGCCATCGCGCGGCATCGATATCGGCGCCAAGGCAGAAGTGTTTAAGCTTCTGGCAGAGCGCGCGCGCACCGGTCTGGCGGTGGTATTTTCCACGTCGGAAGTCAGCGAGTGCCTGTCGGTCGCACATCGCATCATCGTCATGCACAAGGGTCGCATCTCGGCCGAGTTCGATTCGAGCGTCACCAAGGAAAAGATCATGGCTGCCTCCGGCGAGTCTGTGGCTGCCTGATGCCGTCAATTGGGGAATTCTAGACCATGAACCAAGCCATCGCACCGAAAGCCGAAACTGCCAAAGTCGACAAAGCTGGCGGCATGAGCATTGGCCAACTCCTTTTGGAGGGGCGCGCCTTCTTCGCCCTGATCCTCATCATTGCCGTGTTTTCCTACCTGTCGCCGAACTATTTCACCGTCGCCAATTTTCTCATCATGGCTTCGCATGTCGCCATTTACGGTATCCTTGCCATCGGCATGCTGCTAGTGATCCTGAACGGCGGCATTGACCTGTCGGTCGGCTCGATCCTTGCACTCTGCGGGGTCGTTGCCGGCGCCATGATGCAGGGCGTCGAGCTTTCGGCCTTCGGCGTCATCCTTTACCCGCCGGTCTGGGCGGTAGTGGTGCTGACCTGCCTGTTCGGCGCTTTTGTTGGCGCCATCAACGGCATCCTGGTCGCCTGGTTCCGCGTACCGGCCTTCGTTGCAACGCTCGGCGTCATGTATGTTGCCCGCGGTATCGCGCTGTTGCAGACCAATGGCCTCACCTACAACAACCTGTCGGGCCGTCCCGAACTTGGCAATACCGGCTTCGACTGGCTTGGCTTCAACCGTCTGGCTGGCGTCCCCATCTCCGTCATCGTTCTGACCGTGATCGCCCTCTTGGCCGGCCTGATGCTTGCCCGCTCGGCTTTTGGCCGCTGGCTGTATGCATCTGGTGGCAACGAGCGGGCGGCAGATCTCTCCGGCGTGCCGGTCAAACGCGTCAAGATCACCGTCTATACGCTCTCCGGCATCCTTTCGGCCATTGCCGGGCTGGTGCTGTCATCACAGCTGACATCTGCTGGCCCGACAGCCGGCAGCACCTATGAACTGACGGCAATTGCCGCTGTGGTTGTCGGCGGTGCGGCACTGACCGGTGGTCGCGGCACGGTACGCGGCACGATGCTTGGCGCTTTCGTCATCGGTTTCCTTTCCGATGGCCTGGTCATCATCGGCGTCTCGTCCTACTGGCAGACCGTTTTCACCGGCTCGGTTATCGTGCTGGCCGTCCTCATGAACACAATTCAGTACGGCTCCGGCGCACGCAAGGGCTGACGTCCAAGAACTTGTCCGCAAAGGCCTGTTGGGAGGGTACCGCGGAAAGGATGCCTGAAGAGGCGAAGACTGCAACATTCCAATGGGAGTAGAAAATGTTGAAATCCTTTCAGAAATTCATGCTTGCCGCCGTCGCGACAGGCCTCATGACGACAGCTGCCATGGCAGACGGCCTGATCTCGATCATCGTCACGGATCCGGCCAACCCCTACTGGCGCACCGAAGGTGAAGTTGCGAAGAAGACGGCGGAAGGCCTTGGCTACAAGGCGAATGTCGCCGCCCACAAGGGCGACACCAACACCGAATCGACCCTCATCGATACGGCGATCACCAACAAGTCGGCCGCCATCATCCTCGATCCAGCCAATGCCGATGGTTCGGTCGGCGCGGTGAAGAAGGCTGTTGCCGCGGGTATCCCGGTCATTCTCGTCAATGCCGAGATCAACCAGGAAGGTCTTGCCAAGGCGCAGCTCGTTTCCAACAACGCGCAAGGGGCAGCGCTTGGTGCCGAAACCTGGATCTCGATGGTCGGCGAAAAGGGCACCTATGTGGAGCTGTTCGGCAACCCCGCAGACAACAATGCCGCGACCCGCTCTAACGGCTACGAAACCGTCATTACCCAGTATCCGGACATGAAGAAGGTCGGCAGGGAAGTGGCCAACTGGGATCGCACCCAGGGCTACCAGAAGATGCAGTCCCTGCTTCAGGCCAACCCGAACATCAACGGCGTTATCGCCGGCAATGACGAAATGGCGCTGGGTGCGATTGCAGCGCTGAAGGAAGCCGGCAAGCTCGACAAGGTCAAGGTCGGCGGCTTCGACGGTTCGCCGGATGCGGTTGCCGCCATCAAGTCTGGCGAGATGCAGTATACGGTGCTCCAGCCGGTTGCCGTCTTCTCGGCCGAAGCCGTGAAGCAGGCCGATTCTTTCATCAAGACGGGCAAGACCGGCGCTGCCACCGAAAAGCAGCTCTTCGATTGCCTGCTGATCACCAAGGACAACGTCGACAAGTATACCGGCCCGTTCACGCTCTCGCAGTAAACGGATACGATCTATCCGGGGCCGCACTCGCTGCGGCCCCGACCTCTTGCGATTTCAGCTCTTCTTTGCGCGGAAGATCATTCCAACCGGTGGCGCCCCGCTGAAGACGTGCTAGATGTCGATTGCACCAGAGGCGCGTATGGCGTGCGGATGTTCCCTGTGAGCGAGCAGCGGTGCGACAGACCGGAGCCATGGAGATGTGCGTTCACCAGTTCGCGCGGTTCTCCGGGAGATGTGGGCAATAAGCATGCGCGACCAACAGGAACGTCCTCTCGAGCGCCTGATGGGCGAGGAGATTTCCAGCGATAGCCGCCAAGCCCGCCAGATCGCTCGAAGGCAGCTGGTGGCCGAGGCCGTGATGGCTGAGGGCACGATGCGCATCGAGGATCTGACCGAGCGGTTTGGCATCAGTCTGATGACCGCTCACCGCGATCTCGATGAGTTGGTGAGCCGCGGCCTGCTCCGCAAGACACGCGGCATTGTCTCAGCGGCACCGACAAGCCTCATCGAATCCAGTGACGTCTATCGATCCACGCGGCAGGCATCCGAAAAGCGCGCCATTGCTGCTGCTGCTGCCGAGTTTATCCAGCCGGGGCAGGCGATCTTCTTTGATGATTCCACGACCGTTTTGCAAATGGTGCCGCATCTTTCAGCGCGCGTGCCGCTCACGGCGATTACCAATTCCATCACGATGATCAATGCCCTGCGTGAGGTGAGCGACCTGACGCTGCTCTGTCTTGGCGGGCAGTTCCAGAACTGGTGCAATGCCTTCATGGGACCCGTGACCACCAACGAGATCCGCCGCCTGCGCCCCGATCAGGTGTTTCTCTCCGTATCCGCCATCAGTGAAGACATGCTGTTTCACCAGTCTCCGGATATGGTGGACATCAAGCGGGCCATGTTCGAATGCGCCTCGCGCCGCATCCTGCTGGTCGACCATACCAAATTCGAGCGGCGCGCGCTGCATGCCATGGGATCGCTGGATGAATTCGACGTGGTCATCGTCGACAGCGCCACGCCTCCGCGCACCATTGAGCGGCTGCGCGCGCGAGGCATCAATCTCGTCGTTGCCGCACCAAACGGCAATGCGGATGATACAAAGAGTGATTTGTAACAGTACATCCTGTGAAGTTAACAGTAGAGTGCTCGTTCTAACGAAGCGGGCCGTCTGCCCGTGCGGGCCGGGCGCCTGACATCTCACGCATTGCGCCGGCCAGACAAGCGGATCTTCGACCACGCGATGCATTTTTTCGGAGCTTCCGATGCCCTGTCTGCTTGGGATCGACAATGGCCTCACCGTCACCAAGGCGGTTGTCTTCGATGAGACGGGTGCCGTCCTGTCGGTGGCGCGGCGACGTATTTCCCAGATCATGACAAAAGCCCGCCATGTCGAGCGCGATATGGCAGGCCTCTGGGCGGCAACCGCCGAGGCCATTTCGGACGCGATTGCCGAAAGCGGCCGGCCGGCATCCGAGATCGCAGCGGTGGCCGCAACCGCTCATGGCGACGGGCTCTACCTTCTGGACCGCGACGGCAATCCGCTCGGCCACGGCATCCTGTCTCTCGACAGCCGCGGCGGCGACATCGTTGCCCACTGGGATGGCGATGGCACGGCAGAGGCGGCGCTGGCCTTGAGCGGCCAGCGGCCGCATGCATCCGCGCGGGCATCACTTCTGGCCCATATCCGAGAGCATGAACCTGAGCGGTTTGGTGCCATCGGAACGGCGTTTGCCTGCAAGGACTGGCTGCGTTACTGCCTGACCGGCACAATCGGCACGGACCTGACGGAAGCCAGCACTTCCTTCACCGAAGTAGCGTCGCAGGCCTACGCGCCTGACATCCTCGAGCTCTACGGCCTCGGCGCGCTTTCCGGCGCTCTGCCGGAGGTGGCGCTGCCGGATGCGGTGATCGGTGGCGTGACACCGCAGGCAGCGGCTTTGACCGGGCTTGTCGCCGGAACGCCTGTTGTCGCCGGCCTACATGATGTCACGGCCTCGTCGCTCGGCATCGGCGGTTATGGCGTGGGTCAGGTGGCAGTGGTGGCCGGCACCTATTCCATCAACGAGACTGTCTCGACGCGCCCCGTGGTCGATGCCCGCTGGTTCTGCCGAAACGGGTTGAGGTTCGGCGAGTGGAACAATATGGCGATTTCGCCGGCGTCTGCGGCAAACTATGACTGGTTCCTCGACCGCCTGTGTAAATCCGACCAGAAGGCGGCAGAGGTTGAGGGTGCTTCCATCCATGAGCGTCTCGGCCGCGAAATCGGTGAAGCAATCGAGCGTCCCTCGACGGTGCTGTTTCACCCCTACCTGTTCGGCTCTCCGCATGGATCGACGGCCAGCGCCGGATTCCTCGGCCTGCGCGGTTGGCACGGCCGGGCCGACATGCTGCGGGCGGTGATCGAGGGTATTGCCTTCAACCATCGGGTTCATGTGGGCGACCTGCGCCAGGGTTTTGAGATGAAGACGGCAAAGCTGACGGGCGGCATCTCCCGCAATCCGCTTTTTGCGCAGTTGTTTGCCGATGTGCTTGGGATGACGGTGACCGTCACGGACACCGAAGAGGCCGCAGCCTGGGGAGCCGCACTCTGTGCTGGCTCCGGTATCGGGCTTTTTTCCTCCCCGACGGATGATCCGCGCGATCTGGCCTCCATCGGCCACGACTACCATCCCGACCTTGTACGGCAAAAGGCGCTCGACGAGCGGTATGGCCTGCATAGCGATCTGGCGAAGGCGCTTGCGCCGCTCTGGCCCCGTATCGAAGCCTTCGGATCGGAGGGCGCGGAATGACCGCTGATACCCGCCGCGAGGCCATCGCCGCTTTTGTGATTGAACGCGGCGAAGCCCGTATCGACGATCTCGTGACCGAATTCGGCGTCTCGCGCATGACAATCCATCGGCACGTGGAGGACTTGGCAAGGCAGGGCGTGTTGCGCAAGCTGCATGGTGCCGTCAGCGCCCAGCCGTCAGGCGTCTATGAGAGCCTGTTCAGCTTCCGCAAGACCCGCTCGCTTGCCGCCAAGGCGGCGCTGGCCAGGGCTGCGGTTGGCGAGATCGAGCCGGGGAGCGTGATCCTCATCGATGATTCCACCACCGTCAACGCGCTCGCGCCGCATATCACGGAGGTGAGGCCGCTCACCGTCGTCACCAACAGCCTTGATCTTTCGGAACGGCTGAGCGGGGTTGATGAGGTGAAGCTGATTTGTCTCGGTGGCGAATATCACCCGACCTATCACGCCTTTATCGGCCATCTCTGCGAAAGCGCCTTGTCGCGCCTGCGCGTCAATCTCTTGATATGCTCGGCGTCGGCGATCAGCGGCACCTCTGCTATGATCCAGGATCCGCTCGTCGTGCGCGTCAAGCAGGCGATGATGGCTTCCGCCGTGCGCAAGGTTCTGCTGGTGGATTCGGAGAAATTCGACCGGGTGGCGCTGCACCTTTTTGCCGATCTCAAAGAGTTCGACTTGGTTTACGTCGATGATCGCCTTCCCGTAAAAACAGCCGATGCCCTACGGGCGGCCGGTGTTAGCCTCAAGCTGGTGACGGAAAATGACTGATATTGAAGACGTGGACGTTCTGATCCTTGGCGCTGGCATCAATGGAGCCGGGGTGTTTCGCGATCTCTGCGAGCAGGGGCTGACCTGCGTCATCTCCGACAAAGCCGATTTCGGTTCCGGCACCTCGGCGGCCCCTTCGCGCCTCATCCATGGCGGAATCAAATATCTTGAGACGGGCGAGTTTCGCCTTGTCGCGCAGTCGACTCTGGAGCGCAATCTTCTCCTCAAGAACGCGCCGCATTGCGTCAGCCGCCTGCCGACGGTGATCCCCATCTTCTCCTGGTTCAAAGGAATTCCGGCAGCACTTCGCACGCTCTTCGGCTCTACAACGGCGCCGCGAAGCCGTGGCGCGGTGCTGATGAAGATCGGTCTCGCGCTTTACGATTTCTATGGCTCGCGTCATCGCATGATGCCGCGCCATTCGCTGTGGAGCAAGGCGCGGGCACTCGCCACCATTCCGGCGCTCACGCCGCGCATTGTGGCGGCCGGCCTCTACTACGACGCCAAGATCAGTCATCCGGAACGGCTGGTGCTGGAACTCGTCGAGGATGGCCTGCGGGCAAGTCCTTCGTCACGTGCCCTAAATTATACGCGGATCGGTGGCACGGATGGGCAGGCCGTGGTCCTCGTCGATGAGGACGGGAATGAGCAGCGTATTCGCCCACGCCTCGTCATCAATGCCGCCGGCCCCTGGATCGACCGGGTCAATGAAGATCTGGGTGTAACCTCCCGCCTGATCGGCGGCACCAAGGGGTCCCACATTCTTCTCGATCATCCGGATCTCATCGAAACGCTCGGCGGGCGGATGATCTATTTCGAGGCGGATGATGGGCGCATCTGCCTCGTGTTCGATTATCTCGGCAAGGCGCTGGTCGGCTCGACAGATATTCGCGACGACGACCCGGATCAGGTCACCTGCAGCGATGCCGAGATCGATTACCTGCTGCAGAGCCTCAGCGGCCTGTTGCCGGGTCTTTCCTTCGACCGCAGCCAGATCGTCTATACCTATGCCGGCATCCGCCCGCTCCCGGCCTCCGATAGCACGGCCCCCGGCCTGATCAGCCGCGATCATTCGGCACCGGTCATCGAGCCGGAGGGGGAGAGACCGTGGCCGATTGTCTCGCTCGTCGGCGGCAAGTGGACGACATTTCGCGGCTTTGCCGAGGAAGTGACCGACATGGTTCTGGTCCGGCTTCAGCAGACGCGCCGCATCAGCACGCAAAGCTTGGCCATTGGAGGAGGACGCGGTTTTCCGCGCGAGAACGAGCGGGTCAAGTGGCTGGACATGGCCTGCTCAAGGACCGGCGTGGATCAGGCTCGCGCCGACACGCTGCTATCGCGTTATGGCACGACGGCGCTTGCCATTCTGGAAGCCGAAGGGAATACGCCCACCATGCTGGCGGATGCACCGGATTATTCATTTGATGAATTGGCCTGGATTACGGGCCATGAGCAGGTGGCGCATCTGGACGATCTTGTGCTGCGCCGCACGGCGCTTGCCATCACCGGCCGCCTCAGCGGACGCGATCTAGATGCCATGGCAGATCGCATGGCGGCGCAGAAAGACTGGAACCCGGAGCGTCTTGCGGTGGAACTTCGCGCCACCAAGGCAAGACTTGCCGCGCGTCACGGGTTTTCGTTTGCTTGAGCAGCTCGGCGACTCCGCCGGTCGCACTTGCCTCAAACCGGTATATTCAAGACCAGCCGAATACGTTTCGTGCCGAGACGGCACCGATGGGTTGTTTTGTTTCCAACCGCGTTAGGCGGCAATACAACGAAAACCCAGTACTCTCTCTTATATCCAGAATAACACGTCCTGCGCGTATTTATTTAGGTATTCAGAAGCGCTTTTTCCTCGAACCGATTGCCGCGTTTTTTGTATCCATCGCGGTCATGGGATTGATGCAGATTTTGGTATGAACTCAATCTGTTAGACTGCAAGCCTACGAGAGTTTCGAAGTTCGCTTTTAGGGACTTGCATATGGATAAGCTCCAGTCTGTTAGCCTGCGCCGAGGGAAAGCAGACTAAATTTTCGATGGAGGCTCCTGTCCGGAGCAGGGTCACCAAGCCGCGCGCGATCAATCGGGCTTCCCTCCAAAGCATCTTCCTAGTGTCTAAGAGGAGATAGCGCCGAAAAGCTTGGTCCTTGCCCGATGTCCCAACACTCCAACTAGACACATGGCCTAAGAATTGCGTGTGACCGGGAGATAGTGAGCCGGGAGACGTCATTGGCAGTTTACGCGCCCATCCAATGCATCGTGATTGCGCTGAGCTGCATCGGAATGAGAGCGATCAGCGCATTTTTGCGCCATGATAGGACCAAAGCACTTGTGTTGCCGGTCATTGCCGTACGCGATCTCGAAGTAAGGCAAACCCTGATCGTCGCGAGCAACAGGAGTGCGTCTTTGCTCCGGGGTCGGGGGGCTGCGTCAAGCGTGGGTCGCTTGCATCTCGCATGCCATTGCTCTGTTGCCCCGGCATGAGCAGATCAAAAATCACCACCGACCTGACGATCCTGGTCATCGACGAGAACGCCATCCGGGGTTCGATCATCGAAGAGGGTTTGAACGAGGCGGGGCACCTGAATGTCAGGGTCATCCATGAAATGCAGGGCGTGGCGCGGCTGATCGAGACGATGGATCCGGATGTCATCATCATTGATATCGAAAATCCAAATCGTGACATGATGGAGCATATGTTCCAGCTCACCCGGATGATTTCGCGGCCAATTGCCATGTTCGTGGACAGATCCGATACGGCGGCGATCGAGGCTGCTGTTGATGCCGGGGTTTCGGCCTATGTGGTCGATGGCCTCAAGAAAGAACGGATCAAACCGATCCTCGATATGGCGGTGAGCCGCTTCAATGCCTTCAGCCGGCTGCAGCGCGAACTCGCCGAGGCACGCAGTGCGCTTGAGGAGCGCAAGGTCATCGAGCGGGCCAAGGGCATTTTGATGAGGATGCGGGGGATGAGCGAAGAACAGGCATACGCGCTGCTACGCCAGACGGCGATGAACGAGAAGAAGAAGCTGGCAGACATCGCGCAAAGCGTCGTCACGGCTGCAGGAATGCTGCTTTGAGCGCGGCATCGATCGGAGAATGCTGGTGAGTGATCGTGTTTCCACGCAATCTGGCGACAGCGCCGTCAAAGCGCCGTCACGTGTCCGCGGCAAGGAGCAGAGGCTTCTGCGCGCGGGATACATCCCTTTGATGGATGCCGCGATCCTGATCGTTGCAGCCGAGCTCGGCTTTGCGAAAAGGGAGGGACTGCGTCTCGAACTGGTACGGGATGTCACCTGGGCCAATGTGCGGGACCGGCTGGCGTTTCGTCAGTTCGACATTGCCCATATGCTGTCGCCGATGCCGGTCGCCTCCATGCTGGGGCTGGGATCCAATCCTTCGCCGACGATCACACCCTTTTCGCTTGGCCGCGGCGGCAATGCCATCACGCTGTCGGCGCGGATCTTCGAGCGGATGAAGTCGTTGACGGGGCTTGCCGATGATGCGGGCGCGCTTGCCAATGCGAAGGCTCTCGCGGCTCTACTCGCCGACATGCGCGCCCGCGGCGAAGCCATGCCGACGCTTGGCATGACCTATCCGTTTTCCTCGCACAATTACGAGTTCCGCTACTGGCTGGCAGCTGGCGGCATCAATCCGGACCGCGACGTCAAGCTGGTCGTAGTGCCGCCGCCGCTGACATCCGATGCGCTTTCGGCAGGCGCGATCGATGGATTTTGCGTCGGTGCGCCCTGGAACATGATCGCCTCTGAACGCGGGACTGGCAGGATCGTCGCGGCCAAGCAGGACATATGGCCTCTGGCGCCGGAGAAAGTGTTGGGCATGCGGCCGGAATGGGCTGAGACCAATGCCGATACGGTGTCGCGCCTCATCGTTGCGCTCGACAGGGCAGCGCGGTGGTGCGACGACGCCCAGAATCACAACGAACTCGCAGAGATCCTCAGCGCCCCCGATTATATCGCGGCGCCGACGAGCATTATCCGCAGTGTCCTCAGCGGCGAATTCAGTCTGGATGCGCAGGGCACGACGCGGGTCGTTCCCGACTACTTTCTCTACCACGGCAAGGCGGCAAACTATCCGCGGCCGGACCAGGCAAGCTGGATCTACAGCCAGATGATCCGCTGGGGGCAGGCTGATTTCAGCGAAGAAGGCATGGCACGGGTCACGAGCGCCTTCCGGCCCGACCTCTACGAGATGGCGCTGGGTGCAAACGCGGCCACCCCGGATGAGCCGGGCGAACGAAGTGCATCGGGATATGATGGCTTCATGGACGGGGAGATTTTCGACCCTCGTGATGTGCAGGCCTATGCGGAGCATTTTGCGGTTCGCTCGACGTCATCAGGCGACGACGTGACCGAAGCGTAATCGCGCGCGGTGCGCAAAGCTGAGGCATCTGCATCGAAAGTCAGGCTTCATAACGTGCAGCGCCGCTTGCCCTGCAATCGGCTACGCGTTCGGCAACTGTCCGTAAATGCAAACTAATCGTTCCCGTTGATGGCCTTATTTCGATCTGGCACGATGTTTGCTTGTATCTAACTGTCCGCGGTCAATGGCGATCGCAGGACAGATGAGCGCCCGATCAGGCGCAAATACCCATCCGACACCGACGTCGCATGCTCCCTTGCCGTCCGGCGCTTATCGCCCGGACCCGGCAGACGGGCACGCGGCGTTTTTTTGTTTCCGGATCTCCGTCACACCAGAGGGGCACAACGCTATGACGAAGACTACAGGAATGAACATCAACCGCCGGCAGATCCTGAAGATCAGTTCTGCCGTTGCTCTGGCAAGTGCTGTGCGCGCCGCATTTCCGTCCGGCGCCTTCGCCGCCTCGGCAGGTCCGGAAGTCAGCGGCCTCAAGATCGGCTACATCGCGCTGACCGACGCCGCGCCGCTGATCATTGCGCAGGAAAAGGGCCTGTTTGCCAAGCATGGCCTGCCGGATGTGGAAGTGCTCAAACAGGCATCCTGGGGCGCGACGCGCGACAATCTCGTGCTCGGCGGTGCCGCCAACGGCATCGACGGCGCGCATATCCTCACCCCGATGCCCTATCTCATGTCCACCGGCAAGGTGACTCAGAACAACGTACCGGTGCCAATGTCGATCGTTGCCCGCCTCAACCTCGACAGCCAAGGCATTTCGGTTGCCAAGGAATATGCCGGGACCGGGGTCCAGCTCGATGCTTCCAAGCTGCGGGAGGCGTTTGCCGCCAAGAAGGCTGCCGGCAACGAGATCAAGGTCGCCATGACCTTTCCTGGCGGCACCCATGATCTCTGGATCCGCTACTGGCTCGCCGCCGGCGGCATCGATCCGGACAAGGACGTGTCGACGATCGTGGTGCCGCCGCCGCAGATGGTGGCGAACATGAAGGTCGGCAACATGGACGCCTTCTGTGTGGGCGAGCCGTGGAACGAGCAGCTCGTCAACCAGGGTATCGGCTTCACGGCCTGCACCACCGGCGAGATGTGGAAAGGTCATCCGGAAAAGGCGCTCGGGCTTCGCTCCGACTGGATCGAGAAGAACCCGAATGCCGCGCGTGCGCTGATGATGGCCGTCATGGAAGCCCAGATGTGGGCCGATAGCATGGACAACAAGGAAGAGATGGCCGCCATTCTTGGCAAGCGCCAGTGGTTCAACGTGCCGCCCAAGGATGTCGCCGGACGCCTCAAGGGCACCATCAACTACGGCAACGGGCGCCTTGTCGAGAATACCGGGCTGGAGATGAAGTTCTGGAAGGACCACGCCTCCTATCCGTTCAAGAGCCACGACGCCTGGTTCCTCACCGAGAACGTCCGCTGGGGCAAGTTCGCACCCGACACCGACATCAAGGCGCTGGTCGACAAGGTCAACCGCGAAGACATCTGGCGCGCTGCCGCCAAGGATCTCGGCATTGCTGCTGCCGACATCCCGGCCTCGAGCTCGCGCGGAAAAGAGACCTTCTTCGACGGCAAGGTCTTCGATCCGGAAAACCCGAGGGCCTATCTCGACAGCCTGACGATCAAGGCTGGCGCCTGACCCCCCTCTCGCCTGCGGGCCATCTCCCCCACAACGGGGGAGATACAGCGCGGCAAGCTTCCGGTTCCTGCCTCAGAGGGGTCGGCCGGGTTAGGCCCTCCCCCTTGTGGGGAGGGTTTGGGAGGGGACTTTCTTCTCATGCAAAACCCCTTCTCCCGCCTGCGGGAGAAGGGGGATGAGGGGCAGCCGCAACCATCGCATGACCTGTGATTGATCCTGACAACACCGCGTGAAGAGGACCACACCATGACAGCAACAGCCCGCAAGGCAGACACAGAAGCGACGGCCACGTCTTTGAGCAAGACTGGCACCGTCGTCATGATGGGAAAGCGCCCGGCGCGTGCGCTTAATATCCGGCATGCCGCCACTGCCGTCTGTCGCAACGTACTGCCGCCGCTGGTGGTGCTGATCGCGCTCCTCGCCATCTGGCAGATCGCCTGCTCCGGTGCTGGCGCTACTTTGCCACCGCCATCGCAGGTCTGGATCGACAGCTATGACCTGATCGCCCATCCGTTCTTCGATTTCGGGCCGCAGGACATAGGTCTTGCCTGGCGCGTGCTGATCTCGCTTCAGCGTGTCGCGATCGGCTTCGGGCTTGCAGCAGTGGTTGGCGTCTTCCTCGGCGCCCTTGTCGGCCAATCGGTCTGGGCCATGCGCGGCCTCGACCCGATCTTCCAGATCCTGCGCACTGTTCCACCACTCGCCTGGCTGCCGCTCTCGCTCGCCGCCTTCCAGAATTCCAATCCATCGGCGATCTTCGTGATCTTCATCACCTCGATCTGGCCTGTGATCATCAACACCGCCGTCGGCGTGCGCAACATTCCGGATGACTATCGCAACATCGCCCGGGTGCTGCGCCTCAATCAGCTCGAGTTCTTCATCCGCATCATGGTGCCGGCGGCAGCCCCTTACATCTTCACCGGCCTTCGCATCGGCATCGGCTTGTCGTGGCTTGCCATCGTGGCGGCGGAAATGCTGACCGGCGGCGTCGGCATCGGCTTCTTCATCTGGGATGCGTGGAATTCCTCGCGCCTCACCGACATCATCGTGGCGCTCGCCTATATCGGCGTGACCGGCTTTGTCCTCGACAAGCTGGTGGGCCTGCTCGGCTCGATCGTCACCCGCGGCACCGCCAGGAATTGAGGAGACGGCCATGAGCGCCTACCTGAAAATTGATCACGTCGACAAGAACTTCGAACGCGCCGGCACAACAACAGAGGTGCTGAAGGACATCTCGCTCACCATCGACAAGGGCGAGTTCGTCTCCATCATCGGCCATTCCGGTTGTGGCAAGTCGACCCTGCTGAACCTGATCGCCGGCTTGACGCGGGTTTCCACCGGTGCCGTCCTGCTCGAAAACGTAGAGGTCAATGCGCCGGGCCCGGAACGCGCCGTCGTTTTCCAGAACCATTCGCTGCTGCCCTGGCTGACCGTCTATGAAAACGTCAATCTTGCGGTCTCCAAGGTCTTTGCCGGCAGGAAGACGCGGGCCGAAAAGCATGACTGGGTGATGCGCAACCTCGATCTCGTCCAGATGGCGCATGCCAAGGACAAGCGCCCTTCCGAAATTTCCGGCGGTATGAAGCAGCGCGTCGGGATTGCCCGCGCGCTCGCCATGGAACCGAAGATCCTCCTGCTCGACGAACCGTTCGGTGCGCTCGATGCGCTCACGCGTGCCCATCTGCAGGATGCGGTGATGGAGATCCATTCCCGCCTCGGCAACACGATGATCATGATCACCCATGACGTCGACGAGGCCGTGCTCCTCTCCGATCGCATCGTCATGATGACCAACGGTCCGGCCGCCCGCATCGGCGAAGTGCTGGATGTGCCCATCCCGCGGGTGCGCGACCGCATCGCGCTCGCGGCCGACCGAACCTACCTCAAGTCCCGCGAAGCCGTGCTGAAGTTCCTCTACGAACGTCACCGCTTCGTCGAAGCTGCGGAGTAACCGACATGACGGAAAAGCTCGTTATCATCGGCAACGGCATGGCGCCCGGTCGCATGCTGGAAGAACTGTTCGAAAGGGCCCCCGGTCGTTTCGACGTGACCATCTTCAACGCCGAACCGCGCGTCAACTATGACCGCATCATGCTCTCGCCGGTTCTGTCCGGCGAAAAGTGCTACGACGACATCGTCATCCACAATGACCATTGGTACGCCACCCATGGCGTGACACTGTATAAGGGTGCAAGGGTCACTGAGATCGACCGCCAGGCGAAGACGGTCACCTCGGCCAACGGCATCACCGCAGCCTATGACAAGCTTGTCATCGCCACCGGTTCTCTCCCATTCATTATCCCTGTTCCGGGCCACCAATTGCCCGGGGTTCTCGCCTACCGCGATCTCGCTGATGTCGAGAAGATGGTCGAGATTGCTGGCGCCAAGGGCCGCGCCATCGTCATCGGCGCCGGTCTGCTGGGCTTGGAGGCCGCTTACGGGTTGAAGCGGCAGGGCATGGAGGTGACCGTCATTCACCTCAACCCGACCATCATGGACCGTCAGCTCGATCCGCCAGCCGCCTATCTGCTCGAAAAGGCGCTGACCGAACGCGGCATCGACATCATCACCAAGGCCAATACCAAGCAGATCCTCGGCACCGACAAGGTGGAGGGTATCGAACTGGACGACGGCCGCGTCATCACCGGCGATATGGTGATCATGGCCGTCGGCATCCGCCCGGCCTCGAGCCTTGCCAAGGATGCCGGCATCGCCGTCAACCGCGGCATCGTCGTCGATGACGGCATGATGACCTCTGACCCGAACGTCTTTTCGCTCGGCGAATGCGCCGAACATCGCGGCATCTGCTATGGGCTCGTTGCGCCCCTTTATGAGGCCGCAAGGGTTCTTGCTGATCGCCTCATCGGCGGTACCAGCGAATATCATGGCTCTGTCGTCAACACGAAGCTCAAGGTCACCGGCATCAACCTGTTTTCGGCAGGCGATTTTGCCGAAGCGCCGGACCGCGAGGAAATCGTGCTGCGCGATGCGTCCGCCGGCATCTACAAGCGGCTGGTCCTGAAGGACAATCGCATCATCGGCGCGGTACTCTACGGCGAGACGGCGGATGGCTCTTGGTTCTTCGACCTGATGAAACGCGGGACCGATATCTCGCAAATGCGCGACACCCTGATATTCGGCCAGTCCTACCAGGGAGGGTCTCCGCTGGACCCTATGGCGGCCGTTGCAGCCTTGCCGGATGATGCGGAAATCTGCGGCTGCAACGGCGTCTGTAAGGGCAAGATCACCACGACCATCACCGGCAAGGGTCTGACCTCGCTGGATGACGTCCGCGCCCACACAAAGGCATCCGCATCCTGCGGCTCCTGCACTGGCCTCGTCGAGCAGCTGATGGCGCTGACGCTGGGCGATGCTTACAATCCGGCCGCCGTCACGCCAATGTGCACCTGCACCGAACTTGGCCATGACGACGTCCGCCGCCTAATCAAGGCCAAGGGTCTGAAGACCATTCCCGCCGTCATGCAGGAACTGGAATGGAAGACCTCCTGCGGCTGCGCCAAGTGCCGGCCTGCGCTCAACTACTATCTCGTCTGCGACTGGCCGGACGAATATGCCGACGACTACCAGTCGCGCTATATCAACGAGCGTGTGCACGCCAACATCCAGAAGGATGGCACCTATTCGGTCGTGCCGCGCATGTGGGGCGGTGTAACGAACGCCGCGGAACTGCGCGCCATCGCCGATGTCGTCGACAAGTTCGAAATACCGATGGTGAAGGTGACCGGCGGCCAGCGCATCGATTTGCTCGGCATCGAGAAGGAAGATCTGCCGGCCGTCTGGGCCGACCTCGGCAAGGCCGGATTCATCTCGGGTCAGGCCTATGCCAAAGGCTTGCGCACGGTAAAAACCTGCGTCGGTTCCGACTGGTGCCGCTTCGGCACCCAGGATTCGACCGGGTTCGGCATCCGCGTCGAGAAGTTCATGTGGGGCTCGTGGACACCGGCCAAACTGAAACTTGCCGTCTCCGGCTGTCCGCGCAACTGCGCCGAAGCCACCTGCAAGGATATCGGAGTGATCTGCGTCGACAGCGGTTTCGAGATCCATTTCGCCGGTGCCGCCGGTCTCGACATCAAGGGCACGGATGTCCTGGGTCTGGTGAAAACCGAGGATGAGGCGCTGGAGCATATCGTGGCGCTCACCCAGATGTATCGCGAGCAGGGCCGTTACCTTGAGCGCATCTACAAATGGGCCAAACGCATTGGCCACGACGAGATCCGCCGCCAGATCATGGGCGATCCCGAAAAACGCCGTGCCTACTACGACCGCTTCGTCTTCTCCCAGACATTCGCCCAGGTCGACCCCTGGTCGGAGCGTGTCTCGGGCAAGGACAAGCACGAGTTCAAGCCCATGGCGACCATCAGCTACAACCAGGCAGCGGAGTGAGGCGATGAACAGCAACTGGATGACGATCGGTCGAATCGACGACATTCCGCTGCGCGGGGCGCGTTGCGTAAAGACGCCGCAGGGCAAGGTTGCCGTGTTTCGCACGGCCGAAAACGAGGTCTTTGCAATCGAGGACCGTTGCCCGCACAAGGGCGGTCCGCTCTCCCAGGGCATCGTCCATGGCAAGGCCGTGACCTGCCCCTTGCACAACTGGGTGATCTCGCTTGAGAGCGGCCGCGCACTCGGCGCCGACGAAGGCTCCGTCGCGACACTGCCGCTGCGCAACACGGACGGCGAATTGTCCATCCTCCTGGAGAGGCGGCTGGAAGCGGCCGAGTAAACACCCCCATCCTGCATATTCCCAAGGAGGCGATGATGCTGTCAAAATCAGACGTGACCGAGATGATCTACGAGAAGAAGCGGCAGGCCGGCCTGAGCTGGGCCTCGATTGCCGAAGGGATCGGCATGAGCGAGGTATTTGTTACCTCGGCCTGCCTTGGAATGAATGCGCTGCCACGCGTGAAGGCCGATCTTCTGGTGCGCGATCTCGGTCTGCCCCAGGAATGTGCTGTCGTCCTGGCGGAGTTCCCGACCAAGGTCTGGGGTCGCGATATCCCTACCGATCCCTGCATCTACCGGCTCTACGAGATCGTTGGAGTTTACGGCGAGACCCTGAAAGAGCTCATCCAGGAGAAATGCGGTAACGGCATCATGAGCGCCATCGATTTTGACATGGTGGTGGAGAAGGTTGCCAATCCGAAGGGCGACCGCATTGAGATTCGCATGAGCGGAAAATATCTCGGTTACAATAGTTGGTGAGATGCGGGAAGCCACCATGTCCGGTGTAACCAAGACGACCTGCCCCTATTGCGGTGTCGGCTGCGGCGTGATCGCCGCAGTCGACGACGAGGGCAAGATCAGCGTGTCGGGCGATCCTGACCATCCCGCCAGTTACGGAAGGCTTTGTTCGAAAGGCTCGGCGCTGGCCGAAACGCTGGATATGGACGGTCGCGCACTTTACCCTCGAGTTCATGGCGAAAGAGCCGGCTGGGACGAAGCGCTCGATCTCGTTGCCGCAAATTTTCAGCGGGCCATCGGCAATCATGGCCCGGATTCCGTTGCCTTCTATGTTTCCGGGCAGATGTTGACCGAAGATTATTATGTCGCCAACAAGCTGATGAAGGGGTTTATCGGCTCCGCCAACATAGACACCAACTCACGCCTGTGCATGGCCTCGTCCGTTGCCGGTCATCGCCGCGCCTTCGGCGCCGATACCGTCCCGGCCTGCTATGAGGACCTGGAGCTGGCGGATCTCGTGGTCCTGGTCGGCTCCAACATGGCCTGGTGCCATCCTGTCCTTTACCAGCGTCTGGCGGCGGCCAAGGCTGCCCGGCCTTCCATGAAGGTGGTGGTGATCGACCCGCGCAAAACCGCGACCAGCGACATCGCCGATCTGCATCTGGCCGTGGCCGCCGATGGCGACATAGCCCTGTTCAACGGCCTGCTCACCTATCTGTCCGAGACCGGAGCGGTGGACGAAAACTACGTGTCAAGGCACACATCCGGGTTCCCCGAAGCGTTGATGGCAGCGGCATCTGGCTCTGTCTCTGACCTTTCGGAGGCGACGGGCGTGTCCGGCATGCTCATCCGTCAGTTCTACCGTCTCTTCGGACAAACCGAGAAGGTCGTCACCTGCTACAGCCAGGGCGTCAACCAGTCTGCCGTCGGCACGGACAAGGTCAATGCCATCATCAACTGCCACTTGGCGACAGGCCGGATCGGCCGGCCCGGCATGGGACCGCTGTCGCTGACCGGCCAGCCGAACGCCATGGGCGGACGCGAAGTCGGCGGCCTCGCCAACATGCTGGCGGCCCACATGGCGATCGAGAACTCGGTGCACAGGGATCGGGTGCAGCGCTTCTGGAGTTCACCCACCATCGCCGACAGACCCGGCCTGAAGGCCGTCGACATGTTCGAGGCGGTGGCGGACGGTCGGATCAAGGCGATCTGGATCATGTCGACCAATCCGGTTGTCTCCATGCCCGAGGCCGATGCGGTCAAGGCCGCCCTGCAAGCCTGCCCCTTCGTGGTGGTCTCGGACATCCAGCAGGATACCGATACGGCACGTCTCGCCCATGTCCTGCTTCCGGCCACCGGATGGGGCGAAAAATCCGGCACGGTGACCAATTCCGAAAGGCGGATCTCCCGGCAGAGACCGTTCCTGTCCGCGCCGGGCGAGGCCCGCGCCGACTGGTGGCAGATGGCTGAGGTCGGGAAACGCATGGGGTTCGGCCCGGCCTTCGATTACAGCGGCGAGGCTCAGATCTTTGCCGAGCATGCAGCCCTGTCCGCCTTCGAGAACGAGGGCGAGCGCGATTTCGACATCGGCGCTCATGCCGTAATCAGCCACGGCGCCTATAAGGAGCTCCAGCCATTCCAGTGGCCCTTGCGTGGTGACGGTTCAAAGCTTGCCCGTTTCTTCGCCGATGGCGGTTTCTTCACTGCCGATCGAAGGGCGCGCCTTGTGCCGGTGGAGACACCTGCGCTTGAAAAGACGGACGGCCGCTTTCCCTTTACCCTCAATACGGGCCGGATCCGCGATCACTGGCATACGATGACGCGGACGGGAAAGAGTGCCCGGCTCTCCGCCCATATTGCCGAGCCCTTCTGCGAGATCCATCCGGCAGACGCGGCACAAGCCGGTATCGGCGACGCCGACCTCGTGCATGTCGAAGGCGAAAACGGCAGGTCGATCATCGTGCGCGCCCTGTTGACTGAACGGCAGATGCGGGGGTCGGTCTTCATTCCCATGCACTGGACCGGCGAGACGGCGCCGAGTGCCCGCGTCGATACGCTGGTCCCACGCCGCGTCGATCCGGTGTCCGGCCAGCCCGCCTTGAAGATGGCGCGTGTTTCGATCGCCCGCCACGAGGCGCAGGCGCATGGCTTTCTGGTGACGGCGAAGCGTCCGCTCGACCTTCCGTTTGCCTATTGGGCGATCGCGAGAACCGAAGGCGGTTACCGACTGGAATTTGCAGGCGACCAGCCCGCCGATGGCTGGGAGGAATGGTTGCGGCGCAGTTTGCGGCTCGACGAGCGCCAGGACTTCTCCGGTTACCTCGACCGGCAGGCCAGGGATCACCGCCTGCTCGCCTTTGACGGCGAGCATCTGCTGGCAGCCTTGTTCGTGTCACCGGAACCGGTCAGCGTATCGCGGCAATGGGCGGTCGAGCAGTTGAAGGAGCGGCATCTGGACAGCCGCACCCGTTCCATGCTCATAGCCGGCCGTCCGGCAGCGGGGCGACCGGACAAGGGCGCGATCGTCTGCTCTTGTTTTTCGGTCGGTATAAATGAGATTAGTGCCGCCGCCCATCGCGGTTGCCGTTCTGTGGAAGCCGTCGGCCTAGCCTTGAATGCCGGAACCAATTGCGGCTCCTGCCGCCCCGAAATCAGGAGGATCCTGGATGCGACGCAAACCCTTGCAGCAGAGTGACGAAAACGAACGCATCTCCGCACTTGCCAAGCTGCCGGTCTTCTGGAACCTTACGGGCAAGCGGGCGGTCATGGCGGGCGGATCGGACGGCGCCGCCTGGAAGGCAGAGCTTCTGCAAGCCTGCGGCGCTGAGGTGGAGCTTTACTGCGAAACCGCCGAGCTTGGCGACACGATGAAGGCGCTGGTCGAGCGGACCGGGCTGACGCATCATGACCATCCCTGGCATTGCGGTATCTTCACCGGGGCATCGCTGGCGCTCGCCGACTGCGAGACCGAAGCCGAGGCGCAGGCCTTCTACTGCGCGGCGCGCGCGGCCGGCATTCCCGTCAATGTGATCGACAAGCCTGCCTATTGCCAGTTCCAGTTCGGTTCGATCGTCAACCGGTCGCCGGTGATCGTGTCGATCTCGACGGACGGGGCCGCACCAATTCTGGCCCAGGCAATCCGCCAGCGGATCGAAACACTGCTGCCGCCGGCGCTGAAGCAATGGGCAGGCCTTGCGCAGTCGGTGCGGGAGGCGGTCAACCGCCGGCTTTCGCCGGGCCCTGCACGACGCCTTTTCTGGGAGCGTTTCGTTGCCCGAAGCCTGTCGACTAACGAGCCACCCGCGCAAGATACCGCGGACCGGTTGCTCGCCACCGCCGATCAGATCGCTTCGGTTCCGAGTTTGGGATCGGTGACTCTGGTCGGTGCGGGGCCGGGAGATGCCGAACTGCTCACGCTCAAGGCCATGCGGGCGCTGCAGGCCGCCGATGTCATCCTGTTCGATGATCTTGTCTCGCCGGAGGTGCTGGAACTGGCGAGGCGTGAGGCAAAGCGGTTCCTCGTCGGCAAGAGAGGCGGACGGGAGAGCTGTCGCCAGGATGACATCAACGACATGATGGTGCGGTTCGCAAAGGACGGCAAACGCGTTGTCCGGCTTAAATCCGGTGACCCGATGATCTTCGGGCGGGCAGGCGAAGAAATCGCCCGTCTGCAAAGCGAGGGCATCGCCGTGGACGTGGTGCCGGGGATTACCGCAGCGTCGGCCATGGCTGCGTCGCTGAAGACATCGCTCACCAACCGCGACCACGCCCAGCAGGTCCGCTTCGTCACGGCCCATTCGCGGGATCATGAACTGCCCCAGACCGTCGACTGGGCCTCGCTCGCCAAACCCAACCAGACCTCGGTATTCTACATGGGCGGACGCATGGCAGGCCAGATCGAGCAGCGCTTGATGGACAACGGGATGACAGCTGACACGCCCGTTGTCGTTGTCTCCTCCGTCAGCCGCTCGCACGAACAGCGCTGGTCTGGCCCGCTCGCAAGCCTCGGCGATGCCATGCGCACGATCGGCGTCGAGGAGCCTGTGCTGATCGGGGTCGGAGATGTGTTCGGCGCGGTCGCCGGAGAACACGGTCAAAGTTTCGACCAGGAAGGGCAGGAGCATCGGGTTGGAAGCGTTTGAGCGATGCTGAGCGACGTCGCTGGGAGGGAGCGGCAAACAAAGGATAGGCCCTGAATGCGCCGAGACTTGCAAAAGTTGCTACATTCTACTTCCGTGCGCCACGTGGCAGTAACTTCGATGGCCTGCCGCGACGCCGGCCGGTGTCGTTCGTCTTTGCAACCAACGCAGTGTGTGAAAACTGACGCACGATCGGATTTGGCTTGACCTAGCTCCGCGCTCTGATGCGATCTCGACGAAGACTTACGTTCGGCACGGATCTCTCTTAAATAGTGCGTCGATCTGAGGCGCGTTTTGAGAAAACGATTGCCAGAGGAGCACGGCCAGAACGAACATCACATTCCAGGCAATCACCACGTCCGAGAGGAAGTGGCCTCCGAACATCACTCGGTTGAATGAGAAGGCTGCCGCGACAATGCCGACCGCTGCGAGATAAGTTGTCCGGTGTCTGGGGGTGACGAACACGACAAGTGTGAGCAGCGCAAAGGCGCTTGCGGCCTCTCCCGAGATAAAGGAACAATTCCTGACGCATTGGTCGGTGAGCTGCCACGGAGGGGTAAAGATCGCACTGCCGCCGAATTCGTCGAGTGCTCTTGGACGCGCCCTCCCGACCAGCATCTTGATGACTTGAACGCCCAGCCCCGGACCTGCTGCAAAGAACGTCAGCACGAATAACAACTTATGCGGTGCGGCTGAGTATTTCGGGTTCCTGAGGAAAGGACTTGCAAGCAAAAGCACGATTGCAAACCCGATCACGACCCAAGGCAGAAGCCTGTTGAGGTCACGAAACGCAATGAGGAAACTGTATTCCTCGAAAGCGAAGCCCGCGATGGGATCCCAGAAATAACGACTGACGATCAGGTCGATTTCCGGCACAGTCGCAAAGATCAGCGATACAAAACCCAGAAGCATAAGCGCCTCTGGAAGCAAACGGTGTGCTTCGTCTTCAACGGTCTTCGGATTTGCTTTCTGAGCGTGGTTGAGATCAGTTACGTCCATGGGTGGTTCCTCTGTGAGGACCACGTTCTCTCGCCGGATTATCAAGATTTGACCGAGAACCGGAGAAGAGCATGTCAAAGTCAGAGAGTTTGACGATGATCTCATCGCTCGTGCTGGTCGTCGAGGACGACCAAGAGATTGCTTCCCTTATTGAAAAATATCTCGCAAGAGCCGGCTACAGGACGGTAAAGGCTTCGACAGGCCTAACGGCTCTCACCCATGTCCAGAGATTGCAGCCCGACCTGATCCTGCTCGATATCGGCCTGCCTGACATCGATGGCTTCGATCTTCTGGCGAGGGTCCGGGCAAATTCCAGCGTGCCGGTCATCTTCCTGTCGGCGATGGATGACAGTACCGACAAGTTGCTCGGCCTGAAGCTCGGCGCCGATGACTATGTCACCAAACCGTTCAACCCGCAGGAAGTCGTGGCGCGGGTGGGCGCTGTCCTCAAGCGCACCAGAGGCGTTGGCGCTCATGAGGTTGTCCGGCACGACGGGGTCGAGGTTCAGCTGGAGTCCCACATCGCGATTGCATCGACGGACAAAGGCCGGGTCGAACTGCCGCTGACCGCAACGGAGTTTCGCCTTCTCGTTTGTTTCGTCCGGTCGCCGTTTAAGACCTTCGAAAGAGCATCCTTGCTGGACGCGTGCATGCCCGAAAGCGATGCGCTCGATCGAACCGTCGATACGCATATCGCCAACCTCAGGCGAAAGCTGGCGAGTTGCGGCCTGGACGGCTTTATCGTTGCCGTGCGCGGGATAGGCTATCGTTTCGCGAGGTCGACAGGTGTCTAGACCGGCTCTATCAACACTGACGGCGGCTCTGGTTTCCGTCATTCAACTGATGACCATCGCGCTCCTCTATATCCTGACCGACTGGTATATCGATCATGCCGAATTATCGGCACTGGACGCGCTGCCCCCCGATGCGAAACGTGCCTGGGTCAGCATCAACAATGGCGAGATCCCCGCACCGAGCGATCTCGCGGCACTCGCGCCGCTCTATCCGACACTGGAAGAGGCGACCGAGGCGTCCCCTGTCGAGGGTGTTTTAGGTTTCGGATTTCTGCTGATCGTGTTTACCAGCGGCATTGGCGTCGTCCTGGCCTACCGGCTCGTCGCGCCGCTCACCCGCCTGACGGCCGCAGCCGAAAAGATCCGGCAGGGCGATTTTCAGGTCACGGTCGAACCGGGCGCAACCAAGGAAGTCGAAACGCTTGCGATCACCATCAATCGCATGGCGAGCGAGTTGCTTGCATTGGAGACCCGCCTGAAATTCAACACGCGCGCGGTGGCCCACGAACTGCGCACACCACTGACGGTGCTGCAGGGCAATCTGCAAGGCATGACTGACGGCGTCATTCCCGCCAGCGAAGACCAGTTGCGTGCGCTCTTGGCGCAGACACGGGGCATGTCGCGGCTGGTGGACCAGCTGAACACGCTCTCACTGGCGGGCACGATCGACTTTGTGTCCGCGACCACGGCGACCGACCTGGCCTTGCATGCTTCGGAGACGGTGACCCTGTTCCAGATCTCCGCAGGCGGTGATGTCAATTTCCGAACCTACCTTGCGCCCGCACCGGCAATGATCGATCCGGACCGTTTCCGCCAGGCTATCCTCGCTCTTCTGGAAAACGCACGGCGATACGCGGGCGATTTCGGGCCGATCGATGTTCATACTGGGGTGGATGACACGGGGCGGTCGTTCATTTCTGTCCAGGACAAGGGTCCAGGACTACCAGACTATGCGCAGCACTCCTCTTTCGACATGTTCTGGAGAAGCGAGAGGCTCAGCGGTCGTGGCACGAGCGGTTCAGGGCTTGGTCTGACGGTCGTCAAAGCGATTGCGGAAGGCCACAATGCCCGCTTGGAGGTCGGAAACAATCCTGACGGCGGCGCATACGCCAAGGTTACATTTGAGGTCGCGTAGACCTAAGCGATCCTGAGGACCCTCCAACCGAAATGGATGCGAACAGAGCCTGCCTGTCGCACCGGGTAAGAATCTACCGCTTCTGACCGGCAGCGGAAATGCCTCCACCTTGCGCCTCATGTCCGGTCGTCAAGCACTGCATCGCTCAGTTCAGACAGTTGGCCTAGCTTCGTGACGTCGTCACGTCGTCGGTGTGCATCGTCCATCCTGTTGAACGTAGCTTCCGGGATGGGCCCGCTGTTCGCACAATCCCGTATTCGCTACTTCCCTGAAACAGAAGTGAAGCCTTGCCTGCAGCGCTCATAGCGCTCGACGAGGGACAATTTCACGCAAGTGGCGATGACGAGGAGACGTTTCATGGCTGGAAGCGGCAAAGCAACGGGCGCTGTCCTGATCGGCCTGGCGCACGCCCATGCCGAAGCGCCACCGGTCGACGTGATCATCGTCGGAGGTGGGTCCGCCGGAGCGGTGCTTGCGACGCGCCTCAGCGCCGATCCTCATCGCACCGTACTGTTGCTGGAAGCGGGGCCTGATTTTGCGCCGAGCGCCTATCCGCAGAGCCTGACCGATGCCGGCACTGTGCGGACTCCGGATTTCGATTGGCACTATCACAGCGATGACACGACAAAGCTCGGCCATGACATTCCATTGCCGCGGGGCAGGGTGGTCGGTGGCAGTTCCGCCGTCAATGGCACGGTCGCCATGCGGGCACGGCCGTCCGATTTCGCACGCTGGGCGGCGCGTGGGATCGAAGGCTGGTCCTGGAACGATGTGTCGGCCGCTTACAAGGCTTTGGAAAACACCCCGACCGGCGACGATACCCTGCATGGTCGATCCGGCCCCTTTCCGTTCCGGCAGCGAACCCTCGAGGAACTGACCGCGTCCTCTCGCGGCTTCGTTCACGCCGCGTGGGCCTTGGGTCTGGCTGACGTTTCGGATTTTAACAGCGCGGCTGCGGACGGGGCAGGGGCCTATCCGCTCAACGTCGTCGACGAGAGGAGGATGAATACCGGCATCGTCTATCTCACCGAGGAGGTTCGCGCCCGCCCGAACCTCACCATCCGCGGCGAGACAGAAGTGGATCACGTTGTCTTCAGCGGCAATCGGGCCACCGGCGTCCGGCTGGTGACGGGAGAGGTTTTGACCGGCGGCGAGATCATCTTGTCGGGCGGGGCGTTCGGAAGCCCGGCCATGCTGCTGCGCTCCGGCATCGGCCCTGCCGGCGATCTCAGCGCGCTCAAGATCCCTGTTCTGGTGGACTTGCCGGTCGGCGCGCGTCTCCAGGACCACCCGTTCTTCTACAACGTCTACGCACTGAAGGCCTCCGACAGGGCCATGAGCCCCGCAGCCGGTGCGCTTGTCTGGACGGGCTCATCGGCAGCGACCGGCGGCGATCTCGACCTCCAGATATCCGCGACCCACTTCATCGACCCGAAGGCGAGCCCGACGGGCGGCGCGATCGTTCTCGCGGCTGCAGTAACGCTGCCAAAGTCTGTCGGCAGCTTCCGCCTGGCCTCGCGCGATCCGCGCGTCGCGCCGCGCATCCACTATAACTTCTTCGACGACCCGAGCGATCTCGACAGGATGGTGGAAGCGGTCAGGCTGTCCCGCGAGACCGGCAGAACCGCTCCTTTCGCGGGCATGGTCGATCACGAGATGGCGCCCGGCGATGCCGTGCAAAGCGACGCGGACCTGCGCGCCAATATCATCGCCAACATCGCGGCTTACCAGCATCCGACCTCGACGGTTCCGATGGGGACAGACACCGACGAGACTGCCGTTGTCGATGCCTTCGGGCGCGTGCGTGGCATCGAGAACCTTCGCGTCGTTGACGCCTCCATTCTTCCCGACATCCCGTCGGTCCCGACCAACGTCACCACCATCATGGTCGCCGAGCGGATCGCCGCGCGCATCCTCGCCTGACCGGCCGGATCGAAAGTGCCAGGCCGGCGCTCTCGCCGATCATAGCCCACATACGAAGGAGCATTCTCATGACATCTCTCAAAGGCAAGGTAGCGCTGATCACCGGTGCATCACGCGGCATCGGCCGGGCGATCGGCGAGCGGCTCGGCCGCGAGGGCGCGACGGTTGCGATCAACTATCGCAGCCGTCCGAAGGAAGCGGCGGAAGCGGTGCGGGCCGTCGAGGATGCCGGCGGCGTGGCGCGTCCCTTCCAGGCCGATGTCGCCGATATGGCGGACATCCGGCGGCTGTTTGACGAGGTCGATACGGCCTTCGGCGGCCTCGATATCGTCGTCGCCAATGCCGGGCTGCCGTTCATCGGCGTGCCGGTCGTCGACGTGAAGGAAGAGGATTTTGACCGAATTTTTGGTCTCAATGCCAAGGGCTCGTTCTTCGTGCTCCAGGAGGCGGCCAAGTGGGTGCGGGACGGCGGAAGGATTATCGACATCTCGACCTCGACCACCGCGTTCACGGCACAGGGCATGGGCCTGCACGCGGCCTCGAAGGCCGGATCGAAGCTGATCGTCGAGGTTCTGGCGATAGAGCTGGGTCACCGCGGGATTACCGTAAACTCGGTCATGCCCGGCGCAACCAACACCGAGTTCATCAAGGATGCGCCGCAGGAAGAGCGTGACCGGATTGCGGCCGGGTCGCCACTCGGACGCCTTGGCGAACCCGACGAGATCGCCGATGTCGTCGCCTTCCTAGCTTCCGACCAGGCACGCTGGCTGACGGGGCAGCACGTTCTGGCCAACGGTGGAGCACGGGTATGAGCAAGAGCTATGTCGCCGTCTATACCGCGACCCTTGCCGCAAGCCCGGAACGGATCTGGTCCGTCGTTCGCGATTTCGCAGCGGTCGCCTCGTGGAACCCGATTGCCCGTGAAAGCCGTCTGCTCGCCGACGGAGAACGGGAGCTGGTCACGACTGACGGGACGACCGTCCGCGAGCGGCTGATATCCAGTGATGACGGGGCGTGTCATCTCACCTACCAGATGGTGACGTTTCCGATCCCAGTCAGCGAGCAGACGAACCAGATCCAGGTTCGTCCCGGCGTGAGCGCCGATGAAGCCAGCATCCGCTTCGAGGCGTCGTTCGTCCCGGTGAATGGCGTCGATTCGGAGGTGGTGATGGGGATCAACCTCTCGGCGTTTGCGGCGGCATCTAGAGGGCTGGCCCATCATCTCGGGGTTGCGCTTGTCAGGGCGTCTCTCTAATGCTGGTCGTGGTCTCCTTGGAATTGGCCCATAAAAAACGGCCTTTGGCGGTCTTTGCGCCGATCTCGTGGAGGGACTGAACCCGTGCTCGACCTCAATGATTTCCGTACCTTCGTCCAGGTCGTCGACAGCGGCGGCCTGACAGCTGCAAGCCGCAGCACGGGCGTTGCGAAGTCGACACTCAGCCATCGGCTGCAGCAGCTTGAAGCCGCCCTCGGCGTCCGGCTGATCAATCGAACGTCACGGGTGCACACGCTGACCGAAGCGGGCACTCTCTTCTATCGCCACGCGCTTGTCATGCTTCAAAACGCCGACATCGCCGAGAACGCGGTGCGCCAGAGGCTGGAGGAGCCGACGGGGGTCATCAAGTTCACGACGGCAATCGCGACCTCGGTCTATGTCCTGCGGCAGATCATACCGCAGTTCGCGATCGACCACCCGAAAATCCAGCTCGTCCAGCACACGGGCGACGAGCAGACGGACATCATCGGCGGCGCCTTCGATCTCGCGATCCGGGCTCACGAGGGGCAGATGACCGATTCGGCCCTGGTGCAGCGGACGCTCTCTCCGGCGCCCTGGTTCATTTTCGCAGCGCCGAGCTATATCGAGCGTCGCGGCGAACCGAAGACACCGGACGACCTATCGGAGCATGACCTTCTGGCGATGCACCGTCCCGGGCAGGCAACGGTGTGGAAGCTCAGCCATCCCGTGATCGGCGACCGGGTGCTTCCCGTCCAGCCACGAATGGCGGGCAACGACCTGATCATGCTGAAACAGGCTGCGGCAGACGGCATCGGGATCGCGGCGCTTCCCGGTTACATCTGCCGGGAAGACGTGCTTGAGGGCAGATTGCAAAGGGTCATGCCGGAATGGCTGGCCGGCAAGGCGGAGATCACCGCCGTCCTGCCGTTCCGGGATTACGTGCTGCCATCGGTGCGTGCGTTTCTCGACTATCTCATCATCGAGCTGCCGAAAGTGGTCAATTTGGATTCTGATCCCGTTTGATCCGCCTTTTCGTCAGCATTCTCATTTGGAGCCTTCATGTTTGAACCCAAGCCGCTGCACTTCGTGACCCTTCTCGGAAGCCTGCGTCATAAATCCTACAATGCTGCAATCGCTCGCTCCCTGCCGTCTCTCGCCCCCGAGGGCGTGACCATCACGGCACTCGGCTCGGTCGGCATGTTCCCGCTTTATGACGAGGATGTGCAGGCGGCAGGGTTCCCTGCGGAGGTGACGGCGATGGGTGAGGCGATCCGTCTCGCCGACGGCGTAATCATCGTCACGCCCGAGTACAACTACTCGGTCCCGGGTGGCATCAAGAACGCCCTGGACTGGCTTTCGCGCCTGCCGAACCAGCCGTTTTCCGGCAAGCCGGTGGCCATCCAAACGGCGTCAGCCGGTATGCTCGGCGGCGCCCGGGCTCAGTACCATCTCCGACAGATCCTCGTTTATATGGATGCCGCCGTTCTCAACAAGCCGGAGGTCATGATCGGGCATGTCGCGGCCAAGGTGCACAGCGAAACGCTGGAACTGACCGACGCCGAAACCCGTCACTTCCTGGAAAAACAGGTTTCGGCCTTCGTGCACTTTGCGCAAAGGTACCGAGTCTCAGGCTGAACGCCGCCTGCAACGCGTGCGGATAACCGACGGACCAGGCGCCTTTTGGCTCAGTAGGTCGGAACCCGCATTTTCGTCGCCTTGTCCTCCGGCGGATACGGAAAGGCCGCCTCGGCAACCGTCGCTTTGAGAAACGACCTTTTGCTCAGGCCGAGAGGCGTGGCTTCACCTCGCGGCCGAGCATTTCGATCGACCGCAGCATCGCCGGCTGGTCGCTTGCCGCGGAGCTCATCTGGAACGTCAGCCGGTCGATGCCGCCGAGGTCCTCGGACGTCTGCCGGATCTTTGCCGCCACCGTTTCGGGATCACCGACGAGGAACGCGCCGCCGGGCCGAACCAGGTTGTCGAACTGCGCGCGCGTCGACGGTGCCCAGCCACGCTCGAGGCCGATCTTGGTGAACATCGCCTGCCAGCCGGGGAAGAAGCGATCCTCCGCCTCGCGGTCCGTCTCGGCCACGAAGCCGAGCGCATGAATGCCGACGCGCAGTGCTTCGGGCGCGTGCCCGGCGCGTGCTCCGGCCTCCCGGTAGAGATTGACCAGCGATCGAAACCGCCGGAATTCCCCGCCGATAATCGCCACCATCAGCGGAAGACCAAGGATCCCGGCACGGGCGAAGGATTGCGGCGTGCCGCCAACCCCAAGCCATATGGGCATCTTCGGCTGGGCAGGACGTGGGTAGACACCCTGGCCGTCAAGTGGCGCACGAAACCGGCCGGACCATGTCACATTGGTCTCGTCGCGCAGGGCGAGCAGCAGTTCCAGCTTTTCCTCCGACAGGGCATCGTAGTCGTTGAGGTCGAGACCGAACAGCGGATAGGCCTCGATCGAGGATCCCCGACCGACGACGATTTCAGCCCGTCCCCGCGAGATGAGGTCCAGCGTCGCGAACTCCTGGAAGACGCGGACGGGGTCTGCGGCGCCAAGCACCGTTACCGCGCTGGTCAGCCGGATCGACTTCGTCCGCGCGGCGGCGGCGGCAAGGATGACGGCCGGTGCGCTGTCGAGATAGTCGCTGCGGTGGTGCTCACCAATGCCGAACACGTCGAGGCCAGACGTATCGGCCATCTCGATCTCGTCGAGCAGGAAACCCATGCGATCCATGTCGCTGACACCCTTGACGGTTGCCGCAAAACTGTCAATTCCGATTTCCAAAACCATAGTTCCTTCATTTGCAGTCGATCGCCGGTGATGCGATCGTTTTAAGTCATGGGCTCCGGCATCAGAAGGGACACGAGCAGGACGCTAAGTCCAGCACGTTGGACAGAGGTAAACGCCGCAAGCGTCATGTCAGAGGGATTTCGCGGCTGTCGCCGATAGCTCTTCCAGATCGAGGTCCCGCTCCAGGTCATGCAGCGTTTCGTCACTGATCTGGTGGGCGCGATGAAGGCGCACGAGTTCGGCCCGGCCGGCCCTTACCGCCTCGAGGACGAGGTCGTAGTGGGCCGTGATCTCGTCTACGAAAGTGTCTTCGTCGTCCGCGTTCTGGAATGCCTGGTCGGCGCGCCGCTGGAAGCCCTCGAGCAATCGCGGGTGGGCAAGCGTTCCGTCGTCGGTATAGGCCTGCGACCGGACGGCGACGAGCTGGGCTGCTGCGACCGCCGCTTCCGCCTGTGCAAGGCTCAATGCCGGGCGCACGCCCCGATCAGACAGGTTCGCCGCGCGGATAACCAGCCCAAGCGTCGTCCCCTGGAGAAGAACAGTGACGAGAATGGCGGCGAAAGCTGCGACCAGCATGAGGTCGCGACCTGGCATTGTTTCGGGGACGGTCAGGGCAACAGCGAGGGTGACCACGCCACGCATGCCCGCCCAACTCATCACCGTCGCGGCCCTCGGGCCGAGCGGGTCGTCGATGGGAAATCCTATCCGGTTGAGCAGCGCAAGAACGGCGTCACAGCCAAAGATCCAGACGAAACGCGCCAGCGTCATCGCGACGATCACGCCCACGACCGGAACCGCCATGGTGGCAAGGACAGTCTCGAATCCCCCGACGCGCTCCAGCACGCCGCGCAGCGAAAGACCGATGAGGATGAAGATCATGGCCTCCATCAGGAACACCATGACGTGCCAGAAGGCGCCGGCGCGGATGCGAACGCTCGCGGTAAAGACGACGTGCTGGTACCAGCCGAAAACCAGGCCCGCGGTGACTGTGGAGATGACGCCCGAGATGTGGACCGCTTCGCCAGCCAGATAGGCGGCCCAGCCGAGGATCAGGGAGGCGAGGATCATCAGGGTCTCGTCGCCCAGCCGCCGGAGGAGGAAGGTCCAGGCCCCACCCACGACGGCGCCGACCACGACGCCGCCAATCGCCAGGAAGCCGAACTCGAGGCTCGCATCCACGGCATCAAAACTTCCCGTCAAGGCTGCCGCGACAGCGAAGCGGAAAAGCACCAAGCCGCTGGCGTCGTTCAGGAGGCTTTCACCCTCGAGAAGCGTTGTCAGCCTGCGGGGAAGCTTCACGCGCTGCAGAACCGCCCGTGCCGAGACGGCATCCGGTGGCGAAACAATGGCGCCAAGGGCGAAACAGGCGGCCCAGGGCAGCGCCGGGACCAGCCAGTGAACAACAAGTCCCACCACCAGGGTGGTGAAGACGACCGCGCCGATGGCCAGCGACAGAATGCCGGCGCTGTGGCGGCGGAAGGCGGCAAGCGCGGTATAATAGGCCCCGTCCATCAGAAGCGGCGGCAGGAAAAGCACGAGAACCAGCTCGGGATCCAGCTCGATCACCGGCAGTCCGGGAAGGAAGGCCAGGGCCCCGCCGCCGACGAGAAGGGCGACAGATGGCGGAAGCTTGGCGCGTTCGGCAAACCAGTGCAGGGCGAGGATCGCGAGAAGCAGGGTGAAAACCAGTTCGAACGTTTCGGCCGGATGCATCTCTCTCTCCCCAAGGTGCCAATCTCTCTGATGGCGGCATACCTCCAGAGTATAGGGCCAGTCGCCCAAAATTTACGGTGTGTAACAGATCAATGGATGTGCATTGCTGCTCCTGCACCCTTAGGTATTCGAACAGCTGCTTAAGGCAGTTACTCTGAGCATTTGCGACATAGCAAGAAAGGCCGCCTGATCGCAACGCTGCTGATGAACCGATCATATGGTTCGTCGCGGGCATGCAGACCAAAAGATAGGATGGGTCGCGATAGCGGGCCACACCTGATCAAGTTCGCGCTGCCTCAGGCGGGTTGGATGCCGGCTGACGTCCTGATCGACGGGCCGTCAGCCTTGTGTTGTGCAGTCGAGGGATCAGCGGGCGATGAAGCCGCCGTTGATGAAGAGGGTCTGCGCGGTGACCCAACTGCCGCCCGGGCTGACCAGGAACTCGATCAGCGGCGTGATCTCGTCGATTTCGCCGAGCCGGTTCTGCGGGCTCATGCCGGAGAGGAAGGCCTTCGATTCCGCGCTTTCCACCGGGTAGAAGAAGGAGGTGTTGAGCGGGCCGGGTGCTACGGTGTTGACGGTGACGCCCCGGTGGCCGATCTCCTTGGCAAGCGCGCGCGTGAAGTGTTCGAGCGGCGCCTTGGAGCCCGCATAGATCGCGTATAGCCCGGTCGTTGCCGCCTGCAGCGTCGTGCCGATGTTGATGATACGGCCGTTGTCGGCGATCCTTTTTGCGGCTTCCTGCATGCAGAAGAACGCCGCCTTGCTGTTGATTGCGAAGCTCTGGTCGAAGTCGGCCTCGGTGATCTCGACAAATGGCTTCTTGACCACCTTGCCGACCGTGTTCACCACGATGTCGAGCTGGCCGAACGACTTGTCGACCGCGTCGAACAATCTCGCGACATCGGCGACCTGGGTCAGGTCGGCGCTGAACAGGAGGGGTTCGGCACCGTGATGCTTGATCTCGGCGGCAGTTTCTTCCGCTTCGCCGCGGGAGGCCTCGCCGTGATAGTGGACGGCCACGCCGCGGCAGCCGTTGCGCGCCAGCATGACGGCATAGGCCCGACCCTGGTTGCGCGTTGCACCCATCACCACTGCAACCTGGCCGTCGTTATTTTTGATCATGTCGCTGGTCGTCATTGTCTTTCTCCTTGTTGATGATCAAGGAATAGGCGACATGGAGGGGGTGCGGCTTTCAGGATACGCGCATCGTTGTTAGTAAATCCGCACGCTGGACGGGAAACAGCCATGTCAGATGCCATTCCGCCCGAAGCACCGCATGTCGCCACTGCCGACACGCCGGTGCCGAACTGGGGTCGGCTCGTCCGGTCCGATTTCGGGACGGCGGCGTGGAACCGGCGGAACGCAGGCGAGATCAGCCAGTCGATCCCCCATCATCTCGTGCTCTTGTCGTTCAAGCCCTTCAGCAACCGCGAGTCACGCCTTGGCGGGACGCGGATCCGCACCGCCTCGGCTGCGAGCGGATGCTGTGAAATCGTTCCGGCAGGCGCAGACTACTGGGCGCGCTGGCATGAGCCCAAGGAAGTGGCGGCATTCTCGCTGTCGCAGCCATGGCTTGACGGTCTCGCCCAGTCCGACCTCGACCTGCCGGCCGCAACCGTCGTCGCGGATGCCTTGCCGGTCGTCGACCGCCGCGTCGGACTGCTGGGCGGCATGCTGCGTGAAGAGCTGCGTTCAGGCACGCATGGCACGATGGCCGGCCTCGAGCTTGATTCGCTCCTCAACCTGCTTGGCATCCACCTCATCCGGCAATATGGCGTAGCCCGGCCCCAGAAGGATCTGGGTGGGCTGTCTGACCGGCAGTTCCGGCAGGTGCGCGATCACATGCAGGCGCATATGACACTCGGTGTCAGGCTCGAGGACCTGGCCTCGCTGGTCGGGCTTTCGTCGAGCCAGCTGCTTCGCTCGTTCAGGCGTCGAACGGGAACGAGCCCGCACCAGTACTTCACCCGACTTCGCCTCGACGAGGCCCGTGCACTGATCGTCAACGGACCGCTGCCCCTGGCAGAGATCGCACTTACCTGCGGCTTCTCCAGCCAAAGCCACCTGACGGCCATCATGCGCCGGGAAGACGGCCTCACCCCCGGCGCGCTGCGGGTGTGATGATGTCCGGATCATTGAGGTTTCCGACGGTCTCATGCTTTGCAATTCAGCCGGTGAACGGCCGAAGTTCGCGGCGCAGGTTCTAACGATCTCGGGCAAGCCAGCGGGACGATCGTGTTGATCGGCTCCAGCGCGTGCGACATCGGGACCAAAGGATATGGCGTTTACGGAGCCACAACGACTGATGTGCGCTCCTTCACCCGCACCTGGGCCAACGGGTTTGCTCCGAAAGGCATCTGTGTCAACGTCGTAAGCTGTGGCCCAAACGATACGGCCTTGATGGCCGCAGCCCCGCAAGAGGTCCGGGATGAGCTTCTCCGGTATGATCCCGCTAGGGCGCATGGGCCGGCCAGACGACGCTGCCCATGCCGTCCTACCGGGAGCGTGGATCAAGCGCGTCGCGCAGACCGTCGCCGAGCAGGTTGAACGACAGTACGGTCATGAAGATTGCCATGCCCGGCCATAGCGCCATCCAGGGAGCGTTGCTCATGAACCGTTGGGCGGAATTCAGCATGGAGCCCCAGGATGGTGCCGGCGGCTGCAAGCCGAGGCCGAGGAAGGACATGCTGGCTTCGGCGATAATCGCGGATGCGATCGTCAGGGTCGCCTGTACCATCAACTGGGGAAGAATATTCGGCAGGATATGGCGAACCGCGATCCGCCAACGTGGATTGCCCACGGCACTTGCCGCTTCGATATACTCTTCGGCCCGGATCGAAAGAACCTGACCCCGGGTCAGTCGGATAAAGAGCGGCATGGCGGTGATGCCGATTGCGAGCATCGCATTCGTCAGGCTTGGACCGAGAAAAGCGGCCAGCGCGATTGCAAGGATCAGGAACGGACAGGCGAGCATGGCATCCGTAAACCGGCTGATAAAGCCATCGACCACGCCGCCGAGAAAACCTGCCGCAAGCCCGAGGGGCACGCCGATTGCCATCGCGATCCCGACCGATGTAAGGCCTGCCAGCAACGAAGCGCGGGTGCCCCAGATGATGCGGGAAAGTATGTCGCGGCCAGCTTCGTCCGTGCCGAACAGATGCGCCATTGACGGTGCCTTGCGAACCGCCGTCCAGCTCTGGGATGCCGGATCGTAGGGTGCAAGCAGGGGGGCAAGAATGGCGACGGCCACCACGAACAGCACCACGAAAAGGCCGACGAGCGCACTCTTGCGCTTCGACAGGCGTCGCCACAGGCGACCATGGAAAAAGTTCGTGACGGGGCTGATCTTGGGGGAGACAGCAGGTTTGGTCGTTGCGATCGTTGGCACGGTCAGCCTCTCAGTCTCGGGTTAACAAGGATATACCCGATGTCGGCCAGCAGGTTGAGGGTGATGTAGAACAGCGAGGTGACAAGCACCACGCCTTGGACCACAGGATAATCGCGCGTGAAGACCGCATCGACGATCAGCTTCCCGAAGCCGGGGATCGTAAAGATCTGTTCCGTCAGCACGGCGCCGGATAGCAGGGCGCCGAACTCCAGCGCACCGAGCGTGATGATAGGCGTCAGCGCGTTACGCATTGCGTGCTTAAATACGACGACCCACTCGCTTAGACCTTTGGCCCGGGCGGTGCGGACATAGTCGCTTTCCAGCGCCTGCAGCATGGCGCCGCGGGTATGGCGCATGATGACGCCGGCAATCCCGGTGCCCAGAACGAAGGCGGGCATGATCGTCGTCATCAGGTTCATCTTCAGGTCTTCCCACGGGCTGACGAAGCCGGAGGCAGGAAGCCAGCCAAGGTACACCGAGAAGAACATGATCAGCATGATGCCAAGCCAGAAATTCGGCAGCGAGATGCCGGCCAGCGAGACGACATTGGTGGCGTAATCGACCGGAGTGTTCTGGCGCAGCGCCGAAATTACACCTCCGGTAATGCCAAACACCAAAGCAAGGACAATTCCCATCACGGCGAGCTGCAGTGTCACGGGCAGCTTCAAAAGGATAAGTTCGAGAACCGGGCGATTGTGGCGCATGGATTGCCCAAGGTCGCCGGTCAGGACGCCCTTCACCCAGTAGAGATATTGCACGAGCAAGGGCTGATCGAGATGATACTGGGCGCGGATTGCGGCTAGCGTCGCTTCGTCCGGACTTTCACCCGCAAGCACAAGCGCCGGGTCACCAGGAAGCAGATGCTGGAGCGAGAAGATGATCAGCGACAGCAAGACGATGGTCGGAATGAGCTGCAGCAGACGACGTGCAAGAAGCGAGGTCAAGGAATTAGCCTCCGGTCACGGTTGAGGAGGGCGTGGGCGTCATCCGGGCTGCCGCCATCGCTTCGAAAACCGCAAACAGCTTTTCCAGCTTCGGATCGCGAGGTTCGCGGGTGATCTCGGCCGTATCGAGTTCGGGTAGCTCTCGCCAGAACGCACAGGCATTCGCATGGCCGCTTGCCTCAACATCGAGCGCCATGCTGACCGCCGTGCATTCGGGTCGCGCGTGGGGACATCGCGTATGCAGCCTGCAACCTTGCGGAGGCGACATCGGGCTTGGCAGATCGCCATGCAGGCGCGCTTCCTTCGAACGCTGCTGGCTGGGCGGGGCGGCGACCGGAATGGCAGACAGCAACGCCCGGGTATAGGGATGGCGCGGGGTCGCGAAGATTTCGTCCGACGTCCCGATCTCGACGATCTTGCCGAGATACATGACCGCAACGCGGTCGGCGATGTGTTTCACGACGCTCAGATCGTGCGAAATGAAGATGAACGCCAGACCCAATCGGTTCTGCAGGCTCTTCAGAAGGTTCAGGACCTGCGCCTGGATCGACACGTCGAGGGCAGACACGGCCTCGTCGCAGATGATTGCCTTCGGTTCGGAGGCAAGCGCACGCGCAATCACCACGCGCTGACGCTGGCCGCCGGAGAATTCATGCGGATATCGGCTGGCCTGCTCTGGACGAAGGCCGACCATTTCGAGCAGTTCCGCAACGCGTCGAGCGCGCTCGTTTGGCGGCACGATATCGTGCAGCATCAGCGGTTCGCCGATTGTCTGGGCAATCGTCATGCGCGGATTGAGCGAAGCGTAAGGGTCCTGGAAGATCAACTGCACATGCCGGCGCTGACGGCGCATCGCCGCATGGCTGATGTTGGTGATATCCTGACCATCGATCAGGACCTGACCGTCGGTCGGCTGGATGAGGCGCATCAACAACCGGCCGAGCGTCGACTTCCCGCAACCGGATTCGCCGACGATTGCCAGCGTCTCGCCGGGCATCAGGGACAACGACACGTCGTCGACAGCGCCGACGGACGCCAAGGGCCGGCCGAAGACGCTGCGTTTGACGACGAAATTCTTGCCAAGGTGACGCGCCTCGATGATCGGCGTCTTGGCTTTCAAGAGGGCTTCACTCATGGGACGAGGTCCTGCAATGGCGCACGCCAGCAGCGGCTGAGGTGACCTGGGGATATTTCCATCAGGGTGGGCATCTCGGCGCATTTGTCGATGCTGAACGGACATCGCGCCCGAAACCGGCAGCCGGACGGTGGGTTGGCCATGTCCGGGACCGTGCCGGTGATGGCGACAAGCTGTTCTCGCTTCTCGTCCAGGCGCGGCAACGAACCGAGAAGACCAACGGTGTAAGGATGCTGCGGAAAGGTGAAGAGGTCTTCGACCGAGCATTGCTCGACAACCTGACCCGCATACATGACGATCACGTCGTCGCAGGATTCCGCGACAACGCCAAGATCATGGGTGATGAGAACGATGGCCGTTCCGGTCTTCTGCCGCAGTTCCCCCATCAGTTCGAGGACCTGAGCCTGGATCGTCACGTCCAGGGCCGTCGTCGGCTCGTCGGCGATCAACAGTTCCGGCTCGCAGGCGAGCGCCATGGCAATCATCACGCGCTGGCGCATGCCACCGGAGAGATTGTGCGGATACTGGCGGTAACGCGTTTCCGGTGACGGAATACGAACCAGCTTCAGCATGGCGATGCCGCGCTCTGTCGCCTCTTTCTTCGAAATCTGTCGGTGACGCAGGATGACTTCGTTGATTTGCTCGCCGACCGTATAGGAGGGATTGAGAGAGGTCATAGGCTCTTGGAAGATCATTCCCATCCGGTTGCCGCGCAGGCTGCGCATACCGCTCGTCGTTTCCTCGAGCAACTCGCGACCGGCGAAATTGATGCTGCCAGACACGCGTGCTGTGTGTTCGGGGAGGAGGCGCATGACGGCCAGGGAGGTCACGCTCTTGCCGCTGCCGGACTCGCCGACGATCGCGAGCGTGCTCCCTTTTCGAACGTCAAAACTCACGCCGTCGACGGCAGTGACGGTACGCGTGTCGTCTTCAAAGACGACACGCAGATCATCGACCCGCAGCACCAAGGCCGCGTGGTCGTCAGCCCGATCCGATCGGGCTGACTTGTCTTGGATGAGATCAGGTGAGGTGCTCATTACAGCCTTAAGCCATCAATTCTTCCGGCTCACACCACTCAGGCGGATGATGCCATCCGGAGCGGGCGCAAGGCCGGTGATGTTGGAATTGTGCGCGAAGATCCACTGCGAATGATACATGTAGACGATCGGAAGGTCCTTCTGGAGGATCGCGATTGCCTTGCTGTATTCTGCCTTGCGGGTCTCGACGTCTCCCGATGCGCGGGCTTTCGCCAGAATCGCGTCGAGTTCCTCGTTGCAGTAATGCGCGTCATTGGTCGGAGCACCGCAAGACAGCATCGGCGTGATGTTGAGGTCTGGATCGACGCGTCCGCTCCATCCGACGAGATGCGACTGGAACTTGCCCTGGCGAGCAACGTCGAGCAGGGTCATCAGCTCAGTCGGCTTGATGGAGACATTGATTCCGACTTCGGCAACCATCGCCTGGATAAGCTGGGCAACTTGCTGACGTTCGGCATCGGTGGGCACCAGAAGTTCAAGATCGACGGATTCGACGCCGGCTTCCTGCATCTTCTTTTTGGCAGCGTCCAGATCCCGCTGCGGAATTGGGAAGTTCTTATCGTAGTACTGATTGGAAGGCGGGAACGGCTGGTTGCCGATGCTCGCCTGACCATCGAATACAACGTCGCTGATGGCCTGGCGGTCGATTGCCAGGCTGAACGCTTCGCGGATTGCTGCCTTCTTGCCGGCATCGAGGTTAGCCCCCTCGCCACCGATGCTGAATGTCACGCCGTAATATCCAAGTCCGACGACCGGCTCCACGGCCAACGATGAATCCGCCTTCACGGCTTCGACTTCGGTGGCAGCGAGCCGTTCGATCAGATCGAGCTGGCCGGAACGAAGGTTGAGCAGTCGCACGTTCGAGTCGGGCATGCCGCGATAAACGAGCCGGTCGAAGTGGTATTTGTCGGCGTTGTAGTATTTTGGGAATTTAGCAAGGACAATGCGGTCCTGGATGACGCGTTCGGCGAAGGTGTAGGGGCCTGAACAGACCGGAGCATCGGTGAACTTCTCACCGAGCTTTTCAGCTGCAGTCGGGCTAACGATCATGCCGGCACGGTCGCTGAGAGCTGCCAGCAGTGGTACCGATGGCTGTTTCAGATTGATCTGGACGGTTGTCGGATCGACTACGTCGACGGTGCTGATGGAGCTGATTTCGGGTTTGCGGCGCGAGAACTTGGCATTGAGAGCCCGCTCGAGATTGTACTTGATGGCGGCGGCGTCGACCTTCGTTCCGTCATGAAAGACGGCATCGTCGCGCAGTTTCAGCGTCAATGTCTTGCTGTCGTCACCCCATTTCCAGCTGGCAGCCAGCATCGGGATGATCTCACCCTTCTCATCGATATCGACGATCTTGTCACACAGCGACTGAAGAACGTGGCGACCAACGAAGCTCCAGTTGGTTGCGGGGTCGAGCGTATCCGGATCGTCCTGAAGGCCGATATTGAGCGTCGATTGTGCGGCCGCTGGGGCAGCTGTCGCTTGAATGCCTGCGAGCGCCAGTGTGGCGGCCAGTGCGAGATAGTGTGGTTTCATCGCTATTCCCTCTCTTATTCGAAAAGTCTCATTCATCGGGCAACGGCGTAGCCCTGTACGCCCCGCGGATTGGCGCCGGCCTTTACGAGTTGCACGTCACCGTCCATTTCGCGGGCAACTGCCGACAGACGCCCTTCCGACCACGCGTCGCCGACCGTTATTTTGTGACCGCGTGCAGCCAGCTCTTCGCAGACCGAGTTGGAGAAGCGTGATTCAAGCGTCACCGCACCGAGGCTGATTTCTCGCGGCCAGAAGGAGCTCGGCAGGTGATCGGTATGGAATGACGGAGCGTCGATCGCCTCCTGCAGGTTCATTCCGTTGTGCAAGTGGCGCAGCAGCATGATCAACTGCCACTGGTCCTGCTGATCTCCGCCCGGAGTTCCCAACGCCATGTAGGGCTTGCCATCGCGGAAGACGGTGGTGGGCGTTAAGGTCGTGCGGGGTCTTGTCGATGGCATCAGCGACGAGTTGAGACCCTCCTCCAACCAGAACATCTGGCCGCGGGTCGTGAGGCTGAAGCCGAGACCTGGAATGACGGGGCTCGATTGGAACCACCCGCCGGACGGCGTGGCAGAAACCATGTTGCCCCATCGGTCGATAGTGCTGACTTGCACGGTATCGCCGCGCTGAGCACCCTCGCGGGTCAGCGCCGGTTCGCCCTGCCGGTCATTGGGCAACGGCTGCTCGCGCGCGACCGTCGGCTCGCCGCCGCCGAGCCCCGGCTGCATAATTGTACCCACAGCGCGCAGGGGCGGCAGGTTGGGGTTGCGACCGTCAGGCGAGCCTGGACGCACCTCAAGAGATGCAGAGCGACCAATCAGAGCGCGACGGATGTCGGCGTAATCTGCAGACAGGAGTGTCGCCATCGGCACGTCGACGCTATCGCCGTACCAGGCCTCGCGATCAGCCATGGCAAGCTTCGCGGTTTCAACAACGAGATGCACGAACTCTGAGCCCATCGGGTCAAGGTCCGCGATGTCGGTTCCCTTGAGGATCTGCAACATCTGCAAGAGGACCGGCCCTTGAGACCAAGGTCCGCATTTGAACACTTCACAATCGCCGTAAGTTACCGACACCGGCTTCTCGATCGATGGCGTATAGTCTGCCATATCCTGCGCTGTGATCAGGCCCTTGTGTCGTCGGCCTGAGACATCCAATACTTCCTGCGTTTCGCAGAACTGCTCGATCTGCTCGGCAACCGGTCCGCGATACCAGAAATCCAGGGCGGCATTGATCCTCGCCTCGCGGCTGCCGGCCGATTTCGTCTGATCGAGGATCAGTTGGTACATGTCGGCAATGTGCGGGTTACGAAAGAGCTTGCCCGACTGGGGCAGGGCACCGCCTGGCAGATAGACGGCGGCCGATGTTGGCCAGTGCGTCTGAAACAGCTCCTGCATCGATGCGATCGTGTTTGCGATGCGCGGCACCAGCGGGTGACCAGTCCTTGCATAGTAGATCGCTGGGGCAAGAACTTCCTCGAGTTCAGCCTGTCCGTAGTCTCGCAAAAGCGTGAGCCATGCGCCAAAAGCGCCCGGGATACAGGCTGCGAGAAGCCCTGTCCCGGGAATGATGTCCAGACCAAGTTCCTTGAAATACTGAATGGTCGCCTTCGCAGGAGATGGGCCCTGACCGGAAATGACAACCGGAGCATCGGCGCCCGCTGGGGTGACGATAATGGGAACTTCGCCGCCGGGGCCGTTCAGGTGCGGCTCCACCACCTGCAGTACGAAACCCGCTGCCACGGCCGCATCGAACGCCGTGTGCCCTTTTTCGAGAATAGACATACCAACGGTCGAAGCCAGCCAGTGCGTCGACGAAACTGCCCCAAAGGTGCCGCGCAGTTCCGGTCGGGTGGTAAATGTCATTTGCTTCACTCACTCCTCGTGGGAAGGCGGCAGCGGAGACAGGACCATTGTCTATCTCCACGCAAATTGCCTCCAACGTCCCTTTGGGATACAATCCCGTCCTCTGTGGACACATTGTATATTATTCGGGCGCATGGCAAGTCAGTTGTGTAATTTACTTTCGTCGCGATAGGATGGTGTGTGACCTTGTGGGGAAGGAAACCTATGCTGGATGGACGGACGCCACTGAAAAAAGCTCGTAGCGATGTTATCGCCGACCAGCTGGAAGAAGCTGTGATTACAGGAGAAATTGCTGCTGGATCGCGGCTCGACGAGAACTCTCTCGCGGTCCAGTTCCAGGTGTCTCGCACGCCCGTCCGTGAGGCTCTTCGCATCCTGTGCGGACGGGGACTGGCCGAGCGGGAAGCATTCAAGGGCGTCATTGTCACCCAGATTTCCACGGAGCGCATCGACGAAATGTTCGAGGCCATGGCGGAACTGGAAGCGACATGCGGCAGGCTGTCGTCCCAGCGCATGACGATGCGCGAACGGGCTGAGCTGGAAGCCATGCATCGTGAGATGAACGGCCTCGCACAGGGTGGAGACCACGTTGGCTACAACGCCGTCAACACGGAGTTTCACAGCCTGCTGTTTCAGGGTTGCCACAACAGGGATCTGATCAGTGCAGCGCAAACGCTGCGGTTGAAGCTTGCACCCTTCCGGAAATATCAGCTGAAGGACGTCGGGCGTCTGAAACGATCGTGTGACGAGCATCAGCAAATCGTTGACGCGGTTCTCGAGCAGGATGCGAAAGCCGCCGAAAACGCGCTGAGGCGGCACCTCGTCTCGGCCGCGCAAGAGGTTTTGGTCCGACGGCAGCAGCAGAAGGTAAAGACCATCCAGGACAATGATCCGCTGGATAATAAGGAGGCTCATGATGACGCAGGATGATGAAAAACAGGCCATCCGCGACGTCATTGGCGTCATGCAACAAGCGTGGAAGACCGGCGACTTTCATGGCTACATGGCTGGCTTTGCCAACCCGGATATAATTTTTGTTTCCCGCGGTCGAATCCAGAAGGACTGGCAGGCGACGCTTGACCATTACATCAGCGATTATGGCGGGTCCGAGGGCTCGCAAGGTCAGCTGACCTTTTCCAATATCAGCATCGAAATTCTGTCCGACGACGCAGCCCAGCTCATCAGCAACTACCAGCTGATCCGCCCAGCGGGAAATCAGACGGGAGTGAACACGCGGCTGATGCGCAAGCGCAAAGGAAGGTGGCTGATCGCCCTCAACCACGTTTCGCAGATCGAGATGTAATATATGGCGTATGCTTGTTCGCTCAGTCGACTTGTTGTCGCTACCGATCTGACATGAAGGGATAACAGGCAAGCTTTGCTATTGCCGACTGGGTTGCTGATCGTCAGGCGCGCGCCCATGGTAGCCGTCGGATCTAAACCTACGCAGCGGGATGGCTGATGCGCGTTTTTCTTGTTCGCCACGGCGAATCCCTCGGTAACCTCGACGAACGGGCTTACAGCCAGTTTGGAGATCACAACGTACCGCTGACGCAATGGGGACATCGCCAGGCCGCCGAAGCCGGGGCTGTGATCGCGGCCTATATGTCCGGCCTGACCGGGCGGGGGGTGCAAAAGCTGCGCGTATGGTACTCACCGTTCCTGCGGACACGGCAAAGCAAGGACGCGCTCCTTGAAGCCTTGCCTGTCGAACGCATTGGCAAGGTGCGCGAGGACTATCTCTTGCGGGAGCAGGATTTCGGCCTCTTTACTGAAATCTATGACCACGCCGAGCGGAAGCAAAAGTTTCCCGACGAATTCGAGAAGTGGGCGAGACTGCGTAGCAACAGCGGTAAATTCTACGCCCGGCCGCCAGATGGTGAAAGCCGCGCCGATGTTGCACAGCGCATGCGGTTGTTCCTGCAGACGATCATGCACGAGGCCCGACACGGCCACGACAACGTGGTGATCGTCGGCCATGGTGTCACCAACCGAGCCTTCGAGATGAATTTTCTGCAGCATCCTGTCGACTGGTTCGAACGTTCGGACAATCCCGGGAATGCTGACATCACTCTGATCGAGGGAACTCGCGAAATGGGATACACCTCGACGCTGGTGCACCAGGCGACCGACCGTCAGCCTGGTCAGAACGATCTGCGACAGGCGTATGGCGCAGAGCTAACGATCAGGCCAGAGCCGGAGGCCTGAAATGCCTTTTCCAAACTGGACCTCGTTTTCGCCGGCGATAGATATCAAGCTGGGTATGGGTATCCCGATAACACCCACCGAATGACACTGCAGATCGATAACCGGGCTCGCTTGTCGGGTACCGCGAGCGGTCGCTGGTTCCGTTCAACGTCCCGCAAATCAGCGATGGTGACGTACTGATGCCGGTGGCGGAGAATACCAGCTGACAATCGACTAATCGCTATTTTGGGCATTTGCCTTTGATATCAATTGTCATCGATGAGATTCTAGGCACGGTAACCAAGCCTCAATACGTTTTCTCTATCAGGTTCGGTATCGTCCTACCTTTGAGCCTTGGCAGTTTTCCTGCAGCTCATTCAGCAAGATATCGAGGCCTACGTGAGGTTTTTTGGAAATTTGAAAATAAGGACGCGGGTCGTTCTCGTAGCGTCGATCCCGACCATTGCGTTGATCGCTGCTGTCGTACAGGACAACATGAAGCGCCTTGAGCAGGCTTCGGAAGCGCAATCTGTCGCCGAAATTTCTTCGATGGCGCCCGTTATTGGCTCAGCCATCCATGAAATCCAGAAGGAGCGCGGTGCTTCCGCTGGTTTCGTCGGTGCCAAGGGCCTCGGTGAGTTCGGGTCGCTCCTGGAGAAGCAGCGTCTCGCAGCGGATGCAGCACTCGCCAGTTTCAAGGCCTTGAACCTGACGACGAGCGAAGCTCCGGGTGGCTCTGAATTGCAGCAGCTTGCGCTCGCAGCCCAAGCCAAGCTCGACCAGCTCAAGACAATGCGTGACGAGGTTACGGCCTTAAAGGCAGGCGTGCCTGATATTGCGTCCTATTTCGAGGATACGATCGGTAGCCTCATCAAACTGATCGGATCCATGAGTTCGCTCACCACCGACAGCACGATCTCAAACCGGATTGTTGCCTACTCGGCTCTTCTGCAGGGTAAGGAACGCGCTGGTCAGGAACGCATGATCGGCACTGCAGCATTCGCGGCCGGTAGTTTCTCGCCGGAAGGATATCAGCAGTTCGTGAAGTTTGGCGTCATGCAGAACGTCTACTTTGCGGATTTCAACAGCTATGCAGGCGCACCGCAGCGTGCCGCGCTTCAGACGGCCCTTGCGAGTGATGCCGGTCAGCTGGTGGAGAAGCAGCGCAGCGTCGCGCTGAAGGCTCCGTTCGGCGGACAGATGGGCGGAATCTCCGGTGAAGACTGGTATAAGGCTTCGACCAACCGCATCAACGCGCTGAAGACAGTGGAAGACCAGACCGGTCTGGAGCTAAAGAATTATGCGTCCGCTTCGGCTGCGGTTCAGCACAGGAATTTCCTGATTTCGGTCTTCACCTCGCTGGGCGTTCTGGCGGTCGTTGCTGTTCTCGCGACCATCGTCACCCGCTCCATCACCCGTCCCGTCACGCGGATCGTGCAGACGATGCGTGAGCTCGCGGCCGGCAACGCAGAGGCTGAAATCGATGCCATTGCCGATCGAAGCGAAATCGGCGACATGGTCAAGTCTGTTGCCGTCTTCAAGCAGAACGCGCAGGACACCTTGCGCATGGAAGCGGAAGCGCAGGCTAACCGTTCGATGTCCGAACGTCAGCGCCTCGAGCAGCACGAGCGTCAGGCGGAAGAAGCAGCCGAAGTGCAGTTCGCAGTCGATACGCTCGCCGTTGGCCTCGGTGCCATGGCGAATGGCAAGCTGAACCATCGGATCGACCAGGCGTTTGCAGAACGCCTCGACAAGATCCGCGTCGACTTTAACGGTGCGATCGAGCGTCTCGAAGATGCGATCGTGGACGTCAGCGGCAACGCGCAGGCGATCTCGGCCGGTTCGAACCAGATCCGCTCCGCGGCTGACGACCTGGCAAGGCGCACCGAACAGCAGGCAGCATCTGTCGAGGAGACCGCAGCAGCCCTTGAGCAGATCACCACCACGGTTGCCGACACGACGCGTCGCGCAGAAGAAGCAGGTCGCCTGGTCAGTGAAACGCGCAAGAACGCCGAGCACTCGGGCCTCGTGGTGACGAACGCAATCAACGCAATGAATGCGATCGAAGCGTCATCCAACGAGATCTCCACCATCATCGGCGTCATCGACGAAATCGCGTTCCAGACCAATCTTCTGGCACTGAATGCGGGCGTGGAAGCGGCCCGGGCAGGTGACGCCGGCAAGGGCTTTGCAGTCGTCGCACAGGAAGTTCGCGAACTTGCGCAACGGTCCGCAAGCGCCGCCAAGGACATCAAGAGCCTGATCGCCAAATCCGGTGAACATGTCAGAAGCGGCGTTTCCCTTGTCGGCGAAACGGGCGAGGCGCTTGGGCAGATCGTCGATCAGGTCAAGGCAATCAGCGTGAACGTCCTCTCGATCGTGGAAGCCTCGCGCGAACAGTCTACGGGTATCAAGGAAATCAACCATGCCGTCTCGTTGATGGATCAGGGGACGCAGCAGAATGCCGCTATGGTGGAAGAATCCACCGCAGCGAGCCATTCTCTCGCGAGAGAAGCCGAAACGCTCTTCCAGCTCGTTGGTATGTTCGAGACAGGATCAGTGGCAGGTGGCATTCACCACTCGCATCAATCCGGCGACGCTCCAGCTCCTTCGAACCGGTTGATGACCCGAGTGACCTCGTCCTTCTCCAGACGCGTGGCATAAGCTTCACGGCATCCCGGCTAACCTCCCAAAGCACACGCAGAGAGTGAACCGTAAAAGCCGCCGAAGAAATCCTTTCGGCGGCTTTTGTATGAGGCTGATCCGTGCTGGTTGGTGAAAAGAAGCTTCCAGCTGTCACGACATCTTTCGCTTGATCTGCAGCCGCCAAGACACCCCCAGCCACGTGCTCGTGTCATCGTGGCCGCGATGGACGAAGTGACAGTGAGAGACGCGTTCCTCAAACATCTTCTCATGCTCGCGCAAGATTTCGGCCAACGTCCCCAATCTTCAGCGAGATGCCGTCCCGTCGAAGGTTTCTCGCATCGCCTTGAGGATCACGACCGCGGAGGCAGCGCCCGGGTCGATATGGCCAAGCGAGCGTTCGCCCAGTCTTGCGGCGCGACCACGAAGCGCGAGCATGGATTGCGTTGCTTTGGCGCCCAATTCTCCCGCTTCGCAGGCCGAGGACCAAATGTGTCCGGGTTCGCCGGATCTCGCCTCCGCCGCATCGGCTGCCGGCATCCAGGCATCGAGCATGGTCTTGTCTCCGCGCATTCCTTTGCCCCGCTGCTGAATGCCGGTTGTGATGGCTCTCAGCATCGCGACCTGGCCAGCGGCATCGAGAGGTCGATGTGCGTTCATACGATCGGATGCATGGAGAAAGCCGGTCGCATAGAGCGGGCCCGTGGATGCGCCTACCGCATCGAGAAACGTGGTCGCAGCAGCCGTCATGACTTCGGCGGCAGTCATGCTGTCGAGATCGCTCCGCGACAATTCACTCGCAACAGCGCTGAAGCCAAGCGACATCGTGATGCCGTGATCGGCGTCTCCGATCGCCTCATCAAGCTCGGTCAGGTAATCCTTCTCCTTGGCCATCGCATCGGAGATCTTGTTGAACATTCGGCTGAGTAAGCGCGCATCGTTTCCGTGCACCATGTCCCTCCAACTGTTGCACTGTGCCATTGAAAGCCTGCCTTACCCTATTTTCAACGCCGCAGTGTCGCAGGGATGATGGAGCAGAGTAGACAGATCGTCATCGAGATGAAGGATTGAGATCGAGGCGCCGACCATATCCAATGATGTGCAGTAGTGGCCAATCCAGTTTGCTTCGATCTCGATGCCCTTGGCCTTCAGCCTCTGCTCGACACGCCTGAACAGAATATAGAGCTCCATCAATGGCGTTGCACCGAAGGAGTTGACCAGCACGGCGACACGGCTGCCTGCGACCGCCCCCATCTCGTGAAATATGCGATCGATAATCTTGTCCGCAATCGCGTCGGCATTCTCGATCTTCTCGCGACTGACACCCCGTTCACCATGGATGCCGATGCCGAACTCCATCTCGTCTTCCCCGATCTCGAAACTCGGACGGCGCGTCTGCGGCATAGAGCCGGCTTCGAGTGCGACACCCAGCGTGAATGTGCGGGAGTTGGCCTTGCGTGTCAGTGCTTCGCACGCGTCGAGCGAGTGACCGCGGTCGCAGGCTGCACCTGCGATCTTGAAGGTAAAGAAATTGCCGGCGACACCACGTCGGCCGTCCCGGTCTTCCATGGAGGACGAGGCGACATCATCGGTGGTCAGGACCGTGCGCACCGCGATGCCCTCGGCCTCGGCCATTTCTGCCGCCATCTCAAAGTTCATGACGTCCCCGGCATAGTTGCCGTAGACGAAAAGCACACCGGCATCACCCGAAGCGGCCCGGGCGCAATGCAGGATCGGCATCGGCGGCGGGGAGGAAAAGACATTGCCGACGGCGACCGCATCCGCCAGCCCCTTTCCCACATAGCCGAGAAAGCAGGGTTCATGACCGGAGCCGCCGCCGATGACAAGACCGACCTTGCCGGGCCGCGGACCTTCCCTGGCAATCAACGCCCGGTTGGATTTTCCGGCGGGCATCAGATGTTTTTGATGCGCCCGCACGACGCCTTCCAGCATTTCCTCAACCACATGATCCGGATCATTGAGGAACTTCTTCACGCGATTGCGCGTCCGCGTCCCTGTCCCTTGGCTAGACGGGCTTTCGGAGCGAGGGCGCTGCGCAAGCATCTGGTCGATCACGGTCACGCCGTCGGCATTCAGAATACCCCGTCCGGTCGCCGCATCGGTGATCAGCACGTTGACATAGCCGCCGCGCAGGGCAGCGAGGATCGCCGGCACCTTGTCGAATCCTCCGGCCGCAGCAACGCGGAGGCCGACCGATTTGAGCATGTCGAGTGACATGCCGATCAGGCGCTCGTCCAGCGGCCCTGCCACCGGACGCCCCTGGCCGTCGATGAAGCGGCCAGAGACGGCGCCGACGGCGCCCTTGGCGAGATAATCCTGCAGCGCCACGTCTTCGAAAAAGCCGCTTGTGTGAATGGTCGAATTCGGCCTCAGTGACGAGATGCCAAAAAGCGCCTTGTTGGCACGCGACAGCATGCCGAACTGATCGGCCACCAGCGGCTCTTCCAACAGAGCGTCACGCATCGTTCGAGACGAGAGGATGGCAGGGGCAGATATGTTGACGAGCCTGCCGCCAACGGCCCCGGCCACAGCCGCTGCGCAAAGCTCCGGCGTATAGGAAAAGCTTGCCCGTGTTCCGCCCGCCGCCTGAATGACCGTGACATCCTGCAATCCGGGAACATGGGCAGCTTCGCCGATCGCAAGCATTGTGCGCCCCCAGGAAACGGCGACCGTATCGCCCGACTTGATCAGACGCTGCAATGCCTGGCCGCCGGCAGCACCGATCCGTTCGATCAGCGATTTGCCGGTTTCTTCGCTGGGGACGACAAGACAGTCGACGAGCCCGAAATGCCGCTTGAGTTCGCGCGCGATGGTCAGTGACGCAAGCCGGGCGGGTTCGATGGCGATGTTAACGATGCCGCGCTCACGCGCCTCTGCGAGATAGTTGTTCACTGTGGCGCGCGACACACCCATCGTGGCAGCAATATCGCCTTGGGTAAGACCATCCTCGTAATAAAGCCAGCAGGCCCAGACGAGGGGGTCGTCGCCATATCTCAGAGACATGCCCTCGCGGGCGTGTTCGACATCGTTGGTGCCGATCATCGCATTGCCGGACTGCTGTGTCTTCACTGGTGTCAATCCGAAACGTGCTCCGACAGTCGATACGGGGCCGAGCTATCCGGACCGCCGGAATTTTTTAGGACAATTTATCGACGTTGGCTTCTTATTTCTGGAATTCGGCGGCGACCTGCCCGAGAAGGCAGGTCGCCCGGTCCTGGGGGAGGTTTGCTGAGTTCAGGGCGCCTGCAACTTGCCTGTCACGCCCTTCGCGATTTCCTTGAGGATCAAGGCGCATGACGTGGCACCGGCATCGAGAACGCCAAGCGAGCGTTCGCCGAGACGGCTGGCGCGCCCGATCTTCGCGACGAGGTCGATGGTGGAATCACGTCCCTTGTCGGCGGCTTCGGTCATCGCCGCCAGCGCGTCAGCAAAGGACTGTCCGCCTGCGACCGTGCTGTCGAACGCTTCGATGGCCGGCACGAACGCGTCGATCAGCGTCTTGTCGCCAACCTTGGCAGAACCGATCGACTGAATGCCGGCAAGGCCCATATGAAGCATTGTCGAGAAGAGGCGAGCGTCAACGACATCCTTGCCTTCGAGCGTTTCTGCGAACTCAGTGAACATCACGCCGTAAAGCGGACCCATAGAGCCGCCAATCTCCGTCATCAACACAGTGCCGAGCGTATCGAAGGCTTCGGCCAGCGACACGTCTTGGGTCTTGAGGCGCTCGGACGTCATGCCGAAGCCCTTGGCCATGTTGACGCCGTGGTCACCGTCACCGATCTTGCCGTCGATCTCACTGAGATAGGCGCGGTTTTCGATGATGCGGTCGGCGATCGCAATCACGATATCGCCCGCGTGGACATTGAGGAAAGTCTGCATCGCCAGGTCCTTAAAGCAGCATGGTGCAGCGCGTCTCGAGATCGAGAAGCGGCTTAGTTTCGTCGTCGAGCGCCATGACCGTCAGGGTCGCTCCCACCATTTCCAGCGACGTGAAATAGTTGCCGATGAAGGTCTTGTAGACCTTCAGGCCACGCGCGGAAATCTCGGTTTCGATCGTATCGTTGAGGATGTAGAGTTCGTTGAGCGGCGTCGCGCCGAGGCCTGACACGAGCACGGCGACTTCGACGCCGGCCGGCAGGTCATGATCGTCGAGCACGATCTTCACCATGTCCCTTGCAACGTCTTCGGCTTTTTTGAGCGGTTCGACCCGCACCCCAGGCTCGCCATGGTGGCCGATGCCGACTTCCATCGTGCCGGGCTCGATCTGGAAATTGGGATGGCCGACGGCAGGAAGCGTGCAGGGTCCAAGGCCAACGCCGATCGACCGGCAGTTGTCGATCGCCTTCTGCGCGACGGCGCGAACCTCCTCAAGCGAACCGCCCTGGCTGGCCTTGGCGCTGCCGATCTTCCACATGAAGATCTCGCCGGCGACCCCGCGGCGCTTCTCCCGCTCGGACAGGGGAGCCGAGCAGACGTCGTCATTGGCGACGACCGTCAAAACCTCGATTCCTTCCTTGGTGGCAAGCTTGGTTGCCATCTTCACGTTCATGTTGTCGCCGGCATAATTGCCGTAAAGGCACACCACTCCTGCGCCTCCATTTGCCTCGCGGAATGCGTCAGAGAAGCTCTTGGCCGTCGGTGAGGAGAAGAGTTCGCCAACGGCCACCGCATCCAGCATGTTCTTGCCGGTGTAGCCCATGAAGGCGGGTTCATGACCCGAACCGCCGCCGGTGACGATGCCGACCTTGCCTTTGACGGGCGCATTCTTCGCCACGACGACACGTGGGTTTTCCGCAAGCCGGACGATATCGGAATGGGCCTTGACGAAGCCCTTGACCGTATCTTCGACGACAAGATCAGGATTATTGACGAAACGCTGCATGGTTTGTCCTCAGAGAATTGTGTAACCGCCGTCGATCAGGAGATCGGCGCCGTTGATCATGTCCGCACCGTTGGAGACCAGAAAGACGGCCGCTGCGGCGATTTCCTGCGGGTAGGCGAACCGACCGGTCGGGATACGCTTCTTCGCATTTTCACCCTTTTCGCCGGCCCAAGCCTTCTTTCCGAGTTCCGTCAGCACGACTGTCGGCGAAATGGTATTCACGCAGATACCGTATTTCCCCCACTCGGCCGCGAAGGTCTTCGACATGCCGATGACGCCGAATTTGGAGGCGCAGTAGGCGACATGCTCCTCGATTGCGACGGTGCCCGCCTGCGAGGCGAGATTGACGATCTTGCCACCCTTGCCGGCGGCGATCATCGCCCTTCCGACTGCCTGCGTGAAGAGAAAAGTGCCCTTCAGGTTGATGTCGATCGTCTTATCCCAGTAATCGAGCGACAGATCCTCGGCCGGAGCGAGGAAGACGACCCCCGCGCTGCTGACGGCTATATCGATGTGGCCGAAGGTGTCGAGGACGCCCGCGATCGCCTTCTCGACGGAAGATGCCTGCGAGACATCGCAGACGAAGGATTTCGATGCGCCACCGAGTTCGGCCGCTTTTGCTGCGGCCAGTTCGGCATTGAGGTCAAGTACGGCGACGGTCGCGCCCTTTTCGGTCAGCGCGTCGCAGACGGCAGCGCCGATGCCGGATGCGGCGCCGGTGACGACGGCAATCTTGCCGTTCAGGGGGAAATTCAGGTCGATCTGGGGAGCGGTATCACTCATGTCTTCAAGCCTTTGCGACGGAGACGGGAGGGGCGGCGGTCACCGCCCCTCCCTTGGATCGAAAACGAAAAATATCAGTTACGGGACTCGAGCAGCTTGTCGGCGTTTTCTTTCGTGACAGGCGTCCAAGGCACGAGGTAGTCCTTCTCGGCGCCATCCGCCCACTTCATGTCCGGATACTGGGTCCAGATCTTCGATTCGGGCTTGTAGTCCTTGTTGGCGGCTTTGATGGCGACGTCGAGCGCACCCTGAGCCTGGGCGTTGGCGTCCTGCAGGATGGAAGCCATCTCGCCGCGCTTCACCGAGTTGATCGCATCCGTCACGCCATCGACGCCGGCAATCGCGAAGTCTTCAACCTTCAGACCTGCAGCCTTGATTGCCTCGATCGCACCGAGTGCCATTTCGTCGTTCTGGCCGATGATGCCATTGATCTGGCCCGGATGGGATGTCAGCCAGTTTTCCATCAGGGTCTGAGCTTCGGCGCGCGACCAGTTGCCGGTCTGCTTTTCGAGAACCTTTACGTCCGGGCAGGCAGCGAGTGCCTTTTCATTGCCTTCCAGGCGCTGGATCTGGCCGGACTGGCCGATCGGGCCTTCGATGATGACGAGATTGCCCTTGCAGCCCATCTTGTCCAAGACTGCCTTGGCTTCGAGCTCGCCGGCTTCCACGTCGTTCGAGCCGACATAGGATGTGAGGAGATCGGAATTGACGCGGGCATTGGAGCCGACAACGGGGATGCCGGCATCATGGGCCATCTGCACAGCGGTCGCGCCGGCCTCGATATCCATCGGCACGAAGATGATCGCGTCGAATTTCTGTGTGATCATCGTGTTGAACTGTTCCTGCTGGACCAGCGCGTCATATCGGCCATCGAACACCGTGACATCGACCTTGCCGCTCTTGACGGCCGGATGTTCCTTCAGAGCCGCCGACCAGATCTGCATGAATTCAGCATTGAGACCATAGGTGGTCGCGCCAATCTTGAGCTTCTTGTCCTGCGCCATTGCGGGTGCCGAAAGCATCGCCGCACTGGCGACGAGAGCAAGCAAAAGTTTCTTCATTTTCTTCTCCTCCACGGAATGTCCGGTCGCCGTTTTGACGCGCGGTACATGTCGGACCGTTTCGCGATCCGAATTGTTCTGGGGTCAGGCCCCTTGATTGCGTTTTTGATCCAGCATGACCGCACCGACGATCAGCGCCCCTTTGAGGACCTGCTGGTAGTAAGATTCGATGCCGAGCAGATCGAGACCGTTGTTCATGACGCCGATAATGAGCGCGCCGATCAGGGTTCCCGTGACGCGACCGACACCACCCGAGAGGCTGGTACCGCCGATGACCACGGCCGCGATGGCGTCGAGCTCGTAGGCAACACCGGCCTGCGGCAGGCCGGAGCCCGTGCGAGCGGCAAGGATCATACCGGCAAGACCCGCAAGTGCTCCCGAGATGCAGTACACGGCGAACTTGATGCGGGTGACGTTGATGCCTGAAGTCACGGCGGCATGCGGGTTGCCGCCGACGGCGTAGATATAGCGGCCAAAGCGCGTGCGGTTGAGAACCCACCAAGAGGCAATGAAGACGACGGCGAGAACGACGACCGGCATCGGGATGCCGATAATGTTGCCGGTTCCAAGCCAGCGAAAATCCGGGATAAGCGCCGGGACAGGTCTGCCGCCGCCATAGATCAGCGTCATGCCGCGTGCCGCCGACAGCATGCCGAGGGTGGCAACGAAGGCGGGGACGGAGAAGCGCGAGACGATTACACCGACGACCATGCCGCATGCGAGACCGACGAGAATGCCCGCCGCGAACGCGACGAATGCCGGATAGGGGCCGCCCGCAACGCCGGCGGTCGCTGAAGTCGTCGCAAGGCTCGCGGCCACCATACCAGCGAGCGCTACGACCGAGCCGACGGAGAGGTCGATGCCCCGGGTCAGGATGACGAATGTCATGCCGATCGCCAGCACCCCATTGATAGATGTCTGTAGAAGCACGTTCGAGATATTGCCGGCGGTGAGGAAGTACTCGTTGGAGACCGACAGGATGAATGCCAGGAGCAGGAAGGCGAGAAAGATGCCGTATTCCTGGATGAGCAACTTGCGGTTATCCGAACCGAACCATGCGGCTGCCGGCTTGTTTTCTGTGGCGGACACTGTTCTTACCTCTTCCCATGCCGATCGAATCTTGAAAATGCGCGTCTGGCCCAGTGACCCGGGCCCGTCACGTAGAAAGGTGCACCAACGCCTGCGCGTCTGTCTCCGCGCGCGGATAGATGCCAGTCGAGCGACCGTTGCGCATGACGAGGATGCGGTCGGACATGCCCAGCACTTCGTCGATTTCCGATGAAATCATCACTACGGTTCCACCGGCCTCGGCGAATTCGCAGATGATGCGATAGATCTCGCGCTTGGCGCCGACATCGACGCCACGCGTCGGTTCATCGAGCAGAAGCACCTTAGGATTGCGCAGGAACCACTTGCCCAGGACGACCTTTTGCTGATTGCCGCCTGACAGGCCCGAGACCGGCATCGTGTCGCGGGCCGCCTTGATCGCAAATCTTTCGATCATGTTCCGGCTGGCAGCCTGCTCGCCGCGGCGACGCATGACGAAATTGGGGCTGAGTTCCGGCAGGCTGGCAAGCGCAATGTTGCCTCTGACGCTATCGGTCAGATTGAGCCCGGTCAGCTTGCGGTCCTCGGTAACGAAAGCGAGCCCGTGCTCCATCGCGTCAGCCGGCTTGCTGACCTTGACCGGCGCGCCATCGATCCTGATTTCGCCGCTATCGAGACGATCGAGACCAAAGATGCAGTTGAAAATTTCCGACCGGCCGGATCCCATAAGTCCGTAGATCCCGAAGATCTCACCCTTGCAAACCGAAAACGAAATGTCGTCGATCTTGCCGGCGGCTGTCAGCCCCGTAACCTGTAGGCCATCCGTTTCCGTCGGCGTGTTGGTCTTGATATATTCCTCGCCCAGTTCCCGACCGACGATCATCTTGATCAGGCTCGGCCTGTCGATATCAGCCAAGTCACCCGAGCCGATATAGGAGCCGTCGCGGAACACCGTGTAGGCATCCGCGATCTGGAAGATTTCTGACAGGCGGTGCGAGACGTAGACGATACCCTTGCCGGCGGCCTTCAGCCGTTCGATCGTTTTGAAGAGCTGCTGCGCTTCCTTTTCGCCGATTGCCGATGTCGGCTCGTCCATGAAGATGACTTCCGCATCGTGGCTGAGCGCCTTGGCGATCTCGACCAGTTGCATCTGCGCAACCGAAAGGTTCATCATGAACTGAGTGGGACGGATCTGGAATTCGAGCTGATCCAGCAACCGCTGGGCGTTACGGTTCATCGTCTTGAAGTCGACGCCGCCGAAGCGCCCGGAGGGTTCGCGACCAAGATAGATGTTTTCCGCCACGGTCATATGAGGGACAGGGCTCAGTTCCTGTTCGATGATCGCGATGCCGGAGGCGAGCGCTTCGGCTGGGCCTGAAAAATCGACGTCCTGACCGCGACGGCGAATGGAGCCGGCATCGCGCTTGTAAATGCCCATGAGGATTTTGAGGAAGGTCGACTTTCCGGCGCCGTTGCCGCCACACAGCGCGTGCACCGAGCCCGGCTTCAGCTGAAAGCGACCCTCACGCAATGCGGCAACGCCGCCGAAGGACTTCTTCAGTCCTTCCACCTCAAGCAGATATTCCACGCTAATTTCCTCCGATGATCCTTCCGCTCGATGAGCGTCGGACCAATCACTGTCTGGGTTAACCGCCCTCCAGCGGCCAGCACGTGACATTTGTCAGATAGTTTTCGACAAATGTCAACATGCCTTCATTGTAGGCTGAAGGTGTCCCTATGGTGAGCAAAAATCCTGTTTTTATCGTTTTAAAACAAACGGATGGACTGCTTGGTGGGGAGAGCGAGACCTTGGGGGCGAAGGGGCGATACGCGCAAGAAAGAAGCGATAGCTGCTGAAAATCTCACCAAACAGCACTTTTCTTTTTCAAACCGGTCGCTATTCCTAGGTCAACCGATGCGCCGAATTTGGCGCCCATCGAGCAAAAGGATCCGATGATGAAAGCCTTGGTACTGGAAGAAAAGGGCGTTCTCGCCCTTCGAGACATTGACCTGCCGCTGGCGGTCGGAGCTTCGGAACTGAAGATCAAGATTCACACGGTTGGCGTCTGCGGCAGCGACGTACACTACTACACGCACGGCGCAATCGGACCGTACGTGCTGCGTGAGCCAATGGTTCTGGGACATGAGGCGGCAGGCACGGTGATCGAGGTCGGCTCGGCCGTTTCCGGTTTCAAGGTTGGAGACCGGGTGTGCATGGAACCGGGAATACCGGACCTCTCGTCGCGCGCATCCAAGCTCGGCATCTATAACGTCGATCCCAGCGTCCGGTTCTGGGCAACGCCGCCGATCCATGGCGTTTTGACATCCGAAGTTGTCCATCCCGCGGCGTTCACCTACAAGCTTCCCGACAACGTGTCCTTCGCCGAAGGCGCGATGGTGGAGCCATTTGCCATTGGCATGCAGGCTGCAGCGCGTGCCCGCATCGCCCCCGGCGATGTTGCGGCGGTGATCGGAAGCGGCCCGATCGGGATCATGGTCGCTCTGGCGGCGCTCGCTGGTGGGTGCAGCCGCGTGTTCATTTCCGATTTCAGCGCACCGAAACTCGCCATCGCTGCCCAGTATTCCGGTATCACCCCTGTCAATATCGGGGAGGAAAGCTTCGCCGAGGTCATCGCACGGGAAACCGACGGCTGGGGCGCCGATGTTGTTTTCGAAGCCAGCGGCAGCCCGAAGGCCTATGACGGGATATTCGACCTCGTTCGCCCGGGTGGAGCGATCGTGATGGTCGGCCTGCCGGTGGACAAGGTTTCGTTCGACGTGGCAGGCGCGATCTCGAAGGAAATCCGAATAGAGACGGTCTTCCGCTACGCCAATATCTTCGACCGGGCGCTGCAGCTGATTGCATCCGGCAAGGTGGACCTTAATCCGCTGATTACCGAGACTTTCCCTTTCGACAAGAGCATTGAGGCCTTTGAGAGGGCAGCAGCCGGCAACCCGTCAGACGTCAAGCTGCAGATCCTTCTGGGTGACGCCGCGGTTTAGGAAAATCCGATCAGTTCTGAAGGCCGGTGGCCGGGAAAGCATGGGATCGTCACGCGAGATCATGCCGTCCCGGCCGCGGCTTTTGCGATGTGACGGTAGGACCACCTGGACATCCCAACGATAGACCTGTCTCTTCGGTGCCAATTGATCGTGAGTGCGGAGGCCGGCCTTAAAGCCGACCTCCGGTTTTGTTACTTGCCCGAGGCCTGGGCAGAGTACATGTAGCTGTCATAGCTGTATTCGGCGACGCGGAACCACTCGAAGGACTCGTCCCTGAACTTCTTCCAGCCCGGATAGATCTTTGCCCATGCCGGGTGCTTGGCGCTATATTCCGCGTAGAGTTCGAACGTCGTCTTGTAGGCGGCATCCATGACATCGCGTGGCAGCGGTCGCAGTTTGACGCCCTTGCCGACGAGCGAACGGATCGCTGCAGTGTTCTTCACATCGTAGAGTGCCTGCATGTTGATGTTCGCCGCCTTGCAGGCGGCATCGAGTGCGGCCTTGTAGGCGGGAGGCAGACCCTCATACTGTGCCTTGTTGATGAAGAAGTGGATCGTCAGACCACCTTCCCAATAGGCCGGGTAGTAGTAGTTCGGCGCAATCTGGTAGAAGCCGAGGCGTTCGTCGTCATAGGGACCGATCCACTCGGCCGCGTCGATTGTTCCGCGCTCGAGAGCCGGATAGATATCGCCCCCCGGTAGCTGCTGCGGCACCACGCCGAGCCGAGACATCACTTCGCCGGCGACACCGGCGATGCGCATCTTGACGCCCTTGAGGTCGGCGACGCCCTTGATCTCCTTGCGGAACCATCCACCCATCTGGGCACCGGTGGCCCCGCCGGGGATGCCAACCACGCCATAGGCAGAGAGAAACTCGTTATAAGCCTCATTGCCGCCGCCGTGGTAAAGCCAGGCGTTCTGCTGACGACCATTGAGACCGAAGGGGATGGTCGAGCCGATCGCAAATGTCGGATCCTTGCCGGTGAAATAGTATCCGCAGGTATGAGCGATCTCGACGGTGTTCGCTTTCACCGCATCGATCGCCTGCGGTCCGGGTACGAGTTCGCCGGCCTGAAACACCTGAATCTGGAATTTCCCGTCGGTGATCTTCGACAGTGTCTCCGCCATGACGGTTGCGCCGCCGTAAATCGTGTCGAGGTTGTTCGGGAAGCCCGAAGTCAGGCGCCATTTGATGCTCGGCAGTTCTTGGGCAACCGCCGGTGCGGCGAGTGCGGTCGCGGCGACTGTTGCCGCCCCTCCGACTGCGCCTTTCGTCAGGAAATTGCGTCTGTTGATGGTTTCCGTCATTGCGTTTCCTCCTCCTCAGGTTCGGCAGTATCGAACGCACGCTGTGCGATCAAAGCGTGTGTCTAGTTTTTCGGTGCGCCGAAGCTTGGCGTCGGGGAACCGAAATCTGGTGCAGGGATATCAACGGCCGGGGCGGCGGGATCGCCGGAAGACTGCTCCGGTGCGCCGAAAGGCTGGGTCGGTGTTCCAAACGGGTTAGCGCCATCGGCACCCGGCATCGGTACGTTGAGCTCAATCGTCGATGGATCGACGACGGCAGATCCTGATTTGTAGTGGGTCACGAGACCCGGAAAGACGATGACGACGACGACCATGACGAGCTGGATTGCCAGGTAGGGCAGGGAGCCCATGTAGATCTGGCCGGATGTGACCGGCTGGATTGTCGCACCGGTGATGCGATCCTTGTAGGCCCGTGTCGGAGCGACGGAGCGCAGGTAAAACAGCGAGAACCCGAACGGCGGATGCATGAACGACGTCTGCATGTTGATCGCCAGCATCACGCCGAACCAGATCAGGTCGATGCCGAGCGCATCGGCAACCGGTGCCAGCAGCGGGATGATGATGAAGGCCAGCTCGAAATAATCGAGAAAGAAGGCCAGGAAGAATACGAGCAGATTGGCAACGATCAGGAAGCCGATCTCGCCGCCCGGGATCGACGTCATCAGGTGCTCTACCCAGACGTGACCGTCGACACCGTAGAAGGTCAGCGAAAACACGCGCGCGCCGAGCAAGATGAAGATCACGAAGGAGGACAGTTTCGCCGTCGCGTAAAGGGCCGACTTGACCATCGCCAGCGTAAGCTTGCGATTGAAGGCTGCAAGAAGCAGAGCACCGACTGCGCCCATCGCGCCGCCTTCGGTCGGCGTCGCAAGGCCGATAAAGATTGTGCCGAGAACGAGGAAGATCAGCACGAGCGGCGGCACGAGCGAGGTGATGACCTTGGCCACAAGCTTCCAGCCACGAAGCGATCGCGCCTCGATAGGAAGAGCCGGCACGCTTGCCGGACGCAGGAAGGACATCAGGATGATGTAGCCGGTATAGGCAGCAACCAGCATGAGACCGGGCACGAGTGCGCCCTTGTACATGTCGCCGACCGACCGGCCGAGCTGGTCGGCCAGAATGATCAGCACGAGGCTGGGCGGAATAATCTGGGCAAGCGTTCCCGACGCTGCGATCGTGCCGGCCGCGACCCGTCGGTCGTAACCATATCGCAGCATGATCGGCAGCGAGATCAGGCCCATCGAGATGACGGAGGCCGCAACGACGCCTGTGGTGGCTGCAAGGATGGCGCCCACGAAGATGACCGCGAAGGCGAGCCCGCCGCGGATCGGGCCGAACAGCTGGCCGATCGTATCGAGCAGATCCTCGGCCATTCCGCTTCGTTCGAGAATCAGCCCCATGAAGGTGAAGAAAGGAATGGCGAGCAGCGTCTCGTTCGACATCTGCCCGAAGATGCGGTCAGGGATCGCTCCGAACAGGTTGATGGGCAAAAGGCCCATTTCGATGCCGATGAAACCGAAGACAAAGCCGACAAAGGCGAGTGCGAAGGCAACCGGATAACCAAGCAGCAACACGACGATCAGTGATAGAAACATGATCGGCGCGAGATTTTCCGCAAAGAATGCAAACATATGAGCGTATCCTGCTACGAATTAGAGCGCTTGCGCTTCGGCGTCGGCGAGAGCGACGGCGTCGGGCATCGCACCGCTGAGGATCGCTAGCCGTTTAATCAGTTCCGACAGTCCCTGGAGTGCCAGCAGGCCGAAACCAATCGGGATCATGGCCCAGACTGGCCACAGCACCAGCCCACCGGTATTGTTGGAGACCTCTCCGCTCACATATTTGGCGATGACGATCGGCCAGGACAGGTAGATGGTGACGAGGCAGAACGGCATCAGGAAGAAGATTGTCCCGAACACCTCGATCCAAAGCTGCGCCCGTCTGGGGAGCTGGCCATAGACCAGATCAACCTTGACGTGCTCGCTGCTCAGCAATGTCCAGGCCGCCGCCAACAGGAAGGCTGCGGAGAAAAGGTACCATTGCGCCTCGAGCCAGGCATTTGAGCTCAGATTGAAGACTTTTCGGGTCACTGCGTTGATGGCGCTGATCAGCACTGCTGCCAACAAAAGCCATGAAACGGCTTTACCGAAAAGCGTGTTCATCGCGTCGATAGCGCGCGACACGGCGAGTAGACCAGACATTACAAACCCTCCCAGGCAAGCTGCCCGAAGGCAGCTGTCCCATGCACTACTATCGCCGCAAATCACACGCGACAAGAGCATTATGACAAGCGGCCAATCTCGCGGTCTGGGAAAAGGCTTCGATACACGTTGCTATGGGCTGGAACAGACAGTGACGCAGGGAGCGGAAACGTCCCCGCTGATTCTCGATTTCGACGCGTATTCTGTTCGCATGCAGCATGGACGCGTGACGCGCATGACGAGCTATTTTTGTCGTCAAATCAGTGGCTTTGAGAAAAGAGACCTGGTTGCATCCGCCGTCGCTTCTGGCGACAATTGACGGATAGTGCACCGACGGCAAGCAAACGGGCGCCTAGGGCGCCCGTCGCAATACAGAACCGGAGCGGCCTTATTCGGCCACAACCGTCTTTCCGCCTTCCCACTTGTAGACGGAAAAGCTCTGCGAGCTGAGATCGCCGGTTTCACCGTAGGTCAGTTCGCCAATGGCAGTCTTGATACCGGTGCCATCCTTGAGCGCGGCAGCAACTGCCTCAGCGTCGTCGGTGCTGCCAGCCTTGGCGATGCCGGCGGCGATGACCTCGACGGCTGCATAGGCGTTGAGGGTAAAGGCTTCGGCGGGGATCTTTTTTGCAATGAGCGCATCGGCCGCGGCCTTGCTGTCGGCATTCTTCAGCGCGTCGGCAGCGTTGGTGAAGATCGTGCCGTTGGCTGCGTCGCCGCCCGTGGTGATGAACTCGCTGTTGGAAAGGCCGTCACCCGCGATCAGCTGCACGTTCATGCCGGCATCCTTCATCTGGCGCACCAGAAGGCCTGCTTCCGGGTGATAGCCGCCGAAATAGAGGACTTCGGTGCCTTCCGACTTCAGGCGTGTCACCAGCGCGCTAAAATCCTTGTCGCCCGCCGTCAGCGCGTCGTTGAAGACTTCCGTGATGCCGGCCGCATTCAGCGATGCCTTGAAGGCATCGGCGAGACCCTTGCCATACTGCCCCTTGTCGTTGAGGATGGCGATCTTCTTGTCCTTGAATTTCTCGACCACGAATTTCGCGGCAACGTCCGCCTGCTGGTCGTCCCGGCCGCAGGTGCGAAACACGGTGGAAAGGCCACGCGCGGTCAGTTCCGGCGAAGTGGCTGTCGGGGTAACCATCAGTGCACCGTTTTCGGCAAACGCGACCGAGGCGGGGATAGAGACGCCCGATGTGACAGGCCCAACCACGAAACGGATATCGTCGGCGATCAGCTGATTGGCGGCAGATACGCCCTGTTTGGGTTCGCCGGCATCGTCGACAATTTTGAGCACGAGCTTCTCGCCGTTGACGCCGCCCTTCTTGTTGATTTCCTCGACCGCGGTTTCCGCGCCGTTCTTGATCTGCGCGCCGATCGCAGCAACCGGGCCGGTCAGCGGCGCGATGAGGCCGACCGTGATGTCGGCGTAGGCAAGCGGGGCGAATGCGAGTGTGGCAGCGAGTGCCGCAGTGATTGTCTTCAATGTCATGTCAGTCTCCTGGGATGCGGACCTCCCGACCCGCGTGCTAATCGTGCGCCGAACCCGCTCAAACCGTCGGCAATGCCATGACTGGTGGAAGAGGGAGGGCGCGTCCGTCCGCGCGTGGCCATATTGAGCTTCTCCGCGCATCCGACAATTTTCCTAGAAATATTGGGACGGTGACGCAAGAAGATAACTGGAAGCCATGACCTCTTGATTGAATAATTCACGCCTTCTTGTGGCGACGTGATGGGCGGCTGCAGCCGTGCCCTTTCATGCCGGCAACTCACACGACGGAACCAACCCATGATTCAGGCAGCCGTCCATGGCGCCCCGCCGGCGATCAGGCGGATACGTGTCTTTCTCCACACTGCGCCGCGGTTCGAAGACGACGACGGTGGGCATATTGCTGATAGTGGCGACTCAGATGCTGAAAGCGGCTCCGATCAGCGCCCTTGTGTAATCGGCCTTCGGGGCGTCAAAGATCGCGTCCGTATCGCCTTCCTCAACAATCTTTCCGTTGTTCATGACGATCACATGATCCGCGATGGCCCTGACCACGGCAAGGTCGTGGCTGATAAAGACGTAGGAAAGGTTGTGGTCGGACTGCAGCTTGCGCAAGAGGTCGATCACCTGTCCCTGCACGGACCGGTCGAGTGCCGAGGTCGGTTCGTCGAGGATAACCACACGCGGCTTGAGGATCATCGCGCGGGCAATCGCGATGCGCTGGCGCTGACCGCCGGAAAATTCGTGCGGGTAGCGATTGCGCGCCTGGGGATCGAGCCCGACTTCGGTCAGGGCGGCGATCGCGCGCCGGTCTCGATCCGCCTTGTTCAGCGAAGGCTCGTGGACGAGCAGACCTTCGGTGATGATCTCGCCGACTGTCTGACGCGGCGAGAGAGACCCAAAGGGATCCTGGAAGACGAGCTGCATCTCCTTGCGCAGGGACCGCATCTGCCGACGGTCGAAGCCGGAGATGTCGGTCTTGTCGAAGCGGTAATGACCATCGCTGTGGCGAAGCCGGAGCAGCGCGCGCCCAAGCGTCGATTTCCCCGAGCCGGACTCACCAACGATACCGATCGTCTGGCCCTGCCTGAGCTTGACGGTGACGCCGTCGACGGCCCGGAAACTCTTTGGACCCTTCGAAAAAAGTCCGCGGCCGATCGGAAAATCGACCGTGACATCGCGTCCCTCCAGAATGATCGGCGCGTTTTCCGCCGGCGGTTGCTTGCGACCCTGCGGTTCGGCATCGATCAGCATGCGGGTATAGGCGGAAGTCGGAGCCTCGAAGATCTGTGATGTGGCTCCCTGTTCCACCACTTCGCCGCGCCGCATGACGACGACACGTTCGGCAAAATGCCGGACAATGCCGAGATCGTGGGTGATCAGCACAATCGCCATGCCGAAACGCTCCTGGAGCGAGCGCAGCAGTTTCAATATCTGCGCCTGGACCGTCACATCAAGCGCCGTCGTCGGCTCGTCGGCGATCAGGACGTCGGGTTCGTTGGCAAGCGCCATGGCGATCATGACGCGCTGCCGCTGGCCGCCGGACAGTTCATGCGGGTAACTGTCAATGCGGCGGGCGGGATCGGGAATGCCGACCAGTTCCAAGAGTTCCAGCACGCGGCTGCGGGCCGCTTTCCGGCTGCCGCCGCGGTGGTAGACGATCGGTTCGGCGATCTGGCGGCCGATCGTGTAAAGCGGATCGAGCGAGGTCATCGGTTCCTGAAAGATCATCGTGATCTTGGCACCGCGGATCTTGTTGAGCTCGTTATTTCGCAGTCCGACCAGTTCCTTGCCCCGATAGGCGGCGGAGCCAGTGACGGTGCCGTTTCCAGCGAGCAGGCCCATAATGCCCATCATCGTCTGGCTCTTGCCGGAGCCGCTTTCGCCGACGACGGCGAGCGTCTCGCCGGCACGGACATCGAAGCCGATGCCCTTGACCGCATTGACCGTGCCATCCGGCGTCGTGAAATTCACTTTCAGGTCGCGGATCGAGAGAATGGTGTCTTTTTGATCGGTCATGTCAACGATCCTTCGGGTCGAGCGCGTCGCGCAGGCCGTCGCCGATAAAGTTCAACGAAAACAGCGTTGCCACGAAGAAGATGGAGGGAAAGATCAGGAGCCAGGGTGCCGACTGGATATTGTTGGCGCCTTCCGAAATCAGAGCCCCCCAGCTGGTCAGTGGCGCCTGAACCCCGAGCCCGAGGAAAGACAGAAAGCTTTCCAGGAGGATTACCTTCGGAACCACGACGGTGACGAAGACGATCACCGGTCCGATCGTGTTCGGGATGATATGCCGGCGGATGATTTGCCAGTCGCTCAGGCCGAGCGCTTGGGCAGCGCCCACGAATTCCCGGCGCTTCAGCGCCAGCGTCTGGCCTCGCACGATGCGCGCCATGTCGAGCCATTCCACAGCGCCGATCACCAGGAAGATCAAGATGAAGGAACGACCGAAGAAGACGACTAGGACGACGACAAGAAAGACGAATGGCAGAGAATAGAGGATCTCGACGAAGCGCATCATGACATTGTCGACACGGCCGCCAAGATAACCCGCGGTCGCGCCGTAGAGCACGCCGATGCCAAGCGAGACGAGGCTGGCCAGCACGCCGACGGCAATCGAGATCTGGCCGCCGAGCATGACACGGGCAAGCAGGTCGCGGCCGTTCGGATCCGTGCCGAACAGGAAGTATTCCCGGCTGACATTCCCTTCGACCTTGAGAACGCGCCCGTCTTTTTCGGTCGCCACTACCTTGGTGTCGTCGAACTCGTTGGCACGGTCGAAATAACGCGTCGTGCGTGGGTCGATCGGATCCTCGGCGCTGATGGTCGCGGAAAAGATCTGGCCCGTCACCTCGAACGCGTCGAGGTTGACGCGGGCGCGAGTCGCGACGCCTTGCATGGCGCCCTCCAGCGATGCCTCGTCTGGCCGCGGCTCGAGACTTGGCGCCACCGTCACATAGGAAGAAAAGACCTGGTCATAGCTATGCGGCACAAAAAGTGGGCCGAGATAGGAAAAGAGCGCGATCAGAACGAGCATCACGCAGCCGCCCATCGCCGCCTTGTTGCGACGGAAGCGGATGGCGGCAAGCTGGAAAAGACTGCGGCTTGTGCTCTGGGGCGGGGTGGAAGCCGGATCGGTGGCGATATCAGTCATGACGGACCCTCGGATCGAGCAGGCCGTAGAGAAGGTCGACCAGGAGATTAAAGACGATAACAAAGATGGCGATCAGAACGACGGTGCCCATGACCAGCGTATAGTCACGATTCAGCGCGCCGAGCACGAAATAACGGCCGACGCCCGGAATGGTGAAGATGGTCTCGACGACGGCCGAGCCGGTCATCAATGCGGCGGCACAGGGTGCGAGATAGGAGACGACCGGCAGCATGGCGCCGCGCATGGCATGCGTGATGACGACGATCCGCGCCGGCAGGCCATAAGCGCGCGCGGTGCGGATATGGTCGGCATGCAGCGCCTCGATCATGGAGCCGCGCGTCAGCCTGGCGAAAACGGCAAGCTGCGGAAGCGCCAGTGCGATCATCGGCAGGAGCAGGAACGAGAACGAACCATCTCCCCAGCCACCGGCCGGCAAGAGCGCAAGAAGAATCGCAAAAATAAGCGTCAAAACCGGGCCGACAACGAAATTCGGGATCGTCGTACCCATCGTTGCGAGCGTCATGATGGAAAAATCGAGCACGCTGTTCTGGCGCAGGGCCGCGATCGTGCCGAGCGTCACGCCGCCAATCAGGGCCAGAAGCAGAGCGTAGAAACCGAGTTCAATGGAGTAGGGAAGGCCTTTTCCGATCAGTTCCGCAACGGTGTTGTCCTTGTAGATATAGCTTGGACCGAAATCACCCTGTACGGCATTGCCGATATAGGTGAGATATTGACGCCATAACGGCTGGTCTAGCTGGTAGGTCCGCATGATGTTTTCCATCGTTGCGGGTGGCAGCGGACGTTCCAGGTTAAAGGGACCGCCCGGAGCAAAACGCATCAGGAAGAAGGAAATCGTCACGACGATGAACAGCGTCGGGACGGCGCTCGCGAGGCGGCGCAGGATAAAAGACAGCATGCAGTAGTCTCCTGCGGGATGGCGTCCGAAACGCTGTCGGACGCCATCCCGTGTCGATTATTCGGAAACGCTCAAGAAGCGGCTCAGGTGTTCATTGGCAGCATTGTCCTGCCAGCCCTTGATGCGGTCCGAAACAAGCCACAGATCGGCCTGGGTCAGGAAGGGAGCAATCGGCTGGTCGCGCATCAGGATTGTTTCCGCCTCATGCATGATCTTCGATCGCGCAGCCGGATCCGTTTCCGCATACGACTTCTTCATCAGATCGTCGAATTCCTTGCTCTCGTAATGCCCGTAATTGAAGGTCTTGTTGGTCGAGAGGTTCAAGGCGAGGAAGTTTTCCGGATCGGCATAATCGGCAACCCAACCGGCACGTGCCACGTTGAACTTGCCGCCTTCCTGGAGATAGGCGTAGTGCGAGGAGACATCGAGATTGCTCATCGTCACCTTGGCACCGAACGTGTTTTTCCACATGTCGGCAACGGCGGTGGCGACACGTTCGTGGTTCGGGTTGGTGTTGTAGCGGACCTCGATATTGAGCGGCTTGCCGCCTTCACCGTAACCGGCTTCCTTCATCAGTTCGATCGCCTTGTCTTCGCGGTCGAGCTGGGAAAGTTCTGCGAAATCGGCCTTGGCGGGTTCGCCATAGTTCGCCATGCCCGGCGGCACCAGCGAATAGGCGGGAAGCTGCGATCCGCTATAGATCTTCTTGGCCAGGAAATCGCGGTCGACGGCCATGGACAGGGCCTGGCGGACACGAACGTCGTTGAAGGGAGCCTCGCGGCCATCGAAGACGTAATAATAGGTCGCAAGCGTCGGCGACACATGAACCTGGTCCTTGTAGGCCGAGCGCAGCCGCTCGATCTGGTCGGCGGAGAAGTTATAGACGAGATCCATTTCCTTCGCCTCGAAGCGGCGGACGGACGCGGCCTGGTCGTCGATAGGGTAGAAGATCACCTTGTCGAGCTTGACGTTGGCGGCATCCCAGAAATTGGGGTTCTTTTGGACAACGAGGCTGTCGTTCGGCACATGGCTGACGAGCTGGAAGGCCCCGTTCGACACCATCGTGCCTGGCTTGACGAAATCGGCGCCGTTCTTCTCAAGGCTTGCCTTGGAGACAGGCAGGGCAGTCTGGTGAGCAAGAAGTTCAAGGAAGAAGGGGGTCGGGCGCTCGAGGGTGATCTCGAACGTCTTGTCATCGACGGCCTTGATGCCGAGTTCCTTCGGATCGGCCTTGCCGGTGTTGACCATTTCCGCGTTCTTGATCGGGTAGAGGATGTTCGCATATTTCGCGGCGGTCTTCGGATCTTCCACGCGCTTGAACGAGAATTCGAAATCCTGCGCCGTGACGGGCGAGCCATCGGACCACTTGGCATTCTCGCGCAGCTTAAACGTGTATGTCAGTCCGTCGTCGGAGACCTTCCACGACTCCGCTGCACCCGGTACAATCTTGCCCGCAGCGTCGTAGATCGTCAGACCTTCATAAAGATCCTTCAGGATGAAGGCTTCGATATTGATCGAGGTCTGGGCCTGATCGAGCGTCTGCGGTTCGCCGGAATTGCCACGATGAAGCACCGTTTCAGCAAATGCCGGTGCCCCGGCCAGCAGAGTTGATCCGAGCAAAGCGACCGCAGCCGCACGCATGAGACGAGATGACATACCGTTATCCTCCTGGTTTTCCGTCCGATTGGGCGAGTGAATGCCAGAAATATCGGAACCGCAAGGCTTTTTTGCTCTCGACTCAAATGCGGAGTGTATATCCGCGCGCCTCGACTAACCTCATAATTGCAGGGTCCTGCAGGGGCGGTAGCCCGGGTATCGTGACCTCGCATCCGCGCCAGACCGTGAATCGAGAAAGCAGCGACATTTTACGTTCAGGTAAACCGAGCAGCGAATACCATGGTGTCGCGATCAGGGTGCCTAGAGTAATTTTATTGCAGAAGCACAAATGAAAGCGGTTCCCGCCGATCCATCTCGATACAATCAGGGAGGGCACGGCGGGGCATCCTCTCACTGCCATATGCGCCTCTCGCAATATGAAGATCCGGCACCCCATCAGCGGCTCTCAAACATCGGGGACGGTGTAGCGTCGGCTACGACGGGCAACGAGCCGATGAGGCAAAGCGTCACGAATCTGCACGCTTCGCGGCTCATCCCTTCAGGAAAGCGCTTCGGCCAAGCATGCGGCAGGTCGCGCCTAGTGGCGCTTTCTTCTGGAAATCTTGTTGCCGTGGGGACCGCTGACGACCGGCGTCCTGTCCCGATTTTCGGTGACCAGGGTTCGCCACCGGTCGAGACGATCGCCTGCAAGTTCGCCGCTTGCGACTGCAGCCTGAACGGCACATCCGGGTTCGTGGACATGGCTGCAATCGCGAAACCGGCACTGCGATGCCAGTTCGGCGATATCGGAAAAGAAGACATCGATACCGTCGGCAACATCACTTACATACAGCGTCCGGATCCCGGGTGTATCGATCACCCATCCGCCACCCGGTAGCGCGTGCAGCGATCGTGCCGTCGTGGTGTGTCTGCCCTGCGAGTCGTATTCCCGGATCGTGCCGGTCTTCTGTGTGTCCGACTGAGACCCGACGAGCGAGTTGACCAGGGTTGATTTCCCAACGCCCGACGATCCCACGAGCGCGCAGGTCTGTCCCTCGCCGCACCACGGCGCCAGGAGTTCGCGTGCCTCTACCGAGCGTCCGTTCAGGAGGATAACGGGCAGGCCAGGCTGCAGTCCCTGCGCCTGGACCCGGAAGACGTCAGCGTCTTCGGTCGTGTCCGCCTTTGTCAGGACGATCACCGGGTTGCTCCCGGCTTGTTCGGCCAGGATCAGATACCGTTCCAACCTTGAAAGGTTGAATTCGGCGTTGCAGGACGTCACGATGAACAGGGTATCGACGTTGGCAGCAACCAGTTGCGGGATCGTGTCGTTCCCCGCACGTCGTTGAAAGAGAGTTTTCCGTTCGAGACGGCGAACCAGCATGCCGCTGATCGGGTCGGCGAGGATCCAATCGCCGACCGCGAAATCGGCTGTGTTGGCGTTGGCTGGGAGCTCGAGGGCGGCCGGACCACCGGCATCAATAGCCTCCACGCGCGACCGGTGGACGGAGGCAATGCGCCGCGGCGCGAGTTCGTCTCCATCGGATGTGAGCTGATCCGAAAAGAAGTCCGACCAACCAAGTCGTTTAAGCGCTGTCATGTGAAGGGGGTCGATCAAAGGAAGGTCGCAATCTTTGGAGCTGTTAAGGTTGGACGGGGCCTGTTGGCTTCGGTTTCCCTTGGCTGCGCGAGAAGTTTGGCCGAAAAGAGTCTATGAGCGTCGGTGCGTCGCGGACGGAGGCAAGTTCTTTTGGACGCTGGCATACACAACCATCCTCTTCAGACTGTATGCGCGGGGCAGTTGGCGGACAAGCCCTAACGAACCTCGTCGTGCGGGACGGGTCTGCAGAGCAGGTCAAAACTAAAGGTTGACTTGGCGGCCCTTCGTCTCTATCTTTGGTTTATCGATCTTTTGCTTGCTGAACTTTGGTTACCGCGCGATTGGCACCGCGCTCTGAACGAACTTCCCTCTCAAAATCAATCGTTACACTCATCCGTTCGGCTTCGGTCCTACGGTCACTCAACATTGCTTTGAAAGGGTTCATCATGACCACAGGCACAGTAAAATGGTTTAATTCCACCAAGGGTTTCGGCTTCATCGAGCCTGACAACGGCGGCGCTGACGCGTTCGTCCACATCTCTGCCGTCGAGCGCGCGGGAATGCGCGAAATCGTAGAAGGCCAGAAGCTTGGCTACGAACTCGAGCGCGACGCGAAGTCGGGCAAGATGTCGGCCTGCAACCTTCAGGCTGCCTAATCGTACCTGGTTTCGTCCTTGACCACGGATGTACTGGCACCGACGACACCAAGTTATCTGAGAGGCCGGGCTTATAGCCTGGCCTTTTTTGTTGGCTCGCTCAAAGCAGGCTCAACCACAGGAAAATCCATGACACAGACCCATTCGAAATCCAGACAGCAGGCCGAGATTGCCTTCGGCAACACGCAGACGCAGTTCTTTGCCCGAAATCACGCCGTCGCGGAAATGGACTCCCTCGTTGCGGCGCGCGAGACGAAAACACAAAGGCTGCGGCAGGCACGCCTCGCGAAGGATGCCGACGACATCGCCAAGGCATCCGCAGGCCTGATCGCAATGCGCGCCCGCAAGTCCGACCTTTAAGGATGCCATCTTGATGGACCAGAACACCGAGTGGACATCCGGTCAGCTGCGACGCGCGATCAAGGCGGCAGGCGTGGCGCTGTGGACCTGGAACGTCGATACGGACGCGTTCACGATGGACCAGCGTGGATATGCACTATGGGATTTGGAGGTCGATGGCGTCCTGTCCTTTGAGGACCTGTCGGCCAAGGTCCATCCGGCCGACCGCGATCGTGTGAGGGCAGCGTTCTCGGCAACACGTGCCGTCGTTGGACCTTACGAGATCGACTTCAGGATCATGAGCGATGTTGAAGTTCGCTGGATCTCAGCACGCGGTCAGGGGAGCGATGAGGATATTCTGGCTCGGCAGATGACCGGCATCTTTCTCGATGTCACAGGCCGCAAGCAGGCTGAAGAAGGGCATGAGCTTCTCGCCGGAGAAATGAGCCACCGGGTCAAGAACCTGCTCGCCATCGCGTCAGGGCTGACGCAGATGACATCCCGGTCCTCGAGTTCGATCGCCGATATGACCTCACAGCTCACTCTAAGGCTAACCGCTCTCGGCCGTGCTCACGACCTTGTCCGGCCTTTACCTGGCGGGCAGGGCAAGGCCGCTCTTCTCGGTGACCTGATCACGATCTTGCTCTCCCCCTATGACGAGACGGCGGCGTTTGCTGGCCGTATTCGGGTAGCAGTTCCAAGGATGGGCGTGGGAGAGGCGGCAGCCACAGGCCTCTCGCTGGTGATCCACGAACTCGCCACGAATTCACTGAAATACGGCGCCCTGTCAGTCGGCACCGGAACACTGGATGTGTCCGGATCGGTCGAGGAGAACAATCTGATGGTGACCTGGATCGAGCAGGGCGGGCCCGAGGTTGTCTTCCCACAGGGCCCGGCCGGCTACGGTAGCAGAATGCTGGACCGTACCATGTCCGCTCACCTTGGAGGAACGATCTCCTATAACTGGACACCGGACGGAGCGCTGGTCACGCTTATCATCGACACGAGCCGGCTTGCCTCTTGACCGCTTGGAAAAGGCCTCGGCCGCAAGCCCGCGCCGGAAAACCGACGGGCTAACGCGCAGCTGTTTTGTCGTTGAACGTCTGCGCGGTCGCCTCGGTTGCCGGTGAATAAGTTAGCGTCCGCTTGTTTCGGAAACATGGCTAGATGAAGCGCGCTGATCAGCGCTTTTCGACATCGACTCGAAGCGCGCAACGATCAGATCAAGGTCATACGGCTTGGAGAAAAATTGTGCCGAAGATGGCAGATCGATCTCACCGGGCGTGATGCGACCGGAGGCAACCACGATCCCGGCGTGAGGGAAGCGAGCGGCGACTTCGTGGGCAAGGTCCACACCCGTCAGAAGGCCTGGCATCTGGATATCCGTGAACAGGAAGTGAATGGTCCCGTCGTCAATCTTGTCCAGGGCCTCGTCCACCGTGCCGGCTTCTATGACCTCGAACCCCGCATCCTCCAGGGCGTCTGTGACCGTCATCCGGATCAACACCTCGTCGTCCACCACCAGTACTTTGCGCATGTCCCACTCCCTGCATGTGGCCCTACAACAGACCGACGCGGTTATCGTTCCAAAAAACGCAGTGGGTATCAGACAACTGCATTGGCCTTTCCGGCTAGTGCGTTGGATTGCAGTGGCAGTGGCAGCTTTCGGTGAGTAGCACGGAGATGGCAGTATCCTTTGGTCTGCTTCGGGTGTGGGGACAATCTTTTGTAGCCGATGGGCGATCGGCGGCGCTTTCAACACCACGGCTGTGACCGAAGCGGCCACCCAGGGAAAAGACGCAAACATGTTGGTCGTTGCGCTGCCGGCCGACGGCCAAAAGACAGAAATGCACCCTACCGGACATCTGAACACACGGGTGTGTTCAGATGTCCGGTAGGGTCTGGCGCACGTACGTCGCGCGCCTTGCTGCAACGCGCAGGATCCATGTCACGAGACGGTACCGGCTCCACGAAGCCGGTGTCCGGATCTTCTCGGCGATGTACGGGCGTGATTTCGCGGCTGAGAACGATCTTCTCAACGCGCTTGATCTAGACGTAATGTCATTGGATGAATTAAAGACCCTTTGCCAAAACGGGTTTGCACCCTCGGCCGCGTGACCATCGTAAGCCTTCGATCATTGCTTCATCGTCCGGCAAACGGACCGAGCAGCTTAAGGTCGAGGCAGGGGAGGCAGGAGCGTCAACGCGCTTCTCCTGTCCCATATCCGAATTTCTCCAAGCCGCGACGCGGATGCGTCGGAGGCAAACAAGGTTGCATTCACAATGAGCAACGCATTCCTCGCACATCTCTCCACCGAACTTGCGGGTCTGAGGTCTTCGGGTCTCTACAAGACCGAGCGGGTGATCGTTTCCAAACAGGCCGGCGAGATCGAAGTCGCATCTGGTCGCAAGGTTTTAAATTTTTGCGCCAACAATTACCTTGGCCTTGCCGACAACGCCGAACTGGTCGAAGCCGGCAAGAACGCGCTGGATCGTTACGGCTACGGCATGGCATCTGTGCGTTTCATCTGCGGGACGCAGGAAGAGCACAAGCAGCTCGAAGACCGGATTTCGAAGTTTCTGGGATTGGAGGGTACGATCCTCTATTCGTCCTGCTTTGATGCCAATGGTGGATTGTTCGAGACGCTTCTCGGCGAGGAGGACGCGATCATATCGGACGCACTCAACCACGCTTCGATCATCGACGGGGTGCGCCTCTCCAAGGCGAAACGTTTCCGCTACGCCAATAACGACATGGCGGCGCTGGAGGAGGAACTGAAAAAGGCCGAAGGCAGCCGGTTCAAGATGATCGCCACAGACGGCGTGTTTTCGATGGACGGCATCATCGCCAATCTTGCGGGCGTCTGCGACCTTGCCGAGAAATATGGCGCCATGGTCATGGTCGATGACAGCCATGCCGTCGGCTTCGTCGGCAAGCACGGTCGCGGCTCGGCGGAACATTGCGGCGTCGAGGGCAGGGTGGATATCATCACCGGCACGCTCGGCAAGGCGCTCGGCGGTGCATCCGGCGGCTATACGTCCGGCAAGAAGGAAGTGGTCGACTGGCTGCGCCAGCGCTCGCGTCCCTATCTGTTTTCCAACACCCTCGCTCCGGTGATTGCGAGCGCCTCGCTGAAGGTGTTTGACCTGATCGACAATGGTGACGCATTGCGCGCCCGGCTAGAAGCCAATTCCCGCCTCTTCCGCGATGAAATGAGCAAGCTTGGGTTCACGTTGGCGGGCGAGGGGCATCCGATCATTCCCGTTATGCTCGGCGATGCGTCGCTGGCGCAGGACATGGCGGCGAGGATGCTGGAAAAGGGTGTCTACGTCGTCGGCTTCGCCTTCCCGGTCGTACCGAAAGGCCAGGCGCGTATCCGCACCCAGATGTCTGCGGCGCATAGTGAGGACGATGTGCGCCGGGCCATTGCGGCGTTCGAAGAGGTCGGCAGGGAACTGCGCGTGATCGAGTAGATGCCCGGCCCGAACCGATCCAACTCATTGACAGGAATTTTTCGATGACCAACATGATGCGCGCCCTCGTCAAGTCGAAAGCCGAAACCGGTCTCTGGATGGAGCATATCCCTGTTCCGGACCCCGGCCCCAACGACGTGCTGATCCGGGTGAAGAAGTCCGCGATATGCGGCACCGACGTTCATATCTGGAACTGGGACAGTTGGGCCCAAAAAACCATTCCGGTGCCGATGGTCGTCGGCCACGAGTTCTGCGGTGAGATCGCGCAGGTGGGCTCTGCGGTCACCAAGGTCCAGGTCGGCGCGCGCGTCTCCGGCGAGGGGCATATCGTTTGCGGCAAGTGCCGCAACTGCCGCGCGGGGCGCGGACACCTTTGCCGCAACACGTTGGGCGTGGGTGTCCACCGGCCCGGATCTTTTGCCGAATTCGTCTGCATTCCCGAAGACAATGTCGTGCCGATCCCGGATGATGTGCCGGACGAGATTGCCGCGATCTTCGATCCGTTCGGCAACGCCGTGCACACCGCTCTCTCCTTCGATTTGGTCGGCGAGGACGTCCTGGTGACCGGAGCCGGTCCGATCGGCATCATGGGTGCGATGGTTGCCAAGCGCTCGGGCGCCCGCAAGGTCGTGATCACCGACATCAACCCGGTGCGTCTGGCACTTGCCGAAAAGCTCGGCATCGACCACGTCGTCGATGCGTCCAAGGAAAACCTGTCGGACGTGATGAAGCGCATCGGTATGACCGAGGGCTTCGATGTCGGTTTGGAAATGTCGGGCGCGGCCCCCGCCTTCCGCGACATGATCGACAAGATGAACAATGGCGGCAAGATTGCCATTCTCGGCATCGCGCCGACCGGGTTCGAGATCGACTGGAATAAGGTGATCTTCAAGATGCTCAATCTCAAGGGCATCTACGGGCGGGAAATGTTCGAGACCTGGTACAAGATGATCGCCTTCGTGCAGGGCGGCCTCGACCTTTCGCCTCTCATTACCCACCGCATCGGCATCGACTCCTTCAGAGACGGGTTCGAGGCCATGCGCTCCGGCAATTCCGGAAAGGTCGTCATGGACTGGTGAAGCCAACATGAGGTCCAACAAAAAGCCGACCGATGGGGGCAATACGATGTCGATCAAGACTATAGGGCAGGCGAAGCTCTTCTGCTTAGGCCCTTTCGGCTTATGACCATCTTGCCGGAACAGGGAGCAAATGAAAACTGGAACCGTCGGATGGTCTTTCTGGCGCTTCCCATCATTCTCGCAAATCTGGCTCAGCCGATCCTGTCACTTGTCGATACGATGGTGGCGGGACATCTCCCGGGGTCTTTCTTTCTCGGCGGGGTCGCGCTGAGCGGCGTGCTGTTCAATTTCCTTTTCTGGAGTTTCAGTTTTCTGCGCATGGCAACGACCGGTCTGGTCTCCCAGGCATGGGGTGCCAAAGATAGCACGCTCATGCGCATGCATCTGTTTCGGGCGCTGCTTATCGCCGCTGCCGGCGGTGCCGTGATCATCCTGCTGCAAAAGCCGATCATCGAGATCGGACTCGGATTCCTCGGCGGCAGTGAAGCGGTCTACCGGAGCGCGTCGGATTATGCATTCGCCAGAATCTGGTCAGCGCCTGCGACGCTCGGAAATTTTGTCCTTCTCGGCTACCTTCTCGGTTGCCAGCGCGTGATGATCTCACTGGCGCTACAAGTCGCCCTTAACATCGTCAACTTGCTCGCAACTCTCACGCTGGTTCTTGTTTTCGACTGGGGTGTCGCCGGGATTGGGGCGGGGACCGCCCTTGCCGAATGGGTGGCCTTGATCGCAGGCCTCTTCATCATCAAGCCGTTCGGTGCACATCCCGCAGTGCGGATGAAAGAGCTGCTGGACGGATTGGCACTTCGACGGCTGGTCGCGGTCAACCGGGACATCTTTCTGCGGAGCTTCTTCCTTCTGCTCTGTTTCGGCTGGTTTGCCCGCAGCGGTGCCAAGGAAGGCGACACGATCCTCGCCGCCAATGCCATCCTTCTCAACCTCCACGGCTTTACATCCTATGGGTTGGACGGGTTTGCGAACGCCACTGAAACCCTGGTCGGTTCAGTCATCGGCGCGCGGCAAAAAAAGGCGCTTGCCCAGGTGATCAAGGCCGCGTTTGTGTGGTCGGGGCTGGTGGCGTTTCTGTTTTCGGTCGTTTACGCCTTCGCTGGCTCATCGATCGTCTCGCTCCTCACCGATCAGGAAGATGTCTGTACCGCCGCCATTGCCCTGCTTCCCTTCCTGATCGCGTTGCCGCTCGTTTCCGTGACCAGCTTCATGCTTGATGGCATCATGATCGGAGCCATGCGCGCCCGCGATATGCGCAACAGCATGATCATCTCCACCTGCATCTTCATCGCCACCGCTTATGGTCTGCAGCAGATCTGGGGAAATGAAGGGTTGTGGACAGCGATGATGATCCTGATGATAGCGCGTGCGGTAACGCTCGGCTTGAAACTGAAAGAGACATTTGCGCAGGTGTAGCGGCAATTTGCACAGCGCTCATAGCGGCGAAAATGACAAGGGGCGAAGCACGGTGTGCTGTCCGTCATACCCACCGACGAACCTCAACGGATCAGCGTGACGTGGAAGCAGGGCAAGTGGACCTCTAACTGAACCGGAAAACGGCTCGAGCAGCGCGACCGCATCAGGCGGCGCATGCCCGGTCACCAATCCTGCACAGTCAGGGGCAAATAAGGGCGTGCCTGCGGGCCGTGGGCCATGCTGCCTGTGACGGTCGGCGACGGCCGTGTCGAAAACGGGTGATCCGCGCCCAAGCGTCGCCAGATAGTTGTGCTGCTGCAACACCATCGGGAAAGCCTGGGGGATGAAGCCGTTTACCCAAGCCTCTTCATTCGAGAGTGCGGCGCGGCATGCTTCGCGTTCAGCCCAGTCCGCATAGGTCCAGAGATGGTGGATCACGTTCAGAGGGCCGGTTTCCGCCTGCCAGTAGCCGAGAAGTGGCAGGTGCCGTGTCACAAGTGGAAGCCCGAGGTCTGCAAGCAGCGCGAGGTACTCGCCGGTTGCGCCCGGCTTTAGCTGATAGGTTCGCCATTCGTGGATCATCACCGTCTCCCATCGCGTCAATCTGGCACGCCGGACCGGCCGCGAACATGGATAAGGTCTGCAAGAGATTGGACAATTGAGCCTATCAGTTGTCGTGTCGTGCCGCCTGTTTGCGATAGGTCCCCGGAGAGATTCCGACACGCTGGGTAAAGAAGCGGTTGAAATAGGCGGGGTCGTCGAAACCGGTCATATGGGCCACCTGCGCGACGCTGCTCTCGGTATAGACGAGGTAGCGCTTGGCTTCCATCAACAGCCGCTCGTAGAGCAGGTCCGACGCGGTCTTGCCGGCGCGAGCCTTGCAGGCCGCATTGAGCCGCGCCTGCGTCGCCGCCAGCTCTTTCGCGTAGAAGGTCAAGGATCGCTCCGTCCGGAAGTGGCGTTCCAGAAGGGCCCTGTAGCGCAAAAGCAGATCATAACCCCGGTCTGGCGTGGATATACCGGTCTCGTCATGGGTGATGTTAAGCCTCAGCACGATCACGAGCAGCCGCATGTAGTGTGCCATCATCGATATGCGCCGGCCAGGTGCCGACCAGATGAATTCCCGATGCAGCCAGTGAAACGTATCGACGACGGCCGGAATGCTGACGCCGGTTCCTTCGATCGGGTAGACTGCCGGTCTCGATGCGGCCGTTTCGAGCCGCGGGTCCGAGCTTGACGCTGCCTTCAGGCAACCGAGTGCGGCCGTCACCACGTAGCCGTCAGTCCCCGGATCAAAATCGATCTGGTGAACAATTCCGGCTGGAACGACCATGATCGCAGGCGCGGGTATGAATGAGATTTGATCCTCCATGCGGATCGTTCCACCCCCCTCTCTAACGAGCAGAACCTGCATGTGGTCCGGATGGGCATGCGGACGAATTCTCCAATCGTTTGGCCCGCTGCGGTCACGCAAGGGTTCGATATGCAGGAAGTCCAGATCGACGTCGGCACCCTGATCGCCATAGAGATAGTAAAGCGGAATGCCGCCTGCGGCCAAGCTTCCCATGTGTGCTCCTCATTATCTCCCTGCCAAATAGTGCAACAATTGCGCGACGGCGTCCATTGGTCATCCCCGGTATGCGGGTTAGCAAGATCTCCATCAAACGCGACCGGGAGAAGCGGATGGAGCCGAAGAGGGAGGAGGGGCACGTCTGTGACGTGCTGGTCGTCGGATCGGGCGCGGGAGGGCTTGCCACCGCGATCACGGCGAGGAAACACGGCCTGTCGGTCATCGTGATCGAGAAGGAGCCGGTATTCGGCGGCACGACCGCGTTTTCGGGTGGCGTGCTGTGGATACCTGGAAACCGGCACGGGAAATCGAACAACCCGAACGATACGCGCGACGCGGCGCGCCGTTACCTCAAGGCCGAGACCGGGAACTGGTTCGACGCGCAAACGATCGACGCGTTTCTCGAGGCCGGTCCGAAAATGCTCGACTGGTTCGAACGCGAGACGGTGGTGAAATTCGTCCCCACGCTTTACCCGGACTATCACCCGACGGTGGATGGCGGCGTCGATGTCGGGCGCTCGGTGCTGGCGGCGCCTTTCGACAGCAGCGTGCTCGGCAGCGATCTTGCCCGGCTGCGGCCGCCGCTCGGCTCGATCACGTTCATGGGCATGATGTTCAACTCGTCCAATGCCGATATCAGGCATTTCTTCAACGCCACCAAATCGCTGACCTCGTTTTCCTACGTGATGAAACGCCTTGTCGCGCATGCCGGCGAGGTTGTGCGTCACGGCCGCGGCGTCCAGGTCACGAGCGGCAACGCGCTGGCAGCGCGGCTGGCCGCAGCCTGTCTCGATCTCGATATTCCGATCCTGACCGATACGCCGGCGCTACGGATGACCAAGGACGGTAGTCGTATCACCGGTGTCGAGGTCGGTGGCGCGTCACCCGGCCGTATCGTCGCCCGGCGGGGCGTAGTCCTTGCTTGCGGAGGATATGCGCAGGATCTCGCGAGGCGAGCCGGGATCTACGCCCATCTCAAGGCAGGCGGTGAGCATTTTTCGCCGGTACCGGAGGGCAATACCGGTGACGGCATCCGTCTCGGCGAAGAGGCAGGCGGCGCATTTGATGCCCAATTCGCCCAGCCGGCCGCCTGGATGCCGATCAGCCGTGTGCCAGGCATAGGCTATTTTCCGCATCTGCTCGATCGCTACAAGCCGGGCATGATCGCCGTTCTGTCCAATGGCCGGCGATTTACCAATGAGAGCGAGAGCTACCACGATGTCGGCGCTGCCATGGTTGCGGCGGGCGAGGGGGGCGCGTGGCTGATTTGCGACCATCGGGCGATCCGCAAGTATGGTCTTGGCCACGCAAAGCCGGCGCCGGTGCCACTCCTGCCGTGGCTACGGAACGGGTACCTCAAGAAAGGCAAGACGCTTGCCGATCTCGCCAAGGTCTGCGGGATCGATGCGACCGGTCTGGTGGCGACCGTGGCCGAATTCAACCGGGGCGCCAGGCAAGGCCTAGACGAACAGTTCCATCGGGGCGAGACGACCTTCAACCGATACCTCGCCGATCCCGACCACAAGCCCAACCCTTCGGTTGCGCCTGTGGAGCAAGGGCCGTTCTACGCCGTCCGGTTGGAAATCGGCGACCTCGGAACGTTCGACGGACTGAAAACCACAGTGGAGGGCGCGGTCGTCGATCGGGATGGCCGGGTGATCGATGGCCTGTTTGCGGTTGGTAACGACCGGGCTTCGATCATGGGCGGCAATTATCCCGGTGCCGGGATCACGCTCGGCCCGGCAATGACATTCGGCTGGATCACCGGGCGCTATCTCGCAGGGATCGCACCGGCGGCGACGGGGGAGGGAGACGCGGCATGAGCTGGCTTGGACTGGAGGGAAAGACGGCCGTCATCACCGGCGCCGGAGGCGGCATCGGTCAGGGGCTGGCGCGCGCCTTCGCTGCGGAAGGTGTGCGGGTCGTGCTGCTCGACCGTGACGAGGCGCAGACGGCGTCGCTCGCTGCCGAACTGGGTATGGGTAGTTTCTCGCTCAAGTGTGATGTGTCGCGGGCAGACGACGTTGCCGCAGCGGCGGAGGCGGTCGAGGCGCAGGGAGGCGCTGATATCCTCATCAACAACGCCGGAATTCTGCGGCCCGGCCCGCTCGAAAGCGTCTCCGAGGCCGACTGGTCGGCGATGCTCTCCGTCAACCTCACGGGTTATCTCGTGACCGCGCAGGCGTTCGGTCGCGGCATGATGTCCCGTGGGCGGGGCGCATTGGTGCATGTGGCAAGCATCTCGGGCAGCCACCCTCAACCCGCAAGCGGCGCCTATTCCGCATCGAAGGCGGCGATCCTGATGCTGTCGCGACAGCTTGCCTATGAATGGGGACCGAAGGGCATCCGCTCGAACACGTTGAGCCCGGGACTGGTGCGCACGACGCTTTCCGAAACCTTCTACGCCGATCCGCAGGTCAAAGCGCGGCGCGAAGCCATGGTCCCCATCCGCCGTATCGCAAGCCCCGAAGATGTGGCAAACGCGGCTTTGTTCCTCGCCTCGCCGCGCGCATCCTACATCACGGGACAGGACATCCTCGTCGATGGGGGACTGTCGCAGTCGCTGATGGGAATGGTGCCGAGGCCTGGTTATGCGTGAAGCTCTGGTCACCGGTGGCGCCGACGGGATCGGCCTTGCAATCGCCCGAGCGCTTGCACAAAGCGGCCACCGCATCACGATCGCCGATATCGACGGCGACAAGGCTGCTGAGCGGGCGTCTGAGCTGGGCGATGTCCATCGCGGCATGGCGTGCGATGTGACCGACGAGGCGCAGGTGGCCGCGGTAGCTGGTTCAGCGCCGTTCGATGTGCTGGTCAACAATGCCGGGATCGGCGACAGCCACCTGCCAACGCTGGAGCAGGGGATAGAGGCGTTCCGTCGCGTCCTCGACGTGCATTTGGCCGGCACGTTTCTGATGTCGCGGGAAGTAGCGCGTGGCATGGTCGCGCGTAGCGATGGCGCAATCGTCAATTTGTCCTCGATCGCGGGACTGACGGGTCTTCCCAAGCGCAATGCCTATGGTGCTGCCAAGGCCGGGATCGTTGCCATGACGCGGGCGATGGCCTGCGAGTGGGCTGGGCGTGGTGTGCGGGTCAATGCCGTTGCGCCGGCTTTCGTGCAGACGGCGCTGGTGGAAAAGCTGGCGGCCGCAGGCCGGATCGATCTGCCAACGCTTCGCCGCCGCACGCCGATCGGGCGACTGATCATGGCCGAGGAGGTGGCGGCCGCCGTCAATTTTCTAGCCTCTCCAGCGGCATCGGCGATCACCGGCGTGGTGCTGCCGGTCGACGGCGGCTGGACCGCGTTCGGTGATTTCGGCGACGCGTCCCCTTGAGAACGCGTCGCCGAAAAGGTTATGCGATCGCGAGGATCGATCAGGCGGCATCCTCGATGTGACCGCCGAGAAACAGCTGGCCGACACGCGGATCATTGAGCAGCTTATCCGACTTGTCGAACATACGCGTCTGGCCGAGTTCCAGCACCAGCCCGTAATCGGACATGGCGAGCGCCGCCTTGGCATTCTGTTCGACCATCAGGATCGTTACGCCCTGGTCGCGCAGGCGGGTCAGCGTCTGGAACACCTCCTGCACGAGATTGGGGGACAGGCCGATCGACGGTTCGTCGATCAGGATCAGCTTCGGATCGAGCAGCAGCGCGCGGGCGATCTCAAGCTGTTTCTGCTGGCCGCCGGAGAGCTCGATCGCCTTCTGGTCCTTGCGCTGGCGCAGCATCGGGAACTGGTCCATCACCTGTTCCATCCGCATTTTCACCCGCGCCTGATCCTTGGCGGTAATGCCGCCGAGTTCGAGATTGTGCAGCACGGACAGTTGCGGCACGACATTGCGGCCCTGCGGCACGTAGGTAACGCCACGGGCAATCATGTCGGCCGGGCGCTTTCGCGTCACGTCCTCGCCTTCCAGGTGGATGGAGCCGGAATTGATGTTGAGCAACCCGAAGATCGCCTTGAACACCGTGGATTTGCCAGCGCCGTTCGGACCGATCACCGTGGTGATGGACGCCTTCGGTATGCTGAAAGACGTCCCGTTGAGGATTGTGATACGGCCGTAACCGCCATTGAGGTTTTTCACTTCCAGCATGTCAGCCTCCGAGATACGCGTCGATGACCAATTGGTTCGCCCGGATTTCATCCGGTGTCCCCTCGGCGATGATCTCGCCCTGCGCCAGCACGATGACGCGGGTGCAGAGCGACATGACGAATTCCATATTGTGTTCGATGACCACGAAGGTCGTGCCATGTTCGCGGTTGTAGGTGATCAGCCGGTCCTTGAGATGCCCAAGCATGGTCAGGTTGACTCCGCCTGCCGGCTCGTCGAGAAGCACGATCCCGGGTCCGGCCATGAAGGCCATGGCCGCATCGACCAGCTTTTGCTGGCCATAGGAGAGCGAGCCCGCCGGCGTATCGCGGTAAGGCGTCAACCGGAAGAACTCGATCAGCTGTTCGGCCTTCGTCGTCAGTCCCGCATCCGATTTGCCGAACAGGCGCGACAGCATCGAGCCTTCATGTTCCTGGCCTGCCACAATGATATTGTCGAGCACCGTCATGTTGGGGAAGACCGAGAGCTGCTGGAAGGTGCGTCCAACGCCCAACAATGAAAGGTCGGCAGGCCTTACGCCGTCGGTGGACTTGCCGTTGATCTTGCAGTGACCCTCGGTCGGCTTCGACTGGCCGAGAATGCAGTTGAACAGCGTCGATTTGCCCGACCCGTTCGGGCCGATCAATCCGAGAATCTCGCCTTTGTGCACATCGAAGCTGACCTGGTGGACGGCACGGATGCCGCCGAACCGTTTCGAGATGTTGTGAACCGAAAGAATGACCTCCTGGGCCGCCGCATTCATAGCTGGACTCCCTGTTTGAGATCGCGGCGGGCCTCATGCTTTGGCCGGAACCTTTCCGCGAGTTTCTTGCCGGCCCCGATCAGGCCGGTTGGCGAAAACACCATCAGGACGATCACCAGCGTCGAGTAGATGATCAGGTAATAGCCTTCCGTGAAGCGCAGCAGTTCCGGCAGGAGGATCACCACGGCGGCACCCAGCATCGGGCCGAAGAAGAAGCCCGAACCGCCGACCACCACCATCAGCAGGATTTTCAGGGAATGGATCAGTGCAAAGCTGCTGGGCTCGATGAACTGCACCAGCGGTGCCTGCAGCGCGCCGGCAAGACCGCCGAACGCAGAGCCGATGGCAAAGGCAAGCAGTGTCTGGCGTCGAACCTTAAGGCCAAGGCTTTCGGCGCGGATCGGATTTTCGCGCAGCGCCCTGAAGGCTCGCCCCCAGGGAGAGCGCAGGATCCACCACATGGCGCTAGCGGACACGACGAAGCAGACCAGCGTGAAATAGTAAAAGGCGATGTTGCCGTCGGTGGTGATGCCGAAAAACGACGGTCGAGGCATGCCGACAAGGCCGAACGACCCGCCGGTTATCTCTTCCTCGTTGCGCAGCACGAGGAACAACAGTGTGTTGAAGGCAAGCGTGACGAAGGCGAGGAAGTGGTGCTGAACCCGCAGCGCGGGGTAGCCGAGCAGCAAGCCGACCGCGAAGCTTGCTGCGATCGACACGATCACGGCCAGTCCCCAGTGAATGCCGTTGAGCGTCATCAGCGCGGTGATGTAAGCGCCGATGCCCATGAAGGCGGCCTGCGCCAGGCTGACTTGTCCGGCATAACCGAGCGTCAGGTTGAGGCCCATGGCAGTGATCGAGAAAATCAGCCACGAGGCCAGCGTGTAGACAATGTAGTTGCCCTGGCCGATCGGAGCGGCGACGAGGGCAGCAATACCCAGCAGAAGCAGAAACGGTTTCAGGCGGATCATACGGTTCTCCCTTCCGAGGTGCCGAGCAGGCCCTGCGGACGCAAGAGGATGATGGCGATCAGCAGCAGAAGCGGCATGGCCGAGCGGTACTGGGCGGAGATGTAGACGGCTGACAGATTGTCGATCACGCCGATCAGCAGGCCGCCGACCAGCGCGCCGCGGATCTGGTTAAACCCGCCCACGATAGCGGCGATGAAAGCGACGAGACCGAGCGTTTCACCATTGGAAAACTTGGCAAGATAGATCGGCGAGATCAGTACCGAGGCGACGGTGGCAAGGCCGGCATTGATCAGAAATGTATAGAGCACCATGCGCTTGACGTTGACGCCGAGGATTTCGGCAACCGCCGGATTCTGGGCGCTGGCCTGCATGCAGCGGCCGGTCCGTGTTCGGTTGAGAAACAGCTGCAGGCTGCCGATTGCGAGCATCGAGACAACGAGATTGCCGATATCTTGCATAGAAACGCTGGCGCCGGCGATCTCGTAGACCGTCTGCGGAAAGATCGCAGGGAAGGGCTGGGCGGTCGCGCCGTAAAATTCCTTGACGCTTTCCTTCATCAGGAGGCCGAGCGAAATGGTGGCGATGACCAGCGGCAGCGTTCCGTGCGGCAGCATCGGTTCGACGATCAGCCGCTTGAAGGCGACGCCGAGGATAAGAAGCGACAGCGCGAGCGCCAGCGCCACGGAGGGCCATAGCGGCAGGCCAAACACTGTCATACCAACCAGCACGAAAAACGCTGGCAGCATGACGAACTCGCCTTGGGCAAAGTTGATGGTTTGCGTTGCCTGCCACAACAGGGTGAAGCCGACTGCCGCAAGGGCGTAGATGGAGCCGGCGGCGAGACCGGAGACAATAATCTGGATAAACTCGGCCATGGGGTCGTCCTCACGGGCTGGTAATCGGCGTGACGTGCAGGATTGATGACGACGTGCCGGCGGCGCGAACCGCCGGCACTTGTCTCGTCATGCGATCAGCATCAGTTCGGCGGCAGCACCGCCTGGACCACCTGTTTGCCGTTCTCGACTTTCACGACAAAGCTTTCGCGCGACATCTCGCCGGTGTCGTCCCAACTCACATCCATCAGGACGCCGGGGTGCTCCTTGGCGGTCAGCTTGAGACCGTGCAGCTTTTCCGCGATGGCCTTGCTGTCCGGCTTGCCGACCATTTCCGTGACGTATTTCAACGTCCAGGCGGCGGTGTAGCCTTTGATGGCATTGTGGTCGGGCGTGTACTTGAACTTCGTCTTGAAGCGCTCGACCATTTCCTTGACGGCGGGGATATCGGCATCGGGCGTCAGACCGACATGGCCCATGGCGCCGTTCGCCGCATCGCCGGCAAGTTCGATGACCTTGTGGCCGATCAGAGTAGTTTCGCCGAGAAGCGGTTTGTTCAGGCCTTGCTTGCGGGCTTCGCGCAGGAAGCGGGCGCTTTCTTCCTCGGTGTAATAGATGAAGAAGGCTTCGGCCGTGGAGCCCTTCAGCTTCAGCACGTCGGCGGAGAAGTCAGCCTGCGCCTGTTCAGACGGCACATCGACGACGACCTCGATATTGGCAGCCTTCATCGCATCGACGAAAGCCTTGTGGCCGCCCTTGCCGAATTCGGTATTGGCCCAGGCGACGCCGACCTTTTTCAGACCCATCGTCTCGGACATGTATTTGGCAAGTTTCGGCACGCCCTTTTGGGAGCCGAAGGCGGTGCGGAAGATGTAGGGGTTTTTCATGGCGACGATGGACGGAGCCTCGGAGCCGGTGAACTGCGGAATGCCGGCCTGACGCGCGACCAGCATGTTGACCACGGTTGATGACGAGAACACCGTTCCCATGATCGCGTAGATGCCGTCGTCGATACCCTTCTGCACCATGGCGCGCGAAACCTGTGGGTCGGTCTGGCTGTCATATTCCAGAACCTTGACCGGCTCCTTGAGAATGCCGCCCTGGGCATTGATTTCCTCAAAGCCCATCTTCACGCCATCGCGGAAGTTGGTGCCGGCCGCGGCACCGGGTCCGGACAACTCGACGATCGAGCCGACCTTCAGTTCGGCAAGCGCCGGCATTGCGCCGAGCGCCAGTACCATTGCAGTCGTGGTGATAAGTTTTCTGATCATGACCTTCCTCCTTGGCTGATCGATATTTCCGTCCCGGCGGCCAGGTCTCCTCCCTTGTCGCCGTATCCTCATGCCCGGGCGTAGACCCGGGCCTGCGGTGTCTTCGTCTCGATCGCCTAGGCGTCGATCGTGCGTGTCCCCATCAACAGATCGGCCAGCAGCACGGCCTGGGCGTCGAACATGCCTGACCCGGACATGGTGCCGCAGCCCTTGTCGCGGGCAGCAGCAATCAGCGGCGGCACGGCCGGCCGCGTCACGACGTCCGAGACGAACTGGTCTGCGGTCAGAAGATCCGTCTGCACCGGCAGGGGATCGGTCTCACGCATGCCAAGTGGCGTGGCATTGGCGACCAGTGCAAAACCGCGTGGATCTGTTGAGCCTATCCGCGCACGACCCGGAAATGCCTTGTTCAACTGCGCGATCAACGCATCGCGTTTGTGCGTGTCGAGATCGTGCAGGGCCAGTTCCGAGGCGCCGCGCGCCAGGATTTCGTAGGCGATGGCCGCTCCGGCGCCGCCGGTACCCACCAGAAGCGCAGACTTGCCGGCGATCTCGAAGCCTTGGGCCGCGATACCGTCAAGGCAGCCGTGTCCGTCGGTCGCGTCGCCCACCCAGTCGTCGCCATCGCGGATCATGATGTTGACGGCGCCGGATGCCTTTGCGCGGGCCGATATGCGGGCGCAGAATTCGAGGCAGGGGACTTTGTGCGGTACCGTGACAATGATGCCCGCGACATTGCGCATGCTCTTTGCCTGCGACAGCCAGCCGGCCAGGTCTTCGGGGAGAATATGGACCGGTGCGACGATGCCGTTAAAGCCGCGATCGGCCATGATCTGGCTGAGCGAAGCGGGCGATTTCACCTGTCCGATCGGATGGCCGATGATCGGGAAGAGCTTGGTCTCCCCGTCGACCTTTATATTTATACTCACGCCTTCCTCCCCTCGGCATGCGATCCGACCCTTGTCCGGTCGTTCTCAAGCTCGACAAAAACATAGGCCCCTTCGTCGGCAAATGGACGATGGGGGCGAAACGTTGGACTATTCAACACCGGCGGTCTCCTTCAGTTCGGCCAAGGCCCGGGCGATGCCGTTGCCGACAGTCGTGACAGGCTGATTGCCTAGGATGTGCGGCACCGGGTCCGACGCCAAATCGGCGGGAATACGCAAGGGCGGTCCGCTGATCCGGATCTCGTTCCAGCCGGACTGGTGACTGAGTTCGGCGACAAAATCGGTCATCTCCACCGTATCTCCGGCCATGGTCAGAACGGTCGCTCCTTCCAGCGGCACTGTCATCGCGGTCGATAACATCTGTGCCACGTCGTCCACGTAGACGAAGCCGACGCGGCCGGAAAAATGGATTTCGGCCGGTTCGCGGCGCACGGCTGCTCCAAGCGCGATCGACGGACCAGCCGCGATGCCAGCGCTTTCGCCGGGGCCGTAGACGATGTAGGGGCGAAGGCCGAGGCTCGGGATGCCGTGGTCGATCAAATAGGCCCGCGCCATGCCTTCGACCGCAAGCTTTGTCGCCCCATAGACCGTCATCGGCCTCGGATTGACGGCATCGTCGAGTCCGAACACGCCGGCCGAACTCAGATAGGCAACCGGTAGGTGCTTTGCCTTTGCCGCCTCGAACACATTGATGCTGCCTAGAAGATTGACGCGCGTGCCGAGCGCCGGGCTGCGGGCACAATCGACCGTCATCAGGCCGACGAGATGGACAATTCCGTTGCATCCATCGGCAGCTTTCGCCACCGCGGCGGCATCGGTGATATCGCCCGAGACGATCTCGACGCCATCCGTGACGGATAGTCGTTCGGGCTTCGGAGCCAGGTCGAAGATCCGGACCCGGTGCCCGGCCGCCTGCAATGCCCTGAAGGTTCGCAGGCCGACGAAGCCGGTTCCGCCGGTCACAAGGACGAGGCTCATGCAGCTTCTCCCTTGCGAGCAGCGACGGCGCGGCGGGCTGCATGACGGGCGGCGATGGCCCCGAACACGATCGCCGGGCCAACCGTGATGCCTGGGCCGGGATAGACCCCGCCCATGATCGACTGCAAATCGTTGCCGCAGGCGTAAAGACCTGAGATCGCCGATCCGTCGCGCCGCAGAAGCTGGGCATTTTCGTCGCCGACCAGGCCTATGGCCGAGCCGATATCGCCAGGCCAGAGTTTGACGGCATAATAGGGAGCCGTCTCGAGCGGCCCGAGCGTCGGATTGGGCCCATGCGTCGGATCGCCATTGGCCTTTTCGTAGACGGTGGTGCCGCGGGCGAAATCGGCGTCCGTGCCGGTCCTTGCATAGGCGTTCATTCTGGCCACGCTGTCGTTCAGGCCGGCAGCGTCGATGCCGAGCTTTCTGGCGAGTTCGTCGAGCGTCGCAGCCTCGGTCAGGTAGCCATCGGCAAGATAGGGGGCAATGTTCGCACCACCGGGCCGGATCATCCCCATGCCGTATTTCTTCAGCGCCGCAGCGTCGGCAATCAGATAGGTGGGCACATGGCTGCCGTCCTTGTTCGCCGCATACATGGCCGACACAAACAGGTGGTAGCTGGTGCTTTCGTTGACAAAGCGACGACCGTCTCGGCCAACCGAGATGATGCCGGGTTTGGAACGGTCGAAGACGAAATGCGGAAAAACCGCCATCGAGCCATCGGCGCGCTTGCGATGCGAGACCGGCGCCCAGAAGCACGGCTGCGCCGCCGTGTCGCCGTGATAGGCGCCCGCGGTAAAGGCGAGATCATGCAGCGTGCCCGTATGACCAGGCGCCGACGGGCTGAATTCGGGCAGTGGTTGCGGCAACTTGTCTGCACGCATGGTCGGGTGACGGGCAAAGCCGCCGGAGGCGAGGATCAACCCGCCCGTGACGTGAATCTGCCGTTCGGTATCCTTCTGACGGAGTGTCACGCCTGTTACGCCGCGAGGCCCGGTCGTGAACGCCAATGCCTCGGTTTCGGTGAGGATGGTGACCCCAAGCTTTCGCGCGGCAAGCAGCATCCTGCCGATGAGAGCATTGCCCATCACCAGCCGCGTTCCGCGGCCATGGCGGATCTTGTCCAGGTAGTAATGTCCGATCAGTCGAGCCGAGTAAGCGGTCGACTTCGCCAATTTGCCGATTTTCATCAGATGGGCGATGTCGTCACGGTCCACCATGAGGCCGCCGAGAATAGTAAATTCCGGGATGGGCGGACGGATGAGATGCAGGTCTTTCCCGAGCGCCGATGCATCGAACGGCAAAGGTTCGAGAGCCCGCCCGAAGGACGTGGCGCCCTCGAGCTCGTAAAGATAGTCGGGGTGAAACGGGCGCGCACGGAATTTGACGTCCGTTTTGTCTTCCAGCGCATCGACCACGCCTGTTCCGGCTGCAACAAACGCATCGCGCACGGATTTGGAGCTGTGGTTGCCGACAGCGCGATCGAGAAAGCCTGAAACCTTATCGCGACTGTCGTCGGCACCCATGGCCTGCGCGTGACGGGTAAGCGGGATCCACGTGGTCGCGGCGGAATAGGAGGTCGTGCCGCCGAGATATTCGGTGCGCTCGACCAAAAGGACACGTGCGCCTTCCATCGCGGCAAAGATGGCGGCCGACATGCCGCCTGCGCCAGCTCCCAGTACGACGACATCGTAATCTGGCCCGACTTTCGTCAGTGCATGTTGCATGTGGCAATCCTCCCAAAAGACGAGACAGGCCAATCTTCTGTGGCCACCATCACAAATTATGGAATGACATTCAAGAATAAAAACTAGTTCCATTTTTTTCGTCTGTCTGATACCTCATATCTCCGTTCTGGGAGGATCTGGATGAGAAGTGTAATCGACATTGCTGTGATTGGAGCCGGTGCCATCGGCCGCACGCATATCGATACGCTGGCTGGAATGCCGCGTTTTCGCCTGACCTCGATCGTCGACCCGATGCCGGCGGGAGCTGTTCTCGCTGCCTCGCTCGGCATTCCCTGTCTTCCTTCCGCAGAGGCGTTGATCGATTCGGGTCTCGCTCAAGCGGCGATCGTTGCTACGCCGAACGAGACGCATCTTCCCGTATCCGAAGCCCTGTTGCGGGCCGGAATTCCGGTGCTTTTGGAAAAGCCGGTTGCCGAAAGCCTGGCTTCGGCGCTGAGGCTGATCGCGATTGCCGACGAGACCGGTCTGCCGCTTCTGATCGGCCATCACCGTCGCCATAACCCGATCATCCGCGCAGCCCATGCGGCGATTCATGCCGGCCGGATTGGCGATCTGGTGATGGCGACCGTGACCTGTTCGCTTGCCAAGCCGGCCGGATACTTCGAGGCCGCGTGGCGCAGAACTCCGGGCGCCGGCGGGCCACTGCTGATCAACATGGTCCACGAAATCGATCTGCTGCGGCATTTCTTCGGCGAGATTGCGCAGGTCCAGGCGATCGCCAGCCATGCGCGCCGCGGTTTTGCCGTCGAGGATACGGCGGCGGTCAATCTCTCCTTTGTCGATGGCGGGATCGCGACCCTGTGCATTTCCGATACCGCGGTCGGCCCCTGGGCCTGGGACCTGACAGCGGCGGAAAATCCGGCACGCTTTCCAGCTCATCCGGTAACCGCCCATCATTATGCCGGCAGCAAAGCTGGCCTCTCGCTGCCCGATCTGACGCTCTGGGAACCGAAGGGCGAGCCGGACTGGACTGAGAAGTTGCGACCGACAGTACTCGATGTCATCCAGGCCGACCCCTACGAGCGCCAGCTTTCCCATTTTGCCGATCTGATGGACGGGTCAGGCACGCCGATCGTGTCAGTACGGGACGCGACGGCCAACCTGATCGTGCTCGATGCGATCCGCACGGCAGCCGATACCGGACAGTCCGTCACAGTTGACCTTTCACCGCTCGAAAGCCTTAGTGGAACCGTGTTCAACAACGGAATGGGTCCATGAGCAGCGTTCTCGGAAAATCCCTCGCCATCATCGAACTGCTGGTCAATCATCCGGCCGGCCTCACCGTGTCGGCGATCGCCAGCGAAATCGATCAGCCGGCAAGCGGCGTACACCGGACTTTGCAGGAGCTCGCGCGGCTAGGTTATGTGCGCCAGGCGCAGGCGCAGGGCGATTACGCCCTGACCATCAAGCTGCCGGCCATGGGCGTCGGGTTTCTCAGCCGTGCCGGCATTACGGATGTGGCGCAGCCGGTGCTCGACGAACTGGCGGCGCATTCCGGCGAGTTGATCCGGCTTTCCGTCATCGATGGCGACCGTCTGACCTGGGTGGCGGTGGCGCAGGGGGCAACACGTGGCCTCCGTTACGATCCGGGCCAGGAACAGGGCGTTGTCGTGCATCTGGCGAGTTCCGCCGGCGGTAAGGCGTGGCTTTCGTCGATGAGTGATGAAGAGGCGCTGTCGCTTGTCTCTGGCCAAGGGCTTTTGCGACAGGCGGAAGGCACGGGACCGAACGCCCCGCGCAGCCTTACGCTGCTGTTGGAACAACTGGCTGAGGCCCGCGCCCTCGGTTACGCGACGGCGGTGGATAGCTATATCGCCGGCATGGCGGCTATGGCCGTTCCGGTCCGGTATCACGGCCATGGTCAGGTGCTCGGATGTCTCTCGATCGCCGGCCCGGCCGTGCGGATGACGGCGGAGCGGATGGCGGTGCTCGCACCCCGGCTCCAGGCCGCGGCCATCGAACTTGGCGAGGCAGCCTCGGGATCGCAATATTTTCAGGCAGTCGTGAAGGCGGTTGAGCCGGCCAGAGGAATGGAACGGAAGACCGCGTAGCAACGCTTCGTTCCACTGTCTTGTCCGGGCATGTACGTAAGGCGGGGATGGATGGAACGGCAATCTGTGAACACCATGACCTGTGATGTTCTCGTCATCGGTTCCGGCGCTGCCGGGCTCGCGGCGGCGGTGACGGCAGCGCACTACGGCTGCAAGGTCATCGTCGCTGAAAAGGCTTCTGTTTTCGGCGGTACATCGGCTTGGTCGGGCGGCTGGCTCTGGATACCCCGCAATCCTCTGGCGCGGGCTGCGGGAATAGACGAACCACCGGAGGGCCCCCGCGGATACCTGCGCAGCGAACTCGGCAACCGTTACGGTGATCCGCGCGTCGCGGCCTTCCTGGACAAGGGTCCGGAAATGGTTTCCTTCTTTCAGGATCATACGGAGGTCCGCTGGGTGGACGGCAATCGCGTGCCGGATTTCCACGACACGCCCGGTGCTCTGAAGGGTGGCCGGTCGGTGACCGCGGCCCCGTATGACGGGCGGCGTCTCGGTCCATGGATCGACAAGCTCCGCCCGCCGCTCGACGTCGCCAGCCTCTGGGGCATGGGGCTCGCAAGCGGTGCCGACATCGGACATTTCTTCAAGGCAACCCGCAAGCCGCGTTCGGGGCTTTACGCAGCGGGCCGGCTCGTCCGGCATTTTCGCGATCTTGCATTGCACCGCCGCGGCATGCATCTCGTCAACGGCAATGCTCTTGTTGCCCGTTTGCTGCGCTCGGCGCTCGATCTCGGCGTTTCGATGATGGAACAGGCGCCGGCAAAAGAGCTGTTGCAGAATGGCGATCGGGTCGTCGGCGCGCGGCTGGGCAATGAAGGTGGCGATACGATCGTTCATGCGGCGCGCGGCGTCGTGCTGGCGACCGGTGGTTTTCCGCATGACCGCGACCGTCTGACTGCGCTCGCCGGATCGGCCGGCGGCGGCGAGGGGCATTTTTCGGCAGCACCCAGCAGCAATACGGGCGACGGATTGCGGCTGGGGGAAACCGTCGGCGCCACCGTTTCCGCAGATCTCGCATCGGCCATGGCGTTGGCGCCGGTGTCGCTGGTGACACGGCCGGATGGCAGCGTGGCACATTTCCCGCACCTGATCGAACGCGCCAAACCCGGCATCATCGCCGTCAACGCGTCGGGCAGACGGTTCGTCAACGAGGCGGACAGTTATCACGACTTTACCAAGGCGCTGCTCGATGCGACGCCGCAGGCAAGCGCGCCCGTTGCCTGGCTGATCGCCGACCACAAGGCACAGCGGCGCTGGGGCCTCGGATGGGCAAAGCCGTTTCCCTTTTCTCTCGGCCCGGCGATCCGTTCCGGTTACCTCAAGAGAGGTCGAACGCTGGCCGAGCTTGCCGCGGTCTGCGGCATTCCCGAAGCAGCTCTCACAGACACGGTCGCGACTTTCAATCGATATGCCGAGCGTGGCGAAGACCCCGAATTCGGGCGCGGCCGGTCCGCCTACAACCGGGTCCAGGGCGATGCCGACCACGCGCCAAATCCATCGCTTGCCCCGCTTGCCCATGGGCCGTTTTACGCGGTGAAGATCGTGCCCGGATCGCTCGGAAGCTTCGCCGGCCTTCGCACCGATCCGCAGTCGCGGGTTCTGGATGCGGGCGGCGAGGCAATCCCCGGTCTGTTTGCTGTCGGCAACGACATGACGTCGATCATGGGCGGCAATTACCCGTCCGGCGGCATCACACTCGGTCCGGGCATGACGTTCGGATACATCGCCGGTCGGGTTCTGTCCGGCCAGCCCGTCACGGTATCCGAGACAATTTCACAGGAGGAAATGGAATGAGCCTTTATGAACTTGCGACGCTCGATACGGTGATCTTTGGCGCTGGCAAGGCAACGCCCGGGATCGAAGCCTGGGTGGCATCAGGCGTGGGGCGCCTCTGCGGAGCCTGGGGCACCGATATCGGCTCGCTGAACCGAATCTTCCTGCTGCGCGCCTTCGACAGTCTCGATAGTCTCTACGGCGAGCGCGAGCGGGCGTTGCGCAGCGACAACCCCTTCGGCTGCGTCGAGCAACTGGTTTCGCTCAGCATGGAAAGCTACCGCGCGCTGGAATTCCTGGCTCCCGTCGAGGCGGGCACGTTTGGCCCGGTCTATGAATTCCGCACCTATCACACCCGGATCAACGGCATCACGCCGACCGCGGAAAAATGGGCCGATGCGGTGCCCGCGCGCGAGGCCTATTCGAAGCTCACCGTTGCCATGTATGGGCTCGACGGCAGACCACGGCTCACCCAGATCTGGCCCTATGCCAGCCTTGCCGCCCGCACAGAGGCACGCGGGAAATCGGTCACCGACGGAAAATGGCCACCGAAGGGCGGGCCGGACTGGCTGACACCTGAAATGACCAGCCAGATCGCCATGCCGCTGCCCTTCTCGCCGCTGAAGTGAAGGCGTCGATCGGGCAGGCCGTCGTCGCGACGGCCTGGTATGATACGTCTGGACGTCATCCTACGGCTCTCCGTGTCCGGCGAGCGTTGCTTTTCTCCGTAAAGGCGGACCGGCATCAGTCCTATAGATTGGCCGTATAATCCATTGTTCAAACGCCTGCGGGTGCGCTTAAAGAGACCCCAAGATCTACGGAGGATTTCATGCGCACCCAAGTCGCCATCATCGGTTCTGGCCCTTCGGGTCTCTTGCTTGGCCAATTGCTGACCAATGCCGGTATCGAAAACGTCATTCTCGACAGGGTGAGCAAGGACTACATCCTTGGCCGGGTGCGGGCGGGCGTGCTGGAGGAAGGCATGGTCAGCATGATGGAGCGTGCCGGTGCGGCGGACAGGATGCACAGGGACGGCCTCCCACATGACGGGTTCTCGCTTGCCTTCGACGGCCGCGACCACCGCATAGACCTGTTCGGGCTAACAGGAAAACGCGTGCTGGTTTACGGCCAGACCGAAGTCACCCGCGACCTGATGGATCAGCGCGAAGCCTCCGGCGCAACCACGATCTATAGTGCCGAAAACGTAGCGCCGCATGACTTTGATGGAACGAACCCGTACGTGACATTCGAAAGAGAGGGCGTCAGCCACCGGATCGACTGCGATTTCATCGCCGGCTGCGACGGTTACCACGGCATCAGCCGTAAATCGGTGCCGGAGCACAGTCTCACGACGTTCGAACGGGTCTATCCGTTCGGCTGGCTCGGGATCCTGGCGGATGTGCCGCCGGTCAGCCACGAACTGATCTACGCCAATCACAGCCGCGGTTTCGCACTGTGTTCGATGCGCTCGGCCAGCCGCAGCCGCTACTATATCCAGTGCGGACTGGACGAGAAGATCGAGGATTGGTCGGATGAGCGCTTCTACGACGAACTGCGTCGGCGGTTGCCGGCGGAGCATGCGGAAAGCATGGTCGTCGGCCCCTCATTCGAAAAATCGATCGCGCCGTTGCGGTCCTTCGTTGCCGAGCCGATGCGGTTCGGCCGCCTGTTCCTGGTCGGCGATGCCGCCCATATCGTGCCCCCGACCGGCGCCAAGGGGCTGAACCTTGCAACCAGTGACGTGTTCTACCTGTTCGAAGGTCTGCAAGAGTATTTCGCAGAGAAATCAGCCGCGGCAATCGACGCCTATTCGATGCGAGCGCTCAAGCGCGTATGGGGCGCCGTGCGCTTCTCCTGGTCGATGACGACGATGATGCACCGCTTTCCCGAAGCCGGCGAGTTCGACCGGAAAATCCAGGAAGCGGAACTCAATTACCTCGTAGGCTCGAAGGCTGCCGCAACAGCACTCGCCGAAAACTATGTCGGCATGCCCTATTAGGCTCCGTCGGAAAGAGTTGTCGGCCGAAGCTGCGGTGCGGCGGCCATACACGTCGATCGCGATCATTGCTCATCGCAAACGTGATAATCTGTTGTATTCGTCGACATGAGTCATACACTTGACGGGATGGTCGGGGCGTTCCTGATCGTCGGCAGCCGCAATATCGGTTGTGTGTCCCACTGGATATTTTATGTTGAATTGACAGCAGACGAGAACGATCGATTGGTAGATACGCACGACAGTCCTTTCACCACTCAGAAATCAGTACATCGGCGGAAAGCGTGCAGCGCTTGCGCCAACTGCGATGTGCGCACAATGGCTGTTTGTGCTGCGTTGGCTGACGAGGAACTTTCCGAACTCGACAAGATCATGACCTCTCGGCATCTTGCTCCCAACGAGATGCTTGTGAGCGAAGGCGACCCTTTGCATCGGACCTACAGCCTTACTGCAGGCATGTTGCGACTATCGATCGCGCTCCCCGATGGACGCCGCCAGATCACCGGCTTTCTGCTGCCGGGCGACTATCTTGGCCTGGCGGATGAGGACGTCCATTCCTCCACGGCGGAAGCGATTGGTTCAGTCCAGCTCTGTTCGTTCTCGACGCGCGAAATGCATGCGCTGATGGAACGCTACCCCAAGCTGAAGGACCGGCTGCATTCCTTTACCCGCTCGGCGCTTCGCCAGGCCCGTGACAATCAGATGATTCTCGGGCGCCTGGCGCCAGTCGAAAAGCTTGCGAGCTTTCTTCTGGCGCTGTCTTCAAGGGCTGCGGAGCATAAACTTTCCGCCAATCCTCTGTCCCTACCAATGTCGCGGACCGACATAGCGGACTATCTTGGACTGACGATCGAAACCGTCAGCCGCTCCTTCACCAAGCTGCGCAATACGGGCATGATCCGGCTGCCCGATCCGCAAACCGTCGAACTGATCGACATGTCTGCGTTGGAGGCCGTTGCAGGCATCAACGTTCACTGATCTTCGCGCAGACGTCCGTCCGTCAGATGGAGGATGCGGTCAACGATCCCGAACGGCAAGTGCGCATGGCTGATGAGGAGGACGGTTCGTCCCACCGTCGCGTTCCTGAGATCACTGAAGAACGAGAGTTCGGTTTCCCGGTCGAGACCGCTGGTCGGCTCATCGAGAACGAGGATCTCCGCCTTGGACAGAAGTGTTCGGGCGAGGCAAAGCCGCCGTGCCTGTCCGACGGAGAGTGTATGACCGGCTTCTCCGACCGGCGTTTCCAGACCGGCAGGCAGACTGCGCACAAAATCGGCGAGACGCGCCTTGCCGAGAGCGAACCAGCATTCGTCATCGCTCGCTCCGTTGCAGCCGATCCTCAGATTGTCACCGATCGTGCCGATGAAGACCGGCGCGTTCTGTTCGAGCAGGGCGATCCTGGCGTGGAGATCGGACTGCGCGATGTCGCGGATATCCGTACCCGCAACGCGCACGGCTCCCGCGATGGGATCAGCGAGGCGCAGGAGAAGGGCGCCGAGTGTGGATTTTCCGGCGCCGCTTTCCCCCATGATGGCGACGCTGCTTCCGGCGTCCACCGTCAGATCGAGGTTCCGTAGGACAGGCCGCCGCGGATCGTAGCCGAAGGTCAGGCCTTCGATTGAGATACTTCCCCCGGCGGGAAGGGCTGCCGGATGGAGCGTATCGACGACAACAGGTGGTGTCTCCGCCAGTCTCCTCAGTCGCTCCGCCGCGGCGATCGCGCTACCGAACTTTGCGACCTGACGGGTGACGGCCGCCGTTGCCTCGAAGCTCCCGAGCGAGGCGAGAAGAAGGCCGATGAGAATAGGGCCGCTGATCAGGCCACGTTCCAGAGCCGTCAGCCCGGTCAGCAATGTGCCGACGACTGCAAGTCCTCCGAGGACGGCGATTGCTGCTGACGCCGATGCCGAGGCACGGGCGAGACGCAGCCTCGTCCTTGAAAGATCTGCAGCGATTGCATCGGAGCGTGCCCGCATCCGATCGGCAGCACCGAATGCAGTCAGATCGGCGTGGCCGTCGACCATGTCGAACGCCGCCACACGCAGTTCGGTCGAGAGGTCTATGATCCGGGCGCCCAGCCGGCGCGTTCCGCTTGAAAGGAGAATCGGAACGACAAACAGAGCTGTCGCCATGACGACCGCATATAGGATAACAGCTGCCGGCAGCATGACGGACAGGAAAACGGTCACTGCCGTTGCTGTGAGTACACCCGTCACGAGCGGACCGGCTGCGACGATGAACACACTGTCGAGCGCATCCACGTCTGCCGTCAGCCGTGAAACCGCATCGCCTTTGCGGAGCGCTTTGCTGGCTTGATGCACGCCGGGACCGAGGCGTCTGAACAGCCATTCTCTGATGTCGGCCAGTACTCGAAGCGTCGTGTCGTGACCGACGAGCTTTTCGCCGTAGCGCGACAGGATGCGCAGCATCGACAGTCCTCGGACAGCAGCCGACGGACCGAAAAGATTGAAGCTCATGGCAGCGGTGGTCAGGAATGCCGCGGTCAGGAACCAGCCGGACAGGCCCAGCAGAGCAACGCCCGCGAGAAGGGTCGCCAGCGAAAGCCAAAGCGCAATAGCGAAGCCTGCCAGATGGCGCCGAAACAGCGGGTGAAAAGACAGAAGCGCTCTCATGCGGCAAACTCCCGACCAGAGGAAACGACAGACAGGGTCGGCTTCATTGGCAAGAGATGTCCGTTCTCGAACCGCACTGTCGCGTCCATGCGGGAAGCGACTGTCATCGAATGCGTGGCAATGATCATCGTCCGCCCTTGGGCGAACCCCTGGAGGCGATCGAGCACGGTCGCTTCCGTCTCGGGATCGAGATGCGCGGTCGGCTCGTCAAGCAGGATGATGGACGGATCCGTGAGATAGAGGCGGGCCAGGCCGACGCGATGCGCCTCGCCGCCCGACAGACCGAGACCGCCTTCTCCGATGCCGGTGGCAAGGCCGTCCGGAAGGCCATCGCTGAACGCCGTGACCAGGGCCAGATCGGCCGCGCGGCAGACCTCGTCGTCGCTGGCGCCGGGATCAGCAAGGCGGATATTGTCGGCGATCGTGCCGTGAAAGAGATGCGGTTTCTGACTGACGAAGGTCAGCATCCGGCGGAGCTCGCGCTCATCGATGTCATCGAGCCGGCGATTGCCGAACTCGATTGTTCCCTCAGTGCGCGCAAGCCTTGCCAGCACATTCAGCAGCGTCGACTTGCCGATGCCACTGCGGCCGACGAGAGCGATATGCTGGCCAGCCGGGATGGAAAGTCTGCTCGATGTGAGCAGAATGGAGCAACCGTCCGGCGTTTTGATGCTGAAATTGGTGGCGAGGATCGGGACCGCGGAGGAGACAAGCCGCACCGGTGCCGGAGGGATGATCACAGCCACGGGCATGGGAAGCTCGCCGAATTGCCGCACGATCTCTGCGACCGCCCCCTTGGCATGGGCGCGGTCGTGGTAATGTGCGGCGAGCGATCTAAGCGGAAGATAAACTTCCGGAGCCAGCAGCAGACAGAAAAGCCCGGATTGGAGCGACAACTGCGTACCCGGCAGGTCGACCATGCCGAGATAGCTGAGGCCGACGTAAAGTGCGACGCCGGCAACGCCGAGCGCTGCGAAGAATTCGAGCACCGCCGATGACAGGAACGCGATGCGCAGCACGCGCAGCGTCCGCCGGCGAAGCTGGTCTGTCGCTTCGTGCATGGCTCCAGCCTCGATCTCCATTCGTCCGAACAGCTTCAGCGTGAGGAGACCACCGAGACGATCGGCAAAATACTCCGACAGCCGCGACAGCGCATTGGCCTGTGCATCGCTCGCGGCCTGCGCCCCGAAGCCGACCAGCGCCATGAACAGCGGGATCATCGGCGCAGTGAACAAGAACAACAACCCGACCACCCAGTCGAACGGCATCACTGCTGCAGCAAAGACGATGGGGAGCAATGCGGCCTGAATGGTTGCGGGCAGGAACCGCGAAAAGAAGCCGTCCAACGCCTCGACCTGATCGACAACCGTGCTTGCAAGCGCGCCGGACGACCGGTCTTGTCTCCAGTCCGGACGAGGAGCGAGCAGCCGTGTGGTCAGGCTGTCGCGCACCGTTCGCTTGATCTTTTCGGCAGCGAACGATCCCGCCACTTCGGCAGCAAAGGCAAGGGCGGTACGGAGAGCAAGGAGGGAGGCGAAACCGAAGATCTGCGGCCAGAGTTGGTCTAAGGGAACGCCATCCTCGATGGCCCGGCCAAGCACCTGCGACAACAGGAGCACCTGCCCGATCAGCAGCAGGCCGGAGATTATAGGGAGTGCGACCGCGATGCCGAGGGCGATGCCGCCGTGTCGGCGCAGGGCGGAAAGCGCTTTCCGGTCGCCGCCATCTTCACCCATTTCCTGCTCGTCTGTGCTTGTGGTCATCGGTTTCCGTACTGCCCTGATCGTCGTGGGACTATCTAATCCGGCATGCAGGAGGGCTCATTGATTGCAATCAATGCACGGGGCCCGTGCGGTGGATTATGCCGCTTTCAGACCGGGGATTTCGAACCGGAAAACCTGAAAACAGGCGGGTAGACACATGATCGACTTTACGGTTGTCGACCTTTCGCGACTGCAGTTCGCGGCGACGGCAATGTACCACTTCCTCTTTGTTCCGCTGACCTTGGGGCTGTCGTTTCTGATGGCCATCATGGAAAGCGTCTATGTGATGACCGGGCGCGAAATCTGGCGGCGCATGACGCTCTTCTGGGGCACGCTGTTCGGCATCAACTTTGCGCTGGGCGTCGCAACCGGCATCGTCATGGAGTTCCAGTTCGGCATGAACTGGAGCTATTACAGCCACTATGTCGGCGATATCTTCGGGGCGCCCCTGGCGATCGAGGGCCTGATGGCCTTCTTCCTGGAAGCCACGTTTATCGGCATCTTCTTCTTTGGCTGGGACAGGCTTTCCAAAGTCGGCCATCTGGCCGTGACCTGGCTCGTGGCGCTCGGCGCCAACTTCTCGGCCCTGTGGATCCTGATCGCCAACGGCTGGATGCAGAACCCCGTCGGCTCGACCTTCAATCCCGATACGATGCGCATGGAAATCACCGATTTCGCCGCTGTCATCTTTAATCCCGTGGCGCAGGCAAAGTTCGTCCACACGGTCAGCGCCGGCTATGTCACCGGCTCCATGTTCGTCATGGCGATCAGCGCCTGGTTCCTGCTGCGGGGACGCCATCTGGATCTAGCCAAGCGGTCGATGGCGGTTGCCGCGAGCTTCGGCCTCGCCTCGTCGCTTTCCGTCGTCGTCCTTGGTGACGAGAGCGGCTATGTCGCGACCGAGCACCAGCAGATGAAGATCGCTGCGATGGAAAGCATGTGGGAAACAGAACCGGCCCCTGCCGGCCTCAATGTCTTTGCCATCCCGGGCGTCCGCGAGAACAGCTATGAGGTGAAAATCCCCTACGTTCTCGGCCTCATCACCACGCGATCACTCTCCACCGAGGTGCCCGGCATTCTGCCCTTGGTCGAGCGTGCGGAAGTCCGCATCCGCAACGGCATGACCGCCTATGCGGCGCTGGACCAGATCCGCGCCGATCGCAACAATGCCGCTGCCCGCCAGACCTTTGCCGATACGTGGCGCGACCTCGGTTATGCACTCCTGTTGAAGCGTTACGTCGATGACGTGCCGGCGGCGACCGACGAGCAGATCGAAAAGGCCGCTTGGGATACCGTGCCGGACGTGCCGACGCTGTTCTGGAGCTTCCGGTTCATGGTCGCGATCGGCCTCTACCTGATCGTCTTCTTCGCGGTGGCTTTCTATCTGGCCTCCCGCCACAGGCTTGGTGAAAACCGCGTGCTTCTGTGGATCGCCCTGTTCAGCCTGCCGCTGCCATGGGTTGCCATCGAATTCGGCTGGCTCGTTGCCGAATACGGGCGTCAGCCCTGGGTGGTCGAGGGAGTGCTGCCGACTTTCTATGCCGCGTCGGGCCTAACCCTCGTGGATCTGGCGATCAGCCTCGGCTTCTTCCTCACGGTCTACACGACGCTTGCCGTCATCATGGTTCTGCTGATGCTCAAAATCATCAAGGCAGGTCCGAGCGAAAGAAACGTGCTGATCGACGGCATTCGCGGATCGGCAGTGGTTCCCGAACGCGCCGCCGCTGCGCCGCAACGCTGACCCTCTCATTCGAAAGCAAGGTCCATGTCCCATTTACCTCTCGATTATGAAACATTGCGGATCATCTGGTGGTTGCTGCTCGGCGTCCTCCTGATCGGCTTTGCCATCGCCGACGGCTACGATCTCGGCGTTGGCGCCCTCCTGCCATTTGCGGCCAAGACGGACGAGGAGCGGCGCATCCTGCTCAACCTGATTGGGCCGACCTGGGAAGGGAACCAGGTCTGGCTCGTTCTGGGCGGCGGCGCCATCTTTGCCGCTTGGCCGGCGCTCTACGCGGCTTCTTTCTCCGGCTTCTACCTTGCCATGATCGCCATCCTGCTGGCCCTCATCCTCCGGCCGGTCGGTTTCAAGTTCCGCGGCAAGGTCAAGGATCCGCGCTGGAGAAGCACCTGGGACTGGGCGCTGTTCATCGGCGGTTTCGTGCCGGCGCTGATCTTCGGTGTCGCGGTCGGCAACGTGCTGCTCGGCGTACCTTTCGGCCTCGATGGCACGATGAGGGCCCATTACGACGGGAATTTCTTCGGTCTTCTTCGGCCATTTGCCCTGGTCGCTGGCCTCACCAGCCTGTCGATGCTGGTCATGCACGGAGCCGTGGTCATTGCCATGCGCTGCTCGGGGCCGGTCGCCGAACGCGCGACGCGCTTTGGCCGGATGGCGGCCGCAGCCACCGTCGCCCTGTTCGCGCTCGCCGGCTTGTGGGTCGCCTTCGGCATGGACGGCTATGTCGTCACCAGTATTCAGGAAGCTGCCGGTCCATCCAATCCGCTGGCGAAAACCGTCGTCACGCAGGCTGGAGCATGGCTCAACAACTACCATGCATATCCCTGGATGATCATTGCGCCGGTTCTCGGCTTCGTCGGGTCGCTCGTCGCCCTGGCAGCACTCGGCAGCCGTCGGTTCAAGATCGCACTCGCTGGATCGAGCCTTGCCATCTTTGGCATCATCTCGACCGCGGGCCTGTCGCTCTTCCCCTTTCTGCTGCCGTCGTCGATCGATCCGGCCGTGAGCCTGACGGTCTGGGACGCGTCATCCAGCCACCTCACCCTGTTCATCATGCTGCTGGCGACCGTCGTCTTCCTGCCGATCGTGCTCGCCTACACGGCCTGGGTCTACCACGTGATGCGCGGTCCAGTGAACGCGGCTTCGATCGGTCGCAATCCGAACGCTTACTGAAGGAGATCATTCATGTGGTATTTTTCCTGGATCCTCGGCGTCGGCCTCGCCTGCGTCTTTGCCATCCTCAACGCCATGTGGTTCGAGATGAAGGAAGACCGGCGCCTCTCGGCGCTTCCGGACCCCTCAAACAAGCCAAAACGCAGCTCCCTCGGAGATCCGGCCGCATGAAACCGGATTTGGTTGAGCGTCTCGCGGAAATGCCGGTTCCACGATACACATCCTACCCCACCGCCGCGGATTTTAGCGAGGCGGTGGGGCCCAAGGAACAGGCCGCCTGGCTCGGCCAACTTGATCCGGCCGAACCGGTCTCTGTCTATCTGCACGTTCCCTATTGCCGGCAGCTTTGCCACTATTGCGGTTGCCATGCCAAGGCGGTTCGGAAGGCCGAGCCGGTCGAGGACTACCGGACCACGCTGGAGGCAGAGATCGCGCTGGTTGCCGCTCACCTGCCAGCCCGGCTGAAGATCGGCCGCATCGCCTGGGGCGGCGGCACGCCCTCCATTCTGGGCGAGGCAGGCTTGAGCTCCGTTCTCGGTATGCTCAAGAAGCATTTCGACCTGGAAGACGACTACGAGCATTCGATCGAACTCGACCCGCGGATGCTCGGGCGCGATCTTTGCCAAGCGCTCGGCCGGCTCGGGATCAACCGCGCCAGTCTCGGCGTCCAGGATCTCGACACCGTTGTGCAACAGGCGATCGGGCGGGAGCAGCCGGAAGAAAAGGTGGCCGCCGCTGTCCGTGATCTGCGCGACGCCGGCATTTCACGCATCAATTTCGATTTGATCTATGGTCTACCGAACCAAACCCAGGAAAGCTTGCTGACGACCTGCCGTTCCGTCGTGGACCTTAATCCGGATCGCATCGCCTTTTATGGATACGCCCATCTACCATCACGAAGGGCCAACCAGCGCCTGATCGATAGTGCATCGCTTCCTGGACCCATCGAGCGTTTGCAGCAGGCAAGCGCGATCGCGTCTTTCTTCTACCGCGAGGGCTATCAGGCGATCGGCATCGATCATTTTGCCAAGCCTTCCGATCGATTGGCGGCTGCCGCAAGAGAAGGTCGGCTCCACCGCAATTTTCAAGGCTACACGGACGACGATCGCCCGACCCTGCTGGGGTTCGGGTGCTCTTCCATCTCGCGGCTCCCCGGTGGCTACACGCAGTCGGAATCCGGTATCGAGGCTTACAAACGCCATATCGCGGAGGGGTCTCTACCCACACGACGCGGACATGCCTTTGTCGAGGACGATCATGAACGCGCGACAATCATCGAACGCCTGATGTGCGATTTCTCCGTCGATCTGGGACAGAATGCCGCCGGTTATGCCGACGAATTGGCCTTGCTGCGACCGCTCGCTCTGAGCGGTCTGTTGACGGTGCGGGCGAACCGCATCTCGATGACGGCAAAGGGGAGACCCTATGTTCGCACTGTTTCGGCGATCTTTGACCGGTTCAGAAGCCAGGGGCAAAATCTGTTCAGCCCGAGCGTATGAACGTCACCACTGAACGTCATCACTGACATAATGAATTTGAGGATTTCGGCTTGAGGAGCGGAAAGCGCGCCCTCACGAAAGGCAGACGGGATGAATATAAGAGAACTTGATTATCAGGAGTGCATGGCATTCCTTTCAAAAACCCGGATGGGGAGATTGTCCTGCGTCCTCGAAGGCCGCCCGTACACGGTTCCGATTTCTTTCATCATTGAGGACGACTGGTTCTACAGCTTCTCGCTCGAGGGCAAGAAGATCTCGTGGATGCGCGAGAATAACTCCGTCTGCATTCTGGCAGACGAAATCTCCAGTCCGCAACAATGGCGGACCGTTATCGCGAATGGGCAGTTCAAGGAATTCGATCAGACTGCCGAATGGGCGAAGTATGCGCGTGCATGGTCTCTTCTGCAGTCCAGCAACGCAACCTATTGGTTGCCTGGAGGACTGAAAACAGCAGCGGCCGGGGTGCAAAACAAACCCGTCTACTATGGAATTCGGATCGAAAGCGTCTCGGGGAGAGAGGCCTATCTCCCGACCGAAACCGGACGTGTGTCCGGCATGCATCCGCATTGATGCGCACGGTGTCGCCCGGTTCACGCGCCAGCCGGGCGACACCAAAGCCGTACGGCTTCGGCTGCCGCCAGACTTATACGCGCGCTACTCTGCGGGGTGCTGCTTGCGCGTGTGGAACCGCGCTTTCAGCCAGACCAACAGATCATCCAGGAATGTGAACACGACCGGGATGACCAGCAAGCTCAGGAAGGTTGAGGTGATGAGGCCGCCGATCACCACGATGCCCATCGGCTGGCGGAAGCTTGAATCGCCGGATACGAGGCTGAGGGCGGCGGGCAGCATGCCGCCCGCCATGGCGATCGTCGTCATCACGATCGGCCGCGCCCGCTTGTGGCAGGCATCCACCAGCGCGTCATAGCGTGACATACCGGCGCGCCGCGCCTCGATCGCGTATTCGACGAGCAGGATCGAGTTTTTCGACACGATGCCCATCAGAAGCAGCAGGCCGATGACCGCAGGCATCGAGAAGCTTGTTCCCGTCAGCACCAGTGGCAAGAGCGCGCCGCCGAGAGCCAGCGGCAAGGCCATCAGGATCGTGACCGGCTGCAGGAAGTCATGGAAAAGCAGGACCAGCACCGCGTAGACGCAGAAGATGCCGATCGCCATCGCCAATCCGAAACTGCTGAACAGCTCGCTCTGGCGCTTCAACTCTCCCTGCTCGACGAATTTCACGCCCTGCGGCAGGTTCTTGTAGCCGGGAAGCTGCGCTGCCTCGTTCGTCACTTCCGAAAGGCTCCGGCCGTTGAGCTCGATCGTGAGCGAGACGTTGCGCGACCGGTCGAGCCGGTCGATCTGGCTGGGGCTGGAGCCTAGCGATATGTCGGCGATGGCGCCGAGCGCGACATTGCCGTCCTTGCCCTCGACCGGGATGAGCGACAGCGCATCCAGCGATTGCCGGCTCGCCGTGTCGAGCATGACCCGGATGGGGACCTGGCGTTCCGGCAGGTTGAGCTTCGACAGGGCCGCATCATAGGCGCCGGCCGTTGCGACCCGAATGGCGTCGGCGATCGCCTTCGAGGTCACACCCAGAGATGCGGCTTCCGCGAGATTAGGGCGGATGGTGATCTCCGGCGATTGGGTCGCGGCCGACGAGGTCACGTTGCCGATGCCGGGCAGCGTGCGCAGGTCGGACTCGAGGCTGGCGGCCGCTTTTTCCAGAAGGTCGGAATCGTCGCCGGCCAGCGTCAGCGTCAGCTGCGTACCATTGCCGCCGGATCCGATCTCAAGACGGACGCCGGGCAAGGTTTCCAGCGCCTTGCGCAAATCCGCTTCGATCTGAGATTGCTTGACGTCACGGTCGTCGATCGACGTGAGGTTGACGACGAGCGTCGCACTGTTGGTGCTGGCATTCGAGGTGCTGTTCATCCCGCCCGTGGAGGCCGTGCCCGTTGCCTGGAAAACCGAGGTAACGTGGTCGACGCCGGCAATGACCGCGGACGCCTTTCGCGCCGCTTCGTCGGTCGATTCAATGGTCGAGCTTGGAGGCGTCGTGATCGTGACCTGGGTCTGGCTGCTATCGGAAGCCGGAAAGAACCCGGTCGACAGATGGCTGAGCAGCAGGACCGTGAAGGCCAGAAAGCCGACCGTGCCGAGCACTGGTATCCAGCGCCGACGAAGCGCGCCTTTGACGGCCCAGAGGTAGGACCGCATCAGGCGACCGTCGCCTTCGTGTGTCTTGCCGCTCGGCTTCATGATGTAGGCCGCCATCATCGGCGTCACCAGGCGCGCGACGAGAAGCGAGGCCAAGACGGCGACGGAGGCCGTGATGCCGAACTGCTTGAAGATGATGCCGGGAATACCGCCCATGAAGGCTGTCGGCAGGAACACGGCGACCAGGGTGAAGGTGGTGGCGATCACGGCGAGGCCGATCTCATCGGCCGCTTCCATGGCTGCATCCATGGGGCTTTTCCCCATGTTGAGATGTCGCTCGATATTCTCGATCTCGACGATCGCATCGTCGACCAGGATCCCGACCACAAGAGACAGCGCTAGAAGCGTGATCGTGTTCAGTGTATAGTCGAGGAGATACATCACGAGGAACGTCGGGATGATCGACAAGGGCAAGGCAACAGCGGCCAAAAGCGTTGCCCGCCAGTCACGCAGGAAGAGCCAGACCACGAAGATCGCAATCAGCGCGCCCTCATAGACCATATGCATCGACGATTCGTAGTTCTGCTCGATCGGTACGATCGTGTTGTAGGCCTCCTCGATCGTCACTTGCGGATTGGTGGCGGCAAAGGTCTTCATCGCTTCGCGGATACTGTCCGTGACGGCAACGTCCGAGTAGCCCTTGGACCGCTTGATCTGCGCGGCAATGACCGGCTTGCCGTTGATATAGGCAAGCGAGCTGAGATCGCTGTGGGAATCGGTGACTGTACCGAGTTCATCCAGCCGAACCCAGTTTCCCGCCGGCAATGGTATCGGCAGTGCGCGGAGCTGTTCAACGCTGCCGACGGCCGCCAGCGTTCGGACAGACTGGCTTTCGCCGCCGATCCGCCCCTTGCCGCCCGACAGGTCAGACTGCACTGAATCGAGCTGCCCGTTGACGTCGTTTGCAGACAGACCGAGGCCATCGAGCAGATTGGCGTTGAGTTCGACGCGGACCTCCCGGTCGACACCGCCCAGGCGCCCAACTTCGCCGACGCCTTCGACAGCCATCAGGGCACGCGACATGTTGTTGTCGATGAACCAGGAGAGTTCCGCCGCATCCAGCGTGTCTGACCGCACCACATAGGTAATCAGCGGCGATGCATTCAGCGACTGTTTGGAAACCGTCGGTGCGTTCATTTCTTCCGGCAAGTCGTCCTGCGCCTGATCGACGGCGCTCTTGACCTCGTCGAGTGCCTCTTGCGTGTTCTTTCCAACTTCGAAGGCGACGGAAATACTGACGGAACCATCGGTGACCGTCGTGGTCACGGAATCGAGCCGTGTCAGTCCCGTCAGTTCGTCTTCGATCTTGCGGGCGACCTCGGTCTCAAGCTGTGAGGCTGCGGCCCCGTCGAGCGACGCACTGATCTCGATCGTCGGAAGATCCATGTCGGGAAAGTTCTGGATGTCGAGACGGTTGAACGCCCACAGGCCGCAGGCCGTCAGCAGGACGAACAGCAGGATTGGCGGAACGGGATTGCGGATGGACCAGGAGGAAAAATTCACTTCGTCGCCTCCGTCTCGGCTGCGGCGACCGTATCGACCACCCGCACCACGGAACCGTCCGCAAGAAACGCGCCGCCGGAGACGACGACCTCCTCGGTCGTGTCGATCCCCGATACGATCTCGACCCGGTCGCCTTGCCGCCGGCCGGTCTCGACACGCTTGCGGGTTACCGTCGGCTGATCTGTCGCGTTGAGGACGAATGCGTAGGAAAAGCCGTCCCTCAGGGTGACTGCCGTTGCCGGAACTGTCAGCGCATCGGTGGCGCTGAATTCGAAATTGCCGCTGACGAGAATGCCGGTCTTCGGTTGTGGCATTCCGACTGCGGGCTGCAGGGCGACATAGACAGTGACCCGACCGCTGGCGGTCGAGCTCGTGGGCGAGACAAGCCGCACCTCGCCACGGACATCGCCGAGCGGCGTCGGAATGACCGCTTTGGTGCCTTCCTTGACATCGGCCAGCCGCTTGACCGGCAGCTCCGCCTGCCACTCGATGCGGTTCTGGCGGATCAGCTTGAACAGTTCGTCGCCGGCGGTCACCACCTTGCCAAGCGACGCGGACCGTTCAGAGATTACGCCATCGTCGTTCGCGTAGACGTTCGTGCGGTCAAGGGTCAGCTGCGCGGACGCCAGCGCGGCCTTCGACGACGCAAGGGCTGCTTTCGACTTGCGCTCCGTGATCAGATACTCCGTCGTCTGCTGGGCGGAGATCGCACCGGAGCCGGTCAGCCCGCGGGCACGGTCGGCATTCGCGACCGCCTGATCGAGATCGGCCTTTGCCTGTTCGACGCTTGCCTGCTGTTGCTCGAGCTCGGCCTGCGCGGTTTCGGCGTCGAATTGCACCAGCAACTCACCTTTTTTTACCGTCGCTCCCACATCCGCATTGATGCCGATGATCCGCAATCCACTGACTTCGGCCGAGATCACCGCTTCATGCCAGGCCGCAAGCCGCCCGCTTGCCGGAATGAGCACCGGCCACTGGGAAACCTCCGGTTTCGTCACGCTGACCGTGAGGGCGGCCGCGCCGGCGGTCGTCTGCGTCGCGTCCTGTGCCCGGCCTGCCGGGGTGAAAGCAAGACAGACGACGCAGGCAAGCGCCATCGTCGTGAGCGGGTGTGATGTTTTAAGCATTAGTTGAGTTCCCGTGCAGAAGAGGCAGCGGCGGTCGGAATGGACCAGCCTCCGCCAAGCGCTTTGTAGAGGGCGATCCAGTATTGGACGGCGTCACGCCTGATTTCGATGAGAGTGATGGCCGCCGATTGCGCCGATCGGCGAGCTTCTTCGCGGTCGAGAATGCTGACGCCCCCGGACGCCCAGTTCTGGTCGACCGCGCGGAAATAGCGCTGATAGTTGTCGGCAGCGCTTTTTGCGTCGGCAATCCGCCGCAGCGCCGTGTCGACCCGCAACAGCGCCGTCTCGACTTCGGCAACGGCGCCAAGCACGCCAGACTTATAGTTCGCAACCGCGATATCGTAGTCGGCAACCGCACTGCGCACAGCCGCCCGTCGTGCTCCGCCATCCAGCAACGGCACCGACAGCGCCGGTCCGAAGGACCAGGGAACGGATCGACCGGTCACGCTGGACTGGCTGATCGAGATCGATCCGCTGAGGCTGAGGCTGGGGTAAAGATCGGCCTTCGCCGCGCCGACGTCCGAAATCGTTGCGGCGACTTCAGCCTCCAGCGCATTGACATCGGGCCTCTGTCGCAGGACGTCGGCAGGCACGGCAGTGATCCGCACCGCAGATGGCTGCGGGATACGCCGTTTGCCCTGATCGAGTAGCCGGCGGACCGCCGGTTCGTCTCCGCCCGTCAATTGTGTGATCGATTTGATCAGGATCTCGCACTCGCCGCGCTGGGCCGTCAGGCCTGACGAGGAGGCCGCAGCGCTTGCCCGTGCCAGCGCCAGGTCGCCGGTGGAGGTAAACCCTGATTGCGCCGACCGTTCCGTGGCGCGGATGGTGGCCGTCTGCGATGCAAGCTCGTCGCGGTAGAGGCGCTCCAGTTCGCGGCAGGCGCGGTACTGGACATAGTCGTCGCCCACTTCGGCGGCAATCGAAACGCGGGCATCGTGCCAGGACCAGACTTCGCCAGCGGCCCGCGATGCAGCGGCGCGCACCTGCTTCTTGGTCTTGCCGAACAGATCGACTTCCCAGGCGGAATCAAGCCCGCCGCTCTTTGTCGTCCCGGCGGTCAGCCTGTTATTGTCGTTACCCTTATTGCCCTCACGGCTTGCCGATGCAGAGACGTCGAGCGATGGGAAAAGCCCTGACGCGGTGCTGTCGAGCGTAGCGCGCGCCTTGTCTATATTTGCCACCGCTTGCTCGATAGTCGGGTTTTCGCGGTCCGCCATGTACAACAAGGCGTCCAGCGAGGGATCCTTGAAGCTTGCCCACCAGGTCACGAGATCGGCTGTTCGACCGCCATGCGGAAGCGTCGCATGCCAGAAGGCGGCAACAGCCGGCGTCGCCGGCTTGAGAGTGCCAAGGCTCGTGCATCCGGTAAGCAAGGCCGCGATGGCCAGGACTGGTAGAACTGAAGAAAGAGTGCTGCGCATCGATTGGACACCGCCTTAACTGAAGGCCGCAGTATAGGGATCGCCATGTTAATGTCGGTCAAGAGCAGGTTAAGTTAGGTAAAACTGCTGTCTTCGCAGCCTCAAGGTCGTAAAGCTGAAGTTATCGAAGGAGCAAGAGCAGGGCATGACCAAGCTACTATTGATCGATGACGATGCCGAGCTGACCAACCTGCTGGGCGAGTATCTGACAGAGGAAGGCTTCGCCGTCGAAACGACTGCGGATGGTCGCGTCGGCGTGGCCGAGGCCATGTCCTCCTCGACGGATCTGATCGTGCTCGACATCATGATGCCGCGGATGAACGGCATCGAGGTTCTGCGCAAGATCCGGCAGGTGAGCGACGTGCCGGTGCTGATGCTGACCGCGAGGGGAGACGATATCGACCGCATCGCCGGCCTCAATCTCGGCGCAGACGATTACGTCTCAAAGCCCTGTTCGCCGGGGGAGCTGGCCGCCCGCATTCGCGCCATCCTGCGCCGCTCGGGCCGAACCGAGCGGGACGGCACCGTCAATGAGATCAGGACGGGCGAACTGGTGCTTTATCCGTCGAACCGCAGGGCGATGTGGCGGGCGGCACCCCTGGAACTGACCGGAACCGAGTTCAGCCTGCTGGAAGTGCTTGCCCGCTCCTCCGGCCAGCTCGTCTCCAAGCAGGAGATATCGTTGCGGGCGTTTGCCAAGCCGCTCACCGCGTTCGATCGCCGGATCGACGTCCACATCAGCAGCATCCGGCAGAAACTCGGCGCCCGCCCGGATGGGCAGCCCTGGATCCAGGCCGTGCGCGGCCGTGGCTACCAGTTGCTGGAAGGCTGACCATGCATCGCCTGTTCTGGAAATTCTTCACCGTCGTCTGGTTGGCCATGGCCGGCTCGATTGCGATCCTGTTTGCGATCAGCACGCTGTTCCAATCACCGTTCGAGGAGGAGGTTGCTGGCCGGGAACTTAGCCTGACGCTGGAGACCGCAGCCCAGGTGCTCCAGTCGGATGGCCTGGAGGCGACGGCCAGGCTGGTGGCAGCGGTTCGGCGGACCGGTCGCGACATCCCGGTTACCGTCACGACCGACGGGCCGGCGATCGATTGTGCCGAACAAAATGAGGAGGCGCTCGTTCGGACCGCCGTGCGCGACGGAGAGTGTTATCGCCTGGAAATTGCCGGCGCAGCGCCGAGCATGATGGCTAAAACCTGGCCTCGGGCTGTTCCGTGGCTGGCAGCCCTTCTTGCGGCAGCAGCTGCGGCCTATTGGCTCGCCCGCTATTTCATTACCCCGGTCGAGCAGCTGCGCTATGGGCTGCGCTCGCTTGCCAGGGGAGAACTGGACGTGCGGATCGCCCACAAGATCGGCGCCAAACGCGACGAGATCGCGTCGCTGGTGCACGATCTGGATATCACCGCTGCCCGGTTGCAGGAGCTCCAGATGGCTCAGCGGCAGCTGTTCCACGATATTTCGCACGAACTGCGCTCGCCTTTATCGCGTCTGCAAGCTGCTATCGGCGTTTTGCAACAGAACCCCGTACGGCTGGCGGTGATGATCGAGCGGATGAGCCGCGAGGTCGAGCGGCTCGACGAACTGGTCGGCGAAATCCTGACTCTCGCCCGGCTGTCGGATCGCGATACACCGAGGTTCGAGCGGCAGACGCTCGACCTTGTCGATCTCCTGCGTGAGATTGTGGACGATGCCGGCTTCGAGGGACAGGCGCGCGGGGTAACCGTCCAGTATGAGGGCGTCGACACATTCGTGGCTTCCGTCAACGGCGAGCTGATCTACCGCGCGCTGGAAAATGTCATCCGCAACGCCATCACCCACACGGGACCAAGCACCGCTGTCCGTGTGACGTCCAAGGTCTTGGACCGGAAGCTGATCGTGACCGTCGAGGACGACGGCGAGGGTGTGCCGGAGACGGAACTGGAGGCGATCTTCAAGCCGTTTTCGCAAAGTTCAACCGTCACCACCCGTTCCGGCTTCGGCCTTGGGCTTGCCATTACCCGGCGTGCGGCGGAATGGCACGGCGGGGGCGCAAAGGCAGAAAACAGACCGGCCGGTGGTCTGTCCGTCCAAATCACAATTCCGACCTGTGCTGTCCCACGAAAGCTTGTGGCAGCAAATTAAGCGCCCATCGCGGTTCGGCCTTGGCAAATCGGTGTCGCCGACTACTTCACCCGGGAGTCGACAACGACAAGGAGACACAGGATGACCGCCATTCGCCGCATCGTCTTGGCAAGCCGACCGACCGGTCAGCCCGAGGCTGGGAATTTCCGCATCGAGAATTTCGAACTTCCGGAAGCCGCAGAAGGAGAGGTCACCTTGCGATGCCTCTATCTTTCGCTCGACCCTTACATGCGCGGTCGCATGAGCGACGCAAAGTCTTATGCAGCGCCCGTTCCCATTGATGGCGTTATGGAAGGCGAGACGATCTGCGAAGTGGTGAAGTCGCGCCACACAGCCTTTTCGCCCGGCGATATCGTTCGTGCTCGGACCGGATGGACGACCAATGCGGTTGTCCACGGAGATACCCTGACGCGTGTCGAAACGCACGGCGCACCGCTGACGACGGCACTCGGCGTGCTGGGAATGCCAGGCTCCACCGCCTGGAGCGGAATGAAGTTCATCGGGAAGCCGAAGCAAGGCGAGACCGTCGTTGTCGCCGCTGCCTCCGGGCCTGTCGGTTCGCTGGTCGGCCAGCTTGCGAAACTTGCCGGGGCGAGGGCAGTCGGGATTGCCGGTGGACCGGACAAATGTGCGTATGTGAAAGATGGCCTCGGCTTTGACGCCGTTGTCGATCACCGCTCGCAAGATTTTGCGTCCGATCTTGCTGCTGCATGTCCTGACGGCGTCGATGTCTATTTCGAAAATGTCGGCGGGCACGTTTGGGACGCCGTCCTGCCGCTGCTGAACCAGTTTGCCCGTGTCCCCGTCTGCGGGCTTGTCGCGCACTACAATGGCGCCGGATCTGCGGACACGGACAGGCTTCCGATCACCATGTCGGCGGTTCTGAGGCGCAGCCTTCTCATCCGCGGCTTCATCCAGACTGAATTCATCAGCCACTTTGGAGACTTCCTCGATGAGGTTGGCCCGCGCGTCGCGTCCGGCGACATAAAGTATCGGGAAGATATCGTTGACGGCCTCGAACGTGCGCCGGAGGCTTTCATCGGTATGCTCACCGGCGGCAATTTCGGAAAGCTGATCGTGAAAATCGCTGACTGACTGGCTCAAGCAGCCTAATCCGGCCATGAATTCGCCGTGTGTAACAAAGACCAGACCCCGCACCGTGGCAACACCGTCGGGGGCCTGCAAATCATGGCCTGCCTCGGATCTCTCCGCTTGAATGATGCACTCGCGTTCCGGTCGACTGGCCAGGTGGTGCAGGCGAATTTGGCGTGGATTTCAGCCAGTTGAGTTCGGCAACATTTCGTGGCATCAACCGGCACCATTCACCTTTCGAAAGTCGCTGGTTACGATGCAGTATTCCGTATTGACGCGGCGATGGATCTCGGTTGCGATTATCGCGATCGTGTCCGCTCAGCTCGTTGCCTGTGCCAACAGGCCTTCGGCCTCTGTTCTCGATCCGGTCGCGGTCAACCCGGCATCCAGCCGTCAGCTTACCGTCCTTACTGCGACGAACCGGTCGCGGGACGGCGACGGATACTCGTCCCGCCGTAACGCAGATCCGGCCTTCGAAACGTTCACGGTCGCAATCCCGCCCTCGCACCGCCCGCCGAAGATCGAATGGCCTGTCGGTAGACCCGACGCGTCGACGGACATGGTTGTTTCCGAAAGACGCTCTCTCGACCAAAAACAGTTTCTGGCGTTGGCGGACGCGCCCAACAAGGATGGGGCGGTTGGCATCTTTGTCCACGGGTATAACTATACGTTCCAGGAGGGATTGTACCGGCTCGCTCAGGTCGCAGCCGATTCCAAGACGGATGGAAAGCCCGTCCTTTTCTCTTGGCCGTCGCAGGGATCCCTTGCCGGATATCTCGCGGATCGTGACGCGGCCCTGGCTTCGCGTGACACCCTGGTCTGGCTCGTCAAATCGATGGCAGCCAAACGCGATGTGAAACGGGTCATCCTGTTCGGGCACAGCATCGGCGGCTTCCTGATCATGGAAACGCTTCGCCAGCTGAAGCTGGAAGGCCGCGGCGACGTCCTCGACAAGTTGGTCGTCGTGCTCGCGGCTCCAGACATTGACGACGATCTGTTCAGGTCGCAGCTGGAGGTCGTCGGTCGGATGCGTACCCCCATCACGCTGTTTGTTTCCAAGGACGACAAGGCGCTCAAGATCTCCAGTTTCATCAGCGGGGAGAAGCCGCGCGCGGGATCGCTCAATGTCGATAGCCCTTCGGTGCGCGACGCAGCCTTGCGCTATGGTCTGCGGATCATCGACATCTCGTCGGTCAAGGCAGCAGATGGGGTCGGGCACGACCGGTACGCCAATCTCGCACAACTGGGTCCGCAGCTTGCGCAGGCGGGTGGCGGGGCGGTTTCGGTGCCGGAGGCGGGCGCCTTCGTCTTCGACGTCGCGGCATCGGTCATTTCAAGTCCGTTCAGATTGGCAGGCGCGGTCGTCGGCGGGCGCTGAGCTTGCGGTTTCTGGCGAAAGACCAGGGAAGAATGCTTGATCCTTCTCTCTCATTCTTGTGTCCGTGCGTGGTCGCACTTGTCGATTGTCACCCTATGTTGCGTGTGTTGAACCGAGAGACACCGATTTGCGCCGAGCATTCCACTTCCTCGCCCTGACGGGCGTTTTCATCGTCATTCTACTCGTCTCGGCGTGGTCATCGCTGGCACTGTGGTACCGTCTGCCATTGCCGCTCCCGGCAAGAGCGGTGTTCGCTGCGCTGTTTGCCGCTCTCGGTGTCTGGACCATCGTCTCTGTGATCCGCCACCGATGGCGGGCTCCGACGGGCGTGTTCTCGGTGGCCTTCGCGATCGTGCTTTCGTGGTGGTTCACGCTCGCGCCCCCAGCGGTAGGAGACTGGTCGCCGGACGTTGCGCGACAGGTCACCGGAACGATTTCGGGCGACACGTTGACCCTGAACGGTGTGCGAGACTTCACCTGGAGAAGCGATGCCGACTATACCGAAAACTGGAAGACCAAGACGTATGATCTGACGACGCTGACGTCGGTTGATCTCTTCATGTCCTACTGGTCGGGACCGCTGATGGGCCACATGCTGGTCAGCTTCGGCTTCTCGAGTGGAGAACACGTCGCCTGGTCCGTCGAGGTCCGTCGCCAGCAGGGTGGTGCGTTTTCGCCGATCGCAGATCTCTTCAAGAGCAATCCGCTGGTGATCGTCGCGGCAGAGGAGCGGGATATCATCGGGGTTCGTTCGATCGTCCGCGGCGAGGATGTCCAGCTCTATCGGGTAAACGTCTTGCCCCAGACGGCACGCAATCTTCTGGTCGCCTATGTCGAGGATGCAAACAGGCTGTACCGCCAGCCGCAGTGGTACAACTCGCTGATGACGAACTGCACGACTGCGGTTGTGGCCATCGTCAGAACGCTTGGAGGCACGGTCCCTCTCGACTGGCGGCTGTATGTGAACGGCTATCTACCCGAATACGCCTACGATCAGGGCATCCTCGACACTGGGTCCTCGATGGCGGTGCTCAGGCAACAGTCCCATATTGCCGATAAAGCCAAGGCGGCGGGCATGTCCGAAGACTTTTCAGAGGCGATCAGGCGAGATCGGGTAACCGAACCGCCTGCAACGAACTAGACGCAGCGCCGGGAGCCTGTCACCTTACGCTGTATAGGCGTTAAGCGTCTGCCAGACATCATAGGCCGAGATCACCGTCTCCATCTGCGCCGTATGGCCCGTGACGAAATCGTCGCCGTAGATAGTCTCGTCAGGATATTCGGTGATCAGCGTCAGCGGTACGGTATGGCGATCGTCGACGGACGACAGGCACGGGAAGCCGTTGATGATGCGGAAACCCGTCTCGCCGGCATGGGTTTCGTAGAGTGCGATCTGGCGATTGTTGTAATCGAGAATGCCCGGAATTGCGCCAAGATGGCGGGTGACGTGGTCGAGTATGGCTTCCGCCTGCTGCGTCCAGCCGGCGTGGTGGCGCATGATCAGGAAGAAACCCTTCGGCAGCGTCCACATGCCAAAACCGCGCGGCACGTAGCCGGATAGCGGCCGCGTCCATTCATGCGACGGATAGCCGTGCAGGTTGATATGCAGCTGGGCGCGGCTCATCTCCTGCGCCGTGAAGCGGATGGCTTTCTCGTTCAGATGCGCGCCGGAGTTTTCTAACGTCCGGTATTCGAGATCGTCGCCGAGCGCCGTGTAGCGGGCGGCGTGGTGCATGTGGCGCGGGTTATCGACACGCAGGCGCTGGTGCAGCGCGTAGCCATCCGGGTTCTCGATCGGCGAGATGGTGAAATGGGCGCCGGCCCGCTGCTTCAGCGCACGGGCAGCGCGGATCGCGCCGACAATGCCGGTTGTCTCGTTCGGATGCTGGCCGCCGCTGATCATGACCGCCGTGTCGCTGCCACGCACATAGCCCGCCGAGAGAACGCGGCCGGAGCGCGACCGGGCATCGAATTCCTCTCCGCCGATGTCCGACAGCAGTCTCGACATTTGCGCAACGGCCGGTGGTTCGCTGGCCGTATCGATTTCCTGTTCGGGGCCATCCCGAAAACCTGTGCTCAACGGCCGGGTCTCCACCCGAACACTGATCTCACCACTGCTGCGCACGATTTCCGGCACGATCTGGCCGGGCTTCAGGCCACGGTCGCCGAGCGGGCGTCCGGACTTCTTCTGGAAGAATTCGAGCAGCGAGAAATAGAAGTCCTCGTGCAGGGCCTCGCGAAGGCTGACGACCTCGTCGCCAACCGCCAGCGGCATGTCGTCCGCCGGATGGGAAACGGCGATGTTGAGTTCTTCGAAATAGGGTTCTTCGTTGCCCCAGTCGTGGTTTGCGATCGCGTCGATTGCGAGGCTGAACAGGCGCTCGTAATCCGTCTCCAAGCGCTCGCCGGTCGTGCCATTGCGGCTGATCCAGCCGGTCGGGGAGAGATTGGTTTCCCCGACCGCATCGGCATGCACGCGGTTCGGCGCCTGAACCTTCAGCGTTTCCGTCTGGCCGTTGCGGGTGAGCGTCACGTCATAGACCAGTTCGTCATCGTCGCGCGCGATGAACGCGATATCAGCGTCTCCGACAAGTGCCGCAAGCGGATAGGCTTCGAGCCGGAAACGGTTGGCCGGAGCGTCGGCATGAACCGGATAACGCACCTCGATCGAGGTCACGCCTTCAAGGTCGATCTCTTCCAGAAACGCAAACAGAAGCGGCTTGTAGGCGCTGCGGATCCGCGCCGTGACGCCTTTGTCCTTCAACGCCTGTTCGGCGGCACGGCGGCTCTTCGTGTCGTCGAATGTCCAGGCTTCGATCGACTGGCCGGGCGCAGAGCTCGCAACCAGCGTGTCGAGCGTACGCTCCAGTGTGGTTTCAAAGATCGAAGTCATGACGCTTAACCCTCGTTGAATGCCGTGCTGGTTATCGGGATGTGCGGCCGGTCGGATCGAGGCTGTCGCGCAGCCAGTCTCCGAGGAGGTTGAGGCCGAGCACGGTCAGCAGGATCGCAAGCCCCGGGAAGACGCTGACCCACCATGCGGTCTGCAGATAGGTGCGGCCGTCGGCCAGCATGCCGCCCCAGCTTGGAATGGTCGGATCAACGCCGAGGCCAAGGAATGTCAGGCTGCTTTCGAGCAGAATGTTGTTGGCGACATTGAGCGTCATCAGAACGATCACCGGTCCGATCAGGTTCGGCAGCAGGTGCTGGATGATGATGCGCCAGTCCTTCACCCCGATCGCGCGGGCCGAGAGGACGAACTCGCGCTCCCTCAGTGTCAGCACCGAGCCCCGTACCAGACGGGCATACTGCACCCATTGCGACACAATCAGAAGGATGATCGTGTTGGTCAGGCTTCCGCCGACGATGGCGATGAATGTGATAGCGAGGAGAATGAACGGCATCGCGAGCTGCAGGTCGGCAAAACGCATCACCAGCATGTCCCAGAAACCGCGGTAATAGCCGGCGATCAGGCCTACCAGCACGCCGAAGACGACGGCGCCGATGACGGAGGTGAAGCCGACCAGGAGCGAGATCTTTCCGCCGGCAACGACACGCGCCAGCACGTCGCGGCCCAGCGGATCGGTTCCGAACGGGTGAGCGGCGGTCGCAAAGGGTTTGGCGAGCCGCGCCATCAGGTCGATCTTGTCGGCGCCGCCCGGAAACAGTAGGTCGGAAAACAGCACTGCGAGGCAGATGACGACGGTGAGGGACATGCCGAGAACGAATTCGAGGCTTGCGAAGCGCCACCGACTAGAGGTTTTTGTTGCCATTGCCGGTTACTCCGTGCGGATGCGGGGATCGACGAGGCCATAGGCGATGTCGACCAGAAGGTTGATGCCGACGATCATCAGCGACAGAACGGTGATGACGGCCTGAAGCACGGGAAAGTCGCGGGCGCCGACGGCGTCGAAGGCAAGCGTGCCCAGTCCCGGCCAGTTGAAGACACGCTCGATGACGACGATGCCGCCGAGCAGGCCACCGAACTGCAGGCCGAAATAAGTGATCAGCGGAATGGCGCAGTTGCGCAGCGCGTGCTTGTAGAGAACCTTGCTCTCGCTCAAGCCTTTGGCGCGCGCGACCATGATGTATTGCGACTGCAGCGTTTCCAGCATCGAGGTGCGGACAAGACGCACATTCGTCGCGGTCAGGATCACACCCATCGTCACGGCGGGCATGACATAGCTCGAAAAGCCCGACATGCCGCTTGGTGGCAGCCAGCCGAGCGTGATGGAGAACAAGAGGACCAGCATGGTGGCGAGCCAGAAATTCGGAAACGACAGGCCGATCAGCGAGAAGATGCGGATGGCCTGGTCGGCAGCCTTGCCGCGCGAGGTGGCAGCCTTGATGCCGAGCGGGATTGAAAGCGCGATCGACACGAACATCGAGATAAAGGCGAGCAGCAGGGTCGCCGGCAGGGCATTGCCGATCAGCATCGAGACCGACGTGCCGCCGGAAAAGCTGCGGCCGAAATCGAGCGTGACCAGCCCCTTCATGAACGTCCAGTACTGGACGAGGAACGGCTGGTCGGTTCCGAGCGCTGCGCGAATGCGCGCCAGATCGTCTTCCGTCATGCTGCCGCCGCCTTGGAACATCGTGACGGCCGGATCACCGGTCAGGCGAATGGCGAACGAGACGATGAGCGTGATGGCGATGACGACGAAAATTGCCTGTAGCAATCGCTTGATGAGGAAACCGGCCACTGTGTTGTCCTTAAGGAGAAGTTCGGCCCCGCCCGGGTTGGCCCGGGCGGGGTGGCTTTTCAGATGACTATTCGACGGTGACGTCGGTCAGCTTCAGGCGGTTGTCCGGGGGCGCGATGAAGCCCTTGACCCGCTTGTTGATGCCGAAGATGGCGTTGCTGTTGTAGAGCGGCAGTTCGAGCGCGCGTTCCGACGCATAGGCGCCGACTTCCCGCAGGATCTTTTCGCGGGCCGCACGGTCGGTCAGCGGACGCTGCGATTCCAGCAGCTTGTCCAGCTTTTCGTCCTTATCGTACGGGTTCCACTTTTCGCCCGAGTGGTACATCGAATAGGCGGTGTTGTCGTAGTCGAACGTCCAGCCGCCCCACTTCTGCTGGAACATCGCGCCGGTCTTGCCCTGCGGGATGATGTCGTTCAGCAGAACGTTGGTTTCGTAAGGCTTGATGGTGGCGGTGATACCGACCATCGACAGGTAGCTCGAAATGACCTGCGCCACTTCGTTCATCGTCGCATCATTGCCGCGGATATCGATCTGCAGCGTCGCACCCGTCTTCACGCCGGCTTCGGCAAGCAGCTTCTTGGCACCGGCCGGATCGTAAGGGATTGCCTTGAGGTCCGGATCGAAGCCGAAGGAAAGCGCGCTCTGGAAGCTGGTGATCTCGGAGGCCTGGCCGGCGAGGATCGACTTGACGATCGTGGCGCGATCGACAGCCATGATGATCGCCTTGCGCACCTTTGGGTCGGCAGTGATGCCGTCGCGGGTGTTGAAGCGCAGCGCGTCGACAGTCGGGCCGGGAACGGAAACGATTTCCAGCTTGTTGTCGCCTTCGATGACCGGCAGCATGCCGATCGGAATGGTCGGCGGGATCACCAGATCGACGCGGCCAGCCTGCAGTTCGGCAACAGCGGTTGCTGGCTCAGCGATAAAGCGGAACTGGAGTTCCGACAGTTTCGGCGCGCCGCCCCAATAGTCGGCATTGGCTTCGAGCTTGATATCGACCTTGGGCTGGTAGGATACGAACTTGAACGCGCCCGTGCCGACCGGGTTGAGGTTGAAATTGTCCTCACCCTTTTCCTGGATGTATTTCGGCGGAACGATCATCGCGCCGTAACCGGCGAGCTTGGTCAGAAGAACCGGATCGGCAGCCTTGAGCTTCAGGTCGACCGTATAGTCGTCGATGACGTCGATGCTCTCGATCGAGATGTAGTTCGAACGCTGCGGACCCTTGGCACCCTGTTCGCCGAGAAGGCGCTCGAAGGTAAACTTGACGGCGGCCGCGTTGAAGGGCTCGCCGTTGTGGAACTTCACATTCTGGCGCAGCTTGAAGCGGATCCGCTTTCCTTCGTCGAGTTCTTCCCAGGATTCAGCGAGACCCGGAACCAGCTTCAGGTCCGGACCACGATAGGTCAGTCCGTCGAAGATGTTGGTGGCAACGGCCGCCCACTGCACGAGAAACGTATCGATCGGATCCCAGCTGCCCGGATCCTGCGGGCTCGAAATGGTCAGCTTTCCGGCAGCGAACGCAGGCGCCGACGCAAAGGCAGTCGAGAGCGCAAGCGCCACTGCGGTCGCCTTCAGTCCCCGTTTGATTGTTGTCATTGATCTGTTCCTCTTCAGATGGTTGCGATTGTGTCGCTGGTTTCAGGCGCTCTTCGCGACGAAGTGGCCTGGATTAATTTCCTCGTGCACGAGGATGGCGGGCTCGTCACCGACGCGCCTCACCGGATTGGGAATTTCGCCCTCGATCATCGCCGACTGGCGGGCAACGGTCGGATCGGCGACCGGTACCGCGGACAGAAGGCGACGGGTGTAATCGTGGGCAGGCGTCTCGAAAACCTGGCGCCGTGAGCCAAGTTCCATGATCTGGCCGAGAAACAGAACCGCGACGCGGTGGCTCATCTTCTCGACGACGGCCATGTCATGGCTGATGAACAGGTAGGCGAGACCGCGTTCGGCCTGCAGGTCCATGAACAGGTTGATGATCTGTGCCTGGATCGACACGTCGAGCGCCGACAGCGCCTCGTCGGCGATGATCAGCTTCGGATCGGAGGCAAGCGCGCGGGCAATGCAGACGCGCTGCCGCTGGCCGCCGGAAAACTCGTGCGGGTAACGGGTTGCCACGTCGGAGGTGAGGCCGACACGTTCCAGAAGTTCGTCGACGCGGCGGCGGACAGCCTTTGAGTCGGAGATCAGGCTGTGGGTGTTGATCGGCTCTGCAATCGAGAAGCCGACGGTCTTGCGCGGATCGAGCGAGGCGAAGGGATCCTGGAAAATGTACTGCACATCCTGGCGCAGGCGGAAGCGCTCGGCAGCCGACATGGACGAGAACGTGCGACCGTTGAAGGCGATGTCGCCCGACATGGCAGACTGAAGCTGCTGGATTGTCCGGCCGATCGTCGACTTGCCCGATCCGCTTTCGCCAACCAGTGCCAGCGTCTCACCGGGGTTGATGTCGAAACTCACTTTCTGCACGGCGCTCAGCCGATGGGTGGCCTTGCCGAACAGGTTTTTCTTGATGTCGAAGCGGACGTACAGATCCTTGACGGAGAGGAGCGGCGTTGCGCCATTCTTGACCGTGTCCTGGATCCGCTCCTCGCCGACGACGGTCGGCTTGCCATCCTGCAAAATGGTCAGCGGCAGACGCTTGGGGAAAGCCTCTCCCGTCATGCTGCCGAGCTTCGGCACGGCGGAAAGCAGGGCCTGGGTATAGGGGTGCTGCGGGTTGGCGAAGATCTCGCGAACCGGGCCTTCCTCGACTTTCTTACCCTTCCACATGACGACGACATGGTCTGCCATTTCGGCAACGACGCCCATGTCATGGGTGATGAACACCATGCCCATGCCGAGGGTCTTCTGCAGATCGCGCATGATGTTGAGGATCTGCGCCTGGATGGTGACATCAAGCGCAGTCGTCGGCTCGTCGGCAATCAGCAGCTTCGGGCGGCAGGCAAGCGCCATCGCGATCATCACACGCTGCCGCATGCCGCCGGACAGCTGGTGCGGATAGCGGGTCAGAAGTTCTTCAGAGTCAGGCAGGCGCACCATGTCGAGCAGCCGGCCGGCCTCGGCCAGCGCCGCGCTCTTGCTCATCTTCTCGTGCAGGACAAGCACTTCGCAGATCTGGTCGCCGATGGTGAAGACCGGGTTGAGCGAGGTCATCGGCTCCTGGAAGATCATGGCGATCTCCTTGCCGCGGACCGATCGCATCTCTTTCTGGCTGGCTTGCAACAGGTCGCGGCCGTTGAACATGATACGACCGGATGCGTAATTCGCACCCATCATGTCGGCAAGACGCATGGTCGACAGCGAGGTCACCGATTTGCCCGAACCGGACTCGCCGACGACGGCGACCGTCTGGCCGGCCTCGACGGTAAAGGACAGGTCGACGACGACGCGGCTTTCGCCGAATTCGACGCTCAGGCGTTCGACCGACAGGAGCGGCTTGCTGTTTTCGGTCATGCTCATGTCCGCGTCTCCGTCGTGCTAGTGGTTCCGGCGTCGTCCGGGGCGATACGGGCAATGACTGCGCCGGCAGTCTGGGAGGATCCGGCCTTTGCCAGTAGGCTGATGATACCGTTAACGGGTGCGGTGACGGCGGTTTCCATCTTCATCACGTCCATCATGGCAAGAACCTCGCCTTCACGGACGGCTGCGCCATCCTCGACATTCCATTGCACGAGCAGGCCGGGAACGGAGGCGCGAACAGCGCCGGCATCATTCTCGGCAGCGTCCGGTCCGGCGCTCGATGCCGTCGCACGCATCTGGCCCAACAGGCGCAGAAACGTATCGGGGATGCCGATCTCGACCCGTTTGCCGTCGATCTCGACATGGCCGCGTAGAAGACCGCCACGGGATGCCGGGGCAGGGCGGGCAGCGTCTTCGAGCGTCTCGGCGAAATCCGTTTCGATCCAGCGCGTGTGGACGCGGAAGTCCGCGCCTGAGAAATCCGCATGATCGAGCACCGCACGGTGGAACGGCAGGACGGACGGCACGCCCTCGATCGTGAATTCGCTGAGCGCGCGGCGGGCACGGGCAATGGCCCGTTCGCGCGTCGCACCCCAGACGACGAGCTTTGCAGCCAGCGAATCGAACATCGGCGGAATGACCGAACCTGTCGTGACGCCGCTATCGAGACGTACGCCCGGCCCCGATGGCGCCGTGAAATTCGAGATCTCGCCGGCGGACGGCAGGAAGCCGCGGCCCGGATCTTCCATATTGATGCGGAACTCGATCGCGTGGCCGCGCGGCTCCGGCATGCTGGTCACGCTGATCGGCAGGCCTTCGGCAATGCGGAACTGTTCGATGACGAGGTCGAGACCGGTGGTCTCTTCGGTGACCGGATGTTCCACCTGCAGGCGGGTATTCACCTCGAGGAAGGAGATGACGCCATCGGCGCTGAGCAGGAATTCGACCGTGCCGGCACCGGTATAGCCGGCCTCCGCGCAGATATCGCGCGAGGCCGCGTGGATCTTTTCGCGCTGCTCGTCCGAGAGGAAGGGGGCTGGCGCTTCCTCGACGAGCTTCTGGTTACGACGCTGCAGCGAGCAATCGCGGGTACCGACGACAACCACATTGCCGTGGCTGTCGGCCAGAACCTGAGCTTCGATATGTCTTGGGCGGTCCAGGAACTGCTCGACGTAGCACTCACCACGACCGAAGGCCGCGACCGCTTCGCGCGTAGCCGATGAGAACAGTTCTTCGACCTCATCGAGATCGCGCGCGATCTTCATTCCGCGTCCGCCACCGCCATGCGCCGCCTTGATGGCAATCGGCATGCCGAATTGCCGTGCAAATGCCAGTGCCTCGGCGGGCGAGGTGATTGCGCCGTCGCTACCTGCAACCAGCGGTGCACCGACCTTTTGGGCGATCGCGCGGGCCTGCAGCTTGTCGCCGAGCGCCTCGATGACATCAGGGGCAGGGCCGATCCAGATCAGCCCGGCATCGATGACAGCCTGTGCGAATTCCGCGCGCTCGGAGAGAAATCCATAGCCCGGATGCACGGCGTCAGCGCCGGAGCGCATGGCGATCGCGATCAGCTTGTCGATGTCGAGATAGGTTTCCCGGGCCGTGGCACCGTTCAGGGAATAGGCCTCATCGGCCTGCGCCACGAACATCGCATCGGCGTCGGCGTCCGCATAGACGGCAACCGAGGTCAGGCCGTAGTCCTTGCAGGCCCGAATGATCCGCACCGCGATCTCGCCGCGGTTAGCTATCAGAACCTTCTTCATGGGCATTTTCCTAGGATGGACCGGGGAGCGAAGGCGCTGATCGCGTTGAAACGGATCCTTGCTCCGACGGGGATCTGGCCTGCGAGATCGAGATGATGGCGGGCGACATTGGCAATGACCGGATAACCGCCGGTCAGCGGATGATCGGCAAGGAACAGGACCGGCTGGCCGCTCGCCGGCACCTGAAGCGCGCCGCGCACGGTCGCCTCGCTCGGCAACTCGCCATGGTTCTGGCGCTCCAGCGCTTCGCCCGAAAGGCGGATGCCGACCCGGCTCGATTGCGGCGTCACCGACCATTCCTGGGACAGGAAATTCTCGACGGCGCTTTGTGTGAACCAGTCGGTGCGCGGGCCCATGACCACGTCGAGAACGACGGTTTCCGTAGTGTCCGGCATGTCGAACGCCGGTAGTTCTGACGCAGCAACAGTCGATCCCGGCACCGGCGGGTGAATTCCGATAACGGCGCCCGCGCCAAGTGCTGCAGGCCCGATCTGCGCCAGGGTATCCGTCGCCGCGCTGCCGAGAACCGGCGTCACGTCAAAGCCGCCGCGCAGTGCCAGATAGGAGCGCATGCCGGCCGTCGGTTGCCCGAGCGAAACGATGTCGCCGTCATCGAGCGCGATTGCCTCGCCATGGGCTACCGACAGCTTTTGGCCAAAGGTGGTGACAATCTTGATCGGCGTGAATGCACCCGTCACCGCCATCACGCCGCGGCCGCGCATGCGAAAACGGAAGCCGCCAAGCGAGACCTCCAGTGCCGGCGTGCCGATCGGGTTGCCGACAAGGCGGTTGGCGGCCTTGAAACTGCTGCGATCGACTGCGCCAGATACGCTGATACCCTGGTTTGCTTGACCAGCGCGGCCCAGATCCTGAAACAGGACCGGCAGGCCGACGGCCACAACCTCGATTGAGCAGTTTGAACAGCTTGCCGCAACAGGAGCAGTCGCAGTTCTCGCAGGGGCCGAAACTTCGTAGGCTTTGTCGGCCGCCATATCGCGAAAACGCACGCGACTTCCCGGCTGGAGAAGCGAGGCGGGTGCGCGATCGATATCGAACATGGCAAGCGGCGTCGTGCCGATCAGCTGCCAGCCGCCTGGGCTGGTCTTGGGATAGATGCCGCTGAATTCTCCGGCAAGGCCGACGGCGCCGGCTGGAACCCGTGTCCGGGGCGATTTGCGTCGGGGTACGTTAAGCCGCTGATCGCCGCCGGAGAGATAGGCGAAACCGGGCGCGAAACCGGTAAAGGCTGCGACATACTCACTTTCGCCGTGCAGGCGAATGACGTCCGCGACGCTCAGGCCGAGGATGCCAGCAACTTCGCCAAGATCCTCGCCATCGTAGCGAACCGGGATTTCGACGAGCGGGCCGGAAGCCGCCTTGCGCTCGCCCCCGGCGAGTGCAGCGACCGCATCCGTCAGGGCTTCGTTGGAGATCACGCCCGGATCGAAGGCAATCAGCAGCGTGCGGGCTGCCGGAATGATCTCGCGGATACCGTCGACTGGGTTGGTATCCAGCGCATCGAACAGCGCCAGCGCCTCACCGAGATCGGCGAGTTCGACCAGAATGCTGTCGTCACGCACGGGCAGAAAGCGCATGGATGTATCACGAGGCATGGACGGGAAAGCGATATGCATGCGGGTTATACAGCCGGCGCGAACGGCTGGACGGCATGGCCGGACTCTTCCAGAAGCGCGCGCAGCCGCTGCGCGATCGCGACTGCGCCTGGGCTGTCGCCATGCACGCAGATAGACTGCGCTTCGATCTTCGTCATCGTTCCGTCGATGGCCTCGATCACACCGTCGCGGACCATGCGCAGCATCCGCTGGGCCACGAGTTCGGGATCATGCAGGACCGAGCCTTTTTCGCGGCGGGAGACAAGGTTGCCTTCCGGCGTGTAGGCGCGATCGGCAAAGGCCTCGGCAACAACGGTCAGGCCGGCAGTACGGGCCTGCTCAACCAGCTGTGAACCGGCCAGCGCCATCAGCACCAGCGAAGGATCGATGGCCCGGATTGCGGCGATCACATCGGCTGCCTGCCGCGCGTCGATGGCGATCGTATTGTAGAGCGCGCCATGCGGCTTCACATAGGTAACGCGGGTCCCGGCCGCCTTGGCCAGGCCCTGCAGCGCGCCGATCTGATAGATCACGTCGCCAATCAGTTCTTCGCTCGAAGGATCCATGTTGCGACGGCCAAAGCCTGCCAGATCGCGATAGCCGACATGCGCACCAATCGCCACGCCACGTTCTGCGGCGGCCTTCACCGTCTTGAGAATCCCTGCCGGATCGCCGGCGTGGAATCCACAGGCGACGTTGGCGCTGCTCACCACGTCGAGCATGGCGGAATCGTCACCCATCTTCCAGGCGCCGAAGCTCTCGCCCAAGTCACTGTTGATGTCGATGGTCAGCATACTGTCCGCGCGCCCTCATCCTCGTTGACTAGACGCTAACAAAGGCGAACAATGCTGTCCAGAGTGTTGAACAATTTTTATATGTTGCTCTACAGTTAGGCAAATGCGCAATAATGATGCGTCACCCGCGTTTTGCACGGTTTAGTGGACCATGCGGGTTCGAGTTCGGCTCATTTCGCTTGTGACGGGGTTCGAAGCGCTTTACCGAAAATTGAGACGAGATCCGGAGCGAGGGGCAAAGGCTTGGCTGAACGCAAACTGCAAGGCGCTGATAAAGGCGTACTTTCTGTTCCAGACGGCAACGGTCCAGTGATTGCGCGTCCGGGCGAGCCGGTGCAGACGCTTGCCGAAAGCGTTGCCAGTCGTATCCGCGAACAGGTTATCTCCGGCAGGCTTACTCCCGGCAGTCACCTTTCAGAATTGACGCTCAGCGACGAGATGCAGGTATCACGCAACACGTTGCGCGAAGTATTCCGCATTCTGACCAAGGAAGGGCTGCTGCGATACGAAGCCAATCGGGGCGTTTTCGTTTCGACGCCCAGCATGGCGACAATCATCGATATCTACCGCGTCCGGCGGGTTATCGAATGCTCGGCAATTGCCAATGCGCATCCGCGCCATCCGGGCGTTGCGAAAATGCGGGCGGCCGTCGAGGCGGCGGCACTCTCGCGGGAGACGAAGGACTGGTTGAGCGTCGGTACTGCCGATATCGCATTCCATTCCGCCGTCGTCGAACTCGCCGACAGTTCACGCCTTTCGGCGTTCTACGCACAGATATCCTTGGAACTGCGCCTCGTCTTCGGCCTACTGCGCGATCCGGAGCTGCTGCATGGTCCGTTCATCGACCAGAACCTCGAGATCCTCACCGAACTGGAAGCGGGTCGCGCGCAGGAAGCATCCATCATGCTCGAGGCCTACCTTCTGCGCGCCGAACGGCTCATTCTGGGCGCCTATGCGCGCGTGACGAAGTAACGCTTTAGTCTTCGAATTCGACCATCACGCCGGGCTTCACCATGCTGGCCAGTTCCTCGGCGTCCCAGTTCGTGAGACGCACACAACCGTGCGAGCCCGCCTTATCGATCAGCGACGGCTCCGGCGTGCCGTGGATGCCGTAGGTCGGCTCAGACAGATCGATCCAGACCGTTCCGACCGGATTGTTGGCACCGCTCGGGAGTTTAAGCTTGGACTTGTTTTGTCCCTGCTGGAAGTTGATTTTCGGATTGTATTCATAGGTCGGGTTACGGGCGACGCCGTTGACCTTATGCTTGCCGGAGGGCGACGGATTATCCTCGCTCCCGATCGTGGCCGGATAAACCGCGATGATAGCATCCTGATCGTCGTAAGCGACCAGTTGTCCTTCCTTGCGACGAGCTTCTATCCGTTTGACGACGCCGGCGCGGGGCGCACCGATGTTGGCGACCAAGATGGTTTCGCCTGCCTCGAATTTCGCCGATGGGTTCAGCGCATGCACGAGGTCCACGTCCATATGGAACCGCTCGGCGAGCTTTTCAGCGACGCTGGTAAAGCCAAGATGCTCCATCTTGGCCTGTTCGGCATAGTCCTTCGGAATCTCGGAGACGATGTCTGCAGCATCATCGGGATCGATCTGGTATGGACCGACGACATGCTGATCGTCTGCCAGACGCGTGACCACTTCGGGGTCGACTTTTCCGTCGACGGGAAGGCTCTGGAGCGCTTCGAAACCCGCGACAGCCTTGCGAACATTGTTTCCGTCCAGGCCGTCGATCACGCCCGGGGAAGCGCCGGCGCGATCGAGGAGAACCTGAAGGTGAATGATCGCGGGATCCGGGGCAGGCTTCTCCTGCTGCTGGACGGGCTCTGGCGGAACAGCCGCAATATTCGCGTTGTTGACCGCCTCAGCGGTCAATTCCTGCGCTTGCGCGGCTCCGAATGTGATTGAGGATAGAAGCGAGACGAGCAGGATTTTGTTTTTCATGGCGTTAGAAGGCGTGAGTCCGACCGAAGTTCCGTCCATTTAGAAATTCTGGTCGGGCAAGCGGCTTGGACAGCCACAGAACGCGCCAGCCGTTATCCTGACGACGGGTTTACAGCCCGCGAATATCGAGCCGTCCCGACTTCTGCATGTCTTCGAACCAGCGCTTTTCGGCGGCCCAGGCATGACCGTCCCAGCCTTCGAACGAAAAGCCCGCCACGATCACAGGCGGTGCATCTTCCGGGCGATCGAGGAGGGTTTCGAACGCATAGACAAAGCCCGAGCTCAAGGCTGCGTCCGGCGCCGCGCCACGTGCCTCCAGCTCCTGTCGGGCCTGATCGTGAACGGATTGCTCGATATAGCGCACGCATTTTCCGATGCCCTCCAGCAACGACGTCAGCTCCAAGGCGCCGCATTCGTCGCCGGGATCCGAACTCGGCGGAAAAACCAATGTAATCAGTGCGGCTTTCCGCACCGCGGGGCGATTGGTGAACTCCGGGTCGGCCAGCCATTCGGTCGCCTGTCCGCCGCGGCTGACGAGAACCAGTTCGGAGATCGCCGTCCCCGAGACGTCCATGAACCCAGCGGTATTGTTGAAGCGCGTGACCCAGTCACAGCGATCCGTCATCTGCCCGGCATCGACGAAGTCAGGGGAGTTGCCGATGATCGCGATATGGCTTTCGTCTCGGATGTTTGTCTCGTCCTTCAAGATCTTGCCTTTCCAGACTTGGCTATTGCCTGCCGGTAGAGCGCCATGGTCTCGCGACCGAGATAGGGTCTATCGAAACGGCCGGCTGCCAGCACGGCGCGATGATGCAGTTGTTCGCGCAGTTGTGGCGACTGGATAATGGATCGCAAGGAGGCTGCGATGTCCTGGGGAAGCGTTCGTTCCGCGAGTAGCCCGGCTCCGGTGGCTCCGACGAATTCCCGCGCGCTCGGATCTTCAGCCGACGCAACCACGGGCCGCCCGAACGCAATCGCCTCCTGGTAAACCAGTCCGAAGCTTTCGTATCGCGACGGTGCCGCAACGATATGAGCCTGCCGATAGAGGTCGTGGAGCATTTCGTCGGGTTGGCGGCCCAGGGCGGTTACCCGTTCGCGCGCATGAGCGCTCATCTGCGACGGCAGATCGACGGACGGCACGCCGAGCAGATTGACGTGAAACGGAGGAAGTGTTCCGGAAGCGACTTCGGCGGCCAGAATTTCTACCGCACCCATCAGCTCTGCAAAACCCTTGCGCTGTTCCGCACGTCCGACGAACAGGATTCTGACAGGTTCCTCTCCAGCCGGGTAGGGCGATGACTGTGCCGTCTTCAGCAATTCAGGCGGCAGCGAAAGACCGATCGTCCGATGCGGTATTTGGCTATCGATCTTGTAGAGGTCGACGATCCGTCGACCGTGTTCGTCCGTGTTGGAGATCAGCCCGGCGCTCGACCCTGCCTGCTTCTTTTCCAGCAAGTCCGCAGCAGCCGCGTCCAGCTTGTCTCGAACCGGCAGCTCAGCCATCCTGCTCCAGGCAGCGGGCGTCGAATTGCGCGTCACAAGCGCAAATCCGTGCCGACCCGTCAGCAAACTCGCTGGCGCGTACCAGTTGGTTGCTTCCACCACGTCGAAGGGCTTTGCCGCATGATCACGCAAAACGGCCTGCCGGAACCGCAGCGGTGCGGCGGCGTGACCGATCGCTGCCCATTTGCGCAGGCGGCCGATACGGGATTGATCCGGGATATCACAACCGACGACGCGAACGCCGTCTATGTCCTCGGCTCCCGAGCGATCGAGCGTAAAGACAGTCACGTCGCAGCCCTCGCCAGCGAGCGCCATAGCGATCTCCCTGGCCGCCGTCGAAAGTCCGCTTGGAGACGGCGGGTAGTCCCAGGCGAGAAGGGCTGTCCGCATCACGACTTCAGCATCCTCTTGTATATCTCGATATAGTCCCGCGCCATGCGGTCTGCGGTAAAGCGCTCCTCGAACCGGGCGCGGATGCGGCGGCGATCGAGGCTTCCCACCTTGTTGACCGCTTCGACTGCCTGCGCTTCGTTCTCGACGATAAAGCCGGTGACACCGTCTTCCACCACTTCGGAGACCGAACCCTTGTTCCACGCAATCACGGGCGTGCCGCAGGCCATGGCCTCGATCATGACCAGACCGAACGGTTCCGGCCAGTCGATTGGAAACAGCAGCGCTGTCGCACCGCGGAGCAGCTCGCTCTTGGCCGCATCACCGACCGGGCCGACATACTCGACACCATCGCCAAGCTTCGGCCGGACATAGGTGTCGAAATAGAGAGGATTGCCGACGTCAACCGTACCGGCGAGCTTGATGGGGTGACCGCACTCGACCGCAACGTCGATTGCCTTGTCCGGCCGCTTCTGGTCGGTCATGCGCCCGATGAAGGCGAGATAGGAACCGGGCTCAAAGGAGGGCTCGAAGCGGTCTCCGTCGACGCCGTGAAGGACGACGCCGGCGCGGTTGGCTTCTGGGATCCCACGTTGCTGGGACGCTGAGATGGCCGCGACCGGCAGGTCGGGGAAGGCATTGAAGAACAGCTTCCGGTCAAGCTCGTCGACGCGCCAATGGATCGTTGTCAGCGATTTCGAGCGCTGATCGCCCAACAAGGTCGCGTGAAAGAACTCGCCGTGGAAATGCAGGATGTCAAACTCGGCGAGCCGCTGGCGAACCTCATCCAACGTCACGCTTTCGAGCACTGCCGGTATCGAAGGCGGCACGGTGCCGTGTTCGCTCTCCAGAAACTGCAAGCTCGGCAGGGACCCGATCCGGGTGACCGGCGTGGTGCTGTCGGATGCCGCAAACAGGGTCACCTCACAACCCTGGCGTTGCATCGCTACGCAGAGATCGTGGATCACACGCTCCGTTCCGCCATGATCGCGGGGAGGAACGGGGAAGATACTTGGTGCAACCTGCGCAACCCTTATCGGCTTCGGGAGTTCCGGTGCGCATTCTAGCATTTTGTATCCTTGTTGCTCAGAAAGGTTGTGTATGTTCGTTCTTCATGTCGCACTTCAAGGGTGTCTGCGCGGAAATAATGTCGAGTATGGGCTAACGGCCGATACCGGCGGGCATATCCGCTACTTGATGGATCTTGTCGGCGCCTGTGAAGCCTCTGACACCGCCTCCAAAATAGTGATCGCAACGCGCGCCTTCGAAGGCCACGGCGAGGACTATCAGCGGCCTTCCGAGGCCGTGAGCCCCCAGATTTCGATTGTACGGTTGCGTACCAACCGCCCCGATTATGTCAGCAAAGAGGATATGCATGCAGAGGTTGCATCCTTCAGCGAAGCGCTGATCGCTCACCTTCGCGAACATGGGCTTCCTGACATTGTCCATGCGCATTACGCGGATGCTGCGGTCGTCGCTGCGCGGATCAAAACGGAGTTGGGCATTCCTTTCGTTTTCACGGGGCATTCGCTCGGCAGGGTGAAAATTGCGGCCATGCCGGAAATCGCATCGGATGCATCCATGACGCATCGTCTTGCGGCGGAAGAATGCGCGCTTGAAGAGGCGTCCCTGATCATTGCGTCCTCGCGCGACGAGGCTGAGCTGCAGTACAAAGGATATGACAACTACGACGCCGGCAAAATCCGCGTGCTTCCGCCCGGCAGCGACCTTGATGCTTTTCAGGGCGCCCAGTCATCGGAAACTGTCGAGGTCCAGCTTTCCCGTTTTCTCGCTGAACCGGAAAAGCCTGTCTTGCTTGCCATCGCGCGCCCGGTCACCAAGAAGAACCTGATCGGGCTTGTACGGGCCTATGGAAAGTCGCCAGCGCTCCAGGAAGCTGCAAACCTTGTGATCCTCGCCGGCAACCGCTGCGAAATCGACGAGCTCGAACCGGATCTCGCGGACAACCTGCGCGAAATCCTTCATCTCGTCGATACATACGATCTGTACGGCAAGATCGCCTATCCGAAGATGCATCGACCGGATCTGGTGCCAGCCTATTATGCCTATGCTCGCGATCGCGGTGGCATTTTCGTCAATCCGGCACTCAACGAACCGTTCGGATTGACGCTCCTGGAAGCCTCGGCCGTTGGTCTGCCTTTGATCGCGACAGACAGCGGCGGCCCCAATGATATCGTCGAGACCTGCGGCAACGGTGTCTTGATAGACCCGCGCGACGAGGACGGTCTTGCTTCCGCCGCGCTGAAAATCCTGGGCTGCTCGGAAACGTGGCAGACTTACTCCAAGGCCGGCGAACGTGCTGTCGCCTGTTATGACTGGGCACGACATACCGAACGGTATCACGGCCTGCTCTCGGAGCTGATCGACAAGCCCGCAGCCAAGACGGAAAAGCCCTCGCAGCTACTGATCAGCGACATCGACAACACTCTGGTGGGATCGGTTCCGCATCTTCATGCCTTTGGCAATTGGCGGCGACAGCAGAGTGGATTGTCTTTCGGGGTCGCGACCGGTCGTTCCTTCCACAGCGCCATGGCCATTCTCGAACAGGAGGATGTGCCAAGGCCGGAAGTCATGATCACCTCGGTCGGATCCGAGATCTATCACCTGAGCGAGAACGGCGTCTCCTACGAGTATGACCGGCATTGGGCCGAGCGCATCGCCGAGAACTGGGACCGAAGCGGCATCGAGAGAGTTCTGCGCAAGGCAGGCTTCCTCACCCCGCAGGCGTCACTCGAACAGCGCGATTTCAAGCTCAGCTATTTCAGTGACGGCTCGAGCGGCGTCGTGGCACGCATCAAGGAACTGCTGGAAAAGGCAGGTTTGCGCGCGTCGGTGATCCACAGCCATCGACGGTACCTCGACGTCCTGCCGCTCAAGGCATCGAAGGGTACGGCCGTTGACTACGTCCGTCGTGGTGCTGGACTGTCTGAAAACATGGTGTTCGTCGCCGGCGATTCCGGCAACGATATCGAGATGCTTCAGGCCATCCCGCAGTCGATCATCGTCGCCAACTACTCGGATGGACTGGCCACGCTTCCTGCACTCAGCCATTCCTATATCGCCTCAGAAACCCATGCGGCAGGCATAATCGAAGGTGTTCTCCACTTCCGCAGACAGGCGGAGGCTGAATGTCTCTCAGTGTCCTGACCCTGGTTCGTGGCCGCGAGCGACATCTCGCCAACCTGATGCGCAGCCTTGGGGAGCAGTCGTGCCTTCCGACGGAACTCGTGATCGCCTGGATGCAGCCGGAGCCTTTCGAGGATCTGCCGAGCCTGCCGTTTCCGGTCAAGCACGTGTTCGTCGAGGGAGAGGACTTGCCGCTTGCTAAGGCGCGGAACGCGGCGGCAAACGCGGCGTCGGGGGACACACTCATGTTTCTCGATGTTGACTGCATCGCGTCGCCAACGGTTGTTGAATCCTACTCTGCCGCCTTGAACGAGCATGACGGGATCTGTCTGAGCGAAGTTCTGTATCTGCCTGCCGAAGTGACCGACTTCCGGGGAGACTACGGTGTGCTCGACGAGCTCGGCAAACCGCATGTCTCCAAGCCTCGGTTTCCTGAATTCGGCCGTGTCGAGCAGGAACCGGATGGCGGCCAGCTTTGGGGCCTGTCCTTCGCGCTGCGAAAACGCACGTGGCAAGCGATCGGCGGTATGGATGAGCGCTTCGTCGGTTATGGCGGGGAAGAAACCGACTTCGCCGCATCGGCAGAGCAGGCCGGAGTGAAGACCTACCGGGTGGGTGGCGCGCGCGTCTACCACCAGCATCACCCGGTCCTCATACCGCCTCTGCACAACTTCGACCCGATCCTTCGCAATGCCCGCCTCTTTCAGGAAAAGCATGGCCGCTGGTGCATGGGCTACTGGCTTGGCCAGTTCCGCGCGGCGGGGCTGATCCGATGGGAGGAGGTTGGCGATGCGCTGGACGTCCTGCGCTTTCCGGACCCGACTGAAATTGAGGCCGCGCGACAGCCCGGTACCGTTCTGTATTCATAGGAATCATCGAGTATGAAAAAGCCAATCGCGTTTTTCGCCCATCATCAGGGCCGCGGACATGCCAACCGTATTATGGCCATTGCCGAGCATTTCAGCCAGGACAGGCAGGTCTCTGTTCTGACGGCCGGGCCGGACTATTTCGAGTCCGTAAGCTCAAGCGTCGAGGTCGTCGCGCTGCCGAACATGATCGGCGAAACGGTCCCGACCGCGCGGCTGTTCGATGAGCCTACACCATCGGTCATGCACTGCGTTCCCTTGGGCCTGCCGTCGATGCGGAAAACGATGCGCACCATCGTCGAGCATCTCGACGACCGCGATATTGGTCTGTTTGTCGTGGACGTGTCGTCGGAGATCGGAATGTTGGGTCGGATCTGCTCCACCCCAACAGTTCAGATGCGCCTCCACGGCGACCGCAACGACGTCGGTCATATCGGATCCTACGAAGCGATGGTCGGCATTCTGGCGCCGTTCGACGAGCGTATGGAGCAGCAGGACTATCCGCGCCATCTTCGCGACAAGACGTTCTATACGGGTGGTCTTTGCACCACCCGCGATCAGGTTCTGTCCCGTGCAGAGGCACGCCAGAGACTTGGGCTGCCCTCGGATCAGAAGATCGTGCTGGTCATGACAGGTGGCGGCGGCAGCGGCACGCCCTATGCGCCGCTGACGATTGCCGCACGGGCCGTCCCGGATGCGCTGTGGCTCGTCGCCGGTCCTGTTCTGCGGGAAGGCCATGAGACGGATTTCCCCAATTTGAAGGAACTCGGCTGGGTCGACAACGTCACGGACCATATCGCAGCGGCCGATATCGTTGTGGCCTCCGCTGGCGACAACACGGTTCATGAGATTGCGCGTGCGGCCCGGAAATTCGTGGTGATGCCCGAATGGCGGTATTTTTCCGAACAGCATCGCAAGGCATCCGAGCTCGTCCGACTTGGCGCAGCGGTTTCCGCTCCATACTGGCCGGGAGATTACGAGGGATGGCGGGGGCTTCTGCAGCGTGCCGAAGAGCTCGACACGGAAGCACTTGCAACTCTGCACGAGCCGGCCGCTGCGGCCAGGGCCGCAAACTGGCTGGAAGAGCTCTGCGACCAGCTCTGGATGGGTGGTGCGCAGCGTATTGCAAGCCCGTTGCTCAAGGTCGTCTGATCATGGTCACGTTGACGACCGTCCTGCGCTCCGGGGGGCGCTACGAGCCGATCTGGGTGGAACGCCTTGCCCGCGGGGCGAGGCGGCATATTGCCGGCCTTGATCGCATCGTCTGTGTCACGGATTTCAATGAGGCAATGGACGGTGTCGAGACCGTCAAATTTCGCCATGACTGGCCGAAGTGGTGGTCGAAATTCGAGGCTTTCCGTCCCGAGCTCTCCGACGATGTCAACATACTCTGCGACCTGGACACGATCTTCATGTCCTCGGCCAGCGAGCTTGCATCAAAAGGCGATGCCGTTGTGATGGAGGATCATTTCCTGAAGTCTCGAGCGTCGACCGCGTTGATGCGCTGGAACAAAGACGATTTCTCGTTTCTGTACGAGCGGTTCAAACGCGATCCGGATCACTGGATTGCGCCGGGCAGTTGCGGTGCCGTTCCCAACTCCGTGCACGGCGACCAGGTCGTGGTCGACCATTTCCTACGCGACCAGCAACCGTTCCCGGGCTTCATCCAAAACGAGTATCCTGATCTACTCGATTTCTACGATCCGGTTCGCAAGAACAGCGGACCGGTACTGATCTTCATTGGGGATTCCAAGCCCGACAACGCGACGGCCGACGTCAAGGACGCATGGCTGAACAGCTAGCACAGTTGGGAAGTGCTAACTGCTGCCGATAGCAATTGGATGCTTCACCTCAGACTGTGAGCACGGCCCCGATTTGAGCCATTGACGCATCCATCTTCAGCACAAGTCCTGTGGGATTATATGCGACATCAACAGATCCCATCGAGCCCAGGCTCGACTTGATCAGTTTTGATCCGAAACCCTTGTGCTCTGGAACGGCGACTATGGGTCCGTCCACTTCGATCCAACTAAACTGAAGCCTGTTCTCGCCACCCTGTGGCACGACAGACCACTCGATATCGATATGGCCAACCTCGTTGGAAAGCGCACCGTATTTGACGGCGTTGGTCATCAGCTCGTGCAGTACAAGGCCGAAGGACATGGCAGCCTGGGGTCCGAGCATGACGGTCGTCCCACGAACCTTGATGCGGTCGCTATCCTGCATCCCGATATTGCAGACAGTGTTGGCCACCACATCGCGCAATTCTGCTCCGCGCCAATCCTCTTGCGTCAGCATGTCATGCGCTTTGGAAAGAGCGGAGAGGCGCGACTGGATCTTGTCGCGCGCATCGTCCACCGTCTGGGCGTTGCGCAAAGACTGGGTGGTGATGGCCTGCACCACGGCAAGCGTGTTTTTGACCCGGTGCGCGAGTTCGTGCATCAGCAGCTTTTGCGTTTCTTCGGCCTGCTTACGCTCGGTTATTTCGACAGATGCACCCGAAAAACGCACGGGCTCGCCGGAAGAGTCGCGGATGAGACGGCCCTTTGCGTGGACCCAGCGAACACCGCCACCTGGCTGGATGATGCGGTATTCGTTATCGAAGGTCGACTGTCCTTCGAACAACCGCCCCAGTTCCGCTTCGAACGCTGGCATGTCGTCGGGATGGAAATTCCGGGTGTATTCCTCAAGCGGCGCGCCAGCGGCTGCGCGACCCGGTTCTACCGTATAGATCTCGGCGAAGTTGGGGTCGGCATAGATCAGGTTCGTCTTCAGATCCCAATCCCAGATGCCGACCATTGTCGATGCGCCGAGAGCAAGCTGCAGGCGCTCTTCGCTTCGTGAAAGCTTGTCCTGCATGGATTTGAGCTCGGTGATATCGAGCGATACGCCGCACATCGCGACGGCCTGCCCCCGGTCATCGTGGACGAGCTGGCCACGCGCGAGCACCCAGGCCACAACACCGTCGGGACGGATGACGCGGTACTGGACATCGTAGTCCGAGCTTCCTGCCAGGGTTTCCTCCACCGCGGCTTGCATGCGGGGCAAGTCGTCGGGATGGATAGCGCTCTGCAGATCGTCATAGCTGAGGGACTGGTCCATGTGACGACCGAAGTTTTCCCGGCACACGTCAGAGGTCTGGAGTGCCATCGTCGCGAGGTCGAGCTCCCAATACCCGAGGCTTCCAGCCTCGAGAGTTTCCTTCATCCGGCGCTCGGAGCGAATGGCTGCCTGTTCCGCCTTTTTCGTTCCTGTGATGTCGCGGGAGATGGACAGGATCCGATCGGGCTTGCCGTCTCCTCCAAGGATTGGGGAAACTTTCACTTCCCACCACCGCGAGTTTCCTTTGGCCGTTTCCGCCGTCCCGACAAAGCTACAGCTCCGTCCGGAGCGCGCAGCCTCAAGCGCTTCGCGCGCTGCCGCGTTCCCGTCGTCTTTCCAGAAATCAGGCCACGGACAGTTGCGGATGGCTTCGAAATCGTCGATTTCCATGACGCGCATGCCGCCAGCGCTCATGAACGTAATGTTGCCGGCGAGGTCGATAACCTTGATACAGTCGTCGCTCGCGGACAGGATTTCCGCCATGAGAGCAACGTCCATCGTGTTTGCCAATGCGACTTCGTGCGGTCGCTGGGATACCGTGTTCATTGTGTATCCGATCGCAAGCGTATGGATATCCGTGTCGAAGTCATTGTCGGCCGTTTCTGAACTGCGAGTGCAAGGTAGCCGCGAGACGGCAGTGGGCGAATGTTGCGGGGAGTTCCCGGTAGTTCAATCAGTCTGCGTTACGGTGCAGGCGGCGCGACGATAATGCTGGGTGGAACAATCAACCCGATGTCGCCGCGCAGAAGTCGCGCGATGTATTCGAGAGCATTCTTCAAGCCGTTCATCGTATACGGCTTCTCGATTACACCGATTGCACCCACGAAATCTTCCGGAATGCGCTTCAGGTTTCCTGTGATGAATACGTACGGGATCCCCCGGTCGGCAAGGTGCCGCCCGACCTCGAGTCCGGTCGGGCCATCGGTCAGATGCACATCGACAAAGGCAAATTCCGGTATCTGGCCTTCCAGAATGGCCAGCGCCTTTTTCCGGTTCATGGCCTGACCGATTACAGAATGGCCCGCCGCCTCGACTTCTTCTTCGAGCTCAAGCGCCAGAAGGGCCTCGTCTTCAACGATCATGATTTTCAAGCTATGCTCCATATCAGCTATCTAGCGGCAAGATGATGCGAACAGTGGTTCGCCGACCCTCTACCTCACGTTCGATCTCGGCCTCGACCTGACGGCAGCACGTCTCCAGCATCAGCCGTCCGAATTCGTTATCCTCTTCGTCGACGTCAACCGGATCGGCCGTATCGCGGACTTCGATGATGAAATGCCCGTTTGGACGATTGACCACGAGGTGGATCTCTCCACCGCCCACGCTCAATCCGCGTCGGACCGCATCGCCAATGAGTTCATTGACGATCAGAGACAGTGGGGAGGCCTTGGCGGCGGGCACAAGAACCGGTGACAGATCCATGGTGATCCGGATATCGTCGCGCCCGAGCGATCCCACAAGGTCGACAACGTGATCGCGGGCAAAGTCGGCGACATCGAAGCGACCGACGTCGTTCGACATGAAGAGCTTGCGTTGCACCGTGCTGAGGGCCTCGACACGGTTGAGAACCGACAAAAGCGTATGCCGGACCGTTTCGTCCCGTGTTTTCCTGGCCTTGAGTTTCACGATCGAAGCGATGGTCAGCAGGTTGTTCTTGACGCGGTGGTCGACCTCGTGTACGAGGGTCGTCTTTGCATCGAGGGCCTGGGTGAGTTCTGCTGTTCGGGCAGCGACCTCCGCCTCGGCTCTCCGACGCGCCGAAGCGGACTGCATCTCCAACGTCTTGTCATCTGTGAAATCAAGCTGCGACGCGAAGTAGTAGAGCGGATCGCCCTGATCGTCGAACACAGGGCTGATGAAAAGAGCGTTCCAGAACGTCGAGCCGTCTTTCCGGTGGTTGACGATATCGATCGCGATCGACCTCTGATCCCTGATTGCTTCCCTTATCTTCTGAACTGACGCTGGGTCGGTCTCGGGTCCTTGCAGGAAACGACAGTTGCGTCCCACCAGTTCGTCCGCCGGATATCCGGTCAGGTCACTAAAGGCCTTGTTGGAAAAGATGATCGGATTGTCGTACTGGCGCGGATCCGTGATGATCATCGGCATCCGGGTTGCTTTGAATGCTGCGGAGAAGGGATCCTTGGAAGAATGCTCTGCAAGAAGCTTGTCCCCGGCGTCCTGTGCCCCCCTTTTCGCCGAGATCGAGTCGTTCATGAGCATGCCTAATTTACAATTTTCTTTCCAACGCGTGCTCTTGGCTAAATGTTCCGCGCGGTAAAGCCACACGACGGTTTGGGTGCTTTGTGTCACGCGGCCGCTTCAGACGCCGCATCTAAACAGCGCACAGATCTTGATCGTCGTGCAGGATATCACCGGGACAACACCAAAGACCGATGCAGTGGGAAACAAGCACTCGGCTGACAACCATCTCATATGATCGGTTCGCGCCGATATCCCTGAGCGCCTCTCGCTTGCTGATCGTGCGCTTTTCAGTAAGTGTAAATAACTGTAAATAAACGTAAATGTCAGATCCCTGATAGGAACCGCAACGAGCTTTTGCTGTTGTTCGCTTGCTATCAAACGAGCTGACATTGAAATACTCTGCATACCTCGCGACAGGATTGGTCGGCATACTCGTGCTGACCGGGATCTCCACTGCCAATGCCCAGATGATGGGGGCGAAGCCGCTTTCCAGGGGTGACGTTCAGCTTGTCCAGAAGCAACAGGGCAAACAGCATATGCTCAAGGGCCACCGCGGTATGAAGGAACGCCGTCAGGGCTACCGGCGCCACAGCGACGGATACTGGTACCCGCCCGCAGCATTCGCGTCTGAGGCTCCAAAGAAAAAACCAGGCCGATCCAACAACGCTCCGTCACCGGTCAGAAAATTCTAGGAGAGAACGCGACTCATGGGCACTCATCCTCGAGCCGTCAACGAGGTAGTGCCGCGTATTGTGCATAGCTGCACTGCAACATGCCGCCTTCCTACATTCGGATAAATGGAATATCCAGTCTTCCAACGAAGCAATGCACCTCCTCCCGCAGAGCTTCGTGTTCCAGGCGACCCACTCCTCCCAATGGGCGTCTGGCAGAACAGCGGCACTCCTCCTCCCAGCCGTTGTTCGATCTTTTCGAAAAGCCTGCCGCACCTCCTCCCGCGGCAGGCTTTTTCGTTTTGGGCGAGCCATAAGGCGCGCTCGACCGGCCTGCGCTTTGGCGCTGCAGCTTGCGCTTTGTGGCAAACAGGGATGTGAACGAAGGCGATGCGGTTCTTCTTTGAGGTTCACCTGTAGTTTTCGACAACCTTATGCCGTACCGAGCGTTTCGATCCTTTACCGACGTCGTCCAGGGAGAAGCGCGTGCCGCAGGAATTTCGTTTTGAGATGCTAGCTAAGTTCGGCTATGCCGCGCGAGGTGTCGTTTTTCTTCTGGTTGCGGCGTTGGCGCTGTTTTCGAGCTTCGGCGGCGGTCGTCCCGAAAGCAAGTCGGCCATATCGTCGTTGCTGGATCAACCGTTCGGCAAGGTGTGGGTCGGGATAATCGGCATCGGGCTTTTCTGTTTTGTGGCCTGGCGGCTTGCCCAGGCTCTGGCCGACAGTGACGGACATGGCAGCGATGCCAAAGGAATGGTCATTCGAGCAAGCCTTCTCGGCAGCGCCGTGACCTATGTCGGTCTCGGGATCTACGCAATCGGGCTTTCGGTCTTTTCGGGCGGCGGAGGCGGTGGTTCTGGAGAGAAGGGCCTGGCGACATGGATCATGTCCCAACCTTTCGGCTCCTACCTCGCCATCATCGCCGGCATTGGACTGTTCGCAGGAGGTGTCGTTACCATGATAAAGGGCCTGACGCGGAAATTCGAGAAGTATATCAGCATCCCGAGCAACGCCAGCTGGCTCACTTATGTCTGTGTATACGGTCTCGTCGCCCGCGGTGTCGTCTTTGCCGTTGTCGGCATCCTGTTTGCCTATGCCGGCTTCAAGGTCGATCCTGATCAAGCTGGCGGCATGGCTGACGCGATGGACTGGTTGAGCGAGCTGCCGGGCGGTGCGACCATCTTCATCGTCATCGCAGCCGGGCTCGCAGCGTTCGGTATCTATAACCTTGTCGCCGCAAGATACCGGACAGTCCGTGGCCCCTCCATGGCAGACGTCAAGCGCACTGTCAGCCGGCCCTTCAACTAGCCGATCGGGACCGTTGACTGGGATCCTGAACTCAGCTGGTCATCGAAATCGCGACCATCATAAACGCGTGAGGGGGTGGGAACGGTCCGTTCCCACCCCCTCATTTGCTATATCCGGCATGCCACGAAAGCAGTGACACGCAGGGCTATTTATTGCGTTAGGCGAGCATGCGCACCTTGGGTTCGCGATCCCAGTACCGCTTTGCAGCGGCCTTCAGGAAGCCGTCCATCCCGACAACACCGTCATCGGTTTCGACGCCGGCTTTCTGCAGCAGTGGCTGGGCCTCGTTCGTATGGCCGATAGCCTTGAGGTGGCCGAACGCATCCATCACCCACTGGACCGCTGCTGCTTCTCGGGTCAGCATGTCGCTGCCTTCCTTCGAGAGGAGAACCGCGACCGCGTCGAAGAGCTGTGACGGCGAACCGGCGAGCTGACCATCGGCTTTCGTTACGTTGCCGTCGGAAAGTTTTGCCTTTCCGATCTTAGGCGCAACGACGAATGCGGTGGCGCCAGCCTGGCTGATGGCGTTCTTCAGATCACTCAATGCCTTCGCATCGGTGCCATCAGCAATAAGGATGCCGATCTTTCGACCCTTGACCGTCTCGACCATGTTCTTCTGGATCGACAGGGCTGGCGACGGATCGAGATCGACCGGTTCCCGTGCAGCCGGATTGGCAGCCGGAAGGTCGATTCCAAGACCATCGGCGACCCGCTGCGCCAACTCCTCGTCAACGTTCAGAAGATTGCCAAGAACGCGCGGCGGAACGTGATCGAACTCGACCTTGGAAAGCTCGAACACGAAAGACGACGCGATATGCGCCTGCTCGGACGCTGTCTGAGACTTCCAGAACATCCGTGCCTGGCTGTAATGGTCGGCAAAAAGCTCGGCGCGGACCCGCAGCTTGTCGCCCTGTTCCTGATCACCTGTCGCCCGTTCGAACGACCGGAAGCCAGTTGCGGGACACTCGCGAGGGCCGCCTTCTTCTCCAGCCATTGAGAGGCTGTTGGGTTCGTAATTGGCACGACCCTTCGGAACGCTCATCTGCATCATGCCGTCACGCTGGAAGTTCTGCATGGGGCACTTCGGCGCGTTGATCGGCAGCTGATGGAAATTGGCCGTGCCGAGACGCGATTTCTGGGTATCCAGATAGGAGAACAACCGGCCTTGCAAAAGCGGATCGTTGGAGAAGTCGATTCCCGGGACGACGTTCGACGGCAGGAAAGCCACCTGTTCCGTTTCGGCGAAGAAGTTATCGGGGTTGCGATCAAGCACAAGCCGACCGACGATCTTGACCGGCAAAATCTCTTCCGGGATGATCTTGGTGGAGTCGAGCACGTCGTAGGGGAGCTTGCTTGCGAATTCCTCGTCGAAAAGCTGAACGCCGAGCTCCCATTCCGGAAAATCACCACTGTCGATGGCTTCCCAGAGATCGCGACGGTGGTAGTCGTTGTCGGCGGCCTGAAGCTTGAGCGCCTCATCCCAGATCGTCGACTGAACGCCGAGCTTCGGCTTCCAGTGGAACTTCACGAAGGTCGACTTGCCCTCTTCGTTGACGAAGCGGAACGTATGAATGCCAAAGCCCTGCATCATGCGCAGCGAGCGCGGAATGCCACGGTCCGACATGGCCCATAGAAGCATATGGGTGGTCTCAGGCATCAGCGACGCGAAATCCCAGAAGGTACCGTGCGCGCTGCCGGCCTGCGGATAGGCGCGGTCAGCTTCCATTTTCACCGAGTGAATGAGATCGGGAAACTTGATTGCATCCTGGATAAAGAAGACCGGAATGTTGTTGCCGACCAGATCCCAGTTGCCTTCCTGCGTGTAGAATTTGACGGCGAAGCCGCGAACGTCGCGAGGGGTATCGACAGAGCCAGCGCCGCCTGCAACGGTCGAGAAGCGGACGAAAACCGGAACCTTGTCCCCTACACGCTGAAACACGTCGGCTTTTGTCACGTCACTGAGGGATTCCGTGAGCTCGAAGTAACCGTGTGCGGCAGAGCCTCTGGCATGCACGATGCGCTCAGGGATGCGTTCGTGGTCGAAATGAAAGATTTTCTCGCGGAGAACGAAGTCCTCAAGCAGGCTCGGACCGCGATTGCCGGATTTCAGACTGTTCTGATTGTCGGAGATCCGAACGCCGTGGTTTGTCGTCAGGTGGGCCTGAGCAGGATGCGAGCCATCGGACGGAACATGCTGGTGGGTCTCGCCGCCTTCACCGCGGTCCGTATCATATGTCGTCGGGTCAGCCATTGGATGGTCCTTTGCTCGAATTCAATCCAGCAACAGATATGCCCGCGCGACGCTGCGGCAAGCGCCCGTCGGAGAGATTATCCAAGGGATTGCTTTCAAAGCTGCAGGTCAGGCACCGGCGTTGGCTGTGGGCAGAGCTCCCGAGAGTGGTCAGTAAAGGTGTCTCGTAGTCCGCTGTGCCTGCATTCGTGTCCGGACCGGCGTTCAAGGAGGCGCTGCGGTGAGGCCAGTCGGCTGGGAGAGATGCCTAACCCGCGCAAAACTTTCCCGATTGCTCTCGTAGCAAAGCAAGCCCTTGCTCTGTCACGAGGTTCATCCTCGGGTTGCCGCGGCGCCCCGCGAACAGGTCCGGATACTGGGATGACGTGACAAGTCTCACTTCCGTTCGCGGCAGCTTCTGCAGGTGAACACTTGCACCCTTACGCGCAATATCGACGCCCAGCGCACGAAGCGCGTCAGGTGCCGCGATCCAAAGAGTGCCGCTGATGTTCAGCATCCGAATGGTGTGTCCATGGCAGGTAACGGTGTTCATTGCCCGTCCTCAGCCGTCGCGACGTCAGCCAGGCCGTCGCTCGAAATCGCAACGACGACGGCTTTCGCCGGAGAAACAGGTGTATCTTCAACCGCTCCGAAAAATCCTGACAGCATCCGTAAATCCTTCGTGAACCACCGATTATGTGCATTGCACAAAACTAGACGGCGGTTATATACGTGCCCGACTGTATGTAAACTATCCTTGTGCGGAGCACTCGATGCCTAAGGCGTTGCGATCTATCCTGACCATTACCTGCCTCCTCGCCCTCGTCGGGTGCCAGAAGGAAGAAGCCGCAGCACCTCCGGCGCCGCCGCCATCGCCCGTTGGAGTGGTGACGGTACAGCCCGAGACCTTGCCGATCACCAGCGATCTGCCCGGACGTATCGCTCCGACCCGTCTCGCCGAGGTGCGCCCGCGTATCTCCGGGATTATCGTCGAGCGCGTCTTCGAACAGGGCTCCATCGTCAAGGCGGGCGACGTGCTTTACCGCATCGACCCGGCACCGTTCCAGGTTCAGGTCGACAGCGCACAGGCCACGCTTCGGAGTGCGCAGGCAGCGCAGATGCAGGCTCGCCAGACCGCCGATCGTCAGACCCAGCTCAGCAAATCGAACGTCGCCACTCGCCAGGACCTCGATACCGCGATCTCTGCACTGGCGCAGGCGGACGCTCAAGTCGCCGTCGCCCAGGCCGGCCTTGCCCAGGCCGAGCTCAGCCTGCAATACGCCAATGTCACGGCACCAATCAGCGGCCGCATCGGCCGTGCGCTGATCACGGAAGGCGCCCTGGTCAGCTCGACTGGCTCTGAAAACCTCGCGACCATCCAGCAGCTCGACCCGATCTATGCGGACTTCACCCAGCCGGCCGCCGATCTGATCCGCCTGCGCAAGGCGCTGCAGGACGGCAAGCTGATGACGGGACCGAACGAGGCGAACGCCTATCTCATGCTCGACGACGGCACCAAATACCCGGAAACGGGCCGTTTGCTGTTTTCGGAAGCAGCGGTCGATGAAACCACTGGGCAGGTGACCCTGCGCGGTGAATTCCCCAATACCAATGGGGATCTCCTCCCGGGCATGTATGTCCGCGTGCAGATCGAGGAAGGTCTGGAGCGCGACGCCTTCGCCGTGCCGCAGCAGGCCCTGCAGCGCGATTCCGGCGGCCAGGCGAGCGTGCTCGTGGTCGGCGCCGAAGACAAGGTCGAGCAGCGCCGCGTCACCGTCGGTCGTGCGCTTGGCGAACGCTGGGTCATCTCGCAGGGCCTCAAGGCCGGCGACCGCGTGATTGCGGAGGGGTTCCAGAAGACGGCTCCCGGCGCCACCGTTAAGCCTGAGCCCTGGTCCGCGGACAAGCCGGCGACGGAGCAGTCGGCGCAAGGCGACGCCAATGCGGCTCCTGCAGAGCCGGCGAAGAAGTAAGGACCAGGTTACATGGCAAGTTTCTTCATCGACCGGCCGATCTTCGCCTGGGTCGTCGCAATCTTCATCATGCTCGCAGGCGTGCTGACAATTCCGATGCTGCCGATCGCGCAGTATCCGAATGTCGCGCCGCCGCAGATCACCGTCTCCACCAACTATCCCGGCGCTTCGCCAGACGATATCTACCAAGGCGTGACGCGTCCGATCGAAGAAGAACTGAACGGCGTTCCCGGGCTGATCTATTTCGAATCGACGTCTGAATCGTCGGGCCGCGTGTCCATCAACGTCACCTTCGCACCCGGTACGAATATCGGCGAAGCGCAGGTCGAGGTGCAGAACCGCATCGCCCGCGCCGAACCCCGCCTGCCGGGCGCCGTCACATCGCAGGGCGTGCGCGTCGAGCAGGCAGGCACATCGTTCCTCATGGTCGTGTCGCTGACCTCCACGGACGGCAATACTGACGTCATTGGTCTCGGCGACTATCTGAACCGCAACGTGCTTGGCGAGATCCGCCGCGTGCCCGGCGTCGGCAGTGCTCAGTTGTTCGCCACCCAGCGCTCCATGCGGATCTGGATGGATCCCGACAAGATGGTCGGCCTCAAGCTGACGGCCTCCGATGTTACGGCTGCGATCAGCGCCCAGAACGCGCAGGTCGCCGCCGGTCGTATCGGCGCGACGCCGAACCCGATCGGCCAGCAGATTTCCGCAACCATCAACGTCCAGGGCCAGCTGACCAATCCCGAAGCGTTCGGAGCGATCGTTTTGCGTGCCAATCCCGATGGTTCGTCGGTGCGGTTGCGCGATGTCGCCCGCATCGAGGTCGGCGGCGAAAGCTACAACTTCTCCAGCCGCCTCAACGGCAAGCCAAGCGCTGCCATCGGCGTCCAGCTGTCGCCAACCGCCAATGCACTCGATACGGCGAAAGGCGTGCGTGCGGTCATGACAGAGCTGCAGCAGTATTTCCCGTCCGGCATCGAATACGAGATCCCGTACGATACCAGCCCGTTCGTGGAAGTCTCGATCGAGAAGGTCATCCATACGCTGATCGAGGCGATGATCCTCGTCTTCGTGGTGATGTACGTCTTCCTTCAGAACATCCGCTACACGCTGATCCCGACACTGGTCGTCCCGGTGGCGCTGCTTGGCACCTGTGCGGTGATGTATGTCTCCGGCTTCTCCATCAATGTGCTCACCATGTTTGCGATGGTGCTCGCGATCGGCATTCTCGTCGACGACGCCATCGTCGTCGTCGAAAACGTCGAGCGCATCATGGCGCAGGAAAAGCTGTCGCCGAAGGAAGCGACCCGCAAGGCGATGGGCCAGATTTCGGGCGCCATCATCGGCATCACGCTCGTCCTGAGTGCGGTGTTCATCCCGATGGCCTTCTTCCCCGGTGCGGTCGGCATCATCTATCAGCAGTTCTCGCTGACCATGGTGGTCTCGATCCTGTTCTCGGGTTTCCTTGCCCTGTCGCTCACGCCCGCACTGTGCGGTTCGTTCCTCAAGCCGATCAAAGGCGATCACCACGAGAAAAAGGGCGTCTTCGGCATTTTCAACCGCGGTTTCGACAAGGCTTCGCATGGCTATTCCCGCACGGTCGGTGGCATCATCAAGCGATCCGGTCGCTTCATGGTCATCTACGTCGCGCTTCTCGTCGGCCTCGGCTGGGCCTATCTGCAGCTGCCTAGCTCGTTCCTGCCCAACGAAGACCAAGGCTTCCTGATCGTCGACGTTCAGGCACCGGCCGAGGCAAGCACCGACCGCACCACCGAGGTCGTCGCGCAGATCGAAAAGATCGCGCTCAGTGAAAAGGCCGTCGAGCGCATTATCGCCATCAACGGCTATTCCTTCTCCGGCAGCGGCCAGAATGCCGCGCTCGCCTTCATCACCCTGAAGGACTGGTCGGATCGCGGTCCCGAGGATTCGGCTGATGCGATCGCAAAGAGGATCAACGGCCAGATCTTCGGCATCCGCGATGCGATCGCGTTCTCGCTGTCGCCGCCGCCGATCCAGGGTCTCGGCAACTCGTCCGGCTTTACCTTCCGATTGCAGGATCGTGCCGGCAACGGCCAGACGGCACTTGGCGCGGCGCGCGACCAGTTGATGGCCGCAATTGCCAAGAGCCCGGTTCTCGCAGGCGTTCGCATCGAAGGCATGCCGGATGCGGCGCAGGTGAACCTCCTCATCGACCGTGAGAAAGCCAACACGTTCGGCGTCACATTCGGCGACATCAACTCGACGATCACCGCAAACCTCGGCTCGTCCTATGTGAACGACTTCCCGAATGCGGGACGCATGCAGCGCGTGCAGGTTCAGGCCGACGGCAAGCAGCGCATGAAGACAGAAGACCTGCTGCGGCTCAACGTCCGCAACGCCAATGGCGGCATGGTGCCGATGGCCTCATTCGCGTCGGTCGAATGGGTCCGGGGCCCGTCGCAGGTTGTTGGCTATAACGGCTACCCGTCGATCCGCATCGCTGGCCAGGCAGCACCGGGCTTCTCCTCCGGTGACGCCATCACCGAGATGGAACGGCTTGCCGGCGAACTGCCGAACGGTTTCGGTTACGAATGGACCGGCCAGTCGCTGCAGGAAATCCAGTCGGGGTCGCAGGCACCCGCCCTGATCGCGCTCAGCGTGCTCTTCGTGTTCCTGCTGCTGGCAGCCTTGTACGAAAGCTGGTCGATCCCGATCTCGGTCATGCTCGTCGTGCCGCTCGGGGTCATCGGTTCGGTTGCGGCCGTCATGCTTCGGGGAATGTCGAATGACGTCTACTTCCTCGTGGGTCTGATCGCCATTATCGGTCTGTCGGCGAAGAACGCCATTCTGATCATCGAGTTCGCCAAGGACCTCCGCGCCGAAGGCCGCTCCACGTTTGATGCGACGGTCGAGGCAGCGCATCTGCGCTTCCGCCCGATCCTGATGACGTCGCTTGCGTTCACCCTCGGCGTCGTTCCGATGGCAATTGCCACCGGTGCCAGTGCTGCCAGTCAGAATGCGATCGGCACCGGCGTGCTCGGCGGGATGATCTCGGCGACCTTGCTGGCCATCTTCTTCGTTCCCGTGTTCTTCGTCTTCGTGATGAAAGTCTTCCGCGTGAAGGAGCCGAACCACGAAGCAGAAAAGGCAGCTCCCAAAGCGGCGGAGTAGGGGAGAGCGGGAAGAGGAGGACAAGGATGAGACGAACGAAAGCCGAAGCGGCCGAGACGCGCTGTGCCGTCCTGACCGCAGCCGAGCAGCTTTTTTTCGAGAAAGGCGTCGCCAACAGTACTCTGGACGAAATCGCGGCTGCCGCTGGTGTCACACGTGGAGCGGTCTACTGGCACTTTGCCAGCAAGAGCGACCTGTTCCTCCAACTCTACAACGCGGCGCAGCTTCCCCGGGTCGACATGAGCGACGCTGCCGGCTCGGGTTGCGAGGATACTGATCCGATCTCGGCGGTGGAAACCATTGCTCTCGACTGGTTTGGGATGCTCGCAAGCGACGTCCAGCGTCAGCGGCTCCTCACGATCCTTCTGAGAACGAACTTCGAACATGAGTTCGAACCTGTCCTGCAGGAGATGGACGCCCTCAGCGCTGAGCACACGAAAAACATGGAGCGCATCTTTGCCAAGGCTGAAGACAAGGGACAGCTGTCACCCTTGTGGACTCCTGCCGCGTGCAGCCGCGCCGTGCACTGGCAGATGAAGGGTATCTGTTGGGAGTGGCTGCTGTTTGGCCGGAAGTTCGACCTCGTCATCCTGGGCGGAGACAGCGTCCGAAAGCTGTTCGCGACCTTCAGGCGCTGATCGTGATGGATGGGGAGAAATCGGCAGGCTCGGTCAAGCAAGTGGACATTGTCGCCGGATCTGTCGATGCTATGCTTTCCCCGATGACCGATATCTTCCAGGTCTATACCGACGGCTCGTTCGACGCCGCTTCCCGATCTGGGGGCTGGGCGATCGTCGCTTTCAAAGGCGACGTGCAGATCCATGTCGCCTCGGGGACGACCATCGGCAGCTCGAACAATACGTTCGAGGTGCTGTCTGTCATGCGGGCGGCGTCTTGGCTTGAAGCCGAAGCGACGGGAATGGCTGCGGTGATCTGGACCGATTCCGCCCATGTCGTCGAAGGGTGTCGTCGATGGCGGTTCATCTGGCGCGGCAACGGCTGGAAGCGGGTAAGATCAAACCCGCACGAACGTCGTCGGCCAATCCCGGATGCAGATGTCTGGCGCGAACTGGACGCTTTCCTCGAGCGCAACCCGCTTGTCACAATTCAATTGTGCAAAGGGCATTCCGGAATCTCCGGAAATGAACAGGCCGATGCGGCAGCGAGATCAGCCTTGGGTCTGGGATAAGGCACGTTGCCGGCTCCCAAGCGCAAAAGACCTGCTGAACTTGACAGAAGTCATGTGGCGGACTTGCAACTGTGATTGTGCAGTCGCTACTGCAAGATCATCTTTATTAGCTCTTTCCGTTAGCAAACAGCGCGACTCTGATAGTGGATTGAATCACCGATCAGGCATCGGACCACTAAAGGATATGTCATGAACACTCTCTCAAAAGCCCTGGCCACCGTTCTCCTCGCCTCGGCAATCGCAGTCCCGGTGTCTGCCGCAGATCTCGCGCCCATGGAAACTCCGCTTGCCGCACCGGCGACGTCTGGTTTTTACTTTGGTTCGCTGAGCTCCGTAAACTTCCTTGACGATACAGGCTTTGATTTCGGCGCCGCGTCGGTGTCCACCGAGTATGACGTCGGCTACTACAGCGCACTGCGCGCCGGCTATAACTTCGGATCGATGGGCTTCGTTTCGCCGCGCCTCGAGCTTGAACTTGGTTATGGCAGCGCGTCTGTCGACGAACACAGCGTTTCCGGATTTGGCGGCGTTAGTGGTATCGACTCCTACGGCGACGCTCGCTCGTTCCAGGGCTATGTCAATGGCTATCTCGATATCCCGCTTGCAGCTGAAGGCGCAGTCAGCGCGATCACGCCTTACGTCGGCGGCGGTGCAGGTTTCATGAACCTGGAACTGCGCAAGCAGGGCGTCAGCGGAACCGGTACCGGCACGCTGATGGATGATGCCGACACCCAGTTCGCCTACCACCTTGATGCCGGCGTTGGCATCAATCTGCAGGCTATCGGTCTGTTCACGAACACGTCGCTGTTCGACAACACGACGTTCGATATCGGGTATCGTTTCACAGCTGCCGACGATTTCAACTTCGAGGCCCGCGACGGATCCACGTCGAGCACCGACTTCCGCAGCCATGCTGTGACATTCGGCCTGCGTCGCCAGTTTTGATCTGAGGGTCTGGCCGGTTTCGCGACCGGCCAGACCTATTCTGCTTGAGACGTTTCAGATCTCGCCCTCGGGCTTTTCGCCCTTGGCGTCTTCAAGGCCTTTTTCGGCCTTCTTCAGCAAATCCTCACGGTCCTTGTCGGCATTCTCGCTCGTGCGATCCGCATCGCTTCCGGTCCTTTTGTCGTCACTCATTTTATTCTCCTTCTGGTCAGAGATTCACGATGGCCAGATGGTCCAGAACATAATTCCGACCACCACGATGAACGACAGTGGCAGCGCCAGGAACCGCAGCATGCCAGTGCCTGTGTTGTCCCGGCCCAGCCAGGCGAACCACCAGTCCGGGCCTTGATTTCCGCTCTGTGACATCAGCGCCCTTTCACTTGGTTGTGCCGTATCCGGGCGTAGCCGTTTTCTCCGAGGCGTCTTTGCGTTCCTGCTCCGGAGTACGCGTCGTGTCGACGCTTTCCTTGAAGCGCTGGTGCCCATCATTTTCGATCAGCGTTTTGTCGGCGTCCTCGGTAACCGGTGGGTTCTTCACGGTCATTCCTTCCAGTCCTGTCACGACGAGCTCATGAGCCCGTAGATGACGATTGCGATATACAGGCTGAAGGCGCCGAGCACGTATATGCCAAGCACGACGATCACTCCGCGCCCTAACAGTCCCTTCTTCTTTCGGACTTCAGGCGGGTCTCTCATTTTGTCGATACTGGGTTCATCTTCGGGCTTCATCGCATTTCCTTTCATTCAAGGAGGCGAACAGTCCGCGAGCCGCATAGTTCCGGCCGTTTCGAGGCGCAGCGGAATGTGAGGACAATCCGTGCGGCCTATCCACCAGTGCCGTCTTCTTTTGAAATTTAAACGTAAATTTCGGCGAGACGTCGATCTCGCCGAAATCCGGTGTTTGACCTGCGGTTATTGCTGCGGTTCGTGGAACGGACAGCCGTTGAACTTGGCTCTGAAATCGGCAGAGTGGCGGTAGGTTTCGTTACGTGCCCGGTTGATGCCGCCGAGAGGCTGGTGATCTGCAAGGCCGGTCCAGACGCTGAACCGCATTTCCTCGTCGACCTTCTGCACCTTGGCGTCGCTCCAGCTATCCTGCGGAGCGGCGCTCAAAGTGGCAACGGTCACGAACGGAGCTTCGTCTTCCTTCCATTCTACGGTCGGGTCCTCGATCGGTTGCGCTTCGATATCGCGACAGAGCTGGACCTGGAATTCCCAAAGGCCTCGCGTTTCCTGCATTTCCGCCTGTACCGTCTCACGGATGGCGTTCTCGCGGACGCTGGCATCGATTTCGGTTCCGGTGCGCTTGGTCAGATCCGGTGAGATCGGCTTCACGCGGAACTTCGCGACGTAGTCACCATAGCGGAACGGCGTGACACTGAAATAGGTCTCGCCGAGCGGATCGACATTCGGCGCGCCGCCGAGCGACTGAATGGTGGGGCTCGTCACGCCGACGGCTTCGAGGCCCTTGTTGACGGTCTGAAGCACGCTGGACATCACGGTCTTTGTGCCTTCCAGCTTGTCCGTGGTCTTGGCAAGGAGCTTGAGGCTGGAGAGAAATTTCTTCGGATCCGGCGTCTGGAAGATCGGGCCGTTGACCATCACGAAGTCCTGGTTATTGCCGTCCGCGCCAGGCAGGCGAGTACCCTCGACGCCGACAACCTTGATCGCCAACCCGCGTGGAAGAGCGACAGCGTCGGGCAAGATGTCGCCTGCGTTTGTGGAAAGACGCATGTAGACCGGATGTTCGCCCGGTTTGGCAAACAGACCTTGCGCGAACTCGGGCGGCAGCCCGTCCTTGACGGTCATTGTACCCTCAAGAATGCCGTGTGCTTTGGCGTGCACGGACCGAACGGCATGGCCGTAATCCTCGGCAGTCTTTTCAAGAATGATGTCGAACTGATCGATTAGACCCGAGATCGTCTCGCGCTCATCAGGTTTGACTGTTTCGAGGTCTGAGGAATAACGGACGGGCGTGGCTGCAATCATCTGGCGCTCCTTCAAAATCGAAAAACGCCAGAATAGTGCTCCTGGTTCCAGCGCAAGCTAATATCCTCGCCGGCTGAGGATGCGGCCCATCGGGGAGCCGCATCCTGAGTAGTCACTCAGGCGCTACGGGCCTGCTGTGGGTGTTTGCCCTCTTCGAATTCCTCGACGATCTTCGCACAGAAAGCCGGCAAATCCTTCGGGGTGCGGCTCGTCACGAGCCCCTTGTCGACAACAACTTCCTTGTCGACCCAGATGCCACCAGCGTTCTCAATGTCCTTGCGAACTGTCGGATACGATGTCACCGTCCGGCCATTCAGGACGTCTGCTTCGACGAGAAGCCACGGTGCGTGACAGATGACGCCCACGGGTTTTGCCTGCTGGAAGAATGCGTGCACGAAGGCGATCGTCGCCTTGTCGGCTCTCAGCTTGTCGGCGCCCACGCATCCGCCCGGAATGACGAGGCCGTCGAACTCGTCAGCCGAGACATCACTGACCGTCTTGTCAACGGTATAGCTGCTCCCGGCGTCGAGGTCGTTGTTGTTCGTCTGGGCCTCGCCGCTTTCAAGGCCGATGACAGTGACCGTGGCACCGGCTGCCTCGACCGCGTCTTTCGGCTGCTTGAACTCGGGCTCTTCAGTGCCGCGCGGAGCGATAAGAATGGCGATTTTTTTGCCTTGAAGGGTCATCGTGTTTCCTCACTTTTCTTGATGTGGAGGAGCGTTAATGACGGTTGGCATGAAAAGTTTCATCCAGCCGAACACTTCGACTTGTCACCTTGCTCTGCCGCCAGTCGAAGTTTCCGGAGGCGCTCGCTTTTTTCCTCCCGACGTCGCCGTTCGTCATCTGCAGTCTCGCGCGCAACGGCATTGGTGTGCTCGAAGGCGGCCGCGCGTTCGCCCATGGTCAGCGTTCTCCTGATCCTTGAAACCATCGTATCCATCTCTGTGATTGCTTCCCCGATACATGGGACTCGTTGAGCGCCCCATCAACATGTTGCGCCTGTACGGTAGCGGACCGACACGACACGAAGGCACGCGGGACATCGCAGATCGCGGAGGAATCCCCATATCAGCAAGGTGAAACCCGGCTCGTTGCTGTTTGCTCAGTCTGGACAGATGGGGAACATCTTTCGATGTCGGTTGTTCTCTCAATGTGCGCCGCTTTCCGCGGGGCAGGAGATTTAGATGCGTAAACGCGTAGCCATTATTGGATCGGGTCCGACAGCCATATTCGCACTGCAGGACCTCGTGAAATGCAGCGCCTCCCTGGATATCGCAATTTTCGAGCGAACCGACGTCGCCGGCAAGGGAACACCCTACCAGCGGGGCATCAACGACCTCGCGATGCTGTCGAATATACCGAGCATCGAGGTGCCGGCTCTGCCGGTGATGCTCCACGACTGGCTGGCACTCCAGTCCGACGAGTACCTGAACGAGATCGGTGTTGCTCGCTCGGAAATCACAGACCGTGCATTCTATCCGCGTGTCGTGGTTGGCGATTATTTCAGATCTCAGTTCGACGCGATCATCGACGCATCGCGGGCCTCCAGGCATACGATCGACGTGTTTGAGAACGCAGCCGTTGACGACGTTCAGCCTGTCGGTGATCATTTCAAATTGTGCCTGAGCCCTGAACACGGCGGCGCAGAGGCGCTGTTCGATTACGTCGTCATTGCGACAGGACATAGCTTTCCGTCCGAACCTGAGACGTCGCCCGGCTTCTTTGAGGCGCCATGGCCCGCAACCGCATTGCAGAGCATCCCGAGCGGCAAGATCGGAATTTTGGGGACTTCGCTGAGTGCGATCGATGCCGTCATGACGGTCGCGACCAAGTTCGGTGAATTCACCAAAAGCAAGGGTGGCGAACTGAAGTACTCCGTCAACGCGGACGGCCGGGCTCTTGATATCGTGATGATGTCGCGCAAGGGTCTTCTTCCCGAAGCCGATTTCTATTTTCCGATCCCCTATCTTGAGCCGAAGATCTGCACGCAGCAGGCGGTCGATGACCGCATCGCGCTTGGCAGCAGCGGACTGCTCGATGACATTTTCGAGCTGTTTCGCCAGGAACTTGCTGTTGCCGATCCGGACTATTCCAAGGCCATCGGTCTAGACGGCTTGACCGTCGACACGTTCGCCGTTGCGTATTACGGGGTTCGCGACAAAGAAGACCCTTTCGAGTGGGCGGCGTCCAACCTTGCCGAAGCCAAGCGGAACTATGCCCAGAAGCATACTGTTCCGTGGCGCTACGCCATTCTCATTACCCATGAGATCATCGAGACGGCGGTTGGCTTTATGAACGCTGACGACCTTTGCCGGTTCAACCGGAACTTCAAGAGCATTTTCGCCGACGACTATGCGACCGTTCCGCACCTGTCGATCGAGCGACTACTTGCGCTTCATCGGAGCGGTTGTCTTGGTATCGTTGCCCTTGGCGATGACTCGGAGATCGTGAAAGAAGGTCTTGAACGGGGCGCTACCGTCGAAATCGGCGGTACCACCATGCGCTTCGATACGTTTATCGACGCCACGGGCCAGAAAACTCTGTCGGCGACCGACCTGCCATTCCCATCCCTTATCGAACGAGGGCTGATATCCGAGGCAAAGACGATGACAGCCATTGGCAATCACCGCCGTACGGGCGGGATTGACGTGGACGACCAGTGCCGACCGCTGATCGCGGGCGTGCGACCGGTGAGGCGACTGTACGTTCCGGCTGTCTCATATCTTCTCCACAAACGTCCGTTCATCCAGGGCATCACAAGTGCTGCCGAACTCGGACAGATCGTTGCAGCATCCATCATTGCCGAGGTGACAAGACCGGTCCGCAGCCGCCGCGTCAGGTCATCCGCTCGTGCACAGGCGCCGGCTGAGATCGCAGCGTAGGATCTGCGTGCTGGTGAGCGTTGGTCGACTGAAGTGATAATCCCGCCTCTCGAGTCGGGATTTCAATGCCTGCTCACCTCGACCATAACGCGGTTCTCGCTGACGGTGTGGGGTTTTTGATTATGCCAACTGAAACCACTCTACCTATACGGCAGCGGAGAGGCACGCCTACAACCTTTAGCGATGACGAACCGAAGCATCATAGCAGCACGATCGAGCCGACCGGCGTCAGCGTGGCCGGCAATCTCTCGGCTGTGACCCGGACCTGCGGATCACGAGCAGCAGGGCTCCCCTGAGATGCGTGTCGGACGAGAAACCTTCAGGACTGACCGAAGGGGAACGCAACGAAGCCTCTGTCTCATCCTGAGAGCAGAGGCTTGTTTCTTGAGATGGAAGTCGGATCGTCGAAGAAAACCAGGCCCTCAAACGCTGAGCTTATTCTCTGCTTCAACCCGCCGTGGCGTTTCGAATGGCATCGATGACAGTTGCGAGAACGTTTTGACCTTCGTCGGTAATCTTCGCTCTTTTTCCGTCGATGCGGATGAGGCCGCCGTCTTCGAGTTCTGCCTGGCCCTTCGAGCTTGCGTGATGACCAGCACCATCGTCCAGAACGACTTCCTTTACGGGGTCACCGCTGAGGAGTTGATGATAGGCCGCAAACACCAGGATGGAACGCGCATCGTCTGAAAGTTTCATAGGGATCTACCGTTTTGCTTGAGGATGAAGGGATGGTGCCCCTTCCAATCACACTGTCGATGTTGGGTCGTCTGCGGGGACCTTGCCATCCGGGGTCAGCTCATCGACCGCGCGGGGAAGATCCTTGCTCAGCCGCGCAAGTATCTCATCTCGCGACAGTCCTGTTTTCGCTGCCAGTTCATCGAGAACTTCGGGTCCGATCGCTTCGGCAAGCTGATCCCCATCGATATCCTCGTTGGATCCGGGCTTGACCCAAGATTCGGCCTTCTGACCATATCCGTTCTGCTGGAAGGTTTTCAGGAGGTCACCCAGACCACCACTCAAGACACCGCCGGACGCAAGTCCTCCCAGAATTCCGCCAAGGCCGCCTGCTTCCTTGCCGCCCGTAAGCTTGCCGAGCAGATCCTCAAGACCACTTGTCTGCCGGGGACTGTTCTCCGGAGCGGTGTTCGCTCCAGCCGATTGGGTCTTGTTCACGCCCCGTAGGAGCTCCGCGATTTTGTCCCTGTTCTGAAATCCAGCAACGGCGAGTACGCCGAGCAGTGCTTTCAATTGACCGCTTGCCATGGTGTTCTCCTCGATTTCGCAGCCATAGCCGGGATGGCGTTAAGGCTTCATGCAAAGCAAACGACCAGTCGGCTGCGAGGTTCCTGCACGGGAACCCGTTGGCCGAACATTTGCTGCGGGGGGAGGGTTAGGGATAACTTCTAAGGTGAGGTGAGGTGACGCGGCCACCAATCCACTGGTGTGGTCCAAAAAACGAAAAACCCCGCCATTGCTGGCGGGGTCAGTCATTTACGCACCGGTGAAGATGTTAGCGGCAAACCCGGCGTGGGCCCGAGTTCGGCTGGTAGGTGTTGTCCGAAGCGCGGTACGAGCGGTAACGCGCTGCGCAGCTGCTGCTGCCGTTGCGGTTCTGCGAAGCGATCGCACCACCGATGAGGGCACCTGCAGCCAATCCGCCGATGATGGCGCCGGTGTTGTTGCGACGACGGTTGTCGTAGCGACGGTCATGGCGGCGGTGGTTGCTGTAACGGTTGCGGCGATCATAGCGGTCACGACGATCATAGCGATTGTTGTATCGACGCTCGCCACGGGGGACGTAACGGCGGTTGTCGTTGCGGTACTGAACCTGCTGGACGTCAGCCGCCGGTGCAGCCGCGGTAATCGCTGCCTTCGGCATGGCCTGCGCGGGCACGTATCCGGTAAACGCGGTCATGATCGAAATGATTATAATTGCGAGCTTTTTCATCTGTCTCTTTCATTGTTGTAAAACGGAGATAGGGCGAATCTCCCGTATGGGTAGAGCGCTGGTTGAACTTGTGAACACGTCCACGACACAAGCGCTTGCGCAAACACCGGCGTCAGAGTTCGACCGCAGCTGGTGGTCCGCGGAAGGCGTCGAGTCGGTCTGGGGCATGGAGCCTCACGGGCGCTCCCGATCGCGCTGACTCGTAGATTGCTTCCATCACAACATGATCCTGCACACCTTCCTCGCCGGGCGTTCGTGGCTTGCGGTCCTCGATGATGCAGGTCGCCATGTGGTCGATCTCGGCTGCGAACTGGTTGTTGAGCGCGATCTCGACCTTCTTCTGCACGGACTTTTCGCCGTCCAGTTCGGTGACAGTCAGGCTCTGGCCGTCGTATTTGTAGGCGTTCGCCATATCCACGGTGGCCTTTTCGAAATTGAGGCGCTGATGCTTGTCGTCTCGCGCGCCATAGCTGGTGAAGCAGTTGGCGATGAAATTGGATGGGAAGCGCAAGGTGAACGAGACCGTTTCCTCGACCTCGGCATAGCGAGGGTCACCTTCGGGGCTGTATTGCGTCGCCATGACTTCGACCGGTTCCTCACCTGTGAGGAAGCGTGCGGTGTTCAGGCAGTAAAGCCCAATGTCAGGGAGTGATCCGCCACCGGCAAGAGCCTTCTTGTGCCGCCATTGCTCGGCACCGTTTTCGGCAACCGTCTGAACGTTGATCGCGGACATGCCGACAAGGCGGCCATAGGCTTTGCTGCGGACTTTTTCGGCGAGGTAGAGATTGGCGGCTTCGTACTGGATGCGGTAGGCCACCATCAGCTTGACGTTCTGCTCTTCGCAAACCTTGACCATTTCCTGCCCGTCCGCCGAGCTGATCGACATGGGCTTCTCGCAAAGGACATGCTTGCCTGCCCGCGCTGCCCGTTCGACATATTCGCGATGCATGCTGTTGGGCAGAACGATGTAGACGGCCTTGATGTCGGGATTGGCCTTGATGGCATCGAAACTCTCGTAATCGTAACAGGCATCCTCAGCGATGCCGTATTGCCGGGCGACGGCCGATAGCTTCTCCGGCGTTCCGGACACGAGTGCCACGAGTTTCGATTTTTTCGTTTCGCCAAAGGCGGGAAGTATTTCTTCGAGGCTGAGACGACCGAGAGCTACGACCGCAAAGCCGACCCTATCTTCCGGAGGAAGCGGCGCTGACGGGTTTCCGCTCGGGGTCTCATCGGGCCCGCGCCATTCCGGGAACTTGACCTTGCCGTCCTCGACCATGCCGGTGTCCACCTGCGTCGGTGCGGGGTAGCTCTGAGCGCCGGCAACCGTCGTGGACAACACCACCCCCGTTGCGCCTGCGGCTCCAAGTTTCAGAAGATTGCGTCTGTTGAAAGCGCTTGCCTGATCCATGCCGGTCTCCAAATTGCTCGCCGCCTCACAAACAACGCCGTTTCGCCGATGTTCCTTTGCATTTTGCGTTTGTCGGATGCGGAAGGTGGCTTGGGTATGCGGGTCCGGTGTGAGTATTCGTCGGCGCGTGGATGCCAAGTCGTCGCGGCGCCGACCCTTCTCGCAACTCGCCTCTATTTCCCTTTCGAGAATTGCTGGTTGCACCGAGAAGCCTATATCCCCGTGAGGACCTCATGGAAGGAGCTATGCGTGATCCCGAAAAAAGCACCGCCCGTTACTCTCGTCATCTTCGGCGCCACCGGCGACCTGACGCGTCGCCTGCTCATTCCGGCGATCATCAACCTGACACGCAGCGGCCTGGTCGGAGACGATCTCGCTATCCTCGGCGTCGGGATCGATGAAGGCGACGACGAATTTCTGCGCGGTCGGCTCGATGAGTTCCTCACCCATCTCAGCCCAGACGGCGAAGAGCCTACCCGCAAAGACGACGCCTGGTTCAGTCTGCGATCCCGCATTTCCTATATGAGCGGCGATTTCACCAGGGATGATATCTATCAGGCGATTGAAACGCGGCTTGGATCGTCGGCAAATGCTGCTTTCTACCTCGCCGTCCCGCCCGTTCTGTTCGGACCGATCGTCGAGAAGCTGGCAGTACATGGCCTGATGCAGGAAACCGAGACATGCTTCCGGCGCGTCGCGATCGAGAAACCCTTCGGGACCGATCTCGCCTCGGCGAAGGCTCTCAATACCCGTATATTGTCGAATGTCGAGGAAACCCAGGTCTACCGGCTGGATCATTTTCTCGGCAAGGAGACTGTGCAGAACCTGATGACGGCCCGTTTTGCCAACATGATCATCGAGGGCCTGTGGAGCAACACCTATATCGACCATGTTCAGATCACGGCGGCGGAGGTTGTCGATGTCGGCAGTCGCGGCAAGTTCTACGATGCGACAGGTGCTCTCCGCGACATGGTTCCGAACCACCTGTTCCAGTTGCTGGCCATGATCGCGATGGAACCGCCGAACAGTTTCGATGCCGAGGCTATTAGAAACGAGAAGGGCAAGGTGCTGAAAGCGCTGCGTGTCTATTCGGCTGAAGAGGCTGCCGCAAACAGCGTGCGCGGCGCCTATGGTTCGGGCGATCTCGGCGGCAAGTCGTTGTCAGCCTACCGGGACACCAAGGATGTCGCGCCCGACAGTCGGACCGAAACCTATGTGGCCCTCAAGCTTTATGCCGACACCTGGCGCTGGGCCGGTGTACCGTTCTACTTGAGGACGGGTAAGGCTTTGACCGCCCGCGACACTGAAATCGTCATCACGTTCAACAAGGTCCCATTTGCCCAGTTTCGCGAAACGGACGTGACGCGTCGTCTGCCGCCCAACCGGCTCGTCATCCAGGTTCAGCCGGATGAAGGGATGAGCATGGAAATCTCGATCAAACGCCCCGGCCAATCCGTCGAGACAGTGCCGGTGACACTGGATTTCCGCTATTCCGACAGGTTCGACATCGGCAACACGACGGGCTACGAATCCCTGATCTACGACCTGTTCATCGGCGATCAGGCGCTGTTTCAACGCGCCGACAGCATCGAATCCGGATGGGCTGCCGTCCAGCCTTTCCTGGACGCCTGGGCAGAAGACGGCTCGGTTCCAGAACCCTACGCCCCCGGCAGCATGGGCCCAGCCTCAGCCGATGACCTTATCCGCAAAGACGGTCGTGAGTGGCATGAACTCGGGGTGGTGCTGCATCAGAGGAAGTGAAGCGGTGATTTTGTGTGAAGACCGTCGGTGTCTCGAAGCCCGACTGGTTTTTGTTTTCCACAGGTCTTCGAAATTTTTCGAAGTTATCAAATGCCGTGCGCGATGAACCCATCCTGTTGATACGATGAGTGGCGGGTAGCGGCCGAGGCAGCCACAACGGGACCAATTCCGTTAGTGCTCGCAGTTGAAGGACACCTTCTCACGAAGCTTACGCGGTCAAACTATTCCGCTATGGAATGGCCCATCACCAATTTTCATTGGACGTGTCTGCCACTCCGCGACATCATGATTAAATCTTATACATGCATAAAATTTATGCATATTCGACGTTGTCGTGGTGCTTATCGAAATGCCTCAAAGCCAACAGCCCCTTACCTATCTCGTGCAAGCTGACGAAATGCACGTCCTGCATGTCGAGGAATTCGGGAGCAAAGACGGTGTTCCGGTCGTCATCCTGCATGGAGGGCCAGGTGCCGGCATCTCGCCACAGCAGATCAAGACATTCGATGCCTCTGCGTTCCGCATCATCACCTTCGATCAGCGGGGCGCAGGGAAATCTACCCCTCATGCCGAGCTTACCGCAAACACGACCGATGCGCTGATCGAAGATATTGAGGGTGTCCGCACGGCGCTCGGTATCGAACGGTGGGTGGTCGCCGGCGGTTCCTGGGGCAGCTGCCTGGCACTTGCCTATGGACAGGCGTATCCGCAACGGTGCCTCGGCTTTCGCCTGCACGGAATTTTCCTGGCCGGCCCGGACGATATCGAGTGGTGGTTTAACGGTGTCCGCTCGATCTTTCCCGAGGAATGGGAGGAGTTCGCGGACTTCATTCCGGAAAACGAACGCGGTGACCTGCAATCGGCATACCACCGCCGCCTGACGAGCGGAAACCCGCAGGTAGAAGCCGCCGCCGCACTGAGCCTCCGCGGCTTTTCAGCGAAGACGCAGACGTTCCTGCCGGATCCTGCCCATGTCGCCGCGCTAATGGATCCCAAGGCGGCCCTCGCCGTCGCCCGCATCTTCACCCACTACTGCGTCAACGGTGCGTTTCTGAAGCCGGGGCAGCTGCTCGTCGATATCGACCGCATCCGGCATCTTCCCTGCCAGATCGTGCATGGCCGCTACGACACGGTGACGCCGATGCTTTCAGCGTGGCGGCTGCATCGAGCCTGGCCCGAAGCCGGCTTCACCATCGTTACGGAAGCCAACCACCAGTCGACCAAAGGCCCGCTTTTCGACGAGCTCAAGGCCGCATCCGAGAGGCTGTCGCACCAGCTGGCCGACAACCGAGACCTCAATCTGGAGCATAACCATCGATGACGAGAACGATCGACGCATCCGCGATCCTGCCATTCATCGGGATCGGCTCCGTCAAATCGCCGGCGGTATCACCTGATGGGCAGTGGCTTGCATACCTATCGGACGCCACCGGGTTTCACCAGATCTGGATCCGTCCATTTGCGGGAGGGCAGGCACGTCAGCTGACTGAAATGCCGGAACCCATCGGGGCTTTTGCCTTCAACCCGAAGGGACCGCAAATCCTCTTCACAATGGATTGTGGCGGCGATGAGCGTCATCAGCTCTGGCTGCTCACGGACCTGACGGCAGAGCCTGTTGCGCTGACATCCGCCACGACCGTGGTGCATCTTTGGGGAGCCTGGTCGCCTGAGGGAACGCGTATTGCGTATACTTCCAACGCTCGTTCACCCTATGACATGGACGTCCACGTCACCGACATCGCGAGCCGCGAAACGAAGGTTGTCCATGTCGGCAGTGGCATGCGAGAAGTTCTTGCGTTTATGCCGGATGGCCAGTCGCTCCTGGTGCGAGAATCGCTGCGCTCCGGCAATGACCAGGACATCTATCGTCTAGATATGGCCACCGGTTCTCTTGCGCCACTGATGCCTCATGACGGCAAGGCGCGCTATCTTTCCGCCCGGCTTTTTAAGGATGGCACCGGTGGTTTGACGATCAGCGATCAGAATCGCGACTTCATGGCCATCTCGAGGTTTTCGGCCGAAGGCGGCGAGACCACGCCTGTGCTGGAGTTCTCAGGCTGCGATATCGAGGCGATGGCGCTGTCTCCCGGTCAGGACCGCATCGCTTTCCTAGTCAGCGAGGATGGCTGGAGCCGGATCGGCATCGCAGATCGCGATGGTGGCAATTCAATCCGTTTCGACCACCAACCCAGCGGCGTCATTACCTCTGTCGCCTTTACGCCAGATGGTCAGTCGCTCGTCTTCCCCCTGGAAAGTGCGTCGAAGCCCTCATCTCTCTGGAAGGTCGACCTCGCGACTGGCCAGTTCGAACAACTCGTCGCGCCACATACGAACGGCTTCGATGGCGGCGACTTTGTCGAACCGGTTGTCGAGCGCTTTGAGAGCTTCGATGGTCGCTTGATCCCGGCATGCGTCTACGTTCCGGCATCGCCGCCTCCGTTGCTGGGATACCCCGTGCTGTTCATCGTGCATGGCGGCCCGGAAATGCAGTGGCGTCCGGATTTTCGCGCCGACGTGCAGTTCTTGCTGAGCCAGGGCGTCATGGTCGTTGCGCCAAACGTTCGCGGCAGCACCGGTTATGGCCGCTCCTTCCATCAACTCGACGATCGCGAAAACCGGATGGATACCGTGTCCGATCTGCGGGCGATCAGGCTGGCGATCGGTGCCCGTGACGACGTCGATGACGATCGCATCGGCGTGTTCGGCCGCTCCTATGGCGGGTTCATGGTCCTTTCGGCGTTGACGGAAGATCCGGACCTCTGGTCGCTCGGCGTGGATTTTTACGGCGTCGGAAACTTCCTCACCCATCTGCGCGCAACCGGCCCCTGGGGACGGCAGCAGCGGGTTGCCGAGTATGGTGATCCGGCTGTCATGCGCGAAGCACTGGAGCGGTTCTCGCCGATCAACCGCATCGACCGCATGAAGGCACCCTTACTGATCGTCCATGCCAACCGCGATCCGCGCGTCCCGATGGGCCAAAGCGAAGACGTCTATTCCTGCCTGAGCGGCCTCGGACATGACTGCGACTATCGGCGGATCGACCATGAAGGGCATGGTTTCGCCCGGCTGGAGAACCGCCGCACCGTGTTTTCCGCGTTTGCCCGTTTTCTACAAAAACACCTTTAACAGCAGCCTTCTTGGAGAGTTTTGATATGCAGAACAGCGAGCCGATCTGGGATCTCGTCGACGAACACAAGGCGGAATTCGAAGCGCTCAGCGACCGCGTCTGGGGAATGCCTGAAATCGCCTATACCGAATATGCGTCTGTTGCCGAGCACGCAGCCATGCTGCGCGAGCAGGGATTCCGGGTCACCGAGAATGTCGCTGGCATTCCGACGGCCGTGATGGGCGAAGCGGGGGAGGGTGGACCGATCATCGCCATCCTCGGCGAATACGATGCGCTTCCGGGCCTCAGCCAGGAAGCAGGGATCGCCGAGCCGAAACCCCTGCCGGGTAACGGTCACGGCCATGGCTGCGGTCACAATCTCCTCGGCTCTGCCGCCATGCTTGCCGCGACGGCGATCAAGGATTGGCTGGAGAAATCCGGCACGCCGGGCCGTGTCCGGTATTACGGCTGCCCGGCTGAAGAAGGTGGTGCGGCAAAGTCCTTCATGGCACGCGAAGGTGCTTTCGATGGCGTCGACGCGGCGATCACCTGGCACCCGAGTGCCTTCACCGAAGTCGCCCGCGCGCAGTCGCTTGCCAATACGCGCATGGATTTCCGCTTTACCGGCCGCGCCTCGCACGCCGCCGCAGCACCTCACCTCGGCCGATCGGCGCTCGATGCCGTCGAACTGATGAATGTCGGCGTCAACTACCTGCGCGAACACGTGCCGGAATCCAGCCGTATCCACTATGCCATGCTCGATTCCGGCGGCATCGCGCCGAACGTCGTGCAGGCGAAGTCAGCCGTGCGTTACGCCATCCGGTCCCGTGACCTCAAGGGCATGCTCGACCTCAACGAACGCGTGAAGCGCGTGGCACATGGTGCGGCGATGATGACCGACACGACGGTCGAAATCTCCATCATGAGCGCGGTCTCCAATCTGCTCGGCAACCGGCCGCTGGAAGAGGCGATGCAGCGCATTCTCGAACGGCTTGGCCCTGTGCCTTTCGACGCCGCCGACAAGGCGTTTGCCGCTGAAATCCAGGCGACGTTGAGCGATGATGATATCGACAACGCCTATCTGCGCACCGGCCTGCCGCGCCGCGAGGAAACGCCGCTTTGTGATTTCATCGTGCCGCTCGATGTCCAAGGCGAGCCGATGATCGGTTCTACCGATGTCGGCGATGTCAGCTGGATCATGCCGACCGTCCAAGCCCATACGGCGACGATTGCCATCGGCACGCCGGGTCATTCCTGGCAGGTGACGGCGCAGGGCAAGACGCCGGCCGCGCACAAGGGCATGACCCATGCCGCCAAGATGATGGCCGGCACGGCGATCGATCTTCTGGAAGACGCGGAACTGCTGGCAGCCGCCAAGGCCGACCATCAGGCGCGCCTGGGCAAGACGGCATACGTCTGCCCGATCCCGGAAGACGTCAATCCGCCGCTTCAGCCACGCCCGAAAGAGGCTGCCTGAGATCCAACTGCCGGGGGCGGAAAAGCCCTCGGCCTGAAATCAGCGTTCAAGATTCAAAAACAGGGGAACTGAAAGCATGATGACGAAACACTTTGCCAAGCATAAGAGGGCGATTGCCGCCACTGCCGCTGCATTGCTCACCTCGATTGCTCTGCCTGCCCACGCTGCGACGCCGGCTTCGGCACTTGTCATGGCATGGAATGTCGATGCGATCAGCACTTTCGATCCGGCTCAGGTCGGCGAGGTCGTCACCAACGAGCTTCTGCAGAACACGTGCGACTCGCTTGTCGACTTCGATCCCAAGGATGAATCCAAGGTCATGCCGCTGCTTGCGAAAAGCTGGGACGTGTCTGAGGATCGCAAGCAGATCACCTTCCACCTCAATGAAGGCATGAAGTTCCCGAGCGGCGAAGCCGCCACTGCGAAGGAGCTCGCCTGGTCAATGCAGCGCGTCGTGATGCTGGGTTACGGCAACGCCGCGACGCTGACCGAATACGGCTTCACCAAGGACACGGTGAAGGACCGTATCGTTGCCAAGGATGACAACACGCTTGTCCTGACGCTCGACAACCCCTATCCGACCAACCTCATCCTGCAGGCGATCGGTGCGAACCGCGTTTCGGCGCTGCTGGATCAGGCGACGCTGACCAAGAACGAAGTCAACGGCGATTTCGGCAACAAGTATCTTGCCACCAACACCGCCTGCGTCGGGCCTTACAAACTCGTGCAATGGAATGCCGGTGAATCTATCGTACTCCAAGCCAACGACGATTATTACGGCAAGGCGGCCAAGCTCAAGCGCGTGCTCATTCGCCACGTCGCCGAGCCGGGCACCCAGCGCCTGCTGCTCCAGAAGGGTGACGTCGATATCGCCCGTGACCTGTCGCCGGACGATCTGGCCGATCTCGACGGCAAGCCCGGCCTGAAGGTCGAACGTGTCCTGAAGCCGCAGCTGTTTTTCTGGACTTTCAATGCGCTCGATCCGGTTTTCAAGGACGAGAAGGTGCGCCTCGCGATGCGGTACCTGATCGACTATGACGGCCTTGGCAAGTCGGTGATGAAATATCTCGGCGTGCCGCGTGCAAGCTTTGCACAGCTCGGCGCCACCGGTGCGCTCGATGCCGAACAAGGCCAGCCCTTCAAGCTCGATATCGAAAAGGCCAAGGCGCTTCTGACTGAAGCCGGCTATCCCAATGGCTTCGAGGCAAACGTGCTGATCGGCACGCTGCCGCACTCGGCGCCGATCGCGCAGAGCATCCAGCAGAACGCCTCCAAGGTCGGGGTTAAACTGAACCTTGAGCGCATGGCCAATTCTCAGTTGTTTGCCCGTATTCGTGGCCGCGAATTCCAGACTGGAATGCTCGCCTGGCAGACCAGTGTACCGGATGCGCACGGCAACGCCTCGCGCCTGATCTACAATCCGGACAACCGCCCGGAAGCCAAGCTGACGCAGATTCCGGCCTGGCGCTCAGCCTACCAGAACGAAGACTTCAACAAGCGGATCAAGGAGGCGCTTCTCGAAGGCGATCCGGAAAAGCGCAACCAGATCTACTACCAGCTGCAGAAGGACACGATGCAGCAGGGGCCGTCGGCGATCATGTTCCAGATGTATAACATCCTCGGCATCAGCGATAAGGTTCAGAACTGGACCTGGAACGGTTTCCGCGTCTACTACGATATGGCCTCCAAGTAAGGCGGGCCACCATGGCGGACATCACCCACTCGGTTCCCCGCAGCGATGCGGGGAACGGTACGAAGCCCAATCCGGTTCTCGTCGTGCTCAGCATTCTGGGAAAGACGCTGCTGCCGGTCTTCGTCACCCTTTTCGGCCTCGCGGCTCTGACATTTTTCATCGGCAGAATGCTGCCGATCGATCCGGTTGCCTCCATCCTCGGCGATAACGCCACGCAGGAGGCTTATGAGAAGATGTCGGCGGCGCTCGGCATGGACAAACCGCTCTGGTATCAGTTCGGGGTCTATCTCAAGGGCATCGTGGTCCTCGATTTCGGCGACGCGCTGACCACGGGTAAGCCCGTGATCGACGATATCGCACGCGTCTTCCCGGCAACGATCGAGCTTGCCACGCTGTCGATCATCCTCGGGACAGGCCTCGGGATCCCGGCTGGTGTCCTGTCTGCCATGTACCGCAATTCCTGGCTCGACAACGTCATCCGCTTCACCGGTCTGATCGGTTACTCAGCACCGAACTTCTGGCTCGGCCTTATGGGATTGGTGCTGTTTTACGCCACGCTCGGCTGGATTGGTGGGCCGGGTCGTATCGATTTCATCTACGAATTCGATATCGAGCCGATAACGGGCTTCTACCTGATCGACACGGCACTCGTTGGCAATTGGGAAGTGTTTCGCAATGTCTTCGGCCACATCATCCTGCCGGCTTCGATCCTCGGCTTTGGCGCGCTTGCCTATATCAGCCGCATGACGCGCAGCTTCATGATCGAGCAGCTCAGCCAAGAATATATCGTCACCGCGCGTGTCAAAGGCCTTTCCTGGGCGAGAACCGTCTGGATCCATGCCTTCCGCAATGTCGCGGTTCAGGTCATGACCGTCGTTGCGCTCTCCTACGCCTTCCTGCTCGAGGGTGCGGTGCTGACGGAAACGGTGTTCGCCTGGCCAGGCTTCGGCCGCTACCTCACCAACGCACTTCTCGTCGGTGATATGAATGCCGTGGTTGGTTGCTCGCTTCTCGTCGGTGTCATCTTCGTGACGCTCAACCTGATTTGCGATCTTCTCTATCGCGTCTTCGACCCCAGAACCCGCTGAGGCCGCCATGACTGACAAAGCCATCACCCCTTCGACCGCGCTGCCCGCCAATGCCCGAACGGGACTTGGCGCCTGGCTGCGCGCACCGGTTCCGACCTCGCCCTCGCATGCCCGCATGCAGCAACTGTGGCTGCAATGGCGGCGGTTGCGCGCCAACGGTTCCGCCCTGTTCGGATTGTGCGTTATCGTCTTCCTGCTGATCGCAGCGACGTTTGCACCGCTTCTCGCAACGCACGACATTTACGATCAGAACCTCGCGGGACGCTTGCTCGCTCCATCCGCGCAGCATTGGCTGGGAACGGACGAACTCGGCCGCGACGTCTACAGCCGGCTTTTGTTCGGCGCCCGCATCACCCTCTATATCGCGCTTTTGACCACTGTCATCGTCGCACCAATCGGGCTTATCGTCGGCACCACCGCGGGCTATCTCGGCGGATGGGTGGATACGGTCCTGATGCGCATCGTCGATGTGTTTCTCGCTTTCCCCAACCTCATCCTCGCACTTGCCTTCGTCGCGGCGCTTGGTCCAGGCATCGAGAATGCGATCATCGCCATCTCGCTTGCCTCATGGCCGCCGATTGCCCGCCTTGCCCGCGCCGAAACGCTAACCGTTCGGCACTCGGATTATATCGCCGCCGTACGCCTTCAGGGCGCGTCCAGTCTCCGCATCATCTTCAGCCATATCATGCCGATGTGCATTCCTTCGGTTGTGGTGCGCGTCACCCTCAACATGGCCGCGATCATCCTGACGGCCGCGGGCCTCGGCTTTCTCGGTCTCGGCGCCCAGCCACCGAGCCCGGAATGGGGCACGATGCTGTCATCCGGCCGCGAATTCGTGATGACCAGCTGGTGGATCGCCGCCATTCCCGGCACCGCCATCCTCATCACCAGCCTTGCCTTCAACCTGTTGGGCGATGGCCTGCGCGACGTATTGGATCCCCGCAATGGATAAGCCGCTGATCGACGTCAAGGATCTGACGATCCGCTTCGAGACCCCGCAACGCAGCTTCGATGCGGTGCGCGGGCTGTCCTTCACCATCGGCCGTGAAAAGGTCGGCATCGTCGGCGAGTCCGGATCCGGCAAGTCGCAGACCGGTCGCGCCCTTCTGAAGCTGACGCCCAAGGTTGCTAAGATCACCGCCAGTCATATGCGCTTCAAGGATACCGATCTGCTTGCAGCCAGCGAAAGGGACATGCGAAAGATCCGTGGCAACCGCATTTCGATGATCCTGCAGGACCCGAAATATTCGCTGAACCCGTTGATGCGCATCGGCCAGCAGATCGTCGAAGCCTATCGCCTTCATCACAATTCCCCGAGAGCGGAAGCGAAGGCCAAGGCGCTTGCCATGCTCGAATCCGTGCAGATCCGGGATCCGGAACGCGTCTTCAAGCTCTATCCGCATGAAGTGTCCGGCGGCATGGGCCAGCGCGTCATGATTGCCATGATGCTGATCCCCGAGCCGGACCTGATCATCGCCGACGAACCGACCTCCGCCCTCGACGTCACGGTGCGCCGTCAGGTGCTTACCATTCTCGATGAACTGGTGACACGCCGCGGTACCGGGCTGATGTTCATCAGCCACGACCTCAATCTCGTGGCAGATTTCTGCGATCGCGTCCTCGTCATGTATGCCGGTCGCATCATGGAAGACCTGCCGGCGAAGGACCTGCACAAGGCGCAGCATCCCTACACGCAGGCCCTGCTCAAGAGCCTGCCGCGGCTCGATGTAGAAGCCGACGAACTGACGGTGCCGGTGCGAGATCCCGACTGGCTCGACGGTCCTGTTTATCGCAACGGAGTTTTGGCATGATCGCAGCAAGACCCCTTATCGAGGCGATCGGTCTCTCCATCAGCTTCGGCCCGCACCATGCGCGCAGCCGCGTTGTCGACGACGTGTCGTTCCGGATCGCAAAAGGCGACGCCTATGGCCTGATCGGTGAGTCCGGCTGCGGCAAGTCGACCATTCTGAGGGCATTGTCGGGCCTCAACAGCGATTACCACGGCGCTTTGACGCTTGCCGATCGCGAGCTGCCGAAAAAGCGCAGCAAGGATTTCTTCCGCCGCGCCCAGATGGTTTTTCAGGATCCCTATGGCTCGCTGCATCCGCGCAAGATCGTAGAGAAGGTTTTGTCGGAACCGTTGCGCATCCATGGCTTCGATCGCCAGTCCGAACGCATCGCTGAGACGCTCGATGCCGTTGGGCTTGGTGCGTCCTTCCGGTATCGCTATCCACACGAACTTTCGGGTGGCCAGCGCCAGCGTGTGGCGATCGCGCGGGCGCTGATCGTCGAACCGGACATCCTGCTGCTCGATGAACCGACTTCCGCGCTCGACGTATCGGTGCAGGCGGAAATCCTCAATCTCCTGAAGCGTCTGCGGACGGAGCGAAACCTTACCTATCTGATGGTCAGCCACGACCTCGCCGTCATCGCTCATATCTGCGAGCGCGCCGGCATGATGTACAAGGGGCGTATCCTCGAGGAGCTGACGTCGCAGCAGATCCGGCAGTCCGAAGCGAAGGAAGACTATACGCGGGAGTTCCTTCAGGCGAGTGTCGAGGCCGTTGCCCGCTCTCCGGAGGTGGCGGCATGAGCGCTGCCCCATCCGTTGCCAATCCCGGAAGAGACTGGGAATGGCACGGGAGCGAGACCGAGGCTGGAGTTGACGGCAACGGTCTCGACGCGCTGCGTGCCTTTGCGGCGACCCAGGCGACCGACATGCTTCTCGTTGTCAGGCAGGGTAAGGTGGTGCTGTCGCTCGGTGAACCGGATCGAAAATTCCTCTGCCATTCGATGCGCAAGAGCTTTCTCGCAGCCCTGATCGGCTTTGAGGTCGAGGAGGGGCGGATCGATCTTTCTGCGACGCTCGAACATCTCGGCATCAACGATCGCGAAGGGCTGAGCGACATAGAAAGGCAGGCAACGGTCTATGACCTCCTGACGGCACGCTCCGGCATCTATCACCCTGCCGGATACGAGACGCCCTGGATGCGGCGCATCAAGGAACCTCGCCACTCGCACGCGCCGGGCACGTTCTGGTGCTACAACAATTGGGATTTCAACGCCCTCGGCACGATCTTCGAGACGTTGACGGGCGAAACCGTGCATCAGGCATTCGCGCGACGGATCGCTGGACCGATCGGCATGCAGGATTTCACCCATGCAGGCGATGAGCCGGATGGCTGGCACGAGAGCTTCGATATCAGCGAGCACCGGGCCTATCCGTTTCGCATGTCGAGCAGAGATCTCGCACGCTTCGGGCAGCTGTTTCTGCAGCGGGGCCTCTGGAGCGGTACCTCGGTTCTGCCCTCCGGTTGGGCACAGCAATGCGTTATGCCCTATTCGCATGCCGGCACGCATGGTGGTTATGGCTATATGTGGTGGCTGGAGCGGGAAGGCGTCTTCCTGCCGAGCGTTGTGACGCCGAGAGGGAGTTATGCGGCAATGGGTGCCGGCGGGCATTATTGCATCGTCATCCCGGCACTCGACATGGTGGTCGTCCATCGCGTCGACACCGAAATCCAAGGGCGTGAGGTCACGCGTTTCGGCATGGGGAAATTGTTGCGTTTGCTCCTCGCGGCCATGAACGATACGTCCTGATATCCTCCCCACACCGCCCCAAGATACCTCGTCCTGAAACGCGCTCCTCGGCGCGGCAAGGACTGCTTTTTCATTTTCAGCAACGGGCCTTCGAACATGACCGTCATCGAAACCATAGCGAACTGGTGCTGGGCACCACCGACCAGCAGCGATACGGCCCGCCGTCTGGCGCGAGAAGCGATCGCCGATACCGTTGCCTGCCTTTACGCTGGTCGCAACGACATGAGCACGCGTGCCGTTGCCAGCGCGTTCGGCCGGCAAGCAGACGGAGAGGCAGCGCTCGTCACCGGTGGGCGGCAGTCGCCATCCGTCGCGGCTTTGGTCAATGGGACAGCGGCACACGCACTCGATTACGACGACAACTTCCGCCCGGGCATGAGCCACGCGTCGGCAGTCATCTTGCCGGCACTGCTGGCGGTTGCTAATCGCGCGAGCGCGAGTGGCCGCATGCTGGTGGATGCCTATCTCGTTGCACTACAGGCGCAGGCATTCGTGGGGAGCGGTGTCGCAGGTTCCCACTACACCGCCGGATGGCACGGGACCTCGACAGTCGGCAGTATCGGCACGGCTGCCGGCGTCGCGACGCTGCTGGGGCTCGATGCCGGCGGCATCGCCCGGTCCCTGTCGCTTGGCGCCAGCATGGCGTCTGGCACAAAGGGCCAGTTCGGCACGCCGGTCAAACCGTTCCACGCGGGCATGGCGGCCCGTAATGCCGTGGAGGCGGCGTTGCTCGCGGCGCAGGGACTACGCGGCCGCCTCGATATTCTTGAAGGCGAGCAGGGCTTCCTCGAAATGTTCGGTGGTATCGGTCCCGTCGGCTACGACATCGATCATATCGCCCAGACTCGGGCGCACACGATCCAAACGATAGGCGTGATGCCGAAAATGCACCCATGCTGCGGTTCCACCCACATGATCGTCGATGCAGCCCTCGACCTGATGCAGATGGAGCAATTCGATATCGACGCGATCGTCTCGGCCGAATGCCATGTCGGAATCGCAAACTATCGAAACCTTGCCTATCCGGAGCCGAGGGACGAGATGCAGGCGCGGTTTTCCATGCAGTATTGCCTAACCCTCGCGCTTCGCAGGAAGACGCTTGTCCTGTCGGATTTCACGCCTGCCGCGATCGAGAGTTTTGCAAGCGATCCGCTGCTAACGAAGATCTCCATGACACATTACAGCGCTGAGGAAGAGGCTGCCGCCAAATCCAATCTGCCGCACAGGCTGACAATAACGCTTTCTGATGGAAGGATTCTGGAAACGCAACGCGCAGCGGCCCGCGGCGGCCTCGCCAATCCTTTCCAGGATGATGCGCGTCGCGCAAAGATCAGCAATTGCCTCGATGATATGGAGGATGTCGAGCTCATCCAGACCAAGCTGAACCAGTTGGACGACCAACCCGACCTGCATTTCCTGGATGTGCTTTTCGATGGCCGTGCCGCTGCTGCTTGAGGCAGTTTACGGCAGGGCAACCCGGTCGGCGAGCATGCCGACCTCTTCCGCACGGCTCCAGAACCGGCCGACGCTTTTGCATCTCAGCCGGAAGGAGCGGTAGAGCCTAATCTCCACGATCATGTCATAGGCGGAGTCGGCAGCTCTCACGAGTTGCTTGTTCTTGAGCTCGTTGACGGCAAGGCTTTCGGGTATCCACGCAACCCCGTGGCCCGCGACGGCCATTGCTTTCAGGGCAGCAGACATGGCGTTCTCGTAAACGGTGTTGAGCTGGAAAGGTGCTCTTTCAAAGATCGCTTGTGGCAGTGCCTGCGCGAAGAAGGAACTATCCCGGTAGCTGAGATAATTCACCGGCGCCCCGCCGATCGTGAGTGGGTGGATCGGCTGCCCTGCCTCGTCCGGGGCGGAAATGGCAATCACGCGTTCCGAGCCCAGCGTCAGATAGGGGTGCTCCGCGAGATCGCGGATCGCCGGCACGCTTTCATGCGCATAGGTCAGAAGGAAATCGCATTCGTTGCGGAGCAGCTTGGAGACATTTCCGGAAAATGAGGAATAGGCTTCCGAAAACCGCGTCCGGAACGGCTCCCCCAGTGCCTCGACCTTCTCCATCCAGAGCGGGAAGAATGTTAGGACCAGAGTACTCATCGTTGCGAAGGAAATTACTTCTTCAGGAGCGCTGTGAGTTCGCAGCGTATCCTCGCGCAGCGAGGAAATTGTATCGACTGCCTTGCGAGCCCGCGGCAGAAAGCTTTCGCCGGCCGGTGTAAGCCGCACCGGATAGGTCGAGCGATCGACCAGCGTCAGTCCCGCCCATTGCTCAAGCTGCATGATGCGGCGGCTGAGGGCTGACTGTGTGATATTCCTGTCCTTGGCTGCGGCCGTAAAGTTCAAGAAATGGCCGAGAGACAGGAAGTCCTCTAACCATCTGACTTCCATAGAAAACCTCTGTATTGCTTTCGAAACAAACCATTACACGGCGCCTCGCGACCGGCAAGCGGTTACATTCGGCGATCAAGGCCACCTCCGCTATCTGCTGTGTCGATCAAGTGCTGACAGGTTGACAGTTGATTGAAGGTAGACGCCGTCATTCGATGTTCGATGCGATAGCGGAACTTTAAGGGCCTCTGCCCAGCTTTTTGCAGGGCGGATGATGGTCGATCCTGCGACCAGAAACAATCACCACCCTACTGGCCAGTCGAGCCGCCGCTACGCGGTGTCTACCTCACCGTACCCACTGCATCCCGTCGATCTGGATGTCTTGTCCGGTGAGGAAGTTCGGCTCCGATGTCGCGAGGAAGGTGACCACGCTTGCCACATCCTGTGGCGTGCCGACGCGCTTCATAGCAATGCCGGCGGCGAGTTGGGCTTCTCGGGCGTCGATCATGGCGTTCGAGCGTTCCGTCTTGATCACACCCGGGCAGATGGCGTTGACGACGATTTCGGGGGCGAGTTCCTTGGCGAGCGCCCGGGTCATGCCGAGAATACCGGCCTTGGCTGATGTATAGGCGAATTTGCTGACAGCGCTGGTCACGCCACCGGTATGGGCGTTCATCGACGACATATTGATGATCCGGCCGCCGCCGTTGCGGCGCATAAGGGGTACGGTCGGCTGGATATAGTTGAAGGCACCCTTGAGATTGATATCGATCGTGGTGTCGAACTCGTCTTCGGTGATCTCCTCGATGCCCTTTGGCATCGGCTTTCCAGCATTGTTGAACAGCACGTCGATACGGCCCCAGTGCGCATCGACTTCGGCGACGATCTCAGCGGCGCGTCGGTGGTCGCGCACGTCGGCGACGAAGGTCAGTGCCTGGCGGCCGAGATCGGCAATTTCGCCGGCGGTGCGAGCCAGATCGTCCTCGATCAGGTCGACTAGCACGATATCGAAACCGTGCTTTGCCAGATCCAGCGCGCAGGCGCGACCGATGCCGCGTCCGCCACCGGTGACGAGAGCCACTTTGCGTGTCGTGTCAGCCATCGGCATTCTCCTTGGCAAAGCGGGCAATGTCGGCATGGGTGCCGAACCATACGTCGTCGTGCTGCTTGATGTGCCGGATCAGCTCTTCGAGGATGAAGATGCGCGAGCGGTAACCGGAGACATGCGGATGCATGGTCAGGAGAAACAGGCCGCCTTCCTGGTAGGCACGGTCGAATTCACGCTTGAAGATGTCGAGAACGGCCGGCGGCGGCGTGTAGGGGCGGTGGGCGCTAAACCGGTTCATGTTGAAATAGACGGCATCATCGCGGATCCACTCGACTGGCAGCTCGACCATGCCGGTAGGTACGCCATTCTCGACCAGCTCATAGGGATCGTCGTCGGCCATCAAGGATGAATCGTAGAGTAGACCCAGTTCGCGTTCGATCTCCAGCGTCACGGCGGAAAAATCCCAGGACGGCGTGCGCATGCCGACGGCACGTATGCCGGTGATCTTTTCCAGCGTGTCGGCGGCGCGCAAATGCAGTTCGCGTTCCTTCTCCGGCGGGACCTTGGTGTTCACCTCGTGGATCCAGCCATGCAGGCCGATCTCGTGGCCCTCGGCGATGACTCGTTTCTGCTCGTCCGGATGAAGGAGGGCTGCAACGGCCGGCACGAAGAATGTGGCGGGCACGTCGGCAGCCTTCAGCGTTTCCAAGATGCGCGGTACACCGCGGCGATTGCCATATTGGCCCCATGACAGGCGACCGATGGATTCGCCGCCGTCACGCAATTCGTTGGTCTCATGGTCACTATCGAAAGAGAGTGCGACGGCGCAGCGGGCGCCATTCTTCCAGGTCTTCGGCTTCAGCGAACGGCCGGCCCGCACCTTGTCGACCTTGCCGCGCCAGGTCGCTTCGTCCCATTCCCAGGGTTCCATATCCCGTCCTCCGTTTAAGTCATTCGGCTGCCTGCGGCAGCACCGGTACGGCCGCCAGCAGTCGCTGCGTGTAGGCATGCTGCGGATCGGCATAGATTGCGCCGGCGTCGCCCTCCTCGACGATGCGGCCCTGGTACATGATGGCAACGCGGTCGCAGAGGTGGCGCACCACCGACAGGTCGTGGCTGATGAAGACCAGCGACAGGTCGAGTTCGGCGCGAAGGCGGATCAGAAGGTTGATGATCTGCGCCTGGATCGACACGTCCAGCGAGGCGACCGGCTCGTCGCAGACGATCACGTCCGGCTGCATGGCGAGCGCTCGGGCAATGGCGATGCGTTGTCGCTGGCCGCCGGAAAACTGGTGCGGAAAGCGGTTGGAAAAGCTCGGATCGAGACCGACGGCCGCCAGCCATTGCCCGACATAAAGCGCCGCTTCGGCACGGCTTACCAGCCGGTGGGCAAGCGGCCCCTCGGCGATGATGTCGCCGATGCGCATGCGGCCGTTGAGCGAGGCAAACGGATCCTGGAAGATCGTCTGGATGCGGGTCGTGATCTTTTTTGGCGCGCGGCCGGTGCTCATGACGGGCTGGCCGTTCAAGCGGATCGTGCCCGATGTCGGCACGGTGATGCCGGCTGCCATACGACCGAGCGTCGATTTACCGGATCCGGATTCGCCGACGAGGCCCAGAACTTCGCCACGCTTGACCGTCAGCGAGACACCGGCGACGGCGTGGACGACATTGAGCGGCTGTGACAGACCGGACTTGATCGCGAGGTTCCTGAACAACCCGGCCGGCTTTTCGAAGCGTTTCACGACATCGTCGATGACCAGATAGGGACTTCCGAGGGGCGGCAGGTTGGCGGTTGCCGATTTGCGCGGCGGTGGTGCCGCGTCTGCGATACCGCTGCCGCGCAACAGAAGTTCGCCGGGTTTGGCGCGCGAGGGCAGGGCGTCGAGCAGCGCGCGCGTATAGTCGTGCTGCGGTTTCGTCAGCACGCCGAGTGCCGGGCCGATCTCGACGATGTTGCCGGATTTCATGACCGCGACGCGGTCGGCGATCGAGGAAACGATAGCCAGGTCGTGGCTGATCCAGATCAGCGCCGTGCCGAGCTCGGAGACAAGCTCCTTCATTTCGGCGAGGATTTCCGCCTGGATCGACACGTCAAGTGCCGTCGTCGGTTCGTCGCAGATGATCAGTTTCGGTCGGTGCAGAAGTGCTATTGCAATCGCCACACGCTGGCGCATGCCGCCGGAAAATTGATGTGGGAAGAAATCCACCTTGCGTTCCGGATCGCTGATGCGAACTTGGCGCAGCGCCTTGATCGCGCGCTCACGGGCATCGGCGCTGCCGATGTTCTCTTGGGCTTCCAGCGCGAGCTTGATCTGCGTGCCGATGCTCAGCACCGGGTTGAGTGTCATCATAGGGTCCTGGAAGACCATCGAAATGGTCTTGCCGCGGATGGCGCGCAGCTCATGGGATGGCAGGCCCACCAGTTCGCGGCCTTCGAGTTTGATCGATCCCTCGACGATGCGGCCTGGTTCGTCGATCAGGCCGATGATGGAAAAGCCGGTGATCGATTTGCCCGAGCCGGATTCGCCGACGAGCCCCAGCACTTCTCCCGGCGCGATGGAGAAGGAGACTCCATCGACAGCCTTGACCTCGCCGCGTCCGCTCGGGAACCAGGTCTTGAGGTTGGTGACTTCGAGAAGCGGCGTCGCCGGTGTTGTCACTGGATCGGTCATCGGCGGAGCCTCGGGTTGAGCTGGTCGCGGATCTGGTCGCCGACGAGGTTGAGTGAGACGATGAAGATGATCAGCGCCAGGCCGGGATAGATCGAGATCCAGTAACGACCAGAGAGCAGATACTGGAAACCGTTGGCAATCAGCATGCCGAGCGACGGCTCGGTCGGCGGAAGGCCTACGCCGAGGAAGGACAGCGTTGCTTCAAGCGAAATCGCGCTGGCGATCTGCACGGTGGCGACCACGATCAGTGGTGGCAGCGAGTTGGGCAGGATATGCCGCAGCACCACACGCCAGGGTGACAGCGGGATGGACAGCGCCGCCTCGACATAATCCTTCTGCCGTTCGGCCGCCGCCGCACCATGGGCGGTCCGGGCAAAATAGGCGTATTGGGCAAAGATCAGCGCGAGGATCAGCTGGTAGCGACCCTGGCCGAGAATGGCGGCGATGACGAAGGCGAGCAGAATGGCCGGGAACGACAGCTGCAGGTCGACGATGCGCATGACAAGGCTTTCGAAGCGACCGCCGATATAAGCGGCGGCACAGCCGACCACGGCACCGATGACGAACGCGGTGCCGCTGGCGATGATGCCCATCTGCAGCGAGATCCGCAGTCCGTAGATGATGGCGGACAGAAGGTCGCGGCCTTGCGAGTCCGTTCCAAGCCAGTGGGTGTAGCCGCCGGTCCCGACATAGCCCGGCGGGCGCCGTGCGTCTCGCAGCACCAGATGCGCGAGGTCGTAAGGATCCTGAGGCGTCACCAGCGGCGCAATCAGGGCGATGAACACGATGACAAACACGAACACCGCAGCGCCGGTGGCGACCTTGTTGCGGCGGAATTCATTGAGAAAACGGGAGAGTGGAGTGTCGCGCATCAGGCACGCCCCTTTCTCAAGCGTGGATCGAGCAGCGCATAGGTGAGATCGACCACGAAATTGATGACAATGAACAGGAGGGCGACAAACATCAGGTAGGCGACCATGACCGGACGATCGAGCGAGGTGATGCTGTCGATGATCAGCTTGCCGAGGCCGGGCCAGGAAAAGATCGTTTCGGTGACGACGGCAAACGCAAGCGTCGAGCCGAGTTCGAGGCCGAACACGGTGACCAGCGGAATGGAGATCAGCCGCAGCACATGCCGGCTCAGCAGCGTGAACTCCGAAAGCCCGGCAGCGCGGGCGAATTTCACCGTGTCGCTCAGCATCAGTTCGCGAGTGCCGGCGCGGGCAAGACGGATCATCAGCGAGAACTTGAACAGTGAGAGGTTCAACGCCGGCAAGATCATGTGGGAAAGGCCATCACCGGTCAGGAAACTGAAGTCGACGCCGAACAGGCTGGCGGTCTCGCCGCGTCCGCCGGCCGGCATGCAGCCGCATTGCACGGCAAACACCATGATCAGCATCAGGCCGAACCAGAAGGTGGGGACGGAAAAGCCGAGGATGGAAAGTGCCATGATGGCACGCGAGATCGGGTTGTGCGGCTTGTATCCGGCATACATGCCGATCGGAATGCCGACGAGGCTGGCAAACAGCACGGCGGCCAGCGTCAGTTCGAGCGTTGCAGGCAGCCGGGTCAAGATCAGTTCGCTGACCGGCATGTTGTAGACAAAGGAGCGGCCGAAATCGCCGTGCAGGATACGCCCGACAAAGGTGAAATACTGCTGCCACAGCGGCTGGTCGAGACCGTATTGAGCGATGACGGCGGCGCGGATGTCTTGCGTCGCGTCCGGCGAGATCAGCACGTCGATCGGGTTGCCGACAGCATAGACGCCGCAGAATACCAGTGCCGACATGGCAAGGACCACGATCAGCGCCTGCCACAGCCTTTGCAGGATGAAACCAAACATTCGTTCCCTGTTCTCCCGTCTCGTGCGGGGTTCGAAAATGCGTCGTGCGTCAGGCGGCGGTCAGTGCCAGTCGCCTTCCAGCAGCGCGCGGGTTTCGGAAACGGCGACCTCCCAGATCGCAGCCATGTCTTCATCGGGGCGTTGGTAGAGACCGTGATAATTGCCGTCGCCGAGCAGTTCACGCTTCTGCGCAGCGCCGACGCGTGCAAGCGCTGCGTAGTCGATCTGTGGCTTGGCAGTCGTCGGCTGACGCGCGTCGGTGGTGCGCGTCCAGGGGAAATTCTCCATCCATGACGCGTGCGATGCGGCGGGGTCGGTCTGCTGCACCTTGGCGAGCGTCTGGGGCGCCCGCCACCAGTCGTGGAATTTGACCGATGCGTCGGGGTGGGCATTCAGCCATTCGGAAATCACCACCGTTGCCGGCGTGTTGCCGCCATGTCCGTTGACGATCAGGATACGCCTGAAACCGGAGCGGTAGATGCTGTCGAGCAGATCTTCGATGACGCCAATATAGGTGGCGAGCGATAGCGTCAGCGTTCCCGGAAACGTTGCGAACGAGGAGGCAAGGCCATAAGGCACGACCGGAAAGACCGGGATGCCGAGCGGCTCGGCAGCATCGACCGAGACCTTTTCAGCCAGGATCATATCGGTCGCGAGACTGAGATAGGCGTGCTGCTCGACGCTGCCGATCGGTAAAATACAGCGATCATCTTTTGCGACGCGCTCCTCAACCTGCATCCAGTTCATGTCGGCAATCTTCAATTCGCTACCCTCGTTCTCAAACTTCGTGCAACTGCGCAAAGAACGTTCTGTTTTTCGCACGGACGCACAATATTTGTGCTTTCCGATGCTTTGTGTCGCATGAAGCAAAGTTCCATACGGGACTAAAAAAAGAAATTGACAGCCATTTAAACGATCGTCAAGTTCCATACGGGACTAAACCTCACGAAGCTCGAAAGCGACCGAAGAGTGCGACAGACGCGTGGACCGACACTGGAGACTCTGCTGCGAGAGGGCGGAAAAGCCGCCGCCGGCACGCATGGCGTCGAGGATCTGGTGTCCGTGAAACTCTGGCGGAACCCGTGCTGGTTGTCGTTCCGGTTCAACTTTCTGGCGCTGCAGTTCAACGAGCCGATCTACCGACTGATCGAAAAGGAACACGGCCTGGCGCGGCCGGAATTCGTCGTCATCTATTCGCTCGGCCTGTCCGACGGACTGACGGCGAGCGCGATCTGCAATTCCTCGGGCTTTCCGAAGAACACGATCAGCCGGGCGATCCAGAAGCTGATCGACAAGAACATCGTCCGTCGCGAAATCGACCAGGCGGACCTGAGAAGTTTTGTCCTCTACATCACCGAGGAGGGCAGACGCATCGTCGATCAGGCCATGCAGCCGATGGTGGAGCGCGAGATGGCCATGATCTCGTCGCTGACGCCGGCCGAACAGCTGATGTTGTCGGAACTGCTCGCCAAGGTCGTCGTCGATTCACCCAACTGGCCACCAATGACAACAATAGAGGAGAACGAAGAATGACGGCTTCCAAGACATTCCGCACCATCGTGCTCGCCACCGGCTTGCTCGGCGGCGTTTCGGGCGCTGCCCTTGCTGCCGACCTCACCATCGGCGTGCGCGCCGGTCCGCTGTCGATCGATCCCGATTTTACCGCCGCCGGCACTCACGCCGAGGCGATGAAGCACATCTACGACTCGCTGATCAAGTCGGGCAACAATCTGGAACTCGAGCCGGGCCTTGCCACCAGCTGGACCGCGATCGACGACACGACCTGGGAATTCAAGCTGCGCCCGAACGTCAAATTCCATGACGGTTCGGACTTCACCGCCGAGGACGTCAAGTTCTCGATCGAGCGTATTCCGAAAGTCGCCGGCCCGAACCCGACAACCATCTACGTCCGCCGCGTCAAGGGCGTAGAAATCGTCGATCCGCTGACGATCCGCGTCAAGACCGACGGACCGGCGCCAACCCTGCCCAACGATTTCATCCGTCTGTTCGTGGTGTCGCACATCGCTGCCAAGGATTATTCCGACAGCGCGGAAAAGGCCTCGGAAGGTTTCAATTCCGGCAAGGCCGCGATCGGGACCGGTCCTTACAAGTTCGTGTCCTGGACGCCGAAGGAGCAGCTGGTTCTTCAGAGCTTCGACGGTTACTGGGGCGGCAAGGAGCCGTGGGACAAGGTGATCCGCAAGGAGCTTCCCAACGACGCCGCCCGCGTTGCACAGCTGAAGGCCGGCCAGGTCGATCTGATCGCCCGTATTCCCGCATCCGACGTGCCGACGCTGGAAACGGATTCAAAGCTGACGATCGTTCGCCAGGACAGCGTCTACCTGTTCAACATGGCTTTCGACTTCCGCGAAAAGTCGCCGCAGGTGAGCGCCAAGAACGGTTCGCCGCTGCCGAAGAACCCCTTCATCGATCCCCGTGTGCGTGAAGCCTTCGATCTTGCGATCGATCGCGAAACCATCACCGAAATCGCCATGGAGGGCATGGGTGCCGTCCAGACGCAGTTGGTGACCCCGAATATCTTCGGCTACAATCCCGACATCAAGCCTACGCCCTACGATGTCGACAAGGCAAAGAAGCTGCTTGCCGACGCCGGTTATCCCGATGGTTTCAAGGTGACGTTTTCCTTCACCAACGACCGCCTTCCGGGAGACAAGGACACCGGCACGACGATCGCCCAGATGCTGACCGCGATCGGCATCCAGGTGGAAGCCAATGCACAGCCGGGCGCCGTCTATTTCCCGGCCAACACGCGCGGCGATTATTCGCTGACCATGTCCGGCTGGGGCACGCTGACGGGTGAGGCGAACTACACGCTGTCATCGCTGGTCCATACCAACGATCCGACCAAGAAGCTCGGCGCCTTCAACATCCGCGGTTACTCCAACCCTGAGATGGACAAGCTGATCGAGGCGGCCGGTGTCGAGATGGATGCAGGCAAGCGCGAACAGTACCTGAAGGACGCCAACGCGCTCGTCGCTGCCGATCGCCCCAATCTGTCGATCGCTTCGATCGTATCCGCTTGGGGCATGAAGAAGACCATCACCATCGTGCCGCGTTCGGACGAAGACACACTGGCCATGAACATCAGGCCTGCGAAATAGCCTCCACGCCAACCGGAGGTAAACTTGGCCGGGCAGTTCTGCTGCCCGGCTTTTTTATTCATGGGAAGGAGAAGATCATGGGCAAGATTGCACTGGCGATCCATGGCGGCTGCGGCGTGATGGCAAAGCTCGGCCTCAGCGAAGCGGAATGGGAAGCGGCGCGCGTCGATCTCGGTCATGCGTTAAAAGCCGGATGGGCGGTGCTGAACACCGGCGGCTCGGCGCTTGATGCCGTGCAGGCGTCGGTCGTGGTGCTGGAAGACAGCCCGCATTTCAATGCCGGCTATGGCGCAGCCCTCAATGCCGCCGGCGAGCACGAACTCGACGCCTCGATCATGGACGGCGCGACGCTCGAAGCAGGCGCCGTGACGCTGGTGCGGCGCATCCGCAATCCCGTCAAGGCGGCGCGGCGGGTAATGGAAAAGGGCGAAGCCGTGCTGATGGGCGGCCACGCGGCCGACGAGTTCGCGAAGGTCGAGGGGCTGGACGTCGTTGAACCCAATTATTTCACCACCGAGAAACGCGTGAAAGCGCTGGCTGCGATGAAGGCGCATGCGGCGGCCGGCACGGCTGCAGCGGCGAGCGAATCCGAAAAGCACGGCACGGTGGGTGCCGTCGCGCTTGATAGTGCCGGACATCTAGCGGCCGCAACCTCCACCGGCGGCTACAACAACAAGCCTGTCGGTCGTATCGGCGATACCCCGATCGTCGGCGCCGGCACCTATGCCCGCGACGGTCTCTGCGCTGTGTCGGGCACCGGCAAGGGCGAGTTCTTCATCCGCTATGCCGTCGGCCATGAAGTCGCAAGCCGCATCGGCTATCTCGACGAGACGGTGGAGCAGGCGGCGTCGAAGGTGATCATGGAAGACTTGAAGCCGCACGCTATCGGTGCCGGACTTGTGGCCGTCGGAGCCGACGGAACGATCGCCACACCTTACAACACCGACGGCATGTTTCGCGGCTGGGTCACGCCTGACGGCGAATTCTTCGTCGCTACCCACGACGTGGTGTTCAGGATCTCCTGACGCGACGAAGAGGTTGCTGAGGCCGCTGTACGGCGGCCTCGCGGCGCTCAGATCGCGCTGGCGATCTTGTCGGCGATGTAGAGTTCGCGCAGCTTGAGCGTCAGAGCCCCCGGCTTGCCGTCGCCCACAGGTGCGCCGTCGATACGCGTGACGGGCATTACGAAGTTGGTGGCCGAGGTGATGAAGGCTTCCGCGGCATTCATCGCTTCATCGGGCGTGAAGGCGCGCTCGTCATAGGGAATGCCGGCTTTCTCCGCGAGATCAAGCACGCTTGCGCGCGTGATGCCGTGCAGGATTGCGTTCGACAGCGGGCGGGTGATCAGCCTGCCACTCTTGTCGATGATATGGGCGGTCGCCGAGCTTGCCTCCGTGACGAAGCCGTCCTCTACAAGCCAGGCGTCATCGGCGCCTTTGTCCATCGCCTGCACTTTGGCCATCGATGGATAGAGCAACTGCACCGTCTTGATATCGCGGCGCTCCCAGCGCCAGTCGGGCAGCAGAGCGACGGACAGGCCGGTCGCTAGCTTGGGGTTTTCGATCACAGATTTTGCCTGGGTAAAGAGAACCAGCGTCGGCAAAGGATCCTTCGGGAAGGCGAAGTCGCGATCGGCGGGGCCGCGCGACAGCTGGAGGTAGATCAGGCCTTCCTTGAGTGCATTGCGGCGGATGATCTCGCGATGAACCTCCAGAAGTTCGCTGGCCGAAATCGGCAGGTCCAGACCCAGTTCCCCGATCGAGCGCTTCAGGCGGGAGGCATGGCCCTCGTATTCGAGAAGCTTGCCGTCAATGACGCCGGTCACTTCGTAGATGGCGTCTGCGAATAGAAAGCCGCGGTCAAAGACGGAGACCTTTGCATCGGCTTCGGGCAGCCATTCGCCATTCAAATAAACGATACGGGACAAGACAATCTCCTTCAGTATGTCGGGAATTCAAAACACATCGCCGGCGGCTCGCTTGAGTTCGGCGATGAAACCGTGCAGCAGGCGCGAGCGCGGTATGCCCTTGCGGGTAATCAGGACGGCCGCGACTTCGCGGGGTGGCTGGAAGGGCAGTTGCACCAACCCCTGCAATGACTGGTGGGCTGCACTATAGGGATCGACAACCGCTGCCCCGACGCCAGCTCCGGCCAGAACCGCAGCCGTTGCGCAATAGCGCACCTCGACCCGCGGCTCGTAATCGATGCCCTCGCGATCGAAGGCATCGCGCAGCATCTGGCCCATGCGCGATTCCGCTTCGAGGCCGATAAAACCGTGTTCGGACAAATCACTGACCGTCACCTCCTGCCGACTAGCGACCGGGTGGTCCTTCGGCACGAGCGCGACCATATGGGTGCGCGACAGGATCTCTACGTTCACAGACGGATGCCGTTCCAGCGCGATCGCAAGACCGACGTCGGCGGCGCCGCTTTGCACAGCTTCGATGACGTGTTCGAGCCGGCGAACATCGTAGGCGACAGACACATCCGGACGGTCCTTCAGGAACCGTGCGAGCGCCACCGGTGCGACCGTATTGCCAAGCGGCGGCGTCGACATGACGCGCAGCCGTCCCGATTTGCCGTGCCTGATGGAGCGGGCGCGGGCGGAAAAGCTGCGCAACATGCTGAAGACGGGACGCACCTCTTCGAACAGAAGCGTGGCTTCCTCGGTCGGCTCAAGCCGCCGGTGCAGGCGCTCGAACAGCGTTATCCCGAGCTGGTTTTCCAGCTGGCGGATGCCGTTCGAAACGGCGGGCTGGGAAATGCCCAGCTGCTCGGCTGCCTCCACGGTCGTTTCGCAGCGCATCATGGCCCCGAAGATTTCAAGGAGGCGCAGCGAGATATCCGGTTTCTGCTCGGTTTCGGTCATGGCGTTCAGGTGAGGACTGCGCCAAGCGCCATCGCGACGGCGGCCTGGGTCGGATCGATCACGCGCACGCCGAGCTCCTCTTCCAGTCTGCGGCGGTGGCCGGACATGCCGGCACAGCCAAGCACGATCGCACCGGCGCCCATCTGGCGCAATTTCGAACCGGCTTTCACGAGCGCCGCGTAGCTTTCCTCCCCGTGGCCGCTGTCGGCGACGCTGATCGCGCCTTCAAGCGCGACCTCGCCGGCAAGCCTGCCATCGACGCCGAGGCGGCGAAGGTTGCGCATGTGACGGGGGATCGAACCTTCGGCGACTGCGATGACGCCGAAGAGATCCGCAAGCGCCAGCGCGCTCAGCACGCCCGCATCCTGGATGCCGTAGACCGGCTTTTTGGTGATCGACCGGGCAAGGTCCAGCCCGGGCTGCGAATAGCAGGCGAGCACATAGGCTGATGCATCCGGTCGGGTTTCTATCAGGTCGGCGGTGCGCAGTGACGCTTCATCCACATGGCGCTGGCTGACGACGCCGGGCGGACCCTCATCGATCGTGACGCATTCGATGACGGGACCACCCGGAAACTGCATCGGGGAGAGCGCCACGCGCAGGCCTTCGGTGACGCTTTCCGAACTGTTCGGGTTGATGACGAGGATCGGGCCGACTTTTCTCATGGGGCGATCTCCACGCCGAAGTTCTGCGCCGGATCGAATTCCTTGGCGCGGTAGCCGGGCTTGCCCGTCAGGTCGACAGGGCTGCGGGCAATGAAACGGCCACGACCACGGTCCGCCTTCAACTCGCCGTTCTCGACGATGACATCACCGCGGTTCATGGTGAGGACTGGCCAGCCTTCGATCTCCATGCCCTCAAACGGTGTGTAGTCCATGTTGTCGTGCTGACCGGCAAGCGTTGCCTTGCGGCGGGCTTCCGGGTCCCAGATGCAGATATCGGCTTCGTAGCCGGGTGCGATCGATCCCTTTTTAGCCATGCCGAATGTCTTGGCCGCATTGGTGCTTGAGAGTGCAACGAACTGCTGCAGCGTGATGCGGCCTTTAGCGACGCCCTCCGAAAACAGATAGGGCAGGCGCATGGCGATGCCGGGCATGCCGTTGGAGATCTTCGGGTAGTGCGCATCGGCACCATTCGCAAATTTTCCGCTGGCATCGAAACGGTAGGGCGCGTGGTCGGAGGAGACGCTTTCGAACGTGCCTGACTGCACATGTCGCCAGAGCGCTTCCTGCGTTGCCGCGTCGCGGAGCGGTGGAGAGCAGATGAATTTCGCCCCTTCCATGCCGGGCCGGTCGAGATCATCACGGGTCAGCGCCAGATATTGCGGGCATGTTTCGGCAAACAGTTTCGTGCCGGCGAGCTTTTCGCGCTGGACGATGGCAGCGCCGCCAGCCGTTGAGACGTGGACGATGAAGAGTGCTGCATCGACCAGCTTTGCCAGCGAGACGGCCCGGTTGATCGCTTCTTCCTCCGCAAGCTCCGGACGGCTGATCGCGTGGTATTTTGGCGCGGTCAGCCCGGCCGCCGCGAGCCGCTTGTTCATCCACTTCACCATGTCGTTGTTTTCGGCATGGACCATGGTGAGCGCGCCGTGGGTTTTGGCAATCGTCAGGATATCGAGCATGCCACCGTCGCCAATATTCATCAGGTCGTAGGTCATGAAAACCTTGAACGACGTGATGCCCCGCGCAAACACGCCCGGCAGCTCTGCAAGGACATCAGCCGAAGGGTCGGAAATGATCAGGTGGTAGGAATAGTCGAGCACCGAGTGCGGCGCGGCACGGCTGTCATAGGTGGAAATGACATCGGCAATGGACTGGCCGCGATGCTGAGCCGCGAACGGGATGAACGACGAATTGCCACCGAAGGCGGCAGAGACCGAACCGGAATAGTAGTCGTCCGCGGTCATCACGCCCGCGGAGCTTTCCTGGGCGATATGGGCATGCGCCTCTATGCCGCCGGGAACGACCAGCTTTCCGCCGGCATCGATCCGGCGGCTACCTCCAGCGATCTTCTCGCCGATCGCCGCAATTCGACCGTCGGTGATGCCGATATCGCCATCGAATATGTCGGATGCGGTGACGATGCGACCGCCATGGATGACCGTATCAAACGCTGTCATGTCGGTCTTTCCTTACACTTCGATGATCACGCCGGTCTGGCTCGTCAGACGGCCGTAATGCTCGATACGACGATGGCGCTCGAAATCAAAGATCGTCTTCTTGCCGAAGTCGCATTTGGAGAAGTCGCATTCGGCGATGATGAGTTCGTCCTCCTCGGTCACGGCGCGGGCAAGAACGAAACCGTCAGGATCGACGATGATCGAGCCGCCCATCAGCGGGTGGCCGTCCTCGTTGCCCGCCTTGGCGACCCCGACGACATAGGTCGAATTCTGGTAGGCTCCAGACTGCATGGAAAGGTCGGAATGGAAAAGCCGCTTCTCCAAACCTTCGGCGCTCATCTGGCTGTTCACGGACGGCGTGTTGTAGCCGATCGTCACCAGTTCGACGCCCTGCAGGCCGAGGCAACGGAAGGTTTCCGGCCAGCGGCGGTCGTTGCAGATCGCCATGCCCATGATGACGCCTTCGTTTCGCCAGACGTTGAAGCCGAGGTCGCCGGGTTCAAAATAACGCTTTTCGAGATGCTGGAAGGCACGTTCGGTATCGTATTCGGAATGACCGGGAAGATGCACCTTGCGATACTTGCCGACGATATTGGCCTGCCGGTCAGTGACGACGGAGGTGTTGTAATAGTGTCCGTCCGGCGTCTTCTCGCCGTAGCCGAAGGTGATGGCGATGTTGAGTTCTCTGGCGCGGTCGAAAAGCGGCTGCGTGGCGGCGTTCGGCATTTCCGTCTCGAACCAGAAATCGACCTCGGCCTGGTCCTCCATATACCAGCGGGGGAAGAAGGTCGTGAGCGCCAGCTCCGGGTAGACGACCATGTCGGCGCCCTTGGATGCGGCTTCGTCAAGAAGCGCAATCATGCGGATGACGACGCTTTCGCGGCTGTCGGCTTTCTGGATGGCGCCGAGCTGGGCACCTGCGATCTTCATTATGGTCATCGGAGTTTCCTTTCGAAAGCGATCAGGCGGCCAGGCGCCGCTGGAAATGACTGACGAGGCGCACCAGCGGCCACAGCAGCACGAGATAGATGAGAGCCGCCAGCACCAGCGGCGAGGCATTGTAGGTGACAGAGCGCGCCATGCCGGCATTGTAGAGAAGCTCGGACAGCGAGATGACGGAGGCAAGCGAGGTGAGCTTGACGACTTCCACGGTGTTGGAGAGCAGGTCCGGCAGCACGTTGCGGATGGCCTGCGGCAGGACGACATGGGCAAGCGTCTGCACCGGGCTGAGGCCAGTCGACTGGGCAGCTTCCCACTGTCCCTTGGCAACCGAGATCAGACCCGCGCGATAGACCTCCGCATAATAGGAGGAGTTGTTGAGCAGGAATGCGATGACGACGGCGTAGAACGGCGAGATGTTGATCCCGGCGAAGGGCAGGCCGGCATAGATGAAGATGAGCAGCACCAGCGGCGGCAGGGCGCGGAAAAGATCGGTATAGGCGGTCGAGATCCAGCACAGCCAGCGGCGCTCGCTCATATTGCCGAGTGCTACGAACAGGCCGCCGATCAGGCCCAGCAGAATGACGGCGCTGCACAGCTTGAGCGTCATCCAGAGGCCGGACATCATCAACGGCAACGACTGGCGCATGATGTCGAGATTGAAGAACTGGTCGATGAAAATATCCATGTCAGCCTCCTATCGCTTCTTCCAGGCGGTCCGGCTTTCCAGCCAGCGGGCGAAGACCACCATCGGCAGGAAAATCACCAGATAGGCGGCGACCGACATGGTGAGCGGCGTGGCACTGCCGGAAAAACTCTGCGCCGTCGTGGCGCTCGACAGGATTTCCGACACGCCGATGGCTGAGCCGAGCGCGGTCATCTTGGTGATGGCGAGCACGCGGTTGACGAGCGGCGGAATGGCGAGACGGACGGCCTGGGGCAGCGCGACATAGGCAAGCGTGCGGGTAAAACCGAGCCCGGTTGCGATGCCGGCCTCCCATTGGCCTTTCTCGACGGACGAAAAGCCCGCCCAGAATATCTCTTCGGCAAAAGCTGGAAGGGTCGCCGCCAGAACGAGGAACAGAACCATTGGTCCGGACAGCTGGATGCCGATCGACGGGAACCCGAAATAGAGGATCAGGATGACGACCAGAGGCGGCAGTGCGCGAAAGATGTCGGCATAGCAGATGATGAAGAAATTGAGCGTCTTGACGCCATAGCTGCGCAGGCAGGCGAGCGCGAGGCCGGCCAGGATGCCAGCCACGATCACCGCCGAGGCAATCTGCAGGGTGACCCAGATTCCGGCAATGATGTCGGGCGTATATTTCGCCATCACCACCGGGTTGAAGAAGGTTTCGAGGAACCGGTCCATCGCCGTTACCCGGAAACGCGCGAAAGGAATGCGCGGGTGCGATCGGCCTTCGGGTTGCCGAATAGCTCGTCCGGCGTGCCTTCTTCGACGACGACACCGCCATCCATGAAGACAACCCGGTCCGCGGTCTCGCGGGCAAAGCCCATCTCGTGGCTGACGACGACCATCGTCATGCCCTTGGATTTCAGGTCCTTCATCACCTTGAGGACGGAACCGACCAGTTCGGGATCAAGCGCTGAGGTGGGCTCGTCGAACAGCATGACTTTCGGGTCGAGCGCCAGCGAGCGGGCGATCGCCACGCGCTGCTGCTGGCCCCCGGACAGTTCACCGGGATAGGCGTCGGCCTTGTGCGCCAGGCCAACCTGTTCGAGCATGTCCATCGCCCGCGCATCGGCCTCTTCCTTGGCGCGCTTCAGCGCCTTGCGCTGGGCGAGCGTGACATTCTTGAGGACACTCATATGCGGGTAGAGGTGAAAACCCTGGAACACCATGCCGATCTGCAGCCGCATACGGTCGAGATCGCGGCGGGTACCGGCCATGATGTTGCGGCCATTGACGATGATATCGCCCGATGTTGGCTCCTCTAGACGGTTACAACAGCGCAGCATCGTGCTTTTACCGGAACCGGATGGACCGATGACGAACACGAGTTCGCCCTCGGCGACCCTCAGGTCGATCTTCTTGAGGACGGTGGTGGACCCGAAGCGCTTTTCCAGCGCGACGACTTCGAGCATTGGGCGATTGGCCATTGTGGGACCTCCGGCAGGCACGATGCGGGCAGATTGCCGGCCAACCGCTATCTCCGATGGGAGAGACGATTGGCGGCCGGCTGCCGCATCCTGTCTGATCAAGGGGGAGGGCAGGCGACTGACGCGCCTGCCCGTGCTGCAGATCGTTACTTCAGGTTATCGCAGGAGGCTTTGTGGTCATCATCCTTGTAACCATCGAAGCCTGGCGTCCCGAAACCCTTGGTCGGGGTGACGATCGTCGTGCCAGCTTCTGGCGTGACGCCGAACCATTTGACCGAAAGCTTCGCCATCGAGCCGTCGAGCTTCAGGCATTCCATCGCACGATCGACGAGATCGCGGTTCTGCTCGTCTCCCTTGCGAAAGGAAAGGGCCCAGACGAGGCCGGTTTCGTATTCGAAGGAGAGTTTCAGGCGCGGGTTCTTCTTGACCGCCCATGCAGCGGCAGTATTGCCGGCAAGGTTGGCATCGGCGCGTCCCGCAATGACGGCTGCCACGGCGTCGGTATTGGTGCCGTAGCTTTCGACCTTCCAGCCGAATTCCTTTTCCTTCTCCCGCAGGAAGCTGTCATAGGCAGACCCCTTGTTGACGGCGATCGTCTTGCCCTTGAAGTCTTCCAGCGTCTTGTATTCAGGCGCATTGGCCGGCACGACGAAGCCGAAATTGGTGTCCATGAAGCCTTCGGTAAAGAGAAGGTTCGCGGCACGCTCCTTGTTCACGGTGACGGGCGCTACCAGGAAGTCATAGGTGCCGGCCTGAAGTGCTGGGATGAGGCCGGAGAACTGCGCTCCGGTCAGATCGACTTTCTTGCCCAACCGTTCACCGATCAGGTTTGCCATATCGACGTTGAAACCCTCGATCTTGCCATCGAGGGTGGGCATGGCGTGCGGCGCGAAGGTCGCGTCGATCGCGGTCTTGATCGTGTCTCCGAGGGAGTAGGCTGGCGTGCAGGCAAGCAGAGTAGCTAAGCCGACAAAGCCGGCCCTGATAGATGGTTTCATCGATGTTCTCCTACTGGCGGCTCCAGGCCTTTGCGGCCCTTGTTGACGCCAGTGTTCCACCGAACCTGCTGCGCTGCAATATAATTGATTATTATAATCGAACTAGAATTATATGATTGTCGAATAGTGATTGGGTCGATCGTCGTCGTTGTCGCAACCGGCCAATGGCGCATATTGCGTCAGCTCTGAAGAGGCTGAGGCTCTTTCGGAAGAAGTTCGCCTTCGATGCGGTAGTGCAAACCATCCGTGCGGTAGTCCACGTTGGCTACGCCGTTGAAATAGGTCGGCACAACGCGCTCCATCAGGCGGGAGCCAAAGCCGCGCCGCGTCGGTTCGCTCACGGCCGGCCCCTTGCTTTCGATCCATGTGAAGGCAAAGCCGTTTTCGCCGGGCGCCGTCCAGCGGATCTCGACCTTGCCGTCGGCCGTACTGAGCGCGCCATATTTGGTGGCATTTGTCGCAAGTTCATGGATTGCCAGTGCCAAACCCATGGAAGGTTGTGCTTCGAGCACCATCGGAGGCCCGAAGATATCGAAGCGGTCGGCGCTGTCCTGGTGCGGTTCGACGGATGTCCGTACAATCGTCTCGACATCTGCTGCGGACCAGTTCGTTGCCGTCAGCGTATCCTGTGCCCGGGCAAGTGCGTCGATGCGGGCCGACGCCATTTCACCGGCAAGCTTCACGTCTGTCGCATTGCGCAGGCTCTGGGATACGACGGCTTGAACCATCGCCAGCGTGTTCTTCATTCGGTGGGACAATTCGCGCTGCAACACACGCTGTTGGCGCTCCCGTTCCTTTTGCTCGGCAAGAAGGCGCTGCTGTTCGCGCACCAGATCTTCGCTGCGCAGACGTTCTTCCTGAAGATCATCAACCGCCTTGTGCATGACCTGGATCAGCAGAATGTCCACGATGACCACGCACGCGTAGAAGGTCAAAGCCACGAGGACCGACCCGTTGATCTCGAACATCGCAAACGGCGGTATAAACCAGTACCAGGCAGCCACGCCACAGGCCACGGCGCAAACGGCCCCGGGCCAGACGCCCGCCAGAAACGTCGTCAGGATTACCGCGGGGAAGAAGGTCAGATACGGGAAGCCCGGCGGCAGGAGATGGTCGCATAGAAACCGCGCGTAGAGCGCAAGCCCGAACGCTGCAACCGCCACTCCCCAGCGCTTTCCCGGGGAAGCGCGGACGTGGTCGCTCATCTCGAACAATTGCATACGTAAGGGCTTCATTCCAAGTGGGTTCCCGCGGCGTTGCTTGTTCTTGGCTTGTTCGGGGTGTTCCGTCAATCAGCAACTAGAAAGGTACGTAATGTCCGACGGGATAAGGGACAAGTTTGGCAACACCGGTGAAAGCACGGCGTATGCGGACAACAAACGTGACGAGCACGTTGAGGCATCAGAGGCGCGATATGCGGGGACAGGAGGCGCTCCGCGAGACTGACAGATCGTCAGCCGCCGACGCGGGGTTCTGACAAAAATTCGCGGGCCCACAGTACGGGCCCGCGCTATCGTCGATCAAGTCAAACCGTAAAGCCTCAAGGCCTTCGCGCCGCCAGAATGAGTCGCTCGAAGAACTTCAGCTGCTCGTCGCAGGTCTGGGCGACCGTCTCAAATATCAGCCGGTCTTCCCGCCGGATTGCCGCAATCTTCTTCGTCAGGGCCGAAATCACCCTTGCCGGCATCTTGGCAATGGTCATCGCAATCGCCTTCGGTCCGGCTTCGAGTTTGGCGATACCGAGATGGCCTGCTGCAAGCTGCAGCCTGGTTGTGCGCAACAACAGCAGCGTCTCCTGCGGCAATTCGCCGAAGCGATCCTCGAACTCTTCTTCCAGATCATTCACGTCGCGCTGTGAGGATGCCCGCAGAAGTCTGGCATAGAGATTGAGCCTGACAGCCGGATCCGGCACGTAATCCGCCGGTATCGTGCCCGCGACGTCGAGATGCAGGATTGCGCGCTTTCTGGTGGCCGAAAGTCGTTTTCCCAGTTTCGCGACTGCACGCGCGAGGAGCTTCTGGTAAAGGCCAATACCGATGACCTTCATATGCCCAGCCTGATCCTCGCCGGCGATGTCGCCCCCGCCGCGCAAATCGAGATCGCGCAGACTGATCGCAAGCCCGGCGCCCAGGCGGTCGTTCTCTACGAGTGTCAAAAGCCGCAAGCGCGTTTCCTCGGGCAGTTCTGCACCTTCTTCCGTCAGAAGCGTGGTCATGCCCTGCGCGCCTCCACGGCCGACCCGTCCACGCAACTGGTGCAGCTGGGCCAAACCGAACCGCTCCGCATTCCAGATGAACATCGTATTGGCGCGCGGCACATCGAGGCCGTTTTCAATAATGTTGGTGGCGAGAAGGACATCGCCATCGCCGTCCGCGAAACCGACGATCGCTTCGTCGATCGTCGCCGCCGGCATCTTGCCGTGCGCGACCTTAACCGCGAGCTCGGGAACAATCTTGCGCAGGATCGCCTCGACGGCTTCGATATCCTCGATGCGCGGCACCACGACGAAGCTTTGTCCGCCCCGGCGGTATTCTCGCATCAATCCGGTGCGCATCGATGCGTTGTCGAATGCTGCAAGCGATGTGCGAACGGGTCGGCGCCGGGCGGGCGGAGTCGTCAGCAGGCTGACCTCCTGAACTCCGACCATTGCCGACTGCAAGGTGCGTGGGATAGGTGTTGCCGACATGGCGAGCGTGTGGAGGGTCGGCGCGAGCGCGCTCATGGCCCGTTTGTCCTTGAGCCCGAACCGATGTTCCTCATCCACGATCAAAAGCCCGAGATGCGCAAAGCCCACGTCTTTTGCAAGGATCGCATGGGTCGCGACGATAACGTCGATTTCACCCTCGGCCAACGCCGCCTTGACCTGCTTCGCCTCGCTTGGCTTGACGAGCCGTGACAACATTCCGACAGAGATGCCTGTTCCTTCGAAGCGTCGCTTGAAGGTGGCGAAATGCTGACGTGTGAGAACAGTCGTTGGGGCGATGACGACCACCTGACCGCCCGCAAGTGCTACCGCTGCTGCGGCGCGCAGTGCAATCTCTGTCTTGCCGAAGCCGACATCGCCGCAGACAAGGCGGTTCATGGCACGCCCGGACGCGAGATCGGAAAGCGTGGCCTTGATGGCTTCGGCCTGATCTGGTGTTTCGGCGAAAGGGAACCGTCGGGTGAAGGCTGAAAATTCGGCGCGGGGAGGAATGAACGTCTCGGCCGGCGAGGCCTGCCTGTGCTTTGCGATGGTCGAAAAATGACGCGCCGTCGATTTGATGTCCGCGACAATCTTCTCGTGCTTCTTTTGCCAGGCGTCGGTGTGAAGACGATCGAGCGAGACCGCCTCGGGTTCGGAACCGTAGCGCCACAGCTTTCCGAATTCTTCCATCGGAACAAGCACGGAAGCACCTTCGCGATATTCCAGACGGGCAGCGCCACGCGCGACACCTGCAACGGCGATGCTCTCCAGATCTTTTAAAATGCCAATGCCGTGATCTTCGTGGACGACGACGTCGCCGATCCGAAGATCTGGTTCGCCAAGAAAGGAAGTTGCACTTGAAACATGTCGGTGTTCGTCGCCCGCGGCGATCACAGCAACATTTTGCGCGACGTCGAGGAACCCGTGATCGAGGGCGCAGGCGAGCTTCAAAAGCGCGCCGGATTCGGCGTCCATCACCTGCGTCCAGCTGTCGACGAACCGAGGCGATACGCCAGTTGCTTTCGCGACACGGCGGCAAAGCGCCTCTGATGCCTTGCCATGCCCGGAAATTACAACCTTCATTCCATCGCCCAGGCGTTCCTGTGCAAATTTGACCAGTGCCTTGCGCGGGTCCGCATCAGACGCCCCGGAAGGCAGTTCACCCCCTTGTTCGAGATCCAGTGCGCTGGTCTGCACGCCGGTGAAGCGCTGTTCCCACTCCTCGCTGTCAAGATAGAACGAGCAAGGAGAGGATGTTCCGGTCTTACCGAATTCCGTGCGGGACTGGCGGGCGTCGTCGATGATTTCCAGATTCCGTACGACCCGGTCTGCTGCGCCCGGAGCCGCAGTCAAAGCGGCATTGCCGAGGATATCGAAAACCGTCACCATGTCCGGGTAGAGGCGGGAAAGCTGGCGCTCCATCGTCTCAGATTTTGGAGCAGGGGCTACCGCAATGACGTCTGCGAGTATGGCTTCGGATGCCGGACCGAAGCTCAACCGTTCAAGGTAGCTCTCGGTTCGCTGCGAGACGCGGTCAAATCCACGCAATTCGGTCACGTGATCGTCTTCCGACAGGACGATGCGCATTGGGCCCGGGGCGCCGGCGGGATAGATGTCGATCATCCCGTCGCGCACCGCCAGTTCGCCGGGATCGTCGGCAACGCCCTCTTCCACATAGCCTGATCGTCTGACGAAATTCAGGAATGCCTCGCGATCGAATGGCTGGCCGACCACCAGTTCGATCTGGCCATCTGCGATGACCCCCGCCGGCGGAATGCGCTGCAGCGTCGCGTCGATCGATGTCAGCAGCAGTCGCGGCGTGTCGCTTGGCCTGGTCCATATCCGCAATGCGTCCATGCGTCGACCCATGCAGTGCCGCGAGGGCGGAACCCGATCATAGGGAAGGCAGTCCCAAGGCGGCAGAACAATGAATTGGACCGAGGGAAAGAGCGCTGCCATGGCATCCGCTGTTTTTTGCGCAGCATTTTCGCTCAATGCCACATAGCAGAGCGAACGACCGGAGCTCCGGAGCGATGCCTCAAGCCGGGTTGCCACCAAACCCGGCGGTAGTTTCAGATGCGGGGTCTGTTCCGATGCGGGGAGGGGAGAGGGGGCGTTTTCATTTCGGGACTCAACGATACTCACATGAACCTGCCATTCTCGCGTCAGCAATTTTATCAGGCTGCAAGAACTTAGTTTGTCGCGCCCTGTTCCCTTCGAACTTTGAGTTTTCTCTTCACGCGGTCAGGCCGCCATGACGGTGAGAGATCAGCGACCGGATGCCGCGTTGCCGTGCACGGAACAGGTCGATGACGAGCGGGTTATTCGACCTCACGGATAGGAGAACCATGTGAAAGTGTTCATTTACGGCACCCTGAAAAGAGGCTTTGCGCTTCACGATAAGGGGCTTGGGAATTCGGAATATATCGGGGATGTAGTGACGGTCGAGCCCTACCCCCTGTTGATAGCAGCACCATTCTACGGGCCGATGATGCTCGAACAACCGGGAACCGGTTTGCAGGTGACAGGGGAGTTGTTTGAAGTCCCTGAAAACGATCTGCCGGTTCTGGATAAGCTGGAAGACGTTGGTGAAGAGGGAAGTTTCCGGGCAATGCTCAAGGTTCAGGCATCGGGTGGCGGTCTCGTTCATGATGCCCTTGTCTTTCTGAAAGACGAGAACTGGCTCGACCCCATCCATTCCGGTTTCCTGTCCGCCTATAACGACCGCAGATTTATCCCGCCATGGGACCGGTAACGACAAGACAAGAGGGACGTCACGATGCGCTACGAGGCAAAGCCCGGCGATGTCAGCCTATTCGAAAATGAAAAAGCCGGCCACGAGCGCGCACCGGACCACCGCGGCTATTTCATCGCTCACAGAGATATCAAGGCCGGAGAAAAGATCGAAATGGTGCTGTGGGCCGGAAGGCCGAACAGTTCGCGCTCCTTTGGTGGCAGACTATCCGACGACCAGAAGGGGAGCGCGTCGGCGGTTCCCGATCCGGTTGATCTGTTTGGCAACCCTTTGCCAAAGCCACCGAAAGGATGACACTGCGCACTCGTTCGATTTGACGTCTCAAACCACGGCGGTGCTCTCGCTCCGCGTCTCGGTGGAGGAACTATGGCTCCGGTTGATGGTTACGGGGCGAGTCAACGAGAGAGATACAGTGATGAAATTTGGACTTCTTGGCGTCGCGTCGGTCGCGACCGCGGTATTCTTGAGCAGCGCAGCCTATGCACAGCAGGGCGATGGAACCGAAGTCCAGATCACGACCAACGTGTTCAAGCCGAACAAGATTCCGGCAACCGCGGAACGGATCGCCACCTTGAAGGCGCCGGAAGGTTTCACCGTTGAGCCTTTCGCCCAGGGTCTCGGAAACAGCCGCATCATCGCCGTGTCGGATAAGGGCTATATCTATGTCAGCCGCCGCGAGGAAGGCGACGTGCTGCTGCTGAAGGACGAGAACGGCGACGGCAAGGCCGACGGCGCACCGGTGAAAGTGGCAGCGCGTGCGCAGGCCCACGGTCTGGCAATCAAGGATAACAGGCTGTACCTCGTCACGGTCAAAGAGGTGTTCGTCGCGGACATCAAGGACGACGGCACGCTCGGGCCACTTGAAATGATCATTGGCGATCTGCCGGATTCCGGACAGCATCCCAACCGCGTCATGGAGTTCGGTCCTGATGGCATGCTCTACATCAGCGTCGGTTCCACCTGTAACGCCTGCAACGAAAGCAATGCCGAAAACGCAACGGTGCTCCGGACGACCCCTGATGGCAAGAGCCGCACCATCTTCGCGTCCGGCCTTCGCAACACGATCGGCTACGACTGGAACCGCGAGACCGGTGAACTTTGGGGGCTCGACCATGGCATCGATCTCCTCGGTGATGAGGTGCAGGCAGAAGAGCTCAACCTCATCGAACAGGGAAAGCAATATGGCTGGCCGCATGTTTACGGAGCAGGCGACATCTATCCGCAGTCGACACCGGTCGGCGGGGTGACCAAGAAGGAGTGGAAGGCGCAGAGCGATCCGATGAAACTCGGCTACACGGCACACGCAGCCCCCATGCAGATGAAATTCTACAGCGGAACGTCGTTTCCGGCCGAGTTCTCGGGCGATGCGTTTGCAACCATGCGCGGATCCTGGAATCGTAACCCGGCATCCGGATACGAGATTGTTCGCATTCACTTCGAAAATGGCAAGCCGAAATCCTTCGAACCTTTCGTCACCGGCTTCCTCAGCGATGGTGGCAAGACGCATTTTGCACGACCGGTCGGACTGGCCGTCGCCAAGGATGGCGCCTTGCTGATGGCCGACGATGCAAACGGTGTCATCTACAGGGTGGCTTACACCGGCGACGCGCAAAAGGCACAAGCGCAGCCCGCTGCGCCCGTTGAACCTATGAAGGCGCAGGCCGCCAAAGGTATCGATGTGCCACTGGCCATGGATCGCCCGGAGACCAAGACGGAAGGCAGCGTATCCGTCTCGTCCTCGTCTTTCGACAACGACGAACTCATGCCGCAGCGTCATAGCGAATATGCCGAGAGTGTCTCACCTGCGATCAGCTGGAAGGCCGTCCCGAAGGCCGCGTCCTACGCGATCATCGTAGAGGATCCAGGCTCCTCACCAACCAAGCCGTTTGTTCACTGGCTGGCGTGGAATATCCCGGCAACGGTGACGTCCCTGCCGGAAGGGTTGCAGGAACAGCTCCGCCTCGTCGAACCGGAAGGCGTCCTTCAAGGCCGCAACACATCCGGCAGTCACGGCTATTTCGGACCAAAGCCGCCGGCCGGCGACCCGGCGCATCACTATCACTTCCAGGTTCTTGCGCTTGACGAGATGCTGGCTCTTCCCCCGACATCCGACCGGGATGCTCTTCTCGCCGCAGTGGCCGGTCATGTGATCGGCAAGGGTGAGATCGTGGGTCGCTACCAGCAGAAGGTCGATCCTGCGAAGAAGTAAGGCTTCGTCCGATCACGCCCCGATACAACGCTCAGCAGTAGACGATGTTTTTATAGGAGGAGGCCGTACTGGAATCAGGCGGCCTCTTCTTCGATTGCGAGGTCTCGCAACAGGGTATGGATCTGCTCGCCGCTCAGCCGGGACGGATCGAAACCGCTTGACGAGCCGACGTCGGCGAAGCGCTTTGCGTGGGCTTCGGATGTCCCGATAAAACCCATTGCCCAGTTCGGGAAATACCGATGGCTGATCGGGTCCACGGCCAGCAGCGAAACTTCGCCGTGGCGTTCGTCCTGCTGGATGCGCTCGAATGCGGCTTCCACCCGCTCGAGCGGACCTTCCAGAACCTGGGCGAAGCAGCCCGCGTTGAACAGAAGCGCCCCGGTGATCTCGTCACGCAGATTGTTCACCCGACTTTTCGCCAGGATCTCGTCGACGTTTGAGCTAAACGCCGCGCCATCGTCGCCGATCTGGTTGCGGCTGTAGTAGACCAGGCGATACAAGCTGTTATCCATTATCAGTTCCCCTTTATAAAATGTGTTGTGCCAGGAACGCCGGAATCTGATCCGTGCCCATCGGCCGTCCCGTCAGATAGCCCTGCACATGGGTGCAGCGTTCGCCACGAATGCGCGCCAACTGTTCCGCCGTCTCGACGCCTTCAGCCGTGATCGACATCCCGAGGCTCGTCCCGAGACTTGCGATTGATCGCAGGATCGCCTCGCTGTCTGCGTCGTCACAGGCAACAAACGAGCGATCGATCTTCAGTTTGTTGAACGGAAACTTCTGCAGGTAGCTCAAGGACGAATAGCCAGTGCCGAAATCGTCCATGGAGATTCTGACGCCAAGCGCGCGCATGGCATTCAGCGTCTGGATGACGTTATCCGTGTCATCGAGCAGGGCGCCCTCGGTAATTTCGATTTCCAAACGATGGGCTGGCAATCCCGAGTGCCTTAGCGCCGATGCGACCGTTTCCAGCAGTGTGTCCGCCTTGAACTGAAGCGGCGAGACGTTGACGGCGACAATCATATCATTCGGCCAGGACATTGCCTCCAGGCAGGCTGTACGCAAAACCCATTCGCCGATCTTGACGATCAGGCCGTTTTCCTCCGCAAGCGAGATAAAGGAAAGAGGCGGGATGTTGCCTTTGACGGGATGTTCCCACCGGAGCAGGGCCTCGAAGCCATCCACCCGTTTGGTCGAGACATCGAGGAACGGCTGATAGTTCAGCTTGAACTGCTTCAGGGCCAGCGCGCGGCGGAGATCGATCTCCATTTCCCGACGTCCGAGGAGTAGAGCGTCCATCCCGCTTTCGAACATGCGGTAACGTCCACGCCCGGCCTTCTTTGCCTCATAGAGAGCAAGATCACCGTTGCGGAGCAGGTCGTCTGGCTGGAGCGCATCAGCGCCAAAGGCGACGCCGACGCTTGCGCCGATATTGATTGTGTGACCGTTCAGAACATAGGTGCGGCCGACAAGGTCCACGATCCGCGAAGCGAGTTTTTCGGCCGCAGCAAGATCATCGACATCATGCTGGAGGATCACGAACTCGTCCCCGCCAAGACGCGCAACGACATCGCTTTTGCGGCACGCGGCCTTGAGGCGGTCGGCCACCTTTTTCAAAAGAAGGTCGCCTGTTGCATGTCCCAGCGTGTCGTTGACTATCTTGAAGCGGTCAAGATCGAGGCAGTGGACGGCGATCGATGAAGATTTAGAACCGTTGCTCAAAGCAGACGACAGGTGCGACAGCAAGGCGTTCCGCTTGGCAAGGCCCGTCAGTTCGTCGACATCGGTCTTGATGGCGATGCCCTGGTTCTGCGATGCAGGTCGCAGGTCAACGAGATACTGCCCGTCGTCGAAAGAGACGAACGCGGCATCGAAGCTCTCACCGCTATGGATGGACGTGACTGAAACCGGGGCGCAGCTGGTGTCGGGCAGGTCTGTGACCAGGCCAGTAAAAAGCGCGTGGACAGCGCCCCCGGGAAATGCGCCGAATGAGACTTCGCTCGCCTTGTTGGCGTAGACGACGAGACCATCGGATCCGACAACCAAGACCGGGCGCGGCAACATCTCTAGTATTTTCTCGGTGTTGAGAAGCTGAAACGGATGAGGTTCCAATGTGTGGAGGATAGACGTCACAGCGTTCATGGTTGGTTACCGTTCGGAGTTGACCGAGAGGTAATCCGCAAACGTTTCTAGGCAATGGATGCCAAGCCCCGGGACATGACTGTTTGTCGAGAGAGGGTTATCGATTGCTAAAGATGGACTGATGGCGGCAGGAAGGGCACGCCGCGCAGGATGCTCGCCTCTACTTCCGGCAAACTGAACGTGAGACTACCCAACATAGATTAGGTAATAGGAATATACTATTGAGCAACGCTTAAATGTATTTTTACAAAGGCTTATTCTTGTTTTTTGCCAAGTCTTAATTACTAATTTAACAATTGTTTGCGATGAAGGTTGACCAATCACCTGTATTGCAAGGCTTCGTAATGTTCGATTTTTTCGGCGCAAACTCTAATCAAATTCTTTCGGCCTTAGACCTGTCCTTCGCGATCATCGAGTTCGATACCGAAGGACGCATATTGCGAGCCAATACAAACTTCTGCGATCTGATGGGATACAGCGAGCAGGAGATTATCGGTCAGCATCACCGGATTTTTGTCGACGGAGATTACGCTGCAACGCCTGAATACAAAGCCTTCTGGAGCAAGCTTAAGGGCGGCACGTTCGAGTGCAGCGAATTCAAGCGCATTGCGAAAAACGGCCAGGAAATCTGGATCCGCGGCAATTACAATCCGGTAAAGAATGCCAGCGGCAAGGTGTTGAAGATCATCAAGTTTGCCAACGACATCAGCGAAACAAAGATGAATGGGCTCGACAGCGCGGCCAAACTTTCAGCTGTTTCCCGCGCGCAGGCAACCATCGAATTCACGCCCGAGGGTGAAATCCTTACCGCCAACGACAACTTCCTGTCGGCGCTCGGATATTCCTTGAACGAGATCGTGGGTAAGCATCACCGGATCTTTATGGACCCGACCGAAGCGGCATCCCCGCAATACACGCAGTTGTGGGAGCGCCTTCGCGGCGGCGAATATGTTGCCGACGAGTTCCGCCGCATCAGCAAGGACGGCCGTAGCGTTTACATCCAGGCTTCCTACAACCCCGTTTTCGATCCCAGTGGCAAGGTCATCAAGGTCGCCAAGTTTGCCACCGATGTTACCGGCCGGGTCGAGAACGTCGAGCGCCTCGCGGAAGGTCTGACGCGTTTCGCCGATGGTGACCTTTCGCAGCAAATTGCAAAGCCGTTTATTCCATCACTGGAGCGCCTGCGGACCGACTTCAATGCCGCGTCGCAGAAGCTGAAGCAGGCCATGGTGATGGTTGCCGAAAACGCGAAGGCTATTTCGGCCGGTTCCAATGAGGTTCGCACATCGGCGGACGATCTGGCGAAGCGGACCGAACAGCAAGCCGCATCTGTCGAGCAGACCGCAGCAGCCCTGGAAGAGATCACCACGACCGTGAAGGATTCCAGCCGACGCGCCGAGGAAGCCGGCCAACTGGTTGCCCGCACGAAGGAGCATGCCAACCATTCCGGTGACGTGGTGCGTGAAGCGATTGGTGCCATGGACCAGATCGAAGCGTCGTCGAAGGCAATCTCGAACATCATCGGCGTGATCGACGAAATCGCCTTCCAGACAAACCTGTTGGCGCTGAACGCCGGTGTTGAAGCGGCGCGCGCAGGGGAGGCCGGAAAAGGCTTTGCCGTCGTTGCTCAGGAAGTGCGTGAACTCGCGCAGCGCTCTGCGACAGCGGCCAAGGAAATCAAGACACTCATCACGGCCTCCAGCACGCATGTCGGAAACGGCGTCTCGCTTGTCACGAAGGCAGGCGCCGCCCTTCGCGAGATCGCAACCCATGTCGAAGGTATCAACGGCGACATCACCGCGATCGTCGAAACCTCACGCGAACAGTCCACCGCGCTGACCGAAATCAACCGTGCGATCAACACGGTCGATCAGGGCACACAGCAGAACGCCGCGATGGTCGAGCAGCAGACAGCTGCGAGCCATGAAATGGCAAGGGAAGCGGCCGCGCTGTTCCAGTTGCTCGAACAGTTCAATTTCGACACCGATCGGGCCCCGGGCCAGACACTGCAGAAGCGCAATCCGATCGCCCATCGCCCCGTCCCTTCAAGACCGGTCGCACAGCCCATTTCGGATCGCCCGGTAGCCGTCGCAATGCCGCGCAAGATCGCTAACGCCTCGTCTTCCGCTGCCCTGGCGGTTGCGGACTGGGAAGAATTCTGAGTTAACAATAGGCTCCAAGCCGTTGAAAATAGGCTGTTACCGCCGCGAGCCTGTATCACGCTCGCGGCGGTTTCGCCATCTCGTTTTGGTTTGCTAGACGTTGCGCTAATGTAGCAAAGCTCATCGCGTCAGATGCTTCAGCGTTGAAGCTTGATCGCGCGCTTACTGTATCTCGTTGACGTAGCGGTGGTCCGCAGTCGTCGCCCGGTGCGCAGAGATGAGCACCGGCACGGCCATCTGGTCGTAGGCCACTTCGTCGATCGTCATGACTGCGGCTGGAAGCGTCAGGTTCAGCCAGCGTGCATCATCCTCCGATGCCAGGTCCGCGCCGATCTGTTCACGGATCGCCGAAATCCGGATCCCGTAGTTTTCCAGGAGATGCAGATAGAAGAGCGGCGGGATGTCCTCCTGCTTCTGCGGAAAGCCGGGGACGCGCTCGCGCGGCAGCGTCAACGTTTCGTGCATGATTGGCCGGGCGTCGATATAGCGGACGCGGTGGAAATGCACGATCGGCCGGCCCGTTTCAATCTGCAGCTTCGCCGCTGTTTCGTCCGAAGCCTCGCCGAATTCCAGCGACGTGACCTTCGTAACGGATTTGCTCAGCGAGCCGTCCAGCCCGTGAAGACGAAAATACTGGAAGAACAGGCGCAATCCGTGCTGCGGTTTGCGTCCGGTCACGACGGTCCCGGTCTTGCGGCGTCGGCTCAAAAGTCCGTCGTTGGTGAGATCCATCAGCGCGCGTCGAATCGTTCCGACAGCAACGCCATAGGTTTGCGCCAGGGCAATCTCGCTCGGCAGCACGGAGCCGGGCTCCAGGGCGCCGATCATGATCGCCTCGGTGATCTGTCGTTTCACGACCTCATAGAGAGGCAGAGACAGGTCGCTCAGTCGGGCGGCATTTGCTGAATTATCAGGCAATGAATTGCCTCTTCTTTGGAGTTGACACGTGATGCCGATCTACGCTGTATTACTATATAGTTTATATTAATGAGCCGAGTTGTGAAGGCTGCCGGAATGCGGAGGACGACCGAGATGAGCCTACAGCAACCAGGCACCACTTCTGAGCCCCTGACGTCTGCCATGGCAGCGATTGACCGCGATGTCGAGATGGCCGTGCAGGATCTTGCACGGATGGTTGCGGTCGACACCACCTTTCCGCCGGGCGAAGGCTATGGCGCGTTTGCCGATTTGATGACCGAGTTGCTGATGCCGCTCGGCTTCGAATTCGAGCGTGTGACGGTGCCTCACGACCTCTGGTATGTCGAGGGCGGACCGGCGTCGGGCGAACGCATCAATCTCGTTGCGAGGCGCGAAACGGACCTGCCTGTCTGCGGTCTCTACTATCATGTCGATACGGTGCCTGTCGCTCCCGGCTGGAGCCGCGATCCGCTGAAGCTGACGGTCGAAGGCGATGACCTTTTCGGGCTTGGTGCCGCCGACATGAAGGGCACAATCGCTGCGACGCTTCTGGCGCTTCGGGCGGCACGCGAATGCGGCGTTTCTCTCGCTTACGATCCGATGCTGCTCCTGTGTACGGATGAAGAAGGCGGTCTCTATCCCGGCATCCGCTATCTCGCGGAACAGGGCATGCTCAAGGGGCATATCCTCAATTTCAACGGAACGGCCGCACCACGCATCTGGGCGGGCTGCTTCGGCATCTTCAACCTGCAGGTCACGATTACCGGCCATGCGGTCCATGCCGGCGAGGGCAATCGCACCGGCGCGGGTGTGAATGCCATCGAGGGGGCGCTGCCGGTTCTGAACGCGCTCGCAGCCTTAAAACCCGAAGTGGCAAAGCGCGCATCCAAGCTCGCGCCGCCGCCGCATGCAACCGGGCCGCTGCGGCCACAGCTGACCATATCCGCCGTCAACGGCGGCACAGCGGGCGGGCAGGTTCCGGCCGAGGTAAAGATCCTCGTCAGCCGTCGATATGCCCCGGAGGAAAGCTATGAGGACGCACGCGCCGAGATCGAAGCGACGATCCGAAATTGCATCGAAGGGACAGAGCTCGGGCTAAAAGTCGATCTTGTCGGTCATCTGATCCCGACCGACGATCCCGATGGCCCGCACTGGCCGCGCTGGCAACAGGCGCTTTCGCTCGGCTTCGGATACGAGCCGAACGATTTTCAGAAATGGGGCGCCGCCAGCTGTTCGGACTTCGGCTATGTCCAGAAGGCCGGCTTTGGCCCTGAAGTATTGCTCGGTGGCCTCGGCCGCCCGGAAAGCTGCATCCACAGCCCGGAAGAGCACACGACCCGACAGGACATCATCGCACTCGCAAAAAGCATTCTCGCCTATCTCGCGGCGGATTTCGCTGCCGAGGCCATGCCCGAAAGTCGCATATAACCATACCAAGCAGCATCGAAGCATAAAGGGAACGATAAACATGCTGGAAATGAAACGCCGCTTCTTCCTGGCCGGCACCGCCGCCATTCTCGCAACGCCATCGCTGGGCTCTGCCCAGGCCGCAGCACCGGCCAAGGGCGGTACGCTGAAAATCTCCGTCGACCAGGCCGTCAGCGTCATCCACCCGCTTCTGACCCGCGTCAACCCGGAATACCTGGTGACCGAGCTGCTCTACAGCAACCTCACCCGTCTCAAGGTCGACATGTCGGTCGAGCCGGATCTGGCCGAAAGCTGGACACCGAACGAGGCGCTGACCGAGTGGACGTTCAAGCTTCGCACCGGCGTCACTTTCCACGATGGCTCGCCCTTCACGGCCAAGGACGTCGTCGCAACCTTCAAGGCAATCCTTGATCCGGCAACAGCATCTCCCGGCCGTAACAATGTCGGTCCGATCGCCGATATCGTTGCCGTCGACGACGCAACCGTCATGTTCAAGCTGACCGGCGCCTATGCCGACCTTCCCGTTTCCATGGCCTATACAAGCGCCCGCATCATTCCGGCTTCGATCGCCACCGGCGACCTGAAGAGCCTGTCGACCAAAGCCGTCGGTACGGGTCCGTTCAAGCTGGTCTCCTATGAGCCCGATCGCCTGATCGTCGTCGAGCGCAACGAGAAATATTACGACCCGGCTCGTCCTTATCTTGACCGCGTCGAAGTGCAGGTCTTCCCGGACATTTCCGCTGAAGGTTCCGCGATGATGTCTGGCGATGTCGACATCGTCTCCACCATCCAGCCGACCGAATATCTGCGCCTCGACGGCAGCGATGGCGTCGACGTGCTGCGCACGCCGTCCGGCCAGTTCTGCAACATCAACTTCGGTTGCGATACGGCGCCCTTCAACGATCCGCGCGTTCGCCGCGCCATCGCACTGACCGTCGATCGTGAGGCAATGGTCGGTTTCGTCACCGAAGGTTTCGGAACACAGGGTAACGACACGCCGCTCAACGGCTCCTACCAGTTCTTCAAGGGCGTCAAGCAGCGCGAGCAGAACATCGAGGAAGCCAAGAAGCTGCTTGCAGAAGCCGGGTTCCCGAACGGTTTTGAAGCCACCCTTGTCGCCTCCGACCGCCCCGCTGTTCGCACGCAGCTTGCCGTCGCGCTGAAGGAAATGGCCAAGGAAGTCGGCATCACCATCAACGTGCAGACGATGCCGCATGCGACCTACCTCGAGCAGGTGTGGAAGAAGGGCTCGTTCTACGTCGGTTTCTACAACATGCAGCCCACCCCTGACGGCATCTTCAAGCTGCTCTACACGTCGGATGCCTCCTGGAACGAGACGCGCTGGAACAACAAGGCCTTCGATGCCCTGGTCAACGAAGCGCGCGGAACGATCGACACCGACAAGCGGACCGAGCTCTACACCAAGGCGCAAGAGATCATGAACGAGGAGGTTCCCTCGATCATTCCGTCCTTCTTCGACGTCCTCTCGGCTAAGCGCAGCTGGGTTTCAGGTTACGAAGCGCATCCGCGCGCATCCGTGTTCCGTCTCGACTATGTCTCGCTGACAGCAGACGCACCGAAGCGCGGCTGATCTTAAAACCTGCCGGACGCCGCCAGGCGTCCGGCTCTCTTGTCAGAGGAACACGACCCTGTCCCCGAATTACATAGCCAAGCGGCTGGTGATGATCGTCTACACGCTGTTCGTCGTGTCGCTGATCGTCTTTGCCATAACCCAGGTCCTGCCGGCCGATGCGGCCGTCATGATGTTGGGCGAAAACGCGACCCAGGAAGCGCTCGACGCGCTGCGTGCGACCATGGGCCTGAACGCGCCGATCTGGCAGCAGTATCTGACCTGGCTGTGGCATGTGGTTCAGGGTGATCTCGGAACATCTCTGCGCACCGGCCAACCGGTGGGTCCGGTCATGTTCGAAGCGCTCGGTCGTTCGCTGCTTCTGGCCTTCCTGTCGATCGGCCTGATGCTGGTTCTCGCGATCCCGCTCGGCATTATCGCCGCCATCCGCCGCGGCAAGGTCGCCGACATGGTGGTGAGCCTGATCTCCTATGCGGGCGTCGCACTTCCGGAATTCGTGACGGCAACTGTCGCCGTGCTGTTCTTCGCCGACTGGCTGAAGTGGCTGCCGCCGACCGGTTACGTGCCGCTGACCGAGGACTTTTCCCGCGGGATCGCCCATCTCGTCCTGCCCGTCTGCGTCATCTCGATCATCCTAATTGCCCATGTTTCGCGCATGGTTCGGTCCGAACTGGTGGACGTGCTGCATACCGACTATATCCGCGCCGCCCGGCTGAAGGGCATTTCCCGTGGACAGGTTCTGCGCCGCCATGCGCTGCGCAACGCGCTTCTTCCCACCATCACCATTGTCGCGCTCGATGTCGGTTATCTTCTGGGCGGCGTCATCGTCGTGGAAGAGATCTTTGCCATTCCGGGCATCGGACGCCAGCTGATCGTCGCCATCCAGGCCCGCGACTTGCCGGCGATCCAGGCCGGCGTACTGATCATGGCTGCCACCTATTCGATCGTCAATTTCATCGCCGACATCCTCTATGCCTGGCTCGACAAGAGGATCCAGTATGATTGATTTCACGAAACGTCTGTTGAAGACGCCGCAGGGCGCGATCGGAATTTTCCTCGTCGTGTTCGTGCTGCTAGTCGTCGTCTTCGGTCCTATGGTCGCGCCGCACGATCCGGAAAAGTTGTCACCTCTTGCACGCTATAAAGGTCCGAGCCTCACCTACTGGCTCGGCACCGACCAGTATGGTCGCGATATTTTCAGCCGGCTTCTGATCGGAGCGCGTGCCACCGTCGTCATGGCGGTTCTCGCCACCATCGTCGGCACCCTGATCGGGGCGCTGATCGGAACCGCCTCCGCCTTTCTCGGCGGTCGTGCGGACGAGTTGATCATGCGCACCATCGATGCCGTCATGTCGATACCGAGCCTGCTGTTTGCCCTTCTGGTGGTCAACCTTCTCGGCTCCAGCACCGTCAATGCGCTGGTCGCCGTCGCCATCGCTTTTGCGCCGGGCATGGCCCGCATCACCCGCAGCGTTGCGCTGTCGGTGCGAAAGCAGGACTACGTCAACGCGGCCGTCGCACGGGGCGAAAGTGCCGGCTACATCATCCGCCGCGAAATGCTGCCGAACGTGATTGCACCGATCATCGTCGAGATGACCATTCGCGTGTCCTTCGCGGTGATGCTGTTTGCGACCTTAAGCTTTCTCGGTCTCGGCGCCCAGCCACCGGCTGCCGAATGGGGACTGATGGTATCGGAAGCGCGCCGCTACATGCATCTTTCCGCTGGCATCCTGATCTGGCCGAGCGTGGCGATCGCGATCGTCGCCGTCGGTTTCAACCTCCTGGGCGACGGTCTCCGCGATGCCCTCAATCCGCGGGCCTGAGGTGAAAATCATGACCACTACCGAACACCCTTCGCCCGATACCCCAGTTCTCACAATCGAGAACTATTCGCTGGATTACGAGACCACCAACGGCCCGTTTCACGCGCTGAAGAACATCGACCTTGCCATCCACCGCGGCGAGATCCTTGGCCTCGTCGGAGAATCCGGATCGGGCAAGACGTCGCTTGCATGGTCGATCATGCGCTACCTGCCCAAGAACGCCCGCGAGCCCGGCGGACGTATCTTGCTGGGCTCAGACAATCTGCTGGAAAAGGCGGAGCGCGAAATGGAAACGTTTCGCGGACGGCATATCAGCATGGTGTTCCAGGATCCAAGCACATCGCTCAATCCGACCCTCTCGCTCGGCAAACAACTGGCCGAGGTTCTCGTGCGCCACCGCGGCCTGTCCTGGCAGCAGGCATGGACGGAAGGAGAGGCGCGGCTTGCCCATGTCGGCCTGAAGACGCCAGCGCAGATGATGCACCGCATGCCGCATGAGGCATCCGGTGGCGAAAAGCAGCGCGTCGTCATCGCCTCGGCGTTTGCCTGCAATCCCGAATGCATCATCTTCGACGAGCCGACCACCGCACTCGACGTCATCACCTCGCGACAGATCCTCGATCTCTTCGTCGAGCTGCAGGCCGAAACCGGCGTCGCCTCGCTCTACATCTCGCACGACCTTGCGCTGGTTGCCCGCACCGCCGGCCGCGTCGCGGTCATCAAGCGCGGCGAGATCGTCGAGCAGGGAACGGTGCGTGACATCTTCACCAATCCGCAACAGGACTATACCCGCGAGCTGATCAACGCGGTTCCCGATCCGGCCCGCCGGCTAGTCGCGGATGAAGTCGCTCCGGCGGACAAGCCGCTGGTCGAGGTCGAGAATGTCAGCGTCCATTTCGGTCGAAAGCCGTTTCTTTCAGCCCTCACCGGCAGGAAGACCGAGCGCGTGACCGGCAACAATGCGATCAGCCTCAGCATCAGTCCGGGAGAAATCCTCGGCATTGTCGGTGAATCCGGCTCGGGTAAATCGACGCTCGCCAAGGCCATGACCGGCCTCAATCGGTTCGAGGGCAAGATCCGGTTCGAAGGACGCGAAATCCGCAATCTCGGCGATATGGACAATGCCTATCGCAAGGACGTGCAGATCATTTTCCAGCACCCGGATGCCTCGCTCAATCCGCGTCAGAAGATATTCGAGATCCTTTCGCGGCCGCTGAAACTGTTCGGCGATGCCAGCGATCTTGAGCGACAGGTCGGCGACATGCTGGAGCAAGTGCGCCTGCCGCGCACCCACGCACACCGCTATCCGCATCAGCTTTCGGGCGGCGAAAAGCAGCGCGTGGCGATTGCCCGTGCCTTCGCCTCCAAACCGAAGCTGGTCATCTGCGACGAAATCACCTCTGCGCTCGACGTCTCGGTGCAGGCCTCCGTCGTCGAGCTGCTGCTGGAGCTGCAGAAGGCCAGCGGTACCGCATACCTCTTCATCACCCACGATCTCAACCTGATCCGCCAGATCGCCCACCGGATCGCCGTCATGTATCGCGGCGATCTGATCGAGGTGGTGAAGGCGTCCGAGATCGATAGTCCCGACCGGGCGGAATACACCCGCCGCCTGATCGAGGCGGTGCCGCGCGCCGCCGCTCAATACCAGTAATACCGCATCAAGGAGCATGACAATGGACCCGAAATCCCTCGTGGATCGGATCGACGAAAAGGCCTGCCTCGATTTTCTGTCGAAGATGGTTCAGCACAAGAGCCATTCGGAGACGGAGGGCGAGAAGGTTCTGGCGCGCTGGATGGCGGCTGAGCTTGCAAAGATCGGCGTCGAAGCCGAGCTGCAGCCCTTCGACGACGGTCGGCGGTTCAACACGATCGGTCGCCTGAAAGGCCAAGGCGGCGGCAAGAGCCTGCTATTCAACGGCCATCTCGATACCAATCCGGTCACCGAGGGCTGGACCGTCGACCCCTATGCCGGTCTCGTCGACGACAAATTCATCTACGGTATCGGCGTTTCCAACATGAAGGCCGGCGATGCCGCCTATTTCTGCGCGGTGAAGACGCTGCTTGAAGCGGGCGTCAAGCTCAAGGGCGACGTGATCCTGACCTTCGTCGTCGGCGAATTGCAGGGCGGCGTCGGGACACTTGCGGCGATCAAAAGCGGCGTGAAGGCCGACTATTTCATCAACAGCGAACCGAGCGACCTCGTTGCCGTCACCATGCATGCGGCAGCACTGAGCTATGTCATCGAGCTGACCGGCGACACCCGCCACCTGTCGAAGCGCGAGGAATCCGTCGACGCGATTGCCGCCGCCTGCGATATCATCCCGCGCATCAATGCGATGACCTTCAGCGGTGCCAGAAGCGATGTCCACCGCTCGATCAACCGCGGCCATGTGGGCGTCGTCCACGGCGCGCTCGGTCGCGACCTCGAGGAATGGCGTCCGCCGCAGGTGGCCGACTTCGTTCGCCTCAAAGGGTCGTGCCGTTATGCACCGGGCCAGACGCAGGAAGGCGTTCTCGCCGATCTGGCCGATGAGTTGCGGGCACTCGAAGGCCGTTTCCCGGGCCTGAAGGCGAAGCTCGTCCCCGAGATGATCGAAGGCCGCCCTCTGATGCCGCCCTTCGAGGTTTCGCCGGATAGCCGCATCGTCAAATCGATCAATGCGGCCTATGAGGCTGTCCGAGGGGAGAAGCAGCCGACCGGCGCGATCACGCCGACGCGTTTCTACGGCACAGATGCCGGCCATCTCTACCACGAGCTTGGCATGGAAGGCATCGTCTGCGGCCCGGGTGGTCGCTACAACACCATGCCGGACGAGCGCGTCGACATCGTCGATTTCCTCGACATGATCCGCGTCTACATGCTGACCATCCTCGATATTTGCGAAGTGGCCTGAGACCTGTTCCCGGGCGTATCGATCGCAATATCGCTTTCGCTTGGGAGGCCATCTTTCAATCTGACACGGACTTTCGATGCGTGGCTGCATCGCGCAGGGGGCAGTACGATTTTGCCGGCAATCGACCCCGAGCGACGCAGAGGCCGGGCGAGCCAGTCGAGACTTACTTCAGCTCGACGACGCCGTCAGCGATATCGGGCACAGCCGGAATGATACCGCTTGTTACGTACCACTCAGCCACGGCATTGATCTGCTTCACGTCCGTTTCGGAAACGCCTGTCGTCGGCACCGCATTGTTTTCGCCGATCTTCGCCCCGAGTTCCGCCGGTACGTTCATTTCCTTCGCCCAGATCGCCCCGGCCTCCGGCTTGTTGGCGACTGCCCAGGCGTTTTCCGCTTTGATGACATCGAAGACGAGCTGCAGCTGATCGGCCTTGTCCTTGGCGAATTCGCGGCTCGCGACAAGAACGACAGCGTTGTCGGACCTGATGGCGGCGCCATCGGCGATGACCGTGCCGTCATAGGCCTTTTCCGCGATGGTCAGGAACGGATCCCAGGTCGCCCAGGCGTCAACATGGCCTTGGCTGAAGCTTGGGCCACTGTCGCTGGGGCTGAGATAGACGCGTTCGACGCTCGTCTGATCAATCCAGTTCGTCTCCAGTCCGCGCATCAGCAGATATTCCCCCGTTCCCCCGCGGTTCACGGCCACCTTCTTGCCCGCGAGGTCCCTGATGGTGGCGATGCCGGAACCCTTCGTCGCCACGATGCCCTCAGAGCCTGGCGCCATCTTCTGATAGGCAAAGATTACCAGCGGGATTTTTGCGGAAAGGGCTGCAATCGCCGATGTCGAGCTGCCGGCCGTGATATCGATGCTGCCGGCGTTGAGCGCTTCGAAAGCGGGTGCCGCCGCCGGGAAGGGGCCGGCCCACTCGACCTTGATGCCCTTTTCGGACAGCGCCTTTTCCAGCGTGCCCCGCGACTTGGCGAGCGTGATGTCGTTGGGTCCCCGCAACCAGCCGATCCGCACCACCGGATCGGCTGCCTGCACAGAGGGGGCGAACACGGCTGCGGCAGCGACGAGGGTGACAGCGGCAAGGAGAATACGCTTGGTGATCATGGCTTAGTCCGATCTGCTATTTGGGTACGGAAGTCAGTCTTGCGTGGGAAGGACGCCGAGCTCCTCCAGAAGCGCCGCTTCGATACGGCCTGTTCTGGGGTCGTCGCGGCGGCGGGGGCGGTCGATATCGACCTTGATTTCGAGCACTAAACGTCCCTGGTCGAGCACCAGGATACGGTCGGCAAGGGCGACGGCTTCCCAGACATCATGGGTGACGAGCAGCACGGCCGGGCAATGCTTGCGCCACAACGCGAGGACGAGCTCATGCATTCGCAACCGGGTCAGCGCGTCGAGGGAGGCAAACGGTTCGTCCAGCAGCAGCAGTTGAGGTTCGCGGACCAGCGCCCGCGCAAGCGCCGATCGCTGCGCCTCGCCGCCCGACAGCGTCAGCGGCCAGGCATCGAGCCGGTGCGACAGGCCGACTTCCTCCAGTGCCTGGGTCGCCAGCGCTCGCGCATCCGGGTGGAGCAGACCGAGCGCGACGTTGTCGATGACGCTTTTCCACGGCAGCAGGCGCGGTTCCTGGAAAACCACTGAACGGCGGGTGGTCAGCTGAAGCTTTTCGGCTGGAGAGGTATCGAGCCCTGCCAGAATGCGCAGCAGCGTGGTTTTTCCGGAACCACTGCGGCCGAGCAGGGCGACGAATTCGCCGGGCGCCATGGCGAGGTCGATGCCGTCGAGAACGGCCGCGCCGCCAAACGAGCGGGTGAGTTGCCTGATGTCGACGAGGGGGATCAACCGAACACCACCGGACGCCAGCGCAGCGCATAAGCCTCGATCATGCGTACGAGACCATCGGTCAGCAGGCCTAAGATGGCGTAGACTAGAAGGCAGACGACGATGACATCTGTCTGCATAAAGTCGCGGGCATAGGAAATCGTGTATCCGATACCACTGGAGGCATTGATCTGTTCGCCGACGACGAGGCTGAGCCAGGCGACGCTGAGGCCGTATCGGACGCCCACGAGCAGCGAGGGCAGGGCGCCAGGAATGACGATATGGCGAATGATGCTTGTCGTGCCGAGGTCCATCATCTGCCCCGCCTCGATCAGCTTCCTGTCAATGCCGCGAATGCCGCCATAAAGGGTGAGATAGATCGGAAAGATGGCGCCGAAGGCGACGAGCCCGATCTTCGGCATCTCGCCGATTCCGAACCAGAGGATGAACAGCGGCAGAAGACCCAGGAACGGCATGGCCTTCAGCATCTGGATCGGTGGGTCGATGATCGTTTCTCCAAGACGCGACAGACCGGAGATCAGCGCCAGAACAATCCCGGCGACGAGCGCTATCGAAAAGCCGGCAAGCACCCGCAGGGACGATACGATCAGACCGCTGATCAGTTCGCCGGACGCGATGAGGCGTCCGGCCGTTGCGATGATGTTGCTCGGTCCGGCAAGAATGCGCGGCGACAGCAGTCCCGTCATGCTGGCGATCTGCCAGATGACGAGGAGGGCAACCGGCGAGGCCAGTCGCGACGCGAATTGCGTCATGCGTCCGGCCCTCGCAGGCCCCGCGATTCCCAAGCTCATGCCGGCCACCACCTGTGGAAGTGGTGGACCGGACCATGCCCGCCGCCGATCGAAAGGGCTTTTCCGGCGATGAGAGCGTCCTGGAGGTACGTCTTCGCCGCTCCCACGGCCTCGTGCAGCGTCAGGCCGCGGGCGAGGCCGGCGGTGATGGCTGCGGCAAGCGTGCAGCCCGTGCCATGGTCGTTTTTCGTATCGACACGGGGGGCCGAGAACTCCGTCACGCCTGACTGGTCGAAGAGGAGATCGATGCTGTCGCGGCCGGTTCCATGCCCTCCCTTGATCAGCACGGCGCTGGCCCCGGCGTTCAGGATCACCTCCGCCTGACGGATCATATCCGACCGCGTTTCGGCAACGGGCATGCCGGTCAGCAGTGCAGCTTCAGGCAGGTTCGGCGTCACGATCGTCGCTTTCGGAACGAGGCTGGCAATCAGGGCGGAGATTGCATCCTTGCGCAGCAGCCGGTCTCCAGAGGTCGCGACCATGACGGGATCGAGGACGACGGGACCGCGATAGTCCGCCAGACCCTCGGCAACCGCGAGGATTGTTTCGCAGCGGGACACCATGCCGATCTTGATCGCATGCACCCCGATATCGGCAAGCACTGCGCGCATCTGCTCCCGGATCATTGTCGGCGAGATGTCCTCGACGGCGCTTACGCCCCGCGTGTTCTGGGCGGTCACCGCCGTGATGACGCTGGTGGCGAAGACGTCGAGGGCGGAGAATGTCTTGATATCGGCCTGAATGCCGGCGCCGCCACCGCTGTCGGAACCGGCAATCGTCATGGCAACTGATGTCATTGCTTACCCTCGCTCAAGGCATCATCGACAAGGCGCCGAAAACTGCGGCAGGCGTCTGCAGGGTCCGGTGCCCGGAAGATTGCCGAAATGACCGCGACACCGTCAGCACCGGCGTCGATGACGCTTCGCACCTGCTCCAGCCCGATGCCCGCGATGGCGCCGACCGGGAGGGTCGGATCTAGTTGTCGCAACCGCTCCCGCAGATCCCGAAAGCCCTCAAAGCCGACCGGAGGATCGGGGTTCTGTTTCGACAGGGTCTCGAACACTCCGCCGACACAGGCATAGCTGGCCTGCGCTCGTCCGGCGCGTTCCGCATCGGCACGTGTCTTGACGGTGAGACCGATGATGGCGTCGGGGCCGAGCAGCCGCCGTGCAGTCCCCGCATCCATGTCGTCAGCACCCAGATGCACGCCGTCAGCGCCTGAAGCGAGCGCCACATCGACACGGTCGTTGACCACCAGCGGCACGCCGGTGCCTTCGAGGGCAGCCTTGATGCTTATCGCCATGTCGATCATCTGCCGGGTGGAGGCGGTCTTGTCGCGGTACTGGATCAGCGTCGCGCCGTTTCGAGCGGCGATTGCTGCGAGATCCACGAGATCGCCGATATCGGAAAGACCGGCATCGACGATCGGGTTCAGTCGGTAGTCAAGTTTCATGGTCGATCCTTCCGTGCAAACTGAGCTCTTCGGCCGTGAGCGCTGACAGCGCATCCAGGAAAGCAACGGCGAAACTGCCGGGGCCGCGCGCGTGCTCGGCGGCCTGTTCGGCTGCAACACCGGTCGTCGCCAAGGCCGCAGCGGCCGCAGCCAGTGCATCCGGTTCGATGGCAAGAAAGGCAGCGATGATGCCGCCTGAAAGGCACCCGGTCCCGGTGACATCCGCCATCCATCTATGGCCGTTGCGGACAGTGACGGTGCGTGTGCCATCGGTCAGCCGGTCGTGAGCACCGGTCTCGATTGTCAGTTTTTCGCCTATGTCTCCGAACAGCGCCATCTCTGCGCTATTGCCGCGAAGGGCCGTCGGCCCGCGGGCGATCAATGTCTTTGCAAACTCAAGCCGGACCGGGGAATAATCGCTATGCACGGGATCGAGGATCCATGGTTTCCCCTGATCAATTGCAACATCGACGGCCAGGTCGATGACCTTGCGACGGTCTGCATCCAGTGTACCGAGATTGACGACGAGGACATCCGCTTTCGAGACGAAACCGACGATTTCATCCGGGGAGGAGCTCATCGACGGAATGGCGCCGATCGCGGTGAGACCATCGGCGACGAATTTCTGCACCACCGTGTTCATCAGACAATGGACGCGTGGGCGCCGGGCCCGCACACGTGCCAGGCGATCGCCGGCCTGTTGCGGCGTCGGGGAATTGTTCATTGTCATCACCGGATTTCGATCGCTAGATCTTCGACCGGCGGCGCCTGCGGAATGAGGCCGCTCGCGGCCATGAACTCACCGAAGCGCTGGTAGCGACCCCGATCCAGCGCTGCAGGCCGTTTGGCGAAACGCGGCAGCGTGTCGGTGAACGCCTGACGATTGAGCGGGTCGTCGAGGTTGGGATAGGTCTTGATGAACAGTTTCCAGGCATCATCGGGGTGATTGGTCAGGAAGATTGCAGCCTTCTCGACGGCTTCGAGAAAGCGGGGCAGGCGAGGATCTGTCGCCAGCCCGTCGCGCGTGATGAAGATCAGCTCGTCATAAACGGGGACGCCGTGTTCTTCCGGAAAGAAGGAACGGCCCTCGTGCCCTTCGATCCGCATCTGCGTCAGTTCGAAGTTTCTGAAGCCGCCGAGCGTGGCGTCGACCTTGCCGCCGATCAGCGATGGCGAGAGGGCGAAATTGACGTTGATCAGTTCGACCTCGGTAAGTGCAACGCCTTCTCCCTCGAGCATGCGCTTCAGCATCGCGTCTTCGAAACCCGTGACGGAAAAGCCGACCTTCTTGCCGCGCAGGTCCTTGAGGCTCTTGATCGGGCCATCGGCGAGAACCGTCACCGTATTCAAGGGCGTTTCGACGAGGGTACCGATTCGCTTGAGCGGCAGGCCGGCTGCACGATCGAGATAGAGGTTCGGTTGGTAGTGGATGCCGATATCGGCCTGGCCGGCGGCAACGAGGCGAGGCACCGTCGACGGGTCGGCGGGAGGCACCAGCTCGACATCGAGGCCGGCGTCTTCGAAATAGCCGTTCTGGGCGGCAATCACGAGCGGCGCATGGTCCGGGTTCACGAACCATTCAAGCATGACGGTGAGCTTTTCTGCCGCCTGGGTGGCGGACGCAGTCATGCTCACGGATAGGGCAATGGCAAAGGCCAGAAACATGCGTTTCATGGGTGGTCGTCTCTCCTCACGATGATAACTGTGTCTGTGGTTCGGTCTCGATTGCCCAATGGGGGCGTCCCTTTACGAGACGGTCGAAACCGAGGCGCAGCGCGACGCTGGTCAGGGCCAGGATGGTCATGGCTGCGAACACGGTGTCGGTCTGCATGCGGGCGTTCGCCTGAACCATGACGAAGCCGAGCCCGGCTGAAGCCCCGACCCATTCGCCGATCACGGCACCCAGCGGCGCGAGCGGCACGGCGACGCGCAGACCGGACACGAGCGCCGGCAGCGCAAGCGGTGTTCTGAGCCTCACAAGGATCTGCCAGGGCGTCGCTCTTGTCAGCGCGGCGGCTTCCAGGATCGCCGGTTCCGTCCGCCTCAGGCCATCTGCGAAGGCGGAGGCGACCGGGAAGAAGATGACGAGCGTCGTCATCATCACTTTCGACGCCATGCCGAAACCGAGCCAGAGCACCAGGATGGGTGCCAGCACGAAGACCGGAAAGGTCTGCAGGATAAGAATGATCGGCCAGACAAGCCTGCCGGTGCGCGGGAATGCCACAACGAGAAACGCGACCGCCGCACCGAAGATGCTGCCGGCGACGAGACCTGCAAAAATCTCGGTGATGGTGACAGCGGTATGATGAGCGAGGAAGCTGCTCTGACGCACCAATGCCTGCACCACCGCGAGCGGTGACGGCAAAAAATAGTGTGGCGGCGAAAAGACCTGAACGGCTATCTGCCAGCCTACCAGCAGCAGAAAAAGCCCGAGGGCTGCGAACCGGGATTGCATGTCAGTGCCGCGGCGTGAAACCGTCGAACCGCATTCGTCCTATTCGGGAATTTCTCGAGAGCGTAAGCATGGCTGATCTCCTGACCTTGACATCATGGAGATCCAGGCGAGCGGAGAATAAGAAAGAGGTGCGGTATTGCGCCGTTTCCGTTCCTACGCCGGTATGACCCGGATCAGGTTCAAGGGTCCGGCTCACCGCCATCTCAGCACCGTTCGATGCTCCCCTCGGAATGACGCTAAGGTTGGACAAAGAAACGGCCTTTGTCAATCGCTTGCGATCGCTGTCCGGCAGAGCCTGCGCGGCGAGCTGACAAAAATTTTATTGTATGTCATCCGCCTCCCGGAAACCCGGGGCCCGTCCGCTGGTTATGTCTTCGCAACTTAGGAGGAGCAACCATGACCGATAGAGAACAGGAACAGCGCGAACGGGCCTACAGACTGTGGGAGGAAGAAGGCCGTCCTGAAGGGTCCCATGACGATCACTGGAAGCGTTCCGAGCATCCAGCCGACATGTCGGATCAGGAAAGCGACGATGTAACCAAGGTCAACCAGCAGGCTGATGCCGCGTTTGGTGGAGAGAACGATGCAGCGGCCGACGATGCCGCCACAATCCGGCCTCCGTCGTCAGTCGCGCCGGACTGACGACGACCAGCGGCAGTCTGGATAGGTATCAGACCTGCCCTGCACGAAAGGGCTTGGCACAACACCTCGAAATATCGGCTGCCGATAGTTCGGCCGTCGACACACTTCAGCCGTCGCGAACACCGTTCGTCCGGTCCACTTTATGCGTCGTCGGGGGATCGAGAACCTGACCGAAACACACGACGGCCACCCGTTTTCCGGTGGCTTTCGCCAGATACATATAGTCGTCAGCGCGTTTGACATAAGTTTGCGGCGTGTCTTCGGCCTTTAGGAACGTAACGCCGACCGCGGCACCCGTGAATGTCACCTGGCCATCGATGGGGATCGGCTTGAACACCCTTTCCATCGTTTCCTGAATATGGGTCTGCATATCGCCCGCAAACTTGCGATCCATGTCGAGAAGAATAGCAAACTCGTCTCCTCCGACCCTGGCGATGAAATCCGTCGCTCGGAAACTTTCGCGAAGTCTCGCCGAGATCGTTCGCAGGACTTCGTCGCCTGCGGAATGCCCCAGACTGTCGTTGACGATCTTGAAGCCGTTGAGATCGATGTAGGCGATGGCGAGCTTTCTGTCATTGAGCAGGTTGCGGGCAACCTCTCCGGCAACAACCTCATCAAAACAGGCTCGGTTTGGGAGTCCTGACAGGGCATCGGTCTGCGCGGAGGTTTTCAGAGCGCTTTCGATAGCGCGCTGCTGCCTGACACGGGCAGACACATCGACAATGACCTCCACATCGAATGAAACGCCATCGACGATCGTGCGTTGCGCAGAAATCAGGGTTGGGATGATCGTACCATCCGAATGAGCAATCTCAACATCTTCGAGCTCGTAGGCGCCGTCCTCGCGCAACAGCCGGTGCCGTCTGTCGCGGGCGGGATTGTCGATCGCGGCACCCTCGGAAATCAGCTTCTTTCCGTTGATCTCGTCCCATTTCAGGCCGGTGAGCTTCAGATAGGCATCGTTGACTTTGACGTAGCTCGAGGTTTTCGTGTCGCTCGTCGTGATGGCCATGGCAATGGGCGCGGACTCAAACATCCTCATCAGCATCGAGATCAAGTGTTGCGTCGGCAGGACATCAGCCTGGTCCGGATCATGCCAGACATGAGGAGCCTTCACGGATACTTTCCCGTCCAGCGGGACCTCCGTGGGCACGATCTCGGTGATGGTGCCGTACCATTTCACGATCTTGCCGGTCGCATCGCGATGAGGCTTTGCTCGACTGACCATCCATCGCCAGCTGTCGTCGTGCAGACGCATGCGAAACCTGGTTTCAAAGGGGTCGCCGGATGGCAGCCATCCAAGCCATTCCCGTCGAACCCGCAAACTGTCGTCCGGATGCATCCGACCGTACCAGTCCGCGATCCGGTCACGCATCCTGGACATCGTCGGGTCTGGCGTTGGCCCCATGAAATTGACAATGCCTTCGGCATCGCTCGACCAGGGAATGTTGGGGCTGAGTTCGATCGACCATCGTGCGTGGTCTTCCGTCTCGGTCAGCGCCTTTTCCATCGACTTGTGACCGGTAACATCGATCGCCGTGACCGAAATGCCGATCGGCTCGCCGGCGTCGTCATCGACCCGCTGGTTCACCACGAGGAGAATGTTCTCACTTCCGGGCGGACGATATTCGTCCACAATCAAAGGCTCGCCCGCAAGGACTCGCTGAAGATCTTTGGTGACCCGGCGCGCCTCTCGTGCCGGCATGAAACTGTGAACGGTGAGCCCGATCATCTGCTCGGGCGTTAATCCCAGCATTGCAGCGAACCGATTGTTTACACTGACATGGCGCAAGTCTGAATCGAGAAAGCAGAGACCGACCGGTGCCGCCTCATAGAGCGTTTCCAGTTGATGGACCCGCTGGAACAGCGAGCCGGTTCCGCGGCGTTCCGTGAGTGGCTTCTGCTTGCTGACAGCGAGAAGCCGTTCTGTCGCATCACCGTCGACAGGTCTGCCAAACAGCCACCCCTGTCCAACGTCGCAACCAAGACGCTTCAGCATTTCTGCTTGTTCTTCGGTTTCAACGCCTTCGGCAACAACCGTCATGCCAAGGCTTTGCCCCAGCCCAATGACCGAGGCGACGATTTTCCGGCTGCCGCTGTCATGCTGCATGGAGCGCACGAAGCTTGTGTCGATCTTCAGTTTGTCGAAGGGGAACGCGTGAAGCCGCGTCAGGCTGGCAAAGCCGGTCCCGAAGTCGTCGAGGGAGATGCCCATGCCGGCAGACTTGAGCGATGCAATGTTTTCCCGGACGACTGTATCGTCATCGAGCAGTGCGCTTTCCGTCATTTCGATATGGATCCGGTTCATCGGAAACCCGGTTTCCGAGATTATCGAAGCCAGAAAGTGGAAGAGGTCTGGGTCCTGAAACTGCGTCGGCGACAGGTTGATCGCGAGGACAAAGTCTCCCCTCCAGCTTGCAGCTTTGCGACAGGCATCCTGGACGATCTTTTGCGTCAAAGCGCCAATCAGATTGCTGGTTTCTGCGAACGGAATGAAATCTGAAGGTGCGATGGCACCTGCTTCAGAATCGGTCCAACGCGCAAGAACCTCAAAGCCGATGATCGCACCGCTCTGCAGATCGACAAGCGGCTGAAATGCCGGCCAGATCGCATCGGTTGAGAGGGCTTCGGAAAGTCGTCGCTTCGACAAAATGCTGTCCTTGGCGGACGCGGGTCCTTTCGTCAAAACCTGCTGTGCAGATTTCCGATTTGCCGGACCGATTTGTCGACCAGAGATCATGGCACTTTCCACACTTGCGGAAAAGCAATGTCAGAGACCGCTTAAGAATAGATTAGCATGGCTTAATTTAAGAACCGATGCGTATCTGTCGGCACCTACGTTGGTTCGATGGCCGCCATGAGCTATGACTCCGCTCGTGAGACTACAGGAGCGCGCTGCGGATCTTGCTGATGGCGACGTCGGGATCCGAGCCATAGGGAATGAGCCCCTTCAACCGGCCATCCGCACCGATCAGGAACAGATCCATCGTGTGGCTCATGGAATAACCGCCACTCTTGTTCGGCTTCTTTTCCGCAAATGCGCGCCATCCGGCGACCACCCGCCGGATCTCTTCAGGCGTTCCGGTCACCCCCGTGATCCGGTCGGAAAACGCGGTGACATAGCCGTTCATAATGTCAGGAGTGTCCCGTTCCGGATCGACCGTGAACAGGTAGCTTTTGATCGGCAGGCCATCTTCACCCAGTTCCTTGAGGTATCCAGCAACTTCATAAAGCGTCGTCGGGCAGGCTTCCGGGCAATGCGTGTAGCCGAAATAGACCAGTGACGGGTTGCCCTTGAAGATCGACTGATCGATTGCTTCTCCCCGATCGTTGATCAGAGAAAACGCGGTATTGAATGTGGTGTTTCTTGGCTCATCCTTGAACGTGAAGAAGAGGATTCCGACGAGGACAGTGATGAAAATTGCCGAGATCGTTGTGGCAACCAGCATGAACGGGTTCTTCGTCATCAGTCGTGACCTCCGTGTGCGGCATGAGGCTTCTGCGCGCCGGCAAACGGTCCGACGGCAAACTCGACCTCGATCGGCCCGGCCTTTTCGAAGATCAGCGTGACCGCCAGCGTCTCGCCCTCCTTGAAAGGTCTAGAGACATTCGTGAACATGAGATGATAGCCACCGGGTTCCAGCTTGACGGTAGACTTGGCCGGCACGGGGATGCCCTTGTCCAGTTCCCGCATTTCCATCACGGCGCCGGTCATCTTCATCTCGTGGATCTGGACTTCTTCGGCACGATCCGACTTTGCTCCGACAAGCCGATCGGCCGCGCCGGCGTTGTTGATCGTCAGGTAACCCCCTCCGACCTTTGCCACCGGCAGCATGGCGCGGGAATAGGCGGATTCGATCGTGATATCGCCGGTCCCGGGTGCATGCATGTGCTGGGAAGATGCGGTGCTGGGCAGCATCAATGCCACGGCCGCTACAAGAAATTTCGCTCGGATTGTCGACATGGGTATTCGCCTTTGACGTAGCAGAATTGGTTTTGCTTTCTCATCAGCTACGAACAGGAGGCCCTCTGGCCGAGGTGCCAGTCAGCAGGACGAACCGAGGAGGGCTCTCGTCGGTTCCGGAATGGGCGTGAACGATCTCGCGCAGGATCGGCGCACCCAACGTATCTGTCGGCAGTGGCAGTATTGATGCCGTCACATGCCGGCAGCCGTCGCAGGAGATCTTGCTTTCACCTTTATGGTGCTGCGTTTTCCCGGCTTTTGAGGGAAGGCAAAGAACAGGCAGACTTCCGTCCGGGAGGATGTAGGACGCAATCGCGATGGTCTCGATCGAGCGCGCATTGGCGGTCGGATGGGAATTGGCAAATCCGAGCAACAGAAACGCAAGGCTGCAGAGAATGCGCAACCCTACCTGTCTAATCTGCCCAAAACGCCGGATCATCTCGCCTATCAGCTCATCGTGCAGCCCAAGCTCATAATGAGTTACGGCAACCCATGCAATGAGTTGCAACCACAAGGACATTGTGACGCAGGTGAGCCGAGCGGGCAGACGACCCTCCCGATCACGTGCAGCGCTGAATCGGCGTTAGAGGCTCACGCCGCTTTCCCGGTCGAAGACGTAGACAAGGTTTTTGTCGATGCCGGCGCGAAACTGAGTCCCGTGTCGGACAGGATGATCTCCGTCGACGATCGCTGTCATCTGCTGACCGGCAAATTCGAACAGGACGTGTGTTTGCGCGCCCGTGGGTTCGACGAGCAGCGTTTCGCCACCGATATTGTCGCCACCGGCCGTCAGGTGTTCCGGGCGGAGCCCAAGCTTGACGCTCTGGCCGCGACGGACCTTGCGCAGCGGCGAAATGTCGATTGCGGATCCTTCCGCCAGACGAACGACCGGCCTGTCGTTTTCGCCGTCGATCGTGCCGTCGAGAAGGTTCATCGCGGGTGAGCCGATGAAGCCCGCGACGAAGAGGTTGGCGGGTGTCCGGTAGAGCTCCATCGGCGTGCCGACCTGCTCGATGCGGCCGGCGTTGAGAACGACGATCCGGTCGGCAAGGGTCATCGCCTCGATCTGGTCATGCGTCACGTAGATGGACGTCGTGCCGACCTTCTGGTGCAACGCCTTGATCTCGGTGCGCATCTGGACGCGAAGTTTGGCGTCGAGGTTGGAGAGGGGCTCGTCGAACAGAAACACGGCTGGATCGCGCACGATCGCCCGTCCCATCGCGACGCGCTGTCGTTGCCCGCCGGAAAGCTGGCTGGGCTTGCGGTCCAGAAGATCTTCGAGCGCCAGCATGCGGGCTGCTTCTCCGACGCGGGTGGCGATGTCAGGCTTGGTGACACCGGCAAGCTTGAGGTTGAAGCCCATGTTCTCGCCGACCGTCATGTGCGGGTAGAGTGCGTAGGACTGGAACACCATGGCAATGTTGCGTTCCCGCGGCGTCATGGCATTGACCACCGTGCCGCCGATCGTGACTTCGCCGTCGCTGATGTCTTCAAGCCCCGCGATCATGCGCAGCAGCGTCGACTTTCCGCAGCCCGACGGCCCAACCAGGGCGATGAATTCGCCGTCATCGACCGACAGCGAGATATCGTGGACCACCTGGAGCGCGCCGTAGCTCTTGCGAACGTTTGTAAGGCCAACCGATGCCATGATGCTAATCCTTCAATTCAAGACTTTACGGCGCCGGCGGTGAGGCCTGCGATGATGTGTTTCTGGGCCAGGAAGAAGACGATGATCGTCGGCAGGATGGTGAGCGTGATAAAGGCAAGCACCAGTTGCCAGTCGGTGCCGAACTCGCCGCGATAGACCATGATGCCGAGAGGCCACGGATATTTGCTTTCGGTATTCAGCATGATCAGCGGCAGGATGTAGCTGTTCCAGCTGCTAACGAAGGTGACGATGCCGACCGTGGCAACGATCGGCCGCGATAGCGGCAGCGATATGTACCAGAAAAAGCGGATATAGCCGCAGCCATCGACAAAGGCCGCCTGGAACAGCTCTTCCGGCAGGTTGCGGAAATAGTTGCGGAACAGAAGGATGCTCATACCGAGCCCGAATGCGACCTGCGGCAGGATCACGCCCCAATAGGAGTCGAGCAGGCCAAGATCGCGAATACGGATGAACAGCGGGAGAATTGCCGTTGCTGCCGGAAACATCAGCCCGATCAGAAAGTAGTTGAGCAACTGGTTTGAGCCGAAGAAGCGGATATGCGCAAAGCAGAAGGCCGCCATCGACGAGACGACCAATGTGAGGAACACGGTGACACCGGCGATGATCAGCGAGTTCATCATCTGGCGCCAGTAGCGCTCGCCGAACAGGATATCGATGTAGTTGGACCAGACCCATTCGCTGGGCAGCCCGAACGGATTGAGCCGGAGGTCGCCAAGCGTCTTGAAGCCGCCTAGCGCCGTCGTGACCAGCGGAACCAGCACGACGGCAGCGACCAGCGACAGCGAAACATAGACATAGAGGCGCGTGGCCGTGGACACGCGGACTGTGGACGATGTGTCAGTCATTGCGCATGAATATCCTTTTGTAACCGAAGGCGATCGTTACACAAATGACGAACAGGACGACGCCGACGGCGCTTCCCAATCCGACCTGCATGCGCGTGACGCCGTAGGTGTAGAGAAAGGTGACCATGGTCTGTGTCGAGTTCGACGGACCGCCGCCGGTCAGCGGCATGATCAGGTCGAACAGCTGCAGCGATCCGATGATGGCAAAGAAGACGGAGAGACGCACGGTCGACCCGAGCAAGGGCAGGGTGACGTAGCGGAATTTCTGCCAGCCAGTGGCACCGTCGATTTCGGCCGCTTCCATGACGCTCTTGTCGATCGACTGGAGGCCGGCGATGAACAGCATCATGTGGAAGCCGAAATATTTCCAGATGACGACGGCCAGTACCGCGTAGATCGCAAGATCCCTGTCGGCCAGAACATAGGGTGTCGCGACGCCGAGAAAGCCGGCGATTGCGGCGAACAATCCGTAGTCGCCGTCATAGACGAAGCGCCAGATGAGGCCGGCGGCCACATCGGCTAGAACATAAGGTAGAAAGAAGATCAGCCGGAATGCGACGACGCCCCTGATTTTCTTGCCGAGCATCACAGCGAGCCAGATTGCCAGCGGCACCTGCAGCAGCAGGGACACGACGATGATCAGGCCATTGTTGATCAAAGCCGTCGAAAAGGCGGCGTTGTTGAACAGCACCTCGAAATTGCGAACGCCCACAAATTCGGTCGGCGTGCCGTAGCCGTTCCAGCGATAGAAACTGTACCACGCGGCTTCGCCCATGGGCAGGATCACAAAGAGCGTGAACAGAAGCAGGGCAGGCGGCAGGAAGATGATCAGCGCCGGCAATCGGCCACGCGCGGTCGGGCTTTTGTAGCGGACCTTTTCCGGCACACCCATGACGGAGGCGCCGCTGATCTTCGCGGTCATGTTGTTCATCCGGTTTATCCTTGTCGCACCAATTCAGAAGTGCCGTTGCCGATGACGGCGCTGCCGCCACCGGCTTGTCGGCTTACTCCAGTTCGGTCGCGTCCTGGATTGCCTGCGCTCCCTCTTCGGCGGTCATCTGCCCGGCGAGAATTTCGACCGAGACATCATTGACGACGCGGCCAACCGATGGACCGAGATCCTGGTCGAAGAAGTTCTGGTGCCAGGTGGATGCGGCGAGCTGGTCGGCAGATCCCCGCATCAGCGGGTTCTTCAAGCCTTCCTCGGCATCGACAGCCGCAGGAATGATCATCCCTTCGGAGGCCATCTGCCGCTCCATCTCCTGACTGGTCAGGAAGCGGAGGAAATCGACAGCCGCCGGCGAAGCGTTCTTGCTGACGCCCCAGCCGTTGAGCCCGCCCAGCGTATCGGTGGCTTTGCCGGCGCCGCCTTCGACAATCGGGAACCCGAAGCGGCCGATGTTGTCGGCAGCAAGCCCCTTGCCGTCGCCGGCATTCTTGCGCTGGTTTGGCTCGGTATTTTCAAAGCCGAGAAGCATTGCAGCCCGTCCATCGCCGAACGCACCGAGCGTCTGCGGCCAGTTGGCGCCAAGATAGCCGTTCTGGAAAGGCTGAAGCTTCCCGAGCTCTGCCAGTTGCTCGCCGGCCTTGATCACCGCAGGGTGCATGAAGCCTTCGCCTTCTTTATTCTTGGCGGCTTCGAACACTGCTTCGCCGCCATTGCGCATGACGAGGAAGCTCCAGTAGAAATGCAGCGGCCACTTATCACCACCGCCGCCCGCAATCGGTGCGATGCCGGCACCTTTCAACGTCTTGACCGCTCCCAGGAAGTCGTCCCAGGTCTTGATGTCTTCGGCCTTGACGCCTGCCTTGGCGAACAACTCCTTGTTGTAGAAGAAGCTGACGGTCCCCATGCGGTACGGGACGGCATAGATCTTGTCATCGAATGTCAGACCGGCGACGGCGGCTGGCTTGTAGGTCTTGGCCCATTCGCCGCCGTTTGCGTTCATGGCCTCTGTCAGGTCCATCAGGGCGCCCGTCTGGGACTGCTGACGAAGAACGCCGCCACCCCAGCTGTAGAAGAAGTCAGGCGCCGCGTCAGACTGCAGAAGCGTCGGCAACTTGGCCTTGAACGCTTCGTTTTCCAGAAACTGCAGCTGGATATCAACATCCGGATGCTGGGTTTCATATTTCTTGGCGATGTCTTCCCACGTCTTGATATAGGCGGGGACAGTTTCGACGTGCATCCATTTGACGACGGTCTGCGCAGCAGTTGCCGTATGGGTCCCGAAAAGCGTCGAAAGTGCTGTGGCTGCGGCGAGCGCAGTGATCCGAACGCCCGTATAGGACGTTGCCTTATGGTGATAGGTCATTCTTCCTCCTCCAAAGGGAAACAACCATCCTCAATTTTTCCCTTATGCGGATTAATTCAAACGACATTTGCATCATTGTCAACCGCGCTCGCTGAAGTTTTGCTCACATTGGCTTGACAAGAGGCGGTTCGTCGACGCTATTTAATTCGTGATCCGACATAAATATCGGAATCAAACGTCATAGCGATACGGGCATCCGGCTTTCCATGAAGACTGCAGATCCAGAATTGATGCGGGCGATCAATCGTTTCACGGTGCTGGACAAGATCCGCAGGCGCGGCCCGATTTCCCGGGTCGAGATCAGCGAACGTTCGCAGCTGTCGACCACGACCGTTTCGGCTATCACTGCCTCTCTGCTCGACGACGGACTGATCCTGACGAGGCACGAGGGCGATATCAGAAATACGGCGGCACGGGGCAGGCCGCGGGTGATGCTGGAGCTCAACCCGGATGCGGCACGCGTCGTCGGCGCCAAGATCGCCAATAACCGCCTCGTTTTCGCGCTGACGAATTTCTGCGGCGAGGTTCTGTCGCAGCTCACCATCCCTGTCCGCGTCGACAGGCTGCCGATCGGTGTGATCAGCGATCTCGTCGAAGACGGCGTGCGGCGGTGCATCGTCGATGCCGGGATTTCGCTGAGCGACATCGACACAGTGTGCCTGGGCCTGCCGGGCGTTGTCGAACATCGCACCGGAAAGGTGCGCTCCAGCCCGATCTTTCGCGAGACGGATATCAATTTTGCCGAGGAGATGACGAGCCGGCTTGGCCTACCGACGATCGTCGAAAGCGATGCGCACGCGATCGCCTTGTCGCACCACTGGTTCGGTCAGGCCCGGGATCTCGACGATTTCGTCATCGTCTCGCTGGAGCAGACATTGGGCCTTGCACTTCTTCACAACGGCCAGGTGTTCCGTGGCGCTGGTGGTCTCAGTCATAATCTCGGCGATCTGGTGCTCGGGGCGACATCCGAGGAGACGCTCAGGCTTTCGGCGATTGCGGGCGAGACAGCCATTTTCGGTGAGCAGCAAATGGTCGGTCATTTCGCCGAAGCCGTCAGGCTTGGGCGCGGCATGGCGCATGCACAAGCGCTGATCGCCACCGAGAACAACCCATTGTCGGGCGCTGCCGTAAGGGCCGGCGAAGCGGTCGGCTTGGCGATTGCCAACATCGTCACACTCTTCGGTCCGCCCCGCGTCATCATCGTCGGCTCGACGCTGGGCCTTGGCGCGGTGTTTACCGACAGCCTGCAGCAATCCTATTCCCGCGCGATCCCGAGCTCGATCAGCGAAGTCGCCGAACTGGTTTTCGACCAGTCGACCGATGAAGCCTGGGCGCAGGGAGCGGCGGTCGTCGCTCTGCGGGAGCTTTACGAGTCGCCCTGGGGAACGACAGGTCCCGCTTCGAGCCTCTAGCGCAGGCGAACCACATATTTGCAACTTTGGGAGGAGACTATGCAAAAACTCGGCATCGGCATCATCGGATGCGGCAACATATCGTCAGCCTATCTGAAAGCGATGGCGTCTTTCCCGGTCCTCGACATCCGCGGCATCGCCGACCTCAATCACGGTCTGGCGGAGCAGCGCGCCGGAGAATTCAACCTTTCGGCCAAGAGCATCGATGAGTTGCTCGGCGATCCGGAGATCCAGCTGATCGTCAACCTAACCGTGCCCAAGGCGCATGTGGAGGTCGGTCTTCGCGCCCTTGCTCATGGCAAGCATACCTATTCCGAAAAGCCGCTCGGGATTACCTTTGCGGAAGGCAAGAAGCTGGCAGAGACCGCGAAGACGACTGGTCTTCGGATCGGCGCGGCACCCGATACGTTCCTCGGCGGCTCGCACCAGACGGCGCGGTCGATCATCGATACGGGCGTGCTGGGAACGCCGGTTGGCGGAACCGCCACCTTCATGTGCCCCGGCCACGAACGTTGGCATCCAAACCCGGATTTCTACTATGAGGCCGGCGGCGGCCCGATGCTCGATATGGGGCCTTACTACATCACCGACCTCGTCAACCTTCTGGGTCCGGTTGCCAAAGTCGCGGGCTTTGCGGTCACTCCGCGCAACGAGCGCACGATCACCAGCGAACCTCGCAACGGCCAGAAGATCCCGGTGCATATTCCCACGCATGTTTCGAGCGTCATGGCGTTTGAAAACGGAGCCGTGGTGCAGATCAGCATGAGCTTCGACGTCGCGGGTCACAAGCATGTGCCGCTCGAGGTCTACGGTACCGAGGGAACGCTGATTGTCCCCGATCCGAACCACTTCGGCGGCGACATTCAGCTGCTGAAGAAAGGCGGCAGCTTCGAGCTGCAGCCGACGACGGAACCCTATGCGGATGGCAATTACCGGTCGCTCGGCGTTGCGGACATGGCTCATGCCATCCTGTCCGACCGCCCGCATCGGGCAAGCGGCGACCTGGCTCTGCATGTCCTTGAGGTCATGGAAGCCTTCGGCACCGCGGCGGACAAGGGGCAGACCGTTGACATCACTACCAAGCCCGAGCGGCCGGCACCGCTTTCGCAATCCTTGATAGACGGGCAGATCGCCCGCTGACACCACACTGGAGGAGACTGATATGCGCGAAGCTTTGATCGTATGGGGTGGCTGGAGCGGGCATGAACCGCAGGAATGCGCTCATGTCATAAGGGACATTCTTCAGGAAGATGGTTTCAAGGTCTATCTTGAAAACACGACGGAAGCGTTTGCAGATCCTTCCATTCACGACCTGTCCCTGATTGTGCCGATCATGACCATGTCGAAGATCGAGAAGGAAGAGGCGAAAAACCTCGCGTCTGCCGTCGAAAACGGCGTCGGCATCGCCGGTTACCACGGTGGCGCCGGTGACGCGTTTCGCGAATGCGTCGAATACCAGTTCATCATTGGCGGCCAGTGGGTGGCCCACCCCGGCAACATCATCGACTACACCGTCAATGTGACCCGCCCGGACGACGAGTTGATGCAGGGCATCAGTGATTTCCCATACACGTCCGAGCAATACTACATGCACGTGGACCCTTCGAACGAGGTGCTTGCGACGACCACGTTCAATGGCGATCACGCCTACTGGATCGACGGCGTTGTCATGCCTGTCGTCTGGAAGCGCAAATACGGCAAAGGGCGCGTCTTCTATTCGTCGCTTGGCCATGTGGCGAAGGAATTCGACGTGCCGCAGATGAAGACGATCTTCAGACGTGGTGCAAACTGGGCGGCGCGCTGATGGTTGCCTGACGCTCAGTCCACCCGATCTCCGACAAGCATGGCTCGGCTCTCATGAAAATCTCGGCGATAAAGCCCTATGTCACCAAACTCGGTGTTCGCAACCAACTGCTTCTCAAGGTGGAAACGGAGGAGGGGATTTATGGTTGGGGCGAGTCGGGCCTGTCATATCGAGAGAAGGCGGTTCTCGGGGCGATCGATCACTACAGCCGGTTTCTGATCGGTCGGGATCCGATGCAGTGCGGCGCCCTGTGGCAGGAGATGTATCGAAGCCAGTATTTCGAGGGCGGACGGGTGTTGACGGCCGCGATCTCTGCCCTCGACATCGCCTTTCACGATATCAAGGGTAAGGCTCTCGGAGTGCCCGTGTACCAATTGCTCGGAGGCCGGCAGCGCGAGCGGGTGCCGGCCTTCGCAACGACCTCTGCCGAACCGGGACCTGAGATGGTGGAGCAGGCGCTGCTCCTGAAGGACCAGGGCTGGCGGTGCATCCGGATGATCGCCACCGGCCAGGAAAACAGCGATCGTTTCGAACCACGCGAGTCGATCGCGACGACAGCCGAATGGGTCACCCGCGTGCGCGAGGCCGTGGGCAATGAGATTACGCTCGGCGTCGAGTACCATCATCGCCTCAGCGTCGCCGAGGCCGCCTCGTTTTGTCAAAAGCTGCCGCGGGGCACTCTGGATTTCATCGAGGAACCGATCCGCGACGAGACGCCCGGTGCCTACGAAGCACTGCGCAGAATGACGGAGATACCGTTTGCCATCGGCGAGGAGTTTTCGTCGAAATGGCAATTCCTTCCCTATGTCGAACGTGACCTCCTGCAGTTCTGCCGTATCGACATCTGCAATGTCGGCGGTTTCACCGAAGCGATGAAGATTGCCGGTTGGTGCGAGGCGCATTACGTCGACCTCATGCCGCATGCGCCGCTTGGCGCCGTATGCACGGCGGCCTCCGTCCACCTTGCTGCAGCTGTCGCCAACTTCGCTTGGCTGGAATGCCGTAACTCACCGACAGAGCAGCTGGGTTTCGGTGACCCCGCAACCTACCCGAAACAGATAGGGATGGACGGAGCCTTCTACCGCGTGCCGGACGAGCCGGGTCTCGGTGTCGAGGTCAATGAATCGCTTCTACAGGCGTCGAGCTTCGAATACAGCGAGCCGCCGCACCTGCGCCGCGATGACGGCTCTTTCACCAACTGGTGAGAGCGGGACCAACCGTGTTCGTATCGTGGGTGAACGCGGAAGCGCGTCCTTGCTTGATCCGCCGTGCCTAATCTCAACGGAACAAAATCCGGCTCCGCGGGTTGTCCTCCGCGCATTCGAAAGTGAATGCAGAACTTGGAGGAACACCATGAAAAAACTTAGCTTTGGCCTCGCTGCAGTCCTTCTTTCGGCATCCGCCGTTCTGGCTCAGACAGAGCCTAAGACGACCGAGACACCCGCGGTGAGCACCTCCGGCGAAACAAATCCGGCCGCACCGGTTGCTGGCAAGAACAGCTTCACAGAGGCGCAGGCAAAATCGAGAATCGAAGAAGCCGGTTACGCGGAAGTCTCCGGTCTCAAGCTGGACGACCAGGGCATCTGGCGCGCCATGGGTACCAAGGACGGCAAGCACGGCAACGTGGCGCTGGACTTCCAGGGCAATGTGGTGATGGCGAAGTAAGCCTGATCGTCCCAACAACAATAACGAATACGAAGAGGAAATTCCCATGCGTACCATTACTGGACTTTACGACAGCTACGATGACGCCCGCGCCGCGGTGAAGGCTCTCGAAGATGCTGGCGTGTCATCCGACGACATCAGCATCGTGTCGCACAAGAACGGCAAAGAAGATATCGAAGGCCAGGGCAGCAACGCTGCTGAAGGCGCGGGCACAGGCGCTGGCATCGGTGCCGTCGCTGGTGGCGCCGGTGGTCTTCTGGCCGGTCTCGGAATGCTCGCAATCCCAGGCGTTGGCCCGGTTGTAGCAGCTGGTTGGCTTGCAGCAACGGCAGCCGGTGCTGTCGCTGGCGCAGTGGCCGGTGGCGCAGCAGGCGGCATCGTCGGTGCCATGATCGAATCCGGTGTGTCGGAGAAGGACGCCCACCTTTATGCCGAAGGCGTACGCCGCGGCGGTTCGCTGGTCGTCGCCAAGGTCGATGACGACAAGGCAGTGGCTTCGGAAGCGATCCTGACCCGTTCGCGTTCTGTCGATCTCAACGAGCGTCGTACAGCCTACACCAATGATGGCTGGTCGCAGTTCGACGACAACGCTGATCCTTACACACAGGACCAGATCGATGCCGAGCGCGGTCGCTACCGCACCAACACTCCGATCTGATCCATATTCTGAAAGGGCGGTCTTCATGGCCGCCCTTTCTCTATGCCGGGCAACTGCCGGCGAATCCGCAAGGCGGCATCGATCTGTCAACTTGTGCTTTGTCAAAACCAACACGCAGCACCGCAAATTTTGGCTGGGCCGCGAACTCGATAGTCGCACTCGGGTACAATTCGCGTGAAAATAGCCAGCTACAACGTCAACGGCATCAACGGGCGGATCGATATCCTCCTCCAGTGGCTGGAGGAATCGCAGCCTGATGTCGTGTGTCTGCAGGAGCTCAAAGCGCCTGATCAAAAGTTTCCCATCAAAGCCATTGAAGCAGCCGGTTACGGCGCCGTGTGGCACGGGCAGAAATCCTGGAATGGCGTGGCGATTCTAGCGCGCGGCGAAGAGCCGTTGCTGACTCGAAAGGGCCTCCCTGGCGATCCTGACGATGTCCAAAGCCGATATATCGAAGCCCTTGTGAACGGTATCCTCATCGGCAACGTCTATCTTCCGAATGGTAATCCTTCACCCGGCCCGAAATTCGATTACAAGCTCGCGTGGCTGTCGCGACTGCAGGACTATGCCGCCGAGCTGATAGAATTAGACGTTCCGGTCATCATCGCTGGTGATTACAACATCATACCGACCGAACTCGACGTCTATAAGCCTGAGCGATGGGCAGATGATGCGTTGTTCCGGGCCGAAGTTCGCGATGCATTCAGGAAGCTTCTCGCGCAGGGCTGGACGGATGCCATTCGCAGGTTACATGCCGACGAGCGCATCTACACCTTCTGGGACTACATCCGGAATGCGTATGGGCGAAACGCAGGACTTCGCCTCGACCATTTCCTGTTGAGCCCAGGTCTCGCAGACGACCTCTCGCGAGCCGAGGTCGACATGCATGTTCGGGGCTGGGCCCACACGAGCGACCATGCACCTGTATGGATAGAGTTGTTAGACGATCTTAAAAAAGGAGCTGAGTGATGGAAGGCCATTGGACAAACGAACTTCGCCAGAAGGTTGAGGCACTCGTCGACGAATACGTTGCAGCTGGAGCATCCCAGAGCGATGTGCTCGATGTCGTAGCAAAGACAGGGGTCGATCTGCGGCTTCCGAAAACCGATGAGCCTGATCGCGCCAGCGACAAGGCTGTTGTCGAGGAACCCGCCAACGATTGGCCGGCTGCGACGTAAGGCTGCGCGGAGGGGCGTGACGATCACGTTGCCGCGGACTACCATGACCGCCCGGCATGGCGGTTATGGCTCACATATGGGAAGGGAACAGAAACATGACAAAGCGGATCGTTTTCACTGGCGGCACCGGAAAAGCCGGCAAGCATGCGGTATCGTATCTTCTGGCGAAGGGATACTCGGTCCTGAATGTCGATCTGAAACCGCTCGATATGCCCGGCGTGAATACGCTGATCACGGATATCACCGACAGCGGCCAGGTCTTCAATGCGTTGACGACGCATTTCGGATTCTCCGGCTTCGAAGACGGCGCACCACCATCGGCACCCGATGCGGTCGTCCATTTCGCAGCCGTTCCACGCGTGCTGATCGAGCCTGATAACAAAACATTCGAAGCCAATGTCATGGGCACCTATAACGTGCTGGAAGCCGCCATGAAGCTCGGCGTACGCAAAGTCGTGATTGCTTCAAGCGAGACGACCTACGGCGTCTGCTTTGCCGAAGGTGACAAGAATTTCCACGCGTTTCCGCTGGAAGAAGATTACGACAGCGATCCGATGGACAGCTACGGATTGTCGAAAGTCGTCAACGAAAAAACCGCTCGCGCCTTTGCCATGCGCTACGGAGCCGACGTCTATGCTCTGCGCATCGGAAACGTGATCGAGCCTGACGAATACGACAATTTCGCAGATTTCCTTGAACAGCCTATGTCGCGAAAACGCAATGCGTGGAGCTACATCGACGCGCGCGACCTTGGTCAGATCGTCCATCTCTGCCTGGAGAAAGACGGGCTTGGCTATCAGGTCTTCAACGCAGTCAACGACACGATCACCGCCGAGCTGCCAACCGCCGAATTCCTCGCAAAATATTGTCCGGATACGCCGGTCTGGCGCGAGATGGGTCGGGATGAAGCGCCGCTCTCGAACCGCAAGGCCCGCGAAGTTTTAGGCTTCCGCGAAGAGCATCCCTGGCGGCGATATATGCTTCGCTGAGCTGCCAGATTGTCCGCTTCCGCAAGGGCGGGGGAGCTTGAAATGGATGCGGACGTCAGCCTATCGGAGGGGCTGGCGTCATCTCCGGCAAGCGGTTAGCAATAGTTCTAGACGAAGCCGCAGCTTCATCTTTGATCGCGAAGGCATAAGGCGCGCCGCTGTCGCATCAGCCTTAGCTGGGGCACGGGGACGAGGGGATGGGAGACGACAACGCATGCTGCAGATAATCGAACAGCTGGAACAACGCAGGGCTGAGGCGCGTCTTGGAGGGGGACAAAGACGGATCGACGCCCAGCACGCGAAGGGCAAGCTGACGGCGCGCGAGCGGATAGAGGTCCTGCTGGACGAGGGCTCCTTCGAGGAGTTCGACATGTATGTCACCCATCGCTGCACGGATTTCGGCATGGAGACACAGAAGGTGGCCGGCGACGGTGTCGTGACCGGCTGGGGCACCATCAACGGGCGCCAGGTCTATGTCTTCAGCCAGGATTTCACAGTGCTCGGCGGGTCTCTGTCCGAAACCCATGCCCAGAAGATCTGCAAGATCATGGATATGGCGGTGAAGGTCGGGGCGCCCGTCATAGGCCTCAACGATTCCGGCGGGGCTCGCATTCAGGAAGGTGTTGCGTCCTTGGGCGGCTATGCGGAGGTGTTTCGACGCAATGCCGAGGTTTCCGGCGTCATCCCGCAGATCTCGGTGATCATGGGACCATGCGCCGGCGGCGCCGTCTATTCGCCTGCCATGACCGACTTCATCTTCATGGTGCGTGACACGTCCTATATGTTCGTGACGGGCCCGGACGTGGTGAAGACCGTGACGAACGAGATCGTGACAGCCGAAGAACTGGGGGGCGCCACGACCCATACCCAGAAATCCTCGGTCGCGGATGCCGCCTTCGAAAACGACGTGGAAGCGCTGGAAGCGGTCAGACAGCTGTTCGACTTTCTGCCTCTCAACAATCGCCAGAAGCCCCCGGTTCGCCCTGTCCATGACGACCCGTCGCGGCTGGAGATGCGGCTCGATACGCTGATCCCAGACAGCGCGGCCAAGCCCTATGACATGAAGGAACTGATCACGGCACTTGCCGATGAAGGCGACTTCTTCGAGATCCAGGAAGCCTTTGCGAAAAACATCATCACCGGTTTCATTCGCATGGAGGGACAGACGATCGGCATCGTTGCCAACCAGCCGATGGTGCTGGCCGGCTGCCTCGATATCGACTCGTCGCGCAAGGCGGCGCGGTTTGTGCGGTTCTGCGATGCGTTTTCCATTCCGCTGCTGACGCTGGTCGATGTGCCGGGCTTCCTTCCGGGCACGGCGCAGGAATATGGCGGCGTCATCAAGCACGGCGCAAAGCTGCTGTTTGCCTATTCGCAGGCCACCGTGCCGATGGTGACGCTGATAACCCGCAAGGCATATGGGGGCGCGTATGACGTGATGGCGTCCAAGCATATCGGCGCCGATATCAACTATGCCTGGCCGACGGCTGAAATCGCCGTTATGGGCGCTAAAGGTGCGACCGAGATCCTGTATAGGTCGGAGCTTGACGATCCGGACAAGATCGCAGCCCGCACCCGGGAATACGAGGAGCGGTTCGCCAACCCGTTTATCGCGGCAGAGCGTGGCTTTATCGACGATGTGATCATGCCGCATTCGTCGCGCCGTCGTATCGCAAGGGCATTTGCCTCGTTGCGCGACAAGCAGGTGCAGACCCATTGGAAAAAGCACGACACAATCCCGCTGTGAGGCTCCAAGCATGATCAAGAAAATCCTGATCGCCAATCGCGGCGAAATTGCCTGCCGGGTCATCCGGACCGCCAAGCGGATGGGTATCGCAACCGTCGCCGTCTACTCGGACGCCGATCGTGATGCGCTGCATGTGAGGATGGCGGATGAGGCGGTTCATATCGGTCCAGCACCTTCCGACCAGTCCTATATCGTCATCGACCGTATTCTCGATGCCGTCGCGAAAACAGGCGCAGATGCCGTCCACCCTGGATACGGGTTTCTGTCGGAAAACGCCCTGTTCGCAGCAGCGCTCGAGAAAGCCGGCATCATCTTCGTCGGTCCGCCGGTCAGGGCGATCGAAGCGATGGGCGACAAGATCACGTCCAAGAAGATCGCCGCCGAAGCGGGCGTTTCGACCGTGCCGGGTCACATGGATCTCATTGCGGATGCCGATGAGGCCGTAAAGATTTCCTCCTCGATCGGCTATCCGGTCATGATCAAGGCGTCTGCCGGCGGTGGCGGCAAGGGCATGCGGATCGCCTGGAACGATGCCGAAGCCCGGGAAGGTTTCCAGTCATCCAAAAACGAGGCGAAGTCTTCCTTTGGCGACGATCGCATCTTCATCGAAAAATTCGTGACGCAACCGCGTCACATCGAGATCCAGGTACTCGGCGACCAGCACGGGACCACGCTCTATCTCGGGGAGCGCGAATGCTCGATCCAGAGGCGAAACCAGAAGGTTATCGAGGAAGCGCCGTCTCCCTTCCTCGATGAGCAGACCCGGAAAGCGATGGGCGAGCAGGCCGTCTTGCTCGCAAAGGCCGTTGGTTATTTCTCCGCGGGCACAGTCGAATGCATCGTCGACGGCAACAGGAAATTCTACTTCCTCGAAATGAACACCCGGCTGCAGGTCGAGCATCCTGTGACGGAGCTAATTACCGGCGTCGATCTCGTCGAACAGATGATCCGGATCGCGGCCGGTGAAAAGCTGGCCCTCAGCCAGGACGACGTGAAGCTTGAAGGCTGGGCGATCGAAAGCCGGCTCTATGCCGAAGATCCCTATCGCAATTTCCTGCCGTCGATCGGCAGGCTCAGCCGCTACCGTCCACCGGTCGAGGGCGTCAAGCACGATGGCACGATCGTGCGCAACGATACCGGCGTCTTCGAGGGTGGCGAGATTTCGATGTACTACGACCCGATGGTCGCCAAGCTCTGCACCTGGGCGAAAGACAGGACGGCTGCGATCGATGCGATGGCGACAGCGCTCGACGGTTTTGAGGTCGAGGGCATCGGCCACAACCTACCCTTCCTCTCGGCGGTCATGAGCCAGGAGCGTTTCCGCTCCGGCAACTTGACGACGGCCTATATCGCCGAGGAGTTTCCCGATGGCTTTTCCGGTGTGCATCCCGATGCGGATGCGTTGCGGACGCTGGCAGTGATTGCGGCGTTTGCGCATCAGATGATCAGGCAGCGGGCGCTGCAGATCTCAGGAACGCTTGCGACCGCTGGCCGCGTGACGGCCAAGGACTGGATCGTGGCACTGGCAGACGCTGAGGAAACGGTCACGATCGAGACCGGATCGGCAGAAAGCGCCGTCGTATTTGCAGATGGCAGTCGCTTCGCGATCTCTTCGGACTGGCTGCCCGGCAAGCGACTTGCCAGTTTTACCATCGGTGACAGAGTTGCCGAAGTGAAAATCGATCTGATCGGATCGGCCATCCGGCTACGTTGGCGCGGTATGGATGTCAGGGCGCGGGTGCGTTCACCGCGTGTTGCGCAGCTTGCACGCCTGATGCCGGTCAAGGTCCCGCCGGATATGTCGCGAATGCTGCTCTGCCCGATGCCCGGTGTCATCACCTCGGTCACGGTCGGCGTGGGCGATCAGGTCGAAGCAGGTCAGACGCTGGCGACTGTCGAGGCGATGAAGATGGAAAATGTCCTGAAGGCGGAACGTCGTGGCGTGGTAAAGCGGGTGACAGCCGTACCCGGCCAGAGCCTCGCGGTCGATGAACTGATCATGGAGTTCGAGTAAGGTTTGCCGACGATCTCTCATAATCGGTGCCGACGCCGCACTCGGGACACAGAGTTTCAGCGGTTCTTGAGAACCGTGCAGGAAACGCCGTGGGCTTTGATTTCATTGCAAAGCTTGACTGCAGCGGCCCGGCTTTCCTCACCGATGCGGGCTGCGTATCGCGGACGACGACCGAAATTTCCGCCGCGCTGGCGCACGATAAGTGCGCGTTCGGCATTAAGCGGCGAGGGCAGTTTCGCAGCCGAGGCGGCAAACAGCCGGCCGGCAACGCCAGGGTTATAATGCGCGGCGAGCTGGACACCCCAGGGCGCCCAGTCGGCTGACGCGCCGAGAACCGGATCGTTGATGCGACGCGTGTCCGCCAGCGCGACGCAGGCGTCCTTGAACGGTTTTTGAGGGTCCAGATCGGGTGCGGCAACCGCCGGAGCATTGTCTCTCCAGACTTCCGCGGGATAGCCTGTAATCGCGAAGACGTAGTCCCGCGTCTCCATCGGCAGGCTTCCCGAGGTGAGGAACCTCTGCAGCCGTGCTTCGCCGGCATTGTAAGCGGCCGCCGAGAGACCGAAATTGCCGAACTTACCTCTCATTTCAGCGAGATATGTCGCGGAGGCATCAAGCGCTTCGAGAACGTTGAAGCTGTTGTTCAAACCGCGTAGACGGGCCGTATCCGGCATGAATTGCGCGATGCCCTGCGCGCCTTTCGGGCTGACTGCTTCAGGCCGAAAAAGGCTCTCGCGCCATATCAGGCGGGCGAAAAAGGCGGGCGGGATCTTCTGTTCTGTCGCGAAATGTTCAATTGCGTGACAGAGATCGACGTTGAACGTCTCCTTGGCGATGCAGAGCGCCTCGTCGCCGTCGCGCCGCTCGTAGAGGCACTCCGTCTCTTTGGTTGGTTCCGGAAGTGAGGTCTCGGCAGCGACAGGGTCGGCAAAGGCAGCCGCGACCATCAAAGCGCCAGCGCCCAGAAGTTGGAATTCCCTCTTCAACAAAAACCGCTCTCTTCTATCCGCTTGCATGTCCGCCGCCCAGTGTCACGACAGAGGCGATCTTTGGCGCAGCCTTCTTCTTGACGACATCCTCCAGCGTTACCGGCCGAAGCCCCTGCGCATCGACGCCAACATCAAACTGCCGTGGCAGCGGTTTGAGCCGGCCATGCGAGTGGCCGTGGAGGTTGATCGATTTCTTGCCCATCTTGTTCCAGGTGCGAAACGCGTAGTGGCAGAGGATCAGATGGACATCGTCGATATGAAGCTCATGATAGTGCTGCACGGACGTCCAGCCACTGGCCGACGTCGTGGTCTCCGGGTCGTTATTGCCGATGATCAGGTGTTTGCGGCCGTTGAGCTTCGCCAGTAGCCCATCGCAATCGCCACCGCGTACCGACATGAAATCGCCGAGATGCCAGACATCGTCGTCAGCGCCGACTATATCATTCCAGTATTGAATGAGTGCCTCGTCGTGCGCGACCATGTCCGGGAACGGTCGCCGGTCGATGCGCAACACGCGGGGATCGCCAAAATGAGTGTCGCTGGTGAAGTAGATCATGAGGTTTTAACCGGACCGCGCGAAAAAAACAGCAACATCTATAACGGACATGCTGGTGCTATGCGGTCTCTGTCTTGGCCTCCAGATTTTCTGCCTTAGCTTTGCGACCGCTGAAGATGCGCCGTACGAGCACGAAAAACAGCGGGACGTAAAGCGTTGCAAGGATCGTCGCCGTGATCATGCCGCCGATGACCGCCGTACCGATCGCGATGCGGCTCTGTGCACCCGCGCCGGACGAAATTGCAAGCGGCAAAACGCCGAAGATGAAGGCAAGACTGGTCATCAGGATCGGTCTTAGCCGCAGGCGGGCGGCTTCCATGGCCGAATCGTAAGCGCTCTTGCCGGCCCGTTCCGCCTGTTCCGCGAACTCGACGATCAGGATCGCATTCTTTGCGGAAAGGCCCATCGTGGTCAGAAGGCCGATCTGGAAGTAAACGTCGTTCTCCAGTCCGCGCAACGTGACAGCACAGACCGCTCCGATGATGCCAAGCGGGATGATGAGCATGACCGAGAACGGGATCGACCAGCTTTCGTAAAGTGCTGCAAGACATAAGAAGATGACGAGAAGCGACAGCCCGTAGAGGATGGGCGCTTGTCCGGCGGACAGTCTTTCCTGGTACGAGAGACTGCTCCAGGCCACCGACGTCCCCGGCAGGTCCGCGGCCAGTTCCGTCATACGGTCCATTGCCTGACCGGAGCTTAGGCCCGGTCCCGCTTGTCCCTGGATTTCATAGGACTGCAACCCGTTGAACCGCGTCAGCGTTGTCGGCGCCTGGGACCAGCTCGTCTTGGCAAACGAAGAGAAAGGTGCCATTTCGCCGCTTGCCGTGCGCACATACCAGCCGTCGAGATCCTCGACAGCGCCGCGGTGGGCGGCATCACCCTGGACGTAGACCCGCTTCACGCGCCCACGGTCCACAAAATCGTTGACATAGACGCCACCCCAGGCTGCGCTCAGGGTTGCATCGACATCGGACTGCTGGATCCCGAGTGCGCCGACCTTTTCGTCGTCTATGTCGATCTGTACCGTCGGGACGTCTTCAAGTCCGCTCGGACGTACGCGCGCAAGTGTCGGATCCGCCGTCGCCGCAGCGAGAAGCTGGTCGCGCCGCTGCTTGAACTCCGTCAGGCTGAGATCGCCATTGTTCAAAAGTTGCATGGTGAAGCCGTTGGACTGACCCAGTCCCTGCACCGATGGCGGTGTCAGCGCAAAGAACTGGGCGTCGCGCAAGGAGCGCCCGAGCGCGGCTGTGGCACGCGCCACAATCGAGGCGGCCGCGTTCTCTTCGCCCACTCGTTCGTCCCATGGCTTGAACTGCACAAAACCCTGACCGACGTTCTGGCCGGAACCGCTGAAACGGAAACCCGAAATCGTAAACAGGCCAGCAATATTCGCCTGCTCCGGTCCGAGGAAGTGGTCTTCGATCGCGGCTGCCGTCTCGACCGTGCGAACGCGTGTTGCGCCGGGCGGAAGCGTGTACTGAACCACGCCGTAACCCTGATCCTCAACCGGAAGAAAGCCGCCGGGAAGTTGGAGGAAGAGAAACACGACGGCGCCGACCAGCGCACAAAAGGCGATGATCGAAAGCCAGATCCTGCGGATGGCGATATTGACGGCCGCGAGATATGTCTTTTGAACCCAGCCGTAACCACGGTCGAACATCGTCCCAAATCGCCGGATCAGACCACCAGTGCGCTTCGGCGCATTCTCTTTGACGCGTGGTTTCATGAGGGTTGCGGTCAGGGCCGGCGTCAGCACCAGCGCCACCACGACCGACAGAACCATTGCGGAGATAACAGTGACCGAGAACTGCCGGTAAATGACACCGGTTGAGCCGCCGAAGAATGCCATCGGAACAAACACCGCCGACAGGACCAGCGCGATCGCAATCAACGCCGTCTGGATTTCACCCATCGAGCGAAGCGTCGCGTCTCGGGGGCTTAAGTCCGGCTCCTCCTCCATGACACGTTCGACATTCTCGACGACGACGATCGCGTCATCGACCAGAAGACCGATCGAAAGGACCAGTCCGAATAGGGTGAGCGTGTTGATCGAATATCCGAACAGTGCGAGCACGCCGAAGGTGCCGAGCACGACGACCGGGACGGCAAGTGCTGGAATAAGCGTCGCGCGCCAGCTGCGCAGGAAGACGAACATGACGATGACGACAAGAACGATCGCCTCGATCAGCGTTTTCACCACTTCCTCGATCGAAAGCCGGATGAACTCGGTGGAGTCACGAGGGTAGGTGACGCGGTAGCCATCCGGCATGTTTGCCGCTTCGCCATCGATAGCCGCTTTCACCAGCTCGGCCGTTTCAAGCGCGTCCGCGCCGGGGGCAAGCTGAACGGCGATGCCGGATGCCGGATGACGGTTGAAACGGGTGAAGCGCGTATAGCTTTCCTGTCCGAGTTCGACGCGGGCGACATCCGCCAAGGTGACACGTGCGCCACTTTCGTCCGTGCGGATGACGATCCGCTGGAACTCCTCCGGTGTCGTCAGGCGCGAACGGGCGGTCACGATCGCATTCAGCATCTGCGTGTCGGGGGAGGGTTGGGCGCCGATCTGGCCGGCCGCAACCTGCGTATTCTGCGCCTCGATCGCGGTGATGACGTCCGACGGCATCATCCCGTATGAAAACAAACGACCCGGGTCGAGCCAGACCCGCATCGCGTATTGCGAGCCGAAAAGGTTGGTATCGCCGACGCCGGGAAGGCGACCGATCCGCTCCTGGAGATTGGCGGCAATGTAGTCCGAAATATCGGAATCCTTCGCCTTATCGGTTTCATCGTAAACTGCGGCGACAAGCAAAAAGTCACTGTTGGACTTCGTAACGGTGAGACCTTGCTGCTGCACCTGCTGGGGCAGGCGAGAGAGAGCCTGCTGCACTCTGTTTTGAACCTGAACCTGCGCGATATCAGGATCGGTCCCCTTGTCGAATGTTACCGCGATCGTGACCTGGCCTTCGGCGCTGGAGGTCGACGTGAAGTAGATGAGGCCGTCGATGCCGGTAAGCTGCTGCTCGATCACCTGTGTCACGCTGGTTTCAAGCGTTGCAGCTGAAGCCCCAGTGTAATTGGCGCGGATGTTCACCTGCGGCGGCGCGATATCCGGATACTGCTCGACCGGAAGCGTCAGGATGGAGCCGATACCACCCAACATGATCACGATCGCGATCACCCAGGCAAAGATTGGACGATCGACAAAGATACGGCTGATCATAGCGCGGGGACCGCCTTGTTCTCTGTTGCTTCTGCGGTCTGCTTCTTACCCAAGTCAACAATCTTGACCTTGTCGTCGGGTTTGACCTTGGAGACGCCTTCAACGATGACCCGGTCTCCGGGAGCAAGGCCTTCCGTCACAAGCCAGCGATTGCCGACAGCCTGAGCGACCTGTAGCGCACGCCGCTGGACGGTATCTCCCTCGCCGACCACGAGCGCGCTTGCCTCTCCCGTCGGGCTCCTCGTCACGCTCTGCTGCGGCACGAGGATCGCGTCCTTCGCTTGAGTCTGTGAGAGAACTGCGCGGACATACATGCCTGGCAGCAGGATGGCGTCGGGGTTCGGAAACTCGGCGCGAAGTGTGACAGATCCGGTCGACGGATTGACGGTGACATCGGTAAACTGGAGTTTGCCCGGAAGCGGATATTCCTGACCGTCTTCCAGTTTCAAACGCACCTCGGCCGTGTCCTTGGACAATTCGCTCGAGGCCATCGCATCTCGCAGCTTCAGAAGCGCGGTCGAGGATTGCTGAATATCGACGAAGATTGGGTCGAGGCGCTGGATGGTCGCCAAGGCCTGCGTCTGCTGAGCCGATACGAGCGCACCTGTCGTCACCAGCGAACGGCCGATCCTGCCGCTGATCGGCGCGGTCACCTTGCTGTAGCGCAGGTTGATCTCCGCGGTCTGGAGCTTCGCATTGTTCTGTGCGACGGCCGCAGTGGCAGACCGGAGCGCTGCAGTGGCATCCGTAAACGCCTGCTCGCTAACCGCTCCCTTTTGGGCCAGGGGCTTTAAACGTTCGAATTCGATCCGCGCGTTGTCTTCGCCGGCCTTGGCACTTTCGAGATTGGCGCGTGCCTCCGCAACCGAGGCTTCGAACAGGCTTGCATCGATCTGGTAGAGCGTGTCTCCCTTCTTGACGAAAGCACCTTCGGTAAACGAGCGAGCCTCGATGATCCCTGACACCTGGGGCCTGACCTCAGAAGTCTCGAACGGGGAGGTGCGACCTGCAAGCTCGTTCACGAGCGGCACGTCTTCTGTCATCGCCGTCACAATCCCAACTTCCGTTGGCTGGCGCGGTGGCTTTGCTTCCTCCTCGGCCTGCAGATTGCAGCCGGCAAGTGCAACGGCACAGCCGATGGCTGCGAGCCGCGGCAGCAACCCCATCTTCGGGTAGGAGAACTGTGTGGGGATCATCGTAATTTGGCCTGTTCCGTCGCTGCCGAGATGAGTTGCTCGGCAGGTAACGCGGAAGGCGGCAAATCGTACGGTGGTGTTTCATCACGATGTTGCGATGCAATCGCGAGCCGGGCATTTTGTTTCGGAGAGGCCTGAGAAAGCTGGCCCATGAGAGCCGGCTTGTCCGCAGTTTTTGCAAACGGTTTCAGAGTAGCTATATGGTGACTGCTTCGACCAGAATATGATAGATATTCTCTATGACCGTCTGGCAATCCGTTTTGAACGGTGCCGACAGGTTTTTAGAATGTTCCTAAAGTGTTCAAATTATCGGTATCTAATATTATCGTTTGCTAATTTTGCAACGCGGTCGCGATCCCGCTGCCCCCTTAAATCTAGGGGTGTGCCGATTGACATTTTCTATCAGGTCATTTGTTTCGTGCCTCAATGTCATTCGGGCACGAACCGCTTGATGGATAGTGGCGATATCTGCGTCGGCGGGCTTTGCAAAGGTCGTGCCGTGTGAGATGGCTCGCGAGCAAGGATGGAGGCGGAACGAGCTCATGCAAGCGAAATCAACCAGCCAAGATGATGAACGCAAAAGCGGTATGCAGGCGGATCCGGTCGGGGTTTTGCAGAAGGTTTACGGCTACCCTTCCTTTCGCGGCGACCAGGAGGCTGTCGTTCGCCATGTTGTTTCGGGCGGAGACGCGGTTGTGCTGTTTCCGACGGGCGCAGGAAAATCCCTGTGCTTTCAGATCCCGGCTCTCTGCCGCGACGGCGTCGGCATCGTTGTTTCGCCGCTGATTGCGCTGATGCGCGATCAGGTCGAAGCGTTGAAGCAGATCGGAGTCCGTGCCGCTTCGATCAACTCCTCCATGCCGCGGGAAACGTTCGGCGAGGTCAAACGCGCGCTCGCGGCCGGCACGCTCGACATGCTGTACGTGACCCCCGAGAGGATCGTGACATCAGGGTTTCGCGAGTTGATCGGAGACGCCAAGGTCGCGCTGTTTGCAATCGATGAAGCGCATTGCGTCTCGCAATGGGGGCATGATTTTCGCCCGGAGTATCGGCAGCTCGGTGAACTCGCCGACCTTTACCCGGGCGTGCCGCGTATGGCGCTGACCGCGACCGCCGACCCGCATACGCGGGAAGATCTCATCGACAGGCTCACCCTGCGCAATGCCCGGGTCTTCAACGCATCGTTCGATCGCCCGAACATTGCCTACGAGATCGTCGAGCGGGATCAGCCGCGCCAGCAGTTGCTGCGCTTCCTGGAGAATCACAAGGGATCGAGCGGTATCGTCTACTGCCTGTCGCGCGCGAAGGTCGAGGAAACCGCGGAGTGGCTGAGTGCGCAAGGCATCCGCGCGTTGCCCTACCATGCGGGTATGGACCGGGAGGTTCGCGATGCCAATCAGGACGCCTTCTTGAAAGAGGAAGACCTCTGCCTCGTCGCGACCGTCGCCTTCGGGATGGGCATCGACAAACCCGATGTACGCTACGTCGCGCACCTGGATTTGCCGAGCTCAGTCGAAGCCTATTATCAGGAGACGGGCCGTGCCGGTCGTGACGGTCTGCCGTCCGAAGTTTGGATGGCCTACGGGATGGCCGACGTCATTCAGCGCGGCAGGATGATCGACAACGGCACGTCCGGCGACGACGTCAAGCGGGTCGAGCGCGCCAAGCTCAATGCGTTGCTTGCGATCTGCGAGACGGCCGGCTGCCGACGACAGGCGATCCTCGCACATTTTGGAGAAGAGCATGCGGGGCATTGCGGAAACTGCGATACCTGCATCAAGCCCGTGGACACCTGGGACGGAACCGAGGCCGCCATCAAGGCGCTCGCTGCCGTGTATCGAACAGAGGAACGGTTCGGTACCGGCCATTTGATCGATGTCCTGCTCGGCAATGACAACGAAAAGACACGTCGCTTTGGCCATGTGGACATGCCGGTCTTCGGTGCGGGAAAGGATCTGGCGCAAAAGACGTGGCAGTCCGTCTATCGCCAGCTTCTGGCCGCAGGCCTGGTGCGCGTCGATCACCAGGCTTTCGGGGCTTTGAAACTGGAGCCTTCGGCACGCGATGTCTTCCGCCACGAGCGGACCGTCCGTTTCCGCAAGGACCCGGTGACCGGCCGCAAGACGGCACGAGGGCAAACGGCAGGCTCGAAAAACCCAAGGTCGCAGTTGGGAGAGACCGATGCGGTCTTGTTTGAGGCATTGCGCAAAATGAGAATGACGATTGCGAAGGATCTGGCGATCCCTCCCTACGTCGTATTCGCCGATGCGACGCTGATTGCGTTTGCAACGCAGAGGCCGACAACCCACGATGCGCTCCTCGGTGTATCCGGCGTCGGGCAAGCGAAACTTGAGCGTTATGGCGACGCGTTCCTCGATATTATTCGGGCACACGACGGATAATCGATAGACGACTGTTCGATTGAAAGGTGGAAGGGCGCTGCGAGCGGCTAATGGTCGTCCCGACACTATATCGGGACGACGCCAGTCTTACTGCTTTGTGACGGGAAACGTTCTGAGGCGGTCCGGCGGGCACGTGCCCTCGATCCCGGCGCGTCTGTCCGCTACGTACTGGATTGCTTTCACGACCTCGAGATCGAGGATCGGCTTCTCCATGACGCCAAGCGTTCCCTTCACGCCCGCCCCCAACGCGCCCGGATCGCTCGTCATGAACAAGACGGTGATGTCGGCGATTGCGAGGTCGCGCCCGATGCCCGGACCGGTTGGACCGTCATCGAGGTTAACATCGACCAAAGCCATATCCGCTGTGGCCGCAAGCAACGTGGCTTCCGCTTTGTTTCTCGCCACACCGATTGAATGGTGCCCCAACGCTTCGACAGCGTCCTCCAGACCCATTGCAATAATCGGCTGATCTTCGACAATCAGAACATTGAAAGCCATTTCCATTCTCCGTTCATGAACACTTTTGCGTAATCTCTTAGTGAGCGAACGGGTGGAAATGCAGGGTGTTCCAGTCTTCGTCACAAATACTTATGGTTGAGCGTGGTTATCGCGTGATGCCCCACAGAAATCCGATAGCCGCCGCAAGCCCAACGGCTCCGATTGGCGATCTTTGGATACCGCGCTTGATGTCGTCCACAATAAGGCGGGGTTCGTTCGCGTACTCGCGGTAGGTTGCCGGCTCTACGGCTCTGTCCTTCAAACTTTCGAGCTCTGCGCGGAGGGCTGTCAGCGTATCTCGTGCTTTGGCAGTTGCCGAGTTGTCGCGGTCGTGGACCGATGCCAGCGCTTCATCGACAAGCGGTTCGTCTGAACTCGTGCTCGGGCCGCCAAAGCCTGTGGCAGTGGACGAAGATGAAACAGGATCGGAACCCGGGAAGGTCTCCTCGAGGCCCTGTTGCAGGACTTCGTCTGGAGTGCGGGCGCGTTGTGCTGCCTGTTCGCGAAGAAGAGACGCGGCAGCAGGCGACTGGGAATGATCGGCCATTGGGTTTTCCTTGCTTGTTTGTGTGGGGATCGAGACATCCTCTGATCCGGCTCGTGTTTCTATGGGTACCGAAACTCGCTCTTCGAGAGCGGTTTCGGGAGAGGAGCGAGCCTTCCCGAAACCGAACGACAATGAACGGATCAGATCATGATCTCGCCGCCGGTCACCGGAATGACGGCGCCGGTCATGTAGCTGCCAAGGTCGGACGCCAAGAGAACATAGGCACCTGCCAATTCGGCTGGCTGGCCCGCACGACCGAGCAGGGTCTGCTCGCCGAACTTCGCCGCCTTTTCAGCCGGCATGGTCGAGGGAATGAGAGGCGTCCAGATCGGGCCCGGCGCGACGGCATTCACCCGGATCCCATGTTCTGCCACCATTTCGGCAAGACCAGCCGTGAAGTTGGAGATGGCACCCTTGGTCGAGGCGTAGGCGAGAAGCTGTGGCGAAGGTTGACGCGACTGGATCGACGTCGTGTTGATGATCGAGCTACCCGGCTTCATCAGAGGGACAGCCGCCTTCGATAGGAAGAATGGTGCGTAGATGTTGGTCCGGAACGTCTCGTCCCACTCTTCCGCAGTGATATCGGTAATGGTGGCATAGGTGCGCTGGAAGGCGGCATTGTTGACGAGGATGTCAATTTTTCCGAGCTCATCGGCCGTGCGCTTCACGAGCGCGTTGCAATGCTCTTCCGACTTGATGTCGCCGGGAACGACCACTGCCTTGCGGCCTGCTTCGCGCACCCACTTCGCCGTGTCTTCAGCGTCTTCGTGTTCGCTGAGGTACGAAATCAGGATATCTGCGCCTTCGCGGGCGAATGCGATCGCCACAGCTTTGCCGATGCCTGAGTCAGCACCGGTGATAAGCGCGACCTTGCCCTCAAGACGACCATTGCCCTTGTAGGAGTGTTCGCCATGATCCGGCGCCGGATCCATCAATGCGGTCTGGCCTGGCGGATCCTGATGCTGGGCGGGATGGGGAGGTGTCGGGCGACGTGTTTCTTGCATGGTTTGATCTCCAGTCTAGCGTTCTGAGCAGAAACAAGCTGATCCACAATCGGTTCCGTTGTCGCTCACTCAACCTCTTCGAAAGCGCTCCAGTCGGGCCGGGGAAACTAAAAGTTGACTTTCGGGAGCGTAGCCGCTATTTGTGGTTTATCGATATTTTGCTTGCTGATCTTTGGTTATTGCGCTTCGAACGAAGCGCCTGAGCGAACTTCCTCTTCAAAACAAATCGCTATCACCTTCTGCAAGATCTCGTTTTGCAGATTTCTTCTCTATGCTTTGAAAGGGTTCACTATGACCACCGGCACAGTAAAATGGTTTAATTCCACTAAGGGCTTCGGCTTCATTCAGCCTGACGATGGCGGCGCTGATGCGTTCGTTCACATCTCCGCAGTCGAGCGCGCCGGAATGCGCGAAATCGTCGAAGGCCAGAAGCTGGGCTACGAACTTGAGCGCGACGCAAAGTCGGGCAAGATGTCGGCCTGCAACCTTCAGGCTGCTTAATTCGATTTTTGCTTCGCTTTGACCACGGATGTACTGGCACTGTCGAAGTAGCAGTTGGTGAGGGCCGAGCATACGTGCTCGGCCTTCTTATTTGGCGTCTACCGCCAGGATTGGATAAGAAATGACGGAAACAATGTCGAAGTCGCGCGAGCGTGCGGAAGCCGCATTTGCTCAGACCCAGACCCAGTTTTTCTCCCGCGTCGAAGCGGTCGCAGAATTAAACGCACACGTCGCCGAACGTGACTCAAAGACGGCTCGGCTCAAGGCTGCGCGCCTTGCAAAAGAAATTGAAGACCGCGCCTCTGCGACTGCTGCCCTGATTGCCAAGCGCGCCAAGAAGGCCTGACACCAGCCCGACTTCGAATGAACTCGGCCCGCAGCCTGCGCGGCCGATCTTGTTTGATGACCGTGGCTCCGACTACCGCTATAGTCGACCAGAGATCACGGACCTCCGATCGTCGGCAGATACGTCTCGACTTCACGCCTTCCCACGGTGTCGAGCACAGCGATATTCTCGTTCCAGAAATCTTCAGCTTCTTTGGTATCGGTTCCCCATGCACGCGTAGCGCTGCGACGGCCACCGAGACGCAGATACTGATGGGCCAGCATCGACAGGCCGGACGCAGTCCCAGTCTCAATCGTGGAGCTCCTCACGGGAAGTGCAGATAGCATCCGCTCAAGCGCGTCGTGCTCGGGGCCACGTGGGTGTTGACTTAAGAACACGTCCACTGGAATCCGCGTTTCGTGGCCACCGGACGGCAAGTTGCCACGGTGCGTGACCGTTGCGCGATGGTTCTCGGAAGCAGGTTCGATAAACCACCGATCTCCATTGGTGCTGTGCGCAAACTCCTGCGGTTCGTTCATGCTGCCGATCCTTACGAGTTTTCGAGGGGGAGACGCTATCCGGACTCGCCGCGCGCCTCCACTATCAACAGCGACAGCCGCCAATGGTTGCCGAGAGCCTCGAATTGAGTTCGAGGCCCGGCTGCAATCCGCTAAACCCGTTCCAAGGCGAGGGCGATCCCCTGGCCAACGCCGACGCACATCGTGGCAAGCGCGTATCGCGTACTACCCAGCGATAGCTCCATTGCCGCGGTTCCGGCAATGCGTGCTCCGGACATGCCGAGCGGGTGACCCAGCGCGATGGCACCGCCATTCGCGTTGACATGCTCTGCATCATCGGGGATTCCGAGCTCGCGCAAAACGGCGATGCCCTGAGAGGCGAAGGCTTCGTTCAGCTCGACAATCCCGAAATCCTGCGGCGACAGGCCGAGGCGTGCGCAGAGTTTCTGCGTCGCTGGCGCAGGCCCGATGCCCATCACCCGTGGCGGAACGCCAGCCGCAGCGCCGCCGAGGATGCGTGCAATCGGCGTCAGGCCATATTTTAGGGCCGCTTCCTGCGAGGCGATGATCAGTGCCGCGGCCCCGTCATTGACGCCGGATGCGTTGCCGGCCGTGACCGTGCCGCCTTCGATCTTGTTCACCGGCCTGAGCTTGGCCAATGCCTCCAGGCTGGTCGTACGGGGATGCTCGTCCTTGTCGACAATGATGCTGTCGCCCTTGCGTTGCGGGACGCTGACTGGTGTGATTTCGCGCGCTAGACGGCCGTTCTGCTGAGCTGCGGAGGCTTTCTCCTGGCTGCGCAGTGCAAAAGCGTCCTGATCCTCGCGAGAGACGTGATAATCGATCGCGACGTTGTCGCCCGTTTCCGGCATGGAATCGACGCCATACTGCTTTTTCATCAGCGGATTGACGAAACGCCACCCAATGGTGGTGTCATAGATCTCGGCGTTGCGCGAAAACGCGGTCTCGGCCTTCGGCATCACAAATGGCGCACGGCTCATGCTTTCGACGCCACCGGCAATCATAATCTCGGCTTCGCCGGCCTTGATGGCGCGGGCAGCGGTGATCACGGCATCCATGCCCGATCCGCAGAGACGGTTGATCGTCGTGCCGGATACGGAAACAGGCAGGCCGGCAAGCAGCAGCGACATGCGCGCGACATTCCGGTTATCTTCGCCCGCCTGGTTGGCGCAGCCAAAGACCACGTCGCCGACCGCTTCCCAGTCGACGGCAGCGTTTCGCTCCATCAATGCCCTAAGAGGTACAGCGCCCAGATCGTCCCCACGGACCGATGACAGCGCGCCGCCGAAACGACCGATCGGGGTACGGATATAATCGCAGATAAATGCTTCGGTCATCGATCTCTCCTCAAAGCGCCGGTACGACAAGATCGGCAACAGCGCCGTCCACATGGAGCTGCGCGCCGGTCATCGCCTGCAATTCTTCAATGGTCATTGCGGCAAGCTTCTCACGCAGGACAAAACGACCGTCCGCGATATCGATTACCGCATGGCTCGTATAGACCCTCGTAATGCAGCCGACGCCCGTTAGAGGGAAGGTGCATTTGGAGACAAGCTTCGGCTTGCCGTCCTTCGTCACATGCTCGGTGATGACAAAAACCTGCTTGGCACCATGCACCAGATCCATGGCGCCGCCGACCGCCGGCACGCCCTTGGAGCCAACACGCCAGTTGGCGAGGTCGCCATTTTCCGCCACCTGATAGGCGCCGAGGATTGCAACGTCGAGATGGCCGCCCCGCACCATGGCGAAGCTGTCCGCATGATGAAAGAAAGCCGCGCCGGGCTTGACCGTGACGGCCTTTTTGCCCGCGTTGATCAGATCCCAGTCTTCCTCACCGGCTGCCGGAGGCTCACCGAAATCGAGGATGCCGTTTTCCGTGTGGAAGATCGCCTGTCTGCCGGGCGGCTGATAGCGGGCGACCATTTCCGGAAAACCGATCCCGAGATTGATATAGGCGCCATCTTCGATGTCCTGCGCGGCACGCCAGGCGATCTGCGTGTTCGACAGTTTGATGTCTTCGCGGGTATCCAGTGTCTGAGTTTCGCCGCTCATGCGCTCATTCCTCCGGCATAGGCCACTCCGGCCCGGATGAGTTCTTCCTCTTGCTGAGGGTTTGAGACCTCAACCACCGCATCGACAAAGATGCCGGGCGTGATCACGTGTTCGGGGTCGATGTCGCCGGGTTCGACGATCTGCGAGACCTGGGCGATGGTGGTGGTCGCCGCCATGCACATCAGAGGATTGAAGTTCCGGCCGGCCTTGCGATAGGTGAGGTTGCCATGGGTGTCGCCGAGATGCGCCTTGACGACGGCAAAGTCGGCCTTGAGCCAGCGCTCCTGCACATAATGTCGTCCATCGAACTCGGCGACCGGCTTGCCCTCGGCCAGTTCCGTTCCATAACCCGTCGGCGTGTAGAAGGCCGGTATGCCGGCGCCACCTGCGCGGATCCGCTCGGCAAGCGTGCCCTGGGGGACGAGTTCCAACTCGATCTTTCCGGCCAGATAGGTATCGGTGAAGGCGCGCGGATCGGACGAGCGAGGGAAGGAGCAGATCATCTTCGCGATCATGCCCGCATCGATCATCGCCGCAATACCGATGCGTCCGTTCCCGGCGTTGTTATTGATCACGGTCAGGTTTTTAGGACCATTGTCGATCAGCGCGTGGATGAGTTCGATCGGCGCACCGGAGCCTCCGAAGCCACCGATCATCACCGTTGCACCGTCGGTGATCTTGGACACGGCATCAGCCAAAGTCCGAATTGTTTTATCCATCAGTATCCTCCGCAAACCGCTCCCGCTGCAGAAACAACTAAATCCCATAAGGATGGACGGCAAACCATTTGTGCGATATCGTCTCTTTGTACGATTATCGCACAAAATGAGGCTCTGTTGGACGTCAAGACGAGAGACATGATGGGCGGGCTGGCAAAGGGCCTCAAGGTCATAGAAGCCTTCTCTGCCGAGCGACCGCGTCTCAGCATCGCCGAAGCCTCACAGCTCACCGGTTATGATCGCGCGACGGTGAGACGATGCCTCCTGACGCTCTCCGAACTCGGCTATTGTGCCTATGACGGAAAATTCTTCACCGTCACGCCCCGCGTCTTGCGACTGGGAACGGGATGCCTGGCAGCGATGCCACTTCCGAAGATCGTGCAGCCCTGGCTCGATGACCTGTCCGAACAGACAGGCCAAAGCACATCCGTTTCCATTCTTGATGCGAGTGACATCGTCTACGTCGCGCGGGCCGCGCAGCGCAGGGTCATGTCGATTTCGCTGATGCCGGGCTCACGCCTTCCAGCCTACTGCACCTCTATGGGGCGGGTGATGCTGGCAGCACTTCCTGTCGAGCAGGCAGAAGATCTTCTTTCATCAAAGCCGCTCGTGGCGAGGACCGCAAAGACCGTGACCGACATCGAAACACTCAAGGGCGAACTGCTCCGCATCCGTCATCGCGGCTATGCCTGCATCGATCAGGAGGTCGAAATCGGCCTCCGCTCTCTGGCCGTCCCGCTATTCGGCCCCCGCGGCCAGGTTGTCGCCGCATTGAATATCGGGCTCGCCGCATCGGAAGAGCCGATGCAGGCTGTCGCTGACCGTTATATTCCGTCACTGCTTAAAGTTCAGAAGGAACTGACAGGCATATCCAGCTGAAATTGCAGGATATGACAGTCTTCCAACTCCGAAACCATCTTATTCCCGCGGTATCTCCTGCAGCATCCGGATGATGGCGGAAAAGTCCTCGCCGCCGTGTCCGGCTGCCTCGAACTGGGCGTAGAGGTCGGCCGCGTGGGCTCCGAGCGGTGTCGCGGCGCCGGATTGTTGTGCTGCTTCTTGCGACAGCAGCAAGTCCTTCAGCATCAGCGCCGTGGCAAAACCAGGCCGGTAGTCGTTGTTGGCAGGCGATGTCGGCACGGGACCGGGCACAGGGCAATAGGTCGTCAACGACCAGCACTGGCCCGATGAGGTCGAGGCGACATCGAACAGCGCCTGATGCGAGAGGCCCAGCTTTTCAGCCAGACCGAACGCTTCGCAGACGCCGATCATCGAGATGCCGAGGATCATGTTGTTGCAGATCTTTGCAGCCTGACCCGCACCATCGCCGCCGCAGTGGACAATCTTGCGGCCCATGGCTTCGAGGATAGCCTTACCCGACGCAAACGCACTCTCCGAGCCGCCCACCATGAATGTCAGCGTGCCCGCTTCCGCGCCAGTCGTTCCCCCGGACACCGGAGCATCGAGAGAGAGGCAACCCATCGCGCTTCCAAGAGCATGCGCCTTGCGGGCGCTTTCCACGTCTACGGTCGAACAATCGATGAGCAGCGTTCCCTCGGGGATCACGGATGCCAGATCCGACCAGACGGCGAGGACATGCTGGCCCTTGGGCAGCATGGTGATAATGCAGTCTGCATTCAGCACAGCCTGGGGGAGGGTGCTTGCCGCGTTGACGCCATGCGCGCTTGAGGCATTCCTGCTCGCCTCCGAAAGATCGAAGCCCCAGACGTCATGTCCCGCCTTGACGAGATTGGCTGCCATCGGCCCGCCCATGTTCCCAAGTCCAACGAATGCAACCTTGCTCATAGTCCCCCCTTACCGATTGTCCGACAAGATCATCGCCGCCGCCTTTTCGGCAATCATGATCGTCGGAGAATTCGTGTTGCCCGATGTGATGGCGGGCATGATTGATGCGTCGGCAATTCTCAGCCGGCCGAGTGCTCTCATTTTCAGTCGCGGATCGACGACGCTATCGGGATCCGACCCCATCCGGGCCGTGCCCACGGGATGGAAAATCGTCGTTCCTATTTCGCCGGCAGCGCGCTCCAGATCTGCATCCGTGTCGTACGCCGGTCCCGGCTTGTATTCTTCCGGCTGGTAGCGGGCGAAAGCGGGCTGCGCGACGATGTTGCGGGTCAGCCGGATCGAACTTGCCGCGACACTGCGGTCGGCAGCTGTCGAAAGATAGTTCGGCCGGATCGCCGGCGCTGCTGCAAAATCCGGGCCTTTCAGATGCACGGAACCGCGGCTTTCGGGGCGAAGATTGCATACGCTTGCGGTGATTGCCGGAAAAGCATGAACCGGATCCCCGAAGCGGTCCAGCGAGACCGGTTGGACATGGTATTCGAGATCAGCCGTTTCCTTGTCCGGACCCGACCGGGTAAAAATCCCGAGCTGGCTTGGAGCCATGGACATAGGTCCTGAGCGTTTCAGCGCATATTCCAGCCCGATCGCAGCCTTGCCGAGCCAGCGAGAGGCTTTCTCGTTCAGCGTCGGCACGCCGGTGACCTTGTAGACCAGCCGTAGCTGCAGGTGATCCTGCAGGTTTTCGCCGACCTGTCGCACCTCCTTGACCATCTCGACCCCGGCGTCCGCCAGAACCTCGCCGCGTCCGACGCCTGAGAGTTCGAGCACATGCGGCGTCCCGATCGCGCCCGCCGAAAGCACCGTCTCGCGACGGGCATGAGCCACCTGCGACACGCCATTCTGCTGAAACTCGACGCCTTTCACCTCACCGGTTTCGATGATCAGGCGGCGGACATGCGCCTTGGTGAGGACGCGTAGGTTCGGCCGCTTCATCGCGGGCCGCAGAAAGGCCTTGGAGGTGTTCCAGCGAATGCCCGAACGCTGGTTGACGTCGAAATAGCTCGAGCCTTCGTTGTCGCCGCGGTTGAAATCCTCGATCATCGGGACGCCCGCCTGTTCCGCCGCCTTGCGGAAACTGTCGAGCACCGCCCAGTGCAGACGCTGCTTTTCGACCCGCCATTCGCCGCCTTCGCCATGCAGATCGTCGCCGCCCTTGTAGAAGTCCTGACTCTTGCGAAACAGCGGCAGCACGTCGTCCCAGCCCCAGCCGGCACATCCCATCTGCCGCCATAGGTCGTAATCTCGCGCTTGGCCGCGCATATAGATCATGCCGTTGATCGAGGAGCAGCCACCGAGCAGCTTTCCGCGCGGATAAAACAGGGAGCGGCCGTTGAGGCCTTCCTCCTTTTCGGTGGCAAAACACCAGTCGGTGCGCGGGTTGTTGATGCAATAGAGATAGCCGACCGGGATATGCACCCAGTGATAGTTGTCGGTCCCGCCGGCTTCCAGCAGCAGCACGCTGTTGCGGCTATCGGCCGAAAGGCGGTTCGCAAGAACGCAGCCGGCGCTTCCGGCACCGATGATGATGTAGTCGTAGGTTTCCATGATCTTCAGCCAATCAGCGGCGATGCTCGAAGCCCAGTTTTCGGCCAAGCCGCGAGGCGTAGAATTCCCCGATCAGGCCGCGCCGGAAAAGGAGGACGCAGACCATGAAGACCACGCCGGTGATAATCGTCACGGGAAATTCCGAGGTCGCGAGATAGTTCTGCAGGGCCACGACCAGCCCGGCGCCGAAGATCGGACCGATCAGCGTGCCGATGCCACCAAGAAGCGTCATCAGGATCACCTCGCCGGACATCTGCCAGCCGACATCGGTCAGCGTCGCGAACTGGAAGACGAGCGCCTTGGTTCCGCCGGCAAGCCCGGCAAGGGCCGCCGACATGACGAAGGCGCCAAGCTTGTAGCGGGAAACGGAATAACCGAGGGAGATGGCGCGCTGCTCGTTTTCACGGATCGATTTGAGAATCATGCCGAAGGGCGAGTTGATGAACCGCCAGATGATCGCCATGCCGATCAGAAATACGGCCAGCACGAAATAGTACATGTTCGTCGTTTCGCTGAGATCGATAAAGCCGAACAGGTGGCCGCGCGGCACGGACTGGATGCCGTCTTCGCCATGCGTGAATTCCGCCTGCAGGCAGAAGAAGAAGAACATCTGCGAAAGCGCAAGCGTGATCATCGCAAAGTAGATGCCCTGCCGCCGTATCGCAAAGAAGCCCATGATCAGGCCAAGCACGGCCGCTCCGAATGCACCGACGAGAATGCCGAGTTCCGGCGACAGACCCCAGACCTTCACGACATGGGCAGTAAAATAGGCGGCTCCGCCGAAGAACGTCGCATGGCCAAAGGACAACAGGCCCGTGTAACCCAACAACAGGTTGAACGCGCAGGCAAATAGCGCAAAGCACAAAAGCTTCATCAGAAAGATCGGGTAGAAGAACAGCGGTGCAACAAGGAGCAGCACTAGTCCCAACCCGATGAAGATCGCGTAGGTTTTCGTGGCTGTGCCCGATCTCTCGATGCGCGGCGGGGCGGCGGTGTGGATGATGTCGCTCATCTCTGGCATCCTTCCCTAAACATCCCGGCCGAAAAGACCGGCTGGCCGCAGAAGCAGCACGATCGCCATGATCACGAAGATCACGATGCTCGATGCTTCCGGATAAAACACTTTCGTCAGGCCCTCGGCGATTCCGAGCATGTAGCCGGTCAGGATCGCACCCATGATCGATCCCATGCCGCCGACCACGACGACCGCAAAGACGACGATGATGATGTTGGACCCCATCAGCGGCGAGACCTGATAGATCGGCGCGGCCAGCACTCCGGCGAAGGCTGCAAGTCCGGCCCCGAGCCCGTAGGTCAGTGTCAGGAGCACCGGCACGTTGACGCCGAAGGCCTGAACGAGGGTCGGGTTCTCGGTGGCTGCCCGCAGATAGGCCCCGAGCTTGGTTTTTTCGATCAAAAGCCAGGTGCCGATACAGGCGACCAGCGACACGACCACGACCCAGCCGCGATAGATGGGCAGGAACATGAAGCCGAGATTGGTGCCGCCGGCAAGCTGCGGTGGGACCGAATAGGGCTGGCCCGACGAACCGTAGAGATACCGGAACGTGCCCTCGATGGTGAGCGCCAGTCCGAAGGTGAAGAGCAGGCCGTAGAGGTGGTCCAGTTTGTAAAGCCGTGACAGCAGGAAGCGTTCGGTGATTGCTCCGAACAGGCCCACGACGAGGGGTGCGAGAACGAGCGCGAACCAGTAGTTGATGCCGAAATACTGCAGCATCAGCATGGCGACGAAAGCGCCGAGCATATATTGCGCGCCGTGGGCGAAGTTGATGACGCGGAGTAAGCCGAAAATGACGGCTAGGCCGAGGCTTAAGAGCGCATAGAAAGAGCCGTTGATCAGGCCGATGAGGAGCTGTCCCAAGAAAGCCTGCAGCGGAATGCCGAAAATCATGGTCATGGGGCGGCGCTCCTGGCGTCGTCTGATTTTACCGAAATTGGACGTGAGCGCGTTGCCAGGTCGTCCGTGCGGTGATCCGTTTGCATTGCGACCATGCTCAAACCCCTAGAACCTTGTGCAGCATGTCCATCCTCTCGGGCAGTTCGCCGACGGGGAAATTTGCCACCATCTTTCCGAGGTCCATCAGGTAGAACCGGTCAGCGACGCGGCTTGCGAAGCGAAAATTTTGCTCGACCATCAGCACCGTCATGCCGCGGTCTTTGAGCGTCTTCAGGACTTCGCCGATGCGCTGCACGATGACAGGCGCAAGCCCTTCGGTCGGCTCGTCGAGGATGAGCAGTTTTACCCCGGTGCGCAGGATCCGGGCGATCGCCAGCATCTGCTGTTCGCCACCGGAGAGTTTCGTGCCCGGGCTGGAGCGGCGTTCGTGAAGGTTCGGGAATAGCTCGTAGATCTCGCTGAGCGGCATTCCACCTTGCGCAACGACAGGCGGCAGCATCAGATTTTCCTCGACCGTCAGCGTCGAGAAGATACCGCGCTCCTCCGGTACGAAGCCGAGACCCGCATGGGCGGTTCTGTGCAATGGAACGCGCGACATGTCCTGGCCGGAAAAGAGGATCTCGCCGCGGCGTTCCCGGATGATGCCCATGATCGTGCGCAGCGTCGTGGTCTTGCCGACGCCGTTGCGACCGAGAATGGTGATGGTTTCGCCCTCATGCACCGTCATGTCGACGCCGTGCAGGACATGGCTTTCACCATACCAGGCATTGAGATTGGAAACCTGAAGCAGGGGTTGCGCCATCATGCCTCCTCCGTGCCCATGTAAGCCGTGCGGACGCGCGGATCCTGGCTGACCGTCGCGTAATCGCCCTCGGCCAGAATTTCGCCGCGCTGCAGTACTGTGACGTGGTGGCAGATATCTGCAACGACGGAAAGATTGTGCTCCACCATCAGCACCGCGCGGGTTTTCGCCACTTCGCGGATGATGGCGGAGACCGTGCCGATATCCTCCTGGCCCATACCCGCCATCGGCTCGTCGAGCAGCAGCACTTTCGGATCGAGTGCCAAAGTCGTTGCGATCTCCAGCACCCGCTTGCGCCCGTAGGAGAGATCGGCAGCCAAGGCGTCACGCTCACGCTTCAAACCGACGGTCTCGATCAGCTCGTCGGCACGCGCGTTTAGCCGGTCGAGCGAGGAGAGCGGCAGCCAGAACTGCGTCGACAATCCGGTCGGACGCTGCAATGCGACACGGACATTGTCACGCACGGTCAGATGCGGAAACACGGCTGATATCTGGAAGGAGCGGACCAGTCCCATGCGCGCCACCTTGTCCGGCGGCAGTTTCGTGATGTCGGCGCCCATCAGCGTGATCGAACCGGCCGTCGGCTGCAAAAACTTGGTGAGCAGATTGAACACCGTCGTCTTGCCGGCGCCGTTCGGACCGATCAGCGCATGGACACTGGCGTCGTGAACATCGAGATCGACATTCTTGACGGCTGCGAATGCTCCAAAGCTCTTCGACAGGCCACGGGCGGACAAGACCACCCGTGGCTGCTCGTTAGTCGAGATCGATGCGACTGCCATCGCTCACTTCACCAGCTCGCAACCGGCCTTGGCCGGGTCGAGATAGGCCTCCTTGCCGGGAATGGTGGCAAGCACGTTGTAATAGTCCCACGGCTCCTTGCTTTCGTCAGGCTTCTTTACCTGCAGCAGGTACATGTCGTGGATCATTCGGCCGTTGGCTCCGACCGTGCCGCCGCGCGCGAAGAAGTCGTCGACCGGCATTTCATGCAGAGCTTTGGCCACCGCGTCGCTTTCGTCCGTACCGGCCTTCTGCACGGCTTTGAGATACTGCGTCACGGCCGAATAGGTGCCGGCATGAACCATGTTCGGCATCTTGTTGGTGCGTGCGAAAAACTTCTTCGCGAACTCGCGGCTCTTGTCGTCGAGGTTCCAGTAATAGCCTTCCGTCAGCGTCAGGCCTTGTGCTGCCTCAAGTCCGAGCCCGTGCACTTCGGCCAGCGTGAACAGGAGCGCCGCCAATTTCTGCCCCCCCTGGACAATACCGAACTCGGCCGCCTGCTTGATCGAGTTGGCCGTGTCGAGACCGGCATTGGCTAGCCCGATCACCTTCGCGCCTGATGACTGCGCCTGCAGCAGGAAGGATGAGAAATCCTGGCTCGACAGGGGATGCCGCACCGAACCGACGACCGTGCCGCCATTGGCCTTCACATAGTCGCTGGTCTGCTGCTCGAGGGAATAGCCGAAAGCATAGTCCGCGGTCAGGAAAAACCAGCTGTCACCGCCCTGCTTGACCATCGCACCGCCTGTGCCGACCGCAAGCGCATGGGTATCATATGCCCAGTGGAAGCCGTAGGGCGTGCAGGACTTGCCCGTGAGATCAGTGGTCGCCGCACCGGTGTTGATGGTGATCTTCTTCTTGTCCTTGGACAGCGCCTGGACCGCGAGACCGACCGACGACGTTGTCAGGTCCATGATCGTATCGACCTGCTGGGTATCGTACCACTGGCGGGCGATGTTGGAGGCGATGTCGGGCTTGTTCTGGTGATCGGCGTCGATGACCTCGATCGGAACATCCAGAACCTTGCCGCCAAAATCCTCGACCGCCATCTTTGCAGCCTCAACGGACGACTTGCCGCCGAAATCGGAATACACGCCGGACTGGTCGTTAAGGATACCGATCCTGACCTTGCCGTCGGATGCCGTTTGGGAAAATGCAGTGCTGCTGGCAAGCAATACGGCCAGCGGTGTAACAACGGACGCCACAAAGGTCTTTCGCATAAGGTCTCCTCCCAGAGATAACAGCGCGCGAATCTGTTCAAATTTGGCGGGCCACCCTCCTCAAAGCAGCCCCTCCTGTGGGTATGGTCGAGTAAAACGAACGTTGACGCAAGGAGGAGCGCGCTATTAATTGCAAACAGCCTCTGTTCAATTTTGAACAGACACGTGACAGCGTTTGAACAAATAGGGACATTGGAGCGCTAACCGCCGACATGACAGCCAGCCCGAACTTCACCTGGGACGACCTTCAATATTTCCTGGCCGTCGCCCGAACCGGGCAGCTTTCCGTCGCGGCCCGGCAATTGCGCACCAGCCATGCCACCGTATCGCGCCGCATCGACCGACTGGAATTCAGTCTCCGGATCAAGCTTTTCGAGCGCAATCCGCGCGGCTATGTCCTAACGGGAATAGGACAACGCTTCATCGAAGCGGCGGAACGCATGGAGGCGGAAGCGGACCGGTTGCAGATGGATATCTTCTCGGGGAGCGCTGCTCACCAGGGCGTCGTCCGTCTCAGTGCTCCGGAAGGAATTGCGAACTTCTTCCTCGCGCATCAGATCGGTGATTTCACCGTCCAGCATCCCAATCTCTCGCTCGAGCTGGTGACGATCCAGCAGATCATGTCCTTGTCGCGCAAGGAGGCCGACATTGCCATCTCGCTCGATCCGCCGAAGGGCGGACCCTACGAGATCGAGAAGATCACCGACTATCGGCTGAACATCTACGGCGCAAAATCCTACCTGTCCGAGCGACCGGAGATCAAAAGCCGCGACGACCTGCTGCTACACCCGTTCATCGGCTACATCCAGGATATGATCTTTGCGCCGGGACTGGACTATCTTGGCGACGTCCATCCGGGAATCCGGCCGCGGTTTCAGAGCTCAAGCATCTCGGCGCAACTGACGGCGACGCTTCAGGGCCAGGGACTCTGCATCCTGCCGCATTTCATTGCGCGCCGTCAGCCGGATCTCGAGCTGGTGCTGCCCCGCGAGGTGCAGTTGACCCGGCACTACTACCTGGTCCGTCACCGCGACATGAGCCGCATTCCCCGTGTACGTGCCGTCGCCGACTACCTTTTGGCAGTCGTGCAGAACAATCGAGATGCTTTTCTTGGCGAAATAGAAAGCGCCTGAGCAAAACGGATGTGCCCGCCAAACCTGGTTTACCTGGCGTGGCGGGCACTGTACCGAGACAGTAGTCGCGTTCGGAATCAGTGACTGACGATTTTTACAGGGATTGCCTTGGACGCCGGCGTCTTGGACATCTCGTCGTGATGGTCGATTGCGTTCAGCACATTGCATTCGGGATAGTACCCGCCGATCGTGCCGCGCGGAAGCTTGTGCGCTCGGACAGTCAGCCCGCTGAGTTCGCGGTGTTTGCCGTCTTCGAAGTCACTGACGAGCGATACGACCTGACCTTCCCGAAGTCCTGCTGCAGCGATGTCTTCCGGACACATGAGAAGCACGTCTCGCGTACCCTCGATGCCGCGGAATCGATCCGAATAGCCATAGATCGTTGTGTTAAACTGGTCGTTGGATCGCATCGTGATCAGCCGGAACCGACCAGCCGCATCCTCGAACGACAACGCGTTGAGCTGATGCGGCGTTGTAAAGACCGCTTTCTTTTCCTCGGTATTCCACTTGCGGTCATGCGCATCATTGCCGCGGTAAAAGCCGCCGGGCTCGAACATGCGCTGGTTGTAATGCTTGAAGTCGTCGGGGTAGGTTGCCTCGATGAGATTGCGGACGAGGCTGTAGTCCCGCGTCCATTCGTCCCATTTCAGCTTCGGGTTATGGTCGAGGGTTGCCTTGGCGATGCCGGTCACGATCGCAAGTTCGCTCTGGAGTTGCTTGGATGCCGGCGTGCGCTTTCCGATCGAACCGGAAATGTGGGAGAAGCTGTCTTCCGTCGTGACGGACTGATTTCCGGTCGCCTGCATGTCGATCTCGGTTCTGCTAAGACATGGCAAGATCCAGGCCTCCTTGCCCGGAAACAGATGGCTGCGGTTGAGCTTGGTCGAGACCATGACAGTCAACTCCTGCTCGGCCCAGACCCGCTCCATATCGACCTGATCCGGCACGGCGCGAAGCAGATTGCCGCCGAGTGAGATCGTGGCGCGAATGGTTCCCGCCATCATGCCTTTGACCGCATCGACGATGTGCGTTCCGTCCTCGGTCGGAGGATCGAAATCGAACAGTTCCTTCAGTTTGTCCATCGGGATGAGCTTGGTCTTTTCGGCGATGCCGACGGTCCGCTGGCCCTGAACGTTCGAGTGGCCACGCACCGGACAGCAACCAGCCCCCTCGCGGCCGATATTGCCGCGCAGGAGAAGAAGGTTGACTAGCATCGCGATGTTGAGGCCGCCCTGCGAGTGCTGGGTCAGTCCCATTCCATAGACGCCGATGACGCGCTTGGCGGCAATATAAGTCGCGCCTGCCTCGCGCAGATCAGCCTCCGTGAGCCCGCTTTCGCGGACAATGTCCGACCAAGGCGTATCGCGCACGCATTCGATGAACTTGTCGAAGCCCGTCGTATGCTCGGCGATGAAATCGACATCGAGAACACGCGCCCGGCCAGCGGCAACCGCCGCATCATCGGCCTCGACGACGGTCTTACAAAGACCCAGCATGGCAGCGACGTCACCACCGGCCTGCACCTGCAGATACTGATCGGATATCTTGGTCTCGTTGCCCGTGACCATGTCGAGCGGATTTTGCGGGTTCACGAACGACACGAGACCCTGCTCGATGACAGGGTTGAATGTGACGATCTTCGCGCCGCGCTTTTTGGCTTCCTGCAGCGGATGCAGGAAACGTGGACTGTTGGTGCCCGGGTTCTGGCCGAAGAAGAAGAAGGCGTCGGTCTTTTCCAAATCTTCCCAGACGATGGTACCGACCGGCGAGCCGATGACCTTGGTGAGGCCGACGGACGTCGTCTCGTGGCACATGTTCGAGCTCTGCGGCAGGTTGTTGTTGCCATAGGCGCGTGCCAGCAAGGCATAGAGGTAGGATGCTTCCAGTCCGGCATGGCCGGACGAATAGAAGACCACGCTCTTCTTCTCCAGGCGCTTTAGCGTTGCGCCGATCTTTTGGAACGCCTCGTTCCAGGTGGCCTCCACGTATTGTCCGGTCGCGTGGTCGAAGCGGAGAGGATGGGTCAGGCGACCTGTCATCTCCAGATCGTGGTCTTTCCAGCCCTTCAGCTCCTCCACCGTATGCTTCTTGAAGAAATCAGGTCCGCAACGGGAGTTGGTCAGGTCCCACATGGTGGCCTTGGCACCATTCTCGCAAAACTCGAAGGGGTGATAGTTTTTGGGCTTTGGCCAGGCGCACGAGACGCACATGAATCCGCCCGGCTTGTTTTGGCGAGACAACGTTTCGAGAAACGCTGGTGGAGGCAAACTCTCGCCGTAGATCCGGAAAATCGACTTTACCGAACCCCAACCACCTGCAGGGCCTTTGCCTTCAGGATTGCTGATGTTGTCTGCCATGGGTGGGCCTCCGAAATGTTCGCTGAAAGGGATGCTAGGGGCGGCATCGACATAACTCGAAGAAGGCGCGATCGTTCCTCCCGCAGGGCAGTCGTTTCCGAGCGGCTGTCGGATCCGGAGACGGCATAGGGCCTCGGTTTCAGGACGAGGCATACCGCAAATGACTGACGTGACGTTGCTCCACTATTCTTCTTGAACCGGCGGCATATATAGGCGTTTGCGTCCGGACGATTGCGGTTGGGCGCGCCAGGCAAGACTAGTTGTAAACAGGGAGATACCGGCCGTGCACCTGCCCAAGATCGTGATCGGAACCATATTCGCCATTGCCGCATCTGCGGCCACGGCATCGGCGCAAGTCGTCGTATCATCAAAGATCGATACCGAGGGCGGCGTCCTCGGCAACATCATTTTGTCCATCCTGAACGCAAACGACATCAAGACGACGGATCGCGTTCAGCTCGGCGCCACACCTGTCGTGCGCAAGGCGATTACCGCTGGCGAAATCGACATCTATCCGGAATATACCGGCAATGCGGCGTTCTTCTTCGAAAAAGCCGAAGACCCGGCCTGGAAGGATGCGGCAAAGGCCTATGCTGAGGCCAAGAAGCTGGATTACGATGCAAACAAGATTGTCTGGCTGACCCCGTCTCCGGCAAACAACACCTGGGCGGTCGCCATCCGCAAGGAAGTCGCGGACGAAGGCAAGATCAAGACCTTCAGCGAATTCGGCTCGTATGTTGCTGGCGGCGGTAAGGTCGTTCTGGCTGCCTCCTCGGAATTCGTCAACTCGGCTGCCGCCCTTCCGGCCTTCCAGAAGACCTACGGCTTCACGCTTAAGTCCGACCAGCTGATCACGCTGTCCGGCGGCGACACCGCTGCCACGATCGCAGCAGCTGCAAACCAGACCAACGGGGCCAATGCGGCGATGGTCTACGGCACGGACGGTGGCATTGCGCCATCAGGTCTCGTCGTTCTGGAAGACGACAAGGGCGTCCAGCCGGTCTACCAGCCGGCTCCGATCATCCGTGAAGCAGTTCTGAAGGAGCATCCGCAGATCGAAACGCTTCTGAAGCCGGCCTTCGAAAAGCTCGATCTTGTGACGCTCCAAGAGTTGAACGGTCGCGTGCAGCTCGGTGGCGAACCGCCGAAGGCCGTTGCCGAAGACTTTCTGAAGAAGAACGGCTTTCTGAAGTAACAGTGTCTGCTTGATGCATTCCTCCCGAAAGGGCGGGATGCATCATCCGGGGGCCAAGGAGGATCGGATTGAAGCTTCGCCTCGATAAGCTGGGTGTCGTCGTGGCGCTTCTGGCAACCTATGCTGCCTTTTTCGCGCCCCTCATGATTTTCCGTCCCAACCGGATCGTGCCGGGGCAGGGGAAGTCTCTCTGGGAATCCCTGCCGCCATCCACGTCGATCTCCTTCGTCGTCGTTATCAGCGTCGCGATCCTCATCACACTCTTCAAAACACCTCTTTATCTAAGGCTGTCGGCTGCGGCGGCCGTTCTCGCGGGACTGGCCATCTCCGTCGGTTCCGCCGCGTCGTTTCTGACGCCGGACGGCAATACCTATGCTCGTGTTTCGCCGGCCTCCGGTGCCTGGCTGTTGATGCTTGCCTTCGCTCTGCTCGCCGCCGATGCGATCGCCAGACTGCGGCCAACGCCCGTCGTTCGGATCGCCTTGCTGGCGGTCAGCCTAGCGGGAATAGCGGTCGTCCTGTCTTCGGGTCTCTGGGACGGACTTTCCATCATCAGGGAATATGCGGGCCGCGCCGACGTCTTCTGGCAGGAAGCGGGAAAACACGTGACATTGGCGATCGGATCGCTGATTGCAGCCGTCGTCGTCGGTCTTCCCCTCGGCGTTCTTGCCCACCGAGTCACGTCCTTGCGTTCCGGCATTCTCAACACGCTGAACTTCGTCCAGACGATCCCGTCGATTGCCCTGTTCGGCATTCTCATCGCGCCGCTCGGCTGGATCGCCATCAACGTGCCGGGTGCGGCCGCGATCGGCATACGCGGCATTGGCGCTGCACCCGCGTTCGTCGCGCTGTTCCTCTACTCCCTGTTGCCTGTTGTCGCCAACACCGTCGTTGGCCTTGAGGGCGTGCCCCGGGAAGCAAACGAGGCGGCCCGCGGAGTCGGCATGACCGGGCGCCAACGCCTGTTCGGCATCGAACTGCCGCTCGCCATGCCCGTCATCCTGACCGGTATCCGCATCGTTCTGGTTCAGAATATCGGGCTTGCCACCATCGCGGCCCTGATCGGCGGCGGCGGGTTCGGCGTCTTCGTCTTCCAGGGCGTCGGCCAGACGGCAATGGATCTTGTGCTCCTGGGCGCCGTACCCACCGTCGTGCTCGCCTTCACCGCAGCCACCGTATTGGACGCACTCGTCGAACTGAACGCCCCTGTTGGCACTCGAGGCAAAGCCGCATGATCGAAATCGAGACCCTCACCAAGCGTTACGGCGACAATACGGTTGTCGACACAGTGACTATGACGATCCAACCGCGCACGGTAACGGTCATTGTCGGAACGTCCGGCTCCGGCAAGACCACGCTTCTGCGGATGATCAACCGGCTCGTGGAACCGACCTCTGGAACCATCAAGCTCGACGGCGTCGACAATCGCGACTTGCCGGGGTTCGAACTGCGGCGCAGGATCGGCTACGCGATCCAGGGACACGGGCTTTTTCCGCATCGAACCGTCGCGCAGAATATCGCCACTGTTCCGGGTCTGCTTGGCTGGGACCGGCCCCGCATCGACGCCAAAGTAAAAGAGCTGCTCGAACTCTTCCAGCTCGACCCCGCCGATTTCGCGGCGCGTTTTCCGCATGAACTCTCCGGCGGGCAGCAACAGCGCGTCGGCGTGGCACGCGCTCTTGCGGCCGAACCCAACGTGCTCCTGATGGATGAGCCGTTCGGCGCTCTCGACCCGATCATTCGCGCCAAGGCGCAGCAAGACCTTATCAGCATTCAAAAGGTGCTCGGCACGACCATCGTTCTCGTCACGCACGATATGGACGAGGCCTTTCATCTGGCGGACCGGATTGCGGTGATGGACAAGGGCAAGGTCGTTCAATACGGCGCGCCTGTCGAACTGGTTCGACAGCCTGCGACCCCGTTCGTCGAAACGCTGATTGGCGATACGGAGCGGCCGTTCCGGCTCCTGTCGATGCAGACTATCGGTGAGGCCCTCGAGCCCAATCAAGCGACAGGGGAACCACTGTCCGAAGACATGAGCCAGCGAGAAGCGCTATCAAAGCTTTTGTGGACGGGACAGCAGGCATTGCCTGTTCGCGCATCCGATGGGCGGATCATCGGTTCTGTTTCGGTCGAAGGACTGTCCAAGCGCGCGGCGGGTCTGGCATGAGAGCGTGGCTTCCTCTCATGCTGCGGGCGTTACTGCTCGTTCTTCTGCTGACGTTCCTGCTGATGCCCGAATTGTTCGATCCCATCCTGCGCCCGCTGGTTCAGCAGAATGCGCCCGCGATCTACAATCAGGGAAGTCTTCTGACACTCACGCTTCTGCATCTGCGGACGGTCGCCATCGCCACGACAGCAGCGATCCTTGTGGCTGTTCCCATGGCAATTCTCGTGACGCGGCCGATCGGCGCCGAGTTTTTGCCGCTCTCGCGGGGCCTCGTGAATATCGGGCAAACCTTCCCGCCAGTAGCGGTGCTGGCGCTCGCGGTTCCAACGCTGGGCTTTGGTGAAAAACCGACGCTGGTCGCGCTCTTTCTCTACGGTTTGCTGCCGATTTTCGAAAACACACTGACGGGGCTGACGACCCTTCCGCCGTCTGTCATGGAGGCGGCGCGCGGGACGGGCATGACCGGGTTGCAGCGGCTGTTCAAGGTCGAGCTGCCGCTCGCCACACCCGTCATCCTCGCCGGTATCCGTCTGTCGGTCGTGATCAGTCTCGCCACGGCCACGATCGGTTCGACCGTTGCCGCAAAAACCCTGGGCGAAGTCATCATCGCCGGCCTGCAGGCCAACAATCTCGCCTTTATCCTGCAAGGCGGCCTGATCGTCGGCGCTCTTGCGATCCTCATCTACGACACGCTTTCCGCCGTCGAGCGGATTGCAGCGCGTCGTACGGGCCTGAACGTGCGGTAATTCCGCTTCTGGTAGAGCTTCAACGCTGACAGTCTAGCTGTCCCACTTCGGCCCGACACCGCGGCCGGTGATCAACCAGCCGAGGCTTACCTGCAGGGAGCGTGCGACGATCTCGAGATCGGTTGCGATCGGTGCGTCACGGTCGTTCTCCCAGGCCTCCCAGACACTCCGGTCAACACCGGACATGTGGGCGGCATCATCTACCGAAAGATCAGTCGCGTCGCGTGCCAGCGAGATACGCCCGCCGAGCGTATCGCCGGTAGCCTGGTCGAGATCCGTTCCGTCAATAAACATCGTTTGCTCCTAACAACTGGATGCTGGCATCAAGTAGCAAAAGGGCTCCGCGGATAACCGCGAAGCCCGAGGCCTATGTCAGCCTTCTTCTCCAACCCAGGCCTTGACCTGATCCGGATGGTCCTTGATGTATTTTGCGACCGCTTCGTCGTAGGACGTCTCCTGCGCGGTAAACATCCCCGCTTCGAGATCAGCGATCGGCAGCTTCATGCGCGAGAGGAAGCCGGCAACCTTCGGATTTTCGGTCTTGAAATCCTTGCGGGCAAGGACGTCGACGTGTTCTGCTTCACCCAGCGACTTCTTGGGGTCGGTCAGGTAACGAAGCTTGTACTTGCCGAACATCCAATGGGGGCTCCAGGACGTGGCGACGAACCACTTTTCGCTGCGCATGGCGCGATCGACCGTCGTCAGCATGCCCGCCTCACTGGAGATCTGCAGCTTGTAGTCGTCGAGACCGTAATCCTTTACGGCCTTTTCTGACAACCGTGTCAGACCTGCGCCCGGATCGATGCCCTGCACGATGCCGGAAAGCTTCTTTTGCACTTCAGGCTTCTTCAGATCCTCGATCGAAGCGATCTCGCTTTCCGGGATATAGGCCGGAACGACCCAGCCCAGCTTTGCGCCGTCATAGACGGTACCGAGCGTTTCGACCTTGTCCTTCACCTTCTCGTAGTAGTCCGCATGGGTCTGCGGCAGCCAGGCCATCATCATCGCGTCGAGATCGCCGCGGCTGACACCCTGGTAGAGCGGAGCGACATCGGACTGTACCAGCTCGACTTCCGTGCCGAGTTCATCCTTGATGAGCTTTGCGGCGAGCTTGGTGACAAATTCAGCATCGGACCAAGCGGACCAGCCGATCTTTACCGGCTTGGCGTCCTGCGCCATCGTTGCGGTCACAGATCCACCGATGAGAGTGGCGGCGAGCCCGAGGGTTGCGAGGGTCTTGAACATGTAGTCTCCTTTTTGGGAGGTTTGCAATTGCGGGTTCATCACCCGCACGGTTCGGCGAAGGACTGGATCAGGCGGTTGCCGTCACCATGTCCTCACGCTCGTTTCTCTTGGAAAGCGCGCGCCAGAGGGCGTTCGGCTTTCTGGATTTCTGGCCGAGGCTCTGGGTGATCCGGTCGAGAATGACGGCCAGGATGACGACGGCAAGACCGCCCTCGAAGCCCGTGCCCACATCCAGGCGCTGGATACCGGTCAGAACCGTGTTGCCGAGCCCGCCGGCGCCGATCATCGAAGCGATGACGACCATCGACAGCGACAGCATGATCGTCTGGTTGATACCGGCCATGATCGAGGGCAGGGCATTGGGAAGCTGGATCTTGAACAGAAGCTGCGTCGAGGTGCAGCCAAACGCGTTGCCTGCCTCGATAAACTCGTGATGTACCTGGCGGATGCCAAGATTGGTCAGTCGCACGACAGGCGGCATTGCAAAGATCACCGTGGCGATGGCACCCGGTACCGCTCCAAGCCCGAAGAACATCGCTGCCGGAATGAGGTAGACGAACGCCGGCATGGTCTGCATCAGATCGAGGATGGGCCGGACGATGGCTGCGACACTATCCTTGCGCGCCATGGCAATGCCGAGCGGCAGGCCGATGATCATCGCCATCAGCGTCGACGCGATCACCAGGGAAAGCGTCTCCATCATGGCGCTCCAAAGACCCATGTGGTCCACCAGCCAAAGTGCGATGCCGGTCAGCAGGCCGAAGCCGAGGCCGACCCGCCAGAGGGATAGCGCAACAAAGATGGCAATGCCGACGGGCATCGGGAGCGCAAGCAGCGCATCCTGAATCGTCCCGGTCACAAAGCCGATCGCCGACGCGATCAGATCGAGAAAGGGGGAGAAGTTGTCGAGGATGTAGTTGACGGCTGTATCGATGCCGTCGCCGATGTTGAAATTCATGTCTGTCTCCGGTTTCTGGCCGGCTACAGCGCCGCCTGCATCATGGGCCGGCAGGGCGCTGCAACAATTCTAAGGTCGTGAATGGAAATCAGCTGGCGCGGTCGAGCGTTTCAAGCAGCGTCGTTTTGCTGATCGATCCGAGATAGCGCTTGGCGTCATCGATGACGGGGACCGGCCAGGCGCTGGCGGCGACCGTGCCGAGAACGTTGGAGAGCGGTTCGTCGGCTGCGATTGTCTCGATCCCGGTGAGAAACGCTCCGCGGTAGGGATCATCCGCCTTGGCGCGCAGCTTTTCGACAAGCGATGTCTGGCTGACCATTCCCTGGTAGGTCTTGTCGCGACCAAGAATGATCGCGTATTCGCGGTCGAAGTGCTTCATGCGTTCGAGTGCGGCGGCGGCCGATACACCCTGACGGTCGATGATCGTGACCTGGGTCTTGCGGGCAACATCGCCGGCCTTGAAGACATGGCTGACATCAACATTGCGGAAGAAGGAGCGGACGTAATCATTGGCCGGGCTCATGACGATTTCGTCCGGCGTACCGACCTGAATGACGCTGCCGTTCTGCATGATGCAGATACGGTCGCCGATCCGCATGGCTTCGTCGAGATCGTGGCTGACGAAGACGATCGTGCGGCTTTGTTCGGACTGAAGACGGACCAACTCGTCCTGCATCTCGGTCCGGATGAGCGGGTCAAGTGCCGAGAAGGCTTCGTCCATGAGAAGAATGGTCGGTTCACTGGCCAACGCACGGGCAAGGCCGACGCGCTGCTTCATGCCGCCGGACAGCTGATCCGGAAGGCTGTCCTCGTAACCGTCGAGGCCCACGGCCTTCAAAGCAACGAGAGCCTTCTGCCGACGCTCGGCTTCGTTGACGCCTGCCACCTCGAGACCGAAGGAAGCGTTGTTGAGCACGATACGGTTGGGCAGAAGCGCGAAGGACTGGAACACCATGCTGATATCGCGGCGCCGCAGATCGATCAGTTCCTTGCGCGACATCTGGGTGATGTCACGCCCGTCGATTTTTATCGCACCGGATGTCGGCTCGATGAGCCTGTTCAGCAGACGAAGGAGGGTGGATTTTCCGGAGCCGGACAGGCCCATGATCACGAAAATCTCGCCAGCCTTGATCTCGAAGCTCGCGTCGTTGACACCGACGGAGCAACCGGTCGCTGAATGGATTTCGGATTTTGTCTTGCCGGCGCGGATCATGTCCAAGGCCTTGTCAGGCCGCTCGCCGAAGATTTTGTAGACGTTGTTTAGACTGATCTTGGTCGGTGTCGCTTCGAGCGGCGCGTCATTTTCAGTTGCATAAGCCATTAAAAATTTGGCCCGGGCTCGGTAGCGCGGGCATTCTCCTAGACAGTCGGATCTACTCTACGGCGGAAGCATAGGCTTTCCGGCCAGAGGTCGTCCGTGTATTTTATTTGGGCGATATAGCCATCGCCGGCGAAGAACCAATCCGATCAGCGTATCGCGAGGATTGTATCAAGTCAGACGTCACGCACTAAAAGCGCGCTTCAGACGCACATTCGTTATGCGCATCTGCAGCCCGTCCATGACCTGTTTGTAGAGCGAGAGATGTGGATGTCCATCAAAAAATCCAATTTACATGGGCCGGAAAACCTCCCGAGGCGGGCTCATCCATCGCAGATCCACTGCATCAACGAGCATCTCGCCCTATCGAACCCGGATTTCAGACCGGCCATCACGAAACCGTGAAACAATGAAAATCTTGCTCTAGCCCAAATTGCGAACGTCCAGACTTGTGAGCCAGTGAGCTAGACTGCGCCGCGCAATCGTCCCAACAAGCCGATTTCCGGACCGTTACACCCAACGCAACTCCCCGCAGCCGCTCTGAGAAACACTCGCGTTGCAATGCGACATGGGATATTTGCATTGTTGGGTGATGGGCGGGTAACGACGTCTGGTCTTTGTGAAGCGGTTTACTCAGCGTGGTCTCATGAGCGTTGTCGGGCAGAGTACTTTTATCATCGACAATCTGAGATTAGCGGACGGTCGCCAAGGCATGTCGCTGAGTGTTTCGAACGGCGTGATAGTCGCGATCGGAGAGCAGACCGCACAGCTATCGTCGCCGCGTCTCGATGCTGGAGGGGTGCTGATCCTGCCGGGACTGACGGATGCGCATGTCCATCTCGACAAGGCGATGATCCTTGGCCGCTGCCCGCTGTGCGAGGGGACCCTTGCTGAAGCCGTTCGGCTGACGGCGCAAGCGAAACGCAGCTTTACCGCAGAGGATGTCGAAGCGCGCGGCGCGCAAGTCTTGGAATTGGCTGTGCGTGCGGGTACGCAGCGCATGCGCAGCTTCGTCGAGGTGGATCCACGCGCAGGTCTTCGAAGTCTGGAAGGTCTGCTGCGGCTGAAGCGCAGATGGTCGGGTCTCATCGACGTCCAGCTTTGCGCCTTCGTGCAGGAAGGCCTGACCAACGAGCCTGAAACCATCGACCTTCTTCACGAAGCCATGAAGATGGGTGCGGATCTGATTGGCGGATGTCCTTATACGGACCCTGATCCCGTTGCCCATGTCGACCGCATCTTCGGCCTTGCCCGTCATTACAACGTTGATGTCGACTTCCACGCCGACTTCGATCTCGATCCCGGAAATTCCATTTTGCCCGAGATCATCAGGCAGACCGAAGCCTTCGGCTGGGGTGGGCGTGTCACTGTCGGCCATGCAACGAAGCTTGCAGCCTTCGACCCTGACGAGCGTGAGAGGATGGCGCGGAGCATGGCCGAGGCCGGTATCGCTCTCGTCGTCTTGCCCGCGACAGACGCGTTTTTGAACGGATCGCGCGACAACCCGATGCGGCCGCGAGGCATCGCTCCGGCAGCCCAGATGAAGCGCTTCGGGGTGGATGTCGCGCTCGCCACCAACAATGTGCAAAACCCGTTCACGCCGTATGGCGACGCCTCACTGCTTCGGATGGCAGGCCTCTACGCCAATCTCGATCAGCTCTCGACGGCAGCTGATATGCACAGCGTTTTCGAGATGGTGTCGAAAGATGCGGAGAAGATCACCGGGATGCTAGCGCCACCGATCGCTGTGGGGGCGAAGGCCGAATTCATTCTTGTTGCTGCAGAAACGGCTGAAGATGCGATCCGCCGCAACGCGCCCGTCGTCGCCGCTGTCAAACGCGGCGTGTTGCGACTATGGGCGCCTCTTGCGCCTTTGATCATTCCGGCCTGAAACTTTCCTTGTCCCGCGCGCGTAGTAGGAGCGAAATGCTCATTTCGGCGAAACGCATTGAGGACTAATGCAAAAGATTGTCTTGCTTCTGGGGTTTGCGCTCGCGGCGTTCGGCATCGTCGGCGCGCGGCAGGTGACGGCCGATGACCATGCGGCACAAGCGGTCCGGATCGATGTCGGCGGTTACAAACTCAACAGCGTTCTGATCGAGCCGGACAAAAAAGCGGATCTTCCCCCGATCGTTTTTCTCCATGGTGCGAGCACGAGCCTGAAAGATCCCCTCTTTTCGTTCAGGAAGACGTTGCAGGGCAGGGCGCGACTGCTGTTCGTCGACCGACCGGGACATGGCAGTTCCGATATCGGAAGCGAACAGAATATCCTTCCGGATGGCCAGGCTGATGCCGTCGCGCAGCTGATGAGGAAGCGGGGGATCGGCAAGGCCATTATCGTCGGCCATTCCTTCGGGGGCGCCATCGCCGCAGCATTTGCAGTTCGGCATCCGGACATGGTGTCCGGTCTCGTCTTCCTGTCGCCGGCGGTCTACCCCTGGGACGGAAGCGTGGCATGGTATTATTCTGCAGCCACAGCCCCTGTCACGGGCCAGGTCTTCAGCGCGCTCGTCGTTCCACCGGTGGGGCTGCTGGCGATCAAGGGGGCGGCCAGCGCAGTCTTCTCTCCCTATCCTGTCCCCGCCGGCTATATTGCCGAGACCAATGCATTTCAGGCGCTGAGCCCAACCGCATTTCGCCATAATGCGCGGGAAATCTCGGCGCTCAGCGACTGGGCACGTACCGCCTCGCGACAATATCCGAAGATCAAGGCGCCGACCGTGATCATCACCGGTGATGCTGATGAGATCGTGTCTCCCGAAATCCATGCCAAACATCTGGCGCGCGATATCCGCGGCGCAAAACTGATCGTCGTCCACAAGCTCGGGCACAAGTCCGACTACGTCGCAAGGGATCTGGCGGTGGCTGCCATGGAAAGCGTTGCGGGCCGACGCAGGGACTTAGCCTCCATTGCAAGGTCGGTGGAGCGACGGATAGCGGCAGATGCAAAGGATTGAACTCGCCAGGGAACGCGAGGGACAGGACCTGACCGTCTGGCGCCGTCGGTGCCGGTTGGGCCTCTTCCTGTTCTATGCCGCAGCGGGCGTCCTGCATATCACCGTGCCGCGGCCGTTTCTCAGCATCACACCCAGCTGGGTCCCTGATGCGCCGGAGGTGATTCTTGTAACGGGCCTTTGCGAGATCGCAGGCGCGATCGGATTGCTTGTTCCGTGGTCGCGTCGGTATGCGGGCATTGGCCTGGCGCTTTACGCAGCCTGCGTCTTTCCTGCCAATATCAAGCACGCAGTTACCAGCCTGACTGCGCCAGACGCCTCGCAGTGGCAGTGGCTTTATCACATGGTCCGATTGCCGTTACAGCCTGTTCTGATCTGGATCGCCCTGTTTGCGGCGGGCATCGTCAGGTGGCCGATGAGGGCGAGAGACTGATCTGTCGCCTCTGCGCGACAACAATTCCGCGCCGGCATCGTGCCGCGCTCGGCGAAGGTCGGAGGGTTTTCAACCCGAATCCACCGGCAGCACGACACGACCTCAAGGGTTTCACAAAGGAAGAGACCATGTCCTCCATTTCCAGAACCGGCTTTACGATACTCTCAGGCGCACTGATCGCTGTCACGCTTGGTGTTTCGGCCTTTGCGGCAGACACCGTCCGGGTCCGCGGTACAGTCGAGAGCCTCCAAGGCAAGACCCTGTCTGTCAAAACCCGCGAAGGCACGAATGCCAAGATCACGCTCAAGGATGACTGGAAGGTGTCGAGCGTTGCCAAGGCCTCTATCGATGACATCAAGCCTGGTGACTTTGTAGGGATCGCCTCGTTGCCGACTGCCGATGGCGGTGATGGCGCTCTTGAAGTTCTGATCTTCCCGGCGGCGATGAAAGGCACCGGTGAAGGCAGCTACGCCTGGGATCTGAAGCCGAACAGCTCGATGACCAATGCGACGGTTGCCGATGCGGTCAAATCCGTCGATGGCCACACGGTCACCGTGACGTACAATGGCCAGGAGAAAAAGATCTCGATCCCTGAGGGCACACCGATCGTGACGTTCGCGTCAGCAGTCGAAGCGGATATCAAGGCAGGCGCGACTGTGTTTGTGCCATCGGAAAAGGCGGCCGATGGCTCCATGTCGAGCGGTCGGGTCGTTGTTGGCACCAACGGCGTCGTGCCTCCGATGTGAACGAGCTCGTCGATTTCCTAGAGATGGCGCAGTTCTATCCGCGCTTCGAAACCGTCGGAGCGTCCTGTCGCCGGAGATGCGAGGATCAACTGTCCGTTCATCTGACCGAGTAGTCGGTCCACAATGGAAAGACCGAGACCGGAGCCTTCGGCTTCGGTCCGGCCACGCCCGAAGCGCTTGCGAATGGCGGCGAGTTCAATCGCACTCATAACCGGCGATCCGTTGGTAATGCGCACTGGGCCACCATCCTCAAGAAATACCTCGACCGGTTTATCCGGCGTCCCGTGAATGAGTGCGTTTTCGATCAGATTGCGCAGCACGATCGCGAACCCGTCTTCGCTCACCGGCGCCGTCAGGCGCGCGCCAGTTGGATGGCGGAGGACCAGCCGGTCGGGATCGGCCATGCCGCGCTGAAAATCGGTCACCACCATGTCCAGAACACGACCGAGATCGACGGCGTGGTCGGCGAGGCCGATGCCCGCCTCCGCGCGAGACAGTTGCAGCATCTTTTCCGCAAGGTGGCTCAGTCGCGTCAGTGAGGCTTCAACCTGGTCGGCACGCCGGCGATGAGGGTTTCCCACAAGTTCGGCGACCAGCATCTGAGTCTGCGCCAGCGCGCCCGCAATCGGCGTTCTCAGCTCGTGGGCGCTGTTGGCGGTAAATTCACGCTCCGCATCAAGTGCTGTGCGCAGGCGCTGCATCAGCCGATTGACCGATGCGGCAATCGGCATCAACTCTTTCGGAAGCGCCGTCGCGTCGATCGGCTCGGTGTTGCCGCCGTCCTTGGTTTCGATCTCCTCGCGCAACGCACCGACGGGACGGACAGCTCGACGCACCACGAACCAGATCGCCATTCCGCAGACGGGAATAAGCAGCAGGAGTGGCAGAAACAGTGCCATGGCGCCTTCGCGAAGCGCTTCTTCTCTGTTTTCGAAAGCGTCGGCGACCTGCACGAAGACACTCCGATCGCCATTCGCCGCGGTATAAAATTGATAGGTGTCGTTTCGCCACAGCCCTGCCTTCAGCGGCGCCTCGAAAGGTTCTGCCGGCGCATCATGGGACCGGATCAGGATCCGGCCGGCCGTGTCTCTCACCTGATAGATCAGGTACTCCCGTTCGCCGCTCGAACTCGCGGTCTGTAGTTGTTGGGGGGAGGCGCCGACGAGGCTGCGATGTTCAAGGTCGTCGACGGCAAGGGGAACCAGTCTTTCGGCCGTATCCTGCAGAGTGCCATCGAAAATTTCGGCGAGCTCCTCTTCCATCACAACGAGGCCGAGGCCCACGGCAAGCAGCCAGAGAAACGCCATCACCACGGTCAGCCACAAAATCAAACGCCGGGTCATGGAAGGCGCCGTCTTGGAAAGAAGCATGCTCATCGATCTACCCTAGCCGATATCCAATTCCGCGCAGTGTTGTGATGTGGTCGCGGCCAAGCTTCTTGCGCAAGCGGCTGACATAGACTTCGACGGTATTGCTCTCGATTTCCGAGCCGAAGGCGTAAAGCGCTTCCTCGATCTGTGATTTGGAAACGACCGCGCCGACACGAGACGACAGCGCGTCAAGCACGGCCCATTCTCGGCTGGAAAGTTCGATGACGGTGCCCGTTGCGGTAACGCGGCGGTCGGTCGCATCGATCTCGAGATCGCCCACGCGAAGAAGCGAAACCGGACGGCCGCTGTAACGGCGACTGACCGCCAACATGCGCGCCGTCAGCTCACCCAGGTTGAAAGGCTTCACGAGGTAGTCGTCTGCACCGCTGTTCAATCCTTCGATGCGATCTGAAATCTGGTCATGTGCCGTCAGAATGATTACCGGCGTGGTGATACCCTTGGCGCGCAGGCGTTTCAAAAGCGCGATGCCGCTGCCATCCGGCAGGCGCAGATCCAGAAGGACAAGACCGTAGCCGGTCGTCGAGAGGGCGCTCTCTGCAGCGTCAAGCGTCTTGGTCCAGTCGACGGCATGGTCGGCGCTCGCCACATGGTCGCGCACTGCTTCCCCAAGTGTCACGTCATCCTCGACCAGAAGAACTCTCAAGCAGTCTGCTCCATCCCTTTGCCATTTCGCTTCGGCGATCCGGAGGCGAGAATAGCCGGAAATCTCAGGAAGTGGAGCGACAATCGTGCGCACACAAGCGAAGCACGAGAGCCCTGTTGCCAACCCAGCAAGCGATGTCGAGAAGAACTGTCTGACCGGACTACCACCAGTGTCGAACGGTCAGAAGTCTGCACGCGCGCTGGCAACGCCGCTACTGTCTCTCACCCGCCGGCATGATGCCATTACGTCAAGGTCCGGTTTGTAGCTCGAAGTCCGAACGGACATCATTCCCAGTACGGTGTGAAACAGATTGTCATGTGAGGCGGGTGCAGCCGCTCGGGAAGAGAGGCATTGCGGATCGGTCGTGGTTTTCAACTCCGACCCTTGCCACAGCACAAAGGGCACGTGGGTCTGCTGCGATGGCGCAACGACATACGGAGCGCCGTGCAGATAAAGGCCATGCTCACCGAGCGACTCGCCGTGATCGGACATGTAGATCATGGCTGGAGCGATGACGTCCTGACGCGCCTTCAGACTGTCGATAACCGACGCGAGGATGTGGTCCGTGTAAAGGATCGTGTTGTCATAGGCGTTGACGATCTCATCGGTTTTGCAATTGCCCAGTTCAGCATTGCGGCATTCCGGCATGAAGCGGGCAAAGGACTTGGGATAGCGCTCAGAATAGGCGGGGCCATGACTTCCCATCTGATGGAGGACCAGGACGCTGTCGCCCTTGACTGTCGAGAGCCAGCCATCGAGTGCCGCGACCATCCCCTCGTCGAGGCACTCCCTGTCTTTGCAGTAGCGGGGATCGTTGGCATCGGAAAACGAGTGGTAGGCGGTACGGCTTGCAACGTTCTTGCTGCCGGTGTTGTCGTCCCACCATTCCGTTTTGACACCCGCGTGACCGAGGACGTCGAGCAGATTTTCATTCGCGAGGCCGGCACGATGGGAATAGCCGCGCCGTGTCAGGTTGGAAAACATGCAGGGCACGGAAACCGCTGTTGCCGTGCCGCAGCTTGATGTTTCCTTGAAGTAGGTAATGTCTCGGCGGGCGAGCTCCGGATTGGTGTCGCGGCCGTAGCCACCAAGCGAAAAATTCTCGGCACGGGCCGTCTCGCCGACAACGATCACCACGACGCGCGGTCGGCCGGAGGATGTCGGGGCAATGACGCGGGCATCGGTCCCGAGCGATTTCACGACGACGGTTTCGTCCTCGCTGGTCGCCATGGCAAAGCCGATGGCATTGCCGATCGGCACGAAGGGGTTAAGTGTCATCATCAGGTCTTTGTGGAGCCGCGTGACCGAGGCAATGCTGCGAGCGCTGCTCATTCCGCAGGCGAGCGCGACCAGCAGAAGTGGAACGATTGCCGCGCTGTTCCACAAGACTTTGCCGAAGAACGGCCTGTGTTCGATCTTGACCCAGCAGACCAGAAGCGATGGCAGGATGCCGAAAACGGCCATGTGCAGCACGAAGGCCGGTGTCAACAGATGCCCGGCTTCGGATGACGTCGTCTGGACGGCGTTGCGGATCATGTCGACGTCGATGATCGTTCCGAACCTGTCCATGAACCAGGAGCCCGCAGCAGCGCTCACGAAGAGAAAGACCAGAACCGGCTTCAGGACATACTTGAGCGACAACGATACGATCAACGCAGCGAAAAGGCATGCGAGACCGAGTATGAAGGCAGCAAAGGCCAGGTGACTGTCGAAATAGGCGAAAGCCCGCGCGAGAAACATCCGGTTGGTAAAGGCTGCAAGATAGAGCGCACCTGTCACAGCCAGGGTAACGCTACCCATCCGCGGGCGGAAGAAAGGAGGTGCGGTTCTGGACAGACTGGAGATCGGCACTGGTTGATCCTCGGCGATATCGATTGCCACGGATTTGCATCGGATCCTGACACGCACCTGAATGCCCTAGACCAACGGCCACCCTTCAGCTGGGAGTCAGCTTCGTTCGTCATCATTGCCTGAGTGAGAAGCAACAAGGCCTATACTCGGTGAACAGTTTTCGTCTTCGGCCCGGTCTAATTTTCGTGGGCATATTCGTACTGATCGTGTGCTCGATCTCGCTGCTGCGCGATCCCCGGCACGTTCGCAATCCCCAGACGCTACCGGGATCGAACGTTCGACAAACACATATGCCGACGGGTTGAGCGGCCGCATCTTGACCGGCGGATGTCCGGTGCGCCATGTCATAGGGTGCATCTTTACGGACGACGGGGGCAGGCAGTGGGCGATATCGATCGGGACAGGGCAGAGCGATTGATGCAAGACGCCGATCTTGACGGCCTGCTGCTATTCCAACCCGAGGCATTCCGCTACGCAATCGGCGCATCCGCTGGCGTCGCAACGATGTGGGGCAGGGCAGGGGCAGCAATCGCTTTTGTCCCCGCGGATGCGGGGCTCGCGCTTGCCGCCGTCGTCAGCGATCACGCCCTGCCAAGCATCCGCAAATCCGCACCTGATGTCGAGCTGCGCAGTCATCGGATCTGGATCGACACCGTCGATACAACGGACGCCGGCTCCATCGCGCAAATCGACCAGTGCTATCGCCGAGGTGGGTCGACGGGGGAAAGGCCTGAAACCTTTGATCGCGAAGTGTCCTTCGGCCTGCTGGGGGAACTGCTTCGTGAGCGCGGTCTATCTGAGGCCCGTCTTGGCGTTGACGTGGAGTTCATGCCCGCCGCCGATTTTGCCGCGCTGAAGCACCATCTGCCCCGCGCCTTGTTGACCGATGGATCTACGGTTCTGCGCCGCCTGCGCTCGGTGAAGACGCCGGTCGAGATCGCTCGATTGCGTCTTGCGGCCAATGCGGCAGAGGCAGGCATCGTCAGAATGGTCGAGGCCATACGGCCTGGCTCCTCTGTAAAATCGCTTTCCGACGCTTGGAAATCCGGCGCGAAGGCGTTCGCAATCGGGAAGGGCGTCAGCCTGTCCGGGTCATGGGACTACATCTCCGTTGGCCCGGATCTTTCAGACGCGAACGCAACGGTTGTTCCGGGTGCGCTCATCAAGGCAGATGTAGGGACGCTGGTGGAGGGATATTCTTCCGATAGCGCACGAACCTTCGTCTATGGCGAGGCGCCGCCGCTCGCGAACGATCTCGACAAGATCCTCCTCGAGGCATTTGCAGCGGGCCTCGAGCAGATCCTTCCCGGCAATACATTCGGCGCGGTGCATCGGGTTGTCACGGCCGCCATCCGTCGTGGGGGATTGAGCGAATATCATCGTGGGCATTTCGGGCACTCGGTCGGCGGCAGTGCCGGCATCGAGGAATGGCCATTTTTCTCGATGGGAAATGAGGAACTGATCCAGCCGGGCATGGTGGTGGCGCTCGAGACGCCCTTCTACGGGAATGGCTTTGGTGCCCTGATGATCGAGGACCAGTTCCTTGTGACCTCTGACGGCACGGAATGCATGAATAGATTGCCGCGCGGTCTTCAGAAGATCATGCATTGAAGCCTGACGACCGAACGCCCGCGAACGGCATTCTTCAGAAATCAGGGGCCCTCCGCGCACGCCGTTCGTCCTGGTTCTTGCGATGGACACGCAATATTGCACACCCAGACAGTTGCCAAAACTCGATCATTGTTGCACCACCATTGCGCAAAACGAACCGACATCGCAATTGGAACATAGCGTAATGCGTCTGAGATATTCTTTCTTTGGTCTACTTCTTGCCATCGCACCAGCAGCCTATGCCTTGGAACCGGGCACACCCCCCGTCTTGGCTCCGCTCGATCGGCAGGCACAGGCGGCCAATATCAGCGCACAGTTTCTCGGCCGCTACAGCTATAAGCCCGTACCGCTGGACGACGCGCTGTCGGTCAAGATCATGAACAGCTTCATCAAGTCGCTGGATCCGGACCGGAGCTTTTTTCTCAAATCCGATATCGACAGCTTTGCCGCGAACAGCAAGAAGATCGACGATGCGATCGAAGACGAGGACCTGAAGCTTCCCTTCTCGATTTTCAACGTTTATTCGCAGCGCGTTTCAGAGCGCCTGACCTATGCACGTGAGTTGCTGAAGCAGGGTTTCGACTTCACCCAGCGGGAAGAGTATTCCGTGCTGCGAGACGACGCGCCGTGGCCGCAGTCGCAACAGGAAAGCAACGACCTGTGGCGCAAGCGAGTGAAAAGCGACTGGCTGCGCCTGAAACTGGCGGGCTCCCAGGACGCGACGATCCGCGAGACGCTCGACAAGCGCTACCAGAACGTCCTTGATCGGACCTACCGTTATAAGAGCGACGATGTATTCCAGTCTTTCATGGCTGCCTACACGACGTCGGTTGACCCGCACACGGACTATTTCGGGGCGAGGGCAGCGGCTGAATTTGACATCTCCATGAGCCTGTCTCTCGTCGGTATCGGTGCGGTTCTGCAAGAGCGTGACGGTTACACCACGATCCGTGAGCTCGTGCCTGGCGGCCCGGCGCAGCTCTCCGGCAAGCTTGCTGTCGGCGATCGCATCGCAGGCGTTGCGCAAGGTGAAGATGGCCCGATGAAGGACGTCGTGGGTACGCGCCTCGACGAAATTGTGCAGATGATCCGTGGCGCGAAGGATTCTGTCGTCCGTCTGGACGTGCTGCCTGCAGATACCGGTGAGACCGGAAGCCACCGGGTTATCAGCCTCGTGCGCGACCGGGTTAGTCTCGAAAAACAGGCGGCCCAGAAAAGCATTATTCCGGTCGAGGACAAAGGTGTCGCCCGCCGCATCGGCGTGATCACTCTGCCCGCCTTTTACGAGGACTTCGAAGCGAGACGCAAAGGCGAGAAGAACTACAAGAGCGCCAGCCGCGATGTCGCCAAGCTGCTCGTTGAACTCAAACAGGAAAGCGTTGATGGCGTCCTGATTGACCTGCGTGATAACGGAGGCGGATCCCTGTCTGAAGCGATTGAACTCACCGGGCTCTTTGTCGGCAAGGGACCGGTCGTGCAGCAGCGCGATGCCAAGGGTAAGGTTGAAATCCTGAAAGACGATCGGTCTGCTCCCGCTTGGGCGGGCCCGGTCGGCGTGCTCATCAACCGCGGTTCGGCTTCGGCCTCCGAGATCTTTGCTGCAGCTATCCAGGATTATGGTCGAGGCGTTGTGATCGGCGAGCCCAGCTTCGGCAAGGGAACCGTGCAGACCGTCGTGGATCTCGATCAGGCGACGCGCAGCAGCGAATCGAAATACGGCGAATTGAAACTGACCATCGCCCAGTTCTTCCGTGTCGATGGCGGTACGACCCAGCTTCGCGGTGTGACGCCGGATATCAGCCTCCCGGGCCTTTCTGACCCGAAGACGCTGGGTGAGGCGAGCTATGACAATGCCCTGCCATGGACACGTATCAAGCCTGCCAAATATGCCGCAGTCGGAAATGTCGCATCGGTTCTGCCACAACTGCAGACCCAGCACGAAGCCCGAATCAAGGATGACCCGGATTTCCAGCGGTTCATCGAGGACGCTGCCGAACTGAAGCAGCAGCGCGAGAAAAAGGTCATCTCGCTCAACGAGGCCGAACGCCGGGCAGAACTCGCAGCCGTCGCCAGTCGTCTGAAGGCTCGCGAGCAGATCAACAATGGCCTGGTCGGCAGCGAAGACGATGGTCTGCAAGCAAACGAACGTAGCTTGAGTGCGGAGATCGCTCTTGAGGATGCGCGCAAGAATGCCAAGGACGTCCTGAAAAACGAGGCGTCTGCGATTGTCGCCGATCAGGCGACCTTGCTGCAAGACAGCAATGCACAGCCCGGGCGCGCCAAGCGGAACTAGTCACAAGCGGGCTGCGGGGTCGTCGGGGTTCAAGTGAACCTTATGACGGTCAGTGGAGCAACGTGAAACGACGTTGACAGCGCGCGGTAGAGATACCGTGCGCTGTCGTCAAAGCGAAGGGAATATGCAGTTTCGCCGACGTGGAAAACCTGATCCACCCGACAGAGAGCATCACCCAGTTATCAGATAATATGCATTATGGAACCAATGGATATTGATGGCGTGTAGCAGGCTTAGCGGCCTTGGCTGAGACGGTAGATACGTCCGCTACGGTTCAACGTGCCGCCTCTGAAGCGCCGATATCCAGCACGCCATTTCCGGCTATCTTTGCCGACGCGTGAGAGACGAAGCGAGAGAGACGAAGCGTGACAAAGCAGTGGCCGCGGGTTTGAAAAATGCAAATCCTAGTTCAGCCGCGACCATCGATAGCTTGTAATCCCGGCCGACCTGGGAGCCTTACCAGACCGCGGCTAAAACTCCTCCCACGCCTCGGCGACAGCTGCACTTGTTGGAAAAGAGCTGTTCACTCTCGCCATCAGCTTTCTGGCTGGGGACGGCATATGGGGCGCGCCGTTGGCGTTTCCGGTTCGAGGTTGAAGGTCATGTCCTTTGCTCAACGTGAACCGACCAATCATGGTGAAAAGGTTATCTGCTTCGCGGGCAAGGCTGTTGCTGGCTGCAGTCGATTGTTCGACCATGGCCGCATTCTGTTGCGTGCCCTGGTCCATCGTATTGACCGCCATATTGATTTCCTTGAGCCCGACCGCCTGCTCCTTGGCCGCTTCGACGATGGCGGTGACATTGACGCTGACGTCCTGGACGCGGGAGACGATCTCAGTGAGCGATTTTCCGGTTTCTGCAACAAGCTGAACCCCGTTTCGAACCTGCTCGCCTGACGTGTTGATCAGGGTTTTGATCTCCTTGGCCGCCTTTGCAGAGCGTTGAGCAAGTTCACGGACCTCCTGGGCGACGACGGCAAATCCCTTTCCGGCCTCCCCGGCGCGCGCCGCCTCGACGCCGGCATTCAATGCCAGCAGATTTGTCTGGAAAGCGATATCATCGATGACCCCTATGATATTGACGATCTCGTTCGACGAGCGCTCGATTTCGCCCATTGCCGAAATCGCTTTTCGCACGACGTCACCAGACTTTTCGGCACTGTCCTTTGTCTCGGTGACAAGGCGACCAGCGGCTTCGGCACGCTTGCTCGATCCGGCAACGGTGGTCGTGATCTGCTCAAGGGCAGCAGCCGTTTCTTCAACAGAGGCAGCCTGTTGCTCGGTGCGCTTCGAAAGATCATTGGCGGCCGACATGATCTGGTTGGAACCCGCCGCGATCGTCTGCGCGTTCTGGCCGACGGTGCGCAAGGTCTGCTCGAGGCGTTCCATGGAACTGTTGAAGTTCGTCCTCAACACATCAAGCTGCGCAACGAATGCTGCATCGATCCGATGCACGAGGTTCCCATTCGCAAGCTGATCGAGACCATGTTTCAGGTTATCGACAGCGAACTCCATCGCTTCGGCTTCGGCGGCTCTGATCCGGTCGCGTTCAATACGCTCCCGCTCCGAAACGCTGCGGTTTGCATCGGCCTCGGCCTCCAGACGAGCTCGATCTTTCGCACTTTGCCTGAAGACACCAACGGCGCCTGCCATTGTGCCGATCTCGTCGCGGCGGCCCTCGCCGAAGATGCGCACGTCAAGTTTGCCGCCCGCCAACTCGGTCATGGCCCTCGTCATCTCGGTCAACGGCCGGATAACCGCAGAACGAACCGTCCAAACCGAAATCACCACGACGGTAAGACCCGCGAAGGCAATGATCGCCATGACCAATGTCAGGCCAGCCTTCATCTCCTTTCCTGTCGCGAGCGTTTCGGCTGCGACACGAAGCTGAAGCTTCACCAGTTCGTCGATGGGACCACCAAGCGGATCGATTGTCGGATAAAGATCGGCGTCGGCGAAGCGTCCCAAGGCATCCAGATCGCCGGATGCAATCAGGGTCAGCAGGCCTTTCAGCTTTGCATCGGCCGCTGAGCGAGACGCCTCGAAGGTCGTAGCGATCGCCGACTCATCGGCTGTCATCTTCGTGTTGCGATATTCGCGCCATCGTAGGTCGATGACCTTCATGGCGGTCTCGATGTTTTCGGTCGCCTGCCGGGCTGTCAACGTTCTCGCGCGGGCCTTGTGGACCGTATCGACGATGTTTACCGCGTAACTGTCGGCGACCTGCTTCAACTGCGCCAAGGGGATGACGCGATCTTCAACGATGGAATTGGCAAGCTTGCCTTCTTCATCGAGTGCATAGAAAGCAAAACCAGCCATCGACAGTAGCGCCGTAGCGAGGACGAAAAGACAGGCTAGAAGCTTTGTTCGTATCAACATTTTCAACCTCTCATCGGGCATCGACCTGCCACCGGCACAACGGGCCGGAAGTCAGTATGGTCGCAGATTGTGGATTTTGGAAAAACTGACCGTATGCAGTGGCACGGCGTCTTGCTCGCCGGTACCGCAGGGGTCGATCGGAAAAGGAATTCTAGACGATTGGCCCAAACTAAAATTGTTGCCGTTTACCGGGCAGTGCAAATCCTGAAATCGGTCTCGCGCTGACAAAAGACGAGCGCCTACCCACTCCCTCGATTTGTAGGGCAGATTCGTTAAACTGTGGTTACGATGCGAAAATCAGCAATTCGTCTTAATCAAATACTCATACGTTGTGCGATTGAGGCGTAAGTTGCGTTTCAGGTTGTACCTGCTTCCGCAAGCCAAGTTTGGTCGTGCACCGAACCGTCATCTGACAGTCACGGAGCGTCTAGGCGGATGAGTGCGAACGGCGCAGCTATCAGGCGGCGATGAGGCCGGCAGTATTCAAACCTTCGAACATTCGTTCCAGGTTCAGAAAACAGATCATTCCTGTGGGCTGGACGATGATGCCGTCGGAATAGCTCGTCGCGGCACCCGCGTTCATGTCAGGCACAGGCTGCATGTTTTCGACGGGAATCGTGAGGATGTCCGAGACCCGGTCGACAACAAGACCAAAGGCCATTCCGTGGACTTCCGCCACGACGATCGCACTCCGCTCATTGGGTTCGGTACTCCGCATACCGAGCTTGCAGGCGAGGTCGATGATCGGAATCACTGCACCGCGGAGGTTCATCACTCCCAGAACCTCTCTGGGTGAATGCGGGATCGGCGTCGCGGGGCCCCAGCCGCGGATCTCGCGGATCGTCACCGTCCTGACGCAGAACTCCTGGTCGTGAAGGCGGAACGCGATGATTTCCAGGGTCTCACCGGAACGTGCAGAATTGGAAGGATGCAAAGTGTTCATTTCATCGTCCTTGCAAAGCGGTCGGTTGATTTTCGAGTTCGTAGTTCTGTGTTGTTGGTGACGTCATCATTGCAACAGTCAGTGGACCGTCATTTTTCTCCACGCGGGCATCGCTGATGGCGCGGCGGCAGCGTTCAAAGGATTCCTTCGACTGCGAGCACCCAGCGTGAACCGGGATGCAGCTTGTAGGCACTGAAAGCAGGCTTTCCCTGCGATCGGTCTCCATGATTTCGAGAATGACGGACAATGCCTTGTCGAAGGCAGCGACACAGCGGGGGTCGAAGTGGCTCCCCGATCTTTCACGTATGTGTGCTACGGCCCGATCCACGCTCCACGCCTCTTTGTAGGGCCTTGCGCTCGTCAACGCATCGAAATTATCGGCAATGGCGACGATGCGGCCGGAAACCGGAATGGTCTCACCCGAAAGCCGGAACGGGTACCCCTGCCCGTCCCAGCGTTCATGATGACTGCCAGCAATTTCGGCAGCAAGCTGCAGAAGGCTCGACTTCGATTCCCGGAGAATATCGCAGCCGACGACCGTATGCCGCTGCATGGCCGCGAACTCCTGTTCGGTCAGCTTGCCGTTTTTCAGGAGGACGGCATCGGGAATGGCGACCTTTCCGATATCGTGCATCGGCGAGGCAAGCCTGATGTCGGAACAAGCACGCGCCTCCATGCCGTAGGCCCGCGCGATTGCCTCAGAATAAAGGCCTACGCGCCGGGTGTGCCGGGCCGTCTCGAAGTCCTTGTAGCTTGCTGCAATCGTCAAGCGGTCAATGATTTCCTCCTCGCGGGCACGCAGCTCAACGACCGCTTTCTCGACCTCGATACGAAGCCACTCGGCCTTGTCAGCAAGCTTGTTGCGCGCGTCCACGAGAGCGACCAGATTCTTGATCCGGGCCTGGAACTCCAGCGGATTCACGGGTTTCGTCAGAAAGTCGATCGCGCCCGCATTGAGCGCCGCCATGCGCGTCGCCGTATCGGTATCGGCCGTGACAAATACCACGGGCTTGTCGCGGTAATTCTCGAAGCGAACAAGTTCGGTCAACAGCTCGATGCCGCTGTAGACAGGCATCTGGAAATCGATGACGGCGATGTCGAATTCGAGCGCTGGGGCATCTGCCAGCACGTCTTCGGGATGAAGATAGGGAATGGCGACGCAGTCCGGCAGTTTCTCGACGAGTCTCGTCAGGAGAGAGAGGTTCGTTTTATTGTCGTCGACAAGTAGAATGCGCATGTGAACGTCCCTTATGCGACAAGGAGCTGCCTGTAGCGGGTGACTGTGTCTTCAAGGTCTGCAAGTACGGTTTCGGTGATTGATGCATGACGGAGGTCCTGAGACCGGTCAGCCACGTCTTGAAAACCGACGCTGCTTGCTGCGCCCTTCAGAGTGTGCAGCAGATGATCGGTATGACGGTGGTCATTGACGGCCAAGGCGGAGTGAAGATCTGTGAGGAGTAGGCTTGCGTCTTCGAAAAAGCTCGACAGGAGTTCGTCGAACGTCTCTTCGCCCAGTGCCTCCACGATCTCCAACCGCCGGGTTTCGAACGCGTTATCGATGCTCGGACTTTGGACAGCCTCCACAGCAGTTTCCGGAGCCGCCTCCAGAGACCCGATGATACCCCGAAGCTGATGCATTGAGACCGGCTTCGACTGGAACCCCGTCATCCCCGCCTCCTCGCAAAGCCGCCTGTCGTCGTCAGAAGCATTCGCGGTCATGGCGATGATGGGAGCATTCCGGCTAAGGCCGTTGGAAGCGCGAATTTGCTTGGTAGCCTCTATGCCGTCCAGCCTCGGCATCTGCATGTCCATGAGGACGAGATCGAAGCGGGTTGTCTCCGCCAGTTTGACGGCTTCCAGCCCGTCGTTCGCGATCGTGACCAATTGGCCGAGATGGGCGAGAAACCCGGCCGCGACCTGCTGATTGATCACGTTGTCCTCGACAAGAAGGATATTCCATGTCTGAAACTGTTGGGGCGCAGCCTTTGCCGCCAAGGCGTCGACAAGACGCTTCTCGGCCGGGTTGGCAGGGATTTCGAACCAAAAGATGCTGCCCTCGCCTTTGCGGCTGTTGACACCTATTGTTCCCGACAGCGCCTCTACGATTTGCTTGCAGATGGTCAGTCCCAGTCCCGTACCACCGTATTTCCGGCTGATAGACGCATCGACCTGCGAGAACGGCTGGAATAGCTTGCCAAGACCTTCACCGTCGATCCCGATGCCTGTATCTTCAATCTCAAACCTCAGCTGTGCGTCTTTCGGATCGCCAATCTCCAGCACGCGCAACGTGACGGTGCCCTCGCTCGTGAATTTGATGGCGTTGCTCAACAGGTTGAGAAGAACCTGACGCAGACGGGTGGGGTCCGATGATATGACCGGCGTGGTGAACGAGGTCGGCAGTTCCAGCGCAATGCGATTTCCATGTTCAGTTGCTCTGTCTCGTACCATTTCGACCGTGGCTGTGACGACGGCCCGAACGTCAACCGCGCGGGTCTCGACGTCCAGTTTTCCGTGTTCGATCTTTGCGAAGTCGAGGATTTCGTTGATGATTTCGAGAAGAGCCTGACCAGAACGCCTGATGGTCTGCAGGCCAGGTGCAACTGACGGCGGTAGGGGAGACAACTCCAGTAGTTCCGCAGTTCCGAGAATGGCGTTCAAAGGTGTACGGATCTCGTGTCCCATCGTCGCCATGAACTGGGACTTGGCGCGGTTCCCGGCTTCCGCCGCGAGATATGACTCCTTCAGCTGGTTCGAAATCGCCTCCAGGCTGAGACCGGCAAGCTGAACTGACTTGAGCTGACGTCGCAGCGTAAGAATGAGGAATACCACGCAGCAGACAAGAAGTGCGACGAGACCCGCCGATTTCATCTGAAGGTCAAGGACTGCGTCCCGTGCCTCAGCCCGTTCGATGCTGACGGTGCTGTTCGTATAGAGAAGCAGTTTTTCCGTATTCTCTACGAGCCTCTCAAACTCTGAATCTGCTGTCTCTAGCTGCACCGGATCCACGGGGTCGCCTGCGGCCAGTCTGTCGAAAACTGCGCTGCGACCGAACACCGCGTCGCGAATGGCAGTGACCTGCTCGGCAACAGCCGCATCCAGCTTGAACTTTGTCTCGAACGAGGTTTTGTCGAGAATATTCATTCGCGAGTACAGAATGTCGTAGCGCGTCCCGAGAGCCTTGATGCGCTCCGGAGTCAGGTCGTTTTCAACGAGCATGATGTGCAGGGTCTCGTGCAACCGGCGGGCTTCCCGGTCGAGCTGGTAGACGGACCACAAAGCATTCTCGCGAATGCCGTCCTGCAGGGCGGAGTATTTCCTTGAGATATCGGCAAACAGAAAAACGAGGCCCAGCAACAGCAACACGGCAAAGCACTGCAGCACGACGGTCGCCTTGCTGGCTTTCCGGATGATATCGCCACTCTGCTGGGCGGCAGTGATCATTCAGTGACCTCGATATCCTTGATCTGCCAGACCGACCGGGAGAAGTATTTCTCGTTGAACAGACCTTGGTCCTTATCGAAAGGATACACGAGGAAGAGCGGGCCCTTGTCGCGGACAGACATCAGCTTGCCGTCCATGCGGGTGGCGAGCATTGTGTCGAGCGAGGTTGCATCTTCCATCGGCAGGTCAGCGGCATAATCGTTGAGCGCAATGACCTTGAGCTTGTTGCCATGGGCCCCCGCTGCCTCGAGTACAGACCGCAGAAGCGGGCCGGAGAACTTGACCACGCCTTCGGTCCAGGGGGTCTCCATTTCACCCGTGCGGCCCGCAAGGGCTTCGAGCATAGGCATGTCGAACTGGGCTTTGCCACCGACGTTGGGATGATCGAGCTTGGTGCCAGTCACCGTAAGCACCACCTTGCCTTTCGGCAAGTCAAGCGCCGTCGCCTGAAGAGGAAGCAGCGCGCCGGCGACAATGACGGCTGCGATCATGATGCGGTTTATCACTTGAAACTCCAAGATACGAAGTAGACTCGCGGCGCGCGCGACAAGCTGTCAAAACGGGGGGTGCCTATTGGCCAGCGTCCCATCGGGGCATGCGTGGTGGAATACACCGCGCGCTCCTCCCAGATCGGCGTCATGCCGATTGCGTGTTCAACGCTGTGGACGCCTTAATTCTAGGGCGGAGGCATTTATATTAGGTGAATCTTGAAATGAGAATTGGAGTAGAAAGAGACGTTACGAGACGTAGCGCTCAATTCTTACTTCTTTGCTGTTGCCTCAGGCGCTTACGGTCGAAAAGATGACCGCCCCCTGTGGCAGATCGCTTTTTAGCTAGGGCGATGCGATCAGGCGATGAGCCGGCGGCGTATAGCTTCGGCAATGGCCTGCGTTCGGTTGGTCGCGCCGATCTTCTTCACGGCCGACTTTATGTAACTGTTGACCGTATCGTTCTGGTATCCAGTCGCGACCGCAATCGCCTCGCTCGTCAGCCCGAGACTGGCCTGGGTCAGGCAGGCAATTTCACCCTTGGAAAGCCGAAGCTGGTGGGCAGCGAAGCGATCCATCAGCGGCTTGGTGACAGCCGTGTGAATGGATTCCGCTACCAGCGAAAGGAAGATCAACTCTTTTTCGTCAAACGGTGTCGAGCGGGAAAAACAGATCGCTCCGTAAATGACATCGTTCCTGAGGATCGGGATAAGCGTTCGGTTGTGCAGGCCGAAGGTTCGTTGGAGGTAAACGAGCCTCTGCGGCGGCGGAGTTTCCGCGTAGACCTCGCTCTCGACCACGATCACGTTCGAGGCCTTCGCGGCTAGCACGAACGGGTCGGTCAGATAGAGGCGATCCGCGTCATAGGCGTCGAGGAATGCAGGAGGCATGTCGGTGTCGATCGAAAAACCCTGACCGAACCTGTAGTGGTCGACGTCGAGACCGCTGATGGAGATGTAGTCAAATGGAACCGCCAACCGCAGGCGGTCAACGATGTCGTTTTTTCCGAAATGACGATGCTTCGGCACCGAACGCAGGTCGCAATAGTCGTCGAGAGCGTTTGGATCAAGAATGGAAAGCGCGCTGACGGGCATATCAGAATCCGTTGGAAGATCGACAACACGAGTTTTGGCGTCTCAGCGTTAACAAAAGGTAAAGACTCAACCTTGGATTTTGCAACCAACAGTCGGGCTCTTTCAAGCGAGGGCTTTTCTGAGGTCGATATATGGGAGGAGCCGCCCGTCCGCTGACCGAACCATGAAGTCTCCCAGGATCCGGTGCTCGAACCCGCTGGAGTCCGTAGCGTCCGGTCCTGTCGCACATTTCGAGGCCATTTCGATCCGTGCCAGACTGTCGACCACCAGGCCAGTCGTCTTGAGGCCGTCCGACACGAGCAGAACGCGACCTTCTTGGCCGGGAGGAACTGCAGGCAACCGGAGCCGTCTGGCAAGGGAGATGAGAGGGATAGCTGTGCCACGGTGGACAAACAGGCCCATCGTGCCGCGTCCGACATTGTTCAACGAAACGTAGTCTTCCGGCATCTCGACGATCTCCCGGACATCGGCAACCGGCGTTGCCATGTCTCCCCCTGCTCTGAAGACCAAGTATGGCAGCAACGCGTCTCCGCGCTGCCCCGGCGCTCGACCGGCCGCCGCTGTCTTGCGCTTGGTGGATGAAAGTCGCGAAAACATCAGCAGGACATCGTCACTCATCATTGTCCGCTCGTCGAGGACGAGAAACAATGTCCGTCCGTCGACGGAATAGACACCGCTGAGAACAGACCCGGTCTCTACGGCATGATCAGGCATCGCCATAATGTCGTCCAACGGTATCGGCCGTATATCGACGACGGTATCGAGCGCAAAGCCCAGCAGCCGGTCGTCGGGGTAACGCAGGACGAGGACGGACGACTGCTTGCGTTCCGACAGGACGCCCATGCCAAGCACCCGAAGCGTATCAAGAACCGGCACCTGGGTGCCATGATGATCGATGACACCGAGACAGGTCTCCGTCTTCATCGGCGAATCCTTCAACTGCGCGGTCGGCGCGGTGGCCTCGACCACCCCGGCCGCAACGCCGAAAGAAAACGCGCCGCACGTGAACAGCAAAAGTGGCTTCGCATTCGAGCTCGTCTTTGCGACCGCCTTCACGACTGGCTCTTGCACCGACGGAATTCCCGGCAACGCCAAGATGCGCTCCGCTGCCAGGACCGAGACTACCTTTCCGCTGTGGAAGAATGAATGCGTGACCAAAGGTCCCTGTACGGCGGGTCGCGACACGCCCAGCTCATCGAGTGCCGCGACGTCTTCTGTCGCGATGCCCCGCACTTCGTCAGCAAAAATGCATATCAGCCTCTGTCTTACCCGCAGGACCAAAATTACGGCGCCGAAGGCCTCCGTCGACGGCAGGCCGAGCATCGGTCGGATATCCATAACCGGGATGGTGCTGCCTCTCAATTCGAACAACCCGCACAAGCCGGTTGCCGCGATGCCTGCATTCGATAGCCCACCGGGCGCCGGAACGACTTCTCGGATATTCTCGACATTGATGGCAAGCATCGCCTCGCCAATGCGCAGGAGGCCGAACTGCTGCGTTGCAGGGCGACTGCCTCTCAGCACTTCCGGCATCGCAAGAGATCTGACCATCTGGTTCATGGGTTAACCCACTTTGCGCTGTTGCGCCGTCGATGACGTCAGGTCATTGATGAGCTCGACAACAGTCCTTGAGACACGCTGCTGAGCATCCGTCGATTGCGCAATCTCCCGGATGGACTCGCCGGTCTTGTTCACGCTGCCGACGATGCGTTCGAAAGCAAGTCTCGCATGCTGGGACCGGTCCGTTCCCTGGTTGACGCGAATGGTCGATTCCTGGATGAGCTTGGATATCTCGTGCGCAGCTTCCGAACTTCTCTCGGCGAGCTTCCTGACCTCGCCCGCGACGACCGAGAACCCGACCCCATGTTCCCCAGCCCGTGCGGCTTCGATTGCCGCGTTGAAGGCGAGAAGGTTGGTCTGACTGGCGATCTCGCCAATCACCTTGACGATATCGGAGATTTCCGTGGAGGACTTCTGGATGAGATCGATTGCCGCGATCGCGCTGCCCAGCGCTTCTGAACCCTGTTCCGCATTGCCCTGCGTCTCGGATGCAAGCGTGGTGGCCGTGCGGGTGTTAGCGGTGATTTCCGCGATCGATCCGGACAGTTCTCCGACAATGCTGGTCATTTGCTGAGATTTCGAACGGATGTCATGCTCGAGCTTGACCTGATCGGTGATGTCGCTGGCATACTTCACCACGCGCACCGTCTCGCCCCGCAGATTGACGATCGGGCTGTAGATCCCCTGAATGTGCACTTCCCGGCCATACTTTCCGACGCGGGCAAAACGCCCCGAAAAGAATTCTCCCTTGTTGAGACGCAGCCAGAAATCCCGGTAGTCTTCCGAGACGATGTAATCCTGGCTGCAGAACATGCTGTGGTGTTGCCCCGTGATTTCGCGAAGCGAGTATCCCATGACCCGTAGGAAGTTCTCGTTGGCGGAAACGACATGTCCGTCGAGATCGAATTCGACGACTGCCTGCCCCCGCGAGATCGCGTCGACCCTTCCCTCGAACTCGATGTTGCGCAGTTTCGCCTGCGTGATGTCAGAGGCGAACTTTACGATCTTGATCGGGCGGCCTGCGAGGTCGAGGATCGGATTGTAAGTCGCCTGAAGCCATATGTCGTTACCGCTTCTGGTGAGGCGTCGGTATTCCCCTCCTTCGAACTGGCCACGTCCCAGCCGGTCCCAGAAGGAAGCGTATTCCGCTGTCTGCGTGAAGGCAGGGTCGCAGAACATCCGGTGGTGCTTGCCCCGGACTTCCTCCAGTGAGTAGCCGACGGCGGCAAGAAAATTCTCGTTCGCGTCAAGGATATTGCCGTGCAAGTCGAACTCGATGACGGCCTGGGCCCGGCCGATCGCGTTGACCTTGCCTTCGAACTCGGCGTTCCGGATCTTGCTGGCAGTCACGTCATAGGCATACTTGACCACCTTGCAGGGGTTGCCGTTGAGATCGAAGATGGGATTGTAGGTCGCCTGGATCCAGACATCCTTTCCGCCCTTGGCGAGACGACGGTACTCTCCGCTCTCATAGTCGCCGCGCCCCAACCTCTGCCAGAATGCCTTGTAGGCGGGTGTTCGGGTTTGGTCGGCTCCGCACAGCATCCGGTGATGCTGACCGATGACTTCTTCCCGAGCATATCCCATCAGGGTGAGGAAATTTTCGTTCACTGCGAGGACGTGGCCTTCGAGGTCGAATTCGATCACGGCCATTGCGCGGTCGATCGCCGCTACTTTTCCCAGGAGTTCCGCCTCTACCGACTTGGTCGCTGTGACATCCATCGCGTACTTGACCACGCCAACGGTCAAGCCGTTGTCGTCGAGGATCGGATTGTAGCTCGCCCGTATCCAGACCTCGCGTCCGCCGCGTCCGATGCGCTTGAATTCACCGTCGTGGAGCTTGCCTTCCGCCAGATCACTCCAAAACGCGGCATATTCGGGAGCTTCCACGATCTCCGGCTCGCAGAACATGGAGTGATGCCGGCCACGCACCTCGGCCAGCGAATAGCCCATGAGGGAAAGGAAGTTCTCGTTAACGTTCTTTACCGTGCCGATTAGATCGAATTCGATGACCGCTTGCGCACGGTCGATTGCGCGTGCCTTGTTGCGCAGAACGGCGATCTCGTTGAGGTCCGAAAGGGTGCTGACAGAAGACTTTACAGTCATGGGAGAGCACTTTCGGTAACCAGGCAAACTTCGAATTTCATCACGAACCCCATCCATCTGAAGAAACGGCACGACCGCGACGGTCTGATACCCGAATTTTAGAGGCAACTAATTAATGAAGGATTAATGCTAAATTAGAGCCTGCGTCGTTATGCGTCCGTTTCCGGTCGTACTGGCTCCGTCGCGGTAACCAAATCGCTGTAACCAAATTTTGACGGGTTAGCGCTCATCCTTGTCCTGAATTGTAGTGAGTACGGGATAGGAACATGCGTTTCAGCGCTCAGCGGCTTGGCGATCTCGCCGGTATCATCCGGCATCTGAACTGGCGCCTCAGCCCGCTCAACCGGATGGGTGTCGCCCGGATGGTCAACGACACGACGGCAGCGCTGGAAACTCTTGCTCGCAGCGAGGCCGATCTCTCGATATCGGAGCAAGCTGAAATACGGGCTATTGCCTCGCGGCTGATCGTGATCCTCCAGGACGCGTATTCAGGCAAATCACCGACAATTCATTGACGTCGGCAACCGGCCCAGCCACTCCCGCCTTTTTGATCGGAACTGGCACTGCGGATCCGGCGAACCTGAATTGCGAACGCCGACAGCGATCCGCCGGCAAATTGACAATTGATAATAACACTCGATGAAGTCGAGCAAGCCTCGAACTTCCCGCAGAGGTAGGCATTTGTGCGCACGCATGGCAGCATCGCTAATTAGCGCAAAATTTTTCTCATAAATCGTACCTCATAAGCATTGCATACTCAAACCTTGCGGGTTTAAAGGTCAGCAACGAATGAGGCCATATGTCGCAGCGACGGGTGCCTCACGTTTCCAGCCTATTCGGTTCCGGCCCCCTGTCGGGACACCAAGGAGCGATACAATGAGAGATGTCCCGGGGTTACCGTCCCGCCGTAGCTTTTTGAAAGCTTCGGCGGCAAGTGCGGCCGTCGTCGGCGTGGTGATGCAGGCGAAGGCGGAGACCCCGCCGGCCCCGCCACCGATCGAAGAATACCAGCCGGTCTGTCTCAAGCCCACTGAGTGGGCCTTCGTTATGGCTGCCACGGCGCGGCTCATTCCCTCCGAAGGCGAAGGTCCCGGTGCCATCGAGGCCCGCGTCCCCGTCTTTATCGACAAGGAACTGGCCGGTGGATTCGGTGAGGCGGCAGACTGGTACATGGAAGGTCCGCACGATGCCGCAGCCCATCCGTTCCGCGGCTGGCAATCGCCTTTGACGCCGCTGCAAATCTATCAGCAGGGTATCCCGGTGTTCGACGCATGGTGTCAGCAGACGCACGGCAAGATATTTGCCGAGCTTGACGCCGCAACTCAGGACAAGGCCCTGACCTCCCTCCAGAAAGACGAGATGAAGATCAAGCCCGAACTGCGCGACTTCTTCACGATCCTCTTGCAGAACACCAAGGAGGGCTACTTCGCAGACCCGATGTATGGCGGCAATCACGGCATGCAGGCCTGGAAATATATCGGTTTCCCAGGTGCCCGCGGCAGCTACAAGGAGTGGGTGTTGAAGCACAACGTCGCCTACCCGCTCGGTCCCGTTTCGATTTCCGGTGAGAGGGCATAACGATGGCACGCACTGCAAAGAAGAAGGACGTCGTCATCGTCGGTCTCGGCTGGACCGGCTCGATCCTCGGCATGGAACTCGCCAACGAGGGTCTGGAGATCGTTGCGCTTGAACGCGGCCATGACCAGAACACCGTTCCGGATTTCCAGTACCCGAACATGATCGACGAGCTGAAATACGGCGTTCGTCTCGGCATGATGCAAAAGCCGCGCAATTCGACCCTGACGATCCGTCGCAACGTCGATGAAGCCGCCCTGCCCTATCGCAGCCTCGGCTCGTTCCTGCCGGGTATCGGTGTGGGCGGTGCAGGCACCCACTGGAACGGTCTGAACTGGCGTCCGCAGCTCTCGGAATACCGTCTGCGCTCGCATGTGGAAGAGCGCTGGGGCGCCGGCATCATTCCGGAAGACATGAACCTGCAGGATTACCCCGTCAGCTACGAAGAGCTGGAGCCGTTTTTCGATCGGTTCGAGCATGTCGCGGGGATTTCCGGCAAGGCCGGCAATCTCAATGGCAAGAAAATCGAGGGCGGCAATCCGTTCGAGGCACCGCGCTCGCGCGAATACCCGATGCCGCCTATGCCGGTGACCTGGGACGGAGCCAAATTTGCCGAAGCCGCGAAAGCTGCCGGCTGTCACCCGTTCCCAAGCCCGGGCGGCATTGCCTCGCAGGCCTATGTCAACGAATACGGAATGCAGATGGGCCCTTGCAACCACTGCGGTTTCTGCGAGCGCTACGGCTGCTACAACTATTCGAAATCCTCGCCGCAGACGGCGATTCTCGACGCGTTGAAGCGCAAGCCGAACTTCGAATACCGCACCCATGCGGAAGTGTTGAAAATCGAAATGGCGCCCGACGGCAAAACCGCGACCGGCGTGACCTATTTTGACGAAAAGGCCGGCGAAGAGGTGTTCCAGCCCGCGGATCTGGTAATCCTGGCCGCCTACCAGTTGCACAACGTCCATCTGATGCTGCTCTCGGGCATCGGTCAGCCGTTTGATCCCGCAACGAACGAAGGCGTCACCGGTCGCAGCTATGCCTACCAGATGAACGGCGGCTACACGATGTTCTTCAAGGACGAGGTGTTCAATCCGTTCATCGGCACCGGTGCCAACGGCATGTCGATCGATGATTTCGGCATGGACAATATCGACTTCGGTCGTGAAGGCTTTATCGGCGGCGCCTACTGGCGTGCCGGCCAGTCCAACGGTCAGCCGATCCGCTCCATGGCGCTGCCCGCGGGCACGCCGACCTGGGGTGCCGGCTGGAAGAAGGGCATCGGCGAGTGGTACGGCCACTCGATGTCGATCGGCTCGCACGGTTCACACATGTCCTATCGCGGCAATTATCTCGACCTCGACCCGACCTACAAGGATCGCCACGGTCGTCCGCTGATGCGCATGACGTTCAACTGGCAGCCGAACGACATCCGCATGACCCAGTTCATGAAGTCGAAGATGGAGCCGATCGCCAAGTCGATGAACCCGACCTCAATGCAGGAAGGCTTCAAGAAGGACGGCGCCATGTACGACGTGCGTCCTTACCAGACGACGCACAATGTCGGCGGCACTGTGATGGGTGACAATCCGAAGACATCGGCAATCAACCGGTATCTGCAGGCCTGGGACAAGCACAACATCTTCGTGATGGGCGCCGGCGCCTTCCCGCAGAACACCCAGTACAACCCGACCGGCATGGTCGGCGGCCTGGCCTATTGGGCGGCGCATGCGATCCGGACGCAGTACCTGTCCAATCCGCGGCCACTGGTGTGAGGAGCGCAACGATGAAAACCTTTCTTCGCGTCATTCTCATCCTCGCCGTTCTCGGCGTCGTCGGCCTTCTCGCCTTCATCTTCGTGCCGGTCCAGCGCACTTCCGCGGTTGCCCAGCTCCCGGCTGATTACAAAGCACCGGCAGGCAGTGGCGAATACGCCATGCGGGCCGGTGACTGCATGGCCTGTCACACCGCGGAAGGCGGCGAGCCCTTCGCCGGCGGCCGGCCGATCCACAGCCCGATGGGCACGATCTGGGCCACCAACATCACCCCGGACAAGGAAACCGGCATCGGCAATTACACGCTCGATGATTTCCGCGCGGCGCTCTACGACGGCGTTCGCAACGACGGTGCGCATCTCTACCCGGCCATGCCTTACGAAAACTATCGCAAGCTGACGGAACAGGACATCCAGGCCCTCTACCAGTATTTCATGACCGAGGTGCCTGCAGTTTCCAACAAGGTCGAGGAAACGGCACTGTCCTTCCCGTTCAACCAGCGCTGGGGCATTCGCGCCTGGAACTGGCTGGCGCTGGGCAAGCCGGGCTTTGAACCTGTTTCGCAGGACGAGCAGTTCAACCGCGGTGCCTATCTCGTGCAGGGCGCCGGACACTGCGCCGCCTGCCACAGCCCGCGCAACCTGCTGATGGCACAGGACGGTACCGACGAGAGCAGCGCTGCCTTCCTGACCGGCGGCGAGATCGACGGCTATACGGCACCTGACCTGCGCGGCCCGCAAAGCGCACCGCAGAAATGGTCCACCGAAGAGCTCGCGGCCTATCTTACGACTGCCCGCAACGCGCATTCCACGGCAACCGGCGAGATGATGCTGGTTGTGCGCGATTCGCTGCAATACATGACGCCCGAGGACAATCTGGCGATCGCAACCTACCTCAAGAAGATCGGCAGCACTGGCGGTTCCACGGCACCGGCAACGCCTTCGGCGGCGCCTGAAAAGGCCGAGGTTACCGACACCGAGAAAATGCTGACGGAAGCCAAAGCGGATATGCCGCTCGGTCCCCGCCTCTATCTCGACAATTGCGGTGGCTGCCACTTTGTCAACGGCAAGGGTGCCGCGGAAATCTTCCCGGAGCTTGACGGAAATTCGCTGGTTACCGCGAAGTCTTCAAAGGGCCTGTTGGATGTCATGCTGCACGGAGCGGAACTGCCTTCGACCAAGGACCGTCCCATGCGCGTGCGCATGCAGGGCTATAACGACCGCCTCAACGACGAAGAAGCGGCAGCACTTGCCACCTTCCTGCGCCAGGCCTGGCATAACGACGCTCCGCCGGTCTCTGCGGAAGACGTCAAGGCTGTCCGCCGCTAGACCACGACATCAGACCCTGCCGGTTCGTAACCGGCAGGGTCTTTACACGTTGCCATGGGTGGCATCAGCCGTTGGCCGTTGCCAAGGCCTCCGGCGGCCCGAGGATCGCAATACTTCGCCGCGTCAGTTTGGCGTGATACATGCGCCGATCTACGAGAGCGACAAGAGCCGTTCTTGACCACTTGACCTCGCTTGCAAAGCCAAAACCGAGCGCCGCACCGACGCGCAGCGTTTTGCTTCCGATCGTGACGGCGGCCAGCACAGTGTCCATCATCACGGCGAGCCTCTGCTCCTGCATTTCACTGTCTCCCATGTCTGACTGGAACAGGAGGGCAAACTCGTCACCGCCCAGCCGCGAGACGAATTCGCCCGCTCTCAGGGACGACAACAGCCTTTTCCCGATAACCGCAAGCAACTCGTCCCCGACCGGGTGACCGTGCATGTCATTGACGATCTTGAAGCCGTTGAGATCGAAGATTGCGAGCCCGAACTCCTCATGGTTGGCGCGATCTTCGATAAAGTGAGCGATCCGTTGCTCGAACCCAAGACGGTTCGGCAGCCCGGTCAGGCTATCGGTGACGGCCGCGGCTCGCAACGCCTCTTCCTGTCTGATTTGCGCGCTCGTCTGTTCGGTGACATCGGTCAGCGCCTCGAGATCGTAGAGGTCGTTTCCGATCGTGATCCGGCGTGCGGAGATCATCACGGAAATCTCCCGCCCGTCACGATGCCGGATCTTGCCCGACTGCGCGGAGTAATACCCAACCTCGTCAAGGAGTTTGATCCTGGCAACACGGTCTGAGCCATCGACGATCAGGCCGACATCTGTCAGTTTGCGACCAACCAGTGCCGTTTCGTTCATCCCGACGAGGTCCATGTAAGCCTGGTTGACCCGCACATAAACGGAGTTTGGCCCGGCCATCGAAATGGCATAGGCAAGCGGAGAGATGTGAAACAGCGTCTGCAACATTCCGTCCAGCCCATCTCCGCCTTGTGTCACATTGGAAAAGAGTGAGGCTGCCGCCCGTTCATCCGAAAGCATCGGCCTAACCCTTATTCGCTTTAGGGGATTGCCACAGCAGGACGACCGGTGACGGCAAGAACCGCAGATCCACCCGATATTGCATGTCGCAGGTTCTGTCTGTCATCATTCCCTCGCCTCAACCTCGCCCGATGGAGAGGTTCGCGGGTGAAAAACCTCCAGCTAGTTTTGCGTCCACAATACGAGTCACAAACTCGACGACTTCCGTCATCTCTATCCATTCGGCCCCGGTCGCTTTGGATCCCGACCTATACCCTCGGCGACCCGCAAACCCCGTGAGCATGTTCAGATCGAACTGCGCCGTATTGCCGACGTCCAGGTGCTCGAGATTCCTCCTGACCAAAAGGATCAGTTTATCGAGCGCTTGTGCGGTGGAGAGCCCGGCAGCCAGCAGTGCGAGTGGTATTGCGATCAGCATTTTCACAAAACTACCCTCATGATGTGGCGTACCGGGTCGCCATGCTCAGAATTCCGACCAGCCTTCATTGGCCGCCTTCGACCGCTGTAGTTTGCCAGGAAGCGACTGGATCATTTGTCGCGCAGGCGAAGCTGCAGGCGCATGCGCCCGACCGTTGCTTTGGCCTACCGCGCTTGGCGTCGTTTTGAACCCGGCGACAAGCTCGGAAAGTCTCTCGGCCTCGTTGGAGAGTTTTATCGTCGCCGCAGACGTCTCTTCCACCATGGCAGCGTTTTGCTGCGTGATCGTATCCATGCTGCCCACGGCAGAGTTGATTTCAGCTATCCCAGTCGCCTGTTCGCGCGACGACATGGCAATCGATACCATGTGTTCGTCGATCGTCTGCACCTGTCTGCCGATGCTTCTCAATGCCTTGCCCGTTGTGTTCACAAGATCGACGCCGCGCGCGACATCCTGAGAAGATCTCGAGATGAGATCCTTGATTTCCTTGGCGGCCCGGGCTGAGCGTTGCGCGAGCTCCCGCACCTCCTGCGCCACCACCGCAAAGCCTTTCCCCTGGTCACCGGCACGGGCTGCTTCGACCCCCGCATTGAGTGCGAGGAGGTTCGTCTGGAACGCGATTTCGTCAATGACACTAATGATGTCGTTCATTTGTTTGGATGACTCGACAATGTCGCTCATCGCCTTGACGGCCTGCTCTACGATTTCTCCGGACGTTGCTGCCTCTGTTGCAGAGGCCGTCACGACCGCCTGGACTTCTGTCGTCCGGGTTTGAGACTGCCGCGCGATTGAACTGATCTGCTCCAGCGCTGCCGCTGTTTCTTCAAGCGCCGTGGCCTGCCGTTCGGTGCGCTTTGCCATTTCGTCGGTCGCAGTGGCGATTTCGGCCGACTGCGAGAGAACGAAGCCGACCGTGCTTGAGATCTCGGAAAGAGCACCGTTGAGGCTCGATACGGAATCGTTGAAATTATGCTTGAGCCCGTCGAAACTGACCGCGAGGGGCTGTTCCAAGGGCCGGGTCAGATCACCGCCGGAGAGAGATCTCAACGCACTTTCGAGGGCTGAGAGCGCTGTGTCTTGTTCCGCTTTCAGCGTCGCCTGCTCCGCTTCAGCCTTGGCTCTCTCGTCCGCAAGGACGTCGAGATAGACCGAGATCGCATAATCCATGTCCACAAGGGCCGCTTTGACAACCGTCGTTACGTCGTCTCCGATCTTCTGGCGTTTGCCGCGCACCAGGAAACTACCGAGCTCGTTATCGATGACGGCGCGCACGATGTTCTCGATCATCAACGCATAGCCGCCAATGTACCAGCGCGGTTGAAGCCCAAGCCTTGCATGGGCTTTGCCGATCATGGTGACTTCATCAACATAGGCTTCGTCGAACTTTGCCGAGGAAATCGTTTCCCAGTGTCGAGCCTGTCGTCCTTTTGCCTGGGTGATGTGATTTTCACCGGAAAAGTATTTGGAGGTTTCCGGGTGATGACGGACCTTGGCGTAAAACACATCGAGCGCGCTATCGAGCGACCCGTTAATGATGGGCGCCAATGCTGCGAGTGTCCTGCGCTGTGGATCACCAAGACCAGCGAAGTCCAGTCGGTCGTTAAGCGTTGCCTGTGCTGATTTCTGCGTACTCATGTATGTCCCCTGCTGCGGTCCCTTGGTAACAAGGCATGGTTGGTCTGCCCGCTAAAGCGAGTGCGATCTGTCGCTGACGGGAACGCAGTCCATCACCGGCGCGCGTGCTTCGAATCCATCGCGGGGCAAGCAAGGGGGCTCAAAAACCCAGATGTCTACCGAACAGGTGTTAGACTGTCAGGTGGCGGCTGTTCCTGATCTTCACGGCCATAAAACCCTCATGGGTATGCGGCGCCACGGCGCCTATCTGGCACCACAAATCTAGGATTCAGGGGATAAAAAACCGTTAATAGTTCGCCCTATGCTATAGTAGCAGAACTTGATTTAAGCAGCGCGATCGTTTGACCGAGGCTATATCTGGCAATCGTCAAGCATAGAGCCAAAAATACGAGTTTTTGCCTTAAAATTCATGCCGCATGTAAGCGCTGCTATGACCGGCAGCGTGCTCATTGCATTCTCAAGACAGCGGTCGATATTGACAGAAGAGAGCTGGGACATCGTCAAGGTCATTGCGTAGGGTCTAAGCGTAGGCAACCGCCACAGCATCGTGAGTCTCTGCGACGGGACAGAATATGCTTTGCATACAGTCAAGAACCTGGCGGACACCTTCCTCGTGAGAGCGATAGAAAACCGTCTGCGCTTGTCGACGCGCCGAGACGAGGTTCGCGTCCCTGAGAATCTTCAGATGTTGAGAGAGTGCCGATTGGCTGAGATTCACCGCCTTTGCGAGTGAACGCACGTCGCGCTCCCGATCCTGCACCAGACAAAGGACTTTGAACCGTGCGGGGTGCCCCATAACCTTCAGTAGATCGGCGGCGTCGCCCTCATCGAAGGGAAGAACTTCTCCCGACAGACCGATGTCCATAACGCCTCCAACCACCATTGAATAAAATCGCGTATCTTCATGGACCGAACCGAGTCCGGCGCCACATCAGCGAGAAGTAATACAAGCAAGATATAAGCTGCGGCGGCTAAGCATCTCCGCATTACGTCTCTGCTTCAATACGCAAATTGTACGTTATTTTATCGCAGTCCAGACGTTTTACGCATCTTAACAATACTTAACTTTGACAACCGCCGAATCTGTATTAAGGCAGATACGAAACGCGGTCTCGCCGCCCAATATACATTCAATGCTGGTGTGAAATGACAGAAGCAGACGCGTTGGAGATCCTGCGGATCTCTGTCTGGGCAATGCTCCTTGCTTCAGCGCCCGCGGTTTTCACCGCGATGGCAGTCGGCTTGGTTATCAGCCTTGTCCAGGCTCTCACGCAGGTCCAGGAAAGCACGCTGAGCTTTGCGCCAAAAATTGTTGCTGTCTTTGTAGCGCTGGCAGTGGCCGCCCCGTTCATAGGCGGCCAACTCAATCTTCTCGTTGTCGAGATTTTCTCTCATGTGCAGTCGGGTTTCTAGGCCGGCTGCGATCTCAAGAGGTCAGGCGTCTGCAGTCTCTCGCACTTCGTCGAGCAGGAAGAACACGACCACATAGCGGGTCGCATAGGATCGGCCGCCCTCGGCATCGCCTGCGTCCGAACCTCCGTCGGCCGGGTGCCATTGCTGGTAGTGCGGATTGTTGGCGATCAGCGTGATCGCTTTGCCAGTACGGCTACCGCCAAGACGATAGCGTGTTTCCGCCAACGGCCAGACACGTTCGTAATCCTGTTGCGTGAGACGGACCTTAAGAGCATGGCGCGTTACCGTTTCGCCCTGCGAAACATCTCCCTTGCGGGCCACTGGAACCTCCAGCGAAACCTCCTCAGCCCCATCCAGTATGAAGTCAAATTCCTCAGGCCACGTCCGCTTCATGTAATCGCTCCTCCAAGCTATACCGAGGGTTGCCGACGACTGTATCGTCGTCTGCCGAGACAATATGCAAACATTATCCCCTTCTGAAAAGCATCAAACCGCCTACGGCCGCACTATTTCGTGAGGTTGCGCTTGGCGCCGACAAAATGTCTTACCAGGCCGCCACAGGGAAGGCGTCGATCGGGATCTTCAGGTACCTCACGCCGTTCGCCTCCTTTGGCGGCAGCTCTCCTGCCATCAGATTGACCTGCAGGGCATGCAGCATCAGTTTTGGAAACGGCAACGTTTTGTCACGGCTGATGCGGGACTGGATAAACTCGTCACGCCCTGACCGGAGGTGAATGTTCTGCGCCTTCTGTTGCGCGACGGTGCTCTCCCAGAGCGCTTCCCGCCCGCCATGACGATAATCGTGGCCGGTGAACAGCCGGGTGTCGTCGGGCAAGTTCAGGATTGCCTCGATCGACGACCACAGATCTTCAGCGCTGCCTCCGGGAAAATCGGCGCGGGCCGAACCGCTGTCGGGCATGAACAGCGTGTCGTGGATGAAGGTCGCATCACCGACCAGATACGTGATCGATGCCAGTGTGTGGCCGGGCGAATGCATGACGCGGCCCTCGATCTCACCGATCATGAACCGGTCGCCATCCGAAAACAGCCGGTCCCACTGGGATCCGTCGGTTGGCATCGCCGGCGCATTGTAGATGTCCTTCCATAGCGCCTGGACCTTGACCACGTCGGCGCCGATCGCGGTCGGCGCGCCGGTCTTCGACTTGAGGTATGCTGCTGCGGTGAGATGGTCTGCATGGGGATGCGTGTCGAGGATCCACGCGACGTCTAGTCCCTGCATCTGGATATGTGAAAGGAGCGCATCGGCGTGACGCGTGGCCGTGCTTCCGGATTTCTCGTCGTAGTCGAGAACCGGATCGATGATGGCGCATTTCTTCGTGGCCTTGCAGCTTACGACATACTGGATGCTGCCGCTACGCGCGTCGTAAAAACCAGCGACTTCGGGTTGGGCACTCATGGTGTAAAATCCGGCTTGTCAAACGCCTGCACTGGCGCGGCTTTATGATGGTCTGGCCACAGGATGTCCACGAGGCAGGTCTGATCGCAGCAACGCTGTGACAGGGGCAAGACGAGGACATCAAGCGTCACGGCGGCCCTCCTAAGTCAACCTCTCACGAACGTCAACTCGGAGCCCTTTGCAGCAATCTTGCTTACCAAGCGACAGGGCCAACGCGATAAGCCGCGCCATTGGATCGAGACCAGCCGAGCAGTTGTTCGCGCGTGGCAACGCGCTTGATTTTGCCCGTCGCAGCCATAGATCCACATCGTTGGCCGGCAAACAAACTGGTTGTGCCTGTGGCGCATGTCTCGGCGACCCTGAATGCGGCTGATGTGTGGTTCCGTTTGGCAACAGCGAGTACTTCCGCGGGGAGTACGGTTGCCTCGAGATCACGCGGGATCGGCAACCGACAGGATGAGCATATGCACAATCTTATCAGAAATCTCAGCTTGCACTTTATCACATGCCTTTTCGCGATCGGCGTCGTATCGCAGGCCCTCGCCGCTCCCGATGTCGTCAAAGTCGGGCCGGATCACTACCAGGGGACATGGCTGGAAATCGGGAGGACCCCGATGTTCCTGACCGACGGCTGTGTTGCCGGTTATTCCACCTACCGCAAGGGCAAAACCCCTGACACGGTCATGGTCGAAGACGGTTGTCGTGTCGATACTCCAACCGGGCGCCTTAAAACAATCAATGGGACCGGGAAGATTCAGGATTACGGAACGACGAACGCAACGATGCGCGTCCGCTATCCACTGCTCATCACCTTCACCTACCGCGTGCTCTACAAATCGCCGGATAAATCCTGGTTCATCAGCGCCAACCCGTCGATGTCGGACCTGTGGATCTATTCGCGAACCGTACCATCGAAATCCAAGCTCAACCGCATGGTGCGCAAGGCGAGCGAACTCGGCTACGACGTAAAGAAGCTGGAATTTCCGCCAGCCCGCTAGGCTGATTGGAAAGCGTCCGAACGGTTTGGCGTCCACGCGACAGGACAGCCGTTCGGAACGCGAGCTTCATTGCGGCTTCAAGCCTTGGTTTTATAAAGCTCGGCCCCTACCCTGCGACCAGCTTGAGAGACCGAATGGAGCTATGGGATCGAGCGCGCGGACTTCGTCACGGAGATTGTTTTCTACCAATATTTCAAGAATCCTTGAAGTCTTGAATAATTGTTGTTCTATCCTTTACAGGGCTTTGAAGGCCGGGCAAGCGCCCGCGCCTGGTCACTATCAGCGCGTATTGGACAAGGAATGAACTGGTGAACGAGCGACAGGTCCTTGATGCGTTTGGCGCACTGTCACAGCAGACCCGACTGCAGGTCATTCGCAAGCTCGTCGTCGCCGGCCCGGGCGGACTGGCGGCGGGTATGATTGCCGAAGCTGTGAACGTGTCGCCTTCCAACATTTCCTTTCATCTCAAAGAACTGGAACATGCGGGCCTGATCAGCGCTCAGCGGGAGTCACGCTCCATTGTCTACAGCGCGAATTTCGAGACCCTCAACGGCCTTGCCCATTTCCTGATGGAGAACTGTTGTTCGGGCCAATTTGACGCCGGTTGCGGACCTACAGAACTCGCAGGGTCTGGGTCATAGGAACCCTAAATGCGAACGTTTCAATCTTTTTCGATGGAGTATCCAAATGGCTGATCTGCCAGCGGCCTCGCTTGATCTCATTTCCCAGCCCGACCTTGAGGCACTTCGACCACCCTATTCGCAGCACAAGCCGCGGATCCTGATCCTCTATGGATCGCTGCGGAAGATTTCGTTCAGCCGTCTTTTGGCGGAAGAGGCATCACGGCTCCTCGAGCACCTTGGATGCGAGGTGAAGATCTTCAACCCCGAAGGTTTGCCCCTACCAGATGGCGCACCCGATACGGATCCGAAGGTTCAGGAATTGCGGGCGCTTTCTCTCTGGTCGGAAGGCCATGTCTGGGTCAGCCCCGAGCGGCACGGTGCGATGACCGGCATTATCAAGGCGCAGATCGACTGGATCCCCCTCACGACCGGTTCGGTGCGACCGACGCAGGGCAAGACGCTTGCCGTCATGCAGGTCTCCGGTGGCTCGCAGTCCTTCAACGCGGTCAATCAGTTGCGCATTCTCGGTCGTTGGATGCGGATGATCACCATTCCGAACCAGTCGTCGGTTGCCAAGGCATGGCAGGAGTTCGACACGGATGGCCGCATGAAACCCTCGGCCTACTACGATCGCGTCGTCGATGTCTGCGAGGAACTGGTCAAATTCACACTGCTGACCCGCGATGCGTCCGACTACCTGACAGACCGCTATAGCGAGAGGAAGGAAGAGGCCGCAAAGCTCGAACAGCGCGTGGATCTGAAGTCGATATGAGCGAGCGGCCGCCGATCGGCACTATCCTTGCCCTGGGCCTCACCCAGATCATCGGCTATGGAACTCTCTATTACAGCTTCAGCATTCTTGCACCCGATATGGCGCGAGACCTGAACTGGTCGACGGAGTGGATATTTGCCGCACTTTCGGCGGCACTTCTTCTGGGCGGCTTGACCGCTCCCTGGCTCGGCCGGGCCATTGATCATTTTGGCGCAGGACGGGTGATGACGGCCGGATCCGCGATTGCCGCGGCAGCGCTGGTCGCTTGTGCCTATGCGCCGGGCAAGAGCGGCTTCGTCGCCGCTTTGATCGTGATCGAGATCGCCGCCAATCTCGTACAATATGGCGCGGCCTTTGCGCTGCTGGTGCAGGCAAGCCCCCGCACCGCCCAGCGCAGCATCACCTATCTGACCCTCATCGCCGGCTTCGCCTCGACGATCTTCTGGCCCATCACAACGGCTCTGCACGCCCATCTGTCCTGGCAGAATGTCTACCTGGTGTTTGCCGGGCTCAATCTGCTCGTCTGCCTGCCTCTGCACGCCTGGCTGTCCTACGGCCTTGCCCAGGGGAAGTCGCAGAAACAGAACGGCACGGCGCAAGTCGTCGAAGGGTGCCTCAGCCCGGACGTCCGGCAGTTCGGGTTCAAGCTGATGGTGGTGGGGTTCTCTTTGCAATCTCTCGTCAGTGCGGCGATCCTGGTGCATATGGTGCCGCTGCTGTCGGGTCTTGGCCTTGGGGCCACGGCCGCCATTGTCGGCACGCTGTTTGGTCCGTCACAAGTGCTGAGCCGGTTTGCCAATATGGTGCTCGGCGGCAATCTGCCGCCGCTGGCTTTGGCAACGATTGCCGCCACGTTGATCCCCGGGGGTGTATTGATCCTCACCCTCACCGCTCCGTCGGTGACAGGCGCCATGGCGTTTGCCGTTGTCTTCGGTTTGGGCAACGGTCTTTTCAGCATCGTCACCGGCACCCTGCCGCTGATGCTGTTTGGCAGCGCTGGCTACGGCAGGCTGCAGGGCAAGGTCATGGCCGCACGATTGATCCTGTCCGCGACCGCACCGTTTGCGCTGGCGTTTGCCATGGCCCATATCGGTACGCTGTGGTCACTGACCATCACAACAGCGCTCGGGGCCTGTGCGATTGTCGCCTTCGTCGGGATTGCGCGACTGGAGCGCCGCCACAAGTCTGGCGATCATCTCGCCAGCCGTCCGGCCTGAACCAGTACGCCGGGATCCGTGCGTCCTTGGTTGCCCGCTGGGAGCGCTACACGGCCGGGCTTCCTGCCGATTTGGTAAAATATCTGCGGCCCATCCACAGTGCCATCTGTACCAAAAGGATCAGCACAGGAACCTCGACGAGCGGGCCGATGACGGCCGCAAATGCGACCGGGGACGCCAGGCCGAACGCGGCAATGGCAACCGCGATAGCCAGCTCGAAGTTGTTGCCGGCCGCAGTAAAGGCAACCGCTGTCGTGCGCGGATAATCCGTCCCCACCGACCTCGCCATCCAGAAACTGACAAGAAACATGATGAGAAAGTAGATCGTCAGCGGAATGGCGATCATCACCACATCGCCCGGCAGGCGGACCACGTCTCCGCCCTTCAGGCTGAACATGGCGACGATCGTGAACAGAAGGGCGGCCAGGGTCATAGGGCTGATCTTCGGGAGGAAGACATTCTCGTACCAGTCCCTGCCCTTGCTCGCGGTCAGCAAGCGGCGCGACAGATATCCCGCAAGGAACGGAATACCGAGATAGATCAACACCGCTTCCGCAATCGTCCAGAACGAGACGTCAATCACACTGCCTTCAAGACCAAACAGCGGAGGCAGGACGGACAGGAAGAACCACGCATAGACGCTGAAAAACAGGATCTGGAAAATCGAATTGAAGGCAACGAGACCCGCGACATACTGGTTGTCGCCCCGGGCAAGCTGGTTCCAGACGAGAACCATTGCAATGCAGCGGGCAAGACCGATCAGGATGAGGCCGGTCATGTATTCCGGATAGTCCCGCAGGAAGATCACCGCCAGCGCGAACATCAGCACCGGACCGATAATCCAGTTCTGCAGGAGAGAAATCGCCAGAACCCGCTTGTCGGCAAACACCTGAGGGAGTTCCTCAAAGCGCACTTTCGCCAGAGGCGGATACATCATCAGGATGAGGCCGATTGCAATCGGAATATTGGTGGTGCCGACGGACAGGCTGTCGAGCGCTGCGGGCAGGCCGGTAAAGACAGTTCCGAGCAGCACACCCAGTGCCATGGCGGCAAAAATCCAGACGGTCAGATAGCGGTCGAGGAACGACAGACGCAGTGTTGGTTCTTCGGGACGCATGGCGGCCTCCTTGGCAGATAGACATCGTCCGCAGCCTTGCCATGAAGACTGGGGTCGCACGGGTTCGGCTTAAATGGCGTGCGTTAGACGACGCGACGGCCGGTCTGGTCGACGACGACTTCGCCGCCTTCTTTCGCAAACGCAGCCTGCTGGCCAGCTGGGAGAATATCCAACACCGCTTCCGATGGTCGGCACAGCCTGACACCGGCAGGCGTGACGACGATCGGGCGGTTGATCAGGATGGGATGGTCCATCATGGCATCGACCAGTTGCTCATCGGACAAGGAAGGGTCGCCCAAACCGAGTTCGGAAAACGGCGTTCCCTTTTCGCGAAGAAGATCGCGCGCGGAAATTCCCATCCGGTCGATCAACTGCTTAAGCAGCGCGCGCGCTGGCGGGGTTTTGAGATACTCAACCACATGGGGTTCGATGCCGGCGTTGCGGATCATCGCAAGCGTGTTGCGCGAGGTCCCGCAGTCCGGGTTGTGGTAGATGACGATATCGATGGGGTTAGTCATGCAACGTCAGGCCTTTTGTTTGTCGATCCTTCGAGCTGACCGATTTCCTGAAGCTTGGCGGTCAAGCTTATCCTTTCGAGGCTTTCCAAAGGCAGCGCGGCGAAAGCTGCGATACGCAGCTTCATGTAGCGAAACGCTGTGGTGAAGGCGATGCGCTTTTCCGCGTCGGTACCCTCGACTGCAGCAGGATCCTCGATACCCCAATGGGCGGTCATTGGTTTTCCCGGCCAGACCGGGCAGGATTCGCCAGCAGCGTTGTCGCAGACCGTAAAGATAAAATCCAATTGCGGAGCCTCGGCACCCGCAAACTCGTCCCAACTTTTTGACCGAAGTCCCTCCGTGGGAAACTTGTGGCCAACAAGCACATCGAGCGCCATTGGGTTGACGTTGCCTTTAGGCTGGCTTCCCGCCGAGTAGGCATTGAATTTCCCAGCGCCAATTTTTCGCAGAACACTTTCCGCGAGGATCGATCTCGCAGAGTTGCCGGTGCACAGAAACAGGACGTTGAATGTCTTGTCGGTCATGAGAGCGCCTTTCCCGGAGGGCAGCACGGGGTGAGTTCCGCAATCAGCGGCGCGCAGAGCTCTGCGTTTCCGCCACAGCAGTCCTTGAGAAGGAAGAGCACCAATTCCCGTAACGTCTCCATCTCCACACGGTAGGTAACGACGCGGCTTTGGCGCTGCGAAGAAACAAGACCCGCGCGTGACAAGATGTTGAGATGCGCAGACATCGTGTTTTGTGGCACCGCGAGCGCGCGCGCTATGTCACCTGCGGGCAGTCCATCCGGTTCATGCCTGACAAGCAGGCGAAAAGCTTCGAGCCGGGTTGGCTGAGCAAGCGCAGCAAGGGCGAGAATAGCGACTTCTGATTCCATATATCCAGAATACTGGATTTATGGAATCAGTCAAGATGCGTGTTCCGGGTCGTCTTCTTACGATCGACGGCAGGTACTCGTGTTCAGAACCAGGAAGTCAGTGCGATTTCCGCCGGCCAGCGCTTGCGTAGATCAGCGCTGCCACCACAACCAGCAAACCCTGGAAGAGATACTGGTAGGTCTGGGTCAGCCCCAGGAATGTCACCGCGTTCAGCACTTCGGTCAGAAGCACGGCTCCGAGAAGGGTTCCGATGAAGGTTCCCCGCCCGCCCGAAAGGCTCGTTCCGCCCAGAACGACTGCGGTGATGCTGGCCAGCGTGTAGTTCACGCCCTGGCGCGGGTCACCGACACCGATCTGCGTCATCAGCATGATGGCACCGACAGCGGTCAGCAGCGAACAGGCGATATAGCCGCCGATGAAGGTGAGTTCGACAGGAATGCCGGCCCGGCGCGCAGATTGTTCATCGGATCCGACCGCCCGCAGACGCCATCCGGCCCGGGTCCGGCGCAGCAAGAATTCGGCGCCGACCGCTGCAACAACCAGTACCAGAAAGGCGACCGGGAAAGGACCCAATTGCCAGTTGACCCAGTCGGTGACCGTCGCGCTGATATAGCCATCCGGATTGTCACGCAGCAGGAAGCTGCAGCCCTGGATCGCGATATACATGGCGAGCGTCGCGGCAATCGGGGTGAAATTCGCAAATCGGATCAGCACACCGTTGATAGCCCCGGTCACAAAGGCGCCGGCAAACATCAGGAGGAAGCCGACCGCCATCATCGCAGTGGAATTGTCGTCGGTAATGAAGAATGACGCGACCACGACCAGAAATCCGGCGAGAGGACCGACCGAAAGATCGATCCCGCCCATCAGCAGCGCCACTGTCTGGCCCATCGCAATAAAGCCGAGTGCGGTCGCCAAAAGCAGGATGTTGTAGATGTTGTAGACAGAGAAGAAGTTCTCGTTCTGGCCATAGACATAGAGCCCAAGGAGCACGGTCACGATGGCAAGCGGGACCGCCGGAGCATTGTCCGACCGCAGCAGGTCGCGCCATCGGCTGCCGGTACTCGGCTGTGCCACCGTCAAACTGCTGTCGCCATGCGTCTCCGCTCCAACGGCCGCAGCGACTATGCGTTCTTCGGTGACGTCGTCACCTTCAAGGATCTCGACCACATGCCCGCGCGACAGCACGACGACCTTGTCGCACAGACCTTCGAGCTCCACGGCATCGGAGGAGTTCACCACAACCGGCGTCCCTGCCTCCGAGACTTCGCGCAGAATTCGGTAGATTTCAAACCGGGCTCCGACATCCACACCTTGCGTCGGTTCGTCGGCAATGATCAGTCCCGGCTCGGACAAAAGTGCGCGGGCCATGACCACTTTTTGCTGGTTGCCGCCCGACAGCGCAAAAATCGGCGCTTCGATCCCGGGCGTCTTGACCGCCAGCTCACTGAAGATCGCACCGACCTGCGCCAGTTCCTTCTTGCGGCTCATCACGCCACCGACCGCGAACTTCTCAAGCGCGGAATAGGTTGCGTTTTCCCGAACGGTCAAACTGCCGGCGACACCTTCGACGTGGCGATCCGACGGCATGAAGGCCGCCTCATGGAGGAGTTCCGGTTGGGCGAGTGCGCGCCCGCGTAAGACGATCTGCCCCTCGGCAGGCCTCAGCCCTGCCAGCACCCGCATCAGTTCCGGCTGACCGTTGCCGGCGACACCGGCGATCCCAACGATCTGCCCGCGCGGCACGTCGAAGCTGATGTTCTTCAGGTCCCTGTTGGTGATGCCCATCACGGACAGACCGGTCTCCGTATCGGCCGATGACGCTTTCGGCGGGAATGCCGATTCCAGAGTACGCCCGACGATAAGCCCGACCAGATCGGCATCGCTGATCTCGCCGATGACGGCGGAGCCGCGCACGCGACCATCCCGAAGCACGGTGACCCGATCGGCAATCTGGCGAAGTTCGGCCAGGCGGTGGGTGATGTAGATGACCGATGTGCCAGCGGCCGCCACCTCGCGGATGCGGGCAAACAGCATGTCGGTCGAATCCTGGTCGAGCGAGGCGGTGGGTTCGTCCAGGATCAGCACCTTCGGCTCGAGCGCCAGCGCCTTGGCGATCTCAAGCAAATGCTTCTGCGCAACCGTCAGACCGTCGGCGCGCATGCCAAGAGGGAGATGCAGGCCGACCTTGGCAAGCACGCGCCGGCCCACATCGTCGGGCTTTGCGCCCGCAAACACCGAGGCTGGCAAGGCCACGCGCAGGTTTTCCAGGATCGACAGATCGTCCAGAATGGCAGGATGCTGGAAGCAGATGCCAATCCCGTGGGACTTGGCGATTTCCGGGGTCATTTGCTGTACGGCGCGGCCTTCGAAGTGAATCTCTCCCTCGGTCGGCTGCAGCGTTCCGGAAATGATGTTCATCAGGGTCGATTTGCCGGCGCCGTTCTCGCCGAGAAGGGCATGCACTTCGCCGGCCCGGAATTCCACGCTGACATCGGCCAGTGCCGCGACAACCGAGAAATATTTCGAGATGCCCGAAAGGCGGATCACCACATCCCGAGCGTCCAGCGCCACGTCTTGACTGTTTCGTGCCAACATTATTTGCAATCCGTCCTGGTGACAGAGCCCCGGAAGGTAAACCCTCCGGGGTCAGCGATGCGTAAGTTTCAGTTACTGGCCGACGGCCTTTGCCTGGTCTTCCGGCTTCAGCGCCGAGGACATGTAGATGGCGCCCGGCAGATCCTTGCGGCACTGAACGGCATTGGGCTTGCCCGATACGGAATCCTCATAAGCAGGCGCCTCGAAGATCTGCTCCTTCGGCTTTTCGCCGCCGGTTGCAAGCGCGACGGCCCACTGCACGGCCAACCGGACATTGTCGTTACCGGTGGCGACGGTGAACAGCTTGAAGTCCGGGTTGCTGGCGTGATTGTCCTGCCAGAAGCAGCCGAGCGAGTTGCCGTCCGACGTGGCAAGCGCCGGGATGGACTTGCCCTGCTTGGTGAAGGCCGGCAGAGCACCGACCAGCGACGGGCCGAAATCGGACACGATGACGTCGATCTTGGCGTTCTTTGCGATTTCGGCGGTCAGCACCTTTTGCGTCAGCGCCGGATCCCAGTTGGTGACGGCAAAGGGCGCCTGATTGACGAAGACATACTCAGGCCCGAGCACGCTCTTCAGGCCTTTCAGCTCATCCAGGCCCTGGCTGTTGCCGGCAGGTCCGCTGAGGAACAGGACATTGCCACCCTTGGGAAGCACACCCTTGATCCACTTGCCCCAAGTGACGCCGTCGTTTTCGAAGGACGAGCCGATGAACTTCGAATAATTCATGCCTTCCTTGCCGCCAACAGCGACGCGGTAGGGCACAATGATCTTTCCGGCCTTGAAGACGCTGGTGATGGCCGGCAGCATGGCCGGGCCGGCGTCGCCAAAGACGACCAGTGCATCGACGCCCTTGGCGGCCATACCCTTGATGTCGGAGATTGCCTTCTGGGTGTCGCCCTGGCCGTCGGCATACTCATACTTGGTGATACTGGGGCACAGTTCGACGGTCTGCTTGCCGGATGCCGTCGTCACCTGACGCCAGCTGTTGCCGCCGTAACCGTCAAGAAGGGCAAGCGTCGCCTTCTTGGGCCCGCACCAGGACGGTGTCTCCGCCTTTGCCAGACCCGCACCTCCCAGTGCGATGACCGCAGTCGCAACCGAGACTGCCAGGCCCTTCTTCAAATTTGCATAGTTCATGTCTGCTCCTCCACTTGTTATTGTTAGGTTGTTTTTCTGACTTTCCCGCTCCACCGGAGCGAGTAGACGCCGATGCCGAAACCGAGGGCCAAAGCCTGGATGATGGTTTGCGCTGAATAGGGCACACCGACCGACAGCGCGAACTGGCTCAGCTGGTTGAGGAAGAAGGCCGCCAGCACCGTCGAGATGGGAAAACCGCGCCCGCCGAGCAGCGACGTGCCTCCCAGCACGACGACGGCAACCGACGGCAGCAGCAGGCTATCGCCTTGGAAGGCCGTGGGTTCGCGGGTGATGCCGGCAATCAGGACGCCGGCCAGGCAATAGAATAGCTGGGCATAGACATACGCCATCATCTGATAGGAGCGCACGCGCAGGCCTGCGGCCTCTCCGGCAGCAGGGCTTGCGCCGATCGCCTCGAACCGGCGGCCGCCCACGGTCTTTTTCAGCATGAAGGAGACCAGCGCGGTGGCGCCGAGGGCGAAGTAGACGGCATTGGGCAGGCCGAAGGTTTCGCCGCCGGCAATATTGGCGAGCAGGCCCGTCGTAACAGACGGCACCCCGCCCGACATGGCAAAGACGGTCGCATAAAGCAGTGCGTTGGTGCCAATCGTCGCAATGATCGAGTTCAGGCGGAAGATGCTGACGAGCGCGCCATTGAGAAAGCCTATCGTCAGATTGAAGGCCAGCGCCAAGAGCACCGCCTGATACAGCAATCCGTCATTCTGCTGCGGGTAATGGGTCGAGACCACGACGGCGAGAGAGACGGCACCGGGAAGCGAGAGGTCAAAGCCGCCCTGCTGAACCACCATCAACTGGCCGAGGCCGACAATGGCAATGATCGCCGCAAACGGAAGACTGCCTGACAGGGCACCCCAGGATACGCTTGAGGGCGCAAAGACCAGGCAGGCGACCAGAAGGACCATGGTTGAGAAGACCACGGTCACGAAACTCCGCGTCAGCTTCATCCGGCCTGGGGCATAGCTGTCCGCCCGTGTGGGGATTGTTGAGACTGCACTCACCGGTCGGCTCCTTTTGATGATCGCACCTCACCTGAGGCGATGGCCGGGCGGCGCAAACCGATCTCTTCGGCGGCGTTGGACGCCGCCTTGAAGTCTGCAAAGAGACACGTCGGTTTGTCAGCAAAATCAGGCATCGCGTCCTCCTCCCAGAGCCGGTTATGGTTCATACCTGGAGGAAGCAATCTGCTGGACAGATCCTTGGCATCGTCGGCCTCAGCCTCAAGCTTCGGCAAGCCTGTAGCTGGCTCCGAACCGCTGCGCGGTCAGAACTTCACAAGGCACGATGATTTGCGGATTGCCCAAATTCTTGCTCCTCCAAGAATTTGTCACTCTGACCGGTCAGCATCTCTTGCTAAAACAAGTACGCAATCCGGCGCTTCAAATACGTCAGGAAATTCTCTCCTCCGAACTCCTTCCGATCAACTGTATGTATTTTGAAGACTACGAAAACCCTGAAAATATCCGCTTTGGATAAGTGTATTCGAGACGGGAAACATATCAGTGCACCCTCAGCCCGCCGGGATGCTGGCCGCATAGGTTTCGATCAGCAAAGCGGCGTTTTCTGGTTTCGCCTCAAGCGTGTTCGCCTCGATCTCATAGGCAAGGTCTACGACCCGCTGATTGATCGGGGCCGTCCGGCCATGCGCTTTCAGCGTGTCGATGACCCAGCCGTTGACCTCCTGGATCTCGGCCCGCCGGCCCTTCCGCCAGTCCTGCAGCGAGGTCGTGAGCGTATCGGCTTGCGAGAAGACGGTGAGCACCTCCTCGAAGATCTGGTCGACGTAGCGCTCCGGATGGTTTGTGGTGACCGGTGGCATGCCGATGATCGGGACGATCTTTGCGCCATCGGCAATCGCCGCCTGCATGGCCTCATAGCCGGCCGCCCGCATCACCTCTAGCATTCCCGTGCTGCGGGCTGCATCGCCGAGCGGCAGGTTGACGATGGCAGACGGAATAAGTTCGGCGGCGTTGACGACGAGCTTCATCCATTTGGCGGAGCGGATATCATCCGTCACCTCGACGGTCCCTGTGCAGCGCAGAAGTTCGGCGACCGACTCCACCCTCTCCTGGGTCTGCGGATCGAGGGCGCCGAGCGCAAACCAGGATGTGTCGTGATCGTTCTGCCGGTTGGTGACGCCGGGTACGAACATGTTGGAAGCGATCTCTATGACGGCGCCGATAGTCCGCTCCCGCCCGACGATGGCCGCGATGTCCTCGTGCGTCATGCCGTTCTGGAGGCCGATGACCAAGCCGTCCGTGGCCAGCACCGGCTCGATCAGTTGGGTCGCCCATTTCGTGTCGTAGGCTTTGACCACCAGGAAGACGAGATCGAACGGCTCCTTGATCTCCGCGACTTCGCAGAGATGCAAGGCCTTGACCCTGGCGTTGATCGTCCGGGTCGGTAGATTGACGGTGATCCCATTTTCCCGGATCGCGTTCACATGGTCGGGCCATTGCTCGATGAAGGTCACGTCATGACCGGCGAGCACGAAGTCCGCTCCGATCGATGCGCCCTGTGCGCCGGTTCCGAGAAAAGCAATTCTCGGCGTCTTGCTGAAATGGGAGGTCATGCGATGGTCTCCTAGAAGGGCATGAAGGCGGGGCCGCGCCGCGCTTATCCGCGGTCAGGCGACACGTGTGGTCAGCAGATATAATCGACCTGATGGCGGGCGATCCGGATGCCCTCGAGCTCTGCCCGCACCTTCGCGTGCGCCGGATGGTCCGCGTAAAGCTTGAGAGCGGCTTCGTCGTCGAACTCGGAGTAGAGAACTACGTCGCAGGCATAGGAGATGCGGCTGATGTCCAACCCCACCTCAATTGCACTCAAACCAGGGATCTGTCCTTTGAGGCCTTCGAATTTGGTCTTGATCAGACGCGCAGAGGCGATTTTTTCCTCGGGCGTCTCGCCGCGCACGTTCCACATGACGATGTGCCTGATCATGGCTTGTCTTTTCGCTCGGATGAGCCGTCGTCCACGACGTGGGCCGCGCCCAGTTCACGAAGCCAATCCGATATCACCTGCCAGTATTCACTAAGCCACTTGCTCATCGCTACCCCCTCCCAAGGGCCGTTCATTATAGGACGTTATTCTGGTCGCTGGCCCTCGTAAGCCCCGGCTAGGAGCTGGTGCAAACCATCCTTTTCCAGCACTCGCGGGTTCCAGTAGGCGTTGGCCATGGCCTGCTCGACGGCAGGATCGATGCCGTCGTCCGGCATGCCCATAGTTTTAAGAGCCATCGAAGCCCCCAGTCCTTGAGCCAAATCAAACAGCCCCGTTGCCGCATCCTTTGCGGAGAGCGCCTGCGCAATACGCGCCATGGCTTCCGGCGCGGCCGGTGCGTTATAAGCGACCGCATGCGGCAGAAGTGCCGTATGCATGGGGGCGTGCGGCAGGTTGAACATGCCGCCGAGCGTGTGGCAAAGCTTGTGGTGCAACGCCATGCCGACGGATCCAAGGCACACGCCACAGAGCCAGGCCCCATAGAGCGCGTCCGCCCTGGCATCCGGATCATCCGGGCGACGGGCAATGATGGGGAGCGCGCGGGCAATCGCGGCAATCCCCTGCTCCGCCATCAGCGAAACAATCGGGTTGGCCTCGCGGGCATAAAGCGCTTCCACCGCATGCGCCACGGCATTGATGCCGCTTGTCACCGACATGGCAACCGGCAGGGTGAGAGTGAGGTCCACGTCGTAGACGATGACCTCGGGAAGGATGCGCGGGTCGGATTTCGTCACCTTACGGCCATTCTCCGTCTCACCCAGAATGGGCGTCGCTTCAGACCCGGCATAGGTCGTCGGCACGACGATCTGCGGAAGGTCGGTGCGAAAGGCGATCGCTTTACCAAGCCCTGTCGTGGACCCGCCGCCGATCGACAGAACCGCATTGGCCCCGAGCCGCTCGACCTCACGCAAAGCATCGGCCGTCACGTCGACCGGCGTATGCATCTGCGCCTTGGAATACAGCCCGGCAAAGCGCGAGCCCAGAACCTCTGAAATCCCTTGCGCCTGGTCTTCCTGTTCGGGCGTTGAAAGCACCAGCACCCGGTCGGCCGACAATCGCTCGGCCTCTTCCGCCAGGCGAGAGATCGTTCCACGCCCGAAAATCACGCGGGCCGGATTTCCATTATAGATGAAATTGTCCAAGCCTGGCTCCTATCTCGACTGGTCAGGTCGCACGAGGATGAAATCGAACTCCGAACGCCACAGCGTGTCGCCGTCTTCAAGGCGGTCGAACGGTGCGACGAGGGTCGACTTGACGCCAAACACCGCGTCGGATTCGAGATACGCATCACCACCGACAAACGTATGCGTCACCAGCTTCTGATAGCCTTCGGCTCGCACCATGTAGTGCATGTGAGCCGGGCGATATGGGTGCCGTCCCAGATGCGCGAGCATCTCGCCCACAGGACCGTCGTCGGGAATGGGGTAGGACACCGGCTTGATGCCGATGAAGCTGTAATGTCCGTCGGCCCCGGTGACGAATACGCCGCGATTGTTCCATTTCGGCTGAATGTCGGGCTGCTGGACGTCATAGTAGCCGTCGGCATTGTCGGACCACACGTCGATCCGCGCCCCCTCGATCGGCGTGCCCTCGAGATCGAGCACACGGCCGAGGAACAGGCAGCTCTCGCCCTTCCCGTCCAGACAGATCTGCGCGCCCATCTCCCTCACCGGGGCGCCTTCGACATGGAACGGCCCAAACACGGTGTTTTCCGTTGCACCCTCGGGCCGGCGGTTGTTGATCGCATCCACCAGCATCGACAGACCGAGCGTATCGGACAGAAGAATGAACTCCTGCCGCTCCTGCGTGCAGATCTGGCCGGTGCGGGTGAGAAACCCGATCGCCGTCTCCCACTCATCCTGCGTCAGTTGGACCTCCCGGGCAAAGTCATGCAGATGCTTCACAAGGCTCGCCATCACTTGCGCAAGACGCGGATCAACGTCAGCGCCCATGCGCGCATTGACGGTGTCGACCGAGTTCGTCTCCGTAAAGTAACCGATGTCCGCCATGGCCTGTCGATCTCCTTGCTGGTCGCGTGGTCCTGTCATCACGGAATGATCCGGTCGGCGCGCAGGCGATCGAAGGCGTCCGTGCAGGATTCCGTCGTGTCCTGGTAGGCAAGGAAACCGGCCTTGCGGCTGCGGGCCATGTCGTTGAACGTCTCCACCTGCCGGCCAAGGTCGGCGTCCGTGTGCCAGAAAGAGGCGACGCGCGAGAGCGCATTTTCCTTGAGGCCGTGCTTCTTCACGAGCGCATCCCAGATCGGCGCTGCATCGGCCGTCTTCGTCTCGAGCGGCTGCGGAGAGCCCGGATAGTCCGCGGCTTCGATGCCGAAATAGGCGGCGATCCGCGGCCAGAGCCATTTCCAGCGAAACACGTCACCATTGACCACATTGAACGCCGTGTCGGCAGCTGCTGGCGTCGTTGCGGCCCAGGCCAGATGGTTGGCGAGGATGCGGGCATCCGTCACGTCGGTTGCCGCCTGCCATTGCTCGGCGGATCCGGGAAACACGAAGGGCATCCCGGTTTCCTTGCAAAGAGAGGCATAGACGCCAAGCGTGGCCGCCATGTTCATGGCGTTTCCGACCGCATAGCCGATCAGGGTGTGCGGCCGATGCACCGACCAGGTGAACCCTTCGCGGGCTGCCGCCGCAAAGACCTCGTCTTCCTGCACATAGTAGAAGTTCTGGTTGGGAAGGCGCTCCTGCTCTTCGCGGAACGGCGTCTGCGGCGCGACTTTCGCATAGTTCTCGAAAGGCCCAAGATAATGCTTGGTGCCGGTAACGAGGGCGACATGGTTCACACCTCGGCCACGAAGGGCATCGAGAACGTTGCGGACGATCGCACCATTCACATTGCAGTTCTCGTCTTCCGTCGCCTGCCGCGACCAGGCGGTGATGAACACATGGGTGGGCCGGATACCCTCGAGGGCGGCAGCGACGGAGGCAGCGTCGGTGAGGTCGCAGGACAGGGTCCGGACAGCGGCAATCGGGCTTTGCGACCGGGACAGACCGGAAATCTCCCAGCCGCCTTGGGCCAGCAGATATTCGGCAAGATTGCTGCCGGCAATGCCGGTCGCACCGACAATGAGAGCGTGATGTGTCATGTCCTCATCCATTCAAAAGAGTGATCTTGATGCTCTTGGTCGCGTCCTTGCCAAAGGCAAAGGCTTGCACCGCATCTGTCAGAGCATAGTCATGGGTCTGGATCGGCGAGAGGTCGATGCCCGTTCGCTCCAGGAAGCGGATCGCGGCCGGCCAGACGCCGGGCGAGCCGATACAGCCCCGGACCGTCACATTCTTCATCTGGATCTGGCCGATGACAACAGGGACTTTGCGGCCGATGTTGATGCCGACCATCGACATGCGCCCATCTTCTCTTGCGTAGTCGAACGCCGCCGCAAGCGAGGCATCATGTCCGGAGGCTTCGACCACCAGATCAGCGCCATGACCACCGGTCATCTCGCGGATCCGATCTGCCGCGCCGCCATCGGATGGATCGATCGCAGCGTCTGCGCCGAGTTTCAGTGCCACATCGCGACGGGTTGCGAGCGGATCAACGACGATGACGCGCGCACCCATGCCAATCGCAGCCGCTGCCGACACCAGGCCGATCGTTCCGCCGCCGGAGACGACGACCGTCTCGCTGGCATTGGTGCCGCCGGACCGCAGCACCGCATAGAAGCCGCAGGTAAACGGCTCGATCAGCGCCGCCTTCTTGTCGTCCACCGCGTCCGGCAGCTTATGCAGCCACTCCGGATTGACGGCGAAGAACTCCCGGTCGGCGCCGCTTATCGAAAAACCGAAATGATGAAGCCGCTCGGGCGTGCGCACCACGCATTCGCCGACGACACGGTCTCCCGCCTTGAAGCCCGTGACGTTGCGACCGACCTCGACGATCTGGCCGCTCCACTCGTGGCCGGGCGTCACCGGATAGGAGATCGGAATGATGTAGCGACCGGCCAGAAGTTCGTAATCCGAATGACAGATGCCGACGGCACGGGTTCGGACGAGGACCTCGTTTGCGGAAATCTCCGGCATGCCCAGATCGGCAATGACCGGCTTGTCCGGTGCTTCGAATACCAAGGCTTTCATGATGCTCCTCCCAAAGCCAATCTCAAAGTTGCTCGACTGCGCCCGAGCGGGCAGACAGGATGATCGCTTCGAGCAGCGCAATATTGTCGATCATTTCTTCGCCGCTGATCGGATAGGTCTCTCTGCCGCGGACAGCGCGCGCAAAAGCCCGCAGGTTGTCCCGGACCGGCTCGGCCGGTGACACTTCGCGGGTCGTGATCGGCTGGCCCTTCCAGCCCTCGGTGACGATCCACCCATCCGGCGATTCCACATGCGCTTTGTCCCGCACCTCGATCCAGCCGAGCGTGCCGAACACCGCAAAGCGCGAGATGAACGGCGTTGCAAGTGTGGCGGACACATAGGCCGACCCGCCGGACTTGAAGCGGATATGCGCACTCATGGTGTCGCCCTGCGGGATTTCCGACGCGAGGTTTTCGCAGATGACGCGGACATCCTTCGCCGGCCCCATCAGCTTGACGGAGAGGTCCGTCAGATGGATGCCGGTGGCAGTCATGCCGCCCGCCGGCGCCTGTTCGGCATCGAGCCGCCAGTTGGACGGATCGAGCCCCAGGAACTTGTCATGGCTGAAATTGGCTTCGATCTGCAGTAGGCGGCCAAGGCGGCCCGTGGCCGCGGCATCAAGGATCTCGGCAATCGGCGGTTCAAAGCGGCGCTCGTGTCCCATGCCAAGCACCAGACCGGCCTTCTCGCACAGCGCGACAGAGGCTTCGGCGTCCTTCCTGGTCATCGCAAGCGGCTTTTCGCAAAAGACATGCTTGCCGGCGGCAACCGCCTGCGCGATCTGGCTCTGGTGCAGCGAATGTGGCGTTGCCAAAATCACGGCCTCGACCTCGGGATCGGCAAGCGCCTCGCCGAGTTCGGAGGAGAAACGCATGCCCCGTTCCGCGGCAAAGCCCTGCTCTGCCGGGTTGGGGTCGACGCCATGCACGAAGTGCATTTCAGCACCTCCCGCATTGACCAGCGTCGCCATTTTCTTGCCCCACCAGCCAAGGCCGACAATGGCCGCCTGGACGGGTTTTCCCTCGTAGCCGCTCATCGGTTGTCCACCCGCTTGGCAAAGGGATGGATGTTTACCGACGCCCAGACGCCGGCAGCATTGAACGGATCTGCCTGGTTGAAGGCCACCACCTCGTCCTTCGTGTCGGCCTCGAGCAGGAACAGCGAGCCGATCATCGTCTCGTTGTCGTCGGCGAGAAGAGGACCGGAGATTACGGTCTTTGTCTTGGCCGATGCCAGATAGGCCTTATGGGCATCGTAATGGGCGAGGCGCTTGTCAACGGCGCCGGGATGGTCGAGGCAATGAACGATGTAATGCATGATAACCCTCTTGGATCAGGCTGTTTCAAGTGCTGCAGACCGCCCGCAAATCACCTTTGGTCGGACGGATCTGCGTGGCGGCCGCGCTTGTCACGGTCCGCGGCAAGCGCAGGGTGTCAGCCCTGCATGTTGACCAGAATCTTCATGTGTGACGCATTGGGATCGAGCAGAGCCTCGAAACCCTTCTCGACCACATCCTCCGGCGAGATCTGCGCGGTCACAATCTGCTCAACCGGAAAGATGCCGGCGCCGATCATCTGGGCTATGCGTGGCCAGATCGTCACCGGATAGCACCACGTCGCCTCCACTGTGATGTCCTTCAAGGCCCAGAGCATGGCGTCGATCGAGGCAGGTTTGACATGCAGGCCGACCTGGACGACCGTGCCTCGGCGCTTGACGGCCTTGACGCAGAGATTGAGAGAGGCTTCCGCGCCGACACATTCGAGCGCCACATCGACGCCGACGCCGTCTTCGGTATGCTGTCGGAAAAGGCTTTCCGTATCCGTTTCGCGCGGGTCGAAGACGATCGCCTCCGGGACCAGCTTCTGAGCCAGCGCGCGGCGGTTTGGATTGAGTTCGGAAACGAAGATCGTCGTCGCACCGGCTGCGCGGGTCGCCAGAAGGACCAGAGCTCCGATCGGCCCGACACCGGACACGAGGACCGTGCTTCCGGCCTCGACACCGCCGCGATCGACGCCATAGAGCGCGACCGCCGCCGGTTCGATCATGGCCGCCTGAACGTCGCTGACGCTGTCAGGGACCGGAAAGACGTTGTAGCTGTTGACGACAGCGCGCTCGCCCATGCCGCCCCAGTCCCAGGACAGGCCGACGCAGGCCATTTTCTCGCTGAGATGATATTGACCGCGGCGCCCGTAATAGTCGTCGCGTGGGGAGATGAGTGGCTGCACCGACACGCGGGTTCCGGGCGAAACATGCGTTACGTTGCGCCCGACTTCAAGGACGCGCGCCGAGAATTCGTGGCCGAGAATCTGTGGCAGTGTTGCGCCCGAATAGACATGAGGCGTGCTCGGCGTGACGATCGGTCCGGCAATGTATTCATGCAGGTCGGTCCCGCAAATGCCACAGACCAGCGGCTCGATCAGCACCATGTCGTCCCCGAGCGGACCCGACGGCGCCGGGACATCCTCCACCCGGATGTCTTTCTGTGTATAGTAGCGAACGGCTTTCATCTGACTGTCCTTCCCGAAATAACTGCATCTGCCTGCGCTGCCAGCCGCGCCCTGCCAATCTCCGATGTCATGAGGCGACATGGCGGCAGTGGCCTCACCAACGCATTGCCGAGGTTTGCTAGCGGCGAATATCCAAATTTCTGAAATGATCGTCTTGCATGGCGGATCCTCCTCCGATCCTCGACATATCCTGCGAAACACACGGCACAGGGGAACGACGCTCGACAGCGCGCGCACCATGATCCTTGTTGTCAGCTAAGTTCCTCCCACGGAACGCTGAACGGTCCGACTTCAGGCTAGTAGATAACGGAACCCGTCACAGCCCCCCTTTTGTCCAGAATGGATATTTTGCAGAGAGCATTCGGTAGGCTGTCGCCCTAGTGTTTGGAGGGAGGAAATGTCTGGTCCGCGCTGATCGATGCGCGCGCTGGGCGTATGGATCCCCGGGCGATGGCCAGATCGGTGGTCCGTCACAGCCTGTTGTCGATTGGGACGGGAGGACGCAATGAACGAAGAAATTTCAGTCGGCTGGGCTGGCATAGGCAAGATGGGCGCTCCGATGAGCCGCCGGGTACTGGAAGCCGGTTACCGGCTTCACGTCTATGAACCCTTGCCCGAAAATCGGGCGACGATCGTTGCGGAAGGCGCCAATGTCGCCCACACGCTTGAGGATCTGGCCGCGAAATCCGACGTCGTGATCCTGACTATTCCCAACGACGCCGTTTTGCGCGACCTCATCTTCGGCAAGGGCGGCCTTGCGAGCGTCATGAAAACCGGCCAGACGCTGGTGGAAATGAGCACTGTGTCGCCCGCGATCTCCGCCGAAGTGAATGAAGCCATGAGCGCATGCGGCGTCCATTACCTGCGCGCACCGGTCTCGGGCAGCACGGCGACCGCGTCTGCGGGAACCCTTTCGGTCATGGCGTCAGGTCCGGAAGACGCCTACAAGCGCCTCGATCCTATCTTTGGTTGCTTTGCCTCGCGTCGCTTCTATGTCGGCCAGGCCGAGGAGGCCCGCTATCTGAAGCTCGTCCTCAACGCCTTGGTGGGCGCCACATCGGCTCTGCTGGGCGAAGCGCTGACGCTCGGCCTCAAGGGAAACCTCTCGGTTGAGACCATGCTCAATGTCATTTGCGAAAGTGCAGTTGCGTCGCCTTTGATCGCCTATAAGCGTGACCTTCTGGTCCAGCGCAATTTCGATCCGGCATTTTCGGTGTCGCAGATGATGAAGGACTTCGACCTGATCCTCGACGCGGCCCGGGCAGACCATATCCCGATGTACATGGCATCGATGATCCGTCAGCAATACGAGACCGCCTTTACGGAAGGGCTGGCTGAAAAGGACTTCTTTGTGCTGTTCGAGCAGTCCGAACGCCGCGCGGGTCTGCTGCCGCCAGCGGAAAAATAATCACCACATTCGCGTCAGCACCTGGAGCGCCTAGCCAAGAGGCGCTGCAATGGCTACGAACATCGTCTAGTGACGCGACGGACGGGGGGCCGACGTGAACGACTACGAAATGCTGCGGGTGATTGAGTTCCTGGACAAGACCCGGCGGCCCTTCGGCGACGTGATCGGCGGATTCGACGAAGACCCCGGCTGGAAAATCGTGGTCTTTCTCATCAAGGCCCATATCCACAGCCAGACTGTCGCCATCTCAACGCTCGGCCAGGAATCCGGCCTGCCCTACGCAACTTCCATGCGGCTGATCAATCGCATGGTGGACAGTGGCTACATTTTGAAAGTCCCCAAGGGGCCCGGCGCCAAGACCTTCTCCCTGCAACCGAGCGAAAAGCTCCTGCAGTCCTTCCAGGCTTATGCCGGAAAGACGAAGTCCCTGCTTGCCCAGACGCTCGGCCTGCGCGGCGGCGAGCAGGAGGAAGACTATTACTTTGGCGGGACCCCGTTGGGCTCGCAGATCATCCCGCCCATGCGACTGGTGCAGAAGCGGGTCGAGTCGCATATCGAACTGCGCTTCCTCCTCAACGACGACAACTACTTTTCGTCCATGCGCAACATGTGGGCCGACTTCCGCAACAACCTCGCATCGAAGAAGAACTTCGACCTTCTGCCACTGCCAGATCTCTATCGCCGCATCCTGGACAATCGCAACAAACCGGTCTCTGACTACGATGTTCTCGCCATCAACATGCCCTGGCTTGGCGAGTTTGCCGAAAAGGACATCATCCGCCCCTTTGATGCCCTGATTCAGAAAACCGGTATCAACCCGCTCGACTTCCATCCTTCCATCTGGTCGACGGCCCGTTGGGATGGCCAGGACTATGGCGTTCCGGGCTACTGCACGATTGAGATCCTCGCCGCCCGGCGGGACCTGTTTGCCGATGCCGGGCTGGATTTCCCGCGAAAGTTCGAGGACGTGCTTGCCGCAGGCCGGCATTTCCACGCCCCGCAGCACGGCATGTATGGCGCAGTCTGGGACGGTGCCCGCGGCATGCCGATCGCGTCGAGCTTCATGTTCTTTCTCGGCGCCTGCGGCCAGCCGACCATTTCACTGCGCAAGTCCCGGGCGGGCTTTACGCTGGAGGGCGTAAACCTTGAAGAACTGCACTGTACCATCCAGTCGGATGCCGCCCTCTCCGCGCTGGACTTCATGCGGCGCCTGATCGAGATCTCGCCGCCGGGCATTCTCAACATGGCGTGGGACAAGACGCTTGACGTGTTCATGAAGGGAAAGGCCAGTCTCGGCTATTTCTGGACGATGCGCGCGGCGAGGTTCGAGTACGACGTCCAGTCCGTGGTCAAGCGGCGGGTCGAGTACCTGCCACAGCCCTCCGGGCCTGGCGGCACCCGCGCTTCGCCGATCGGCGGTTTCCTTTTCTGCATTCCGTCCAATCTGCCCGAAGCCCGGGTGGAACTTGCCGCCGACGCAATCGCCTGGATGGCGTCGCGCGAGGCCATGAAGGCCCATGTCAAGAACGGCTTTCCGATCGCCCCGCGCTTCTCGGTGAGTGCGGACCCGGAAGCTGCGGCGAGTTCGCCGATCGTGCGTTTTGTCGATCAGCTCGCGAAGAAGAACCTGCTGCACACCTGGCAGCGACCCAATATTCCGCAATATTCAGCGATCGAAAGGATCCTTGGCGAGGAAGTGCATGACGCATTGTCGGGGGCAAAGTCAGACAGGACAGCATTGGCGGATGCGGCCGATCGGATCAACCGGGAGCTTAAAGCCTCAGGGAAACGACGCACCGGGCCTGCGAGCTAGAAAAGGACGGAAGCAGTCTTGAGACGGCCACCGGCAGTGTGCCATCGAGATATTTGGGGCGTCGCCAACCTATCGAGTTGATGACGCTTGAGAGCGCAGTTTCATCCACCCGTTCAAAAGACGTAGCGGAAAAGCATGACGCCATAGGCAAGCGCGACAAGCGCAGTCACCCGAATGCGCAGTTTCCAATACCACTGCCGTGAAGGATCCGTAGAAAGGGTCCTGTGGTCGGCGATCAGCAAAAGGGCAAACAGCAACACCTGTACCAGCAGGGCTATCGGCAAAGGACTGGCAACCAGTGTCGCAAAGGCAATGAGAGCCAGCACGTTACTGGCGACAATGATCACCAGGTCGCCCCTGCCGGTTTGAGCGCTTCCCCAGAGGGCTCCGGCCATAAAGGATGCGATGACTGCCCCGTAGGACAGGAATGCGGGTGCCGTTTCAAAACCGAGAACGGTCGAGGGGGCAAATGCCAGCAGCCAGAACGGCAGGGCCCCGCAATAGGTCAGAAGCGTGGAGATGGTCCGCGGGGTCATTGTCATGGCGCTACCTTTACGATCTGTTTGAGCGCATCGCCAAGGGCCGCGGCGCTGAGGAACGCTGCCTCGACCCGCCCTGCGATGCACCAGTCTCCGCAAGCCGCCAATTGGGACACATCATCGAGAAGGAAAGCCTGTCCGGCCGGCCGATCGACATTGGCATAGCGCCAACGATGGATGGTTGCAGCCTCAGCCTCACTCGGGGAGATCGGAATATAGCGCTGGAGCGCCTCCAGCATCGTCCGACGAACATCTTCCAGTGGCTCCTCCAAATGATCGTCGGACCACTTGGCCGTCGCGTTGACCACCAGACAGGGGTCGTCAGGCCGTTCCGGCTTGGAATTGTTGCGGGAGATCCAGCCGATGACCGGATCATCGACACGGGCGGCAGCAAAGGGAAGCTTTGCATCCTCGGTCTGGCGAATCATCAGCGTGAAGCAGGCATTCATCCGGGTTTTTGCCAGCGCCCCGTGATGCGTAAACTCGTCAGGAAGAAGCAATGCCGACTGCGGGGCTGGCGCCGCTAAAACCAGCCAGTCGAACGGGCCCTCGCGGCGATCGCCGATTTTCAAGAACCACTTACCCGCCGTGCCGCTGATCGCCTCCACAGGCGCGTCGGTCTGGATATCAAGGCCTGCCGCCATCGCTTTCGCAAGCGCGTTCATCGAAGGGCTCCCGACATAACGCGTGGTGTCGCCCCCCGACAAAGCCGCGAGATCGCCGTCGGGCAGCGTTGCAAGCGCACCGGTCCAGGGCTGAATCACTCTGTCGGCCTGCGCCGTCTCCAGCGCTGCACGGAAACGTCCGTCCCTGATGGTGAAATACTGCGCTCCATGATCAAAAGTCACGGCATCGGTTCGCCGTGTCGCCATCCGTCCGCCGACGCCTCTGCTTTTCTCGAAAATCCTGACATCGGCACAGTCGGCCATGGCTCTGGCCAGAGTCAGTCCGGCGATCCCTGCACCGACAATGCCCAATCGTATTCGTCTTGCCATGTCTGTCGATCTCCGGCGGTGGCTGAGGCCATCAATGCCCCATAGGTTCCGCCGCCGCAAGCCGATCAGGCTGCGTCTCTGGTTTCCATCTTGGATGCGGCCTTGGTTGAATACTTGGGCGCTCGTGGGCGCAAGGTGCCCTATGTCGGGGATAGAGGGCACCCATCCAGCAGGTAGGCTGTGATGTAACCTATGCTTGCGGAACATCTGTGCAGATGGGATGGTTTGGCATTCTTCGCACTCGAGGTATCAGCCATGCTCATCAACACTACAAAGCACACGTCATGATGGAGCAAGTCACCGTCTGGTTTGACAGCGGCTGCCCGCTTTGCCGGCGCGAGATCGCGATGATCCGGAGGCTGGACCACCGCAATGCAATCCGCTTCATCGACGCCTGCGATCCCATGGCATCGTGTCCTGTCGATCGTGTGGAGATCCTGTCGCGGTTTCATGCCGAAGAAGGAGGCAAGCTTTTGTCGGGGGCGGCAGCCTTTGCCGCAATGTGGCGGGCGATACCCCTTTTGCGCCCGCTCGGTCTCATCGCAGGCTGGCCTCCCGCCACACCATTGTTCGAGATGGCCTATCGGGGGTTCCTGCGACTGAGGCCGTCTCTGCAGAAGTTTTTCCGGTGAGAGATACCGTGGTCACGGCGCTGTCTGAACGCGGCTCGCTGCCGACCGTCCCGGAAATTTGCCGATTAGCGCGGGGAAGCCAGGCACGCACTCGTCAAGAGCGTGCCTGGCTATGAAACCGGGTCGTTAGGCCAGCCAGAAGATGATCCCGGAAAGCGCAAAGCCAACGAGGCCCACCAACGTCTGCATCGCGGTCCAGGTCTTGAACGTGGTCTTGATGTCCATGTTGAAGAAGCGACCGACCAGCCAAAAGCCGGAATCATTGACATGCGACAGCATGACAGAACCGGATGCGACCGCGATGACGATCGCTGACAGCTGAATACCCTGATAACCGGCAGCCTGCACCGCAGGCTGCACCAAGCCAGCAGCCGTGATGAGTGCAACCGTCGCGGAGCCCTGTGCAACGCGCAGCGCGGTCGAGATCAGGAAGCCTGCCACCAGTATGGGCATACCGATATCGGCAAGCACATCCGACAAAGCATTGCCGATCCCCGAAGCACGCAGAACGCCGCCAAACATGCCGCCCGCGCCGGTGATCAGGATAACAGAGCAGACAGGTCCAAGAGCAGAGTCAACGATGCGCTCCACCTTGATCGGATCGCGACCGCGCATTGGCCCAAGAACGTAGCCGGCGACGAGAACCGAAATCAGAAGTGCGATTGGAGTAGAGCCTACGGTGCGGGCAAGCTGGAACCAGCTGGCATCCTTGCTGACCCATTCCTGTGCGCGCGCGAAATCGAGGCCGGTATTCATGAAGATGAGAACGAGCGGCAAAAGAAGAAGTGCAACGACGAGGCCAGGGCTCGGCAGGGAGATTCTCTCGTCGTCGGAGGATTGCTCATCAGTGACGTTGTCGGGCACCGGCAGGTAGATGCGTTTGCCGATCCAGCTTCCGAAAAAATGGCCCGCAACGACCCAGGTCGGGATGGCGACCAACAGACCGACGATGATCAGGAGTCCGACGTCAGCGCCCAGCAGTTCGGCTGCGGCGACGGGCCCGGGATGCGGCGGCACGAAAACGTGCATGCACGAGAAGGCGGTCGCGACCGGGATGCCGTAGAGAAGAAGGCTTCCGCCAAGGCGACGCCCTACCGTGAACATCACCGGAAGCATGACGACGAGGCCTGCATCGAAGAAGATCGGGAAGCCGAAGAACAGCGACGCGATGCCCAACGCCAGCGGTGCACGTTTTTCGCCAAATCGGCGGACGAGGTCATCCGCAAGAGCCTGCGCACCACCCGATACTTCCAGCAAGCGACCCAGCATGGCGCCAAGGCCGACAAGCAGAGCAACGCCCCCGAGGGTCGAGCCAAACGCGGACGTGAGGGTGGTAAGGATATTCCCCGCCGGAATTCCCGTCACGAGCGCGGTCAGGAAACTGACGAGAATGAGCGAGACAAAAGCGTGGATGCGAAACTGGATGATAAGAACCAGCAGCAGCGCAACGGCGCCAGCCGCAATGGATATGAGCGTACCCGCTCCCAGGGTCTGTTCGAACTCCGGCAAAATTATACTCCTACAGGGCTTAGCGGTTGTGTCTGCGCGATGTACGGAGGTATCGCCCAGAATGCAAACTCAACCTCAATCGACGTGCACGACCACGTTAGGGCCTCTGCTCAGAGCGGCTTGCAGGAATTGCCTGCGAAGGCTCTATTCAACTTGAAATCGAACGTTCAACCAGAACGGCTGGTCATCACGCAGTGTCAGTCGCGTCGCGCATTTGCCTGCATCCTGCGGCGAAACGCGGATGGCCGGTCGGCGAAGCGGTCGGTGAAAGCTTCGTAGAAGCGCGAGACCGAGCCGAAGCCGGATTCGAAGGCGACATTCGTGATCGACATGTCTGTCGAGATCAAAAGCGAGCGAGCCGTGTCCAGCCGGTGGCGGGCAATCGCCTGGTTCATCGTCTGGCCGACCGCCCGCTTGAACAGGCTCATGGCATAATTTGGATGAAGTCCCACATCCCGCGCCACGTGATCGACGGAAATATCGCCGAGGGCGTGTTCGGCAATGAAGCGCAACATCTGCTCCACATGACCGGCGCGCCCGCTGTCACTGGATGAGAGGCCGGCAATGGCAGGGGCGTGTTCGCGCAGATCCCGCCAACCTTCCCGTTCGATCCTCAAAACCCGGGCCGTGAGCTCGGTTCGGACGATCTCTGCCAGTCCCTCGTCACCCTGCAAGAGTTCCTCGCGCCATCTGAGAAAGACGTCCTCATCGAAAGGCCTGATAACGGTCGCTTCGATGACCGCACCACGGAAGACGGCATCCCGGAACCGGCTGAGAGTGGCAAGACCAAGAAAAACGGACATCGGAACATAGAGACAGACAAACCGCGTACCATTTTCGATCTCCGTCACCTGATGCGGAACCATTCCCCAGAAAAGGCAGAGACGGCCCGCGCCGATCGTCAATTCCCGCCCGTCGAACCAGTAGGTCATCTGGCCCTGGGTAAGAAAATTCAGTTCGATCTGACTGTGCATATGCGGGCCTGCCATCCGCTGCACGACAAGAGTTTCGCCGGCGCAGAACCGATGGTCGCCGAACACGACAAGCGGGTGCCGCGGATCGAGATCGGGATGTGCCGGAACCGATCCGTCCTGCGAAATGGTTGATGCGGCCTTATCCATCTTAGGATCCCGGAAAACATTCCCTGAAAAACGGTGGAACTCTACGGGTTTGTGGCGGAACATCAAGACGGGCTGGAGGAGCTCGATCGGTAAGGCTGAAATCTAGGACTTCATCCGGTTACCGATGGTCACAAGGGAGGAACACATGACCGTTCTAAGAAAGAGGCTGCTTGGCCTCGTATTGTCGACTTTTCTGATTGCGCCATCGGTTTTCGCGGGCGAAATCACTGTCAATTCAGACCATTCGGATCCCGTGCCGAAAAAGGCGATGGGCGATCTGATTGCCGCCTTCGAGAAGGCCAATCCCGACATCAAGGTCAAGTGGAACAATTTTGACCACGAAGGCTACAAGGCGGCTATCCGCAACTTCCTGACGGCCGATGCGCCCGATGTCGTCGCCTGGTATGCCGGCAACCGCATGGAGCCCTTCGTCAAGGCGGGACTGTTTGCCGATGTGAGCGACGTCTGGTCGGCCAATGGCTACGATCAGCAGATGAAGGCTGCCGTACCGTCGATGACGATCGACGGCAAGAAGTGGGGCATGCCCTATACCTATTACCAGTGGGGCATCTACTACCGTAAGGACATCTTCGCCGAAAAGGGGATCACCCCCCCAAAGAACTGGGCCGAGCTGATCGCCGCGAGCGCCAAGCTCAAGGCTGCAGGGATCACGCCCTTCACGATCGGCACCAAGGCACTCTGGCCGACCGGCGGCTGGTTCGACTATCTCAATCTTCGCGTCAACGGCTACCAGTTCCACATGGATCTGACGGCCGGCAAGGTTCCTTACACCGATCCCAAGGTAAAGGCCGTGTTCGAGAAATGGGCCGAGCTCGTCAAGCCCGGCTACTTCATCGAGAACCATGCGGCGATCGACTGGCAGGATGCAGTCCCGCAGCTCGTCCAGGGCAAGGCCGCCATGTATCTGATGGGCAATTTCGCCGTCGCCACGATGAAGGACGGCGGTCTGAAGGAAGAGCAGATCGGCTTCCTTCCCTTCCCTGAAATCACCCCCGGCCTGCCGAGGGCCGAAGAAGCGCCGACCGATACGTTCCACATTCCGGCCAAGGCGAAGAACAAGGAAGACGCCAAGAAATTCCTGGCTTACGTCGGCTCGGCCCAGGCACAGTCGACGATGAACGCCACGCTTGGCCAGCTGCCCGTCAACAATCAGGCTGAAAAGCCTAAGGACGTCTTCCTCGAAGCCGGCTTCACGATGCTATCGGGCGCCCAGGGTCTTGCGCAGTTCTATGACCGCGACGCCAATGCCGAAATGGCAAAGGCCGGCATGGAAGGCTTCCAGGAATTCATGGTCAAGCCGGACAAGATCGACGCCATCCTGGCGCGGCTCGAGAAGGTTCGCGCCCGCGTCTACAAGTAGCGCTTCCTCCCAGGAGACCGGGCGCAGCGACCGCAAGGTCCTGCGTCCGGCCGCAATCCTAAAAGAATCTGCAGGAGTATCGTCGTGAGCTATTCCGCAACGCAGCCGTCGCGCCGCTCTAAGAACAACAGGGAATGGCTCACGCCATGGCTGTTTCTCGCCCCCGGCCTTTTCATGTTCATCGTCTATGTCCTTTTGCCGATCTTCCAGTCGATCTGGATCAGCTTTCATAACTGGGACGGGCTTGGCGAAAAGGTCTGGATCGGGCTTGGCAACTACAGCGAACTTCTGGATGACGATTCCTTCTACGTTTCCCTGAAGAACAACGTCATCTGGCTGCTGCTCTATCTTCTGGCGATCCCTGCGGGCCTTGCCGTAGCACTTTTTCTCAACCAGTCGGTCACCGGGATCCGGCTCTACAAGTCGCTGTTCTTTTTCCCGTTCGTCATAAGCCAGGTCGTGGTCGGCCTGATCTTTACCTGGTTCTACGCGCCGGATTTCGGGCCGTTTTCGAAACTGCTGGAGTGGCTGACGGGCGAGCAGCTGGCGGTCCTGGCGGATGAGCGCTACGTCACCTACGGCATCATCATCGCCGGCCTGTGGCCACAGACGGCCTATTGCATGATCCTCTACCTGACAGGTCTCAACAACATCAATCCGGAACAGGTCGAGGCCGCGCGGATGGATGGCGCGAAGGGGCTCAAGCTTCTCTGGTACGTTGTCCTGCCACAGCTTGCGCCGGCGACATTCATCGCCATGGTAGTGACCGTCATCGGTTCGCTGCGCTCCTTTGACCTTGTCTCGATCATGACCGCCGGCGGACCTTACGGATCGAGCCAGGTTCTCTCCTATTTCATGTTCGAACAGGCATTGTCGGAATACGGTTTCCGCATGGGTTATGGCGCCGCCATCGCAGTCGTGCTGTTCCTGATCATGATGGTGTTCATCTCGCTCTTCATCGTGCGGATGCTTGTCCAGGAAAGGAACGCCTGATGTTCCCCTCCCCCATTCAGAACGCATCGCCTTGGATGCGGACCAGCTACAAGGTGCTCTTGCCTGTGTCGCTCGTCCTCTGGCTGCTGCCGCTGATCGGCGTCGCCATCACCTCGGTGCGGCCGGCGGGCGATCTTGCAGCCGGCAATTACTTCGGCATGCCCTCCGGTTTTGCCGGTGTCGAGAACTACACGGCCGTCTTCCGGGATTCTCCGATCGGTCTCTACATCCTGAACTCGTTCAAGGTGACGATCCCGACGGTCATCGGCGCGGTCGGTATTTCCTGCCTGACCGGGTTTGCGCTGGCGGTCTATCGCTTCAAGGGCAATCTCGTCCTGTTCTTCATGTTCGTCGCGGGCAATTTCATTCCGTTCCAGATCCTGATGGTGCCGGTCCGCGACCTGACACTGAAACTCGGCCTCTACGACACCGTAACTGGACTGGTCCTTTTCCACGCAGCCTTCCAGACCGGCTTCTGCACGCTGTTCATGCGCAACTTCATCAAGGGCCTGCCTTTTGCCCTCATTGAATCCGCGCGCGTCGAAGGCGTGTCCGAATGGAAAATCTTTCGCCACATCGTGCTGCCGCTGATGCGGCCGGCGATCGCCGCCCTTTCCGTCCTGATCTTCACCTTCGTCTGGAACGACTATTTCTGGGCGACCGTCCTCGTGCAGGGCCAGCACGCCATGCCTGTCACCGCCGGCCTCTATTCGCTGAACGGCCAATGGGTTGCCGCCTGGCATCTCGTGTCCGCCGGATCGATCATCGCGGCTCTCCCGCCGGTCGCCATGTTTTTCCTGATGCAACGGCATTTCATTGCCGGCCTGACACTTGGAGCAACCAAGGGATGAGTGACATCGTAACTGTCGGCTCGGGCGATTTCGCACTCAGCCTGCGCCTGCCCGAAACCGGAATGCCCGAAATCCTGGCCTTAGGCCGACCGCCGGTTGTCGCCGATCCGCTGTTTGAGATCGAACGGTCGAGCCGTATCAACGGCATGGACATCGCCGTCCCCTCGGCCGTCCTGTTGCCATCAGGCGGAATGGGCTTTTTCGGCTGGCCGGCGATTGCAGGCCACCGCGCCGGCCGCGATTTCATTCTCGCCTTCAGCGGCTGGTCGGTTGCACGGAACGGAGCACAGACCGTGCTTTCGGCAAGCGACCCGGTCGCGCGGATCGAGATCTCCATCGCGCTTACGGACCATGCTGCCGGCGTGCTGTCGATCGCAACCCGGCTCTCCAATGCAGGCGATACCGACTACCAGCTCGACCGCTGCATGGCCGCGAGCTTCCTGGCGCCATCAGGTGAGACAACGATCACCAGTTTTACCGGCTCATGGGGCCGTGAGTTCCAGACGCGTCGCGAAACGCTCGGCAATGGTCTGTGGATGCAGGAAAACCGCCGCGGTCGCACCTCGCATGACCGGTTGCCGATGCTGTTCGTCGAAGGCGCTGACCAGCGTTTCGGCGTCACGCTCGGCTGGAGCGGCAATCATCAGGTCGCCATCGACCGGACCGATGACGGCCAACGGCTCGTCCATCTCGGCGAACTTTTCGAGCCCGGCGAGATCATTCTCGCGCCGGGCGAGAGTTACGAAAGCCCGGTCGCCTATGCCGGGCCGCATAGCGAGGCATTTCATGCCTTCGTCCGCACCGAGCTTGTCCAGTGGCCGGGCGGCTCCATGCGCCCAAGGCCTGTCACGCTCAACACCTGGGAAGGCAACTATTTCGACCACCAGCTCGACTCGCTTCAGGCGCAGGCTTCTGCGGCTGAAGCACTCGGCATCGAGCGTTTCGTTCTGGACGACGGATGGTTCGGCAAACGCGACGACGACACGACGAGCCTTGGCGACTGGGATATCGACCCGCGCAAATATCCGAACGGACTGAAACCGCTCGTCGATCACGTGACAAGCCTTGGCATGCAGTTCGGCATCTGGTTCGAACCGGAAATGGTCAATCCCTTGTCCGACCTATTTACCGCCCACCCGGACTGGGTGCTGCAGGTGGAAGGGCGGCCCCTGCTCGCGTCCCGCAACCAGCTCGTGCTCGATCTCACCCGGCGGGACGTCTCCGACTATCTGTTTTCGAAGATTGATGCGGTGCTTAGCGGCCACGCGGTTTCCTATGTCAAATGGGACATGAACCGCGACCTGACCCATAGCGGCGGTCGCGACGGCAGGGCGAAGACCGCCGCCCAGACACGCGCCGTCTACGCGCTGATGGATCGCGTTCGCGCCGCTCACCCCGATGTCGAGATCGAAAGCTGCGCGTCGGGCGGTGGCCGGATCGATTATGGCGCGCTCGCCCGCACCCATCGCGTCTGGACATCGGACTGCACCGATGCGCTGGAGCGGCTGGAAATCCAGCGCGGCGCCTCGGTTTTCGTACCGCCGGAAATCCTCGGAAGTCACATCTCCGCAGACCCCAACCACCAGACCAACCGTCGCCATTCCCTGAGCTTCCGGGCGCTGGTGGCGATGGCCTATCATTTCGGCGTCGAACTCAACCCGCTGGAGCTCTCGGCAAAAGAGCGCGCCGAACTGGCGCTCTGTATTGAGACCCACAAGCGGCTTCGCCCTCTTCTGCATGCGCCCGGCGCCAATTTCCGGCTTGAGCCGATCGACGGCCGTTATGTCTGGGGTGCCGCCAGCGCTGAAAAGATCGTCGTCATCGTTGCGCAGGGACCGCAGATGGTGGGCGAACAGCCCTCTCCGCTGCGATTGCCCGAACAGATCACGCGCTTCCGCGGAACCTGGCGCATCGAGACCGTTCTGCCCGAAGAGCCCGAGTTCATCCGCATATCGGACGGTCAGAAGCGCCTGCTTTCGGGCGAGATCACTTTCGATTTGGCGAATGCCGGTCTTGCTGGCCTTCCCTTGCCGATGCTTCGGCCCGAAAGCGCCCTGCTTCTTGAACTAACACCTAACCATGGGAGACAGATGCGATGAGCGACGTCAGCCTGCGCGCCGTCAAGAAAAGCTTTGGCGCCGTCAATGTCATCAAGGGTGTCGATCTCGATATTGCCGATGGCGAGTTCTGCGTTTTCGTCGGCCCGTCCGGCTGTGGCAAGTCCACGCTGTTGCGGATGATCGCCGGCCTGGAGAAGATTTCCGAGGGCTCGCTGTCGATCGGCAGCCAGGAGATGACCGACGTCGGCCCGTCCGAGCGCGGTGTCGCCATGGTGTTTCAGTCCTATGCGCTTTATCCGCATATGACGGTTGCGGAAAACATCGGTTTTGGCCTGAAGATGACGGGCCATCCGAAGGCCCTGGTCGCAGAGCGCACAGCCTATGCGGCAAAGATGCTGCAGCTTGAGCCGCTGCTGCAGCGCAAGCCGGGGCAGTTGTCGGGTGGTCAGCGCCAGCGTGTTGCAATCGGCCGTGCGATTGTCCGCAATCCGGACGTCTTCCTGTTCGACGAACCGCTCTCCAATCTGGATGCGGCGCTGCGCGTGCAGATGCGCTCGGAGCTCTCGAACCTGCATCAGGATCTGAAGGCGACGATGATCTACGTGACCCACGATCAGGTCGAGGCGATGACCATGGCCGACAAGATCGTCGTGCTGTCGGCAGGTCGCATCGAGCAGGTCGGTGCGCCGCTCGAGCTCTATCACCGGCCGAAAAACCTGTTCGTCGCCGGTTTCATCGGTTCGCCGAAGATGAACTTTCTGACGGTTCCCGTGACACCCGGCGAGAACGGCCGCGTCACCGCAAGCCTTCCCGGCGGCGCATCGCTTTCGCTCGACACGCACGGCGCCTCAGTGAAAGGCGGAACGATGACGCTGGGCGTCCGCCCCGAACATCTGGATGCGACCGGCAATGGCGATATCGTTCTCGAAGGCCGCGTGAAGCTCGCCGAACATCTCGGCTCCGAGACCCTGTTCTTCGTTTCGCTCGCCGATGGTTCTGAGATTGCGGTCAAGGCCGACGGCCTTGCAAGCCAGCGCGCGGGCGACCCTATCCGCATCGGCATTCCGGCCAGGGCCTGCCATCTGTTCGATACCGACGGCCATGCCGTCGTCAATGGAGATCTCACACGATAATGCTTGGCGTCTGCTACTATCCGGAACACTGGAACGAAGACCGCTGGGAAACCGATGCGCGGCGCATGCGCGAACTCGGCATTTCCTTCGTGCGCATCGGCGAATTCGCCTGGTCACGGCTTCAGCCGAGCCGCGGCAGTTTTGACTTCGCATGGCTCGACCGGGCGATGGACGTTCTGACGAAGGCTGGCCTCAAGATCGTGCTGGGTACGCCGACGGCGACACCGCCGAAATGGCTGATCGACGAATATCCCGAGATTCTCCCCTATGACGAACAGGGGCGTCCGCGTGGTTTCGGCTCGCGGCGTCACTACACCTTCTCCTCGGAAACCTGGTGGCGCGAGAGCGCCCGCATCGTCGAGGCGGTCGCGAAACGGTACGGCGACCATCCGGGTCTCGTCGGCTGGCAGACTGACAACGAATACGGCTGCCACGACACGACGCTGTCCTTTGGACCTGAAGACCTGAAGGCATTCCGCCGCTGGCTGCGGCTGCGCTACCAGTCTACCGAGCAGCTCAACGAAGCCTGGGGCTCGGTGTTCTGGTCAATGGAAGTCGCGAGCTTCGACGACGTCGCGCTGCCGAACCTGACCGTGACCGAAAGCAATCCGGCGACGCGGCTCGATTTCTGGCGTTTTCACTCGGAGCAGGTCGCAGCCTATGACGCAATGCAGTGCGAGATCATCCGCCGGCATTCGCCGGATCGCTGGATCACCCATAACTTCATGGGCTTCGTTCTCGATTTCGACCATTTCCAGGTGGCTGACAATCTCGACCTCGCCTCCTGGGACAGCTACCCGATCGGCTTCGTCGAAAAGTTTCCGTTCTCGGAGGCGGAGCGCAATCGCTGGGCCGAGACGTCGCATCCGGATATCGCGCCGTTTCACCACGATCTCTATCGCGCGGTGGGCCGTGGCCGGTTCTGGGTGATGGAACAGCAACCCGGCCCGGTGAACTGGGCGCCCTGGAACCCGATCCCGAAGCCCGGCATGGTGCGCCTCTGGACCTGGGAAGCGCTGGCCCATGGCGCAGAAGTCGTCAGCTATTTCCGCTGGCGGCAGGCACCCTTCGCTCAGGAGCAGATGCACGCGGGTCTGAACCTTCCCGGCCTAGACGAACTTTCGCCCGGCGGCCGCGAAGCTGGACAGGTAGCGAGCGAGCTCGCCACTTTCGGAACTCTGCCGGAAACACAGACGGCTAAAGTTGCTGTTGTCTTCGATTACCAGAGCTACTGGACGACGGTGATCCAGCCGCAGGGCAAGGACTTCCGTTACGAAGAACTGACCTTCCGCTGGTATGAAAGCCTTCGGCGCCTCGGCGTCGATATCGACTTCGTGCGCCCCGGCGCGCCGCTGGATGGCTACGCGCTGGTTATTTTGCCCTGCGTCACGGAAATATCCGCGGATCTGGAGAGGGAACTCCGCCAATTCGACGGTGTAGTCCTGATCGGCCCCCGGACCGGATCCCGCACCCGCAATTTCACCATTCCCGACAATCTGCCGCCCGGTCCGCTCTCCGATCTCACCGGCCACCGCGTGTTGCAGGTCGCGACACTGAGGCCGGGCCTTGCCCAGCCTGTGAAGGGACAGGTCTCGGGAGCGGCGATCCGCTGGCGCGAAGATATAGAAGCGACCGGCGATGTTCTTGCCCGCTTCGGCGATGGCATGCCGGCCCTCACCAGCAAGGAGAAGATCCATTACCTGGCCTGCTGGCCGGATGAGTCACTCCTTGCCGCAACGATGAGCCTGGTTCTGGACGCTGCGGACATCCCCACGTTCGAGCTGCCGGAACATGTTCGTATGCGGCGACGCGGCGAGCTCGTCTTCGCGTTTAACTACGGTGCGGAGGACTGGACGGTTCCAACCGGGATCCGCATCGTGCTCGGCGAGCGCACTCTTCGCCCGTATGAGGTTGCTGTCTGGCGGGCGTGAGCGAGCCAGACAGCAACCAAACACGCGCCTGCCAAACGGTTGCTCGGGAGCTGAACGGGCCCTATGGAACGGTGCGGAACTGACCGAAATGATGCGAGCGGATCTCCACTACGACATTCGCTGAGCTGTATCAGGATTCCGGCTTAGGCCGGTTCGCGGCAGGGTGTCGACCCGACATCCTGTTTCGATCTTCAGGAATGCCAGATGGCCCGCATCAACGGATGCTGAAGGGGAAATATTTCGCGTTGATGCTGTCATAGACTTCGCCAGCCTGAAGCTCCGCCAGGGCCGCATTGATCTTTGCCGTCAACGCAGCATCGTCCTTGCGGAAAGCGATGCCCGCACCTTCGCCGAAGATCGATGTGTCCTTGACGTCGGTGCCAACGAACTTGCAGCAACGTCCTTCGTTCGTGTTCGTGAGCCAGTCGTACACGGCAAGCTTGTCTTCAAGCATAACGTCAACGTCCTCGTTTGCCAGCGCCTTGTAAAGCTCCGGCGAGGAGCGAAACACCGTTGTCTCGGCGCTTGGGAAAAACTTCTTGATGTATGCCTGCTGTGAGGTCTCCGCCGCGATGCCGACGCGCAGGCCCTTGAGGCTTTCGTCCGATATGGTGGTCAAGACCGAGTCCTTGCGTGCGATAAAGACGGAGGGACTGTCGTAGTATTTGTCCGAGAATGTGACGAGTTTGCGTCTCTCTGCACTCATCGACATGGACGATACGATCATGTCGTATTTGTTCGAAAGCAGATTGGGGATCATGTCGGTCCATTCCTGGACGACCAGTTCGCAGGAAAGCCGTGCCGTCTCACAAAGGGCCTTGGCGATGTCGACGTCGAAACCCTGCAGTTGACCGCTGGAGTCCACGTAGTTGAAGGGAGGAAAGCCTCCCTCAAACGCAACCTTGATCTTCTGATCTCCTGCCCGGTCGGCAGCGACTGCCTCTCTAAGGTTATGTGTGGGCAAAAGGAGCAACGAAGCAGCTATACACAGTGTGATCAGCGCTCTAGGGTTCATTTTCGGCATCTGGCTCTCTTCTTGTCGTCCGGGCTCGATTCCCGTGTCGGGAATATTAGAACATACAAGGATTAAGAGCTTCTCTCGCATGCTTGTCAGCAGCCGACCAGAAGCTCATCTTGACCCCGGCCGTCTCCGGCATTGCGTGTTTTCGTCATCAATCGCGAATGCTTCAATTTTGAGACATGCTTTAAAAGCATTTCGTAATTAATCCCCTCTACACTTCCCTGGGCGAGGGGAGATTCCGTGTCTTCAAACTGGGTGTTTTCATTGTTGACGCGACTGTCGGCTCGTTCGTCGTCGCAGTCGGTTTTGATCCTGCTGACCGGAACCGGTCTTGCAATATTAGGGCTCGTTGTTCTCGCAGCCATTTGGGCTGGAAGTGAAAGCGACTCTGCGGCGCGCGACAGGCAACGAGAGCTGGTTGACGGCAGGCTGCAAAATCAGGTCGACCGCGTTGCACAGGATATGCAACTGCTGGCGGAAGGCTATGCTTCATTCTTATCTCCCGGCTCTCCGGACAGCGGCACCGAGATATCCAGAAGTGCGTCGATCCAGACGTTTGGTCGGATCGCCACATCCGTCTTTGGCTACAGCGCCGTTTTTCTGATTTCGCCCGATGGAGAACTCGCACTCCAGCCCGACCCCGATAGCGTGCGTCGTTTCAAATGGGTTCGTCCCGTCCTTTGGCCAATGATCGCGGCCGTCACAAAAGGCCTGGAAACCGATGGGCAGCACGCTCCCGCTCCCCAAAAGAACCAGGTGGAGTTGCTCCGGCTGGAAGGCAGGCCCTCGATTGCGGGCATCGTTCCGGTGGTTCATCAGGTGCAAGATGATCCAGGTAAGGTGAAGGCGGAATACTATCTGATCGCCATCCGGTTCCTGGACGGCCCGACGCTCGATATGTTGAGCAGGGAGCAGGGTCTCGCGGGGGCACGTTACGCTCGCACAGCGGATTACGAACCGGGTGAGGTCGCGTTCCAGGTGGCGTCCACCCGCACGGCAGAGCCCATCGGATTTATCGTCTGGAAACCGGACCTGCCTGGTTCTCGCGTTATCGCGCGTCTCCTGCCCTTCCTGTCTGCCGCCGGACTTGTCGTCACCATCTTGTTTTCCGCCCTGCTGCTGCGCCTGCGCTATAGCCTGAAACAACTCGCTGCTAGCGAGACCCATGCGCGGCATCTTTCCCATCACGACGTGCTGACCGGTCTTCCCAACCGCGCTTTGTTTGCGACAAGACTTGAGCAATGTCTTACCGAACTCGGGACACAAGACCGCGAGACTGTCGTCGCGCTGATCGACCTCGACCGATTCAAGCAGGTCAACGACGTCTACGGTCATCTCGCTGGCGATGAACTGTTGCGTATCGCCGTAGAGCGGATGAGGTCGCTTCTTCGGCCTGGTGACACACTTGCGCGTTTCGGCGGCGACGAGTTTGCCCTCCTCATCCCCTCTCTCGGCCACAACCGAAGCATCATCGGTTTGTGCAACGAGATCATGGCGCGCATCAGCGACCCGTTTCATCTTGTGAACGGTACTGTCGTTGTCTCTATCGGCGGCTCCATTGGATACACGGCCCCTGAGGGCGCGTTTACCACTGCCCGGGAACTCCTTCGTCGGGCAGACGTCGCACTCTACGATGCCAAGGAAAGTGGCCGCGGCCGCGCGGCAGAATACAAAAGCTCACTGGATACCCGCGCAAACGAACGGACCGAACTGCGGAACGAACTGCGCATCATGCTCGAAAGAGATGAAGGTCCGGGTGACACGCAACGGGTGATCCGCGACAACCGGGTAGGTCATCTGGAAGTTTTTGCTCAAGGCGTCCATCAGGCAGACAGGTCAGGTGATGTTACAGGTGCGGAAGCTCTTGTCCGATGGCGCCACCCGACAAAGGGGCTTCTATCGCCTGACAAGTTTATTCCGATTGCTGAAGAAGCCGGGATGATAAACCAGCTCGGCCGATGGGTCTTGCTCACGGCGGCCGCCGCTGCTGCGTCCTGGCCGGCTCATCTCTCGATTGCCGTCAACGTCTCGCCGTCACAAATCGGACAGCGCAACTTTGCCCAGATGGTTCTGTCGATTCTGAGGGATTGCGGGCTTTCGCCGGATCGCTTGGAGCTTGAAGTAACAGAGGCTGCCATTTTCAACCTCGACGAAGGCGCGGCCGAGAACCTGAACCTACTCAGGTCACGCGGGGTGAGAATTGCGCTCGACGATTTCGGCACCGGCTTTTCGTCGCTGAGCCATTTGATCGACCTCAAAATCGACCGCGTAAAGATTGACAGGTCCTTCGTCCAATTGCTGGGCTGCAAGGCAGAAGGTGCCGCCATCGTCTCCGCTATCGCCAGTCTGAGCCGGACATTGGGCAAGGCAACAACGGCCGAGGGGGTCGAAACCGAGGAGCAGAGGGAGTTCCTGATCGCAGCGGGATGCGACGAGCTGCAAGGTTACCTTTTCTCGCGACCCATACCGATCGAGGCCTTCGGCCACCAGGTGCGGCCGAGCCAAATACGCCTCTCGTTATAAACGGAACACGAACGGTGGCAGAATTCCATCGGTCGTTTCGGATCTGCCACAACTCTCGACAGTCGATGACGTCTTGCCTACAACGGATCAGGTCGTATGTTGTCTTGCTAACGTTACGGCGCGCGAAACAACTCCTGAGGAGGAAAGCTGGAATGAATTTCTTCCCGAGGATGGCTTTGGTGGCCGTCGTCTTGCAGTTGGGTCTCGGTCATGCGCGAGCAGACCGTCCTGATCTGGATCAGTCGGTGATGGTGTTCGGTGGCGCTATGGTCGATGAGAATATGCTCGACGCTGCCAACGTGTTCGGTTCTGACTACGAAGATAACGCGTTGATTGGGCTGGGGTACCAGGTGTTCCCATACCAGTTTGGGACGTTCAGCTTCGGCCTGGAGGCGGGTCTTGCTGGTCGGTTCGGCCAGAGCACGAGCGGCGAGGTGTGGGGCGGTGTCGTGGGCCGACATGACGGCGTCAAGCTTGGTCCTGTGCGTGTCGCGCCATCGTTCACGTTCGGCCTTAGCCATGTCACCAAAAGCCAGAAAGGTCGGGAGCGGGATCACGAGCAGGAACGGGACGGCAACGCCCGCACCCTGTTCTACCTTGGGCCTGAGCTGAGCCTTTCGAGCGACAAGCTCCCGAACACGGAAGTGTTCTGGCGGCTCCACCATCGCTCAGGCGCATGGGGAACGCTGGGCGACATGCACGGCGGCTCGAACGCCAATGTCGTAGGGGTCCGGTACAAGTTCTGACAAAAAAGGTCCGTATCAGGCTCAGCCTGATCGCATGGCCTGACGTTGGAAATGTCGATCGGCAGATGCCGGCGGCAGATCACACTGACTTTGGGAACAGTGGAGTCACATTCGTGGCTGCATTCCCGGTGGCGGGTTGGAGCTTGTTTGCGGTCGCCTTATCGAGGCCGTGCAGAATCTTGGCCAGCCCTTCGGCCTGACGATAGTAGTCCGGTTTTTCAGGAAGGGTCAGGTCGAACTCGCTGCTGATCCGAGCAATCAGATCCATCGCTCTTGCAGCAAGCCGGGCGTAACCCTCAATGCGGCGCTCGAAAAAGCCGTCATGCGCGGGTTTCGACAAATCGAGGCTTTCGAGAGCGTTCTCGTGGTTGCTAACACGGTTTGAAAACCACAATATCTCTTCGCCAAGATCCGCCCCGAAAAGTTGCCAGTCCGCGTCGTCAGGAAGGATCAGCACTGGTTCGGGAAGATGGAACGCGAACTCCTCCTGGTCCATAGGATTGAACTCAGGCCGGTCATGGACGGCTGCATAGGCGGCCCCAACGTAGTCATCGAGCGCCAGCATCGTTCGCATTGCAAGGCTGCGCGCGTTCCGGTTTGTCTGTCCCGGACGGACGAGAACGCCGAGTTTGTGGATGGACCGACTGGCGGATCCCAGAGCAAAGCTACCAGCGCCAATCAGCGCTCCCAACGTCATGAAACCTTGCGTTGTGCCGAAGAAATCAATCACCGAGTACCTCGTTAAGTAAGCCCGTCGTGGAGTCGACTGAAGAGTAAAAACCGGAATCGTTCCAACTGACAGTCTGCACCGAAGCGTGCAGAAAACAAACGTTACCGTTCCAGTTTGATGAGATTTTCAAGATGGAGCGGGCTTTACCGGCAATAGATGTGATGCCGAGCAGCCGTGTTCAAGTCTGCGGGCGATGCCCATCCTTCAGCGCGGGGCCTACGTCATAGAGGTTCTCCATGTCTTCTGGACGAGGCATTGTCACGAGAAACAGGCTTCGTCGCCGGCAACAAGAACCGCGTCCATGCGTTATCGTCGCAACGGTCTCATGGTAACTGCGAATAGATCGATAATGGAGACGACGATGGTGGCGGGTGTATTTGACGTTACGCAACTCAACTTGATCAGAGACGCGCACCTCGACTGGTGCGCCGTTAACACCGTTGAGCCGACCAGCGTGTTGGGGGAGGAAGCGGTTGCCTATCTGTTGAGGGCATATGGCGCTGGCTGCGACAGCCCCCAAGAGATGATCGCGTCCCTCGATCGTCACATCAGCGAACGGGCGAGCCACGTACAGCTGGGATCGCCTGCTATACCATCATCCGGCGACGAACGTTGAGACCAGCGGCTGAGGCAACGCTGCCCGGCGACCGACCACGCAATCTCGTGTGTAAGTCTTAGACGATCGTTCGAGCGCCGGTCACAAGGCTTTGCCTTCCAAACGGGCCCGCAGTGTCGCGTTTTCTGCTTCCAGCTGATGCAGTCTTTGACGAAGGGGTGCTACCGCTTCCTCGACCTGCTGCTCGGTATAGCGCGGGATGATGTGTTGCGGGCAGTTCCAGTCGTAAGCCTCGAGCCGAAGCTTGAATAACCGCTCCGGCCTGCCTTTGTAGGTGGGATCGGAGACCAGATCGGTAAGAGCCTGATCGGCATCGAGCGTTAGCCGCACGACATGTGCGTAGATTTTGAGCCGGGCTCGTCGGACGTAGTCCATCAGGAACAGGCAGGCCCGGTCGTTGGCTGCGAAATTTCCTGCACTGATGTACTGGCGGTTACCTCGATAGTCGGCAAATGCCATGGTTCGAGGATCGACGACCTTCAAAAAACCAGCTCTCCCTCCACGGTGTTGAACGTATGGCCACCCGGTTTCAGACACCGATGCCATGTAGAAGCTGTCGCGCGAGGCGATGAAGGCGATTTCGTTTTCCGTGAATGTATCTGAGGGGCGGTCGTGGTTGCCCAACCATATTTGATCCGCACCCATATCCGCCTGTGCGGCTCTGACGCTCGGCGTCACGGCGACTTCCAGGAAATGATACGGCACGTGAACCCCCATATTCAGGCGGGCCCGCATGGTGACCGGACGGTGCGGCGCCGCGGATCGGACTATAGCTCGACCAAATCAAAGATTGGAATGCTCATTCTTCCGGCCGGTGGACATTCCGGCCGCAGTTGATCGGGATCACACTCTTCGGTTCGTCTCTATCGATGCACGCTTTCTCCCGTCAAATTCTTCCTGTCCGATCTCCTACCGCACAACAGTGAAAACCGAGACTTCCTCGCTCTTGCCTTTGACGAGGATGCGGCCGAGCTCCCTCACACCGCTCGTGTCGGCCAGGCTGGCCGCCGTCCCTGCCCCGATCAATAGGGAGACGCCGAGGTTCTTGGATTCCCCCTCAAGACGTGCTGCCAGATTGACGGCATCGCCGAGCGCGGAATAGTCAAAGCGCCGGGTCGAACCCATGTTGCCCACGACGCAATCACCCGTGTTGATGCCGATGCCGATACGCAGCTCGTGATGCGTTCGACCGGCGATCTCCGCCTCACGCGCGAGCTCGGCGTTCAGGCTCTCCATTGAAGCGAGCATTGAGAGCGCGGCTGAAACCGCGTGATCGGCATGGTGGGGATCGTCGAGCGGCGCATTCCAGAATGCCATCAGGCAGTCGCCGATATATTTGTCGATCGTTCCCCCATGGGAGAGCACGATATCCGACAGCGGCGTCAACAGCCGGTTTATCAGCTCGGTGAGGTGTTGAGGGTCATCCTTTAGCTGCTCGGCGATTGTCGTGAACCCGCGGACATCGCAGAAAAGGACGCTCAGCTTCTTCTTCTCGCCGCCAAGCTTCAAACGGGTCGGATCGCTGGCCAGTTGAGAAACAAGCTCGGGCGATAGGTATTGAGCGAACGCTTGCGTGATCTGGCGACGGCCCGCCCGCTCCTTCGCGTAATCGAGCCCCGCCTGCGCAGCGCTCAGGCTGAGCATCGCCAATGCGGGCGAGACCGGAGACACAAACACCCTCCCGAACCGCAACGCGGCGTAAGCTCCACCCAGCATCACGACAAGCGCGACACTGTTGTACAACACGGTTTTCCAACCCGTATCCTTGCGGACCAGCAGCGCCCCGATGACGACCGCACCAAACAGCAGAAGTTGACGCAGTGCCTGGTCAGCTTCTGTAACGGAAGATCCCAGTCTGATGTTGTCGACGATCGTCGCCTGAATTTCAGCGCCGGCCGTCAGGTGACCGGTGTGGACGGTGTAGGGTGTTGCATAAGCGTCCGCTCCGCCCTTCTCCACCGTCGCTGCGGTTTGAAGGCTTAGACCGACCAGAACGATCCTATCCTTGAAAAACCCTTCGGGCAGGAACCGCTCCGGCTCGAGCGCCTGGTAATAGGAAACTGTCGGGTATGTGCGGGCTGGCCCGTAAACCTGAAGCAGTTTGTTCGGCACTCCCACCGGAATTTCGAAACCTGCAGCAGTCGCAACCGTGGCGGCGAAGCCATCGTCATAGGGTGGCAGACGACGCAGAACGCCGTCGCGATCAAGCGTAATCGAGGCAATGCCCGTCAAAGCATAGGCGTCACTGAACATTTGCAGCGGCAGAACCCGCACGAACTGATCCGCCTGCGCAGACGTCACAAGCGTTTCGTCACCGGCGAGCACGACGTCTGGTCCAAGCGCTGCGGCAAGGGCGGCGTCGTCTTCCGGATTGGACGGCTCCGCGAAGATGATGTCCACGCCGATCGTCTTGGCACCGGCCGCGCGCAACGCCGTGATCAGTCTGGCATGCAGGCCTCGTGGCCACGGCCACTGGCTCTGGATTTCGGCGAGAGACGGTTCGTCGATCGCAACGACGATCGGGCTGTCCGAGGCAAGCGGCAACGGGTTCAGGGTCGAGAGATAGTCGAACGCACGGTTGTCGAGCAGCGACCAAGCTGGAAGCTGAGCGATCAACGTCAATGCGACGTAGATTATCAGTGACAGCGCCGTGAGCTTTAGCTGCCGAGACCCGAGCATGGGCCCGCCGCGGGCATTCGACCGACTACCTGACATCTAGAAACGAACCTTCAACGTACCCTTGAAGGATCTTCCCCATGCGGGAACGCCGGCGTCGACTTCGAACTCTTCGTCGAGCAGATTGAAAGCCTCCAGTTCCAGCGCCATCCGCTTGTCGAGAGGCTCCCAGGTCAGCTTGCTGTCGAGGGTCCAGTAGTCACCAAGGCCAGTCCCGGCACTGCCTATCCGCTCGCCAATGTAGTTGGCGGCCAGCGAAACCTGGACATTGGCCGGATTGACATAGGTGAGCGCCAGCTGGCCCGCCCATTCCGGGATGAACGGCAAGGATGAGCCGGCGGGCAGGCTGCCGCCTTTTTCTTCCGAATCCGAGTAGGCGATCGTGGACGAGAGACCGAAGCCGTGCCCTAAGAGAAGATTGCCTGTCAGACTCGCCCTATCGATGCGTCCCTCGCTGGTGGTGAAGGGAACGGCTGTCAGTGGAACTGCGATCTGCATGTCGCGCACGTCCTGGTGCTGGAACTCCGCAGCCGTGAAGAACCTGTCTGTCCACTCTGCATCCCACCGAAGTGCGACCGTATCGGCACGTCCTTCCGGTGCAACATCGAAAGCATTCGGCTGCAGGCCGACGACAGAGACCGGCGACAGTGTCGGCGTCGACAGATCCGTGCTGCTGCGCATCACGGCAGCGCGGAGCCACTGTCCCTCGGCAGGTGACCAGGCAAGGCCGAGACGCGGCTCCAGGCGAACACCGTCAGATGCGTCGTTGCTGAGGTAGTTACCGAATACGGCGTACTCAGCCTTCAAGTTTGACTGGATCTCGTGGAGCAGATCGACATAAACGCTTGCGACGCTCGTGCGATCCGAGCTTCTGGCGGTCCCGGAAGCCCCGCCGATAAGGTCTTCTATCGTCTGTGTCTGGGATTCGGAGATCCAGCCACCTTCCAAACCATAGCGCCAGGTGAGATCACCCGCTTTGAACGTATGGCTGAGAGCGGCAATATAGGCATTTTCTACATACTCATCGCGTTCGCGAGCATTTGGAATCGTCGGAAACGGAGTTCCAAGGTCGATCTCGCTGTACCGTGTGTCATTGCGCCTCGTGCCGCTGTGAAGAACGGCGGCATTCATGACATTCTCGTAGGCGAACGTGTGGCTCCAGCCCAAACCTCCGTTGCGGCTTCGGCCGACAATCTCGTCTTGCCGCGTTTCCGTGACGACGGGCAACGTTCCGGGGATCGTCACCTCCTGCTCGAAGGTACTCTTTGCATCGTTGTAGTAGAACACGATGCGGTCGTAATAGGTCGGACTGGTGGTCAGGAAGACATTGCCGCCGAGCACCTCCAGCTCTGTCCCGATATCCGTGATCAAGCCGGCATCGCGGCTGTCGAGTGATTTCTGCCATTCGAAATTGGCGTAGTAGCTCGTCGGGTTCGGGAAGTTCGTATAGCCCTGAATCTCTGCCTCGCCCGTCCCGCCGGTGCCTCCGCCCGCCGCAGTGAAGCCACCTCCGACAGACACTTCGAAGAACGGCCGGGTGAGAATGTCAAACCCGCGACTGGGAGACGAGATCAGTGTCGGCTCCAGCAGGAGCCCCTGAAGCGTTGATGAAAAGAATTGCCCGTTCGGGGCGTTGTTGATGACGTCTTCACCATAGAGGTAGCTGTTCGCGAAAGGGTTGACGCTGCCACGGATGCTTTCATCGATATAGGCAGCACCGGAAAATGGATCGAAGACGGCATCGCTGTAGAATTCGCCCCAGGCGTTCAGGCCTTGAAAGCGGAACGCACTGTTGAGAATCGAACCCGCCTGCTGGTTTGCGCCAAGCGACGTGTACTCACCACCGCGCGCTCGCGCACGCAGGACGTAGTCTCGCGCATGTTGGATCGCACCCGGCGCATCATACTCCGAAATGGCCACCGAGGCCCGAACCGCCGAGATGACGGGATCGTTGTTATCCAGTCTATCGGCATTGTCGATCGCCTGTTCTGCAGCGACACGGTCCCCTTTCTGGTAGTAGGCCGCGCCAAGGACAATTTGCCCCTGGGCATCCGCCGGATTGGAAACAGTGCCTGCGAGCAGGTCTTCGACCGCCTTGTCGGGCTCGCCTGTCTGGAGATAGTAGCGACCTCTCGCAATCAGAACCTGATCCAGCGCCGGATCCGCAGCCATGGCAAGATCGATCTCGCGCTTCGCCTCCTTCACCCGGTTCGTGTCCAGATAGAAGATCGCCAGATTCGAGTGCGATATAGGATCGATCGGATCCAGCTCGATCGCCTTTCGAAGCGCTGCCTCTGCCTCTCGATTGGCACCCCTGGTCGAGTGTATGTCGGCGATCGCATTCCAGGTGGTGCTGCTTCCCGGCGTTACCTTCAGAACCTCGTAGAGATCTGCCAGCGCTCCGTCGTTATCGCCCTGGAACCCTGCCTTGAAATGAGATCGCGCCTCCAGCGCAGTGGGCTCATGCGGATCGAGAGACAGTGAGCGGTTTATCGCCTCCTCCGCCTGCTTGCGGTCATTCAACAACAGTGCGATCCAGCCGCGATAGGCCGGAAGCGAGGGGTCGGAAGGGTACTGTCGCTCCGCTTCGCGAAGAGCCTCGATCGACGCGTTCAGGTCCTTCAGGAAACCGACCGCATAGGCCCGCAGAAAAGCGGCTTCCGGTCCTCCAGCGCTCGGTGGCAGCGGCTCGACACGGCTTGGATCTGCCAGCGACCGAGCATAATAGCCACCCCAGAGCGCGATCGCTCTCCTGCGCGGATCGAGGCGGTGAGAAACCTGCGCGAAAAGGGCCGCCGCTTCACCGTATCGCGCTTGGTTGGCTGCGATGATGGCCTTGATCAGGATCAGCCGGTCCCGTTGGGTCGATGATAACTGCGTGCGCTCCAGCGCACCAAGCATCTCCATTGTCTTTGCCGGGCCTTCAAGCGACAACTGCGCTTCCGCCAGATCGACCAGGTCGGCGGTCGAACGCTTCTCAGGTGGAATCGCCAGAATCCGATCCGCATTTCGGCGCATGTCTGCAAATGGGACCGCTGCTGGCGGCATACGCTCGAACGCTTCTCGCGGCGGAAGGTAGAACAGCATTTGTTCGCGGTCATCGGAGTCGACGATAACCACCTTGCGAGGCGCCTGACCCAAGGTGGCTGCTGCCGCCTCACCCGCACGCACGTCGACCATGCCTTGTGGATTGGCGAGTTGCACGATCCCGTCGAGAACCGTCAGCGACGTGTCGTTGCCGCTGACCGTCATGGTCCAGTCGGTCCCTCGAATAGCGGCAGCCGCTGCGGCCGTCTGGACCTGTACGCCGGGCCCTCCGCGCTCGGCCCGGGCCCAGATCGTTCCTGACTGAAGCTGCAACACCGTGTCGGAACTCGTCTCGCTGGTGATCTGCTTCACGACCATCGAGGTGTTGCGGCCGAGCCTGACCTGGGTACGGTCCGAGAAAACGATGGCGAGCTGGCCGACCTCGTTCGTGCGCAGGATATCGCCGCTCATCAGGTCCTGTTTGAGATCGACGGACTGCCAGTCGGACACGTCAATAAAGCGGACTTCCTCGCCGGTCTTGCGTGCGATGACGGCCCCCGCTGCAGTACCTGAGCGCGGAATGGGCTCCGCACCCCCAGGCTCAAGTGCAGCCGACAAGAGAACAGCCGTCGTCAGCGACAGCACTGTTGCTGCCTTAAAAAGTTTCACTCTACAATCCGGCATCCCCCGCCGCTCCACTCTTAAGCAACTAAGTGTCGTAGTCGCCCTAGCAAGACTATTGAATAGCCGCCAGAGTCTTATTAGAGAGGATACTTTGTAAGCGGAGAATTTTCACGTGAGTGACTTTGATAGCGCACCTACGGAGATGCTTGACCTGACCATGGCGAGCGGTGAGGTGACGGAGGAGTACATAAACCACATCCGAAAAATCAATGACGTCTTCTATGACCAGATCAAGATAGCCGACCAAAAGGCCGCCTATATCTTCACGTTTATGCTGGCTTTCTTGATCTCTTCTGCGGAAGGGCGAAGTGTGTTCGATTGGGCGCTCTATGCAAAGGCAGACATTCCGGAGGCATTGCTTCGCGCCATACTGGCCTGCGCGTCAGTCTTTTCAATCATTTGCGCAATCCTGGTTGTCCTCCCCCGCAACATCCCCCGCTCGACGTCTCTCTTCTGGGGCACCTGGCCGCATCATCGCCCGCTGTTCGAGCTCGCTGCGGCGAACCGCGATGTCTCTTACCTGTTCAACGAATATCTCGATAACGCCGACATCCTGTCGCTGATCTCGCGCCGTAAGTACAAGTGCGTGTCGTTCGCCTTCCGCGGACTGGTCCTGACCGTCCTCGCCTATGTCATTCTCCTGCTGGCGACGCAGAACATCCGCTAATCACGCCATCTTGAGGCGATGAGCAATACTCAACCCCGGTCCTGTTCATCGTCACATCGGCACGGCTGCGGCACCCACCAAGCGACCGCGGAATCGGCCTTTCGAAAGAGGTCGATCCCTTCCGTTTCTGACGTCGATTTGGATCAGGTGTGATCGCCGCTATGCCACATCGTGTTTGTATCGATCTCGGACCGATGCGAGGGAAAGTCCTCGCCGCGGTAGCTGATCAGCAGCTTGAACAGGTCGCTGCGCAGCCTTTTGCGGGGTTCGAGACGGTGCTCGATCTGCCGCGTCAATGCGGCCTGCGTGACCGATAGAGCTTCGACAGAGGTTCCTTCGGCAATGATGACAACATTGACCGTATCAGGGTCGGTCGCTTCATCCTGCTCGAAAACCTCATACACCTGGTTGGGCTCGGCGAGTACGACCTGGAAGCCCGTTATGCGGGTTTGGGTCATCAGCTGGCGAAGAATTTCTTCCATCATCGGTATTGATGCATGGGCCTTCCCGCTTTCGACAGAATAGGCCTGCACGAGTGTTGCGCCTCCGATACCGCTTCCAGCTTTCACAGCGATCTCGCCTGGGATCCGCAGCACGCTCGAAAAATGCTGCCGCATTTTCTGAGACCAGGGCGTCGGATTTCGCACAAGATCGAGATAGGACGGCTGCTCGATCACCGCGAGACTTTCAAGCTCGTAGAGGGTGAAATAGCTCTCTTTTCCGGCTGCCGAAACGTATCGACGGGCGGCACGCATGCCGGGGACCGTGAGGCGCTCGGGCACGTGCTCGAATGTGTGCCAGGCCTCGTATTCTTCGGCCATGGTGGCGGGGTAATCGTTCCAGAGCGCTAGAATGGCGGGGCTCATCAGGGCTCTCCCATGCGCAGGACGACCTTAGACGCGACCCGATCCTGCGCGGCCTGGAAACCCGTTAGCGCGTCCGACAGTGGGAGCGTGTGCGAAATCAGCTGTCGCATCAGCGGCTGATTGGCGTCAAGAAAGGCAATGACGCCGTCCCAGTCGGCAGCAGGTGCCCGGTAGGAGCCGCGGATCTGCCGATGCATGCGCACGACGGATGTGAGGTCGATTTCGGCTGGCCGAGGGTGGATGCCGACAACGGTGAAGATCCCGCGCTTCTTGAGATACGGCAGCGTCGCGCTGACGAGCGCGGGTACGCCGGCCGCCTCGATGATCGCGTCGAACGGCGCAAGGTCCGCCAGGGCGCTCGCCATGTCTGTCTTCGCCGTATCGATCAGTTGCTCGAAACCGGCCGCGCGGAGTGCATCCAGCCGCGGCCCGTCATCGCGGCCGATCACTACGACCTTGGCACCTTTCGCCCGTGCCATGATGGCGATGCCCTGTCCGATGAAACCCGGACCGATCACCAGAATGGTTTGCCCCGACTGGACCTCCGCAGTCGCGACCGCCTCGGCGCAGACGGTCATCGGTTCTGTCAAAGCCGCAACATCCATGTCGAGACTGTCGGGAAGGACGTGGCAGTTATCGTAGGGCACGCACACGAATTCTGCGAATGCGCCGTTGCGGCCAATGCCGATCCCTTTGCGCGCCGTGCAATTGTCTTCGTCGCCGCGAAGGCAGGCATCGCAACGGCCGCAGGTGGTAGAGGGTCTTGCGGTCACGCGGGTGCCGATAATCGTTTCCGACAAAGCCTCCCCTACCCGTTCGATCGTGCCCGCAAACTCGTGGCCAAGGGTGACGGGCATGGCGCGCTCCATCGACTCGTAGCCCGGCGTCCACTCCGCGATGTGCAGGTCTGTTCCGCAGATGCCGGCCGAATGGACACGGACCAGAACGTCGCGCGGAGCAAGAGCTTCCGGCACGCCGATCTCGCGAAACTCCACGCCTTTGGCGGGCCGGACCTTTTGCAATGCCAGCATGGTGTCGTTCCCTTCGATAATATTTAGGTGTTCAGCCGCGCCAGCTCAGAAAGCGCTTTTCGACCTGCCCGATTACAAAATTCACGAGCAGTCCCATGACCGAGAGGATGGTGACGCCGGCAAAGAGCTTTTCCAGGTCGTAGAGCGAGCCGGCCTCGAGGATGTAAGAGCCGACGCCGTATTGCGCACCGAGCATCTCTGCGGCAACGAGAAGAATGATCGCGATCGAAATCGAGACGCGCAGACCCGAAAGGATGGCCGGGAATGCCCCGGGCAGGACGATCTTGCGGACGATCGACCACCAATTCAGCCCGAAGCTCTGGCCCATGCGGATCAGCGTGCGATCGACGTTGTCGACGGCTCCATAGGTGGCAACCACGGTTGGCGTAAACGTGCCAAAAGCGATCAGTGCGTATTTCGACATTTCGTCGATGCCGAACCAGATGACGAACAGAGGCAGGAGCGCGATCTTGGGGATCGGAAACAGCGCGGCGACAAGCGGGACCAGTCCGGCGCGGACATAACTGAAAAGACCGATCAGCACACCGACCGCTATGCCGACGCTAATGCCCATGAACGCACCGACGAAAAGCCGCTGCAGTGAAGGCAGAAGATGCTTCCACAGCAGACCCGTCTGCCAAAGCTGGACAAAGGTATCGAGGACCGCCGAGGGCCGTGGCAGCGTCAGGTTCGAGATGAACCCGCTACGGGTGCCGATTTCGGCGAGCGCGATCAGAACGACAAAGACTGCAATGCCGACGCCCTGCACCGGGATCGGCGCAAAGCCGCCACCGCGGAACGATACGGTCGATATCTTTCCTGTTTCACCCTTGCTTGATGTCTCTACAGGGCTGGAAAACGTGGTGACGTCAGACATTGACCAACTCCTTGTCGGCCGCCATGGCCTCTTCGCGCATCAGGTCCCAGAGCTGCTTCTGTTTTTCTTCCAGTACAGGATCGCCGAGATGCCGATCCGACAGTGGAATGTCGATATCGACGATCTCGCGGATCCGGCCTGGCCGGCGGGACAAGACGACGACGCGGTGCCCGAGCCGGACCGCTTCGTTGAGATTGTGGGTTACATAAACCGAGGTGAACGGCTGGCGCGTCCAGAGCGAGATCAGGTCATCCATCAGCAGTTCGCGGGTCTGGCTGTCGAGGGCTGATAGCGGTTCGTCCATCAGCATGACTGCGGGACGGACCGCAAGCGCCCGGCTGATTGCCACACGCTGGCGCATGCCGCCCGACAGTTGCTTGGGGAGCGCTTTGCGGAACTCGGAAAGGCGGGTGCGATCGAGAACATCCGTCACGATTTCGTCCATCTGACGTCCGCTCAGCCCATGGTCCTCGAGGACCAACCGGATATTGCCCTCGACCGTGCGCCAGGGCAGCAGAGCGAAATGCTGGAAGACGTATGTCAGCGGGTTGAGCGAATCTGCCGGCGGATTGCCGACCTGCAGCACGTTGCCAAAGGTCGGCCGCTCCAGGCCACCCAGGAACCGAAGCAGGGTCGACTTGCCGCAGCCCGACGGTCCGATCAGGCAGATGATCTGCCCTTGCGGAATGTCGAGCGAAATATCCTTCAAAACCTCGACGGCTCCATAGGAGTGGCTGATGTTGTTGAGCTTCAGATCCATGGGTACTCCAGGCTGGCCGCAGTGCTGCCGCGGGTTCGACCGGTCAGATAGTCTCGACGTAGGACGTATCGAACAGCTGTTCGTTGGTGATCGCGTCCTTGACCATGCCTTCGGACTTGAACCATTCGAGCTGTTCGACACAGCTTCCAAGCGACAATGCGAGGCCCTCGTTGACGCGCATGGCGCCTTCGGTCAGGTTCTGCTTGGCCGTTTCGAATGGGCTGTCGCTTTCCACATATTTGTGGACGATCTTGGCCAGGGCGTCGCGCTCGGCGTCACCTGCCTTGTTGTCGACGAAAGCAGCGTTGTAGTCGGCGATCGCCCGCGAATAGGCCTTGACGAAAGACGCTGTCATGTCGCGCTCGTTGGCGGCGTTTTTGGTCGAGGTAAAGGCGGTCGTCACCTGGTAATCCGGTGCGTAGTCCGACACGAGGCCGATTTGCTTGGCAGCGCCTTCGCGGATCATCTTCTTGGCGACATTCGGCTGAATGGCCCAGGCATCGATCTGGCCCGTGGTCAGGGCGCCGACGATTGCGCCAAGCTTCTGCAGCGGACGCAGCTGGATGTCGGACAGCTTGATGTTGTTGGCTGTGGCAATCTTGTGCGCCATGAAATGGAAGGAGGATCCGGCCGTTGTGATGCCGAAACTCTTGCCGGACAGTTTCGAAGGGTCGGTGAGACCGGCCTCATAAGCCTTGTTCGACGCCAGGATGATCGCGCCGGTAACGCCCTTCTGTTCGGTCAGCGCGCCGCCGATAACCTTGATGGCGTCCTTTTGCGCGAGGCTGATCAGGCCACCGCTCATCGCGGTAACGCCGAAGTCGGCATCACCTGAAGCGATTGACACGGCCATCGGCTGCGCTGCCTCGAAGAACTTCAGTTCGATGTCCAGCCCTGCGTCCTTGTAGTAGCCGCGCTCGAAGGCAATGAAGCTCGGTGCGTGGCTGGCAAGGTGAAGCACGGCGAGGTTACGGGTTGCAGCCCGTGCAGGCAGACCAAAAGCCGCAGCGCTGCCGAGTGCACCCATGCCGATGAGTGCCTGACGGCGGTTCATTTGAAACTTCATGATTATCCTCCTCCAAGGACGGCGTTGCGTTACGCCAGTGCCCCTCATTGCCACTCACCGCACCAGAAGACAACAAACAATGATTATGCCTCCCATGCCTTCAGAGCATGTTACCTGGCCTCTCAGGGCAGCGGCGGCAGGGCTGACAGTCGTGCGGCGAGGATCTCGATCAGTTTGCGCAGGTTGGCAGAGTGCGAGCGACGACGGTTCCACAGGACGGATATCGAGAACAGGGGTGCGTTGTGGATCGGCCGGATGACAAGATTGCTGCCAACCGGGCCGAGAGTCGTGACGTAGTCGACAAGGACGATACCCATAGCTTCGTTCGCCAGCGCCAAGGCAGTGTCGGAAAAGCGCGCAACGGCACGGGTGTTGACCTTCAGCTTCTCGCGGCTGAGGAAACGATCAACGATTGTCTGATGGGCACCCCCGGCGGCAAAGCTGATGAAATCCACGTCGGCAAGATCCGTTGCATGGATGACGGGACGGGCCGCAAGGCTATGGCTCTTGGGAATGACGGCGACCAGATCGACGCGCCCGACATGTTCCCTTTCGATCAGCGGATGGTCCAGCGATGCAATCGTCACCACCGCTTCACCGCGGCCGGTAATCAGATATTCCTCGATCTGGTCGACCGGCAGCACGTCGAAGAACAACTCGATACCCGGCACTTCGACGGAGAGCGTCCGCAGCGCCTGCGGAACCAGCGCCCGCGCCACGCTGGCCGTCGAACCGACCCGAAACACGGCGGTTTCGCCGCGCGCGATACGGCCGATCTGCGTTCCAACACCGGTCAGCTGGCGGATCAACGGATCGATTTCCGCGTATATTTCCAGCGCCTCGGACGTCGGCACCAGCCCGTTACGATCACGGGCGAAAAGCGCGATTCCAAGTAGGTCCTCAATCCGGCGGATCGTGCGGCTGAGCGCCGGTTGCGATATGGTGAGAACCTTGGAGGCGCCGGTGATCGAACGCGCCTGCATTACCGCATGGAAAACCTCCATCTGGCGCAGGCTCAGCAATCCGTCGGTGGCGGCCGGCACCCTGTGCTGGTCGTCGTCGTTCTCAGCGGGCATCGGTGATTTTCCCAAGGAAGGCGAGCAACCTCTCGATCATCTGGTCAGCCGACGTTTCGGGCAGCAGATGTCCGCCTGGAAGGCCCTCGCCTTCTACCGAGACCGCCCAGTCCGCCCAGATGTCGAGCGGCGTGCGTCCGCCACCGTAGAGCCGGCCTTGTTCGGAGAGCACCAGCACCGGCGCCTGTATCTTTCGACCGGAGTTGCGATCGGCAAGGTCGTCTGCCTCGTCCACCGACGCGCCAGCCCTGTAGTCTTCGCACATCGCATGACGGACCTCGGCGCTGCCGAAGGCCATCCGGTAGTCTTCCAGTGCCACAGGATCGATCAGGCGGATGTCGCCGGCCATCTTGCCGAGCGTCAAGTCGATAAGAAAACGCGGATCGGCCGCCATCAGCGTTTCAGGCAGCGGTGCGGGTTGCGCCAGCATGAACCAGTGCCAGGCGCCAAGCCCGAAAGCCTTGCCTGCCCCTTCCCACATTTCCGGCGTCGGCACGACGGTGACGGAAACCAGTGCGCGAACCGCCTCCTCGAAATCGAGCGCGAGCCGATAGGCAACCCTTCCGCCGCGATCGTGGCCGACGACGACGAAGCGGTCGTGCCCGAGGGCTCCCATCATCTCGTGCAGGCTCTTCGCCATCCGACGCTTGGACCCCATATCTTTGAGCGTCCCGGTGACCCGGCTATTACCGTAACCCGGCAGGTCGGGCACGACCACGGAATAGGACGCAGCGAGCACGGGCGCGATCCGGTGCCAGGCCGAACGGGTTTCCGGATAGCCGTGCAGCAGCAGGATGGCAGGGCCGGAGCCTGAGGTGAGGACGGCGAAATCGACATCAGCCGTCTGGACGCGACGGTCCTTGAACCCCGGGAACAGGTCGTTTGCCGGTCTACTCATCGGTTTTTGCTCCTGCTTGCGTGTGTGTCACAGCTGCCGCGATTTCTCGGAGCGCGGTGATCAGGCTGTCGACGCCTTTCTGTCTTGGACGACGGTCGCAGACGTGAACATAGGCGGAAACGCTGGCGCTGTTTTCGATCGGTATTGCCACCAACCCATGGACATCGCAGTCGATTGCCGAAAAGGCATCGAGAACGCTGATGCCGATACGTTCGGCGACGAAGGCGAGAGCGGCGTCGACAAAATGGACGTAGACCGCCGTTTTGCGCGTCTCGCCCCAGCGCTGATAGGTCTGATCGATCAAAAGACCGTGCGTCGTGGTCGCGCCAAACGAAATCAGTTGCTCGTCCGCAAAATCCGCTGGCCTGACGGACCGTCTACCTGCCAGCGGATGGCCAGCAGGCACCACGCAGACCAGGCCAGCGGTGGCGATCGGGACAGTCTGGATAACCGGATCGTTAACCTCCGCGATCGTCGCGACGCAGGCCCCTTGGCCAAAGAGGAGGTAGTCACGCACATCGCGCTGCGACAAGGAATCGCTGTAGAAAGTGCCGGCGGTGCCTTGCTGCTGCAAGCGCTTCAGTGCCTTCGGGATCAGCCGGGCGCCAAGGCTTGGCGTGGAGCCGAAGCGGAAGGTGGACGCGTCGCCCCGGGCAATCGAGTAGATGACATCGGACAGTATTTCCGACTGCTGATGAACATGCTCGACCTCGGCAAGAATGAGTTCGGCCTCCTGCGTCGGGACCAGCCGGCCGGAGATGCGGGCAAACAGCGCGATGCCGAGCTGGTCCTCCAGACGCTTGATCGCGGTCGACAGGCTGGGCTGAGAAACGCCGAGATGTCTTGCGGCAACCGTCAGCGAACCCGTCGCCATGATCGTCCGAAAAATCTCGATCTGCCGTTCCTTGAGCTTGGGGTTCGGCATCCGCCACGGGTCTCCGTCCTATAAATCCGGGTTATACCCTGGTTCGGAAACTGTATTAGCGTCAATACCCGCGGCCGCCTATCGTCGCCTTTATGCTCGCAACCGCAGTGAGCATCATCGATTGAGATCCATAGGATGAGCATTATGCGTGGTGGTCGATATGATGTCGTGGTGGTCGGAGGCGGTGCAGCCGGCATGAGCGCGGCGGTGGCCGCATCCCGGTTTGGCGCACGAGTTCTGCTCGTCGAGCGGTACGGCTTTCTCGGTGGCGCAGCGGCAAACGCGCTGGTGCTTGCCTATTGCGGCTTCTACCAGAAAGGCCCCGAACCGGTCTTTGCCGTGCGCGGCATAGGTGCGGATCTCTTGCACACCCTCGGCACGCTCGGCCAGGAGGTCGCGCCGATCAGGTCGAGCAGCGGCAACTGGATCGTCATGCTTGATCCGGAGGCAATTAAGTTCGGCTTCGACCAGATGACCGACGCTGCCGGTATCGACGTGTTGCTGCACTCTCGCGTGACAGGCGTCGCAACCGGCTCGGACGGCCTGACCGCAATCACCGTGACTGACCACGCCGGTTGCTACGAGATCACTGCCGCCGCATTCGTCGATGCCAGTGGCGAGGCAGCGCTCGCATCGCTCGCCGGGTTCGAAATGACAGTCAACAGCATGGCAGGCGACAAGGTTCAGCCGGCCTCCATGCCGGTTCGCATCGGCGGAGTAGCGCCAGGGGTCTCATTCGACCGGGCGCGGATGGCAGACCTGATTGCAAGGCACAACGAGAGCGGCGATACGCAAATTCACCGTGCAGACGGGGGCGTTATGCTGCGGCTTCCGACATCGAACGACTACTGGTGGATGACGATCGACCTCGACACGGACGGTTTGAGCGGCGCAAGTCTTGGATCAGCGGAACGCCAGGCACGACGAGAAGCGTGGCGAAACCTTCAGTTGTTGCGGCAGCTACCGGGCTTTGAAAAGGCCTTCATCGCGGCGACCGGACCGCAGATCGGCATCCGCGAAACGCGCCGGCCACGGTCGCGCGACGATCTGACCGGCGCAGCCCTGGCAAAAGGCGAGCGGCGCGAAGACGGTATCGGCCGCGCAGCCTGGCCGATGGAGGTTCACGAGGCGCCTGGGAAAGTTCGTTTCGTCGATCTTGGGGGAGAAGGATTTGCAGACATCCCGATGGGATCGATCGAGGCTGCCGGAGCTTCCAATCTTTTCCTCGCGGGCCGCGTCGCCGGGGCCGATCAGGCAGCCTATGGTTCGCTGAGGGTGATGGGAACCGCTTTCGCAACAGGGCATGCAGCCGGCGTTGCCGCAGCATTGCGCGCCTCGAGCGCAACAGTTTCGGCCGACGACGTGCGGGCAGCGCTTACGCTCCAGGGCGCGTTGATTTGAAATCCTGCAGGTTCACTGGCGGCCGGAAATTTTCGGGACAACAATGACTTTGATCACCGCAGTGCCGGGGCCGCGTTGAGTTCAACACGGCCACGGCTTTTATCGTCGCGGAAACAGGAACCGTTTTACCCGCGAGCGCAAAGATCAGGGCTTGCAGGTCTGTACAGCGCCGGGGAGCTTGCACCAGTCGGCATACCAGGTGTCGAACAGCGTCAGCTGGGCTTCCACATAGCCGCGCTGGCTGTCGCTGAGCACGTCCGTTTCGATGAAGTTCAGCGCATATTCTGCGTCGCCCTTCAGGACCATCATGTGCTTGAAGTAGAGAACCAGATCCGGGCCTTCATCGAAGGAGGAAAGCACGCCGAGCGCTTCTTCCAGTTCCTTGGCGCGCAAGCGTGCATCGGCGTTACCCGTGGCCGCGGCTTTCGCGAGGTTGCACAGATGCAGCACTTCCCTGGGAAGAACGTTGCCGATGCCCGTAATGGCGCCGGTTGCGCCGCAATTGACGTAGCCGTGGTAGACGGCGGTATCGACGCCGATCATCAAAGAAACGTCGTCATCGCGGCTGGTGATGGTTTCGGCCGCATAGCGCATGTCGGCCGGACCGCCGAATTCCTTGAAACCAACAAGGTTGGGGTGTTCCGCGCGAAGCGCGAAAAACAGATCGGCGCGCGTGGCAAAGCCGTAATAGGGGCTGTTGTAGATGACCGCAGGCAGGTCCGGTGCAGCGGACAGGATTTCCTTGAAATGCGCCTTCTGGGCGGCGATCACAGAGCCGCGCGACAGAACCCGCGGGATGACCATGAGACCATTTGCGCCGACCTTCTGGGCGTGTGCGGCAAGCGCGACGGCAGATGCGGAGTTGATCGCGCCAGTGCCGACAATCACGGGGATGCCAGCCTCAACCAGACGCGAGACGCCTTCCATGCGCTGCGCATCTGTGAGCAGGGGCCAGTCACCCATTGATCCGCAATAGACCACTGCCGACATGCCCGTTTCGATCAACTGCTGTGCCTTACGGACCAGCGCGTCAAAATCCGGCATGCGGTCTGCGGTGCACGGTGTCATCAGCGCCGGAACGACGCCCGAAAATATGCTTGCAGTCACGGAAAGCTCCTTCGTTTCGGCGCACGGAAACGCGCCCCTGTCCCTATCGACGAGCAGCATAGCGTCTTCTTCAATCTTGTCGACAAGAAAAATACAAAGACCTACAGGACAATGTCGAGCCTATCATGGCGGGTCAGCAACCGCTCGATCTGGGCTTCGATCTGCTCACTGTGAGCGCGGCCGAGCCTGTCCGCGGCCTCGACGTCTCGCGCTTCGATCGCCGCGATGATTTCCTCGTGTTCGTCCACAAAGCGGGATGGCAGCCGATCATCATAGGATTGGTAGTAGAGACGCAGCATTCTCCGCCCTTCGCCCAGCAGACGCTCGAAGAAGCGCGCATAGTATTCATTGCGGCCAGCCGCAGCGATCGCCGCGTGAAAGTCCGCATTGGTTGCGATCATGGCCAAGGCGTCCTGGGCTTCGACAGCCGCTTTGAATTCTGCCTGATGAACTCGAATGCTGTCGAGGTCACCTGCCTTATGGTGCTGCGCGGCGAGCCGCGTCGTGACCCGGTACATCAAACCCAGCGCATCGAAATAGGCGTGCATGCCGAGAAAGTCGATGTTCGACACCATGGTCGACCGGTTCGGCAGGGTCTCGATCAGCCCCTCTCCGGCAAGCCGCACCAGAGCTTCACGAATCGGCGTGCGCGACATGCCGAACCGCGTTGCCAGTTGCACTTCGTCGATCGCACTTCCGGGGGCGAGGCGAAGATCAAGGATTTCATCCCGCAAGAGGTCATAGACCTGCCTCGCGCCGGACCCCCTCTTGCGCTCCAGCGCATGATTTTGATTGCTGTCGTCCATGCCGGCACCCACAAAGTTTTTATCTGTCATTCATGCACTACTGCATCCTCTCCTCGTCGTCAGCCCGTCCGGCAATTCGAACGAAAGTCTTGACGACCGTCGCCAGCAGCATATTCATCGCCAAACGCTACCGCTACGCCAACTGCGCACGCTCAAAGATCTCACCCCTCGCGTAGGCCCCGCCCGCCGAACAGCGCTTTCAGGAAAGTCCCAGCATGAGTGCCCCTGCCTACATATCGTTCGAACAGTCGCTTGCCGGTTTTGACAATATTGCTGCCGCGGTTCCGCCGATCTCGAAGGAGGAACTGAACGCGCGCATAGCCAAGCTGCAGGGGCTGATGCGCGACGGAGGCGTCAAGGCGGTCTATCTCGATACATCGACGAGCCTCACCTATTTTACCGCCATGACGCTCGGGGCGAGCGAACGCATGCATGGTGCGATCATCCCTTCGCGCGGCGCTCCGATCTATATCAGCCCAGCCTTCGAGGAGCCGAAAACCCAGACGCTAATCACGATCCCCGGCGAGATCGCGGTCTGGGAGGAGCATGAGGATCCGGCCCGTTTGGTCGCTGACCTGATCTGCAGCCTTGCCGCAGACGGGAACATTCTGGCCTTCGATCCGGCGACGCCGTTCGCATTTTCCAGCCCAATCACCACGCATCTCGGCGACCGCCTGACGGTTACCGGCGCCAAGGACTTGATTGCCCAGTGCCGGCAGATCAAGTCGGCGAACGAGATCGCGATCATCCAGGCCGCGATGACCGCGAGCCTTGGTGTTCACAAGGCCGTCTGGGAAGGTCTCTACGAGGGCGTGAAGACAACGGAAGTCACCGATTTCATTGCCGCTGCGCATGCCAAGCTCGGCATGAAACACATCTTTGCCGCCGCGCAGTTCGGCGAAGCGACCGCCTATCCGCACGGCGTTCCCTACGCGCAGACGCTGAAGGGGGGCGACATGGTGCTGATCGATCTCGGCGCGCATATCCACCGCTACTGTTCTGATATCACCCGCACCTATGTCTTCGGAGAGCCGACGGAACGCCAGCGCGAGATCTGGTCGCTCGAACAGAAAGCCCATCGCGCCGCCTTTGACGCGGCAAAGATCGGGACCGCCTGCGAAGAGGTTGATTTTGCCGCCCGCAAGGTGCTGACCGATGCCGGCTACGGTCCCGACTATCAGGTTCCCGGCCTGCCGCACCGAACCGGACATGGGCTCGGCATGGACATGCACGAAGACCCCTACATCGTTCGCGGCAACAAGACACCGCTTGCTCCCGGCATGGTGTTTTCCGACGAGCCGATGCTGGCACTTTACGGCGAATGCGGCGTCCGCCTGGAAGACATCATCTACATGACCGAAGAGGGGCCCGCCTTCTTCACGCAGCCGTCGTCCTCTCTCGAGCGGCCGTTTGATTGACGAGGCGAGTCTATCCGAGGGCGTGAGCCTGGGCCGGCGTCACCTGTGTTGGCCGGCGCAGCCTTCTAGCCAGTCGTCATCCTGCGCAGAACATTTGTTTTCCAATAGAACTGGTGGACAAGAGCGCCCAGCACATGGCCGGAGATCAGCACCCATAAGGCGACTTTGAGGACATCGGCATGCAGTTCCCCTGCACTGCCGTAGCCAAGATAGTATGCAGCCATGCCAGTCAGCGGCATTGCGACGAGCAGAATGTAGAGCGCGGCATGCGCGGCTGTGGCAGCCATCCGAAAAATCGGGGGTTCCTGCGGCGGGGATGCCGGAACGCCACGGGTGAAGCGGATGATCAGGCGAAGCACGACGAGAGCCAGAATAGAAATGCCCACATAGGCGTGAATATTGGCACTTGCCACTTGGTCGGCAGAGGCCATCCCGTCTCGCTCCATACTCCGGTTCCAGTCGCTCATGCCATCGGGCAGGACGAGGTTGAAAGTGACGAGCGCAGCGGTAAGCCAGTGCAGGACGCGTTGAGATACGGAGAATGATAGAGGTCTAGACGTTGTCATTGGTGATCCTTCCATCGTGGTTGTCTCAGACGTCGCATGGGGCGATCGGATGGTGAGCGTCGACGGGGCATTGGGTTTGATCATCGAGATCGCTTGGTGCGGGGACTTCAGCTTCACACGCACCGTTTCATTCCTTCGGTTGTCAGGATGATCGACTAGAGGCCGAAGCTGACATTGAACTGAAGGCGGTCAGGGTCATTTCCCAACGCCTGCCTCCGCTGCCATGACGCGGTCTCGAAGCGTTTCGCGATTGCATCAGGTAGAGAGACCCAGCCGCCACGACGTCCCGTTCCGGACGGCCCGAACACCGTGCCGGTCGCCGTGGAAAGGTTCATCCGCGGCAGCCGTTGCGGTCACGGATAGAGTTATACGGGGTGAAAGACCGATCATTCAAAGCGTATGCGAAAGCAGAAGAAAAACAGACGCCGTGTTCAGGGGAGTCAATCCAAAAGTTCGCGTAAGACCGTCGCGAGCTCCCGAGCAGTATGTGGTTTCCGCAACCATCGTCCTGACTGAGCCAGTTCTTTACCTGCGATGGTTGGCTCGGCGTATCCGGACGTGAACAGAACCTTTATCGTCGGCTTTGCCATCCTCACTTGATCCGCAAGCTCGTTGCCTGTCATGCCGCCTGGCATGACGATGTCGGTAAAGAGGAGCGAGATGTCATCGTGCTTTTGGAGGAGTTCGAGCGCCTCAATTCCAGTTGCTGCTTCGATGATTTGGTAGCCGAGGTCTGCAAGCCGTGCGACCACCACTCGACGCACCCTCGGATCGTCTTCGACGACCAAAAGCTTTTCCCGGCCTCGGGGCAACGGAGCGGTTTCTGCCGTGTCGAAATGCGTGATCTCTTCGTCAGCTTTTGACCGGGCGGAAGGCAGAAAGAGCCTGACGCTCGTTCCCTGCCCGGGCTCGCTGTAGAGCTGAATGTTTCCACCGGATTGCTTGGCAAAACCGTAGACCATACTCAAACCCAGACCTGTCCCGGCACCAAGGCCCTTCGTTGTGAAGAACGGGTCAAAAGCCTTCTCGCGAACCTCGGCCGTCATTCCCGAACCCGTGTCCGTTACTGAGATCAAGACAAAGTCACCAGTCCTTACCGACGGATAGGTTTTCGCGTAGTCAGCATCGAGTTTGACGCTGGAGATATCGATCGTCAGCCTTCCGCCTTTTGGCATAGCGTCGCGCGCATTTATCGCCAAGTTCAGGATGGCATTCTGAAGCTGCGATCCGTCGACCGAAGCCTCGATGGCCGCGCCTGATATAACCGTGCGAAGCTCAACGGCTTCTCCAAGGGTTCTGCGCAACAGGTCCGAAAAGCCGCCGACGAGTTGCCCTATGTCCACCGTTCTCGGATTGAGGCTTTGACGCCGTCCGAATGCGAGAAGCTGGCTTGTCAGTTTGGCACCGTCATCTGCCGCGCTTTGCGCCTCACGCAGGAGCACTCGAAGCTTTGGATCCTCAAGCTTGTTATCGATCATTTCCAGATTGCCGCTGACCACGGTCAGGAGATTGTTGAAATCATGAGCCAAACCGCCGGTCAGCTGGCCAATTGCCTCCATCTTCTGCGATTGGCGCAGTTCTTCCTCGATCTTGTGTCGGCTCGTCAGGTCCCGGATGAAGCCCGTAAAGATCCGCTTGTTGTGGGTTGCTGCTTCGCCCACCGAAAGCTCCATCGGAAAGGTCGAGCCGTCCTTGCGTCGTCCGGTCACAACCCGGCCATATCCGATGATGCGCCGTTCGCCGGTCGTCAGGTAATTGGAAATATAGCTATCGTGCGCCGCTCGGTCGGGGTCGGGCATCAAAACCTTGACATTCAGTCCGCAGACTTCTGCTGCCTTGTATCCGAACAGCCGTTCCGCAGCCGCGCTGAACGACGAGATGATGCCCGCTTCATCAATGACGACCATCCCGTCAGGAACGGTATCCAGGATAGAAAGCTGGTGGGCCTCGCGCTCGGCGACGGTTTCCTGCATCACTTTCATGGCCGTGACATCGTTGTTTGTCTGGACCACGACCTGCTCGGCCGAGCCCAGCGGCGACAGAAGAACCCAGTGGGTCGCAATGAAGAGAGGACGGCCATCCTTGTGGTGATGAATGACTTCGCCGCTCCAAGACTGCGCAGCCAAGAACCGGTTTCGTTGTTCTTCAACAGATTCAGGGAACTGCGTGCCGAGAAGCTCGTGAACCTCTTGGCCAACGGCCTCGATGCGTGACCATCCGTAGAGGTTTTCGCATCCTGCAGTCCAGCTGCGGATGATACCATCCGTTCCGTGAACAATGATGTTTGCCGCATCCAGCAAGCCTGTAACAGCAGAAAGCTGTCGTTCGAGCTCATCTCGACTGCCTCTATATGACATAGCTTTCCCATGATCGCACGCTCAGTGGGACCGTCCCCCGCGGACGATCGTTAACCGGGGCTCGCGGGAACGATCATCTTCATCTCCGGCCATCTGCGCAAGCAGAACCGGACGGCAGATCGTTATCGCGTTTCGAGCCGCCACACCGTCGATTTGGATGGCACCCTTGCCGATGAGTTTTGTCATGGTGCGCGAGACTGTTTCGATTGTCAGTCCAAGGTAATCGGCTATGTCCTGCCTCCCCATGGGAAGCTCCAGCGTGGTCCGGTTGCCTGAGGAAGCCGCTTGGCGCCGGAGTGTCGCCAGCAGAAAGGAACAAAGGCGTTCCTCCGCGTTCTTGGACGACAGGAGTACCATCTGATCCTGCGCTGCCGCCATCTCGTCGGAGACCAGAGCGAAGAGCTGTGGGCGCAAGTGATCACTCTCGGTCACCGCTGCATCGAACCGGCGTCGTGACAATCGCCTCAGGGTTACAGACGTCACCGCCTCGGCACTGTAGAGATAACGCCTGCCAAGCGAGATGCCGACGATATCGTTTGGATAGAGAAAGCCGGTAATCACCCGCCGTCCGTCGGCGATGATCCGAAAAATCCTCAACGTACCTTCGAGAATTTCGAAAACATCGACCGCATCGTCGCTCTCAAAGAAAAGCGCTTTTCCCGCTGTCAAATGTTCAAACGGCTGCTTGCAGAACAGGCTGTGAAGGCTGGTTTGGTGATGGACTGCGTGAAGAGCAGTCGTCCCACTTTCATAATTCTGAGTTGTACTGAGCATAACCGTGCCTCCAATCTCGATGCGCGCAGTTGACTCGCGTGGCGTGACGGGCGGATGCTGTTTCCGTGACAATCTATGGAATTGCGTAACACATTGTAACAGGAGGGGATAATGGCGCGGCAAAATCCTGCGACAGCTCACATCCTCATCGTCGATGATGATGTGAGGATCACTCAAATGTTGAAGCGATATCTCAACGAAGAGGGCTATTTAACCAGCAAGGCCAAGGACGGTGAGGAGATGCGCCTGCAACTTGCGCACACACAGGTCGATCTCATCCTGCTGGACGTCTCTTTGCCCGGAGGGGCCGATGGTTTTGATCTTGTTCGGGAGGTGCGAGCGGCGTCCGATACCCCGATCATCATGCTGACCGGTCGAAATGACGTTGTGGACCGGATCATCGGGCTTGAGATGGGCGCCGACGACTATCTCGCGAAGCCGTTTAACCTCAGGGAGCTGCACGCCAGGCTGAAAGCCATTCTTCGCCGGCGAAACGTGCAACCTCCCGAGCAGGAAGAGACCGACAAGATCGTCCATTTCGACCGCTGGGCTCTGAACCTTACGCGACGCGAGCTGTCATCAGCGGATGGCGAAGGTATCCATCTGACAACAGGCGAATACGACCTCCTTGCTGCCTTTGTGGCCCATCCAGGACGCGTGCTGTCGCGAGATTTCTTGCTAGAGGAAACAAAAGGGCGCCATCTCGATGCCTATGATCGGGCAATCGACGCTCAAATCGTCCGGATCCGGCGCAAGGTGGAGATCGACCCCAAACAGCCGCAAATAATTCGCTCCATCCGGGGCGTCGGCTACATGTTCGCCGCACGCGTCAGCGTGGCGAAGGTTGCTTAGAGGGCGATAGGTCATACGTTAAACCGGCCCGCGGTACTTTGAAAGTCGAGGTGTCGCCCAGAAGCCAGTGGTCCGTTTTGGCGACGGGCCAGACGTGGATGCGATTGCATCCTTCCTCTGCAGCGCGGCGTTTCGCATACTCCAACAAGCGCCCTGCCACGCTGTGCTCATTGAGGAGACTTACGGACGCGAGAACAGGAACTTCCAGCTGTTTGCTCAAGCCACTTTGCGTGCTGACAAATACCAGGGAAATCCCGCGGACAACCCCTGCCGGGTCGATTACAGTAAGCCAATTTCTCCGGAGGTCTTCTGTGGAAGTCGCTGCCTGCCACTCGGCAAGATCAATGTTCGGAAAGAGATGCCGAACGATTGCGTAAGCACGAGCAACGTCCGAGGCTCGAAGCGCACTGACCGTATAGTCCGCATCCATCTCCATCCCCCCATTGCACCGTTAATCTTTGGTGGACCGGCTGAGCCTGCATTGACGGCGGTCAACGCAACGACTGCAGATGTCGAAGGGTCAGCGCGGGTGAAGAAAGACGCAATATGGACGCTGAAGCGCCTTCTTCAGCGCGTAGCGTGAGGATCGAAGGAGAGCGCAAGGATGTGCTTATCCATTCGCCCGATGAACCTGGAAGGCATGCCTGCTCGGAAATCAGGCGACGGTCTTCAACTGGACCTCTGCCAACATCTGCTGCGCCACAAACGCCTGACCCGCAATGGCTCGACGATCAACGCCCCGTTGCATTGCGCTTTATCAATGAGAGCCGCACCATTCCGGGTGAAAGAGTTACCGGAGGCGAGCCACCGAGAACGACCGTTTTGAACACGCGGCCCCAAAGCCCAGCCATGCGGTCGCAGGACTACTGAATGATTGCCATTACAGCGCCGTGTCGAGCCGCGGGCTGCAAGAGGACGTGAAACAAGGACGCCTTTATGACGGACAAGCTTCTCCTCACCTTCAATGCCGGATCTTCATCCGTGAAAATCGGCATCTTCAGGGTGGACGGTGAAAGGCCTGAGCGGATCGGCAAAGCCGTGGTCGATTTTGCAAGCGACCCCGTGTCGCTGCATCTCAAGGAAGGTCCGGCGCAGTTCGAACTGTCGCTGGAAGGCGCTTCCGGCGACGATCTTGCCGGCCTGATGGACAAGGTGTTCGGGGAACTGAGTGCCCATTTCGATCTCGACGCCGTCACCTCCGCCGGTCACCGCATCGTCCATGGCGGCGACGTCTTCGACGGTCCCGTGGAACTGACGACCGCGACTGTTGCGAAGGTTCGGTCGTTGACGGCACTTGCGCCACTCCATCAGCCCCAGGCGCTGCGGATGATCGAAGCCGTCCGGCACCTGCGCCCTGATCTGTTCCAGACCGGCTCCTTCGATACGACTTTCCATGCGACACAGTCCGACCTCGTGCGGCGTCTCGCAATTCCGCGCGCCTATCATGACGAGGGCATCAAGCGGTACGGCTTCCATGGACTGTCCTATCGCTACGTCGCCGGTGCACTGGCCGCCAAGGCGCCCGGTATTGCGGACGGCAAGGTCATCATCGCCCATCTGGGCAGCGGCGCCAGCCTCTGCGCCATCGAAAACGGTCTCAGCCGCGATTCCAGCATGGGCTTTTCGACGCTGGACGGAATCCCGATGGCAACGCGACCCGGCTGGCTTGATCCCGGTGTGCTGCTGCATTTTCTGGGGCCGATCGGCAAGTCGGTCGAAGACGTGGAGGACATGCTCTACCACAAGTCCGGCCTGCTGGGTGTTTCAGGCCTTAGCGGCGATACGCGCGAGCTCCTGGAGAACGACAGTGAAGAAGCGCGGGAGGCAATCGATCTCTTCACGCTCCGGATCGCCGGCGAGGTCGGGAGGCTTGCATCCACGCTCGGTGGGCTCGACGGCCTCGTCTTCACCGCCGGCATTGGCGAGAACCAACCGGAGATCCGCAGGCGCATTGCAGACCAGCTTTTGTGGCTGGGCGTAGAGCTGGACGGTTCGGCCAATCAAAACAACGCGCCCACGATCAGCACCGCGGCAAGCCGCGTTGCCCTTCATGTCATCGCTACGGATGAAGAACAGATGATCGCAGAGGAGTGCATGTCCGTTTTTCGCGCGAGGGAACATCCCGCCACCTGACGGCACCGCGGAGGCGTCGCTCCCAGTCACGACAGTAATTTTCGATCACTCGCCCTTTCAAAGGAGCAAGAAGATGCAGCTACGTAACAACCTGCCCGTCACGCCCGAAATCAGCACTGAGGAGCTGACGCTCATCGACCGCTATTGGCGGGCGGCAAACTATCTCTCCGTCGGGCAGATTTATCTTCTCGACAACCCACTGTTGAAGGAGCCCTTGAAGCCGGAGCATATCAAGGCACGGTTGCTCGGCCACTGGGGCACGACGCCCGGCCTCAACTTCATCTATGCGCATCTCAACCGGATGATCCGCAACCGCGATCTCAGCATGATCTATGTCTGCGGACCCGGCCATGGCGGTCCCGGCATGGTGGCGAGCACCTATCTCGAAGGCACCTATAGCGAAATCTATCCGGACATCTCCGAGGATGCCGAAGGTATGCGGAAACTGTTCCGGCAGTTTTCCTTCCCTGGCGGGATTCCGAGCCATGCGGCCCCGGAAACCCCGGGCTCGATCCATGAAGGCGGCGAACTCGGCTACGCTCTGGTGCATGCCTACGGCGCAGCCTTCGACAATCCCAACCTCATCGTCGCCTGCGTCGTCGGCGATGGCGAGGCAGAGACCGGACCGCTTTCCGCAAGCTGGCAGTCGAACAAGTTCCTGAACCCCGCCCGCGACGGTGCGGTGCTGCCGATCCTGCATCTGAACGGCTACAAGATCGCCAACCCAACGCTTCTCGGCCGCATGGCCGACGAAGACATCGAGCACCTTTTCCGCGGACACGGCTACGAACCGTTTTTCGTAGAGGGCCATGAACCGGCCGATATGCACCGGCAGATGGCTGCGGCATTCGAGACGGTTTTCGATCGCATCCGCACGATACAGGCCGAAGCCCGCGACGGTACGGTTTCGGAAGGCCTCCCACGCTGGCCGATGATCGTGTTTCGCAGCCCCAAGGGCTGGACGGGACCAAAGGAAGTCGACGGCAAGAAGGTCGAAGGTTTCTGGCGCGCGCACCAGGTGCCGGTCTCCGGCTGCCGCGAGGACGACGGGCATCGCAAGGTCCTTGAGGACTGGATGCGGAGCTACAATCCGGACGATCTGTTCGACGCCAACGGCCGGCTGAAGGAGGAATTGCGGGCGCTATCGCCCGGCGGCGAACGCCGCATGGGTGCCAACCCCCACGCCAATGGCGGCCTTTTGCGCAAGGAACTCATCGTCCCCGACATCCGCGACTATGCGGTTCCCGTAAGGACGCGGGGCGCCGACATGGTGCAGACGACGGAGATCCTCGGGAAGTATCTGCGCGACGTAATGAAGCGCAACGACGCGAATTCGAACTTCCGCATCTTTGGTCCGGACGAAACGGAATCGAACCGGCTCGGCAATGTCTTTGAGGTCACCGACCGCGTCTGGATGGAGAAGATCGAGCCCTACGACGTGCATCTGTCCCGTGACGGCCGTGTGATGGAGGTGCTTTCAGAGCATCTCTGCCAGGGCTGGCTGGAAGGTTATCTGCTGACCGGCAGGCATGGCCTCTTCTCCTGCTACGAGGCCTTCATCCACATCATCGATTCGATGTTCAACCAGCACGCCAAGTGGCTGAAAGTGTCGAGTGAACTGCCATGGCGCAAGCCCGTCTCCTCGCTCAACTACCTGCTCACCTCGCATGTCTGGCGGCAGGACCATAACGGCTTTTCCCACCAGGACCCGGGCTTCCTCGATCTCGTTGCCAACAAGAAGGCGGATATCGTGAGCATCTACCTGCCGCCGGATGCCAATACTCTGTTGTGGATCGGCGACCACTGCCTGAAGACCTGGGACCGCGTCAACGTGATCGTTGCCGGCAAGCAACCTGAACCGCAATGGCTGACCATGGACGAAGCGATCCGGCATTGCGAGGCCGGCATCGGCATCTGGGACTGGGCTGGCAACGAGGACGGTGCGGTCGAACCCGACGTGGTGATGGCCTGCGCCGGTGACGTGCCGACGCTCGAGACGCTGGCGGCGGTTTGCCTGCTGCGGGACGCGATCCCGGAACTCAGCATACGCGTCGTCAATGTCGTCGACCTGCTCGCCCTGCAATCGCAGGACCAGCATCCCCATGGTCTCTCAGACGAGATGTTCGATCGTCTGTTCACCACCGACAGGCCGGTGATCTTCGCCTATCACGGTTACCCCTACCTCATCCACCGGCTGACCTACAAACGTACCAACCACCAGAACATCCATGTTCGAGGCTTCATCGAAGAAGGCACGACGACAACTCCGTTCGACATGACGGTGCTGAACGAACTCGATCGCTTCCATCTCGCGATCGAGGCGATCGAACGCCTACCCGGTTTGAAGGACAAGGCAGGCAGCGTGATCGCGATGCTTGAGGACAAGCTGGCGGAACACACACGCTATGTCCGCGAACATGGCGAGGACATGCCGGAAATTCGCGACTGGAAATGGAAAACCTCCAAGACGGTTGGATAAAAGGCCGGACATCAAACGAAGCAGCCCGACCTATCACGCTCGGGCTGCTTTGAGCGGAAGCACCAAGTCCGCTTGACCACGATCAATGCCCTTTCCTGCGAGTGGAGGAATATCCGGTCTCACACTTAAAACTCGGGGACACGATGACGACATTCTCATTTGAGCAGCGGGAGCAGCGCGAGACGAAGTTCAAGGCGATCCTCCTCCAACGACAGCAGTATCTGCAAACACGCCTCGAAAAAATCGAGCATGACTTTGAACAACCTCGTAATCGCGACGACGACGATCGTGCGGTCGAACGCAACAACGACGAGGTTCTGGATGAGCTCGGCGAGGCGGGGCAAACGGAGCTGCTGGCGATCGAGGCCGCCCTTCACCGGGTAAAGGAAGGCACTTTCGGTATCTGCGCCAAATGCGGCAATGGAATCAGCGACCAACGTCTCGACATCGTCCCGCACACGCCGTTCTGCCAATCCTGCGCACACGCGCTTCAGCATCTCTAGACCGCCCTATGGCGGCGTTACGGGCGAAGGCGTGAATTCCGGCAGTGGCTGCGTCTCGGGCGCCTTGCGTTGCGAAAGATCAAAGGTCTCCAGCATCGCATCTGTCAAAGTGAACAAAAGCTGCGAGAGGATTGTTTGATGTTGGTCAGGGACTTCATGACACAGAGGCCGATCTGCGTGTCGGCGAGCACGAGTATCAAACATGCGATCCAGCTGATGCTCGATCACAAGGTCAGCGGTCTGCCGGTGATCAGCGACGATGGTCAAGTCGTCGGGATGCTGACGGAAGGCGATCTCTTGAGTCGGAGCGCCTTCAATCTAGGCCCGCAGTCTCCACCGAAAGATCCTGACGATAGTTTCTTCGAAAGTTACGTGCGAGCGCACGGCACCACCGTGGCAGATTCCATGACAAAGGACGTTATCTCCGTCTCGCCACAACAATCGCTTGCGGATGTTGCAGCGCTTGTCAGGACGCATGGTATCAAACGGTTGCCCGTTCTTCAGTCGGAAAGGCTCGTGGGGATCATCAGTCGGAGCGATATCATACGGGCCGTGACTGCAAACCGCGATGCGGTGGCAAAAGGAGATCTCGCGTTGCGGCTTGCAGTTTTGACGCGGCTGCGCTCGGAGCTCGGCCTCGAGCCAGAGAGACTTACAGTTGAGGTCAGGAATTCGATCGTCGAAATCTTCGGCCCTGTCCCCTCGCCTGCGCAAAGGCGTGCCATGCAAGTCGTGGCAGAAAGCGTTGCTGGTGTAGCCGGCCTGATTTTCGAAACCAACTGCGTTGAGACACTGGACCACTGACGCGACGTTCGCCCTGTCTGACGCCTTTCGGTTGTCCACATAGGCGGGCGCAGGCGGCGACAGCCCCTCAAAACAAAGACGATCATGCGCGAGCGATTTCGTACGGTCCGTCCTGCGCAGGCACTGTTCGGCTTAAAATCCTGGAGGTGAGACTGGCATTTCCGGTAGTCCGACAACCAGAATCTGATCGATCACCTTGGTGACACCCAGAGTGTTCTCAGCCGCGACCCGCGCAGCCGTCTTTTCGCGTGCATCCAGTACCCTGCCTTCCAGTGTGACCACAGTCGCGTCGACGGCCACCGTGATGGTGTCACCCCACCGTTGCCGGTCATATTCAGCCTCAAGTCCGGCTTTGATATCCGCATCGATCCGATCGACGGCGGACGCTGACATCTGTCGGATCAGGGTGCGCATGATGTCGGCTCGCGTGACGATGCCGACAAGCTTTTCATTTTCGACAACCGGCAGGCGTTTGATGCCGCGATCGCCCATCAGGTTCGCGGCATCTTCGACGGTTATCCATGGCTCGACCGTGATCGCCGGCGAGGACATGACTTCGCTCACCTCTTTCCCGAAAGCTTTCGCGTAATCCTCCGCCAACGCACCGCGTGACGAAAACAGCCTACGCCACATCCCGGGCGAAGCCTGCGACCGAAGCTCCCCGCGTCGCAGGAAATCGCTTTCACTGATCACGCCCAGCACCTGCTCGTCATTATCGATTACCGGCAGACCGCTGAAGCCGCAATCCAACATGGTGTTGGCCGCCTCCCAGATCTTGGCGTCTGGGTGAACAGAAATCGGATCTGCCGTCATGATTGATCGCACGGTCTGCATGGTCTTTTCTCCCTCGTTGTCGGGAGGTTAAACCCGCGGCTCGGGCCGTCCTTGATCTTCATCAACGATCACCGCTTCGAGCGCCCCAGTCCGGGCAACGCGTGTGCGAAGAGGCCGGTCTGAAGATAATGGACCTGTTCGGTCTCCCGAAAGCGCTTTCGTACCCATCGATTGACAAAGATCATCGCCATCTCTTCCGAGGCTTCTAGGCTTGCTTCATCCAAAACCTCTGAAATGGATGGAGCCAACCATGTCGTTCAAAACTATTCTTGCTGTCGTCGGTGAACACGGCGCCAACGCCGATATTGCCAAGGCCATCGAACTGACAATTGAGTCAGACGCGCATCTTTCGATCATGGTCATCGGCACGGCGTTGCAGCCGATCACGTCCGACTATCCCGTGGGGACCGCCTGGCTTGAGCAACGGCAGGAAGAGATAAAGGCGCTGGTCAACGTCAAGACGGCCGCCGAGGCGCTGTGCAGCCAGAGCGCCATTTCCTTTGATATCGATCACTTTTACGACGACAATTTCATCCTTCAGAGCAATATCGGCGTGCGCGCCATGTATGCCGACCTCGTCATTCTCGGCAACAGCGTCCGGCGCGAAAGAGGGTTGCGACGTCTTGTGGTCTCGGCTGCAGCCTTTGACGCCCGCACGCCGATCCTGCTGATCCCTTCCAAGGGCAACATCACTTTTCCGCCCAAAAATGTTCTTCTCGCCTGGAATTCCAGAGCGGAATCCGCAACAGCCGCCAAGGATGCATTGGATATTCTGAAACGAGCCGATGCCGTGCATGTCGTTCTCGTCGATCCGGATGGTGCCTACTTCAAAAACGGGGGCGAGCCTGGCGCAGACGTTGCCGCATTTCTCTCGCGACATGGCATCAAGGTTGTCGTCGAACAGCTGGCGAGCGGCGGCCGAGCAACCGAGGACATTCTCACGCAGCATGCATTGGAAACCGGCTGCGACATGATCGTCATGGGAGCCTACGGCCATTCGCGGCTGCATGAACGTATCTTCGGCGGTGTGACGGCAACCTTGCTGGAATCTTCGGATTTTCCGATATTCATGGCCCGATGAGCGGCTGTCACGCACAGTCTCCGAACCTTAGGCGCATCGGCTGCGGTCGGGCCTCTCGTTCCGTCCGGCGCGTTGACGGCCTCATGGCCGTCGCGCGCCCGATGGTTCTCGTGGTTCAGGGCTTGGTCCGTCCAGCACGTTCCCGCGTCGCTGACCCGGTCGATCCTATACAGATCGTCTCGGCGGCAACCGGGGTGGGAATACCGCAATCTAAGATTGCAATCCTGATCATGCGATCGGTCCCTGGTAGCGGATCCCGGTGACGGTCCCCTGCCTTAACAACAGGCGCTTGAAGACGAGGATGACTATGCCCCTGGAACACTGGCTCCGGCCGTTACGGCCCCTTCTCGTCGCGGCCCCGATCATCGGGCTGACAATTGGATTGATCGCCTGGCACGGCGGATTTCAGGATCTCTATGTCACATCGCTGGCGCTTGCGACCGGCCTCGTCATGGTCGCCCTCGTTGCCCAGATCATCGCGCGGATTGGCGCCGGTGAAATCGGTCTGGATGTCATCGCGCTTCTCTCCATGGGCGGAGCCCTTCTTTTTGGCGAATACCTTGCGGCGACGATCGTGGCCTTGATGTATTCCGGCGGTCAATATCTCGAGAATGTCGCCGAGGGCAGAGCCCGACGGGAGATGACCGCGCTTCTTTCGCGTGCACCTCATGTGGCAACGAGGCGCCGTGAAAGCCAGATGGAGGAAGTGTCAGTCGATTCCATAGCAGTTGGCGACTGCCTTGTTGTTCGGCGTGGCGATCTGGTGCCGGTCGACGGTACCGTGAACGACGGGGAGGCTGTTCTTGACGAGTCCGCACTGACAGGCGAACCGCTGCCTGCCAAGAAACGCCCGGGCGATGTCGTCATGAGCGGGGCCGCCAATGTCGGTGACCTCTTTAATATGACCGCCACAAAAGCAGCCTCCGACAGTACCTATGCGGGCATCTTGAAGCTTGTTGAGGCGGCCCAGCAGAGCAAGGCGCCGATGGCCCGCATGGCAGACCGGTATGCGTTGGTCTTCCTGACCGTCACAATCGCAATCGCTTTGCTGGCTTGGTGGATTTCCGGGGATCCCGTCAGGTCCGTCGCTGTCCTCGTGGTCGCAACACCCTGCCCACTCATCCTCGCCGTACCGATCGCTTGGGCTGCTGGTGTCTCAAGGGCGGCAAGCTCCGGTCTTCTGATCAAGGGGGCAAAAATCCTTGAAGAGCTAAGCATGATCCGGACGCTGGTGCTCGACAAGACAGGGACGCTGACCGATGGCAGACCGACCCTGCGAGAAATTTCTACATCTTGGCCAGAGGACGAGTTTCTGCGCCTCGTCGCCTCGCTCGATCAGGCATCGAGTCACGTGGCCGCCAAGGCGCTGGTTGATGCAGCGCATGCCCGGAACTTGAGCCTTGTTTCGCCGGAACAGGTGAGCGAGGAACCCGGCGAAGGAATTGCCGGGACGGTTGGCGACAGAAAGGTTGCCATCGGTGGCATCAACTTCATCGCCTCGGCCTACGGCGTTGAAATCAACGACGCACACACACCAGGAACCATCGCCGCAGCGGTCGCGATCGACGGGAAATTTGCCGGCATCTTGTTGTTTTCGGATCAACTCAGGGCGGGAGCTGCTTCGGCGTTGAACGGTTTCAAGGCAATTGGGGTAACGCGGATCATTCTGGCCACGGGCGACCGCGCGATTGTCGCACGCCAAATCACCGCCGGCCTGCCTTTCGATGAGGTCAGAGCCGACCTCTCGCCAGGCCAAAAGATCGACATCGTCAAGGATGAAAAGACACGCGCGCCGGTGATGATGATCGGCGATGGCGTGAATGACGCGCCTGCCCTTGCTGCAGCGAATATCGGACTTGCCATGGGTGCGCATGGCTCAGCTGCCGCCATCGAGTCGGCCGATGCGGTTCTGTTGGTCGAGAGGCTCGACAGGATTGTGGAGGGCATCGCGATTGCGCACGCCTGTCGACGGATCGCGCTACAGAGTGTTTTTGCGGGCATCGGTCTATCGGTGGGCGCGATGATCCTCGCCGCAGCGGGGTATTTGACGCCGGTGCAAGGTGCACTGTTTCAGGAAATAATCGATATCGCCGTCATCCTCAACGCCCTGCGTGCCCTAAGAATCCGACCTTCCGCCTCGCGTATGTCATAACGCGATTGGCGTCGCGCCTGTCTATTCTACCGCCACTGCTTTGTTTGGCTTGGATCGACGACCCGATCTACAGAGGCGGCAGTTCTCAGCTGCTCTCGCCTTCGATCAGATCCATGGGCCATACCAAACGTTTGACGGCATCAGGGTAGTGCAGCTTGTATTCCGGCATGACAGACAACAGACCCTCGGCAAGGCTTATGCCGAGATCGCGAAGAGAAAGACTGAAGCAGGTTAGGCTTGGTTTGAGAAACTGGGCCTGCGGGCTCTGCCGCCCGATGATGGCGATGTCCTTGCCGGGCATCAGCCCGACCTCTTCCAGCCCACGGTAGAGCCCGGTCACCAACGTCTCGTTGACAAGGACAACAGCCGTCGGACGGGTTTCGCAGTCCATGATCTGACGAGCCACGCCATAGCCACCCGTTTCGCTTGGCGTGGCACGAAAAATGTGCTCCGGCGAAAGCGACAGATTGTGCCGGGCAAGAACCTCCTGGGATCGGTGAACGAACAGATGGCCGAGGTTCAGATCACCATTCGGCCAGATCAGGCCGATGTGCCGGTGACCGCTTTTCACAAGCCGCTCGATGGCGACCTCTGCCATGCCCTCGAAATCCAGATCGATCCAAGGCTGGCCGACATCGGTCTGGCTTCGCCCCAAGGTGATGAAGGGAATATTGTGGCGAGCGAGCAGTTCGAAACGCGCATCGTGGAGACGGGTGGCAGAGAGAATGACAGCATCCGCGAAGCCACGCGCGACGACGCGCTGAAGATAGGCGTCCGGGTCTTGGTCGGATGAACACAGCAGTGCGACGAGATCGAGCTTGTGACGGGCAAGGACGGTTTGCACGCCGTCAAAGACACTCATAAAGAACGTGTCGCCCTGGCCTGTAATTTCGGGTCCCGTCTGCATCATGAAGCCGATGACGCCTGTCGAACCCTTGCGCAGAGAACGCCCCGACTGGTTGGCGACATAGCCCAGTCTGGTGGCCGCTTCGAGAACCCGGCGCCGCGTCTCCTCATTCACGTCCGCCTTTCCGTTCAAGGCGCGGGACACAGTTCCTATTGATATATCTAGATAATTTGCCAGCTGGCGAATGCCCTTCATGAACTGCCTTTCCGCGGACCCGAATGCGTCGCCCAAAACAATATTGACAAATTCTGGCTCCTGTCCATACTACCGTAAACGTTTACGGAAAATCGGAAGAGGAGTTTCGATTTCCGTAAGGAGGAGGATACCAGTGACATACAATGCTGTTTTGTGTGGATGCGGAGCTATGGCCAAAGGCTGGCTCCGGGCGGTGCGGGACACGCCCCACATCAAAGATGCCATAGAAATCGTTGGCCTCGTTGATCTCGACCGAGCGACAGCTGAGGCGCTTGCAACCGAATTCAATCTTCAACAAGCGGTTATCGGGACGGATCTGGAAGTTGTTCTCGCGGAGACCAAGCCAGACATCCTGTTGGATGTCGTCATCCCCAACGCTCGCCATTCGGTGGTAAGGGCCGGTCTGGCCCATGGCTGCCACGTCTTAAGCGAAAAGCCGATGGCAACCTCCATGGAGGAAGCGCAGGATCTGCGCCGTGCCGCCAGCGCAGCGGGTCGTATTCATGCCGTCGTTCAGAACCGACGTTTCATTGCAGGCGTCCGCCGCATGCGTCGTCTGGTCGAAAGCGGCGCGATCGGCGAGGTCACGGGCATTCATTCCGATTTCTTCCTCGGCCCACATTTCGGTGGCTTTCGAGAAGAGATGGAGAATGTCCTGCTCCTCGACATGGCGATCCATACGTTTGATGCAGCGCGTTTCGTGTCCGGCAAGGCGCCCCTCTCGGTCTATTGTGTTGAAACCAATCCGGCCGGCTCATGGTACGCCCATGGCGCTGCGGCCAATGCGATTTTCCGTTTCTCGGACGATGTAGTCTTTACCTATCGAGGTTCCTGGTGTGCCGAAGGCGAGCGCACCAGCTGGGAAAGCGCGTGGCGCATTGTCGGCTCGAAAGGCATGCTGACCTGGGATGGCGAAGACACGTTTAGGGCTGCCGTTGCCGGGAACGATCCCGGCCTCCTCCCGGGCTTTACGTCAATTGACGTGCCTGCCCCTGCCAGAGACGAGGAAACCCACGGCCACGCCAGCGTGATCGCCGATTTCCTCGATGCCATCAGCACCGGGCGCGAACCCGAAACAGTCAACCACGACAATATCAAAAGCCTGGCCATGGTGCTTGGCGCCATCGAAAGCGCCAAGTCGGGCCAATCCGTCGACATTTCAGCATAGGGACCGTGACATTGATCAACCAGCAGCAAAAATCCATTCGCATCGGCACCATGGTCAGCGCCTCGAAGGGGCAGGCTGCAGAACGCATTGCGCAGATCGCCGACATTGGGTTTGAAAGTTTCGAGCCCTTTTTCTGGCAGACGACCAATGGTCAGGACATTGCCGAGCTCGGCAAGCGCTGCCGCGAGGCGATTGGAGATCGCGACATTACGATGTCGACACTTGGCATGTTCGGTAACCCGCTCGAAGAGACCGACATGGACCTTCAGACGTTGCAGGGTTGGAAGGATTGCATCGACAACGCCCACCATTTTGGAGCGACGTGCGTTGCCGGCTTTACTGGCCGCATCCGCAACAAGCCCCTGCCCGACAGCCTTCCACGTTACAAGCAGATTTGGAGTGAGCTGGCCAAGCGGGCGGCGGACAAGGGTGTGAAAATCGCTTTTGAGAACTGCGCCATGGACGGCAACTGGGCGACGGGCGACTGGAATATCGCTCACAATCCGGATGCCTGGGAGCTGATGTTCAACGAGACCCCCGATGACAATATCGGGCTTGAGTGGGAACCCTGCCATCAGATGGTCTACCTCATCGACCCACTGCCGCAGATCCGCAAATGGGCTTCGAAGATCTTTCACGTCCACGGCAAGGATGCGACCATTCGGTGGGACGTCATTCGCGAACATGGCATTTTCGGCAAACATCCGTTCGTATTGATGCGCACACCCGGTTTCGGCGACAGCAACTGGACGGACATCATCTCCGAGCTACGACTGGCGGGCTGGTCCGGCTCCATCGACATCGAAGGCTGGCACGACCCGGTCTATCGGGATGGACTGGAGATGACCGGACAGGTTCACGGTCTCAATCACCTGAAACAGGCGCGCGGCGGCGATTTCGTCGTCGACCCGGTTTAGATCGTTCAATGTTGGCGCGGCAAGGAGGAGGCCGCGCCGCGCGAAAGTGCATTCCGGAGAACCACAAAGGAGGACAATATGGGTATCCGAACATATACGATCGCCATCGCTACGGCGTTTGCAGCAACTGCATCGCTCTTTGCGCTCAGCGCTCAGGCAGAAGACGTCAAGCTGACGCTATGGTCGCTCGACCGCGACATTCAGCCCGCCCCCAATCTCATCAAGGAATTCAACGCCCAGAAGAACGGCATCCAGATCGAATATCGCCAGATTCAGTTCGACGATGTGGTCAGCGAGGCGATGCGAGCCTATTCGACCGGTAAAGCACCTGACATTATCGCAATCGACAACCCAAATCATGCCATGTTTGCGTCCCGCAAGGCATTTCTGGACCTTACCGACATGATTGCCGGTTCAAGCACGATCAAGCCGGAAAACTACTTCCCCGGCCCGCTCGCCTCCGCCACCTGGGACGGAAAATATTACGGCGTGCCGAAAGCGACGAATACGATCGCGCTTTACTACAACAAGGATCTGTTCAAAGCCGCGGGCCTCGATCCGGAAAAGCCGCCGCAGACCTGGGACGAGTTGCTCGAGACCGCCAAGAAGCTGACCGACCCATCCAAGAATGTTTACGGCATCACCTTCTCGGCCAAAGCCAATGAGGAAGGCACGTTCCAGTTCCTGCCCTGGGCACAGATGGGCGGCGCCACCTACAAGTCCATCAACAGTGATGGGGCTGTCCGGGCGCTGACGATCTGGAAGCAATTGCTCGACGGCAAAATGACATCTCCCGATACGTTGACGCGCAGCCAGTGGGATTCCACGGCAACCTTCAATGCGGGCAATGCGGCGATGGCGATATCCGGACCTTGGGAAATCGACCGCATGGTGACCGATGCCAAGTTTGACTGGGGAACCGCGCTCTTGCCAGTCCCGCAGGAAGGTGCCGAGCGCTCTTCCGCTATGGGCGACTACAACTGGGCGATTTTCTCCAACACCAAACATCCGGAAGAGGCGTTCAAGGCGCTTGAGTTCTTCGCCTCCAAAGACGTCACCATGTACAAGGATTTCGGCCAGATCCCTGCCCGTTCCGACCTGCCGATCCCGCCGACCGGAAATGCGCTCAAGGATGCGGCCCTCAAGACCTTCGTGGAACAGCTGAAATATGCCAAGCCACGCGGCCCTTCGCCAGAATGGCCGAAGATTTCCAAGGCAATTCAGGATGCCGTCCAGGCGGCGCTGACCGGACAGATGGAGCCTAAGGCCGCGCTCGATCAGGCTGCAGAGAAGATCAAGCTTATCGAAGGCTGAGGCAGGACTGCCTTTCTCAGGAGCCGATGGCACTCGTGCCATCCACCTTTTCCTCCCGGAAGGAGCTGTCTCGTTCGTCAAGAGCGGACAGCTCCACACCGGATCTTATGGGGTTTCCATGAAAAGGATACTTTCCAGCATCACGGACGGCCGCGGCTTCGACATTGGCCTGGCCGGAGTTCCCTTTGCCTTCCTGTTCATTCTTGCGGGCTTGCCCCTGCTCTACAATATCCTGATGAGCTTTCAGGAAGTGGACATGTTCAGTCTGGGAAGCATCATCAGGCCATTCGTCGGCTTCAAGAATTACATCGATCTGTTCAAGCAGCCCGAAACCCTGCCTATTCTCTTCAACACCGTCATTTTCGTGGTCGGCTCCATCGCTGGCCAGTTTCTCATCGGGTTTGGCCTTGCGCTGTTTTTCTGGGTCAACTTTCCGGGATCATCGTGGCTTCGTGGATTGTTTCTGGTCTCTTGGGTCATGCCGGGTCTGGTCGTCGGTGCGATCTGGAACTGGATACTCTCGGGGGACTTTGGCGTCCTGAACTTCTTTCTGCGTGAAAGCGGCCTGATCGACAGCAATATCTTCTGGCGCTCAGACCCCAATTTCTCGCTCTGGGCGGTCGTGCTCGCCAATATATGGCTTGGTACATCGTTCAACATGATCCTTCTGTCCGTCGGTCTTTCCGCCATACCCGGCGATCTCTATGAAGCAGCCGAGCTGGACGGTGCAGACGCCTGGCAGCGCTTCTGGACCATCACACTGCCCATGATGCGCTCCACCATCGGCGCGATCATTTCGCTCGGGCTTATCTTCACACTGCAACAGTTCGATCTGTTCGCGGCAATCACGGATGGCGGGCCGAACAACTCATCCAATGTCGCCCAATACTGGGCCTGGGACCTCTCCTTCCGGCAATACGACTTTGGCAAAGGTGCCACGATCTCGGTCATCATGACTGTGTTCGTGATGTTTGCGGCTATCGTCTATGTGCGCTCGACCCGTCATGAGGTGCGCGGATGACTGAAACCAACCGAAACCGCCTGATGCTCGCCATCGCCATCATCATGGCGGCGATCTACCTGTTTCCGCTCTACTGGATGTACGTCACGGCTCTCAAAACGGGCTCGGAGATGTTTGCCACCCCGCCCAGCTTCTGGCCATCGACAGCGCAGTGGAGCACCTTCGCGTATGTCTGGGAAAGCCGGAACATGGGCCGCTACCTGTGGAACTCAACGCTGATCGCCTTTGGATCGGTGGCGCTCATCGCCGTTCTCGGTACCGGCTGTGCCTATGTACTGGCGCGGTACCGTAACCGCTGGGTGGATGTGGGCCTGTTCCTCATTCTGATGCTGCAGGTTCTGCCCGCATCGCTGATGATCACGCCGATCTTCGTCGGGTTCTCCCAAGTCGGTTTGCTGGACTACCCGCGCTTTGCCGTCATTCTGGCGATAGCGGCAAAGAGCATGCCGTTCTTCGTGGTTCTCGTGCGGGCGACATTCATGGCTGTGCCGATGGAGCTTGAGGAGGCCGCATTGGTCGATGGCAACTCGCGCATCGGTGCCTTCTTCAACATCGTGCTCCCGCTTGCCCGCAACGGTATCCTTGTCAGCGCCATCCTCATCTTCATGCAGGCATTCGGCGAGTTCGTCTATTCGAAGTCGATGATCCAGAACATCGAATTGCAGCCCGCAAGTGTCGGTCTCAACTCGTTCATGGGCCCAAACACCAGCGAATGGAACAACATCATGGCGTACGCAACGATGTACGTAACCCCGATCCTTGCCATCTTCGTCCTTCTGCAGCGCCGCATCGTTTCCGGCCTCACATCGGGAGCTCTCAAATGACCAATCAAATTGAATTGTCGGGCGTCAACAAATATTACGGTGCCTATCACGCGCTGAAGAACATCGACCTCACCATTCGCAAAGGCGCTTTCGTCGCCCTGGTGGGACCGTCCGGATGTGGCAAATCAACGCTTCTGCGCGCCCTCGCAGGGCTTGAATCGATCTCCGAAGGTAACCTGGTTATTGCCGGCGACCGCATGAACAATGTACCGCCCCGCAAGCGGGATCTGGCCATGGTGTTCCAGTCCTATGCGCTCTACCCGCATATGACGGTTGAGGAAAACCTCACCTATAGCCTGCGCATTCGCGGCACCAAGAAGGCGGAAGCGAAGAAGGCGGCAGAGGACGTGGCCGCCATTACCGGCCTGTCGGACCTGCTGCATCGCTATCCCCGCGAACTCTCCGGCGGACAGCGACAGCGTGTCGCTATGAGCCGGGCCATTATCCGCAATCCCAAGGCCTTTCTGTTCGATGAGCCACTGTCCAACCTCGACGCCGCCTTGCGTGTCCATATGCGCAAGGAAATCAGGGCACTGCATGACCGGCTTGGCGCGACCTCGGTCTATGTCACGCACGACCAGATCGAAGCGATGACAATGGCTGATCACGTCGTGGTCATGCGCCAGGGCGTGATCGAGCAACAGGGCCGGCCACTTGAACTCTATGACCGTCCGGTCAACCGGTTCGTTGCCGGATTTATAGGATCGCCGGCCATGAATTTCATTCCGGCAACGACTGGACCGGATGGAAAAAGCCTCATTCTGGATCTTGGCCGGCCACAGACGATCGGTCTCGACCGAACCATTCCGGCCAATCGAAATCTTGTCGTCGGTCTGCGGCCCGAACATCTTACCATCGCCGAAGACGGCAAGGGTTTGTTGGAAGCACCAGTGGCCTTGGTCGAGTCGACAGGGTCAACGACCTTCGTCACAACGGCAACGACGCCCGAATGTGTCGTCGTCGTAAATGGACGAGTTCCAATAACCGGCGGTCAAACCGTCGGATTGAATTTCCAGCAGGAACACATTCATCTGTTCGATGCGGAAACGGACAGTCGGATTGAATGATTGATGCCTATGGCGACAAGCGTAACCGTGCGCTTGAGCCGGATGGCCGCGTCCGACGGCTTGCAGAAATCGCTCTGGCCGGTTTTGCTGAGCGCAGCTGGCACCGTTGTTTTTCCGCTGCGGCTTTCTTCTCCGCATTTTCCCTTTGCGGTCCGCCAATTCTGACCCGCCACACCCCCATGTTCATGGCTGGCGCGGTTTGGGAATTTGCTCAATAATCCTTTCTGGCCAAGCCGAGGCCTGAAAGCGAGTGTTATCTTGAACACCCAAACGGAGAGAGCCGGACCTATATCCGTTGTCATCGTCGAGGACGATGGACCAACACGTCAGCGTATCGCTGACGGCCTGTCCGACGCTTCCGCATTTTCGGTTCTTCAGGCGGGAACGCTCTCGGAGGCGCGCCAAGTGCTGGGGTCTGGTTACCCTGATGTGCTTCTGACTGACCTCCAGCTACCCGATGGCCATGGCATGGACCTGATCCGCGACGTCCGGCAGCATAGCCAGACCACCGAGATCTTGGTCATCTCCATCCTGGGCGATGAAGAAAGCGTCATTTCGGCTATTTTACTCGGTGCCAACGGCTATCTGCTGAAGGACGCTCTGCTGACCGACATCGCCGACACGGTGCGCGATCTTATGCGGGGCCACTCGCCAATCTCGGCCTCGATTGCCCGTTTCATCGTCAAACGGACCCAAGGCGTCAAGGATCCCGTCGTCGGGACGGACTTGAATACCGCCAAGCTGACAGCGCGCGAAATCGACATTCTCTGGGGCATCGCCAAGGGTTTCAGCTACGCCGACATCGCGGATTATCTGGGTATTTCACGCCAGACCGTTCCCGGCTATATAAAGAACATCTATCGCAAGCTCGAGGTGAATACCCGCGGTGAGGCCGTATTCGAAGCCTTGCAGCAGGGCTTGATAAAGCTTTAGGATGAAAGCTGCCGCTCACCAAGTTGGAAGGATGGCTCGACCCCGTGGCAGGATCGGCTGTCTGCTGCTGTACCTGGCGCTGCAACCTGTCATCATCGTCCTTTGCATCCTGGCCCGCCAGATCGGCCCGCCCCTGCCTCCCGCGGTCTATGAACTGAGCGGCGTTGAGCTCCAGGACGCGACAGGCCAATTCCGTTCTGTGAACCTCCCGGACTTTCGGCCCGTCTCCGAAGATGCAACCTCCTCCGCGATTTATCGCGTCTCACTCGAACGACCGACCACACAGAAAGATCTGGCATGGAGCATTTTCGTGCCGCGCTTTACCACGGGCGTACAATTCGAGGTTAACGGCTCAATGATCCACGATACGCACCGGAATGTTATGAGCCGCAGACCCGACCGCAATACGTCCGCCATAGCGACGATTCCGGAAAGCCTGCTGCATGAGGGGCGCAATGAGCTGATCATTCACCTCGTCACATGGGGGCCGGTCGGCGGCTATCTGGACAGCGTTTATGCCGGTCCGGACAAGGTCCTGAGACCGGTTCACGATCAGCGGTCGATCATGTTCGAGACCCTGCCACTCATTCTCGTTGCCGGACAGGCGACATTGGGAGCGATCCTCGGCCTGATCTGGATCAACCGCCGGAACGATCGCAGCTATGGGCTGCTTGCGCTCGCCATGCTGATCGGTTTTTTTCAGTATTTCGTCTCGATGCCAGCATCGCCACAGACGCTCGGCCTCGTCGGCGCTGCCGTTGTTACGCAAGCGCCGCTGGTTCTGCACTTCATCGTGCGCTTCATCGACATGCCGCCACCGCGATGGCTTCATCTCACATTCGTACCCGGCATTATCATTGCCTTTGCGGGCCTTACGGGACAGCATGATTTACTTCACGCACTCTTCCTGCCGCTAGGGCCACCAACGATTGCTCTCTGCGCCGCCGTTGCTTGCCTCCTTTTGGGCAACGCAGCTCTGCGCGGAAACCGAAAGGCGCTGATAATGGCGCCTGTATTCTCAGTCATGCTGGGGTGCGCCCTGAACGATATCCTGACGGTCAGCCGGCTCATTCCGGGTGAACGGATCTTTATCGGCTGGTTCGGTTATTCGATCGTCCTGATCGTCATCGGAGTCTGGCTGACCTGGCGTTTCGTCCAGGCTTTGAATGATGCCGACAGTTTCGCCGACCGGTTGGTGAAGCAAGTATCGGAGGCCGAGGTCAAGCTCAGGGCAAGTTTTTCCCGCGAAGAAGAACGCGCAAGGGCGGCGGCTTTGGCCTCGGAGCGGACGCGATTGATGCGGGACCTGCATGACGGGTTGGGCGGGCAACTCGTCAGCATCGTCGCTCTTGCCGAACAGCCGAGAGATACAACGAATACAATCGGAGATGCCGCTCGCGCTGCGCTGCGCGATCTTCGTCTGGTCATCAACGCAATGGAAGAGATCGATGGCGACCTCATGCTTGCCCTTGGCTCCTGGAGGGAGCGGATATCAGGCCAGTTGCGCGCCCACGACATGCAGCTGGTTTGGAGCGTGCAGTCGCCACACGGACTTCCCGTCTATCCGGGCCTGCGTCCAAGGCACGTTATCCAGGTGATCAGGCTGCTTGACGAAGCTGTCACCAATGCGATCAAACACTCGGGCGCATCGATCGTGACGATCATGATCGAGACCATACCTGGCCCCGACGGCGACGCGAGGGGCCAGATCTCCGTCAGGGACAACGGTTGCGGCTTTGCGGTCGATGCGGTGAATGGGGCGGGGACGGTGCAGGGCCGAGGCTTGCTCAACATGAAAAAGCGCGCAGCCCTCTGCGATGTGACCTTGTCCGTCACAAGCGCACCGCTCGGCACAACGGTCTCGCTGCTGCTACCCGCCGACTTCCCCGAAGCCGGCTAAGGGGGCTGATGCCAGCGGGGAGCGCGCGGATAAGGTCATAGGAACCGAGCGCGGAGACACTTTCATCGCCTGGACTATCTGATGCCGAGACGGTTCCTCGGGCCACCACGATTGACCGGCGCGACACCGAGACCGGGTGCGCGAACGCCCGGCCTGCGGACACAGCCAACTGGCAAGCCCGGAGCAGTACAATAGATCGCGGTCCTTGCCACGGGACGCGCCACGCAACCAAGCGGAACCCCCGGCGCCGTGCAGTAGACGACCACCGCGGCCGGGGGGCGCACCACGCAGCCTTTTGGGACGCCGACGGCGTTGCAATACACGACGGCCGCCGCCGGCGCGGCCGTGAAAATTGGAGCTGCCAGCACGGCAAGATAGGTAAGGGCCAATGCGGCCTTGAAACCATTTGGGCGATGTTTCATGGCGAATGTCTCCCGGATTCTGAACTGCGCCGACGGATACCGGCTTGACCCCATCATGCCCGTTTCCGGTGCCGCGAATACGCCATGAACATGGGGTGGATGCGCATCTTAAACGCACCTAATGGTTGAAACTATCGGTTGCTCGCCAGGCCGGTTTGCCCGGCGAGCCGTAGTTTCTCTGCAAGTGCGAACGGGACTGGCACGATGGACGTCTCCGCGACTGCAACAGGCCCGTCCCCGGCCCCCGATCAGTCTGTCGTCAACGTCGCGGACTGGATCGTCAGCGCAGAGCAGGTCTTCGATCGTCTCGAGACGGCGTTGGTGGACACGGCGCTCGCCCTGCCACATCTTGATCAGGAACTGTTATGGGCGGGCACGGTGTCCATGACCTCGGCGCCCAGGGTTCTTGCCCTCAGCCTTGGCGCCGGCGGTGTCGTCATGCTGATTTTTCTGCTCAGCAGTTACGGTCTGAGAGGCCGACGCGAGGCTGCCGCGCGCGAACGCGTCCCATTCCTCGCCGTCTTGAAACGGACGGCCTGGAGCCTTGTGCCGTTGCTGGCCGCCATCGCAGTGGGGCGCGCAATAGCCGTTCGACTGCTGAGCGCCGATCCGCTCGGGGACGGCTTTGCCAGGGAGTTTCTCGTTTCCGTCATCTACTGGCTGTCTGCCATTACCTTTCTAGGCATTGTCTTTTCGCCCCGCACTCCTCAATTGCGGCTTCTGCCGCTGGACGAGAGCGGCGCGGAAAAAGGACTTCGGCGAAGCGCCGTGATCCTGGCGTGCGGATACCTGATGGTGTGCCTTCTGGCAGCAGCCGCCCGCGTCGGCATGCCGCCGAACTCGGTGCGGCTGCTGGCGATACTCGGCGCGTTTGCCATGACGGCGGCGGCTTTGAGATTACTGCATCTTCTGCGCCGGCACGGCCTGACGCCGCGGCTACACATGGTCGCCGCCTGGATGATCCTGCTGGTGTCAGGCTTGTGGATATGGGGCTGGCTGATGCAGCAGTTTGACCTGTACCAGGGCATCAAGGGAACAACGATCGCCCTTATGCTGGCGCTGGCCTTCGATCGCTCGATCGCCCTCTCGATCCAGCTGTCGCGCAAGCCCGAGGTGATGCGTCGACTGTTCGTGGTGCGGGTGGTGATCGATGCCTTGGCGGCAGCTGTCATCCTCAGGCTGATCGTCGAGTACTGGCTGGTCGGCACGCTTGCGGTCATCCCGCAACAGGATTGGCCGCATTACTCGCGGCAGATCAATTTTTCGCTTTTGGTGTTGGTGCTCGCTGCCGTACTCGCCGCGGTTACCCACGCATGGGTAGAGTCGCGCATGATGCCGAAGGAGGCTCTCACCTCGCTGGAAGACGCGGAGTTGCACCTTGCGCGTATGACAACGGTTCTGCCGATCCTTCGTGTGGTCTTGCTGGGGCTCATCGGATCGATTTTCTCGCTCGTGACCCTGTCGGTTCTGGGGGTCGACACCACTCCCATCATAGCCGGCGCCGGCATTCTCGGTCTGGCGGTCAGTCTCGGGTCCCAGGCGTTGGTGAAGGACGTAATATCGGGCATTTTCTGGATGCTGGACGATGCGTTCCGGCTCGGCGAAGAGATTGAGATCGACTCCACTCCCGGCAGGGTGGAGCAGATACTGATCCGCAGTCTCAGACTGCGCGGCTTGGATGACAGGCTGCATACAATTCCCTACGGCCAGATCGAGACCGTTGTCAGCCGCAGTCGCGGACTCGTCCTCGCTCGGGTTAGCCTGAGACTGGAGAACGACACGGACGCCGTCGGGCACGCGCGGTTACTGCGGTTGGCGGCGTCGACCCTTCGAAGCGAAACCAGGCTTCAGGCCGATATCGTCGGCAAGATCGCGATCAGCCCGCCTGAAGCCCATCTGCAGACCAGGGAGCTGGTGTTGAGCTTCAATTTGGCGCGTGCCGCAGCGGTGACCGCCCTTCCCCTGATCCGCTCTCTGCTGCTTGAAGTGCTCGAAGCCTCCGGCTTCGATCGCGCGCCAGATGGCGTCCACGTCTCTCTTGCTGAGAGGCGCGCCACGGCAGCCCCGGTGGCTGGCACACTGGACGAGGTGCAGACCCCATGAACATGGGATGGCTTCACTGCAGCCTTTGGTTGATCGTGCCGTCCAGCATCGTAGGGACATTGACCAGTCCCTTGGAGCAGGTCCTGCGGCCTCGTCGCGAAGAATTGGTCCGGATTAGCTGATGCTGGCAGTTCCGCAACTGAAGAATGGACTGCTGACCGCGTCCGCCCGGCAGGAGGCTCCCGACACAGGGATCAACCTGGCGGATATCGCAACACTCAAAGGAGATCGAAATGGCAAACGTTAAGCTGATCACCCCTGTTCTGATCGTCTTCGGGGGGCTCGCCGTCGCTTCGAGCGGCTATGCGCAACAGGAGGCCTTCATGACCGCAGACAAGAACGCCGACACGATGCTGGACCAACCCGAATTCAAGGTTTTCATCGACACGATGGCCGCGTCCGGAAAGCCGATAGCCCTCAAGGTCAAGCAGGCCGGTCGCTACAACCTGGCGTTTGGCCGGATCGACAAGGACAAGAACGGACTCCTGACGCCGAACGAGTTGCAGTCGCTGAAATAGCTGCCGCTCCCTGAGCAGGCCTGCCACGACATGCGCAAGGGAAGGATCTTTCCATGAAACATGCACTGTTGCCCCTGGTGGCCGCAGCTCTGCTGATTGGCTGGGTCGGGCAGACCCGCGCCCAGGCCGAGAAGCGGAAAGTCATGGTCGAGGCACCTACCCTCGTCGAGGTGACGCTGTACCTGGAGACGACAGGAACGTTCCGCGCGGTCAACCAGGTTGACCTCGTCGCCCGAGTCTCCGGTACGCTCGAGAAAGTGAACTTCAATGACGGCGACACCGTGCGAAAAGGTGACGTCGTCTTTCTCATAGAGCCCGAACCCTATCGCATCAGCCTCGCAGCTGCCGAGGCAGAACTGCGTCAGCAACAGGCCAACCTGCAACAGGCCGTCTCAAACGCGGCCCGGCAGGAAGGACTTTCTGCCAAGCAGGTCGTATCACAAAGCGCAAATGAATCGGCCGTGGCACAGCGACTGGCAGCCGAGGCACAGGTCGAAGCAGCCAAGACCAAGGTGCGAAGTGCTGACATTAACCTCAGCTACACGGAAGTGAAGGCGCCCTTCGCCGGTATCCTATCCGCACGCGCGGCCGATCTCGGCGCCTTTATCAATCCCGCATCGGCTCCGAAGCTCGCATCGCTGGTCGTACCGGACCCGCTCCACGTAATCTTTTCGGCCGATGAGCGGCAGGTAATCGCCATTCGCCGCGCGATGGCTGAGCGCCATATAGACCTGAGGAGCCTCGGGGCGATCCGAGTTGAAGCCGGTCTTCAGGGTGACGCGACCTACCCTTACAGTGGATATCTCGACTACATCGCCCCCGAGCTGGACAGCGCGACTGGAACCATGACCCTTCGCGGCGTCATTGCCAACACGCAACGCCTGCTATCGCCGGGCATGTTTGCCCGCGTCCGAGTCCCGATCGTCACGCGCAAGGCATTGACCGTGCCGGAAGCCGCGATCGGCAATTCCCAGTTGGGCCGAACGCTTCAAATCGTCGATGCCGAAGGCAGGGTCGCAACCGTCAAGGTCGCGCTCGGAGAAAAAACCGCCGGTGGCCGACGGGAAGTTGTCCACGGCGTAAGGGAGGGCGACCGCGTGATCGTCAAGGGCGGGGCTGGGTTGCGTGCCAGAGAAGTCGTCGAAGTCGTGACGGCACTCGATTGATCTGCTTACAGAAACAGGGAATGCCCCAGGATGGCCAGGTTCTTTATCGATAGACCGGTGCTTGCGAACGTGATCGCGCTCCTGACCGTCATACTCGGTCTGGTGGCGCTGGTCGGCCTGCCTGTCGCACAATATCCGAATGTCGTACCGCCCTCGGTGCAGGTGACGGCACGCTATCCCGGCGCCAACGCCGAGACGATCGTCCAGGATGTGGCATTGCCGATCGAGCAAAAGGTCAATGGAGTTGAGGGCATGCTCTACATGCAATCGACCTCCACCAGTGACGGCACCTACGCACTCACCGTGACCTTTGCGATCGGCACCGATCCCGACGCGGCGCAGATCCTGGTGCAGAACCGTGTGGCGAGTGCGACGCCTTCCCTTCCGGATGCCGTACAGGCACAAGGCGTGCAGACGGCCAAGCGCTCGACGGCTATTCTGGCGATTGTAGCACTCACCTCCGACAACCCGGATCATGACAGCCTGTTCATGACCAATTATGCAACCATCAACCTGATCGATCAGATCGCTCGCATCCCCGGCGTCGGTAGTGTTTCGGTTTTCGGCGCCGGCAACTATGCGGTGCGCATCTGGATGGATCCGGACCTGATGGCGGCACGCGGTCTCATGCCGTCAGATGTGAACAACGCGATCCGTCAGCAAAGCCGCACATCGTCCGCCGGCCAGCTTGGCCTTCCACCAGTGCCGGAGGGACGCGATTTCCAGTACACGCTGAAGCTCGACTCCAAGCTCGCCAATGTAGCGGCCTTCGAAGACATCGTCCTGCGCGCAAATGACAATGGTGATCTTGTGCGCCTGCGCGACGTGGCACGGGTAGAGCTGGGTGCTCAGCAATACAGCCAGGATTTCAGTCTCGATGGAAAGCCGGCGGCAGGCCTCGCACTCTTTCTGTTGCCCGAGGCCAATGCGCTCGACGTCGTAGCGGCGGTCAAGGCAAAACTGGAGGTCATGTCGACCGACTTCCCCGAAGGGCTTCGCCACTCCGTGCCGTTCGACACGACGCTGTTCGTCAAGGCCGCCATCGATGATGTCTACCACACCCTGGTGGAAGCCGCGTTCCTCGTGCTGGTTGTCATCCTCATCTTCCTGCAGGATTGGCGCGCGATGCTGGTGCCTGCCACCACGGTGCCTGTCACCATCATCGGCGCCTTCGGCGCATTGGCCTTGTTCGGTTTCTCCATCAATCTTTCCACCCTGTTCGCCATCATCCTTGCCATCGGCATCGTGGTTGACGATGCAATCATCGTGGTCGAGGCCGCTGCTCGCCATCTCGATGATGGAAAAACGCCAAGGGAGGCGGCGGCGCTTGCCATGGACGAGTTGATGGGCCCGATCATCGGCATCACACTTGTGCTGCTTGCCGTGTTCCTCCCGGCCTCCTTTCTGCCTGGCCTCAGTGGCGAAATGTATCGCCAGTTCTCGCTGGTCATTGCCGCCACGGCCCTGATCAGCGCGGTCAACGCCGTGACCCTGAAGCCGACCCAATGCGCCCTATGGCTGAAACCACATGCCCTGAAGCCGCGCAAGAACATCGTCTACCGCGGTTTCAACGCAAGTTACGACGCCGTCGAACGGGTCTATGCAGTGCTGGTGAGGATCATGGCCCGTTTCAGTGTGACAGTCTCGCTGGTGGCACTGCTGTTGGTCGCGCTCTCGCTCTCCCTGCTGACACAGGTGCCGACGGCCTTCCTGCCGATCGAGGATCAGGGGTATTTTCTGGTATCTGTCCAGTTGCCCGAGGGCGCGTCGCTCGAGCGCACCCGCCGCGCAATCGAAAACCTACGCGGGCGGGTCGAGAAGCTGGATGCCGTTGAAACGGCGGTCGCAATCAGCGGCATTTCCGCCCTCAACAACAATGCCAGCATTTCCAACGCGGGTGTCCTCTACTTGATCCTCAAGGACTGGAGCCTTCGACAACAGGGAGATGACCTGTTGTCGCTCTACACATCCCCGCGGAGCCTGACTGCCGATCTCCCGGACGGACAGGCGCTCGTGCTTCCGCCGCCTCCGATCCAGGGTATCGGCAACGCGGCGGGCTTCACCATGCAGGTAGAGGCCCGTGACGGCGCCTTCGACTATGCGGCTTTGGAAGAAGTGGCGGCCAGCATCGCCCGTGCAGCAGGGTCTGATCCGACATTCCGCGAAGCCTTCAGTCCGTTCCGTGCCGACGCCCCCCAATTCGCCGTCTCGATTGACCGAAGCAAGGCTCAGCGCGCCGAGATCGATGTCGGCGGGGCCTACGACGCTGTCAGCCAGTACATCGGATCGTCCTATTCCGGCCAGATCAACCTCTTCGGCCGCATTTTCCAGGTTTACCTGCAGGCAGACGCCTCGAGGCGCGCCGAAGTCGCCGACCTGGAGCGGATCAGGCTGCGCGGCGCCTCCGGCCAGATGGTGCCCCTGGGTTCGATCGGAGATGTGAAGCTGGCCACCGGGCCTGCGCTGATCAGCCTCTACAATCTCTATCCATCCGCTCAAATCATCGGCTCGCAGGCGCAAGGCTATTCGACCGGCCAGGCGCTCGATGCACTCGACGGGATCGCAAAGTCGCTGCTGCCTCACAGTTTCGAACGGGAATGGACGGCTGTGTCCTACCAGGAACGAGAACTCGGCGGACAGATTTATCTGGTCTACGGCCTGAGCCTGCTTCTGGTCTATTTCGTTCTGGCTGGCCAATATGAAAGCTGGTACGCACCGTTCAGCGTCATCGCGACCGTCCCACTTGCGCTGATCGGAACGGCTACGACGCTGCTGTCGCTCAATGCCGCCGTCAACCTCTACACGCAGATCGGTCTGGTGCTGCTCGTCGCACTGTCGGCCAAAAACGCGATCCTGATCGTTGAAACCGCGCGGCATCTGCGGCTGCATGACGGCGCAGAGACCGTGGATGCGGCCATAAGGGCTGCGATCACGCGGCTTCGACCGATCCTGATGACGTCGATCGCCTTCATCCTCGGCGTCGTGCCGCTCGTGCTGCAGACCGGGGCGGGAGCGAGCGCGCAAAAGTCGATCGGGCTCGCGGTTCTGACCGGCATGATGGGCTCAACCTGCCTGACCGTCGTTTTCGTACCGTCGCTCTTCGTCGTCATGCAGAGAATGGAAGAGCGCTTCAAACGTCGCGTTCCAGTTTCAAGCTAACTGTGGCCGGCAAGCAGAGAGCCTTGTAAAGTCGTTCGCATGAAACCGAACCTCCACGTAAGCGCTTTCGTTGCGGGGACCTAGAACGACGCCTTCAGCTGGCCGCCGATGCTCCATACAGGATCGGCGTCTTCGCGAAACGTTGCTGCGGCAGAGGTGTTGACCTGCCATTTTTCGGTAACCATCCACCCGATGCGTCCGCCAAGCGCCGCATAATTCTGGTCCTCTGTGCTGCCCTTGACATCGCCGACCCAGTCGACGGAGGCTTCTACGCCCTTCTTGTCTGCGGACGTGCGTCCTACACCCAGTGAAAGCGTCAGGTCGAACCGCTCATCGAGCTTGCGGCTCCAAGCTAATTCGGCGCCGAGACTGTCAGTGATCGTTGAGCCGGATCCCATCCTGGCGGCGAAGAGATTGTCGGTCTTGTCTTCCCCATAGCCATCGAGGTCGAGCCAGGATCGAGCGAAACGGGTCGACAGCGCCAGTTCGTTGGTATCGTCGGGCGCGTAGATGACACCAACCCGAGCGTAGGACGCAAACAACGATCCAGATGTCGCACCCCCGGTCTGGATCATCTCATCGATGTTCATGTAGCTTCGGGTGAGCGACGCGGAAACATCGGGCGATCCCCATGCGCCAGCCTCCCCGAAAGCACGCCATGTTGCCGGCGCAGTCGTGTATCGGATACCTCCGGCAAAGAGCGCAAGGTCGTCCGAGAGAGCGTCCGACGCGCTCGCGCTGACGCGTGTTGCGCCCCCAAGCAGGCTGAAGCCGCTGCCAGCTTCCCAGCGAGCGTTAAAGCCCGCCGCCGCGTCACTGTTGCCCGAGAGAGAGACATAGCTTCCGCTGTCGAAGCGCTCGGATTGGCCTAACAGCGTTAGTGCTGTTTGAGAAAGATCGAGTGCAATGGACTGCCGCTGATGTGCAATCTGGTTCATCGAGTCCACCACGGAGCGGGTTGTGGTGAAGCCGAGGCGAGCGAAATCGATGGTATCGAGGAACAGGATTGCGTCCTGGGCCTCATCGTCCAAGGGCCCGGCGGATGTGAGGAGCACTGTAAGGTCGAGTGTGCTCGATCCCGAGACCCCGACCTTGCCACCAACCGCGACGTCGGCATCCACTGGGCCGGACGCCTCGTATTTCAGTATCTCCATCCGATCCTTGAGAGCTTGAATGGACACGGCCTGCCCTTCCGACGTCGAAACAAAGCCGCGATAGTCCATCGCATAAACTGAGTGACCATCCGGCTGTGTCACCGGTACGCTGAGCGAGCAGCGTGTCGTGGCGCGGCGGATACCGGAGGCACCGCCCGCTGTCGCCGAAAAATCGTCGAACAGATAACTGGTCGCGTTGCCGTCGGGTGATCGGACGCGCGAGTATGTCCCTTCAGCGCATCCGTCTGCTGCGAGCACCAGATCTGGAATAGAGAAATTGACCACAGCAAGCAGCGGGAGGAAACGGCGGATACGCATGACAAAATATTCCCGGCATCGGGGGGGGCAGCGACCGTGCTGCCCCGGATTTTCCTTTTTAGCGGCAGTCGCGCCACTGAAGTTGGTAGACGATCGCTGCCTTCACGTCCTGCGTATCAACTGTCGCCATGGCCTCCTGCTTGCGCGTGGTATTGACGCGGATGCTGGAATTGGTGCGCAGGTTTACGTCCTCGCCGCACGCCGACCAGATCAGTGATTCCGCAACGAGCTTGTTTGAAATCAGATAATCCTTCTCGACCGGGCCGTTGAACGTTTTTGTGAATGCCGGACCACTTCTGCCCGCGAAGAAGTACTCCACATTGAACTGCGAGCGCGCGCCGCGTGGGAGCTGGTTAAACCCGCGGTAATCGATCGCGAGGACCGAAACACTGCGACCCTGCGGGACATGGACCGGTATGGCAACGTTGCAGGTCTTGCGGTCCAGGGATTTGCCGGTATCACCGCCGGCTTCAACAATGTAGTTGTCGAACAGCAGGCTGAGAGCCTTTCCATCAGGGCTGATGGTCGCCGATACGCTGTCAGAAGGGCAACCACTTCCGCCATAGCCTGGTGTGCCAAGCGAGATATCGTCTGCTTGGGCGGCCGAGGCCATAAGGAGAGATGCGAGCAAGAGACCTGCGGTTTTCATGGGGTTCCTCAAATTTTGTCGAACGTGGCGTTCGGTAGCGGCATGACGCGAGTGAGCTGAACTTCTCCTGAGTGGGACATTCATGTCGGAGTCATTCGCCTGATGCCAAATGTCAGTAGGAGAGTTAAAAGATTTTTAACTAAAAGTGGCGGTGAAGGTACTTTTCGTAGGTCTAATTAAGGCAATCCAATCACTTTGCGCGAGAAACCGGATCCATCGAAGCAAAAAGCACTGACCGAGGAGATTCAGATGTTCAGGATTGGCACAACTTTGCGTCTTTCAGCTCTGGCGGTCAGCCTCGGCATTGGCCTGTCGAGTTGCGCTGCGACGGCACCATCCATCCGTTCCAGTGAAGCCGGACCATCTCAATCCTCGCGGGCTGCCGAACACCGGCGCGCGCAGAGGCAAAAAGCGATTGATGGCGGTTATCAGCGGCTTTATCGTCCGAAAGGATGCCGCTCCTCGACGGCATCATGCGATGGATTTCCTCGAATGTCGTTCAAGCTGTCCACACCGGGCACGGCGACGACATAGGATTCGCGCCGAGCGACGCCCGATGGTGATCGTCTCTACCGCTCAAGCCCGCCGTCACATTTGAACAACCAGCCGGATCACTTCGCCTCGGTGCAAGCGGTCGAAACCTTCGTTGATCTCGTCGAGCCGGATCTCGCCGCTGAGAAGCTTGTTCACCGGCAGGCGCCCGGACTTGTAGAGAGCAACGTAGCGCGGAATGTCGCGGACGGGGACGCAGGTGCCGATATAGCTGCCCTTCAGCATTCGCTCCTCGGCGACGAGACTGACGATGTTGAGGGGAAGCGTCGCGGTGGGTGCCGGCAGTCCGGCTGTCACCGTCGTCCCGCCGCGCCGTGTCATCCTGTAGGCGCTCTCCAGCGCCTTTTCGGAACCGGCAAACTCGAAAGCGAAATCGGCGCCGCCATTGGTGAGCTGCCGAACCTTATCGACCGCGTCCGCATCGCGGGCATTGAATGTCGCCGTGGCGCCCAGATCGCGGGCGATGCTCAGCTTCTCATCCGAGAGGTCGACGGCGATGACCTGCGCCGCACCCGCCGAAATAGCTCCCAGCAGAGCAGCAAGCCCGACCCCGCCGAGGCCGATGATTACCGTGGTCTGGCCTGCCTGGACCTTCGCCGTATTCACCACCGCGCCGACGCCGGTCAGGACCGCGCAGCCGAACAGCGCTGCTTCGTTGAACGGCAGGTCCTTGTCGATCTTGACGATCGAGCGGCGCGACACGACCGCGTGTTCGGCAAAAGCCGAGCAACCGATGTGATGATGGACCGGCTCGCCATGCGATTTCAGGCGGATGCTGCCTGTCAGTAGTGTGCCCTTGCCGTTTGCTGCAGCGCCCGGTTCGCAGAGCGCCGGTCTTCCTTCCGCACAGGGAAGGCAGTGGCCGCAGCTTGGCACAAAGGCAAGCACGACGTGATCGCCGACCTCGAGATCGTCGACACCTTCACCCAGCTCCACCACTTCGCCCGCGGCCTCGTGACCGATTGCCATCGGCAGCGGTCGCGGCCGGCTTCCGTTGATCACCGAGAGATCCGAGTGGCAGAGCCCTGCGGCACGAATGCGCACAAGCACCTCTCCCTGCCCCGGCGGATCGAGATCCAGCTCGGCGATTTCAAGCGGCTTGCTCTCTGCATAAGGCATGCTCGCGCCTGTCTGGCGAAGCGTTGCGGCTCGGATCTTCATGTCATACCTCTCTGGAATCTGGAATGCGGCGCGTGAAAACTAGCATTGTCTGCACCGCATGCGAAAACTTCCGCCGTCGGTTTCGATCTGCGTGGCGTGCGGCGCCAGGAAATGCCCCGTCATCAGCATAGTCTCGGTGTCGGCGATATCGCCCAGCAATGCTGCCCGCGTAAGCGCGGACTGGGCCTGATTTTCGCAGCCCATGCAACTCAGTTGCGGATATTTGAGCTGGATCGGGTGATGGATGATATCGCCTGAAAACACGCATTCGCGGCCATTGGAATGCAGCCATATCGCGACATGGCCAGGCGTGTGGCCCGGCGCCGGTTTGAACGTGAGGCAGCCATCCAGTTCATACCCATCGTCGACCAGCACGACCTGACCGGTCTCCACGACGGGCAGAACGCTGTCGCTATAGGCTGCAAGATGATGGCCGCCGGGATCGGAGCCGTATTTCTCGGCCCAGTAATCGTACTCTGTGCGGCCAAAGATGTACTTGGCATTCGGGAAGGTCGGAACCCAGCGTCCGTCGATCAGCCTTGTGTTCCAGCCGACATGATCGGCGTGGAGATGGGTGCAACAGACATAATCGATGTCCTCGGGCTCAACGCCTGTTGCGCGAAGACGCTCGAGAAACGGGGTCGAAAGGTTGGACCACTGGGTGCGAGCGTGCCGTTCCTTGTCGTTGCCGACGCAGGTATCGATCAGGATCTTGTGCCGGCCGGTGTCGACCAGCCAGGCATGGATGCTGAGCCTGATCCGATCGCTATCGGCATCGTAGAAAGCCGGTGCAAGCCAGGAACGCTCGCGCTCGAGGATCTCGTCCGTAACGAGAGGGAAGAACGTCTTCATCCGGAACGATGTATCTTCCAGCTCCCATATGGCCGAAACCGTGATGTCTCCAATGGCAAAACGGGTCATGAAAATCTCCGAAGTTCGGGCCTGCTCACGCGCTCGCGACAGCTGCCTGTTGCCGGACCGGAGGCCAACCGGAATCAGTCGATGTCGCAAGCCGGTTCAGCAGCTGTTTCAGCACCCAGACCTCGTTTTCGTCGAGAAGCGCAAGGCAGTCGGCTTCGGCAGCCTTCAGCATGGCAACGATCTCCATCATCGCCTTGCGTCCCGCGCCCGTCAGATGCGCACGCCGTGGTCCTGTCCCGTCGATCTCGATCAACCCTTCGGCCTCGAGCTTTGCCATCGTCTCGTCGGTAATCTCGTCTCCGCGGGAGCGACCGATCTCGCTGATGGTGTCGAGTGTCCTGCCATCCTCATGGCCGAGCAGCGTCAGCACGGCATAGTCCGCGCCGCTCCATCCGCGCCGCCGGCGTTCAACCACCGCGTCGTTGCGGATCTGGTAGAAGACCCGTGAGATCTGGTAGATGAAATCATCGGGCGAAAGACTGCTTTCCGTTTTCTCAAACGAGGTGTTTTCGCCGGCGTGGCGAATGAGCCGGCCGTATTGCCCGCCATGGAAGACCAGCGGCGGTGTGCTCGAATGCTCGAACCCGGTGATCTCGCCCACGAAAATGATATGGTCCCCGCCTTCATACTGATGGGCGGTCCGGCATTCGAACCGGGCAGCGCAGTCTTTAAGCAGCGGGATGTCGCCGTCTCCCCTCTCCACGGTCAGCCCCTCGAACTTGTCTTCCTTCTTGCTGGCGAAAAGACCGGAGATGTCGCTCTGTTCGGCTGACAGGATGTGAACTGCGAAATGGCCCGCCTGCCGGAAATCGTCAAAGCTCGAGGATGTCTTGGCAAGGCTCCAGAGGATCATCGGCGGATCGAGCGACACCGAGCTGAAGCTGTTTGCGGTGCGTCCGATATCCTGCCCGTCCGCGGATCGGGTGGTGACGACGGTCACGCCGGTCGCGAAGGATCCAAGCGCGTTACGCAGAATGCGGGGGTCGTTGGACATGGTGATTGCTCCCTGTCTTATTGATGGTGATGAATGGTCTTTGCGGGTGATGCCGGTTGGGGCAGCGAGCCGCTCTGTTCGTCCTCGAGATCGGCACCGGCCGCCTCGCGCAACGGAATGATTGTGACGACCGACAGGCAGGCGGCGGCGATGATGTAGCAGGCAAGCGGTATCCAGCTCCCTGACCAGGCCCAGAGCGCGGCTGCGATCATCGGCGTCGGTCCGCTCCAGAGCACGGTTGCGAACTGATAGGCGACGGACACGCCGCTATAGCGGACCGACGCCCCATACTGCTCGGCGAAAAGGCTGGGCTGGGTGGATTGCGTCGTGGCCTGCCCGAAGATGATGGACAGGGTCATCGCAGCGGTGATCCAGAATACGCTCGCCGTATCCATGAGAAGAAAGAACGGCACGATGAAGAGGCCGTTGAAGATCATGCCCCCCATGAACACCCGCTTGCGGCCGATCCGGTCGGAAAGTCCGGCAAACAGGGGCTGGGCGATAAAGCAGAAGACGGCTGCGATCATCAGCGAATTAAGCGCCGTCGCCCGGTCGATGCCGACGACCGTCGTCAGATAGACCAGCGAATACACCGCCACGATATAGAAACTGGTGTTTTCCGCGGCCTGACAGGCGACCAGAAGCGCTGTCTTCTTGCCATGCTTGCCCAGCACGTCCACGATCGGCAGGCGCTGGCGTTCGCCACCGGATTTCAGCTTCTGGAAGCTTGGCGATTCCGCGAGGCGTCTGCGGAGGAAGATACCGAAGACGAGAAGGATGCCACTGAACAGGAAGGGCAAGCGCCATCCCCAGGCCATGAACTGCTCGGGCGTCGTCAATCCGCCGACAAGCGCCATCACGCCGGACGAAAGAAGAAGGGCCGCCGGAATGCCCATCTGCGGCCAGCTGCCGAAAAAGCCGCGCGTCTTGTTCGGCGCGTGTTCGACGACCATCAGGGTCGCTCCGCCCCATTCGCCGCCAACCGCAAAGCCCTGCAGGAAGCGAAGCACGGTAAGCAGGATCGGCGCCCCGACGCCGAGGACGGCGTAGGTCGGGATAAGACCGATCAGAAATGTGATTCCGCCCATCATGGTGAGGCTGAGGATCAGCATCGCCTTGCGGCCGATCCGGTCACCGAAATGGCCGAACACGATGCCTCCGAGAGGCCGGGCAATGAACCCGATGGCGAAGGTCGCGAAGGCTGCGATCATACCTGTGACCGGGTCGAATTCCGGAAAGAACAGTTTGTTGAAGACGAGTGCCGTGGCGGTACCGAAGATGAAGAAATCGTACCATTCCAGGGTCGATCCGATAAAGCTCGCCAGTGCGACCTTGCGGATGTCGGATGTTTGCGTGGCCATGAAGCTCCTCCCCGAGCTGTTATTGGCAATCGCATGGGTCTCCCTCAAGCCTCCAGCGGAAGACCCATGCGCAGGTCGTGGTTAGTTTTCGAGCGGGATATCGACATCCAGCAGGGGGGCGTGCTGCTGCGCACCGTACACGTCGGTATCGCCGATATCGCCGGCGGGGATCGCTCGCGGGAACGTCGCCTTGAACGCAGCGGCGGTATCGTAGGGCGTAAACAGCACGTCTTCTTCCTTGACGCCGTAGAGCCTGGAGAAAAGGGCCGCATTGAGCGTTCCCGTCGCCTTCACGCGGCGGTAGAGGTCGTGATCCTCGAACAGGACGTCGATCGTGACGTTGAAAGGACCGGCATTCTTGCTCTTGCAGATCTGGGCGATGTCTCTGATGAGGGCCATGTCACACCTTCTCGTATTCGATGGGGAACAGGGCGCAGGGATCGCTGACTTCGACCGTATGGAAGATGCTGAAGCGATACATCGGCCCCATGTCGATATCCGACGGACTGAACGGGAACGCCATGTTGCCTTCCTTGCACAGACGCCCCGGGAAATCCGCATGCAGCATCGAGGTGCGTGCCATGGCGATGACCGCATTGGCGATATCCGCCGTCTTGGCGACAACCTCGATCACGAAGCCAAGTTCGTGGCTCGTGATCTGCTTGACCGGCTCCCAGCCGCCCATGACGCCGTCCTTGCCGTAGCAATGGATGATCATCCGGTAATCGTCGCGCGGAACGCCGAAGGATTCGGCCTTCACGGCAACCTTCTCGCGGTGGGTGGCGAGATAGTCGTCGATCTGCCAGATCAGGATCGGATCGCGCGTGCCGCAGATCGCGATGGACCGGTAACCGGCCATCTCGACGCCTTCGAGCTTGATCGTGTACCGATCGGCCGGCGTCCAGGTCATGCCGTCGATCTTGACGGCACGATCGCTGATCGCCTCGAACCGGCAATCGGTCGTATCCAGCAGACCACCGGGCTCGACGTGGTGGATCGGGCTCGAATTCTCATGCAGCGCGAAATTCGCGACGGCCAACGGCGTCGAGCGCCGAATCGGGTTCGGCGGCTCGCAGACGACATGGTCGTCGCGAACGCGAAGGAAAATGCAGTCCGGCTCCTTTGGCACGGTCGGCTCGGCGCCGCATTCCAGCATCTTGCCCGCATACCACGACGGTGCAGGCGCCATGCCGGCCCGGATGGCGGGGGCCGCCCACTGCGCCGGGTCGCTGCTTCGACCGGCAAGAATGACCTGCGCGCCTTCGTCGAGTGCCTTTGCAAACGGCTCCGGCCCCATCATGCCGACGACGCGGGTAGAGTTGTCGATCATCTGGCGGTCGAGCGGCTTCATCTTTGCCAGCGGTTTCGTGAGGCCCTTCTCGGCCCAGCCGGCGAGGTCGCTCTTGCTTTGCTCGGAATGGATCAGCGCCATCTTGAACGACAGCCCCTCCTCCCGTGCAATTTCCCGCACAAGTGCTGCCGTATCCTGCAGATGCGGCTCGCCCCCTGCCCCACCGGACGTGCCGATGATGCAGGGAATACCGGCCGCGATGCTGGCCTGCAGCATCAGCCGCAGATCACGCTTGACCGAAAGGCGCGAACAGAAGGACGTTCCGGCACCGAGATAGTAGGGCCCGGGATCGGTACTGCCGCCATCGCAACCGATGACATGCGGCTGCCACGACATTCCGATCTTGAGCGATTCCTCGGCATAGCCATAGCCGAGGATGCCGCTCGTCGAGAGCATTCTGAATTCTTTCATCACTCTTCTCCGACTGCTCGCTTATTCCGCCGCCTGGCGCTGGGCGGGATGAACCGGCATGGGAATGCCGAGGTTTTCGCGCAGCGTCGTGCCGGCATAGTCCTTCTGATAGACGCCGCGACGCTGGAGCTCCGGCACCACGTAGCGGACGAAGTCCTCGTAGGCGCCCGGTGTATGGGTGGCCGCCAGCACGAAACCGTCACAGGCTCCTGATGTGAACCACTCTTCCATCTGGTCGGCGACCATGGTCGGCGTCCCGCAGAAGATCGGAAACTCGCCGATCGTGCCGCGGCCCGAATAGTGCACGAAGTCACGCACGGTCGGATTGGGTTTGCCGCTCAGGGAGATGACGCGCTCCTTGAAGCCCGACCAGGACAGCTTCTTCAGCTCCTCGTCGGTGAATTCGCTATCCATCGGCTTGCTGGCGAAATCGAAGTTGAGCGCTTCCGACAACAGCACGACAGCATCGATCGGCTTGGCGAGCGCACGAATGTACTCGCGCTTCTCCTCGGCGATTTCCTGGCTTTCGCCGACGCAGACGTAGCAGGCCGGGCAGATTGCAACCTCGTCGGGATTACGACCGGCGGCAGCGACCTCCTGCTTCACGGCGGCATACTGTTTCTGCCCTGCCTCAAGCGTCGGGTAGACAACAAAGATCAGATCGCCCCACTTGCCGGCGAACTCCCGACCGCGGCCGCTCTGGCCTGCCTGGATCAACACCGGGCGGCCCTGCGCTGACGGAGGCACCGGCAGCGGACCCTTCGAGCTGAAATACTTGCCCTTGTGATCGAGCCGATGGACCTTCTTCGGATCGGCAAACTGGCCGGTCTCCTTGTCGACGATCAGCGCATCAGGCTCCCAGCTGTTCCAGAGCCCTGTCACCACGTCCAGGAACTCGTCGGCCCGCTCGTAGCGCAGGTCATGGGCAAGATGCTCGACGCGGCCGAAGTTGGCCGCCTCGGAATTGTTGAGCGAGGTCACGACGTTCCACGCAGCACGGCCCTTGGTCATCAGGTCGAGCGTTGCGAACAGGCGCGCCACATGAAAGGGCTCGTAATAGGTGGTCGAATAGGTGATGCCGAGGCCGATATGGCTGGTTGCCATGCCGATCGCCGTGATGATCGAGACCGGATCCATCTTGACGACGCGAACGCCGTTCTCGACCGCTTCCTGGTGATCGTCACCGTAGATGTCGGGCATGGCCAGACGGTCGTCGAAAAAGGCGAGATGGAACTTGCCGTCCTCGAGGATGCGTCCGATGCGCTGGAAATATTCGGCGGACAGAAAATCGGTGGCGCCGGCAGGATGCCGCCATGAGCCGGGCGCAATCGAGCAGTTCTGCGCCTGCAGGAAGCCCACCATTTTCATCTGGCGTTTTGAAGTAGACATCGTTCCTCCCGTGTCATCGTCAATCGCAAATATTTGCGCAAACGTTTGCGCACTCCGATCCAATCGCTTTCTGGAGGAGATGTCAAGTTGGGAGCGAATATTTTGTCATGCAGCCCCTCTTTTTCGCATCGGTGCGGATGCGGAGTGGCGCGACAGGGCGCAGCTGTTTTGTTATGAATCGGTATGAACTCAACACTGCCGCCTTCCACACCGCGCCGAGCGACGGTCGTTACCCTGTCAGCACTGGCGGGAGTCGCGCCATCGACGGTGACCCGCGCGCTCAAAGGCGACACGCGGATTTCCCAAAAAATGCGGGACCTGATCATCGGGCTTGCGAAAGAACACGGCTACATGCCGAACGTTCTGGCGCGCACGCTGTCTTCGGGGAAGAGCGGTCTGTACGGACTTGTCCTCGGACCGGCTGAAAACCCGTTCTATACGGAACTGTTGCACGAAGCGACGCGACAAGCGGAGAAGCTCGGCTTTCGCCTCCTCATCATTCATGCCGGCGGCGGGCCTATCGAGGATACCACTGCGCAGGCGCTGATTCAGTACCAGGTCGATGGCTGCATCATCTCGTCGGCCATATTGTCTTCAAAGGCCGCCGACATCTGCGCCCAGAACAACGTCCCGCTCGTGATGGTCAACCGCGTCGCACTTTCGCATGGATGCTTCGTCACCTGCGACAATCGTGCTGGCGGTGCTGAGATGGCGAAACTTCTGATGTTGCGAGGATGCCGTCGTTTCGGACTGATCTACACCTCCTCCACCAGTTCGACGTCTCGCGAACGCGAGGAAGGATTTGTCGCCGAACTGGAACAGGCCGGTCTGGCACTCTCCCTTCGAATCGACGGCCACTCCAATTACGACGGCGGCTTCGAGGCCGGTCGCGAGATCGCGGCGATCCCCTCGGCGGAGCGCCCGGATGCGATCTTCGCGTTGAGCGACATCATGGCCATGGGCGTCCTCGACGCACTGCGCCTGGCGTCGATCGATGTGCCCGGCGACATCCTGGTTGCAGGCTTCGATGGCGTTGCGGCGTCCGCCCGGCCGATCTACGACCTCACGACAATCCAGCAGCCCCTGCCCCTGATGATCCAGCGCGCCTTTGAACTGCTGCGAGCGCGCACGGTCGATCCGAGCCTGCCGGACGAACTGATCGCCATGCGCGGCAAGCTGATTGTTCGCGGCTCCACCGGCCGGGCATGAAAAAGGGCGCGAAAAGCGCCCTTTCTCGACCAGTTGTCGGTGCAGCCTATCAGCCCGCTTTCGGAATATACATCACGATTGCGGGGAAGAAGTAGATGGCAAGCACGGCGAACAGCATGATGACGACGTATGGCAGAGCCCCGTACATCACCTCCTTCAAACTCGATTTCGCCACCGACTGGATCACGAAGAGGTTCATACCCACCGGCGGCGTAATCAGCGCGATCTCGATCATCAGCACGAAGTAGATGCCGAACCAGATTGGATCGATTCCGTGCACGCCGAGCGACGGGAGGAGCACCGGAAGCACGATCAGGATCATCGCGATACCCTCCAGGAACAGGCCGAGCAGGAGCAACACCGCTGTGACCGCCAGCATGAACATGCCAGCCGTCTCGATATTGACGGCGATCCACTGGGAGATTTCGTAGGGAATGCGGTAAAGCATGATCGCCTTGCCGAATACGTTTGCCCCCGCAATGATCAGCAGCAGGTTCGCCGTGGTAAGACCCGCGCCGAACACCGCCCCCCGAAAATCTGCAAAAGACACGCCCCGGCGTATGCAGAATACGTAGATCAGGGTCATGACGAGGCCCACAGCTGCCGACTCCGTCGGCGTGAAGACGCCTGCATAGATCCCGACGATCATCGTCAGCGCAATGACCATGGTCGGCAGGGCGCGAAGGCTTGCAGCCATCCGACCACCCGAACCGGATTCACCTTTTTCCGCCTTCGGTGCCGCCCCCATGAACGACTTGACGATGCAGTAGATCAGGAACAGCACGATCAAGAACAGCCCGGGCCCGACGCCGGCAAGGAACATCGAGGCGGTGGACTGCTCCGCGACCGCCGAATAGATGATCAGCGGAATGGACGGCGGGATGAGGATGCCAAGCGTTGCGCCAGCGGCGAGCGTTCCCATGACAAAGCGACGATCGTAGCCGCGCTTGGTCATCTCGGGAATTGCCACGGTGCCGATCATGGCCGCAACGGCCACGGAAGAGCCCGAGATCGCGGCAAAGATGCCGCAGGAGATGATCGTTGCGATCGCGACACCGCCGCGCACGCCGCCGACCCATCGCTGCACCGCGTCGAACAGGTCTTTCGCGACCCCCGCCTTCAGCAGGATATTCGACGTCAAAAGAAACACCGGCACCGCCAGCAGGATGAAATTGTTGACCGAGCCGAGGAATTCCATCGACACGCTGGCGAGCGGCACGTCCTTCATCAGGAGAAGAACGATACCCGTCGTCGAAAGCGCGATACCGACCGGTATGCCCGCAAACAGAAAGACGAAGAGCGCGACTAGTACGATAACGCTTTCCATATCAGATCTCCTCGTGCGCGAGTTCGAGCTTGCGTCGCTGCCCCGTCGCAACAAGCAGGATCAGTTCCAGCGCAGCCTGGACGAAGAAAAGAAAGAACCCGATCGCGACCGGCAGGTAGAAGAGCCAATAGGGGATGCGCAGGACACTCGCCGTAGCGCGGCCGACTGTCGCCGCGTCGATTGCGGCAACAAGCGCCTCGAAGGAGACGACGGCACAGGCGAGCGCGATGATCGCAAAGCTTATGCCTTCGAGAACGACCTTGGCGCGTTCGCCGACCGCATCGGAGAAAAGCGTGATCGAGATCAACTGCCGGCGCCCCATGCAGGCTGGAAACAGCAGGAATGTTGCCCAGACCATGCCGAGACGTGAGGTCTCCTCGACCCAGTCCGTCGGACTGTTGAAGAAGTATCGCGACGCCACTTCATAGGCGACGATGATGCCGATGAAGAGGTAGATCCATGAACTGTATTCACCGATCCTCATGATGGTCGACTCGATTGTGCCGACCCATTTCTTTTCTTGCGGGGGCATGGTGCCGTTCCTCCCAGACGTTTGCGTCTGACCCTCTCAGACGCTGCGCGAATGCGCGTTTCGCCGCGACGGTGGCACTGCGCCCCGCCCTTGTTTTTGGTGTCGTGCTTTTACATTGTGCCGACTCTGTGCGAGGCGGCGCGGCTAGCCAATTGCCGCTACTGAAGCTTTTGCGCTTCGTCGAAAACAGATTTCGCAAGGTCGTTTCCGTTGTCGTAGAACGACTTTGCGACAGGTGCCGTTTCCTCTTTCCACCGGACGATTTCATCCGGCGTGAGATCGATGATCTCCATCTTCTTGGCGAGAACCTCGCGCGTATGCTTGGTGGCATCGAAGATGCGATCCATGAGCACCGTCTCGAGTTTCGCGGCCTCCTCCTGGAAGATCGCACGAAGTTCGGTCGGCATCTTTTCGAGCGCTTTTTCGCTCATCAGGGCGAAATGCGTCTCATACATGTGGTCCGTCGCGATGATGTAGCGCGAAACCTCGAAGAGGCGGCGCTCCTCGACCGACGGCCATCCCGTCAGCCCGCCATCGACGATACCGCGCTGAAGCGCCAGGAACTGTTCGCTACCGCTGGTGACGACCGGAGCGGCTCCCACGGCCTCGACGAATTCGCTGACGGTAGAGCCGAACGTTCTGATCTTCAGGTTGCGCATATCCGCAGGGACATGAACTTCCTTGTCGCGGGTGATCATCGTGATGAAGCCATAAGGGATCCAGAACATCGCGCGCGACCCGGTCTGGTTGATCCTCTTGTCGAGTATGGTTCTGATCGGGGTTCCGGGCAGCACGGCGCGATCGAGCTTTTCGCGCGTATCGAAAAAGAATGGCACGGCGAACACGTTGAGAGCGGGCACGGTGCCGGCAAGGATGGATGCAGAGGCGATGCCGATATCGATTGTGCCGTTTGCAACCGCCTCGTCCATGTGCTGGTCGCTGACGAGTGAACCCGAGTCATAGAATTCGAAGGTAATTTCGCCGTTGGTCCGCTTCGACACGTTGTCTGCGAACTCCTTGATGACGTTGGTGAGGTAGTGATTGTGCGGAACGCTGGTGGCGACGCGAAGGGCCCGCTCGGCGGCGAAACCCTGTCCCGTTCCCATCACAAGAGCTGCCAGAACGACAGCAAGTGTCTTGAGCTTCATCTTATCCCTCCCGGTCAAAGCTTGCATCCGGTGACTCAGCCGCGACCTCCTTATCGCCGCTGCAGATGCGCAAACGTGTGCACTAACTTTCGCAAATTTGCCCGTCCCGTCAAGTTTTTTTCTGCCGACGCCCGAAATATCCTTCTTCTCTGGTCGTGCAGGATCGTCTTCAGGCACTGCCGCGCACGATCAATTTGCCAGGCAGGATGCTGGTCGTCGTCTCGTCGAGTGGAACGGTCTTGCTGGCCTGTATCAGGCCCACGACCTCGGAGATCATGCGGGTAATCGGCTGCCGGATCGTCGTCAGACGATAGGATCTCCAACCGGCCATGGGAATGTCGTCAAATCCAACGATCGAAAGATCCTCAGGCGCGGACAGTCCAAGTTCGCGGGCAGCATCTATGGCGGCGAGGGCCATGATGTCGTTGCAGCAGAACAGCGCATCTGGACGGTTTTTTGCTGTCAGCAGTGATAGCACTGCGCCGTAGCTGCCTCGGTAGGTGAACTCCCCGTTTCCCTCGGCAAGCACGGAATGCCCGCTCTCGCGTAATGCTTCGGAAAAGCCTTCCGCCCGGTCACGGTGGGTAGACGTGTTGGAGATCCCGCCGATGAAGCCTATCCGTCGGCGCCCCCTGCCGAGCAGAAACAGTGCCGCATCACGACCGCCTGCGTGATTGTCGCACGCGACCGCATTTACGCGGACATTGCGCTGGATCCGGTTGAGCAGCACCACCCGGATGCCATGCTGCCGGCAGGCGTTGGCCATTCCAGACGTCAGGCTTGCGGAGGTCACGACAAGTGCGCTGGGGCGAGCGGCAAGGATCTGCGGCGTCAGCTGGTCCATGTCCGCCTGCGGCGGGATAGCATAGACGAGCAATTGTCTCCCGACCGCCTGCAGTGCTTTTGCGAGCGTGTCGAGAACGAGTGGATAGAACGGGTTGGCGAGATCGCCTGCCACCAACGTCACTGTACCGGCGGAGATCACCTCGGCAGTACGGCGCGCCGGACTGCTATAACCCAACTGCGCTGCGACCTGAAGGATACGCTGTCTTTTCAACGGATCGATGGACGACCCCGGCGAAAACGCGCGTGATACCGCGGCGATGGAAACGCCCGCTTCATGAGCGACCTGCTTGGCTGTCGGCTTCAAAACAGACTCCATGAAATTTTTTCACGCAATGATGAAAACTTGCATTCAGCGTCGCTAGCACATTACGCTCGATGTCAAAAGGGAGGTGAGACATGTCAATTCGCTATATGAAACAGGGGAAGGCGGCCGCCGAACGCGCCGAAGATGACGCCAAAGTCAGGACGCTTGTCGAAGCGACGCTCAAGGACATCGAAACCCGAGGCGACGCCGCAGTACGCGACCTGTCGGCGAAATTCGACAACTTCTCTCCGGCCTCGTTTAGACTGACCACGTCCGAGATCGAGGCGGCAATCAACAAGGTGTCGGCTCGCGACATGGACGACATCAGGTTTGCCCAGACTCAGATCCGCAAATTTGCCGAAGCCCAAAGAGCGTCGATGACCGATATCGAAATCGAGACCATGCCGGGGGTCTTCCTCGGCCACCGCAATATTCCTGTTCAGTCGGTCGGTTGCTATGTTCCAGGCGGCAAGTACCCGATGGTCGCGTCGGCGCATATGTCTGTCCTCACGGCCTCGGTGGCGGGCGTTCCCCGCATCGCAGCAGCGGCTCCGGCCCAAAAAGGCGAACCCCACCCCGCCATCGTCGCTGCAATGCATCTCGGCGGGGCCCATGAAATTTTTGTCCTCGGCGGCATTCAGGCGATCGGCGCGATGGCGCTCGGGACCGAGACCATTCGCCCCGTCGACATGCTTGTCGGCCCCGGCAACGCGTTTGTTGCGGAAGCAAAGCGCCAGCTCTACGGGCGCGTCGGAATAGATCTCTTTGCCGGCCCGACCGAAACGATGGTCATTGCGGACGAGACTGTGGACGCGGAAATGTGCGCCACAGACCTTCTGGGGCAAGCCGAACATGGCTACAATTCCCCGGCGGTTCTCGTGACCAATTCGGAGACGCTGGCGAAAGCGACGATCGCTGAAATCGATCGAATTCTCGGAATCCTGCCAACTGCCGAAACCGCTTCCGTATCCTGGCGCGAGTACGGCGAGATCATCGTCTGCGACACCTACGAGGAGATTCTCAACGTCGCCAACGAGATCGCCTCCGAGCACGTGCAGGTTATGACAGACCGGGACGACTGGTTTCTCGAAAACATGCATTCCTACGGTGCGCTCTTCCTCGGCCCACGCACCAACGTTGCCAATGGCGACAAGGTCATCGGCACCAACCATACTTTGCCGACGAAAAAGGCGGGGCGTTATACCGGCGGTCTCTGGGTCGGCAAGTTTCTCAAGACGCATTCCTACCAGCGCGTCACAACGGACAAAGCGGCGGCTGAGATCGGCGCCTATTGCTCGAGGCTGAGCATGCTCGAGGGTTTCGTCGGCCATGCCGAACAGGCGAACTTACGGGTGAGACGCTATGGCAACCGCGACGTCGCCTATGGCGAAGCAGCCGAATGAGCGGCCTTTTCAATCTTGCCGGAAAGCGGGCGCTCGTCACCGGCGCCAGCCGTGGCATTGGACGCGCGGTCGCCGAAGGCCTTGCCGAGGCGGGTGCCGAGGTAACGCTTTGCGCGCGCTCGCGGACGGAGATCGAGGAGGCCTGCGCTGTGATGTCTACGCGCGGCTGGAGGGCGCGGCCGCTTGTGTGCGATGTCACCGACGTTGCCGGCTTCCGCCAGCATGTCGGGGCGCAAGCGCCGTTCGATATCTTTGTCAACAATGCCGGCACCAATCGCCCCAAGCCGCTGACCGAGGTCACTGAAGACGACTACGATGCCGTCTTCAGCCTGAACACGAAGGCTGCAATTTTTGCAGCCCAGTCCGTGACGGCCGTTATGCTGAGGCACGGTAGGCGGGGCACCGTCATCAACATGTCCTCGCAGATGGGCCATGTCGGCGCGGCCAACAGGACGCTCTATTGCGGCTCGAAGTTTGCGATTGAAGGTTTTACCAAGGCGTTGGCGGTCGAACTTGGACCTGCCGGCATCCGCATCAATACCCTTTGCCCCACCTTTATCGAGACACCGATGACCGCCTCGTATTTCGAGAATGAGGAGTTTCGCCGCGAGACGCTGTCCAAGATCAAGCTAGGTCGCCTGGGGCAGCCGGCAGACGTCGTCGGCGCCGCCATTTTCCTTGCCTCCGACGCGTCGTCCCTGATGACCGGCTCGGCGTTGATGATCGACGGCGGCTGGACGGCGGACTAGTCCGCCACCGCCTGCTTCGCCCGGACGATCCGCGTCAGCATTTCATCGCGCCAGGAGCGTCTGGCATCGAGATCCTGCTCTGCGAGCAGTTCGCGACGCTCCGCATCCGCCCGTGTCACCGCATCCGGCGCCCAGCCTCGGTCTGCCCTGCGCTGATCGGCAAATCCGGCATACATCGGCCCGAGCCGTTCGGCATAATCTGCAAGCCCCTTCGGCGCGTTGAGATCGATGGTCTCGAACGGTCCCATGAACGACCAGCGCAACCCAAGCCCGTCGCGCACCGTGCGATCGATGTCTTCGGCCGTAGCATAGCCTTCCGCAAACAGTGCAAACGCTTCGTCCAGCAGGGCGCCCTGCAACCTGTTCAGCACGAAGCCGGGAATTTCGCGCGACAGCGACACGGCTGACTGCCCCACATCCTCCATCAGGCGCCGGACACGGCTCGCTGCCTGTGGCGCAGTCCAGGGCGTCGGGACGATTTCGACCAGCGGCACGAGATGCGGAGGATTGACGGGATGCACCACCATCAACCGCTCCCGGTTGCCACACTCCTCATAGAACGCCGACCCGGGAAATCCTGAGGTGGAACTGCCGACGATGGCATGGGCGGGAAGCACCGCATCGATCGCAAGACTGACCTCGCGCTTCACATCGATCCGCTCGAACGCCGACTCCTGTACGTAGTCGCAGCCCGACACAGCCTCGCTGAGGCTCCGCGCAAAACGGATGCGCGACAGGACCAAAGGCACGTCGCCGCAAAGCCCCCCGGCGGCAAGATCGCCGACGGCCTTGTCGATCTGCGCGCCGATGACAGTCTCGGCGTTTTCGCGGGCATCATAAACGGTGACGTCCATGCCGGCCCGCGCGAAGACAATCGCCCAGCCCTGCCCCACCAGACCTGCGCCGACGATGGCAACGTTCCTGATCGCATTCATGCCCTGGATCTCCCCTTGTGAGCTGCAGCAAAGGCAGCGCCTTCACGCTGGCTGGGTGAGCAAGCAGCAAGGCTGCCCGAGGGTCAATCGCCGATCATCCCAGTGAAAATCTTTCACGAAGGAAGGCGTCCCACCGTCGTCGTATCGGTCTTTTGGCAGTCGAGGAGGCAGGCGGTTGCTCCCGGACTGATATCCCGAAGCAGCGTCACCGCCGGGGTTTACTTCATTCCAGAACCGAACTTTTCCGAAGGAATTTCCGCAATCTCGGTGCTAGTGCGTCCTCGACGGCGAAGAGCCTGTCTCGCCGTAAACAGAGAAATCCTTGGACAGCCCACCTCATGCAGAGATGCGATGCCGGAGGACCGCTCCGACGAATTCGCTAGCGTGACGCCGAACAGCATTGAAAGCCTTCCAACCACGCGAGGAATTCGGACGGTTGTGTCAGTGCGCTGAAAGGACAGTGGCCGACATCGCGGTTTGCCTTCGCGGCGATGGTTCCCCGATGGAAAGCCAACAGAAGTTGCTCCTTATCGACTCCAAGGTTTCCATCCTGTTCTTCGCGGACTGAGAAGTCATCGAAGACACTTTTGCATCGCGTAGCGAGCATGAGTCCATGCCTCCCATTGTTAAGTTGGAGGTCAAACTAGTCATCGGGCCTGAATGGTGACTGAATACCAGCTCCCGCAGTTTCACACGACCAGAAGTTCCAAGAGCGCGCGACCACTGTGTTGGACGCAGTTTGTGTGGCGGTAATTTCCGATTGGAAGCCCGCCAAACGGCGTCGGGCCGCCCGTGAATGGTTGATGGGTGTTGTCCAGGCAAAGGGTGGTAGGCAGTTCGCGCATGCCAGTTAACCCAGCGGATTTGTCTGGAGAATGCCTGCGATAAGGCTTATCCCTCAGCCGCTCTTCGCACTCGTGCTAGGAGGATGCCTGAGGAAGTCGTGCCGCTGTTTCGCCATTTAACGCAGACGTAACCACCTTACTTACCCGTGCTTTAATAGCCTCTGTTTTACCATCACGTAAAATAAGAGATGACGGTTGCGGGATGAAGATACAGTTTCAGAGTCAGTGGTTTCTACGATGGTGCCTGCCGGCTCTCGTTTCTTTGGTCGTCTGTGGTCTGCTTTTACTGAGTTTGAGTTGGGCGGCTGCTACAAGCGATGAGGTGGCCGCAGCAAGGCAGCGCGATCTCATGAAACTTACGGTCGCGAAACTGACGGCTGGCATTGCGCATGACCAGGAAAGCGCAACTGTCTGGGACGACGCCGTGAGGCATGCAACCAGTGGTGACCTGAAATGGATCGAGACGAACCTCGGTTCATGGATGCACAGCTATTTTGGGCATGATGGCGCTTTAGTCCTTCGACCGGACCTCTCTGTGCAATATCTGTTTTCATCCGAGACAGACTATTCCCCTACCCCAGATGATCTCCGCAACGCCTACTTGCCGCTCGCTAAAAAGCTTCAAGCGCGTCTACTTGCCGAAGATACCGAGGGTATCAGCGAACGGACGCTTTCGATTGGCGAAGCTGATCTGAGCTATGTCGGATTTCGACCTGCAATTGTCAGCATAAAGCCAATCGTTTCGGACACCGGTGATCTGGAACAGACGCCGGGCGAGGAAATGCTGCATGTGAGCATACGCTTTCTCGACGGCGATCTTCCTCTGGCAATCGGTACCGAATATGAGTTCGCCAAACTGGAGTTCACCTCCAAGCGACCTCGGGAACGGAATGTTGCTTACGTACCCTTGGTCGCACGAGACGGGCAAGTTTTTGGATACTTCCGTTGGAACCCATTCCAACCCGGACAATATGTATTCGAAGCCACTGCCCCGGCCCTTTTTATCGCGTTTATCGCACTTTTCGCTGGGACCAGTTTTTCTGGAGGTGCAATCTGGCGCCGCTCCGAGCGGCTGGCTGCGAGCCGCGCAGAACTGAAACATCAAGCCTCCCACGATGCCCTGACCGGGCTTGCAAACCGCGCTTACTTCAACGAGCAACTCAATCGTCAACTATCGAGCGGGCACGCCGAGGCTCTCCACTGTGTGTTGTTCGTTGATCTTGATCGCTTCAAGGCTGTCAACGATACGTTCGGTCACCCGGTTGGCGACAAGCTGATCTGCTTGGCAGCAAACCGGATGCGCGATCTCCTGCCGCAATCTCTTTTGGCGCGGGTGGGAGGCGACGAATTCACCATTCTGCTGGGAGAAAATGATGCCAGGAATGCTGAAGATCTCGCATCGAAAATTGTGCAGTCACTGCGGGCACCGTTCGAAATCGGAACGACGCATGTCGTCATTGGCGCAAGCGTCGGAGCAGCTCTAGCAACCGGCCCATGTGACCCCATCGAACTGACGCGCCAGGCTGATATCGCGCTTTATCATGCCAAAGCAGCCGGCAGGAATACCCATGCGGTGTTTGGTGAACATATGGACGAACTGCTACGCAGGCGCAGGGCGTTGGAAAGTGATCTCCGTTTTGCAGTCGAGACCAGGACCCAGCTCGAGACTTTTTATCAACCAGTCTTCAATGCGACCGACGGAAGCATTTGTTCTCTCGAAGCGCTTGCTCGGTGGAAGCACCCGACGATGGGCTACATAAGTCCCGACCAGTTCATTCCTCTGGCGGAGGACATCGGGTTGATCAACGACATCGGCGCCCTTGTGCTGGACAATGCATGCAGGACTCTTGCTGATCTTCCCGGCATCTCTATTGCGATCAACGCTTCGCCGCTTGAGCTTGGTTCTCCCGGCTACAGTCTGCGGGTTTTGACGACCCTCGCAAACATGAACGTAAGCCCCGAGAGGCTTGAGATCGAGATGACCGAAACTGCAACTGCGGATAACACGATCGACCTGAAGCGAACCATAGCCATGCTGCGAAAAGCAGGCGTCCGGTTTGCCATAGACGACTTTGGAACCGGGTATTCTTCATTCTCGCGCGTGCAGAATATCGAGGTGGATCGCATCAAAATCGATAGGTCGTTTATCGGCGAAATGCACCAAAGCGGCAGCAGGGCCGTTGTTGTTGCGATGATTGGCATGGCCAGAGCGAAAGGGCTGAAGATAACGGCTGAAGGCGTTGAGACAATCGAGCAGCGTGCCGAACTTGAACGGCTTGGATGCGACGATCTTCAGGGCTTTCTGATGTCGCGACCTCTTCCTCGCCAGGACGTTGCAGCATACGTCTCCCGGATGGCTCGAACCTGAAGGGGACAGGTTACGCTGGGGCTTTGCATTCTGATGCCATGCCCCGGCAGGAAGACCCCACGCGCAGACTTAAACCCATGCGTCCACCGCTGCGTCATCGTAACGGAACTTGCTTGGCGTCGTTTCGGACGCGCTTACGGCCATCACGCGTTTAGCAGTACCGCGCTGCTGCTGCGTTGTCATTTGAGCGTGTAGGGACTGCGCGCCAGTTCCCCCTGGCCGAAGACAACGGCATCCATTATCTGAAGATATCGGTCAACGCGCTGTCGGCGCCAAGGAAACGACCCATGTCTGATCTCAGCTTTATCTGGCCGCTGTCCGGCGGCCTTCTGATTGGCCTTTCCGCCGCGATCTACCTGCTGCTGAACGGTCGGATAGCCGGAATTTCCGGTCTGGCCGCATCTGCTGTCGGATGGACAGGCAGTGGAATCAGTCCGCTCGGGGTCGGTTTTCTGGTTGGCATACTCGGTGGAGCTGCCGCCGCCTTTACCTTGTTACGGCACGCAGAGTTCGCGATCACCGCCTCGCCTCCCCTTCTTGTGGTAGGCGGGCTCCTGGTCGGCTTCGGGACGCGGCTTGGTTCCGGCTGCACCAGCGGCCACGGTGTTTGCGGACTGGCACGCCTATCGCCCCGGTCCATCGTCGCGACGGCAACGTTCATGATCGTGGCGGCAGCAACCGTCTTCATTACCCGACATTTGATGGGAGTGGCATGATGACCCAGCGCATTCTCGTCTCCATCGCCTGCGGAATTCTGTTCGGCATTGGCCTTGTCGTGTCCGACATGGTCAATCCTGCCCGTGTTCTGGCGTTCCTCGATGTGACCGGTAACTGGGATCCGTCGCTTGCTTTCGTGATGGGCGGGGCACTGATCCCGTCATCAATTGCCTATGCGATCCGGCGTCGTTGCAGCAAACCGGTCTTCGAAACCCAGTTCCATGTGCCGACGAGCCGCATGATCGACCGTCCGCTTGTCGCAGGCGCTGCACTGTTTGGTCTCGGCTGGGGCCTCGTCGGTCTATGCCCGGGTCCCGCAATCGCCTCTCTCGTTACAGGCCGCTGGGAAGCAGCACTGTTCGTCGCGGCCATGCTTGCCGGTATGTTTGTCCATCGCATGGTGTCGTCCCGACAGACTGTGGCAGCGCGGTCCTGATGGGACGGAGAAGGTAACTTCCGCAACCTCGATGGCATTCGAACCACCATCCCATGAACCATTGAAGGCAGTATAAGGGTTTCTTTACTCCCGCATTGTCGAGCATAGCATTTACCAGAAGCCAGTTTAGCTTCGCCCTCTCGTCCGGCCCGCGGCGCGGCCTTCTCCCGCCCACTCCGACAACACAATCATCATGCTCCAGAGACTGACGAGGTCTCAGTTAAGCAGTCATTAACCATCTTCAGACGTATATTAGAATTGCTTGAAATGCTTCGGCTTGGAAAGTAGTCGAGCGGCGGTGGTTTGTCTTTGCAGGTCCGTCTGGACCTGCGGGCTTGGGGGATACGATGAGCATGCTTTCCCGTGTTGTCCGGACGGCGATATTTGTGCCGCTCGCCTTCAGCGTTGCGTCTTGCGCGCAGACACAGACGCGGGCGCGGACGACATCGGTCGACAGTATCGCGACCGCATCAGTCCCGAGCTCTCGGCCCGCAGTGAAGGACCGGAACACGATTTTGACCATGCAGGCGGCCGTCCGGCGGGCGGTCGACTATCAGCCATCGATCATGCAGGCGGCGGGCGAACTCAACCAGCAAGGCGCGGCGATCCGGGATGCACGCTCGGGATATTTTCCGTCGATCGGGGGCGGGATCGATGTCGGCAGGCGCAGCGCTTTCGGGAACGGTTTTCAGCCGGCCGCCACCGTGACGGCGTCGCAGATGATCTACGACTTCGGGAAAGTCTCCAGTCAGGTCGCCAGTGCCACGGCGACAGAGGAAACCCGGCGCGCCGAGTTCATTGCCGTGGTCGACAACGTGATCAGGGACACCGCGCTTGCGTCCCTCGAAACCCTGAGAAACCGCAGTCTGGCGGTTGTCGCGTCCGATCAGGTGCGCGACACGAAGGAAATCCTCGAGCTCGTCAACGCGCGAACGGAACAGGGAGCCAGCACGAGATCGGACAAGCTTCAGGCCGAAGCGCGGGTGCAGATGGCCCAGACCACGGCACTGGAGATCAGGTCTCAGTCGGAGCGCTGGCAGGGCAGCATGGCGTCGCTGTTGGGTATGTCCGGGAAGATCAATCTCGGAGCGAGTATTCCCTCAGACCTCCCCAATGCCTGCTCTGCCAAAGAGCCCGATTGGGATACGGTGCCGAGCGTCCGGGCAGCGGCATCGAAGAAGACGGCCGCCGAGGCCAACCTGCGGTTCAGCAAGGCCGATGTCCTGCCCACCCTGGCGCTTGAAGGCGGTAGCAGCATGGATCTGCTCGGAAATTCACCAGGCAGCCCGGACTATACGATCGGTCTGAAACTGACCGGCAAGCTTTACAATGGCGGCTCCTATAAGGCCCGGAGCGAAGCTGGCCAGTTCGCGGTTCAGTCCGCTGAGGCCGGCATCGCCAGTGCCAGGACAGGCGCGCAGCGGAGCTGGATGGAATCGCGCACGCAGCTGTCTGGAATGCGCGCTTTGCTCACGACACTCGCCTCGCGACAGACGCTGATGCGCGAAACCCGAGATCTTTATCAGAGGCAGTTCCTCGACCTGGGAACGCGGACTCTCCTCGATGTCTTGAATGCCGATCAGGAGCTACATGCCGCACGTTTCGACGCAATCAACATCCAGTTCGATGTCCATAAGCTGAATATCGAGTGTGCCTCCGCAGCGGGGCGCTTGCGGGACATCTTCAAGCTCGAAAAGAAGCCGGGCACGGCCGCGACCGTCCTGAACGGCGGCGCATCCAGGTCGGAGACGCCAATCGAAATGGCGGTCACGATGCCTGCGCGACAAGCACTGCCGATAGAGGCAGGACCAGCTGCCGCAGAGAATGCCGAACGCGGAGCAGACGTTGAGACCAAGCTAAGCGAGGCGCTTGCCGTTTCGCTTCAAGCCTCAAGTATCGGCGCGGACGTTAAGGACAAGCGAAACCGGTTTGAAGAGCTTGCTCTGCGCGGCGCTCTCTAGCCCGCAGGGGTCAAATTCGTTTTTGTCCGCCTCTCAGAAACGCAAATACGCTGACCGGCATTAACCCTGCATCAACCGTCCGATGCGAGAATTAGTTATCGCTAATTGATAACGTTCTAAAATTGAGCAAGTCTTATCCCAGAGTTTCTTGGTAGGATTGACAGCAATCGAGACACTGCCGGACCAGCCAGTTCGGTATTCAACATTTTGCCCGGCGCAGACCTTTGACGGTCCGTGTCATCGCATCTCGCTGCCCATCCGCCAGGTCCGTTCAGTTTCGCTGTGACGCTCACGGCCTTAAGAGGATGTATCCATGGTTGCCGTTGTAACGAATATCGCAAGTGGTGAAAGCATTACCGTCGCATCGGGAAACATCTCTGTCCGTGAACCAAGCGTTATTCAGCTTGAGGTCGGCCCGAAAGACATTGCTGCGACCATCCGTCAGGGCGACGATCTCGTCATCCGCCTGCAGAACGGTGAGGCGATCCGAGTTGCCGATTTCTACGCCAGCGGCCCTGGTGAAGCATCAAGCAAGCTGGTCCTGGTGGATGAGAACGGGGTCGTCTGGGATGGCAACCACACCGTCGGAGAAGCCGATTTCTCATTCACCGAGTCAGCCGGCGGCGACCAGTTGGTGGGTGGCGCTGAAGGTGGTGGCGATGCATCCATTCTCGGCCTTGCTGCACTCGGCGCGCTTGGAGCTGGAGGAATAGCTCTCGCTTCCGGAGGCGGCGGCGGTGGCGACGACAACGATGACTCGGACGCTGATGCAGACGCGGATGCAGATGCTGACGCCGACGCCGACGCCGATGCGGATGCGGATGCAGACGCGGATGCCGACGCGGATGCGGATGCCGACGCGGATGCGGATGCCGACGCAGACGCCGATGCGGATGCAGATGCTGACGCCGATGCCGATGCGGACGCGGATGCGGATGCGGACGCCGATGCTGACGCCGATGCGGATGCAGACGCGGATGCCGATGCAGACGCGGATGCCGATGCAGACGCGGATGCCGATGCCGACGCGGATGCCGATGCCGACGCGGATGCCGATGCGGACGCGGATGCTGACGCCGATGCGGATGCAGATGCAGACGCGGATGCCGACGCAGACGCGGATGCCGACGCTGACGCCGATGCCGACGCTGACGCCGATGCGGATGCCGACGCTGACGCCGATGCGGATGCCGACGCTGACGCCGATGCGGATGCCGACGCAGACGCGGATGCCGACGCAGACGCCGATGCAGACGCGGATGCCGATGCCGATGCAGATGCAGATGCTGACGCGGATGCCGACGCTGACGCCGATGCGGATGCGGATGCAGATGCAGACGCCGATGCCGATGCAGACACAACCGCCTACGACAATACCGCCGTCGCGTCGATCAACCTTTCCCCCGTGGTGACCAACGTTGATATAGGTACCCAGACTTACGGCGTTGCCGTCAGCCTTGGTGGCTTGGATCTCCAGGTGCTTCCGAACGTCGAAACGATCGATTTCAACGTCGAGGAGGGCCATACGCTCGATGCACGTTTTGAACTCGACGAGGGCCTAAGTCTCGGCGTTCTGTCCGATTATCAGGTGGTCATCCAACGATTTGACGGTGTCCAGTGGACCAACGTCACAGGCACCGGCACCGGCAATGCCACACTGCTGGACCTGCAGTTGCTGGATGGTGCACCGACAGTGAGCCTGGAGGATCTTGGACCGGGCCAGTACCGCGCCTTTATCGCCTACGACGGCTTGCTGGGTGCGGGCCTCGGAAGCGAGCTGACGATCACCGGGACGGATACCGACACAACCAGTATCGGCGCCATCGCCGTAGTTGCTGCCAGCGGCAACGTGATCACCGACGCAGGTATCGGCGGCGAAATCGACGCGGTCAATCCCGGCACCATCATTCAGAGCATCAATGCCACACCGGTGACCGCTGCAGGCGCAACCATCCAGGGAGATCACGGTACACTGGTCATCGGCCAGGATGGCAGCTACACCTACACCCCGAACCCCGATGCAGCCGGCATCGGACGGGTAGACTCCTTCGAATACACGATCTTCGATCCGCAAACCCAGGCGACTTCGACTGCGGAACTGCATGTCCAGATCGACAGCGAGGGACAAAACCTCACCTTCTCGACGATTGATCCAACGGCGGATGCGAGCCTCGGATTTGTCGCCACGGACGACGCTGGGGCGGCGACCGTCGTGACCACTCACCCCGTGACGGAGGCCGTGAACGCCGACTTCCTCGATGTCTCGTTGGGACTGTTTGGGGGAAGTGAAACGGGAACGTTCACGGTGGCCGCCGGATCCGTGGCAACGGTTCAGATCGGCGCGGACACAGACCAGCTTCTGGGTCTCCTCGGGACAACGACGATCGCCGTCGAAATGCAGCAGGCTGACCTCAGTTGGACGGTCGTCGAAACCAGCACAGGTGCCAATCTGGCCGAGCTTGCCGGTTTGCTTGGCGGCTCCACAGGCCTGGAACTACAGGACCTGGACGCGGGCAACTACCGCGTTACGGTATCGCAGGATGGCGTGAACATCGGTGGCAACATCGACGTTCAGCTCGCCACGTCGACGAGTGACCTCGGAACGGTCATTTCCGATGGCGTAGTCGCGGCAGTCGGCAACGTTCTGGACGGTGATACGCTCGGCTCCAACTTCACCAACTTCCAGGTATCCAATGGGACAGTGTTTGTCGATCCGGCCGCCGCAGGTACCGTCATCGTGGGTGATCACGGCACGCTCAAAGTCTCTGCCGATGGCAGCTATTCCTATGAGCCGAACGACACACTCGGCCTTGATGGAATGACCGACAGCTTCACCTACCGTCTCGTTCATCCCAATGGAGAGGTCGTTGAAGCAGAGTTGACGATCCTCATCGACCAGGCCGAGCCCATCGCCGGAACGTCGATGATGATGGCGGCCGATACAGGCTCTGAAGCTTTGCAGCCGAGCATGCTGACGTCCGCGTTCGCAGACTTCGACCTCCTGGATCTCGATACCGGAAGTCACGGCCGTTTCGGCGATCTGACAGACGTCATCTCGCTGGATGGTGTGAGCACCGAACTCGGTGAGTTCATCGATCTCGGGAGCGTCAGCGTACTGCCGATCGACGTTGACCTCCACGAACTTCTGAGCGGAGACCAGGGCCTTGTCGTGGACGGTGACCTTGATATCGGCGGGCTCGCCGGAGCCGACGGTGTTGCCGACCTGCCCGAGTTTGCCGGCAACCTCGTCCCCACGGTCTTGGAGGACACGACCGTGGACCTGCTGGACGGTTCGGCCGACAGTGTGCTGCATGGCGGCTTGCTGGGGGAACTGTGGGCAGCCTGCTCGACGACGACGCTCTGCACCATGCCGGTACCTCAGTGATCTAGCCCTCAGTCGTGCTGCTGCCGGTTCTGCGGCAGCGGCACGACACCCGCTCGCCCGTCGTTTGCAGACGCTTGAAAGGCACGGCATTGACCCAAGCAACACCTCAGTTCGACGTCGTGCAGCAGAACCAGGCGGACGGCTGGATCGAAATGTTTGAGCAGGTTGCCCGGATTTACGGACTGGGCTTCTCGATCGAAGCGGCCCGCAAGGCTGCGGCGGCTTATTCGCTGGAAGACCAGGCGAAATACGTCCAGCGGCTCGCGCAAAAATTCGGGCTTTGTGTGAAGCTGGCTCAACCCAGTCTGGACATCATGACCAGCTGGAGGCTTCCCGTCATCGTGCAGCTCAAGGACGGGTCGGTTGCAACGGTTGTCGCCATCGATGCGCAACGCAATGGCGCCGTCGTCTTTGCCGGCGACAACGGTCTGAAAACGACGCTGGCGATCGATGTGCTGTGTGCCGAGGCAACGCTTGCGGCCATTCCCAGGCCGGCACGCTCCACACCTGACTCGAGGGTAGACACCTATATCGCCCCGCATGACGAAAGCTGGTTCAGACGGTTCGCGCTCGGTGACCTGCGCCCCTATGGCTATGTTCTGGTGGCATCACTGATCGCCAACGCGCTGTCACTCGCCGGCGTCATCTTCTCGATGCAGGTCTATGACCGCGTTGTCCCCGCCAACTCCATGAGCACCCTTTATGTGCTGTTTGCAGGCGTCATGCTCGCCGTGCTGTTCGACTTTGTCGTTCGCAAGATTAGAGGTTCGATCATCGATATCCTCGGCAAGCGCTGTGATCTGCGACTGTCCGACCTGATCTTCGGCCACGCGCTGCGTGTGAAAAACAGCGTCCGCCCAAGATCGACCGGAACATTCATTGCTCAGTTGCGGGATCTTGAGCAGGTCCGCGAGGTGTTCACCTCGACCACCGTTGCCGCGGTCGCGGACCTGCCGTTCTTCTTCCTGTTTCTGGTCATCTTCTGGTTCGTGGGCGGGATGCTGGTCGTCATCCCGGCGGTCGCACTCTTGCTGCTTGTCCTGCCTGGAATTCTGTCACAACGAAGACTGCACCAGAGCGCCAGCGCTGCAATGCGCGAGGCATCGCTCCGCAACGCGATCCTGGTGGAGAGCATTCAGGGCATCGACGACATCAAGATGCTGCAGGCGGAGGAGCGCTTCCAGCAGAAATGGAATAACTACAACGCGGTCAATGCCGATGCCCAACTGAAGATGCGCGTTCTGACGTCGTCTCTGACCGGCTGGAGCCACAGCGTTCAGACGAGCGTTTACGCGTTCATCGTATTCTTCGGCGCACCGATCGTCATGGCTGGGGACATGACAACGGGTGCGCTTGTTGCCTGCTCCATTCTCGGTTCCAGGATGATGGCGCCGATGGCGCAGCTCACCCAGGTTCTCAGCCGTGTCCAGCAGGCAAAAATCGGGCTGAAGAGCCTTGACGCGATCATGCAGATGCCCGTCGACCATCCGGTCGCCGAGACACGCATCTCTATTTCCGCCATTGCCGGAACCTACGAGTTTCGATCGACCGCGTTCCACCACGCGGAGCCTGCCGGTAAACCGGCTCTGGTCTTGAGAAGCCTCAAGATCGCCGCCGGCGACAAGATTGCCGTACTGGGCAAGAACGGTGCAGGGAAATCGACTTTTCTGCAGGCGCTATCTGGGATGATCGAACCGAGTTCCGGCGAAGTCATGCTCGACAATATTGCGCTGAGACATATCGATCCGTCGGATCTGCGCCGTGACGTGGGGCTGCTGACCCAGAATTCCCGCCTCTTCCACGGGACCCTGAGGGAGAACGTTACGCTCGGTGCCTCCAACGCCTCCCAGTCCGCAATCCTCGACGCGCTCTCGATCGTCGGTGCCGACGAATTTATCCGCGCTCTGCCAAAGGGACTCGACTACCCGTTGCAGGAGGGCGGCAACGGGCTGTCCGGCGGGCAGCTGCAGGCGCTCCTCCTCGCCCGCCTGCTGGTGCGCGATCCCAATGTCGTCCTGCTCGATGAGCCGACAGCCGCCATGGACGAGGCCACGGAGCGGTTGTTCATATCGCGCTTCCAGACCTGGTCGCGCGACAAGACGGTTGTCATCGCAACCCATCGCATGCGGGTTCTGGAACTGGTCGACAGGGTGATGGTTTTCGACAAGGGTCAGCTGGTGCTCGACGAGGCAAAGGCAGATGCGATGACGACGCTGAAGGGCATCAAGCCGCTCGCCCCAGAAAAAACAGTGCCACCCAAACTGGTCCCTGTTCACAACACGTCTGGCGGGATTTGAAGACATGGCAGAGATCTCGAGCGACAAGGCTTCGGACTACGGGTGGGCTTTCGGTGACGAGGACGATGTCCAGCTGTCAAAGGCAAAGACCGTCATTCTTCTGGCCATGATCCTCCTGACAATCGCGACGGTTTGGGCTTATTTCGCCATGCTTGAAGAGGTCTCCACCGGCGCGGGTCGTGTCGTTCCGATCAGGCGCGAACAGGTCATCCAGTCGCTTGAGGGGGGCATCGTTTCGGAGCTCTTTGTTCGCGAAAACCAGATTGTAGAAACCGGCCAGCTTCTGGCGCAGCTAGATCCGACGATCACCGAATCGGATGTCGGTGAATCATCGGCCAAATACCGTGCCGCGCTTGCGGCCGCCGCACGCCTGACGGCCGAGATCAACCGGACACCTTTGACCTTTCCGACCGAGCTGAATGCCTATCCGGATCTCATCCGTTCGGAAACCCAGCAATTCGAGGCGCGGACGACAAGCCTTGAACAGTCTCTGGAATGGATGGAACAAGCGATCGTGCTGGCCAAACGCGAGCTGGAAATGAGCGAGTCGCTTGCCAAGATCGGCGCCGCCAGCAATGTCGAGATCATCCGGCTGAAGCGGGAACTGGTCGATCTTGAAATGAAGAAGGTCGATATCGCCGCCAAGCAGAACCTCAGCGCCCGCGAGGAACTCGCCAAGGCAAATTCCGACATCACATCGCTGTCCTCGACCATCAAGGGACGGTCCGACAGCCTGCAGCGCCTGACGCATCGCTCACCGGTGCGAGGCATCGTCAAGAATATCGAGGTGTCGACGATCGGTGGCGTCGTGCCGCCAAACGGCAAGCTGATGGATATCATCCCGCTGGACGACGAGTTGCTGATAGAAGCGCGTATATCGCCACGCGATATCGCCTTCATTCACCCCGATCAGCGCGCCAGCGTCAAGATCAGCGCCTATGACTACGCCGTCTATGGCGGGCTGGAGGGTCGGGTAACTGCGATTTCCCCCGATACGATGCGCGACGAGGTCGATCCCAACACGTTCTATTACCGTGTGTTCGTGCAGACCACCACAGATGCGCTGGTGACCGCGCAAGGGACGCGCCTGCCGATCGTTCCGGGCATGGTGGCAACCGTCGATGTCAACACGGGCAGCAAGAGTGTGTTGGACTACTTGATCAAACCCTTCAACAAAGCGCGCGAGGCGCTGCGCGAGCGATAGGTCACCATGCCCGCAGAAACCTTCGGCCTTGCGCGGATGGATCGCCTTCGAGACCCTGTTCGGCAGGTCATCCAACCACTCGACGCACCGCATCCGGCTTATGTGCTGTTTGTCTCGATCAGCGACGGAGACAGACGAGCGTCCGTTGCAACGGTCGGCGCCGACAGTTTTGACGCAGCCTGGCAAAAGGCTCTAATTGCCGCCGGCGACCTCCTGGACAGCCAAAGGCTCGACGGCCGTCTGTTGCGGATCGACTGGCCGGTGCGGATCGAGAAGATCACGGTCAAGACCCTCCACAAACAGCTTGGTCGCACCAAGAGAAACTACTTCCGACTCGGACTGTCGCTCGACGACCAATTCGAAACCGCGTTCCTGGACAACGAACTGAACGCCAACGCCATGCTTTATGGTGGCAACAAGGTCGAGCACTGCGTTCTAAACGAACGAAACTTCGCGCTCTATGCGAAGACACGATTTGGAAACGCGTTCGAAACGGATTTCGCCGAGGCGAGAGCGCTCTGGGCGTTTACAACGAGCGGTTTTTTTCTCGATGAGGAAGGCCGACACTACCGTCTTTGCGGCGAAGGTGCGGGAAGCGGTCAGCGTGAAGGTCAGCCGCTTGATCGTGCCATGCTCGATCGCCTGATCGACTCCTCATCCAGCTATCTTGCGTCTCAGGTCAAGCCGGACGGCGCGTTCGTCTACGGCTATCACCCGTGCTTCGACCGCGAGATCCGCACCTACAATGTCCTGCGCCATGCAAGCACGACCTATGCAATGATCGAAGCTTACGAGGTAACGAGGGATAGCAAGACGAGAGCGGCAATAGAGCGCTCGCTCGGGCAGCTGACCGGTCATCTTACCCGGATCGCAAGACTGCCTGATGGGGCCGAGGCCGCCGTTCTGATCGACGTCGGTTCGGAGATAAAGCTCGGCGGCAATGCCGTCTTCCTCCTGGCGCTCGCGAAATATACAAGTGTCATGAGCGATGATCGATATCTGCCGCTGATGGATAAGCTCGCCACCGGCATCGTTCATATGCAGGACGCAAAGACCGGTGAATTCCGCCACGTCCTGCTTTACCCGGACCTTTCCACCAAGGCCGAGTTCCGCACTGTCTATTACGACGGCGAGGCCGCCTTCGCGCTGATGCGCCTTTATGCGCTCACCCGCGATATCCGCTGGATCAGCGCTGTTGAAAAAGCTTTCGAGCATTTCCTGCGCCGGAACTACACTCAATATCACGACCACTGGCTGGGTTATTGCGCCAACGAACTGACGCTGTTTCGGCCGGAGGAACGCTATTTCCGCTTCTGCGTCGAAAATGTCAGCACCTATCTCGATTTTGTCGCCAATCGCATCACCACCTTTCCGACACTGCTGGAACTGATGATGGCAACCCGGCAGGCGCTGTCGCGGATTGCTGACCACCCGGATCTGGTTCCGCTCCTCGGCGAGATCGACCTTGCAGCGTTCGAGGTAGCGCTCGAAAAACGCGCTCATTACCTGCTGAACGGTCATTTCTACCCGGAGGTGGCGATGTTCATGCGCAACCCAAGGCGGATCATGGGTTCGTTCTACATCCGCCACCACGCGTTTCGCGTAAGGATCGACGATGTGGAACACTATCTGTCCGGGCTGATCGCCTATCGCGCGTATCTGAACGAGAAAGAGGCGTTCAAATCGCTGGTCTCTCGGCAGGCAGGAGCCGGGTCATAGTACGGCTCACCAAGGGCGAGTGGCGTAACGATCGGCAAGTCGCGGTAACATTTTACCATATCAAGAATGACCATTGGGGAAGCTCGAACAGATCAAGATAAAGGATCCTCAGAAACTGCGACCCTAGGCGTGGAAATATGATATATTTTCCATGCCCTATGCCATGGGATCGAATTGTCTTGAGACGTGTCAACATCCATGCACTCCTTGCCTATGCGGCCTTCTCCATCACTGACGCTAGTGTAAAGGCCGCCGGCGGCGGCCATTTGTCGGTCTTCCAGATGGCATTCATCGTCAACGTCTTCGCAGCTCTGGCCGTTCTCTTCACCCGCCATCCCGGCGAACGATGGCGCAACTTCTGGCGCACCGCCCATCCTCTTGCCGTGCACGGCCGCGCGATCTGCGGAGTTGTCGCCAGTCTTACAGGTGTCTACGCTTTCACCGCGATCCCGCTGGCGCAGGCCTACGCGCTGGTGTTCATGGCGCCCCTGTTCGTGACCATCATGTCGGCACTGGTGCTGAAGGAGCATGTGGGGATGTGGCGCTGGTCAGCCGTTATTATCGGCTCCATCGGCGTTCTCCTTGTCGTGAAGCCGGGCCACGAGGCATTCGAGGGCGGCCATCTTGCCGCGATATTCACCGGCCTCGGCACTGGCACGGCGGTCATCATTCTTCGGCGCGTTAACGGCAAGGTTAAGACAACGAGTGTTCTGGGAACACTCATCGCCTACCTTCTCCTAGTCAACGCGGGGGTTATGCTCATCCACGGCGCCATCGTGCCGACATTGAAGGAATGCGCCCTGCTGGCGCTTGCCGGCATGTCTTACGGCCTTGGTCAATGGGCCTTCGTGTCGGCCACGCGCCACGGGAACGCTACCCAGATCGCGCCAATGCACTACTCGCAGCTGGCGTGGGCTGTGGTCTTCGGCGCATTGATCTTCGACGAATTTCCCGATGCCGTTGCGCTTGTCGGTATCTCGATCATAATTTTCGCTGGCCTCTTGACGGTCTTGCGCGAGAAAATGCGTGGCACCAGCGGTCCGATCGGTAAGGCTGCAACCGTTGACAACGCCGACCTCGGGCACGATGCCGCGGAAATTTATCCGCCACCCATTCCCAAATAAAATATTTGATATATCATGTATCGTCTATCTGAAGCGCAATAGGGATGGTCGTGCAGACATGATGGGCAAGCCGGTGTTCGGGGTCGTGGCCGACGATCTCACAGGTGGAATGGAAACTGCCGCAATGCTTGTCGCGCACGGCGTCGACTGCGCATTTGTGACCGATCCTGAGGCTGTGGATACAATCGGCGATGTCGACGCTATCGTCGTTGCGCAGAAAACCCGCGTCATTCCGGCGGCACAAGCCGTTGCAAGAACCGAAAGAGCGGCCCGAGCATTGCTTGCGCGCGCCACACGCCAAATCTTCTTCAAGTATTGCGCAACGTTCGACTCGACCGATGACGGAAATATCGGCCCCGTGGCTGACATCCTGATGGCGACCACCGGCGCGCCCTATGCCGCCTTCTGTCCTGCCTCGCCGGCACTGAAGCGTACAGTCTACAACGGGCACCTGTTTCTCGGCAGCCAACTGATTTCGGAATCCCCCAAGCGGCACGATCCACTGACACCAATGACCGATCCGGACCTCGTCCGCGTGCTGCAGCGGCAGACGAAGACCCGAGTCGGGCTACTTGCCCACCCCGCCGTCAGCGAGGGCGGCACGACGCTCCGGCTGGCCGTCGCCGACCAAGCAGCAGAGGGCATCCGCTATTTCATTACCGATACGATCTACGATCGTGATCTCGACGCCATCGCCGAACTGACCTGCGACTGGCCTCTAATGACCGGCAATGCCACAATCGTCCAGCACTATCCGGCGCTGTGGCGACAGAGAGGTCTCCTGACCGGCGAACCGCATACGCGCAGCCTTCAGCCTGTGTCAGGCAAGGGTGTCGTGCTGTCTGGCAGTTGCGCCGAACGGACACTCGAACAGCTCGCCGACTTCGAGCGGTCGCATCCCGTCCTGCGGATCGATCTAACTGACATCGACAGCGCCGAGTCCGCGGTCGATGCAGCCCTCCGTTGGGCGCTGCCAAAACTCGAGACCGGCCCAGTCGGACTGTCGACATCCGCCGCGCCAGAGGCCGTTGCCGCTGCGCAGGCGCGGTACGGCAGGGATGGCGCTGCGGCGCTTGGCGAAAAGATCGTCGGCGACCTTGCCGTCGCCTTCCATGGCGCCGGCGTGCGGCGGTTCGTCGTCGCCGGTGGAGAAACGTCCGGGTCCGTCGTCGAGCGCCTCGGCATCCGCGGCCTGAATGTCGGTCCCTATGGCGGCCCGGGCGTCGGCACGGCAACCACGAACGGTGACGAGCCCGTCGCTTTCTGCCTGAAGTCCGGCAAACTCGGCCCTGTCGACCTTTTCACCCGGGCGCTGGCGTCCATGAAGAACCCGGAGTAAATCGTATGAACGAGATGGACCTGCGAAAGACGATGCTCGACCTCGTCGCGAAGCTGGAAGTCAAGGGCTTTAATCACGGTTCGAGCGGCAATGTTAGCTGCCGCATCGGCGACGACATGCTGGTCACACCGACCGGTGGCAACAGCAGCAACATGACCGTGGAGCAACTGGTGCGGCTGGACCGGAATGGCGACAACGTCGGCAATGGCATCCCGTCCAGCGAATGGCATATGCATCAGGCAATTCTCCAAGCCTATCCGCATGTCCAGGCGATAATTCATACCCATGCGGACTGCTGCGTGGCGCTCTCCTGCCTCGCCAGGCCAATCCCTGCATTTCACTACATGATCGCCAGCTTCGGCGGCACGGACGTGCCATGCGCACCCTACGCCACGTTCGGCACGAAAGCGCTGGCGGATGGCGCCGTCGCGGCGCTGAAGGACCGGAAGGCGTGCCTTCTCGCCAATCATGGCATGATCGTTGCCGCCCCTTCCTTGCAGCAGGCCTTCGACCTGACGGTGAAGCTCGAGACGCTTGCCCGCCAGTACATTCTCGCCCGTCAGGCCGGCGAGCCTGCAATCATTCCCGACGACGAGATCGTACGGGTTCTGGAACGCTACAAGGGCTACGGCCGCAGCCGGTTGCCCGGCTGATCGTAAGGGGAGGATGCACCATGGAGATCACCGGCACCTCTAAGATCATGTTCGTACTTGCCGATCCCGTGGACCACGTCCGCGCCAGCGCCGTGCTGAATGCCTATTTCGCCGAGAGCGGCGAGGACCTCGCGACATCGCCGCTTGCCGTTCGCCCGCGGGACCTCGGCACCGTCGTCGACGCGATCCGCTGCATGGGCAACGTCGTCGGCTTCGGCGTCACTATCCCGCACAAGGTGGCGATCATGCCGCTGCTAAATGAGGTCACCAACCGGGCCCGGATGATTGGCGCCGTGAACTTCGTCCGGCGAAGCCGTGACGGCTGGCTGGTTGGCGACAATCTCGATGCACCAGGCTTTCTTGCCGGCCTCGACGCCCACGGATGCTCCGTCGAAGGCAAACGGGTTCTGCAACTCGGCGCGGGCGGTGCCGGCCGCGCCACGGCAATGGCAATTGCAGAAGCCGGCGCTGCGGAACTGCGGATCTCCAATCGTGACGAAGCGCGCGGCCACGCTCTCGCCGACGCGGTACAGGCCCTGTTCCCGGCAACAAGGGTATCGGCCGGACCCGCTCCGCCGGAAGACTTTGATCTGATCGTCAATACAACGCCACTCGGAATGAAGCCTGGGGATGCGGTCCCGGCAGAGATCGGCGGCATCGCCAGTTCTACTGTGGTTTACGACATCATCGTCAATCCGCCAGTGACCAGGCTGATGGATGCGGCCTGCGCGCGCGGTGCCGTCACCATCGGCGGAAAAGCCATGCTCGACGCGCAAATGGCCCTTGTCGCAACATTCATTAAGCAGTAGCATTCCGATATATCAAATATCGAACGGAGTTCGCCACGTATAGGTACAATACTAATCGCATTCTGAAGGGTCTCGCGCCCTGAGCCAAGCCAAACAAAAAAAGTGGGAACAGGCTTCATTGACTATGGCAACAAACAGAGCACCGGCGGCTGGCGCGTCTATCCGCATAAGTCGTCTTGAGAAGCGCTTCGGGAGCGTCTTCGCCGTCAACGGCGTCGACATCGAAATCGCTGCAGGAGAATTTTTGGCGCTGCTCGGACCAAGCGGCTCCGGCAAGACGACGATCCTGATGAGTGTGGCGGGTTTCGAGTTTCCCACGAGCGGAAACATTGTCGTCGATGAGGAAGACCTCACCTATCTCCCCGCGAACAAGCGCAACCTGGGAATGGTATTCCAGAACTACACGCTGTTTCCGCACGTGTCCATTTTGGACAACGTTGCCTTTCCCCTAAAGATGCGTGGCATGGCGAAAGCCGAGCGACACGCCAAGGCTGAAGAAGCGCTCGCCACCGTACGCCTCGCCGGTTACGGGGAGCGCTTTCCAAACCAGTTGTCCGGCGGCCAGCAGCAGCGGATCGCGCTGGCTCGGGCAATCGTCTATCGCCCCCGTGTCCTGCTGATGGACGAGCCTTTAAGCGCTCTCGACAAGAACCTTCGCGAGGATATGCAGCTTGAAATCAAGCGCCTGCATGCCGAGCTCGGCATTACCGTGATCTTTGTCACCCACGACCAGAGCGAAGCGCTCACCATGGCGGACCGGGTCGCGGTGCTGAAGGACGGCAAGATCCAGCAGATCGGACCGTCGCGCGAGCTTTATGAGCGTCCAGCCAATCTCTTCACCGCCGGATTTATCGGCGAGATGAACTTCATCAACGTCACGGTGGAAAGCATCGTCGACACGATGACGGTCCTGCTGCCGTCGGGCGAACGCTGGACCGTTCCGGCCGCTGCGGCCGTCGACACAATGCAGACTGGCCAGAAAGCCGTTCTCGGCTTCAGGCCCGAGCGCTTGGCTCTCGGCACCGGTGTTTCCGATTACTCGCTGCAAGTCACCCTGTCTGACGTCGTCTATGCGGGGGCCGCCCTGCTGCTGATTGGCACATTGCCCGACGGAACGGAAATCCGCGCTCGCCTTCCCGGCGCTTCCGATCTCGCCGCACTGACACGCGGCGCGACAGCGACCTTCAGCGTTCCGAAAGAAGCGATCCTGCTCTATGCCGAGGGGACAAAGTGACCAGTCGCACCCGATCCCAGTTCTGGCATTCTGACGGTCGACGCCTCAGCGGACTGGCAACGCTGCTGCTGCTGGCGCCGTTCTTCGCCATCATCGCATTCGTCTTCCTCTACCCAATCGCCCAGCTTCTTTACATCAGCTTCATGGAACCGGCCCCAACACTCGATAACTACGCACGGGTCGTCACAAATCCGGTCTATGCGCGAGTACTGATGCGGACCGTGTGGACTGCTGTGCTGGTAACCGGCCTTGCCATCTTGCTCGGCTTCCCGGTCGCCTACTTTATGAGCCGCGCCCGCGGCACCACGGCTGCCCTGGTCGGCGCCTGCGTCATTCTACCCCTGTGGTCGAGCGTGCTGGTGCGTACTGCTGCGTGGTCGTTCCTCTTCCAGCGTGAAGGCTTAGTGAATTCCGGCCTGATCGCTGTCGGCATCACATCAGAGCCGCTGAAGCTTCTCTACACGCAAGGAGCGGTCGTTGTGGCGATGACTCACGTGCTCCTGCCGTTCATGATCCTGCCGATCTTCGGATCCCTGCGCGCCATTCCCAACGACTATCTACGCGCCGCAGCAGTTCTGGGCGCGTCGCGGTTCGCCACCTTCCGAGAAGTGATCCTGCCACTCAGCCTGCCGGGCATCGCCAGCGGCTCGCTGCTGGTATTCCTGACCGCACTTGGCTTCTTCATCACACCGGCACTGCTCGGATCGCCGCAGGAACTGATGATCGCCACACTTGTCTCGCAGCAAATTCGCGAGGTCCTGGACTGGCCGTTCGCCTCGGCACTCGTCGGCGTCCTGACGCTGTTCGTTACCCTGCTCGCAATCATCTTCAGCAAGACGCTCCGGTTCGATCGTTTGATGGGGGCGCAATCATGAAACCACCCGTCGACAAAGGCTCGCTGGCTCTCGGCGCATATGTCTACGCCGTTCTCGCCTTCATCATCATTCCGCTGGTCATTGTCATCCCGATGTCCTTTGGCACAAGCGACTACCTGGAGTTCCCTCCACGCGGCTTTACGCTGAAATGGTACGAGGAATTTTTCGCCAGCCGCCAATGGCGCAACGCCATGTGGCTCAGCGTGCAGGTTGCCTTCCTCACCGCGATCTCGGCGTCGGTCATCGGCACCGCGGCGACGTACGCCATGGTCCGCGGAAGGAGCAGTCTCGCGACGCTCTTCCAGATCCTGCTGATCGGCCCGATCATTGTCCCGCACATCGCGCTGGCGGTCGGTCTCTACCTGTTCTTCCAGTCGATCGGGCTGTCCGGGACGGTTCCAGGCTTTGTGCTTGCCCACACCATCCTGGCGCTTCCCTTCGTCGTGTTCACAACCGCCTCTGCACTTGGGAAGGTGGATGCGAACCTGGAAGCGGCGGCGATGAGCTGCGGTGCGAGCCGTTTCAACGCTTTCCGTTTGATTACGCTTCCCCTCATTCTGCCGAACGTGGTGAGCGGCGCGCTGTTTGCCTTCATCATCTCCTTCGATGAACCGGTCGTTTCCTTCTTCCTGTCCGGTGTCCGCTACAAAACCCTTCCGCGACGGATGTTCGAAGACATCGAGCAAAACCTGACCCCCATCATTCCGGCGATCGCCACGCTGCTGATCGTCCTCTCCATAATAATACTCGCCGTCGCCTTTCTCATGAGGTCGCGAGCCAAAACCTGACTGGGAACCACGCGTAAAACTGAAAAACAAGAGGAGAACCATCATGCCGATACAGAACTGGAAATGGACCACCGCAGCGATCACAATCGCCGCAGGAATAGCCGCCACGACGCCCGCCGTCGCGCAGGAACTGGAGGAGCAGCTGGTCATCGCCACGACAGGCGGCCTGATGGGCAATTCGCTTGCCAAGTATTTCTACGAACCGTTCGCCGAGGCCAAGGACGTTGAAGTGGTGCCCGTCGCCATCGAGGTTCCCGACCAGTGGGCGCGTGCGGAAGCGATGACGCGCACAGGAAACGTCGAATTCGATATCGTCACTGCCACCGGCCCCGATCTCGTCGCGCGCACTAACATGCTCGAGAAGATTGACTGTAGCCAGCTTCCCAGCGTGCAGAAATTCGGCGTTGCGGATGCTTGCACGCCCTACGGCGTCGCCCGGACCACCGGTGGCATGCTGATCAACTACAATACCGACGTGTTCAAGGACAAGGCGCCGAAGACCTGGGCGGATTTCTGGAACGTCAAGGATTTTCCCGGCCCGCGCGGCCTGCCTGACACCGGCGATCGCGACTGGTGGGTTCCCGTCGCAGCACTTTTGGCGGACGGAGTGAAACAGACCGAACTCTTCCCGCTCGATCTCGACCGCGCGTATAAAAAGCTCGATGAAATCAGGCCGCATGTCGCGGTCTGGTGGAAGACCGGCGACCAGGTGCAGCAGATCATGCGCAACAAGGAAGTCGTGATGACCATGAGCTACTCCGGCCGCGCGCTGGCAGTGGTCAAGGAAGGCGCGCCGGTTGCCATGTCCTGGGACGGAGCTATCCGCGACACAGGCTATATGGCGATCCTCAAGGGTGCGCCCGACAAGAATGCCGCGCTCGCCTATCTCGACTACTTCTATGCCAATTCCGAAGCGCATGTGCCTTTCATGCGTGACGTGAACTACGCGACCGGCAGCAAGACCGTCTACGACCAGCTGAAGCCGGAGGAAGCCAAGCTCTTCGCGACGTCGCCGGAGAACTACGAGAAGCTGGTGAAACCCGACTTCGAATGGATCGGCGCCCATCGCGACGAACTGCGTCAGCGCTGGACAGCCTGGCTGACCCGCTAATCACTTTAAAACGGTCAGTCACAACTGCTCCTCATCGCCTTCTCCCCGTTCTGTGGGGGGAAGGCCCAAAATGCCGATAAGCAAATACATACGACTGCAACGACAGGACGATTTCCATGGATCACACCAGTGACCCGAACGCGCTGCGCTATGTCATCGACCCGCAACGGCTCGATCTGGTGGAGGAGTTCCGCGACAGCCCGCTAGGCGTGCATGGGGCCGAACTTCGCAAGATGCTGGCCAAGATGCGCTGGGGCAAAGCCCAGGGTCGTCTCGTGCTGGTCGTGCTGGAGGCCGGGAAGGCCTGGCGCCTCTCGCGCATTCCCGAGCGGCGCGGCGATCCGATGCCTTTCGTCGACGAGCGCATCTTCACCTCGCTGGCCGAGGCGGAATGGCATGTCTTCAAGATCCGCTGGCAGGCCATGACGGGTGCAACATTACCCCCGGAGTATCAAGGTGATCTATAAGACCAACGAGTATCTCGGCTACCCCGACCGCATCAGCGTTCCGGCTGGAGAAACCGTCAAGTTCCAGCTGTCGAGCAAGCGAGACGCCGTTAAGGTCGAAGTCATGCGCCTTCGCTGCGGTGACGTCGACGTCAACGGACCGGGTTTCAAATACGACCTGATGAACAGCACCATCGATGGCGTCCATACCTGCCTCGACCAAGAAATTCGCCCCGGCTCTTGCGCGGTGATACATCACGGTGGCGCACTTGTTCCGAGCGGCGACGCATGGTCTTTCGGCTGCTACATTTATCCGACCCGCATCGCCGACAACGCCCGCGGTATCATGGGCAGCTGGTGCGAAAGCACAGCCGAGGGATATGCGCTCGAACTCGATGTCGAGGGCCATCCCGTTCTGCGCATCGGAAGCCTTAGCCTGACCCTCGACGTCAAGGCGCGCGAGCGTGTCTGGTCCTTCATCTCCGCAACTCTCGACTTCGCAAAGAAGACTGCAACGCTGTCGCTGATCGTGCCTGCCGACGGCACGCGTCCGGCTGTTGCCCACGCCGAGACTTTCGACCTTTCCGACATGTCGGCACTCGACAGCGGCCTGGATTTTCTGATCGCAGCGCATCATCTGGACGGCGCGAAACGTTACACTGCCCACTTCGACGGCAAGATCGAGGCGCCGCGAGTCGTGTCGCTGGCGCTGAGTGCCGAAGCGCTGAGGGTTTACGACTGCCAGCCTCGCACCGGCTCTACCGCACCCGGTCTTGTCGCCTCCTGGGATTTCGGCGACGGTATCACCTCGCTCGACGTGAAGGATCTTTCCGCCAACTGCCTGCACGGGCGTCTGCACCAGTTGCCCCGCCGCGGCGTCACGGGCTTCTTCTGGTCCGGTGCGGTTCATGACTTCCGGCTTGCGCCGCGCGAATACGCCGCCATCCATTTTCACAGCGATGACATCTACGACTGCCAGTGGCAGACGACCTTCTCTCTCGATGTGCCCGAGGAGTGGCGAACCGGCGTCTATGCGCTGCGGCTGACGCCGGCCGGCGACGAACCGGAGCCGGACTGCGAGAGCTATGTGACGTTCTTCGTCACACCCGGCAAGAAGACGAAGCGGGCCGACCTCGTGGTCGTGCTTTCGGTTGCCACCTATCTGGCCTATGCCAACAGCGCGCTGCGTCTCTATCAGGTGCATTTCGAGACGCTGATGGAGCACGTGCTGTGGCTGCCGCTGGACGATGTCTACATGCAGGAGCATCCTCAGATCGGCCAGTCTACCTATGACAGCCATGTCGATGGATCCGGCCGCGCCTATTCGTCCTGGCTCCGTCCGGTGCTCAGCATGCGGCCGCGCGGCTACTGGTTCAACCTGATCAACGACACCCATATTCTCGACTGGCTCGAGGAGAAGGGCATCGCCTACGACGTCATCACCGATATCGAGCTGGACCGCGAGGGTGCCCGGGCGCTCAAACCGTACCGGGCGATGATGACGCCGACGCATGCCGAATACTACTCTTTCAACATGATGAACGGCATCATGGAGTACCAGAATGCAGGCGGTCGCCACGTCTCGATGGGCGGCAATGCCTTCTACTGGCGATGCGGCTTTCATCCCGCGGCTCCGGCGGCGCTCGAAGTGCGCCGCGGCATGGCGGGTACGCGCACCTGGGAGTCCGAGCCGGGCGAAGTGCATCTGGCAGGTACCGGCGAACCGGGTGCACTCTGGCGGCACAGCGGCTTTGCGCCACAAAAACTGGTCGGCACGGGCTTCTCGGCCATGATCAACGACACCTGCACCTACTATGTGCGCATGCCCGACAGTGAGGATCCGCGAGCGGCCTTCATCTTCGAAGGCACCGGCAGACACGAAAAATTCGGCGATTTCGGCTTCCGCTATGGCGGCGCCGTCGGCAGCGAGATCGACCGTCTCGACTACGAGCTCGGGACGCCGCGCCACGCGCTGCTGCTTGCAACCTCCGAAGGTCTCGGCGCCGGCGCACTTCCGACACCGGAGGAGTTCCGAACCATGGTCGACGGGCTCGACGGCACCCAGAACGCACTTGTCCGCGCCGACATGGTGTTCTTCGAGACAGCCAATGGCGGGGCGGTCTTCGCTTCGGGCTCGATCACGTTCGGCATGTCGCTGGGCTACAACAACTACGACAACAATATCAGTGCCATCACGCTCAACGTCGTGAAGCGGTTCCTCGACCCGGAACCGTTCGTCCTGCCGAGTTTGGCATAGGCGGAAATGCCAGGTCGCACATGCCAGTGCGGCCTTTCGAACCCGGCGGCATCGACCGCAAATATCGCAAGAGACCTTTACCAATGGCAGACAGACCGGAATTCCAATCGCCTGAACTCGGCACCATGAATGTTGCGCCCCGCAAGGTGCGGCCAATGTATGCCGACGATCACTGGAACAGCCAGCCATGGTACGAAGCGCCGCGCGAAGATCCCGATATTCCCGAGGTCTATACCTACACAGATGCGATCTCCTACGATCCGGGCGACGAGGTCACCTTCCACTCGACCTCGACTGCCAAGACATGGCGCATGCAGATCTATCGTGACGGTTTGCACCCGGAGACGGTGCATGAGGTCGAGGCAATCAACGGCGTATTTTCGTCAACACCCAAGGATGCCTACCGTAACGGCTGCAACTGGCCGGTCAGCCATCAGTGGACGCTTCCGGTCGACCTCAAGTCTGGCTTCTACAGGGTCGTCTCGACCTGCGAGAGGCCGAACGGCATCAAGTTCGTCCAGCATCACTTCTTTGTCGTGCGCCCCACGGACAAAACCCGCCGCGCCAAGATCCTGATGGTCCTGCCTACCGGCACCTGGACGTCCTATAATGACTTTGGCGGTGCTAACCACTATTTCGGCGTCGAGGGCGAAAAGCAGGACCAGCCCTCGCCCGTCCTCTCGCTGGAACGGCCCTGGACGCGCGGGATCGTCTGGCTACCAGCGGGTGCCCCGCGCATCTGCGCCGATCCCGCGCCGGAAATGGGTGATGCACCGCGATACGCGATGAAGGAATGGGCCTACGCCAACGGCTTCGGCCAGTATTATGCGGCCGCCGGATGGGCGCAATTCGACCGTCACTTCGTGCTTTGGGCCGAAAAGGAGGGGTTCGAGCTGGACATGATTACCCAGACCGACCTGCACTACCGACCGGAACTGCTCGACGCCTATCCTTGCGTCACAATTATCGGTCATGACGAATACTGGACCTGGGAGATGCGCGAGACGATTGAGCGCTATGTCGAAGGCGGTGGACACCTCGCTCGCTTCGGCGCCAACTTCCTCTGGCAGATCCGGCTTGAGGAGGATGGCAAACGCCAGATCTGCCACAAATTCAAAGCAAGCCAGAAGGACCCGGTCGCCGGCACGGACAAGGCGCACCTGCTCACCAGCGCCTGGGAAGACCACACCGTGAAGTGGCCAGGCGCCTCCACCGTCGGCGTCAACGGTGCGCACGGGATGTACGCATCTTGGGGTGGTTTCGCCCCGAACGGCCAGAAAGGCATGACCGTTTACCGACCGACCCACTGGGCATTTGCGGGGACCGGACTGCACTATGCCGACATCTTCGGCGACAAGCAGCATATCTTCGCCTACGAGGTGGACGGGCTGGACTACACGTTCCGCCACGGCCTCCCCTACCCCGTCGAGGTCGAGGGCCAACCCGACACGATCGAGATCCTTGCCATGTCGCCGGCGGTACTCGCCGAAGACGAGCCCGAAGGCGAAGGCTTCCGCTACTATGTGCGCGGCAGCGACCACGAGGGCCTTGTCGAATGCGTGACCGGCGAAGTAACGCCAGAGGGGCTCGCCAAATACAAATACGGTTCCGGCATGATGGTGCACATGACCCGCGGCAAAGGCGAGGTGTTGACCGCTGCCACCTGTGAATGGGTCATGGGCCTGAAGCGTGGCGATCCCTTTACTCAGCGCATCACCCGCAACATCCTCGACCGGTTCACGGCTGGCTGAACCGCACCGAGGGAGGTCCGCAACAATGTCAGAAATGAACGATGGCTTGGGAGGGCCTAGCCTATGAACAGTGCCATCAGCCGCGAACGGCAGCCTGCAGTCCGCATACGCGATGCAGCTGAACTTGCGCGCATCGCCCTGTCCCTCCGGCGCGACGTGATCGATCTCGTGGCGCCAACGGGCCAGGGTTACGTCCAGCAGGGGCTTGGTGCAGCCGATCTCTTTGCCGTCCTGTATTTCGCCGAAATGCGGCTCGACCCGACCGACCCGCGATGGCCGGATCGCGACCGCTTTCTTCTCTCGACGGCGCATAACACTGCGATCTTTTACGCGACGCTTGCTGCGCGCGGGCTCGTCGACCGAAATCTGGTGCGCGACTACTGCAAGGACGGCTCCGTATTCGAGGTCAACGCGTCGGAGCGGGTCGGCACGGCGATCGAAGCAACGCTTGGCTCGCTCGGACAAGGCCTTTCGGTTGGCATCGGCATGGCGCTGGCAGCACGGCGCAGGAAGTCGGACAGCCGCATCTATGTGGTGCTTGGCGACGGCGAATTGCAGGAGGGCCAGCTCTGGGAGGCTGCCCTCTACGCTGGCAGCGCCGGTCTCTCCAATCTCTGTCTGATCATCGACTACAATAGCATGCAGGTCGAAGGTCACATCGACAAGGTAGTATCGGTTGAGCCCGTTGCCGAGAAGTTCAAGGCATTCGGATGGGCATCCGAGAACATCGACGGACACGATATTCCGGCATTGCTAACGGCGCTCGATCAAGCCCGTGGTCGGGACAGGCCGACCTGCCTCGTGGCCACAACGATTGCCGGCAAGGGCGTGCCTTCGCTCGAAGGGATCCTCGCACACAATCTGAAACTGCCAGCCGACGTCGCCGAGGAAGCGCTGGTCGCACTTGCTGACGCAAAGGAGCGAACATGAGCCAGAGCAAAGATCGCGGATCGCTGGAAGTCCTGGACTTCAACGTGCGTGGTGCGTCTGCGGCAACTGCACGGAAACACTACGGCGAAGCGCTATTGCAGGCCGCACGCGACGACGAACGGATTGTATGCCTGACGGCGGATCTGACACTTCCAACGGAGACGGACCTGTTTCGGGATCAATTGCCGGAGCGCTTTCACCAGGTCGGCATCGCCGAAGCCAATATGATCGGCATTGCCGGGGGCTTGGCCCGGTCCGGCGAAATCCCATTCGTTCACAGCTTTTGCGTCTTTGTCACCCGTCGCTGCTACGACCAGGTGGCGATGCAAGTCGCCTATCCACGCGCCAACGTGAAGATCGTCGGCGTCATTCCCGGATTGACGACACTGCTTGGTGTATCCCATCAGGCGATCGACGATATTGCCCTGATGCGCGCTTTGCCGAACATGACGGTAATCGAACCGAGCAGCCCGGACCAAGTACGTGCATCGGTCGCCGCGATCGCCAAGTATGACGGTCCCGTCTACCTTCGGCTAAAGCGCACCGACGGGACGGAAAGAGCCGGTGAAACCGCGTCCGAATTCACCATCGGGAAGATGCGGGTGCTGCGCGAGGGCAGACAGGGTCTGATTGTCGCCTGCGGCATGATGGTCGACATCGCACTGTCGGCCGCTGACGAACTGAGCCGCGAGGGCGTCGAAATGACGATCGTCGACATGTCGACGATCAAGCCGCTCGATCCCGACTTGATCGACCTCGCCCGACGGATGCCGCTCGTGGTTACGGCGGAGAATCACTCGATCATCGGCGGGCTCGGCAGCGCGGTGGCGGAGATGCTGATGGAGAACGACGTGTCGTCGAAATTCCGCCGGATCGGCGTCCGCGACACGTTTGCGGAAGGCGGCACCACGCCATTTCTCTTCGAGAAATATGGACTATCCGCAAATGCCCTAGCCGCGACGGTGCGGCAGACCCTAGCGCAGCAGGAGCGATAACAGGCGCTACAAACTTTGCAGAGTCAGGGAGTGGGTGGCGGCAGGTATCGGGTACCGCCGGATTTCTCTAGCAGGCGCACTAGGTTTTGGCCACCCTCCATCATGTCTGCCTGAATGGCCTCGCGTACCTTGTCCGCACGACGCTGCCGCAAGTACTTGAGGACGGAGAGGTGCTGATGCTCGTTCGGGTAGGTCGGGGGAGCGCTCGGGTAGTGAAAGTTCAAGAGCGGACCGTTGCGCATCCAGATATCGTCTAGTATGGCCAGGACCTCCGGCAGTTCGGACCCCTCGTACAGGCCGCGATGGAACTGCCAGTTGGCGCGCACGGCATCCGACCACCGCTGCTGCTTCTCCGCGGCAATCAGTTCGGCGTGGATGGCCTCCATACGATCGATGTCTGCTTCCGATACACGCGTCGTCGCGTGTTCCGCCGCAAGGCCCTCCAAGAACAGCCTGACCGTCCGCAGCTCGATATACTGCTTGGCGGTCATGTGGGACACGGCGATTGAACGACCCGCCTGCATTTCTAAAGCTCTGGCGCGAACGAGCTGCATTAGGGCTTCGCGAATCGGTGTTTCGGACACATTCATCGTTGCAGCCAGGTCGCGGATCTTAAAGCGATGGCCCGGCCAGAAACGCCCTTCCATCAAAGCCTGTCGAAGGTTGTTGTAAACCAGTCCGGTGAGGCTATCGCGTGCGACTGGTCCAACACCATTCGGGTCTGTCGCCCGATCCGATCCACTCATCTCATTCCCCATCACAGCCGAACCATGCCAACCAAAGCCACGGACTATATATAATATACGTGGAGGGCGCCGGTTGTTTCAAGCGTCGGCGGCCGGAGCGTTGATTTGGGTACAGATGATGCCCTGCCTCCCACGATTCTCTCACCATTTGTTATGATACGTCGGCGGCACGAGACAGGGGTACGCGTTCGAATTTCTCTATTAAATATTGTTTGCCACCGACATATATGATATATCAAATTATCAGATGGAGTTTTCGATGTTGGAGCTGGTCAGGATGCAAGACGCCGCGTTGCGCGCACGTGCACAAAAAGTCGTTCCTGGTGGAATGTGGGGACACCTGAATGCTGCAAAGCTGCCGGACAGATATCCGCAGTTTTTCAGCCACGGCGAAGGTGGCCTGCTTTGGGATGTCGATGGCAACCGCTATGTTGACTTCATGTGCAGTTGGGGTCCCAATCTCCTGGGTCACAAGCACCCCGAAGTCGAGGAGGCGGCCGAACGCCAGAGGCGCATGGGTGATTGCCTCAACGGACCAGCTGAAGTCATGGTCGAACTGGCCGAACTCGTAGTGGATACTATTTCCCACGCCGACTGGACAATGTTCCAGAAGAACGGCACCGACGCTACTACAACCTGCGTCACTGTTGCTCGCGCGGCGACCGGTAAGCGGAAAATCCTTGTCGCCAAGGGCGCCTATCACGGCGCAGTTCCGTGGTGCTCTCCGTCGCTCATCGGCGTAACGGCAGAAGATCGTGCTCACCTCGCCTACTACACGTTCAATGATATTGAATCGCTCGAAGATGCGGTCAATGAAGCTGGTGACGACATTGCCTCGATCGTCGTCTCGGCCTATCGCCACGACATGAGTTTTGATCAGGAACTGCCCACTCAGGATTTTGCCAGGGCCGTAAGACGGCTCGCCGACGCCAAAGGTGCGGCCGTTATCCTCGACGAGGTTCGCACCGGTTTCCGTCTTCATACGGCCGGCAGCTGGGAGCCGCTTGGCGTCAGTCCCGATCTTTCCGCCTGGAGCAAGGCAATCGCCAACGGTTACGCCCTTTCGGCGGTGACCGGCAGTGACTGGCTGCGCAAGGCGGCCTCGCAGGTGTTCGTCACGGGCTCATTCTGGGCTGGTGCCGTGTCGATGGCTGCCGCTCTTGCAACGCTAAAGGTGGTCCGCCGCGACAACGTCCCGGACAAGATTGCGCGGCTTGGTCAAATGCTGCGCGATGGTCTGGAAACACGTTCACGCCAGTTCGGTCTATCGATCCGTCAGTCAGGCCCCGCGCAGATGCCGACCGTTCTGTTTGACGACGACGCCGACTTCGCGAAAGGATATGCGTTCTGTAACGCAACCCTTGCCAAGGGCGTCTATTTCCATCCGCGGCACAACATGTTCCTTTGCGCGGCCCATACGGAAGCTGACATCGCCGTCGCTCTCGAAGCCGCCGAGCACGGATTTGCAACTGTTGCAAAGACTGCTCCGAATTAGCTCGGCGCGCCTCATGCAGTGTTGCCACGGTTACCCGCTCGCTCGAGGCGCACTGAACGATCAACCAGAATGGGCTCGCTTCGAGAAATAGCGACAAGGCGGCCGCTTCACTCCTGATATTTCCGCATGAAGCGGCTGTCGATGCGATGCTTCCAATTGGCCACCCAGCGGCCGGCCACGGCTATGTTCCACTTGTCGGCAATGGCCCGCCCGTCGGCGAGAGAGATCAGTGCCAGCCACTGCCGTTGCGGTTGATAAGAAAGCGGGGCTTCTCCGCAGAGGCTGCGGCGGATGTTCTCGGCCAGGACCGGTCCTTGGCGCACGGCAAACACGCCGGCCTTTGGACGGGGGCTCGGCAGAGATGCGACGTCGCCGGCAGCGAAGACATCCGGATGCGAAAGGGATCGCAGCGTATCATCCACGCGAATGAAACCGTTTTGGTCGAGGAGAAGGCCGGTCTCGCGCAAGAAGCCTGGTGCGCCGCTCGACGTCGTCCAGATGACCTGATCTGCTGCGAGCCGCCGCCCATCACGGGCGATGAGTTCAGCGTCGTGGAAAGCGACGACATCGAACGCGGGGTGATGGGCGATGGCCGCCCTTCGCAATTCCCGCTCCAACAAATGCCGCGCCCGCCGACTGCGCTCCGGAACCGGCTCCGCTGCCCGTCCGACGAGTATTATGCGGATGTCTCGTCCGGAAAACCGGCGTCTGAGCGCAAAGGCGACCTCCACGCCTGCCACCCCCTGCCCTACGACCGCGATCGTTGAGAGCCGTCCTTCTGGGGCCAGCGCATCGAGCCGGGCAAGGCGATCGGCAAAGCTTGCGATCGGCTTTACGGAGATGCCGGCCGATATGCCGTCGGGCAGTATAGGGGTGGAGCCGATATCGATCGAGAGCAGCCCGTAGCCGAGGTTTTGGCCGCTCGCGACTGAGACCACCCGGCGTTCCGGGTCGATAGCGGTCGCCGTGGTTTCGGCAAAGGCGCCGCCAGCGCGCGCGCACAAGGTCGCCAGATCGATGTGGAAATCGTCGAAACCGTATTCCCCCGAGATATGGCCCGGAAGCATGCCGGAATAAGGCGCATAGCGCGATGGCGAAACCAGCGTGATCTGCGCGCCGAGACCCATCTGCCCCAACAGGCGCACCACCTCGACATGGGCGTGGCCACCACCGAGAAGCACGACCGGGATTTTCGCGTTCGCCTCAGTCATGAGCTGCTCCCTTCATGCCAATACGATGAACGGGACCGCCAGCGGCCTCGGCATCCGCTTCGTCATGGGTGACAAGAATGACCGGCAGGCCGGCGGTTCTTGCACGCTCGAACACGAGGGTTCGCATCTGGGCGCGCAACTCCATATCGAGCTTGGAGAAGGGCTCGTCGAGAAGCAGCAATCTCGGCCGGGAGACGAGAACGCGAGCAAGCGCCACCCTGCCCTTTTGCCCGCCGGAGAGCGTGGCCGGGTCCCGATCCGCAAAATCTGCAAGGTTCATGTCGGCGAGAATGTCTGCCGCGATCTGCCGGCGTTGGCGGCGATCTCGCACATCTGCCGGAATGGCGAAGGCGACATTGGCGCCAACAGACATATGCGGGAAGAGCAGCGGGTCCTGGAACAGGATCCCGGCGCGACGGGCTTGCGGCTCCAGCGACAGGAGATCGACACCATCGACAAAGACGGTCCCTTTGGCGTCGAATACAGGATCGAGAAACCCGCCGATGAAGGACAGCAAGGTGGATTTGCCCGATCCCGAAGGTCCCATGACGGTGACGACTGAACCGGGAGGAACGTCCGCGGTCAGCGCAATCAGGCTGACATCACCCAGACGGATCAACACATTCGAGAGGGAGAGGCCATTGGTCGGCTGTCGCTGGACGATCATCAGACCCTCATATCCCGGCGGTTGCGGTGGAGCGCTGCGGGGATCAGCGCGAAGAGCACGAAGGCGAGGAAAGGCAGGATGGTCTGCAGCAGGGCATAGACTCCGATGACACGGCGGTTGTTGCCGGAGGCTAGAGCGACGGCCTCCGTGGTGATGGTCGAGAGCCGCCCCTCCCCGATCAGGAGGGTTGGCAGATACTGCCCAACCGAGACGGCAAAGCCAAGGGCAAGTGCTGTCAGGATCGGACGGACCAGCATGGGCAGGCGGATCGACACGAGCACCGACAGCCGTGACCGGCCGAGTGCTGTCGCAATGATCTCGTAGCGACGATCGAGCGCGCGCCAGGGATCGGCGAGCGAGAGAAAGACATAAGGCAGCACAAAGACCAGGTGCACGAGCACGAGGGCTGTCAGCCTGTAATCGCCGCCACCACTACCGATGAAAAGCAGCTGCAGGCCGAAAACGAAGGTGATCTGCGGCACGATCAGCGGCAGGTAGAGCATCAACAGCGCCTTCTGGCTCACGCGGCGTCCCGTCTGAATCTCCCGCTCCAGGCAGCCGACGGTCAGCAGGATGGCCAGCAGCGTCGAGGCGAGACCTGTCACCAGTGTCGTTACGAGCGGATCGCCAATGCGCGGCAAGGCACTCATCCAGCTCCTCGGCGTAAAACTCTGCGGCAGGATATCGGGAAACTGCCACAGACCGGCGACAGACCAGATGGCCAGAATGGCGAGGCCTGCGAAGACGGCTCCGCCGATCAGGCCGACGACCAGGATCGACGCGCGGCGCAGCAACTGGTCGCGAACGAACCGCCATCCCCTGTCCCGCGATGCGCGGAGCAGGACCGCAGCGACCCGCTCCAGCATCAACCACAAGAGCAATCCTGCCAGGGTGACGCCCAGTTGCAGGACGGCACCGGCCGAGGCGAGGAAACGCACGGACAGATCCGGATCGTTCATCCACTGGACGAGCCGGGTCGCGAGCGTGCCGGGCAGGTTGGGACCAAGGATCAGCGCCACATCCACGACCGAGGACGAGTAGGCGATGACGGCATAGACGGCAAAACGGATCTGCCGGTAAAGCGACGGCCAGAGCAGGTAGACGAAGCCCGCAATACGCCCATAACCGAAGGAGGCTGCAAGCCTTCGCGCAGCGGAAAGCTCCACCTGCGGCAGGGCCGCCAACGTGACCAGAAACAGGAACGGTGTTTCCTTGATCACGAGGCCCGCGATCATCGTCAGCCCCATCGGGTCATGGGGGATAAGAATGTCCGGCGGCCGATCAATGCCAAAGAGAGGCGCGACGAGGCGAATAAGGAAACCCGATGGCGCGATCAGGAAGGCGAGCCCGAAAGCGGCCGCCGCATGGGGCACGGCCAGGAGAGGCGACAGCAGATGCTGCAGGCGTGACAGCGTCGGTGTGCCGGCGTAACTCGCAACGAAGATCAGCGTGATGCCGAGAGAAATCAGGGTGGCGGCGAGGCCGGTTGCTACACTCAAGACTGCCGCTGTTGGCAGACCCGGTGTCGCCGCAAGATCTCGAAAGGGTTGCAGGCTGAGGTCATGTCCGCCGAGTGCGGGCAGATAGCCGAAGGCCGGCAGCAACGTGCCGAGGAGCCCGAAAGTGATCGGCAGGACCAGAAGGCTAAGCGTGACGGCAACCGCACTCCTCGGAAGAAGTGCGGTCATTCCGTTCAAAAAGGAGCGATCGGTCGCCTGGGCTGTCACAGCTCAGTTTCCGCTGGCGTAGCGCCGGCGCCATTCGACCTCGATGCGCTCCATCCAGCTCGCATGCGGCTCGGCAATCACGGGGCCGAGCTTGTCCGGCGCAAGGGTGGCTGCGCCGAGGTCGAGCGCTTTGAAGGCGGCACGATCCGGCTCCGGCAGTTTTGACATGGCGAGAACGGTCGGATCACCCCAATAAGTCGGGTCCTGCTTGCGAAGCTGCGCTTCAGGCGAGATGAGGAAGTTCGCCGTCACCAGCGCCCCCTCCTTCGCATTGGCATTGTAGGGGATGGCGACGAAATGGGTGTTGCCGAGCGTGCCTTTGGAGAAGGTGAAGGAGCGCACGGTCTGGGGCAGTTCGCCGGCCTTGATCCCGGCAGAGGCTTCCGACGGATTGAAGGCGAAGATGATGTCCAGTTCGCCGTCGGCCAGCTTCTGTTTCATATCCGAATAGTTCTGCGGGAATGTCTTGCCCGAACGCCAGGCTGCCGGATGCAACTGGTCGAGATAGGCAAAGAGCGGCTCGACATCAGCGTTAAAAGTCTCTTCGCTGACCGGCTTCGCCAGTTTGGAGGGGTCGGCGATCACCTCGCTCAAAACCTGTTTCAGAAAGGACGAGCCGCTGAAGTCCGGTGGGGCCGGATAGGAAAACCGGCCTGGGTTCTTCTTCGCCCAATTGAGAAGCGCAGTCGCGTTGTCCGGCATGGCGAAGGCTTCGGTGCGCGCGCTGTCATGGAAGAAAACCATCTTCGCGCCACCCCAGGGGCTTTCAAGGCCCTCTGTCGGCTCGGTGAAATCTGTGAGGATGGTCGGCTGGTTTTCGACATCGACATAGGCCCAGTTGGGCAGCGAGCTTGCCCAGCCGGGGGTGAGGAGCAGCCCTTGCTGCTTCATCGAGACGAAGTTTTCGCCGTTGATCCAGATGAGATCGACCGAGCCGCCGTCATTCTTGCCGGCGGCTTTCTCGGCGATCACCTTGGCGACCGCGCTTGCGGTATCCTCGAGCTTCACCTGCACCACGCTCACCCCGTAGCGTGACTGCATCTCGGCGCCCACCCATTCGAGATAGGCGTTGATGTTTTCCGAGCCGCCCCAGGCGTTGAAATAGACCGTCTGGCCGGTTGCTGCCTTCTCGACGGCTGCCCAGTCGGAAAGCTCGGGGCCGGCGGCTCTCGCCGGAAAGCTACTTGTGGCTGCCATCAAAGCGGCGGCGAAAATCCCTGTCATCAATCGCATTCTGTGCCCTACTCCCTGAAAGTCGACCGCCTGACGCTGACGCGCTGCGGCTCCTGTTTGAGTTACGTCTTCGAGATGCGCCGGGTTTCATGCTTTCTTGCCGGGACCCATTTTTCGTCGCGCGAGCGCGGCCGTAATCTCCTCGCTTGGTGCCGGATCATGTAGGGCGCCCGCCATTGCAGTCAGATCATGGGTGATGCGCATCTGTTCGACGAAGGCCCGGCATCCCCGGCAAATCGCCAGGTGGAGCTTGATGTTGAGCCGCGGCCAGAAGCCGAGATCGCCGTCGATCAGAAGGCTGGCGCGCTCGACCACTTCACTGCATCGAAACATGGCTAAGCCCTCCCCGGATGTGGTAAAGTGAACGCTCATTGCGAACTCCTGCGCTTGCGGATCTGCCGCACGAGCGTCGGGATCAGCGCCACCAGCGCCAGCGCGAAGAAGGCGAGCGTGATATCGCGCGTCACGAGATCCGAAATCTGCGCTTGCCTTCCGCTCGCCTGCGCGGCGACCAGCACACTGTCAACTCCCTGGCCGAGATAGGCATAGGCGAAAGTTCCTGGTAGGATGCCGAAGAACGTGGCGGCTATGAAACGACCGAGGCTGATGTCGAACAGGGCAGCCGCGATATTGACGACGAAGAAGGGAAAGACCGGAGCGAGACGGATGACGAAGAGATAGCCGAAGGCATTCTCCCGGAAACCGTCCGCCATCTTCTTGATGACCCCATCAACCCGGTGGCGCAGAAAATCGCCGAAGGCCGAGCGCGTGGCGAGGAACAGGATCGCCGCACCGACCGTGGCACCAACGGCCACCAGCGCCCCCCCGATCATCCAGCCGAAGAGGAAACCACCGAAGATGGTCAGCACGGACGCTGCCGGAAACGAGAAGGCGACGGCCGCGATATAGACGAGCAGGAAGATCACGGCCGACCAGAGGACATTGGCGTCGACGTAACTCCTCAAAGCCTGCCGTTGTTCGGCAAGAAATCCGAGGCTGAGATAGTCCTGCAGGCCGACGGCATAGCCGAGTGCGAGGCCAGCGATGACGAGGACCAAGGGCGTATAACGCCACACGCTACCTTGGCCGACAGCGCCCTTCGAGGTGGTGGGCTCGTCATCCGGCGGCGCGCCGTGTTGTGGGGAACGGCTGTCAATCATGGCGGTTTCCGTGAAACTGCGGCATGCCTTGTGGGATCGGATGTACCGGCGCGACAGATCCCGCGTGGTCACTATGGCTTGATAGGATCGAATGCGGCTGGACTTTGAAGGCGATTGTTTCGCTAATGACGCCTGAGCTGAGGTTGGGGGCAGCATGGCGCAGGTTGATTGTGATGATCGGGCTCTGGCGCTGCGTCTCGTCGAGGGGGATGCGGCAGCGTTCGAGTTGCTTTATCGTCGGCACAATGCTGCGATGATCCGCCTTTGCAACGGCATCGTCCGCTCGCGTGTCATCGCGGAAGACGTCGCGCAGGACACCTGGGTCACAGTGCTCGACCGCATCGATCTCTTCGAGGGGCGCGGATCGCTTGCAAGCTGGATCTACACTATCCTGATCAACAAGGCGCGCAGCCGCGCCAGACGCGAAGGCCGCACGGTTTCTTTCGACGATTTTGGTGTCGACGGCACCCTCAACGACGCTTTCGACGGGCGCGGCCACTGGCGTACCATGCCCGCACTTTGGGAAAACCTGACGCCGGAACGCCATGTCGAGGGTCGAAGCGTTCTGCAGCATGTGGAAGCCGTCATCGAAACTCTGCCTCAGGCGCAGCGCGCGGTGCTGATCCTGCGCGGCCAGCAGGAGCTCGATCCGGCGGAGGTCTGCACCCTTCTCGACATTTCCGAGGGCAATATGCGGGTACTTCTGCACCGAGCGCGGCTGACGGTGCGCAACGCGCTTGACCGGCTGAATGCGGATCTCTGAGAGGGACACGGCGTGGCTCATCGATCATCTCCGGAAAAGGCGACCCAGCCCTGGCGCCAGCGGATGACGGTCGTCACCCCGCAAAGCGCGGCAAATCCATAGGCAATCAGCGGGAAATGCCAAGGCAAGAGGCACATGGCGATGAAGACCGCGATCGTCTCGAAGCCTTCGGCGAGACCGCCAGCGTAGTAGATGCCCTTGGTGGGAAATTCCGGGGCCTCGCGGCAGAGTTTCGCCGCAACTGCCGAGAAAGCGAGGAAGGACGAGCCTGTGCCGACGAAGGACACGATCAGCACCGCTGCGGGCAGCGCATTGATCTCGGGCACCGCAACCGCGAAACCGAGCGGGATCAGCGCGTAGAAGACCATGTCGAGCGCGATGTCGAGATACGCGCCACGATCCGTCGGACCATGCAGGCGGGCAACCGCACCATCGAGCCCGTCCAGCGCCCGGTTCACAAGGATCAGCAGAAGCGCCACCCAAAAGTAGCCGAGGCAGAGAGCGGCGAAGGCGCCGAGCCCGCCCCCGAAACCAACGAGGCTGATCTGATCTGCACGAACCCCACGATGGGCCAGAAACGCAGCGATGGGCTGCAGAGTTGCCTTCTGCAGCGGCAGGATCTTGGCGTCGATCATCCGCGCCTCCAGGTCTGGAAGCGTTCAAGCAGCGAGAGCAGAAACCCGTTGATGTGATTGCGGCGCCACTGGCCTGCCACCATCTTGTTGGCCTCTGCCAGCGTCGGGTAGATATGGATCGTGCCGAGGATCTTGCCGAGCCCATGGCCATGTTTCATGGCGAAGACGAATTCTGCAAGCAAGTCGCCGGCGTGCTCGCCGACAATGGTTGCACCCAGGATCTTGTCCTTGCCCGGCACGGTCAGCACCTTGACGAAGCCGCGGGCGGATCCATCAGCGATCGCGCGATCGAGATCGTCCAAGCCAAAACGCGTCACCTCATGCGGAATATTCTTCTGCCTGGCATCGTCTTCCGAAAGCCCGACACGCGCCACTTCCGGATCGGTGAAGGTCGCCCACGGAATGACCGAGTAATCGGCCTTGAAGCGCTTGAGATCACCGAACAGCGCATTGATCGCCGCAAACCAGGCCTGATGCCCGGCGACATGGGTGAACTGGTAGGGCCCTGCAACATCGCCTGCCGCCAGGATGTTCGGATGAAGGGTCTGGAGGTATTCGTTGGTCTCGACCACACGATCGACCTTGATGCCCAGATCTTCGAGCCCGAAGCCCTTCAGCCTCGGGGCGCGTCCGACCGCGACGATGATCTCGTCAAAGCCGATGCGGAACTTGGCCCCGTCCTTCTCGACCTCGATCCATTTTTCACCGGCATCCGCGCCACAGGCGACCGCCTTGTGACTGGTCAGCACATTGACGCCGTCCGCCTTCATCGAGGCTTCGACGACCCTGGCCGCATCATCGTCCTCACGCATCATCAGCCGTGGTGCCATCTGGATCTGCGTGACCTCGGAGCCAAGTCGAGCAAAACTCTGCGCCAGCTCGCAGCCGATCGGCCCTCCGCCCAAAACGACGAGCCTCTGCGGCACAGAAGGGCGATCGCGGAGCCGCTCCCACATGGTATCGGATGTGAGATAGCCAATTTCGGCGAGGCCCGGTATCGGGGGCACAAAGGCCTGGGCGCCGGTCGCAATGATGATCGCGCGCGTCGTCAGACGCTGCGTGCCGCCTTCGTTCAGGGAAATTTCCACCGTCCAGGGATCGATCAGCTTTGCGTAGCCCTGCAGGACTTCGACGCCGAGCCCCGTATAGCGCTCGACGCTGTCATGCGGCTCGATCTCGGCGATCACCCTGTGGATCCGCTCCATCACGGCGGAAAAAGGCACCTTCGGCTCGACCGGCTCCAGGCCGTAATGGTCTGCATGGCGCATCTGGTGCGCCACCTTTGCGCTCTTGATCAGGGCCTTCGAGGGGACGCAGCCAAAGTTGAGGCAATCGCCGCCCATCTTGTTCGCCTCGACCAGCGTCACCTTCGCCTTGGCGGCGGCAGCGATATAGGCAGACACCAGCCCAGCGGATCCGGCGCCAATGACCACCAGGTTGCGATCGAAACGCTTCGGCCGCGTCCAGGTGGATCGGGAAAAGCCCTCGTTCTGGTCCATAGATTTCGTCTTTCCACCCGCAATATACGTTGCTTCAGGAAGACGCGCAGGAATCCACATTGTTACAAGGCTTCATCAAGATTTCCTGTGATGAATGGATTTTCCCTTCAGAACAGCGCTATTACGCGATGCTGGCTTCGCTCGTCACGCTTGAACAACCGCAGCTACAATCCCCCAACCGCCTCTGCCGCGGCTTTTACGCGCTCGAAATCCGCCGGCAAAGTCAGTCCATGTTTGGCCCGCTCAAGGGCCTCCCTCGAGTGGCGTATGGCATTTTCGCGATAGCGATCATGTTCAAACGTCGCGAGAATTCGCAGCACTTTCTGCAATCTCAGCCCGACTTCGACAACGCCGGCGCCGTCCCGCGCGATCGGTGTGAAGAGATCATCAAACAGTTCGTCAAGGCTGATCGCCGGCACGTAGACATTTGGATACGGCACTTCATGCTCATCCTCCCCTGTCGTTTCGTTCCAGACAGCCAGAACGCGCACTGTCCGCGTGAGAACATCGATCGCGGTACCGGGATCGTTGGTGGCCGCCGAAAGGGCGCGAGACGCAATCTCCGACAGAACTGCAGCGCCAAATCGCGGGTCCTGATCATAGGACCTGGTATCGCCCACCGTGAAACAGCGGGAGATTGCCGTTGTCTCCTCGCCGTCATCGGCGCCGTCGATCCACGCAACCGGCGTCGACGGATCCACAAACTGACCCGGAATCATGTGAATGTATATCTGCGCTTTCGCGTCGGTTGCGATGCCGGAAAGGGCGCCGGTATCAAGATGCTGCACGTACCCTATCCGATCGACAAAGACCGGTCTCGCCGTGGCCGGAATGGTCTCGAAAGCGCTTAACCGGCTTCCGCCGAGATACGGTTGCTTACGCCGGGACCGCATCGCCTCTACGGTGACCTTTTCCACTCTCTCGGTCGTTTCTGTGACACGCCCGAGCCTGGAAAGGTGGTCGATCCAACGCAAGAGCGTGACGACAATCAGCACAATCACGGCAACTGTCACAACAAAGAGAACGACGCGACCGCGGTCGCCGTAGGCGCCGGTGCTCAACGCGATGATCCCGACAAGACTGAAGAGGAAGGAGCCGATGAAGGTCGCGAGCACGTTCTGCGTCGTGCTGTCCTCCATGACCAGCGTGGTCGCACGCGGTGTGACGTTGCTGGTCGCAGCCGAATAGGCCGACACCATAGTGCTGAGGGAGAATGTCGTGACCGTCAGCATGCTCGAGGCAATGATGCCCAGGATATTGTCGACAGCGTCAGCGCCAATCTTCGTCGGAAGATCACCTGGAATGAACGGACTGGCGACGATGGCGACAAGTGCGGTGATAATGGCAAGGATGGAAAACAGACTTGCCCGAAACCAGATTTTCCGGACCAGTTTCGACAAAAGCCAAACCCAGCGTGATGTCATCGGTCTTCTCACTCTTCTGGCTCATCGCGGGCCGTCTCTTGTCGACGTCTCAGGTGTACGCCTTTGCCTGCCAAGTTGGGATTAATGAGGTCGCCCGTCAGTCTGCCGCGACACTTGGTGTCCGCTTTGGAGCTCAACCCACGTAGCGGGATCTCGGATCAAGCGTCTGCGAACAGACCGCCTTCCGCTACGATGAGCGTCGGACCTGTTATGGTAACAGGCGCGCCTTGCAACGAGGCCGCCCCCCATAACAGCTATATTCCGGATGGATGTTCTGGAGCACTGTGGACCAGCTGAAACTCCGGCGAATGCACCAGGTGAAGATAGCGTTCGAACTGCGCCAGGACGTCGCTGATGAGTTGATCGCGCGACATCCCCATCACGTCATACCCGCGATTGCCGCTCGAGAAATAGGTCCGCGCTTCAAAGCGAAACTCAGGCTCTCCGGCCCGCACAGGCGTAAAACTCGCGACGCGCTGCTTTGTGGGTGTGACACCGTAGACAAAGTCACGAACATCTTGTGCGGGTGAGCGCAGGACGATCGCTCCGTCCGTGTCATCGACCACCTGCGCATGCCGTCCCCGGGAGGTCAGTTCCTGCGCGACCTGATCAAGGGCTGGACGCACATACGTGTCGATGAAGCGACGGACATCGGCTTCGGTCGCGGTGGCCAGCATCAGGGCCAGTCTCCGCTGCCAGGTCTGCCCGGATGCCGGCTGGGCAGCCGGAAGAGTGGCGCCGTTGTGCGCATCGCGCTGTGCAAGGTCCTCTCGCATGCCCAGATACAGCGAAAGGACAAGACCGAGCATGATCACGGCAAACGGCAGCGCGCTGGCGACAGTGGCAGATTGCAGCGCTGTCAGGCCACCGGCGAGCAGCAGGCACCCCGCCACGAAACCCTCCATAACGCACCAGAAAACCCGCTGTCCTGTTGTCGTGTTCGTCTCGCCGCCGGCTGCAATGGAGTCCACGACAAGCGCACCCGAATCTGCCGAGGTGATGAAGAAGATTGACACCAGCAGAACCGCGAGCGTCGAGGTAATTGCCGGCAGCGGCAGATACTCGAAGAACCGGAACAGCCCCACTGATACGTCATTGGCGATAGCCGCGCCGAGAGCGCCGTTGGCGATGCCGGTATCGATAAACATCGCTGTATTGCCGAACACCGTCATCCAGAAGAAGGTGAACCCGGCGGGAATGAAGAGGACGGCGACGACGAATTCCCGCACGGTTCTGCCGCGGGAAATGCGGGCGATGAACATGCCGACGAATGGCGACCAGGAGATCCACCAGGCCCAGTAGAACAGGGTCCAGGCATCAACCCAGGGCGTCGGCTCATAGGCGTAGATGTTGAATGTGCGCAGGACCAGCGTGTCGAAATAGAGACCGAGGTTCTGCACGAAATCCCGAAACAACAGGCTGGTCGGACCAACCACGAGAACGAAGATCATCAACAGGATGGCAACGATAAGGTTGGTTTCCGACAGGATGCGGACGCCCTTGTCGAGGCCGGTCACGACCGACACTGTCGCCATCGCGGTCACGACTGCGATCAACGGCAACTGCACAGCGATGCCGATCGGAACGCCGAGAAGATGGTTGAGACCCGCATTGATCTGCGAGACGCCGACACCGAGCGACGTGGCGATCCCAAACATCGTGCCGACAATCGCAAAGATATCCACCGCGTGACCGATCGGACCATCGATACGGTTTTTGAGAATCGGGTAGAGGCCGGAACGGATCGTCAGCGGCAGGTTGTAGCGATAGCCGAAATAGGCGAGCGACAGGCCGACAACGGCGTAGATTGCCCAGGCGTGGATCCCCCAATGGAAGAAGGTCACAGTCATTGCTTCGCGCATGGCTGCGACCGAACGCGGCTCGGCCGTCGGCGGCGCCATGAAATGCGTCATCGGCTCACCGACGGCGTAGAACATCAGGCCGATCCCCATGCCGGCGGCAAACAGCATGGCGATCCACGACAGAAAGCGGAAATCGGGAACGGAATCATCCGGACCAAGCTTGAGCTGTCCGAAGCGGCCGAAACAGAGCAGCAGGACGGATGCGAGAAATATGCCGACGGAAAGCAAATAGAACCAGCCGAACGCGCCGAGGATCGATGCCTGTACGGCGCCAAAAAAAGCGCCCGCTTGCCCGGGTATGGCGATGCCGACCACCAGAAACAGACCGATGACGATGACTGAGCCGTAGAAAACCGGGGGGTTGATGACAAAACTTTTCATACCGCGGATTTGTCCTCCTGCGCTCCGACTTGCGGATCATTGGGACGGACGATCCCGCCCCAATCCGGCCGCTTTTCATGGAAACTAGGCGGCGCTCCTGAAAAGTCCACAATGACGACGCAAGCCGATGCCTATCGCAAATGTCCATTCTTCGACCATGACGGCGAGACATGATACGAGACCGAAGTTTGCAATCGTGCTCCAGCTTGGCCGTCGTTACTCGCGAACAGCGTATGTCGGCCTCCGGTGAGGCGTTGAAACGCGCGGCAACCACAGATCATCGTGGTAGGGCAAAATAGCTTCGCAAGCGCCACCTCCAGAGGTCTTGGCCGACCGTCACCCTGGACCCCGGCCTCCATCCCCTCACCGACCATTCGCCTTTCTCCATTCGGCAAAGATCGACAAATTGTTCTCGTCCGTAGCGGGATACAGGCCGATGATCGTGTGGCCGGCCTTGACCCGTTCGGCGACAAAATCCTCGTAGGCCGTCATCTCGACCGCCTCGTCTGCGATGTCGTCGGCGATTTCCAGCGGGATGATGATGACACTGTCGTCGTCGCCGACCACGATATCGCCCGGGAATACGGCGACGTCGCCGCAGCCGATCGGCACGTTGATGTCGATCGCCTCGTGCAGGGTGAGGTTTGTCGGGCTGGAGGGTCGGTGATGATAGGCGGGAATGTCCAGTTCGCCGATCACCATCGCGTCACGAAAGCCGCCATCGGTCACGACCCCTGCCCCGCCGCGCACCATCAGCCGGGTAATGAGAATATCGCCAGCGGACGCCGCACGTGCATCCTTTCGGCTGTCCATCACAAGCACATGCCCCTGAGGGCAGGTCTCGATCGCGTGGCGCTGCGGATGCTGAGGGTTGCGAAACACCGTCATGGGATTGCGGTCCTCGCGCGCCGGCATGTAGCGCAGCGTGAAAGCGGGCCCAACCATGTTGCTGCCCTTCGGCTTGACCGGCCGCACGTCTTGGATCGTCTGGTTCCTGAGGCCACGCTTGTAGAGCGCCGAGCAGAGCGTTGCGACGGAGACGCCCATCAGTTTGTCACGGGTTGCGGGGTTCATAGTTTCTCCTTGATGCTTGCTCAGTTGATCGCCGGCTCGGTCACCTTGGCGCCGAAGTCCGTCTTCAGGAAGTCGAAGTCGCAGCCCTTGTCGGCCTGCTCGATATGTTTGGTGAACATGAAGCCGTAGCCCCGTTCATAGCGCGGCTCCGGCGCCACCCAGGCGGCGCGACGCGCGTCGAGCTCTTCGCCCGCGACCAGCATGTTGAGGCTGCGTGCCGGAATATCGAGTTCCACCATGTCACCAGTCTTCAGCAGCGCCAGCGGACCGCCGACGAAGGCTTCTGGCGAGGCATGCAACACGCAGGCGCCGAAACTCGTGCCCGACATGCGGGCATCGGAAATCCGCACCATATCGCGCAGGCCGAGCTTCAGAAGCGCCTTCGGCATCGGGATCATGCCCCATTCCGGCATGCCCGGCCCGCCTTGAGGCCCGGCATTGCGCAGGACCAGCACGGTTTCCGGCGTCAGCGGATAATCCGGGTCGTCGATGATCGTCTTCAATTCGGCATAGCTGTTTGCCACCAGTGCCGGGCCGCGGTGCTTGTGAAATTTCGGATCGCAGGCGGCGGGCTTGATCACCGCTCCATCCGGGCAAAGGTTGCCCTTCAGCACGGCGAGAGACCCTTCATGATAGACCGGATTGTCGAGCGGCCGAATGACGTCCTCGTTGTAGATCTTCACCTGATCCAGACCGTCAGTCAGCGGCAGGCCGGTAACGGTGATCGCCGCCGGATCGAGCTTGTCGCCCAGTTGCTTCATCAGAGCCCTGAGGCCGCCAGCATAAAAGAAATCTTCCATCAGATAGGTGCTGCCGGATGGGCGGATATTGGCAATGACGGGCGTGGTGCGGCCGATCCTGTCGAGGTCGTCGAGTTCCAGCGGAATACCAGCCCGGCGTGCCATGGCGATCAGGTGAATGATCGCATTGGTCGAACACCCCGTCGCCATCGCGATCGTCACCGCATTGTTCACGGCAGCAGGGGTGATCACCTTGTCCGGCGTCAGATCCTCCCACACCATCTCGACGATGCGACGCCCGCAGGTGGCCGACATGCGCTGGTGGTTGGCATCCGCAGCCGGAATGGAAGAGGCGTTGGGCAGCGTCAGCCCCATGCCTTCGGCAATCGCCGTCATCGTGGAGGCCGTACCCATCGTCATGCAGTGACCGTAGCTTCGAGCGATACCGCCCTCGATCCCCTGCCATTCCTCCTTGGAGATGGTGCCGGCCCGTCGCTCGTCCCAGTATTTGAACCCATCGGTGCCGGAGCCCAGCGCCTTGCCGGCATAGTTGCCGCGCAGCATCGGTCCTGCCGGCAGGTAGATAAAGGGAACGCCCATCGATACCGCACCCATCACCAGGCCCGGCGTGGTCTTGTCACAGCCGCCCATCAGCACAGCGCCATCGACCGGGTGCGAGCGGAGAAGCTCTTCCGTCTCCATGGCGAGCATGTTGCGGTAAAGCATCGTGGTCGGCTTGACGAAGTTTTCAGACAGAGAGAGCGCCGGCAGCTCCATCGGGAAACCGCCCGCCTGCAGCACGCCGCGCTTCACCCATTCCACACGCTCGCGAAAATGCATGTGGCAGGGCTGCGCATCCGACCAGGTGTTGATGATCGCGATGATCGGCCGGCCTTCCCAGTCTTCCGGGGCATATCCCATCTGCATCGTTCGCGACCGGTGCCCGAACGACCGCTGATCATCCGGCATCATCCAGCGCGCCGAGCGTAGTTCTTCGTAAGTCTTCCTGCCTGCCATTCCAAACTCCCGTGCCGCGAGGGCACTCTTCCAAGATCAAGACGATCGCTTATTCGGTAAACGCCTCTTCGCGTTTGCGGCTGATGCTCGGTGCCAGAACGAGCGCGAGAACGGCGACGGCGAAGATCAGCAGCGACAGGCTGAGCGGGCTGCGCACGAAGATCGACGGATCGCCCTGGCTGATCAGCATCGCGCGCCGCAGGTTCTCCTCCAGCATCGGTCCGAGGATGAAACCCAGCAGCAGCGGTGCCGGTTCGAAGCGCATCTTGCTGAGCGCGAAACCGACAACGGTGAAGCCTGCCATGACGAAGACGTCGAACACGCTGTTGTTGATGCTGTAGGCGCCGATGCAGCAGAAGCCGATGATGGCCGGAAACAGCAAATGATAGGGGACCGTCAGCATCCGCACCCAGAGCCCGATCAGCGGCAGGTTGAGGATCACGAGCATCAGATTGCCCGACCACATCGAAACGATCATGCCCCAGAACAGTTCAGGCTCGTCTGAGATGACGTTCGGGCCGGGCGTGATGCCCTGGATGATCATTGCGCCCACCATCAGTGCCATCACCGGGTTGCCGGGAATGCCGAGCGTCAACATGGGGATGAACGAGGTTTGCGCGCCGGCATTGTTGGCCGCTTCCGGCGCAGCCACACCCTCGATCGCCCCTTTACCGAATTCGGCCCGGTTCGGAGAGATCCGTTTTTCCACGGCGTAAGAGGCAAACGACGCCAGCATCGCCCCGCCGCCCGGCAGCACGCCGAGGAAGGAACCGAGTGCCGTGCCGCGCAGGACCGGCGCGATAATCCGCTTGAAGTCCTCCTTGGTCAGCATCAGGCCGGTCACCTTCTTGATGCCGACCGAGCGTTCCTGCTCGCTTTCCAGATTGCGCAGGATCTCGCAGATGCCGAATATACCCATGCTGACGGCGACGAAATTCAGTCCGTCATAGAGTTCCGGAATGTCGAAGACATAGCGCGGCGTTCCGCTCTCGACGTCTGTCCCGACCGTGCCGAGGATCAGTCCGAACACGATCATCGCGAACGCCTTGAGCAGTGATCCGCTGGCAAGCGCCACGGACGCGACGAGGCCGAGAACCATCAGCGAGAAATATTCCGCCGGCCCGAAATTGAGGGCGACGGCAGCAAGCGGCGGTGCTGCGACCGCAAGCAGGATCGTCGCGACCGTGCCGGCGAAGAAGGATCCGAGGGCCGCGGTCGCGAGCGCTGCTCCGGCGCGGCCATTTCTGGCCATCTGGTAACCGTCGATCGCGGTGACGACGGACGAGCTTTCGCCCGGAAGGTTGATGAGCACCGCCGTTGTCGAGCCCCCATACTGGGCGCCGTAGAAAATGCCGGCCAGCATGATGAGGGCGGATTCCGGTGGCAGTCCGAAGGTGATCGGCAAAAGCATGGCGATCGTGGCCGTCGGCCCGAGCCCCGGCAGGACGCCGATTGCGGTGCCCAAGAGACAGCCGACAAAGCCGTAGAACAGGTTCATCGGCATGAAGGCGGTCGAGGCGCCGAGCCAGAGGTTAGAAAAGAGATCCATATGCAATCCAATCCGGTTTCGTCGGCTGCCCTAAGGCATCAGATGCGGGCGTCAGATGAGTTCGCCGATGAAGGGAACCCATGGGCCGAAGGCGCTGACAGGAAGCGAAAGGAGTTTTGTGAAAAGCAGAGAGGAACAGACCGCGAGAAACAGCCCCAGCAGGATCGAGTGCCGCCAGTTTGCGTATCGGCTTGCGGTCGCGACCCCGACGATCATGAGGAACATTGTCGGTGCAAGACCAAGGCCCGAGAGCAACAGGCCGAAGCCGACCGGCGCCGCAATCACCAGGGCATAGGCCCTCCAGTTCCAGACCTCCGGCTCGCTCTCCTCGACGCCGACCATCACCGCCTGCACGATGATCAGCCCACCGATCCCGATCAGGAGCAGGCTCAGCATGATCGGGAAATAGCCGGGGCCCATCTGGAACGAGGTGCCGACTGCGAGCTCGCGGCCGAACCAGATGAACAGAAGTCCGGCGCAAATCATCGTCACGCCGCCGACGAAGTCGCGGCCGTTTCTAATTTTCAGCATGGCTTGATACTCAGGTGTGAAAGATGTGCCGGCCGGAGACTAGACCCGGCCGGCAGATTGTCTCACTGCAGCGGCACGTTGGCGGCCTTGATGACTCCGGCCCACTTCGCCGTTTCCTTGTCGATGAAGGCCTGGAACTCGGCCGACGTATTGCCGACAGGCGTCACGCCCATCGCTTCGAGCTTTGCCTTCATCGCCGGATCGGCAACGATCGCCTGCACTTCCTTGCTGAGCTTTTCGACGATTTCCGGCGGCGTGCCGGGAGGAGCAAAGAGCCCGTGCCACGAGGTTGCCTCGAAGCCGGGGATCACGCTTGCCATGGTCGGCACGTCAGCGAGCAGATTGGCCTTTTCCAGGCTGGTGACGGCCAGCGCCTTCACCTTTCCGGCCTTCACCTGTTGTGCGGCAGTGGGAATATTGTCGAACATCATATCCACGTGTCCGGCGACAACGTCCAGGATGGCCTGGCTGCTGCCCTTGTAGGGGACATGCGTGATCTTGATGCCGGTCTTTGTCGCGAGCAGCTCACCTGCAAGGTGGATCGATGTGCCGACACCGGACGAAGCGTAGGTATGCTTGCCGGGCTCCGTTTTCAGAAACGCGATCAGCTCCTCGACAGTGTTGGCCTTGATCTTGTCCGGGTTGACGACAAGCACGTTTGGCAGGCTGGCGATCAGCGAAATCGGCGCAAAGCCCTTTTCCCGGTCGTAAGGCAGGTTCTTATAAAGTGTCTGGTTGATCGCGTTCGAGCTGACTGTGCCCATGCCGATCGTGTAGCCATCGGGCTTGGAGCGGGCGAGATCGCCAAGGCCGATATTGCCGCCGGCACCTGGCTTGTTCTCAACGATGAAACGCTGGCCCAACCGCTTGTCGAGTTCTTCCGCGACGAGGCGGCCGAATGTGTCGGTATTGCCACCGGCCGCAAACGGAACGACGACGGTCACGGTCTTTGTCGGATAGTCCTGTGCGCGGCTACCCGTCATGCCGGCCACAGATATCGCGGCCGTAGCGGCCGCCAGCGTCATCAAACGCTTGAGGTTCATAATACTTCCTCCACTTGTCCGGTATCTGGCCGGTCCCATTAAACCACTCTTCGAAATCCTCCTCCCGAAGAAATGGAAGCGCTTTCATTCTATCGTCAAAATTTCCAACCGCAACCTCGAAGAGCAAATTTCTTATTGTTTGGAATCAGATTGATACGCACCTGACAGTACAATTTATCCTGTTCGCACTTGATTAGTTCTAAAATGAAAGCGTAACTCATTTTGAGAGGTACGTTCACGATGACAGACGATTTCAATAGCAAGCGCATGACGAGCAACAGCCCGGTGACACTTGCCGATATCGCGAAGCTCGCAGGGGTCTCGCCGGTCACTGTATCGCGTGCCATCAACACGCCCGCTCTGGTGAAACCGCGGACGCTGGAGGCGATCGAGAAAGTCATTGCGAGGACGGGCTACGTGCCCAATCTTCTCGCGGGCGGCCTTGCTTCCCGAAGGACCAGGCTCATCGCCGCGATCGTTCCCTCTGTGGCCAGCACCATCTTTGCCGAAACGATCGAGGGCCTCAATGCAGAACTGGTCTCTGCCGGTTATCAGCTTCTGCTCGGCCTCTCCGGCTATGAGCCAGCGCGCGAACTGGAACTGACCCGAGCCATTCTCGCTCGCCGGCCCGATGGCGTGATCCTTACCGGTATCACACATCTCAAGGAAACCCGCGCGATGCTGACGGGCGCCGGCCTACCAATCGTCGAGATCTGGGATTCGACACCCTCGCCGCTTGATACTGCCGTCGGGTTTTCGCATGCCGCTGTCGGCGCACTGGTTGCCGAGCATCTTCTCATCCGGGGATATGACCGTTACGCACAGGTCGGCGCCAACGATCCCCGCGCCGTCCAGCGCCGCGACGGTTTCGTCAGCCGCCTGAAAGGTGTCGCCGATGTCGAGCTGCCGGACCTGGAAATGAATTCGCCCTCCACCTTCCGCGATGGAAGGTTGGCGATGGCACAGCTTCTCGATCGCGGAAAAGGAACGCTCGGGGTCTTCTGCTCGTCGGACGTGGTTGCCCACGGGGCACTGGCGGAAGCTTACGCCCGCGGATGCCGCATGCCGGACGAGCTTGCCATCGTCGGGTTCGGTGATTTCGACTTCGCGCCTCACACCCACCCGCCGCTGACCACCGTGCGGATCGATCGCCGCGACATCGGAACCAAAGCGGCCCAGTCGATCCTTCGAAAGATTGCAGGCGACAAGAATGTGGAAGCGATGATCAACATCGATTTCCACATCGTTGTCCGGGGAACCGCCTGAGCCTCAGGCCCGCTTGCCGAACTCCGCCGTGCCGCGTGTCCAGTGGGCAGCCTGTTCCGAAAGCGTGATCCCGAGGCCCGGACGGCTTGGTACCAGCATGCGCCCATCTCGGATCTCGAGCCGTTCCTTGAACAGCGGATCGAGCCAGTCGAAATGCTCCACCCACGGCTCCAGCTCATAGGCTGCGGCAAGATGCAGGTGAATTTCCATGGCGAAATGCGGGGCGAGCTGGAGTTTCTTCGCCTCGGCCAGCGCGCAGATTTTCAGAAACGGTGTGATACCACCCACCCGCGGGGCGTCCGGCTGGATGAAATCGACCGAATTGTTCTGGATCAGCGCCACATGCTCCAGCACACTCGTCAACATTTCACCAGTGGCGATAGGCGTATCGAGCTGGGCGGCAAGCGCCGCATGCCCTTCTACGTCATAGGCATCCAGCGGCTCTTCAATCCACGTCAAGTGATAGGGCTCCATCAGGCGGCCGAAGCGCATGGCGGTCGGGCGGTCCCATTGCTGGTTGGCATCGACCATCATCGCCGCTCGCTCGCCAATGCGCTCGTGCACGGCGGCAACGCGCTTGAGGTCGAGTGCCATGTCGGGCTGGCCCACCTTGATCTTGATGCCGCCGATCCCCGCCGCGATCGACTGCTCGACATTCTCGAGAACCTCCTCGATCGGCGAAGAGAGAAAGCCACCGGACGTATTGTAACACTGCACGCTATCGCGATGCGCGCCCAGCAGCTTTGCGAGGGGCAGTCCGGCGCGCTTGGCCTTGAGGTCCCACAGCCCCACGTCGAAGGCCGCGATCGCCTGTACGGCAAGCCCGCTGCGCCCAACCGATGCCCCCGCCCAGCACAGCTTGTTCCACAACTTGCCGATATCGTTCGGATCCTCACCGATCAGCACGTTGGCGATTTCCTTGGCATGCTCGTACTGGCCAGGACCTCCGGCGCGCTTGGAATAGCTGAAACCTATGCCGGAATGGCCATTTTTCGTCTCAATCTCGGCAAACAGGAACGCCACTTCGGTGAGCGGGCGCTGCCGTCCGGTCAGCACTTTCGCATCGCTGATCGGGGTCTTCAGCGGCAGGAAGACCGAAGACAGCTTGATCCATGCGATGCTGTCTGCCTCGACGGCGGTCTGCGATGCATTCTTCTTTTCCATTTGCGCGTCCATGTCTCCAACCCCTCCTGTCCTTCGCCCTCAATGAGCGTCCTGCTTGACGAATACGCGGCCGATCAATCTAAGTCCAAACCGAAGATTGTCGCTCAGCGATACAGGAATTGAATAGATGCTCGATATGGTTCAGGTGAAATCCTTCGTCGCCGTCGCGTCAGAACTCAATTTCAGCCGCGCCGCAAGACAGTTGAACATCACCCAGCCGCCACTCAGCCGGCAGATCAGGCTGCTGGAACAGCAACTCGACGTGACGCTCTTCGAGCGCAACAGCCGGCGCGTCACGCTGACCCCGGCTGGCCTCGCCTTTCTGGCCGAAGCGCAAAAACTTCTGGCACAAGGTGATGCAGCGATAACGGCGACACGCCGCGCCGCCCGCGGCAGCGCCGGCTCCATTCGGATCGCTTTCGTCGGCGCCGCAACCTACGGCTTTCTGCCGCACTTCATATCAGCCGCCCGGACGCTTACGCCGCAGATCGAACTCGACCTGGTACAGATGGAAACGGCCGAACAGTTGCAGGCGATCAATCGCGGCGATGTCGACCTCGGCTTCTCCCGCCCGCTTTCGGGCACGCATCAATTGCAAAGCCTGTGCGTTGTGCGGGAACCGATGATGCTGGCCATCCCGCGGGCACACCCGCTGGGATCGCGGCGAAGGCCGACGCTGGAGGCGCTGAACGGCGAACCGATCATCATGTTCTCACCCCAGGCCCGCTATCTGCACGAAAAGCTCGCCGCATTGATGACCGACAACAACATCACGCCCCACATCGTCCAGAGCATGACCCATTCACAGGCCATCCTGTCGCTGGTCAGCGCCGGCATCGGCCTCGCCATCGTCCCGGCGGCAACGCGCCACGCATGCTACGACAACGTCGTCTTCCGCCCGCTCGACCTCAGGCAGGAATGCGTCGCGGAACTGCATGCCATATGGAGCAGCGAAAACCGCAATCCCCTATTGCCGGAGATTCGCTCTCTTGTTGGAAGCTCCGCAGTGCGTGATCTCTCCAGCTAGATCTGCAGAGGCAGTCGGTGCTCGATTTCAGGACCATCTCTCGCCAATCCAGTTCTCGGACGAGTCTTGGATGTTAATCGGGCCTCGTGCTGCCTGACTCCACTCTTCGTGGCCGAGTGCCCCAGAATAGCTGATCGCAGCATCAGGATCCGTCAGCGCTGCATGACTGGAGCACGGTTCCGGTCCGGACCTTCAATATCTCAGTCGCTGCTTACAGCAGTCCGAACGTCTTCAGCGTTTCGCCGATGCGGGCGTCCTGCTCCGCATTTGGCAGCAGTGCCGGCTGGCGGCTGGCGCCGACGGAGGGGTCCTGCAGGTAGAGCGCGCGCTTGACCATGGCCGGCGGGAAGCCGTGGGCGTAGAGATCGGTGCGGAAAGCGGTGTAGATGTCCTGCTGCCGTTCGGCTTCTGCGATATCGCCTGAATTGAAGCCGCCGACGATGCCGGCCAAGACGTCAGGCATAGCGTTTCCGAGACCGGAGATGCAGCCGGCAGCGCCGTTCTGCAGCGCCCAGAGCACGAGATGGTCGGGGCCGGAATAGACTTCGAAACCGTCGACCTCCTTGGAAACCTGAAGATAGGCGGCCAGTGTCTCCTGCGCGCCGCCGGAATCCTTGATGCCCGCGATATTGCCGTGGGTCGCCAGTTTGCGGGCGGTTTCCGGCTCGATATGGTTCTGGGTACGGGCTGGGATATCGTAGAGATAGACCGGCGTGTCGACGGCATCAGCGACAGTCGAGAAGTGGCGGACCAGACCATCCTGCGTGCAGGCTATGAAGAACGGCGTGATGACGGCGATGCCGGTCACGCCTATCCGGTCGAATTCCTTGGCAAGCTGCAGCGTTTCGAAAGTGGCCGGCATGCCGGCGTTCACGATGACATCGACCTTGCCTCCGACTTCATCGACCACTTCTTCGAGCAGCTTGATCTTTTCGCCGTGGGTGAGCGCCGAAAAATCACCATTGGTGCCGGCGCACATGATATTGTTGCCGGCCGCGACCTGACGGCGCACTTGGGCGCGCGTGGCCTCGTAATTGATGGTCTCGTCGTCGTTGAAGCATGTCACGATCGCGACGAAGGCTTTCTTGGTCATTATTCTACTCCGGGATCAAATCTGGGAAACGCGTGCGAGGCGCGCATTGCGGTTTGCGGCCTGCACATCCGGATCCGGATCGAGGCTCGCGGCAAGAAGCGCCTGCGTATAGGGCATTTGCGGATTGTCGAAGACCTGCGCGACAGTGCCGAACTCGACGACCTCGCCCTTCTGCATGACCATCACGTAATCGGCGAAATCGCGCACCAGCGGCAGGTCGTGGGCGATGAAGATAAAGGCGATGCCCATCTTCTTGCGCAAGCCGTCGAGCAGCCGGATCACCTGCGCCTGGACAGACACGTCGAGTGCCGACACGGCCTCGTCGCAAACGATCAGTTGCGGCTCGAGCGCAAGGGCGCGGGCAATGGCGATGCGCTGGCGTTGACCGCCGGAAAACTGGTGCGGGTAACGCCCCATATGCTCGGGCGACAGGCCGACCTGATCGAGCAGTTCGGCGGCGCGCGCCCGCCACTTGGCTTTGGGCAGGATTTCCGGGTGGATGACCCAGGCCTCGGAGATCAGCTGGTAGACCGTCATGCGCGGGTTGAGCGACTGGGTCGGGTCCTGAAACACCATCTGCAGATCACGGCGCAGCTTGAACAGGTCGCCCGGCGACATCGTGAACAGGTCTTTGCCCTTCCAGCGCGCGGTGCCACCATCCGGCTCTTCGAGGCGCAACAGCACGCGGGCAAGCGTCGATTTTCCCGACCCGCTTTCGCCAACGACGGCGACGGTTTCACCCGGCTTCAGCTCGAAGGACACGCCCTTCAGCGCTTCGAAGCCCCCATAGAACTTGCGGACATCCTTGACGCTGAGGATCGATGCGCCGTGTGCGTCCGGCTCGTGCATGTCGCCCTTGCCGGGGGCGGCGGCGATCAACTTCTTGGTATAGGCGTGCTGCGGGTTGCGGTAGACGTCGCGAACCGTGCCGCTTTCGACAAGTTGGCCCTTTTCCATCACGACGACACGATCGGCAACTTCCGAGACGACGCCGAGATCGTGCGTGATGATCAGCACACCCATTCCCGTCTCGCGCTGCAACTCCTTCAAAAGTGCCAGCACCTCCGCCTGCACGGTGACATCGAGTGCAGTGGTCGGCTCGTCGGCAATCAGCAGGTCGGGTTTGAGCGCCAGCGCCATGGCGATCATGACGCGCTGACGCTGGCCGCCGGAAAACTCGTGCGGATATTTGTCGAGCGCAGCTTCAGGATCCGGCAGCGCCACCCGCTTGAACAGGCGCAAGGCTTCGGCCTGCGCCTGCGTGGTGCTGATGCCGTGGGTCTTCAGCGCCTCGCGCATCTGCCAGCCAACGGTATAGACCGGGTTGAGGTGGCTGAGCGGATCCTGGAAGATCATGGCGATGCGTCGGCCGTTGACCGCGCGGCGCGCCTCGCCAGACATTTTCAAGAGATTCTTGCCGTCGAGCAGGATCTCGCCGGACGTGATCTTGCCCGGCGGCATGTCGATCAGGTTCATGATCGCCGCCGACGATACCGATTTGCCAGAACCGCTTTCGCCGAGGATGGCGAGCGTTTCGCCACGGTCGAGATAGTAGGAAATGTTGCGCACGGCGTGGACGGTGCCGGACACGGTGTGAAAGTCGACGGAGAGATCGCGGACCTCGAGAAGATGATCAGCCATGTTTCGATCCTTTCATTTCCAGGCGCCAGCGCTGAACCGGGTCGAGCGCAATCCGCAGCCAGTTGGAGAGAAGGTTGAGCGACAGCGTGGTCAGAATGATTGCAAGACCGGGCCAGAAGGACAGCCACCAGGCATTGGTCAGGTATTGGCGCCCCTGGGCAATCATCAGGCCCCAGGTGATTTCCGGCGGCTGGATGCCGATGCCGAGGAAGGAAAGCGCGCTTTCCGCCAGCATCACATAGGCAAAATCGAGCGTGGCAAGCGTCATCAGCGTCGGAAAGACGACGGGCAGGATGTGGCGGAAGAGTATGCGCTTGGACGATGCGCCCATGACGCGGGCGGCCTGCACGAACATGCGGCTCTTGATTTCGAGAACCTCCGCGCGAGTGGTGCGCAGATAGACCGGGATACGGGTGATCGACAGGACAAGCATCAGGTTGAGGATCGATGAGCCCAGAACATAGAGCACGATCACTGCAACCAGCAGCGACGGGAAGGACATGATGACGTCGGCGATACGCATGATGACCTGGCTCGTCCGCTCCGACGCGAAGCCGGCGATCAGGCCAAGCAGCGTGCCGATGACAGCCGAAATCAGCACGGCACCTGCCGCAACCATGATCGTGTTCTGCGTAGCGACAATGATGCGCGGCCAGAGCGGGCGACCCAGTGCGTCGGCGCCGAGCCACATGAACCAGTCGCGGCTGAAATCGAACGGCGCGAGATTGCGACCGCGCAGGTTCTGCTTGGTGGCGAGATCATCAAGAAGGGTCGGTCCGATGATCGCTATGACAATGACGAAGACGAGGAAGATGGCGGCGCAGAGCGCAAACTTGTCGGCCCAGAGCATACGCGCCATGCGGACGAAGAAGCCCGGTTCGGCGGCAATGGCATTCTCGGGCGCGGGGGATGGGACGGCCATGGTCATGTCGATCCTCAGTAGCGGATGCGTGGATCAAGCAGAGCATAGGCAAGGTCGATCACGAGGTTCATGAGGAAGATGGCGAAAGCGGTGACAAGGATCGCCGCCAGCACGACGTTGAAGTCTCGCTGCAGGATGCTGTCGATCATTAGCTTGCCGACGCCCGGGAAACCGAAGATGGTTTCGACGATCACCGCGCCGTTGAGAAGGCTGGCGGCCTGATCGCCGATGACGGTTATGACCGGCAGCATGGCGTTGCGCAGGGCGTGGATAAAGATGATCGGCCCCGATTTGACGCCCTTGGCGCGGGCAGTCTTCACGTAAGCCGAAGACAGTGCCGAAATCATCGAGCCGCGCACCACCTGGACGATGATACCGAATGGGCGCACGAACAGAACGCAGATCGGCAGGATCCAGTGCGAGAGCGTGCCCGTGCCCGAGGTCGGCAACCAGGACAGCTGGATGGCAAACACCACGATTGCGACGATCGCGAGCCAGAAATCCGGGACGGAAGCACCGATCAGCGACACCATCGAGGAAAACCGGTCGAAGAAGCCGCCAGTGCGAAACGCAGCAAGCGAGCCGACGACGATCGCCGCGATGGTGACCAGCGTCATGGTGATGACGGCAAGCCACAGCGTCCAGGTGAAGGCTTCGAGCACGACATCGAGCGCCGGGCGCGCCTTGCGCAGGCTTTCGCCGAGATCGCCGGTCACGACATTGCCGACATACTGGCCGAACTGCACGAGAAGCGGCTGATCGAGGCCGTGCAGTGCACGGAACTCGGCCTTCATTTCGGCCGATGCTTCGACGGGGAGAAAAAGGGAAGCCGGGTCGCCTGTCAGGCGCGACAGGAAGAACACCATGACCAGCAGCCCGACGAGCGAGATGAGGCTGGCAAAGGCGCGCTTGCGAACGAAAGTGAGCATGGTGACCTCGATCTTGCTGGAATGGACGGCGGCAGGAGCGCCGCCCATTTCACTTCGATTGGGACGATCAAAATACGTCCTCGGAGTATGGTCCGCGTTAGTTCTTGATGCCGATCTCGGAGAGCTGCAGCATCGAGTTGGTGGCGATGCTCGGCTTGAAGTCCAGACGTTCGGACACGCGGGAATAGCCGACCATATGGAAGAGCAGAACGTCGGCCACGAGATCGTCGTGGACATAGGCGATCAGTTCCGACCACAGCTTTGCACGTTCATCACCAGTGGCAGCGGAGGCGCGGGACACGAGGTCATCGACCTTTGGATCAGAATAGCCGGACTGGGTGCCCTTCGAGTCGTACTTGAAGAACATGGTGAAGGACGGATCGCCCTTGGAATTGTCGTGCATGGCGGCAACGATCTGCGGACCGCGACCTTCCTTGAACGGCTTCGAGTAGTAAACCTCGTGCTCGGCTACTTCGACAAACCGGAGGTCGATCTTGAAGCCGACATCCTGCAACTGAGCCTGGATGGCTTCCATGATCTCCGTCACGTTCGGGAAATTGGCTGTCCGCGCGACGACGGTGATCGGCGTGTCAACAGCAACGCCGTCAGCCTTCGCCTCGTCGAGCAGCTTCTTTGCCTGATCCGGATCATACGGGAAGACCTTGACATCCGGGTTCCAGCCGAGTGTCGTCGGCGGCACAAGAGCCGTCGCAAGCACCGCGTCCTGCGGCACGAGCGTTCCGATAAACGCCTCGCGGTCGATCGCCAGGTTCAGCGCCTTGCGGACGCGGACATCATTGAGCGGCGCGATATTGCCATCGATGCGAAGATAGACGGTTTCGCTGTCGAGATAGGAGAAGTCCGTCTTCTCGTTGGTCGCTTCAACCTGCGAGATCGATGGAGCAAGGTCGGCTTCGCCGGTCTGAACCATGGCTGCGCGCACGGCCGGATCGGAACGGAAGAGATAGGTTGCCTTGGTAACGGCGGGCTTCTTGCCCCAGTAATTGTCACGCGCGTCGAGCACGATCTGCTGGCCCGGCGTCCAGTTGGACAGTTTGTACGGGCCGGTGCCGACGGGCTCGCGGATGAATTCCAGAGGCGTGCCCTCGGGAACGATGGTGACGAGCGAGAGCAACAGCGGCAGGATCGGCTGAACCGGATCGACCTTGAAATCGATGGTGGTGTCGTCGACGATCTTCACGTCGAACTTCATGCCGCCGAAGTAACGGCGGGATTCGCAGATGTTCTTGTCGCTGAAAATACGATCGAAGCTGTATTTGACGTCCTTGGCGCCGAAGGCTTTTCCGTCGGAGAATGTCACGCCGTGGCGCAGATGAAAGCGCCAGGTGCCGTCGCCGGTCTGCTCCCACTTTTCGGCGAGCCGCGGCATCACGCCCTGCTTGCCGCGCACATCGAGCTCGGTCAGCGTTTCGCTGACATTCTCCATGATGACGCGGCCGATATTGGAGCGCGTCGCCATGCAGGGCTCGAGCAGGTCGGCTTCCTCAGGCAAGACGATTTTGATGTCGCTCGACGCAGCCTGAGCCGGAGAAAAACCGGTACCGAGTGCGAGGACGGAGCACAGAACGGCTCCAAATAGATGCGAAGTTTTCATGTCATTCTCCTCCCTCTAGCTGCGGATCGCACTGGTCAGTGCTCATCTTGCGATGGTCTCCCGACTGTGCGCTTCAGGCATTCCTCCGTGTGGCCCTGTGCGTCGGTCGGGATGCCTCCGTCCGTTTCGTCGCCATAAGCGGGCTGACGCAGACCATCTGATGTCTGACCAAGTTTGTCAAATTAATTATTCCGCTATAGGATTTGGACAAACTTTCGTGAGGATAAATCCATTTATTATCATGATGATGAGGCTGAAGAACTGGCCTCAATCTTCAAATTTCAACGTCCTTCAAACTTGACAACTTTGTTATTTTGGTGATTTTCACGGTGGCCAGAGGAGACGCCGATGACGCCTGAACAGATTGCAACCGTCATGACCGGCACGGTGAAAGCCGTCGGAAATGGACGACACGAGGCCATGCTGGCTTCCCCGATGATCCAGAACCACGCCTCATTCCTTCACCTTGCCGAAGACGGCGCGCTGATCTGCGCCTGGTTCGGCGGCACGCTGGAAGGCAAGTCGGATATCTCGATCTTTGCTTCCGTTCTGGCGCCAGGGTCGGACACATGGGGCGAGCCGCAGCGGTTGAGTTCCGACCCCGCCCATTCCGAACAGAACCCGGTTCTGTTTGCGGCACCTGAAGGCGGCCTGCTCTTGTTCCACACGTCTCAGCCTTCAGGCAATCAGGACGAATGCCGTATCCGCATGGCGGAGGTAAATCGCGATGCCGGTGACGCGACCAAACTGACGGTCAGCGATGGACGCTATCTCGATTTGCCGCGCGGCTGCTTCGTTCGAGCACCGCTGACCGTTCGCGACGATGGAGCCTGGCTATTGCCGATCTTCCGCTGCATCCAGCGTCCCGGCCAGAAATGGAACGGCAGCCATGATCGCGCAGCCCTCGGCATTTCCGAAGATCACGGCAAAACTTGGCGTCTGGACGACCTCGATCAGTCGACCGGCTGCGTCCATATGAGCCCGGTGTCCATAGGAGACAACAAGTACGCCGCCGTGTTCCGCCGCAGGCAGGCCGATTTCGTCTATCGCACCGAGAGTGTCGACGGCGGCCGTACATGGTCCGCGCCCGAAGCGACCGACGTTCCCAACAACAATTCATCGATCGCCGCAACCCGCCTGCAGGATGGCCGTATCGCGATGATCTGCAACCCGACCAATGCGGACATGTCCACAGACCGCCGCGCCTCGCTTTACGACGAGTTGGGCGAAGACGACGACCGGCCGGATGCCAATCCGGATGGCGGCTGCGTGCCGATCTGGGGTGTGCCCCGTGCGCCGGTTACCGTCTGCATTTCCGACGACGGAGCAAAAAGCTTCACGCAGCGGATCATCATCGAGGATGGTCCCGGCACCTGCCTGTCGAACAATTCGATCGACGGTCACAACAAGGAAATGTCCTATCCGTCGCTGCTTGAGGGTAACGATGGCAGTCTTCATATCGCCTACACCTATTACAGACGCGCCATCAAATACGTTCGTCTGGCGCCAGGCTGGGCCAGTTCAGCAGCGGGAGAACAAGCATGAGCAACATTATCGGTATCACCATGGGTGACCCCTGCGGCGTGGGACCCGAGATCACGGTGCGGGCGCTGGCCGAAATGAGCGACGCGGACCGTGCCGCCACCCGCATCTACGGAAACCTGCCGACGCTGGAAGCCGCCCGCAAGGCGCTGAACGTCGAGATCGATCTTGCGGCCTATGTCGTTGACCTGCCGATCGAAGGGGCACCCCTGCCCTGGGGCCAGCTTTCACCGGTCGCCGGCGATGCAGCTTTCCGCTTTATCGAAAAGGCCGTGCGCGATTCCGAAGCCGGCGTGATCGGCTGCATCGTGACTGCCCCGATCAACAAGGAAGCGCTCAACCTTGCCGGCCATCATTACGACGGCCATACCGGCATGCTGCGCAGCCTGACGAAATCGGCAGCCGCCTATATGCTGCTCGCTTCGGAAAAGCTGAAGGTCATCCACGTTTCCACCCATGTCTCGTTGCAGGAAGCGATCCGCCGCGCAACCACCGAACGGGTGCTGGCCACCATAAAGGCCGGCAACAATCACCTGAAGCGCACCGGTTACGAGCGTCCGCGCATCGCGGTTGCGGGCATCAATCCGCATTGCGGTGAAAACGGCCTGTTCGGCACCGAGGATGACGACCAGATCGCGCCGGCAGTGGCTGCCGCCCGCGCCGAAGGCATCGATGCCTATGGCCCGATCTCGGCCGACACCGTGTTCCACCGTGCCTATTCCGGCGGCTTCGACCTCGTCGTCGCGCAGTATCACGATCAGGGTCATATCCCGATCAAGCTCGTCGCTTTCGATACGGCCGTGAACGTGTCCGTCGATCTTACCATCGACCGCACGTCCGTCGACCACGGCACAGCCTTCGACATTGCCGGCAAGGGCATCGCCAACCACGGAAACATGCTGTCGGCCATCGCCTATGCCCGCAAGCTGGTAGCCGGCGGCAAGGGAGAGCAGACATGAGCAGCACTCCCCTGATCGTTCTGCATCAACCAAAACGACTTATCGTCGGCGCCGGTAGCGTCGGCGAGGTCGGCACCTGGGCCGGAGAGGTTTCCTCCACGCTGGTGATCGCCACGCCGATTACCGCTGGTTTCGTCGACCGGTTGAAACTGCCGGGCAAGGTTACCCTGTTCGACGCCATTCCAGGCGAGCCGGAGATCGAAACGCTTGATGCCGCGCTGGCGGCAGCGCGCGCCGCAAAGCCGGATCTCGTCGTCGGCCTCGGCGGCGGTTCCGTCATGGACGTCGCCAAGCTTGTCGCGGCCCTTTGGGATAGCGAGCAGACGCTGCCCGATGTCGCAGGACCCAACAAGGTGGCGGGGCGCAGCACGCGGCTGACGCAGGTTGCCACCACGGCCGGAACCGGCTCGGAAGCGGGCATCCGCTCGCTGATCACCGATCCTGTGAAGGGCGCGAAGATCGCCGTCGAATCTCCGTACCTGATTGCCGATCTCGCGGTTCTCGATCCGGAACTCACCTATTCGGTGCCGCCGGCCGTCACCGCTGCAACCGGCGTCGATGCGATGGCGCATTGCGTGGAGGCCTTTACCAGCAAGCGTTCGCATCCGATGATCGACGGTTTTGCGCGCATGGGCATTCACCTCGTCGGCAAATTCTTGGGCCGCGCGGTCAAGGACGGCGCAGATCGTGAGGCACGCGAAGGTCTGATGCTGGCGTCCTATTACGGCGGCATCTGCCTTGGGCCGGTCAATACAGCGGCGGGCCATGCCATTGCCTACCCGCTCGGCACGCTGCTTCATCTGCCACACGGACTGGCCAATGCCATCGTCTTCCCGCATGTTCTGGCCTTCAACGCGCCAGTGGCAAAGGACAAGACTGCTGAGGTCGCGCAGGCGCTGGGGCTAGGCCAAAATCTCTCGCAGGCCGACCTGTCCGCGCAGGCCCATGGCTTCTGCGCCGATCTCGGCATCGAGATGTCATTGGCAAAACATGGCGCGACCGAAGCCGATCTTCCGCGCTTTGCCGCAGATGCGCATGCCATCCGTCGCCTCATGGACAACAACCCGGCCGATATGAGCGTGGATGACGTTCTGGCGATCTATCGCGCGAGCTTCTGAGAACCTCGCTCCAGTGAAAAAGGCGGTGCCGCCAAGCGCCGCCTTTTGCGTCTCATACCGAAGTCAAATCGCTCGCGATCCTCAAGATCGAGCCTACAGATGCGACGACTGAAAGAGCCTCTCCCGCGATCCCTTCAGATGCTCGAACATCAGACGGCGTGCATCATCCTCGTTGCTGTTGGCGATCGCTGTTGCAATGGCCTCATGTTCGCCAAACACGCGCGACAGGCCGGACGCTTCGCGCTTGATCGAGGCGCCGTGGAATTTCATGCCGACGGCAATATGATCCTTCAGGGCTTCCATGGCGGTGGTAAAATAATTGTTCTGCGCGGCGCGGGCGATGGCGAGGTGGAACTGAAAGTCGGCATCCTCGCGGTGTGACTGACGGTTCGTGGCATCGCGCAGCAGTTCCAGCGCCTGGCGGATGGCTTTCAGACTGTCGGCATCGTGACGGGCGGCAGCGGCCGCAGCTGCGGCAGGCTCCATCGTCAGGCGGAATTCGTAACAGTTGAGAAGATCGGCAACGTTTTCCAGCTGGCCGAAACCTAGCGGATTCCGCAAGCCTACCGAGCGGACGAAACTGCCGGCACCGCGCCTTGAATAGATCAGGCTCTGGTCGCGCAGCCGTTTCAGTGCTTCGCGGATGACGGGTCGGGACACCTCGAATTCGGCAGCCAGATCGTGTTCCGTCGGCAGGCGCTCGTCGGGCTTGTACGCACCGGACTTGATTGCGCGCAGCATCCGCTCGAACACGATATCCGCAAGGCCCTTGCGGGCGGTTCCCGTTTCCAGTCCCATCGTCAACCTGCCTTTCGCAGGACCATGTCTGCAATTTGCTTCAACGTATGGGGATGACCGAAGCCACCCGATTTTGCAATGATGCAGCGACCCTGCGCCGATGCAAGACCAAGACCCGGCAGGCATTCGCCATGCAGACGCAGCCTCGACAGGCCCAGCCCACGCAGCACCGCCTCGGCCGTCGCCCCGCCGGAGAGAAGCAGCGTTCCATCGTGACCGGCAAGGTTTTCTTTCAATCCGTCAGCCAGAGCTTCCGCCACAAGCTGCGCATCGACCTCTTCCTCACCCGGTGTCGCCTGCACGAGCATCAGATCAGGTCTTGTCCCACTTTCCGCGTCCAGCCGGCCGTTCGGCGCAGGCAGATACGTCAGGCTGTGGCCGTTGCGCAGGGCGTCGATCTGCGCAAGCGTGATCGGATCGCGCGAACCGATGACAAATGTGATCGGACCGGAAGGGATGGTCGCTGCCTTCGCGTCGACCTTGTTCGTCATGCGACGGGCGAGCGCTTCTGCAAGACCGCGAGCGCCGATCAGCAGATCGGTCCCGTTGTTCTCAGCGACGTCGAGCGCAACGTCCATGTCGGCGGCTGAGCTAGCGTCAGGGATATGGGAACGAGCTGTGTGCGCACCGAGCCTGTCGGCGATCACGATCGGAGCGTCGATACCAAAGCCGGTGACACATCCGTTCGCAACGACCCGACCGAACTCTGGTATCCCAGGCGCAACGAGGGCATGGGTGAAAGGGATGGCGTCCAGTTCGGCAACGATATTTCCCTTGAGGCGGGAATCGACCTTCTTGAACAGCCGCGTTCCCGGCGGCAGCAAGGCGATTGCCGCAGCCGTGGCGGCACGTGCGTCGCCGGCACTTGTTTCGCGGGTGTTGAGGTTGATGGACAGCACAGCGGGGCGATCGGCGACGATCCCAGTAATTGCATCAAGGTTGAGCGCCACGTCGGTGCGAATACCTCGCCCGGCAAAAGGCGCCGCCGAGTCGAGCGCACCGGTCAGGTCGTCCGCAAGAATGACTAACATACGCCTCCACCTACTTATGTTGTAAGCTTTATACCACGGAAAAGCGCTTATAAGTCAACATGGGTATGGAGTGAAATGACAAATGTAAGGTATTAAGCTCGGTTGGGGCAACAGTGTTAAATTTCAGAGAGGTTGGCATGAATGACATCGTCGTCGACGACTAATCGCGACGGCGTGATCCGTTATCATCATTCGAGACGACCAGCCGTCAAAGTCCCCAAAAGTGTTTCCGGGAACCATGCCATTCTCGACCAGATCAGCGCGCTTGAATGCGTCCGTGACAATGTTGTCGACTTTCGCCCGCATACGGATTGTATCCGGCGACCACGACCCTAGGCTGGTCGATGCCCGCAGCCTTCAGGCAGGCTCGCGTCAACTCGATTTCGCCGACAATGCGCTCGACCGAGAGACAGCTTGCAACGGCCGTCAGCGGGATATGCGAGATGGCGCGTGCATTTCAATCATTTTCAGCACGTTGAAGTCGCGCATCTTGAGTTTGAACGACAGGGCATCTGGCAAGAAGATGGCGTCATCACTATAGCCGGGATCGGCTAGGTACATCGTCGACTTATCAAACACCCAGCGCTTTGCAGGTATCGCGCGCGCTCGGTGGTTACGTCGACATCTGGCGCGATATAGGCCTTTCCTTGAAACCGGCGAGCTTAAGCAGGCCGCCGGTCAGTTCCGGGCTAATACCCGCCGGATCGCCCGTCGCCAACGAGACGGTCGGACGGTCATCGTGTTGCATATCGGTGGACAGAGTTTCTTTCGATTGAAGGCCGGTCATAGAACCGTGACGGCTTTGCCATGCTGATTGATGATAATCCTTTCCTTAGTTGAGGCGCAAGCCGGCGTCGTTGTCGAAGAGGTGCAGCTTTTGAACATCCGGCATGACGCGGATGATCTCGCCGGGCCGCGCCGTGATACGATCCCGGAAGAGGCAGGTAATTTCAGTATTGTTCGCCCGCGCGACAACCTGGGTCTCCGATCCGGTCGGCTCGACGACGACAATCTCCATCGGCATACCCTCGCCGGACATGATCAAGTGCTCGGGACGGAAGCCATACCGTGCCGGCCGGCCCGAGGAGCCCGACGGCGCATTGGCGATCGGGAACGTTAGGTCGCCGAAGGCGAAACCGGAGGATTCGATGCGGCCTTCCAGAACGTTCATGGAAGGCGAGCCGATGAAGCCGGCAACGAACAAATTGGCCGGCCGGTCATAAAGCTCGAGCGGTGCGCCGACCTGTTCGATGATGCCACCATGCATGACGACGATCTTGTCTGCCATGGTCATCGCTTCGATCTGGTCATGGGTGACGTAAATCGTCGTGGTTTTCAGGCGCTGGTGCATCGCCTTAATCTCGGTGCGCATCTGCACGCGCAGCTTTGCATCGAGATTGGAAAGTGGCTCGTCGAACAGGAAGACCTGCGGATCCCGAACGATGGCGCGGCCCATGGCTACGCGCTGGCGCTGGCCGCCGGAAAGCTGGCGCGGATGGCGTTCGAGTAGCTTGTCGAGGCTGAGGATCTCGGCAGCCTTTTTGACCTTCTCGGCAATCTCAGCTTTGGGCAGGCCCTTGAGCTGAAGTGAAAAACCCATGTTTTCGGCCACCGTCATATGCGGGTACAGCGCATAGTTCTGGAAGACCATGGCAATGTCTCGGTCTTTCGGCGGCACATTGTTTACCACTCGGCCACCGATGCTGATATCGCCGCCGGTGATGCTTTCCAGCCCGGCGATCATGCGCAGCAGAGTCGACTTTCCGCAGCCCGAAGGGCCGACTAGCGTGACGAACTCCCCGTCCTCGACGTCGACCGAGATCCCGTGGATCGCCGCGACCGCGCCATACGATTTCTTGACATTGCGAATGCTGACGTCAGCCATGATCTACTCCCATTATTGCAGTCGAAATGGCGGCGACACGGCATCGCGTCCGCCGCCCTCTCCTCAAGCGGATTTGCGCAGTGTGGTGGCGGTCCGACCGCGGATGCCTGCCGGCATCGCATCGCCGTGGGCCTCGATCAGTTCGTCGACCATGGCGCGGATGTCCTTGATTGACAGCACGCTTGTCGCATGGCGGTCGAGCATGGCGGCGCGATGCACTTGGTCACGATCGCCGTTGAGCGCTGCCTTTACGGTCAGGTCCTGAACGTAGACATGTGGGGCGCAGTACCCGGCAAGCTCAGGCGGCAACGAGCCGGCATTGCAGGCGCGCATGCCGCTCTTGTCGACGACGACTGGAACCTCGACGCAGCATCCGTCCGGAAGGTTGTCGATCAGGCCATCGTTGCGGACGTTGCCGTAGATCAACTGCGGTTTGCCGGTCGCCATCGCATGAATGATCAGCGAACCGTATTCGCGCGAGCGCTCCAGCGGGAAGGTCTCTCCCGCCAAGAGCTTGCGGCGGGTCTCGGCATAGCGACCAAGGTTGCGAACGCTACGACGGATGTACTCATCAACTGGAACGTCGTACGCGGCGATATCTGCTTCGCTCTTCAGGAAATAGGGCGTGTATTCCGCATTGTGCTCGCTGGACTCGCTGATGAAGCGGCCGAAGGAACGCATCAGTTCGAAGCGGACCTTGTCCTTGGCAAAGATTTCCGGATTCTCCATGGCCGCCCAGAGCCGGGGATAGGCATCCTCGTCGTCGATCTTGAGTTTCAGGAACCAGGTCATGTGGTTGATGCCGGCGCAATCGTAGGACAAGCTTTCGACCGGGACGTCGAGATAGGATGCGAGCTCATGCGCGGTGTTCTGCACGTTGTGGCAGAGGCCAATCACCTTCTGCTCCGGATAGGCTTCGTAGACGGCCTGGGTCAGGATGCTCATCGGGTTGGTGTAGTTGAGCAGGACCGCGTCCGGGCAGAGTTCGCGCATGTCGGCGACGAGATCCAGCATGAACGGAATGGTGCGCAGGCCGCGGAACATGCCGCCGATGCCGAGGCTGTCTGCGATGGTCTGCTTGAGGCCGTATTTGCGCGGGATTTCGAAATCCAGCAGCGTCGCCTCGTGCATGCCGATCTGTACCATGTTGATGACGAAATCCGCATCCTTCAATGCAGCCCGCCGGTCGAGATGTTCTTCGATGACCGGGTTCGCGTCGAACTGCGCCGCCGTCCAGCGGGTCATCATGCCCGCCGTCTCCAGCCGCTCCTGGTCGATGTCGTGGAGCGTGATGGTGACATCGCGGAGTTCCGGGAAATCAAGAATGTCGGTCAGCAGATTCTTGACGAAGACGACGCTACCGGCGCCGATCATGGCAACTTTCAACATAGGTAGTCCTTTCACGTAGAATTCAAATTTGCATCGCCACCAAGTCTTGTGAGCCGGCTTACTTGAGGCCCGTTCCCGCAATGCCCTGGATCAGTTGGCGCTGGAAAAACACGAATATGACGAGCATCGGCACTAGGGACAAAAGCGCGATGGACATGATGTCCGTCCATTCGGTGTTGTACTGGCCCTTGAGCAGGTTGAGGCCGAGCTGGACGGTGTACATCTCCTGATCAGTGAGCATGACCAAGGGCATTACGAAGTCGTTCCACCGCCACATGAAGGTGAAGATGATCAGCACCGCGATAATCGGCTTGGACAACGGCAGGACGATCTTGCGAAAGATCGTGAGCTCGCTGGCGCCATCAAGCCGCGCGGCCTCGATCAACTCGTCCGGGATCGACACCATGAACTGGCGTACCATGAAGATGCCGAAAGCTTCGGCAGCACGCGGCAGGATCACGCCCCAGTAGGAATTGAGCAGCCCAAGCTCGGACACGACGAAGAAAAGCGGGACGATGATGACCTGGACCGGTATCATCAGAGCGCTCAGCACCGCCAGAAACAGCACGTCGCGTCCGGCGAACCTGAACTTTGCGAAGGCATAACCGCACAGCAGGTTGATGGTGACGGTGATCGCCACTGCCACCACGGCGATGACGGTCGAGTTCCAGAACCAATGCAGGAACGGCATATGCGCCAGCGCGTCGGCGAAGTTCTGCCAGACCCATCCCGTGGGCATTAGGCTGACGTCAGGAATGAAGATCTGATCCTTTGGCCTGACTGCCGTCACGAACATCCAGTAGATCGGAAAGATCATGATTACTGCGCCAAACGCCATGAGAACCCAAAGACCGATCGTTTCCAGCCGCTTTTTCGTCGGAGTAGTTGTGGTGACCATCATGGCCGTGGTCTCCTACACAAATTCTTCGGTCCGCTTGTTCACGCGCCACTGCAGCAGAGTGAACAGGAGGATCAGAAGGAAGAGGACGATACCCATGGCGCTCGCATAACCCATTTCGGATGTCGCGAATGCCGACTGGTAGATGTATTGGACGATCATCGTCGTCGAGAAACCTGGACCACCACCCGTCATCACGAAGATCAGGTCGAAGACCTGGAAGGAATGGATGACGTTGAGGATGAGCAGCAGGAATGTCGTGGGACGCAGGAGCGGCCATGTGACGTGGCGAAACTGCTGAAGGCGGGTGGCGCCGTCGATTGACGCGGCCTCGTAATAGGTCGGCGAAATCGACTGCAGCGCCGCCAGATAGACGACCATACAGAATCCAACGCGCGTCCACAGCGTCGTGATGATGATCGACGGCAGGGCCCAGCTTGTGGTCGAAAGCCAGGCGACAGGCTGGATCCCAACGAGCTTCAGCAAAGCGTTGATGACGCCGTAATGGTCGTTGAACAGCCAGGCTGCGATGATCGCCGTCGCAACGCTCGACACGACGACGGGGAGAAAGTAGATGCTGCGCAAGAACGTGCGGGCATAGAGATCACGGTTGAGGCCGACGGCGAGCAACAGGCCAATGGCGAGGCTCGTCGGCACGGTTGCCACAGAATAGATGACGGTATTCTTCATCGCCTGCCAGAACTGGTAGTCGGTCAGGAGGCGAGTGTAGTTTTCCGCGCCGATATAGAACGGTTCATCGATCAGGGACCATTCGTGCACGCTGATGAAAGCCGCATAGAGAAGCGGAAAGAAGATGAAGACCGAAAATAGAACGAGATTGGGCGCGATGAACAGATAAGGCGTCAGTCGCGGCCGGAAGGATGCCCACCAGCCGGAAAACCGGCTGGTGGCAGTCTCGTTCATTGCCTTCTCAAGGGATATTGAGGTGGGGGCCATGACCTGCATTCGCTTTGATAAGATTTCAGGGGTTTAACGATTCGTTCAGGCCCGCAGCAGAAGCCGCTCGATATGGGCTTGGATATTCTCGGCTGTCTGCTCCGCAGACTGGCCGGATGTAAAAGCCAGATCGAGCTCGTCGGCCATCTTGGGGTTGAACCTGCCCCAGTTGGGATGGATGACCGTACTGACGAGATGTTCGGGAATGGTCTTCGTCTGCTCTACGAAGACCTTCATCTCATTCGGCCGTAGAGAGAACTCGATCCCCTTGTCCACAATCGACGTGCGCACCGGCAGAAGCTGGGCCGTATTGACGAAGCTGCGCATGTTTTCCTCGTTGACGAGGAATTTGACAAACTCGGCGGCCAATTCTGGCGTCTTGCTATCGCGGGAAACCGCGACGCAGGTGCCGCCAAGATCGTCGGCCATTGCGACGTCACGCGGCAGGTAGGTGACGCCCCATTTGGCCTTCATCTGCTGCTCGACGAAGGGAATCTGCCAATTGCCATTCAGCATCATGGCGATCGTGCCGTTGGCGAACAGGTTCTGCACCTTCTCGGCGCTCTTGACCGAGGTGCTGGGCGGAACCAGTCCTTCGGTGAACCAGCTCTGTGTCCATGCAATCGTCTCGATGCCGGCCTTCTCGGTGATGCGGGAGGCCGTCAGGTCCTCGCTCAGCAAGCGCCCGCCATGCTGGTAGAGATAGAACATCCAGCGATGCACGGCGCCGTTCTGCCAGCTCATGGCGAACGGATAGGATGAGCCGCCCTGCGTCTTGAGCTTTTTGGCGTTGTCGATGAACGCCGCCCATGTCCAAGCTTCGTCGAGGCTGGACGGTACCGAGATATTGGCCTTTTCCAACAGTTCCTCGTTGTAGAACAGGGCAAACGTATCGGTGTGATGCGGCAGCGCGTAGGGAGTGCCCTTGACGTTGACGGCGCTCCAGACGGCAGGTGTGAAGCCCTTGCCGAAGTCCTTCTCGAGATACTGCGTAAGGTCGATGGCGGCCTTGTTGCTCGCGTATCGCCCGATCTGCTGATAGGTCACGCGGAAGAGGTCGGGCGCCTGGCGGCCCGCAAGGCGCGTATCGACCTGCTGGTAGAATTGCGCGAACGGCATCACATCAAGCTTGACCTTGACGCCGGGATTGGCGCTTTCAAATTTGGCGATCACGTTCCTGTAGCCAGCAACTTCTGAATCGCCGCCCCAGACGGCAAATGTCAGCTGTTTTTCCTGTGCAAGCGCCGGCATGCCGAGCGCGCCGGTCACAAGCCCCGCGCCGAGACCCGCGCCGGTCTTCAAAATGGTACGTCGATTGATAAATTGCGTCATGTCTTCCTCCCATGAGTGTCAATTTCCAACGCCTCCCTCGACACACATGCCGGGAAGGCACGTTTTCAGTTGTGCGGCATTCCCTCCGAATCGACCTCCGTTCCACCGCACGATTCGCGCACAAGTAGCCTGACGGGCAGCAGATGATCCTGCCGCCCTTCCTTCTTATCGATTGCATCTATGACCGCTTGCATTGCCAGCTTCCCGAGCTCCTCCCGGGAGCTGTCGACTGTTGTCAACGTCGGGGCAGTAAAGCCACCGAAGGCAATGCCATCGAAACCGACGACGGCGAAATCATCCGGCACCCTCAGCCCGCGCTTGCGCAATCCATGCAAAGCGCCGATCGCGAGCCGGTCGTTATAGGCGAAGAGAGCCGTCGGCGGGACGTCAAGCGCCAGGATGCGGTCAAGGGCGAGGACACCGCCTGACAGCGAATTCTCGGTCACCACAACGAGATCTTCATCGAATGGCAGACCAGCCTCGGAAAGCGCATGCATATAGCCATCGATACGGTCGTGCCCGCCATGCGAACTTCGCAACGCCTGGGTAAAGTGTGCGATGCGCCGATGTCCAAGCGAAATGAGGTGGCGGGTGGCGATATATCCACCTCTCTCAAGATCGACGCGGACGCTTTGAATTCCCGGTGCGGGGCTAGGCTCCTGCAGCACGACAACGCCGACACCGCGCTTTACGAGAGCAGGTAGTTCCGGAGCAGCGCAGTTATTGTGTCCTGCGACGATGATCCCGTCGTAAGCCGCCCCTTGCAACAAGAGCGCAGTGTGAAACTCGCTCAGTTCGTTGCGGGACGAAATGATCGTGACCGAATATCCGCGCAAACTGGCTTCCGCTTGCGCCGCACTCGCGATCTCTAGGAAGTACGGATTCTCCAAGGTCGGCAGAATGAAAGTGATGATCTTGGTGCTGCGCTGCCGCAGGCTTCTGGCGGCATGATTGGGCGTGTAGCCCAACTGGGCAGCGGCGGACATCACGCGTTCCCGTGTCTCCGGAGAAATGCGCACGGCACTATCCCGGCCATTGAGCACGAGGGAAATGGTCGCTTGGGAGACACCCGCGAGGCGTGCGACATCAGCGCTTGTCGGTGCAGCGGCGGCCGAATGTTCACCCGTGGACTTGCGGTTCATCGCGGACCCTACACTTGCTAAATCGTATTAGCTAATACGTATTAGCTCGAGCGACGGGCTGTCAAGCCCTCACACGGAGGCGAAATCAATCGCATCGTCGGGTCCTTTCTGGAAGGGAATAGGTGACCGTCGGAGGTAGCTTTTGTTGCCTTCAGCGTATGGGAGATCCGCTTCACGGTCTCGCCTACAGCGGGATGCTGAGGAGGCTCCGGACCCAATGGCTTTGCATGATCTTGAAAAAGCCCGTCCCCAGTAAGTGGCTCCTTCAAATCGAGAGCTGTATGGTAGGGTCACTTGCAGCTGGGAGGATCGACGAGCAAACGTTCCTCGCCTCCGTTGCTGCGGCCACGTTCAGGTTTCTGCGAGGGCGCGATACGCTCGTGCGCCAACACACCCACCGTTCGGCGGGTCTTGCACGCTTTATTGTGCTAGCAACGTGATCATGACGTGGGTAATGGCTTGAGCTTAGAGCGGCGGCAGCGTTCAGAACAGTACTTCACGTCGCTCCAGTTCTTGGCCCACTTCAGCCTCCATGCAAAAGGTTTTCCGCATGTCGCACACGTTTTTATCGGCAGATCCGCTTTCTTGACCATTCTCGCCATATGGATCCTCTCCTATTCAACGTGTTTACGAAATGCGAACGAACCACTCGCCGCTCAGTTACCGAAGTGGCAATTCCACGAGCCCTACCCTATCTGGGGAAGCACTCAGCGATTGGAAGCACCCGACTTCAACCTCTTTTCATGTCCGCTCGAGCTATTTCTGTTCACTTTACGTTCCGCCTGCCCTATGACAGGCGGGTTTGCCATGTTTGAGACAGTGGATGATCAACCGATCGACTTTTAAATTTCTAGAGGAAGCCTCCAGTAATCACGGCGCCGAGTGGCTCGACGACAACCGAGCTAGACTTGATTGCGCGCGCCGCGACTTAATTGAATTCACCCTAGCGTTAGCTAATAGCACAGGGTCGATCGACAAGCGCGTAGATGAGGCCAACCGAGATCCCCGCAAATGTTTGAGTGCCGCGTCTATCTCGAAAGGCACCTGCTGCATCACGTTGCGAGTTTCGCCTTCGAAGAACGCAGCCGCGACATATTACATGCAAATCTCTCCGCACAGCTCATACAGCGGAGGCGGAGCGCTGCTACCCCCGCCACGGCTTGCCCGCATTTTGCGGCAAACAATCGCAAGCCACACCGGCAAATGGAGAGGGATCGTCGAGGGTCCATTATTTCGGACATATTTCCCAAATGGTCTGACGGGCGGTCATGATTTGAGCGCCAGCGGGTACGTCAGAAATCACGACGCGCTCGACTTTTTCAATCTCAAAAACTTCGGAGCCTGTCGCAACGTTTCTGACGAGATGCTCGTGTCCTCCAATCTTGTCGAGGAAAATAGTAAAATCATTCGCCGCTGCCCGCGCGCTGGTCGATTACATCAATCGGGCAACGACTAAGCTCCCCGAGCCCCGATAACCGGAAGGCTCTTGCGCGCAAACTTACTGACCCGAAGCTTATAGAGATGAAAAAGTAGGCTCGCGACTATCAGCACGGTCGGGATGTGCTTGATCGGTTTCCTGTCATTGAGATTGTTTAGGACGCTAAAAAGGTGGCCGCAGACGTCTCGGCATTAGAGATTTTGCTTGCGAGCACTTATACGGTAGGGACCGGCTCTCTCCCCCATTACGACAGATTTCCAGGAAAGGGTGATCTCTCGTCGCGCACTCAAGGCATCAACCGCTTCATGGACGGCTGGCATGTAGTCACGCCACTCAAGCGGAGCGTTGTGATCATTTGCAAGGCTGCGCGCAACTTCGCTCGGGCACGTCGTCCCATCAGGTCGACTGACGACAAAACTTAAAATGGTCGATTCCGCATTCGCTCGCATGGCTCGTCCCCATTTAACTGAACTGTCTCGCGGGTCATTTGACAGTTACATTGTCTCAGCAAAGCATCAGGCAAGACCATCTCTGCGCAATATGTCTTACAGCGGTGGTGTTGCGCTGGACGGCTCCGTTTTGAATAAGCGAGAGAGCTACTTCGTTCAGGCAAAGCGATATGGGAAACCGTTCAACCATGCGGCGGCTTTTGACGCTGTCTCAGTTGCCGGGAAACGCAGCGGATCGTTACTCAAGATCTAACCGATGCGCCACCCCGTCATCGCAGAGGCTTTGGAGGCGCCATTGATTGTCAGCTTGGAATACTTGAGCCACTGCTCGATAGCAACAGTGGTGACGAACCTGAAGGCGTCATAGATGGTATTGCTGATCGGACTTGAGGCGAAAACCCGCGTCCGCGTCGCAGGCATCATGACCGGGACGCCGCTGCAGATCTCGACGTTGTCCGAATACGGGGTTGCCGAGCGCACGCCGGCCTTGGCTGCGGAAACCGCTCGGTTGCCGCCCTTGCCGCAACATGCCGGGTTCCAGGCGGAGCCGGTGACTGTTTCGCCTTTGCGCGGCCGTGCCGGACCGGACATTTGACGATGATGTCGTAATGCAGACTGCCGAAAACGACGACAGCGGGGCTGGGTGCGGTCTTAGAAATTTGTCTTTCCGTCTGGAGGCGACGGCCGCCATAGTCTTTTCTGGATTTTCCCAAAATTGCCTATTGCACATCACCGGTCGCCGAAGTCCCGCCGCCAGGCGCAAGTAATGTAAACGCTCGTTTATTTGCTCCGCATCCGGCCAAATAAAAGCCTCTGACCAATCGCGCGCGCCGCCCTTCATATGGCTCAAAGGTTTTCCTTGAGTATAATTTCGATGCGGATCTTTTCCTGTGCGGCGAGCGGCTCGCGGGCATCCGAGCGGGCGCGCATGATGCGAATTGCACTGCGCACCGCATGGCCCGGATCCTGTGCGATCACGGCATCGATACGGTCGTCCCGGAGCGCCTGTTCGGTGAAGGGAGTTCGCTCGTGGACAACCACGGCAATGGTGCCGAGATCGACGTTTCCGGCAGCAGCCAGGATCGGCACGCGAGCCTCTGCGCTCAGCACGTAGATTCCGGAAACATCGCGGTTGCCGGCCAACACGCGGGCCATCACCTGCTGGCTACGTGCCTCGTCGGCGTGGGTTTCGATGGACGGCAGACAGGTCAGATGCGGAAAGGCGCTGTTGATCACGTGGTCGAAGCCAAGGCGGCGCTGGATGCTGTCGAGCGACTGCATGGTTTCCGCGATCACCATGACCTTTCCCGGATGGGAACCCGCAAGCATGCCCATCAGCTTGCCCGCACTCGCACCCGCCGCAAAGTTGTCGATACCGACGAAATCAGCCTCTGGCAGCTTTTCCTGACCGGACAGGAATTGCACCACCTTGATGTTGCGCTGGAGAAGCCGCGCCATGGCGTCTCGCACCTGAGGCGATTCGGGCGCCATGACAGCCACGCCATCGACCTCCTCCTTGTCGAGGCTGGAGAGCAGCTTTGCCACGCCATGCGCATCGTCGATCCCGATCTGGCGGTAGGCAATCTCGGTGAGGTCGCCCTTGAGCGCATCAGTCAGCTCTTCAACGTGCCGCAGGAGCTCATTGAGGTATAGATCGCCGCTTGCCGGAAGCAGGAAGAGAAAACGGTACACCTTGTTGCGGGCAAGGCTGACAGCCGCCGGATTTCGAACGAAGCCGATCCGCTCGATTGCGTCATTGACCAGCCGGGCGGCCTTCAGGCTCACATTCGGTCGTTCGTTCAAGACACGATCGACCGTTGCAAGGCTGACGCCTGCAGCCTCGGCCAGATCCTTCGCTGTTGGACGCATGACGACTTCCCATGATTTCCGCCTTCCAGAGCTTTCCTTCAAAACATCAGCAAACGCAAGAATTGATGTGCGCACCTCAAAAATCACTTGCTTTGAGGTGCGCACATCAATTAGCCTCCATCTGGGTTCGGGAGAGGCATCCATTACACCCCGTTCCGCTGGAGGAGGCCGGCTAGAGATTAGGGTCCGGAGCCGGCATTTGGCCCGCAAGGGCGTTTCGCCATCCGCAGGAGACCGGACGGCGCTGGGAGGATGACATGATGAAATCGCTTTACGTGAAAGGTCTGCTTACTGCCGGAACGGTCGCCTGTTCGATGGGTTTCGGCACTATGATGGCGCATGCCGACGAAAAAGAACTGACGCTCTGCTGGGCAGCATGGGACCCGGCAAACGCACTCGTCGAACTCAGCAAGGGCTTCGAGGCGTCGTCCGGCATCAAGATGAAATTCGAGTTCGTCCCGTGGCCGAACTTCGCCGACCGCATGCTCAACGAACTCAACTCGGGCGGAAAGCTCTGCGATCTGATGATCGGCGACAGCCAGTGGATCGGCGGCGCCGCCGAGAACGGCTGGTATGTGAAGCTCAACGAGTTCTTCGACAAGGAAGGCATCAAGATGGATGCCTTCGTTCCGGCAACCGTCACGGGTTATTCCGAATGGCCGAAGAACACCCCGAACTACTGGTCGCTGCCAGCCTTCGGGGACGTGGTCGGCTGGACCTACCGCAAGGACTGGTTCGAGCGGCCCGAAATTAAGACAGCCTTCAAGGATAAGTTCGGTCGCGACCTGACGCCGCCCGCAACCTTCGACGAACTGAAGCAGGTCGCCGAATTCTTCCAGGGCCGCAAGATCGACGGCAAGACTGTCTACGGCGCCTCGATCTATACCGAACGTGGCTCGGAAGGCATCACGATGGGCGTGATGGACGTGCTTTACAGCTATGGCTTCAAGTACGAAAATCCGAAAAAACCATATGATATGAAAGGCTTTGTCGATTCCGAGGGCGCCGTGAAGGGCCTCGAATTCTACAAGTCGCTCTATGATTGCTGCGTCGCACCGGGCACATCCAACACCTACATGGGCGAAGGCATCGACGCCTACAAGTCGGGCCAGGTCGCCATGCAGATGAACTTCGCCTTCACCTGGCCGGGGTTCGAGGCTGATCCGAATGTCGGGCGCGGAAAGACCGGCTATCTCGTCAATCCCGCAGGCCCCGGTGGCGGGAAGTTCGCCCAGCTCGGCGGCCAGGGCATTTCGGTCGTCGCCAACACCGACAACATGGACGGCGCACTGGGCTACATCAAATGGTTCGCCCAGAAGGATGTACAGGACAAATGGTGGTCCATGGGCGGCTTCTCGTGCCTTCGCGCCGTCGTCGAAGACCCGAATTTTGCCAAGAGCCAGCCCTATGCGCAGACCTTCCTCGACAGCATGGCGATCGTAAAGGACTTCTGGGCCGAGCCGTCCTATGCGACGCTGCTGCAGGCATCGCAGAAGCGGTTCCACGACTATGTCGTCGCTGGCAATGGCACCGCGAAGGAAGCTCTGGACGGGTTGATTGCCGACTGGACGGAAACGTTCGAGGACGAAGGCAAGCTCTGACACAAGAAGATCTTGGCTCCTGGATCTGATCCTGGCGCAGTGTCTCTAATCTTTCCCCCGGTAATGCCGGGGGAAAGCCAAAGCCAAGCGTTGCCGCCTGCACATCTTTAGAAACCCAGCCTGCCGGCACAACCCGAGCTTTGCCTTGTTGCCTCACCGGCCACGGCACCGCATGCGGTTGCCCTTTGGAAACGCCACACGGATCCGGACGATGACCGACACACCCGCAGACCGCCTCGCCCGTGCGACGCCACAACCGGTTGCCAGACGCATCCGGGGCTTAAGCGACAGGGCCATCGCCTGGATCTTCGTAGCACCCACGATCTTCCTGCTTCTGTCGGTCAACATATTTCCGCTGATCTGGACGATCCGCCTGTCCTTCACGAACTTTGCCGCGAACAAGCCGAACGCGGAGGTGAAATGGGTCGGATTGCGCAACTACACGCGCATCCTCACCGACGCCGACACCTGGGCGAACATGCAGACGACCGCCCATTTCCTCATCTGGACGATCACCTTCCAGGTGCTGATCGGCTTCTCCCTGGCATGGCTGATCAACCGCAAGTTCAAGGGCAACGACCTGGTGACGACGCTGATCGTCATCCCGATGATGCTCTCGCCCGCCGTGGTCGGCAACTTCTGGACCTTCCTCTACCAGCCGCAGATCGGCCTCGTGAACTACGCCGTCGAATTCCTGACCGGCATTCCCGCCGACAGCTTCTCGATGCTTGGCCCCGGCGGCTGGGCGCGCTGGGCGATCGTGATTGTCGACACCTGGATGTGGACGCCCTTCGTCATGCTGATCTGCCTCGCCGGGCTGCGCTCCATCCCCGATTACATCTATGAAGCAGCGGAAGTCGACCGCGCATCGAAGTGGCGGCAGTTCTGGACGATCACGCTGCCGATGGCACTGCCATTCCTGATGCTTGCAGTCCTGTTCCGCGGCATCGAGAACTTCCGGATGTTCGACCTCGTGGTCCTCCTTACCGGCGGCGGGCCGGGGGACGAGACGCTGCTCGCCTCGATCGACCTCAAGCGCGAGGCCTTCGAGAAATGGCGGACCGGCTATTCCAGCGCCTATGCAATTGTCCTGTTCGTCACGGTATTCGGCCTCGCCTCCATCTACGTGAAGGCCCTGAACAAGGTTAAGGAACGATGAGCGCCCATTCCGTCACCGAACCGTCGCCCGCCTCGAAGTGGATTGCCGGCATCCTCGTCGGACTTTATGCGGTGATCACGCTGATCCCGCTCATCTGGATCATTTCGACGAGCTTCAAGTCCGGCCCGGATTCGATCAGCTATCCGCCGAAGGTCGTCTTCCAGCCGACGCTGGAAGGCTACGTAAACCTCTTCACGACACAGTCGCGCCCCTCGGTGGAAGACCTCGCCAAACTGCCCGCACCCACCACGTGGTATGACAAGATCACACGGGAAAGGGGCATGATCATTTCGGGGCCGTCGCGCTTCGGGCAACGATTCCTGAACTCGGTCATCATCGGCTTTGGCTCGACATTCCTGTCGATCTTCCTCGGAACGCTGGCCGCCTATGCCTTCAGCCGCTTCAAGGTGCCTCTCAAGGATGACCTCCTGTTCTTCATCCTGTCGACCCGCATGATGCCTCCAATCGCCGTCGCGATCCCGATTTACCTGATGTTCCGTCAACTGGGGCTTTCGGATACGCACCTCGGGATGATCCTGCTTTATACGGCGGTCAACCTTTCGTTGTCGGTCTGGCTGCTCAAGGGATTTATTGACGAAATCCCGCGCGAATACGAAGAAGCGGCACTGATCGATGGCTACACCCGCTTCCAGGCCTTCTACAAGGTCGTCCTGCCGCAGGCGGCAACAGGCATCGCCTCGACCGCGATCTTCTGCCTGATCTTCGCCTGGAACGAATATGCTTTCGCAGTCCTGCTGACGAGTGGCAATGCCCAGACGGCGCCCCCCTTCATCCCGACCATCCTGTCGGTTGGCGGCGGTATCGACTGGCCGGCCGTTGCGGCTGCAGCGACACTGTTCCTGCTGCCCGTGATTATCTTCACCGTGCTGCTGCGCAAGCATCTGCTGCGCGGCATCACCTTCGGAGCCGTGCGCAAATGATCAACTTCCTTGCCCGCCTGCGCCGGTTCCGGCGATCCGAATGGGAGATGTTCGCCTCGGCACTGATCGCGCTCGGCGTGGTCATGCTCATGCAGCCGCTTTCTCTGACACTCTTTACCTTCTCCTTTCCGGTGACGCTGATCGGAACCGTCATGTTCATCGTCGTCAGTCATTTTCCGGAGTAGATCATGGCCCAGATTCGCGTTGAAAACCTGCGCAAGGACTTCGGAGCCTTCAATGCGGTGAAGTCGTCCTCCTTCACCGTCGAGGATGGAGAGTTCTTCATGCTGCTCGGCCCGTCCGGCTGCGGCAAGACGACGACGCTGCGGATGATGGCCGGCCTGGAACTGCCGACCAGTGGCGAGATCTATATCGGCGGCGAAGAGGTCGGCATGAAGCGCGCGAGCGAGCGCGACATCGCCTTCGTCTTTCAGATGTTTGCGCTTTATCCGCACGTGAACGTGCGCAAGAACATCTCCTATCCCCTGGTCAGCCAGGGGATATCGCGCTCCGAAGTCGATCGCCGCGTATCGGAAGTCGTCCGCATCCTGCAGATTGAATCCATCCTCGACAAACCGGTCGGCGGGCTTTCGGGCGGCGACCGCCAACGCGTCGCACTCGGCCGCGCGATCGTGCGCCAGCCGAAGGCCTTCTTCATGGACGAGCCCCTCGGCGCGCTCGATGCGGAGTTCCGCGAGCATATGGCAGAGGAGCTGCGCGCCCTGCACGACCGCATGGGGGCGACCACCGTTTATGTCACCCACGACCAGCTGGAAGCCATGCAGATGGGCGACAAGATTGTCGTCATGAACCATGGCGTGATCGAACAATTCGGCAAGCCCCAGCAGATCTATGACTGGCCGGCAACCAAGTTCGTGGCGAAATTCATCGGCTCGCCGCCGATGTCGTTCCTGGAATTCGAAGGTGCGATCGACGACGGGGGCAACGCGGTGACGATCGGTGGATCCCGCATCGAGGTTCCCAAATCCCGCGAAGGCCGCAAGGGTGCGCTCACGCTCGGCGTCAGGCCGGAACACGTCCACCTGTCGGACGCAGCCGGTCTTCGCGGACGGGTGGCCGCCGTCGAATATCTCGGCACCACACAGATCGTCACGATCGAGACGGCCCATGGCGAGATCAAGGCGCGGACGGCGTCGAGCGATGCCATCAGGACGGACGTTCCCGTCGGGCTTGAATTCGATCGCCGCTCACTCACCCTGTTTGATCCAGAGAGCGGAAAGGCACTGGTGTCCGAGGCCAATGAAGGAGTCCTCGCCCGTGGCTGAAGTCGTTCTCTCCAGCATCCGCAAGTCGTTTGGCGCCACCCGCGCGCTCGACGACGTGACGATGACCGTACCGGACGGCGCATTCGTGGTGCTTCTCGGTCCGACCGGAGCCGGCAAAACCACGCTGCTGCGCTTGGTATCGGGCCTCGACACGCAGGACAGCGGCGACATCAGGATTGGCGGTCAGTCCATGGCGGGGCTGACGCCCGCACAGCGCAATGTCGCCATGGTCTTCCAGCAATATTCCCTCTACCCGCACATGACCGTGCGGCAGAACCTCGAATTTCCGCTGAAATCGCCGCTGTTGCGCACGCCGCAGGCGGTGATCGACCAGAAGGTGAAGGCAATCGCCGAGGTCCTGCAGATCGCCCACAAGCTGGACAACCGGGCAACGGCCCTTTCGGGCGGCGAGATGCAGCGCGTGTCGATCGGCCGGGCGCTGGTCCGCAATCCGCAGATCTATCTCATGGATGAGCCGCTGAGCTCGCTCGATGCGAAACTCCGCGCCGACCTTCGGGTCGAACTGAAGAACATCCAGGCCCGGTCCGGCGCCACCTTCCTCTACGTGACGCATGACCAGATCGAGGCGATGACCATGGCAACCCATGTCGGCGTGCTCAAGGAAGGACGCCTCGTGCAGTTCGGTTCGCCGCGCGAGATCTACGAGGCGCCGGTCAGCATCTATGCCGCGACCCGGCTAGGCCAGCCGCGCATCAACGTGCTCCCCGCACACCTCTTCCCCGGAGCATCGGCGGGGGCCCATACGATCGGGCTTCGGCCCGAGCATATTCTCCAGGGAGAAGGGCAGGAAGCCAAGGTGGTCCGGGTGGAGCATCTCGGCGATCAGACGCGTCTTCATCTCATACTTGGGGAATATCCGATCATCACCGTCACCGATGCCCACACCGGCCTCAAGGGCGGCGACATCATCAAAATCCAGCCGCACCAGCCGATCTATTTCGATGCGGCCGGAATGCGTCTCGTCTAAGGGAGGGTCTCATGTCTCAATTCCTCAACAGCCGCGAAAATGCCGTCACCGAGGCGATCGATGGCATGCTCATGGCCTCGGCTGGAGCGCTGAGCCGCCTCGACGGCTATCCGCACATCCGCGTCGTGTTGCGATCCGACTGGGACAAATCGAAGGTCGCGATTGTCTCGGGCGGCGGATCCGGCCATGAGCCGGCCCATGCCGGTTTCGTCGGACGCGGCATGCTGACAGCCGCCGTCTGTGGTGATGTCTTCGCTTCGCCGAGCGTTGACGCTATCCTGACCGCAATCCTCGCGGTGACTGGCCCGCTCGGTTGCCTGCTGATCGTCAAGAACTATACAGGCGACCGGCTGAACTTCGGCCTTGCGGCCGAACGCGCCCGTGCCTTTGGGTTGAATGTCGGCATGGTGATCGTGGACGATGACATCGCGCTCCCCGATCTGCCGCAGTCCCGCGGTGTGGCGGGCACGCTCTTCGTCCACAAGATCGCCGGTGCGATGGCGGAAAACGGCGCAAGTCTTGATGACGTCATCGACACTGCGCGGCGGGTGATCGCCAATACCCGCTCGATCGGCATTGCACTCGACACCTGTACCGTGCCGGGCTCGCCGAAGGAAAAACGCATTCCCGAAGGTCACGCCGAACTCGGCCTTGGCATCCACGGTGAGGCGGGTGTGGAGCAGATCGAGTATGACGGCGTGCGCGGCGCCGTGGCCGCCATGGTGGACCGGCTTGCGGCGGGCATGGAGGACAAGCCGCATGTCGTACTTGTCAACAATCTCGGCGGCACCTCCGTGCTGGAAATGGCCGTGGTCGTCAACGAACTGGTTCAATCGGCGATCGGCGCGCGCCTCTCGCATATCGTCGGGCCTGCTGCGATGATGACCTCGCTCGACATGCAGGGCTTTTCGATTTCCGTATTGCCGGCGGAAAAGGCCGATCTCGACTTGCTGACCAAGCCGGTCGGCCTTGCAGCATGGCCAGGCGTGACGGCGATGCGACCCGTCAACGTCATCGCCCTGCCCGATGGACTGACCCCGATCGCGCCGCTTGCCTCGCAGCATCTGCCCACCCGTCAATTCCTCACAGAGTGCTGCAAGCTCCTGATCGAGGCGGAAAAACACCTTAACGCGCTCGATGCCAAATCCGGCGACGGTGACACCGGCTCGACCCTTGCAAGCGCCGCGCGTGCCCTGATCGAGGCCCTCGATCGGCTACCGCTTGCAGATCACACCCAGCTCTTTCGCGCCATGGGCCAGGAACTCAGCCAGACCATGGGCGGCTCTTCCGGCGTCTTGCTCGCCATCTTCTTTGCCGCGGCAGGCGATGGGGCCTCGAGTGGGCTTGGCATGCGCGACGCGCTCAAAGCCGGCCTTGCCCGCATGCAGGAAATCGGCGGCGCAGAGCTCGGCGACCGCACCATGGTCGATGCGCTCTCGCCTGCACTGGACGCCTATGACAAGGGTTTTGCAGCAGCGGCCAGTGCAGCCCGCGCCGGCGCCAACCTGACCGCAACCTATCTCAGCGCACGCGCAGGCCGGGCGGCTTACCTGAATGCCCGGCAGCTCGAAGGTCACATCGACCCCGGCGCGGAGGCCGTCGCGCGTCTTTTCGAGTTTCTTTCCCTTCGACAGAGCCGGTCGGAGGGCAAACCCGCCGAGTGACGGCGGGGATCGGCGCGGCGGGAGCCATCCTGGGCGAGGTCCGCCGCAACGCAAAACACCCGCAGCTTGGAGCTACGGGTGCTTTTTGATGATTTGCTTGCGGGGGCCTGATGGCGCAGCGATCTGAAAACTCGACCGCCTTAAACCCAAAGGAACCGTCGACTCGGTGCTTACGCAGTTTGCCGAGTGAGTGTGCCGGCAGCTTCGCTCTTTACTGGGCACCGCGAAACCTGGATTTGAGGATGTCGCGCTATCGTCGTTCGGACGCTTTGGGTGTGAGGAAAGCAAGAAGTCTGTTGGTAGAACCGACAACTCCGGGGTAAGTGAGGATGCAGTTTCCAATAGGCAGGCTCTTTTCGGGAGGCTTGCTACCTGCATCGGCCTGCAATAATCCCTGTACTCCCGCTCCGGCTTCGAGGCATTAATGACGCTACCAAGCAATGAATCAATCGAAGAGCTCGTCGCTTTGTCGATGTTGCAACAAGCACGTACATTTGCCGAGGCATACGGAGGGCAGTCGCGCCTATGGCAGCGGCCCTATGCAGAGGCGCGGCCTCGTGTCGCTTCATCGATCGCATCGGTATGGATGACGGCCTATCCTCCTTCGGTAATCCCGTTGCCCGGCGAATCCGTTCTGAAGACCCTTGGCGACGCACATCTGTGGTCAGCCCTTTCGGCGATCGGCGTACGCGGTATTCACACGGGGCCGATGAAACGTGCCGGCAGTATGAAAGACGGCGTCTACAGCCCGACGATCGACGGCAACTTCGACAGAATAAGCTTCGACATCGATCCGACTTTCGGTACGAACGAAGAATTCGTTGCCATCAGCCGCATGGCGGCGGCACACAACGCCATTGTCATTGACGATGTCATTCCTTCACACACGGGCAAGGGTCCGGATTTTCGGCTCGCCGAAATGAATCATTCGACATACCCTGGTCTCTACCACATGGTCGAAATTCCAGAGGAAGAATGGCAGCGTCTTCCGGACGTGCCTGAGGGCCGGGAGGCGGTCAACCTGCCTGCCGATACCGTTGACTACCTGAGGGATCGTGGCTTGATTGTCGGCCAGCTCCAGCGGGTCATTTTCTTCGAGCCCGGCGTCAAAGAGACGGACTGGAGTGCGACCGGCCCGATTACCGGCGTCGACGGCAAGGAGCGCCGCTGGGTTTACCTGCACTACTTCAAGGAGGGGCAGCCGAGCCTGAACTGGCTGGATCCATCATTTGCCGCGCAACAGATGATCATCGGCGATGCGTTGCATTCGATCGACCAGATGGGCGCCCGTGGCCTGCGGTTGGATGCGAATGGATTTCTCGGCGTCGAGCGCCGAGTGGAGGGGCCGGCATGGTCGGAAAGCCATCCGCTTTCCGTGACGGGCAACGCACTGCTCGCTGGCATGATCCGCAAGGCCGGCGGGTTTTCGTTTCAGGAGCTTAACCTGACGATCGATGATATTGCCGCGATGTCGAAGGGTGGAGCGGATCTTTCCTACGATTTTATCACGCGCCCGGCCTATCATCACGCGCTGTTGACAGGCAATACCGAGTTCTTGCGCATGATGCTGCGGATGGTCCATGAATTTGGCATCGACCCTGCGTCGCTTATTCATGCACTTCAGAATCACGATGAGCTGACGACGGAACTCGTGCATTTCTGGACATTGCACGCAGATGATATTTACACCTTTGCCGGCCAGACCTGGCAGGGGCGTACGCTGCGCATGCATATTCGCGACGTAATACGCGAGCGCCTTTCGGGACCCAACGCCCCCTATAACCTTCCTTTTGTCACCAACGGCATCGCCTGCACGACAGCGAGCGTCATTACCGCAGCCCTCGACATTGCCGACCTGGAAAGCATCGATGACGAGACGACAAAGCTGATCCAGAAAATTCACCTTCTGCTGGTGATGTACAACGCTTTTCAGCCGGGTGTATTCGCACTTTCCGGATGGGATCTGGTCGGCGCTTTGCCATTGACACCGGCTCAGGTGCAGCACCTGATGGCCGACGGCGACACCCGCTGGATCGAACGCGGCGCCTATGATCTGACGGGTCAGAACTCTGGCGAGGAGTTTTCCGCCGACGGCATGCCGCGTGCCCGCGCCCTATACGGCCCGATCAGCGAGCAGCTGGCGCAGCCGGACTCGTTTGCCTCGCAGCTCAAACGCCTGCTGGCCGTTCGGGAAGCTTATGGGATCGCGGCCAGTCGACAAGTCTCGATACCTGATACCACTGCCCCAGGTTTGCTCATCATGGTCCACGAACTTCCGGATCTACGAGGCACGCAGGTGACCGCCCTGAATTTCAGCTCCTCGGCGATCTCCGAAGTCGTGATCTTGCAGAACGTCAGGCCAGGACCTGTCGTCGACATGATTGCGGAGTCGATCGAAGGCGACCTTACAGAAGATGGCGCATTGACTATCAATCTGGAGCCCTACGAGGGTCTATCCCTCAGAGTTGTTGGAACGCTCCCGACGCTCTAAATGTCACGCGCATATCTCTGCAAATAGCCGCGCTTGTGCGTTCGCTTGCGGGTCTACGACCCGCTTGCGGACGTGATACATGACGGGATTTTACACGCCTTGGCCGGCGGTGATCCAACGATACGGGATCTCTGACGCCTACACCTGCTGTCGAGCAACAACCAATCGCAGGACCACGCGTGCGACATTACGCTGCCTCCATGCGTCACATCAAATGGACAGCTCGAAAGCGCTCGGGATGCTGCTCCTGGCGGCATGGACCGGCACGTCGATGCGTTGTCCTGTGGTCCGGTCGTAGAGGTGCAGTGCCTCTGGCGGCAGGGTCAGCCAGACGGGCCGGCCTTCCAGTTGCTGGTCGCCGGGTGGCAGGGTCGCTGCGATCTCCCGGTCGCCAAGGGTGCAATAGGCGACACGCGAGCCACCCAGTTCCTCGACAAAGTCGACCGTCGCCGGAAGGCCGGCTCCGGCAGTTTCACTCAGCAGGAGGTTTTCCGGCCTGACCCCGACGGTGACCGGAGTTCCTTCCGCAAGGCTTGTCCGGCCGATGCCGACCCAGCCAGTTGGCGCATCGATGACGAGAGCGCCGCCGGCCCCGATGGCGGCCGGGAAAAGGTTCATGGCCGGCGCCCCCATGAACCCGGCGACGAAGACCGAGGCCGGCTTTCGGTAGACCTCGGCGGGCGATCCGATCTGCTCGACGCGACCGGCATTCATCACGATCAGCGTGTCGGCAAGCGTCATCGCTTCGACCTGATCATGCGTCACGAACACCGACGTCGCCTTGAGGCGCCGGTGCAGCTTCTTGATCTCGATGCGCATCTGGACGCGCAGCAGTGCATCGAGATTGGACAGCGGTTCGTCGAACAGAAAGACGTCGGGTTCGCGCACCATCGCGCGGCCCATGGCCACGCGTTGCCGCTGCCCGCCGGAGAGCTGCGCCGGGCGCCGGTCGAGATACTCCGTCAGGTTCAGGATCTTCGCCACAGCCTCGACCTTGCTGTCGCGCTCGGCCCGCGGCAGCTTGGCGATCCGAAGCGGATAGGCGATGTTCTGGCGCACGGTCATGTGCGGATAGAGTGCATAGTTCTGGAACACCATGGCACAGCCACGATCGGCCGGCTCGATGTCGTTCATCACCGTTTCACCGATGGAAATCGTGCCTGACGTGACCTCCTCCAGTCCCGCGATCATACGCAGGAGGGTCGACTTGCCGCAGCCCGATGGACCGACGATGACGACGAAATGGCCATCGGGGATGGTGATGTCGACGCCATGCAGGACCGGCTTGCCGTCGTAGGATTTTTTCAGGTTTGAGAGTGTCAGATCAGCCATCAGATGTCTCCCGGACGACGGTTGTGCAGGTGTGCAATCGTGGACGTGTCGCGGCCGATGCCTGCGAGAATGGGTCTGCCGCGCATCAGCGGATACCGGATTTCATGAAGGACTGGACGACCTGGCGCTGCAGGAGGACGTAGATGACGAGGACCGGCAGGCTTGCGAGCGTCGAGGCTGCCATCAGTGGTCCCCACTGGTTGCCCTCGGCCGTCATGAACATCTGGATGCCGATCTGGATGACGGAGTTTTCGGCCGTGCGGCTGAGCAGCAGTGGCCAGAAATACTCGTTCCAGGTCGAGATGAAGATGAGGATGGCAAGCGAGGCGATCGTGCCGCGCAGATTGGGCACCATCACCTCCCAGAGGATCCGCCAGTTGCGTGCGCCGTCCATCCGCGCCGCCTCGATGACTTCGCGGGGGAAGCTGCGCATGGCCTGGGCAAGAAGCAGGATGGCAAGCGCCGAGACAAGGTTCGGCAGGATCAGCGCCACGATGCTATCGAGCAGACCCATCTGGGCAATCAGCAGATAATTCGGGATCATCACCACCTGAAAGGGTACCAGCCAGGTCAGCGCCACGGCGCTATACACCAGCTTGTCGAGCGCGAATGTCCAGCGGGCGAAGGCGAAGGCGGCAAGAAGCCCGGTCAGAAGCTGAAAGGCCGTGGAGACGACGGAAAAGACCAGCGTGTTGACCAGCATGCGGCCGATCGGGATGGCCTCCAGAGCCTGCCGGTAATTGTCGAGCGACATGCTCGTCGGCCATAGGCTCGTCTCGAACATGGCATTGGCGGGACGCAGCGAACTGGCCAGCATCCAGTAGACCGGGAAAAGGCACAGGATCGACAGAAGGACCATGAGGACGTGCCCGGCCGCGGTGTCGAGGCCGGATTTGTCCGAGATGCGGCGAAGCGGGCGCGCCATCGGGCGGGGCGCGTGCAGGACGTCAGTTGTCATGGAAAGTATACCTGTCGATCAGGCGGAAGAGCACAAAGGCCACTGCGCCGAAGCCGAGGAAAAGGATGACGGCCGCAGCCGAGCCCCAGCCCACCGACATGGTGGAGAAGCCGAAATCCCAAAGGAGATAGTAGATGTTGGAGGTGGAGCCGAGCGGGCCGCCGCCTGTCAGCACGTTGATATAGGTGAAACTCCACTGCGCGCCGAGCAGGATCGTCATGACGACCAGAAACAGGGCCGTGGAACTGAGCAGCGGCAGGCGGATGTCGCGGATGATCTCCCATTTGCTGGCGCCGTCCATGCGCGCGGCCTCCACCAGGGAGGGGTTGATGTTGGCATTGGCGGCAGACAGGATCAGCGTCGAAAACCCGATCAGCTTCCAGCCGGTGATCAGGATGACGGTCCAGATGGCGGTGTTGGGATCGGAGAGGAACTTCACGGGCTTGAAGCCGATGCCCTGGAGCATCTGGTTGACTAGGCCGTAGCCGGGATCGAGCAGCCAGCGCCAGACGGCGGCGGCCACCACCGGCGCGATGATCATCGGCACGAAGATGATGGCGCGGTAGATGTTGCGCGAGCGCTCGGGAAGGTCATGCGTATAGATGGCGATCGCCAGCGGGATCAGCACGGCGAGCGGCAAAAGGCCGAAAATGTAGATCCCGGTATTGCGCAGCGACTGCCAGAATTTGGGCAGGGCAAAGATGCGCGTGTAGTTGTTCCAGCCGACATAGATCTGCGGCGAATTGGGCAGCATGTTCCACTGGTAGAAGCTCAGACGCAGCGCATCGACCAGCGGCCAGTAGATCCAAACCACAAGCAGGATGATGGCCGGAGACAGGTAGAGCCAGGGTGCCCAGCGCGACTGGGTCATCCGTCTGCGGCGGGTCGGTGCTTGTGTGGCCAGGGCCATTCTACGCTCCAGTGGGTTTGAAAGGCGTTGGCCTTTTCCGTCGGTCCGGTCGTGGCAATTCGGGCGACGGGTGTGTCACGCGCACAGACGGTCCGTCAGCGCTTCGATCTCCGCGGGCGTGAGGCCGATCCGTTGGAGATAGGCCGCGATCCCGCCATGCCCCGCATCGAGACAGTCAAGGAAGGCTTCCATCGTCACGGCGTCGCTGGCGAGCATCCGCTCGACATGGTCGGCATCGATCCCGGCCGCAAGCGAGCGGGCGCGAAGCTGCGCGATCAGGCCCTCGGCGGAGGCGGTGAGCGCATAGTCTGCCACGATGTCGGCATGCGAGACGCCGGCAGTGGCCAGAAGCATGGCAGCGACGACGCCGGTACGGTCCTTGCCGGCGGTGCAGTGGAACAGCACCATCCCCGGCCGGGCCTGCCCGATGGCGCGAAAGACCGTGGCGAACTGCGCGCCACAGTGATCCAGCGCGCTGCAATAGCGCTCTGCCATGTCGAAGGGCTGCCGCACCATTGCGATCGGCGCCAGCGCGTCGAAGAGCACGATATTGCGGTAGGACACCGTCTCGTGGCCGATGAAGGGGTGGTCTGTGACCGCAGTCTCGTGCGGCCCGCGCAGGTCGATGACGAGCGAGAGATCATCGGCGACAAGCGTCGCCAGGCTCTCGCCATTGAGCGGGTGCAGCGCTTCCCCGCGCAGGATCCGGCGCCACTGCGTGGTGCCGCCGGCCTGCCGATTGTAGCCGCCAAGGTCGCGGATGTTGTGGGTGTCGGGCAGCGTCCAGTGACGCATGGCGGCCTCCTGCTGTGCTTCGGTCTGTTCGGCTTGGTAAAAGTGGGGGCGCGCGTCGTCGCGGATGCAACGCCCCCACTCGCGCGTGGTCAGGGCATCAGCGCCTGGGCATTGACCTGCGCCTCGGTCAGGGTCTTCACCACGTCATTGGGACCGAGCACGGCCTCGGAGACGGCTTCCTTCATCATCGTTTCTGCCTGGCGATAGTTCGGGCCGGGGAAGGCGACATTGGGGGTAAGGCGGGACAGCTGTTCGAGGTTCGGACGGATCAGCGGGTGCGTCGCTGTCCAGGGACCGAGCAGCTTCGGATCGTCGACGATGTTGAGGCGAAGCGGCAGATAGCCGATTTTCGAGGTGATGATGGTGTAGCCGTAGTCGGAGGTGAGGAACTTCATCAACTCGTAGGCGGCGCGCTGCTTGACCGGATCCTGCGAGAAGGCATAGAGCGCCGAGCCCGAATTGGTGGGCGCAGTCGGCTTGGTCCCGAAGGCCGGCATGCCGGTTACGCGCAGTTCCCACTTGCCGTCGGCGGATTTGGACAGGGAGTTCTGCAGGGCGCTGGTGTAGAGATACATGCCCAGCCGGCCGGCGGCAAAAGCCTCCTGCGGATTGGCCGGGTCGAGGCGGGCATGGGCGCCGCTGTCGACCATGTCGCGCAGCATCTGCACCGCTTCAATGCCATTCTTGTCGGCGAAGGTCAGCGTGTTGCCATCGCGGACCTTGCCGCCATTCGACATCAGGATCGCCTGATAGACGAAGGTGCCGTCTGTCGGGCCATAGGCGCCGGGAAAGAAGCCGTCCACGCCGGTCTTGGCGACGATGGCTTCGGCTGCCGTCTTCACCTCGGCCCAGGTCTTGGGTGGCGTCTCGGGATCGAGGCCGGCTTTGCGGAAGAGATCAGCGTTGTAGTAGAGGATCGGCGTCGAGAACGTATAGGCAAGCCCATAGGTCTTGCCGTTGATCTTGCCGAGGTCGACGCCACGCGGGATCAGTCCGTCGGTAAGGGCAGCGTAGCCCTTGGCCCCGGCCAGGTCCTCGAGCGGCTGTGCACCCAGATCGGAGGCAAGATAGATGAGGTCGCGAAACACCAGCTGGGCAACGTCGGGCTGCATGCCGGCGGCCATATCGGCCTGCAGGCGCGTGATGATGTCGTTGGAGGGAACTCCGACAGTCTTCACCTTGATCAGCGGGTGTTCCTGCTCGAACTTGGCGATCATCTCGCGGGTGGCGTCGGCACCGGCGCTCGCCGTGGCGAGGTTGTAGTTGTAGAAGGTGATGGTCACCGGCTTGGTGATCTCGGCAGCCATCTCGGCATGCGCGGCGCCGGTTGTTAGGGCGGCACCGAGGACTGCGGCGACCGCAAGGCCGAGGAAGGTGCGTTTTCTCATCGCGGGAAGCTCCTGTTGGGAGAAGTTGGTCATTCGGTGGCGCCCGCCATGGCCGCATCCTGCTTATGGCGCAGCAGGGACAGGTCGTAGCGCTTGAGTTCGTTGCGGGTCTGCGGCAGGGGAACGAGCGCCATGGTCAGGCCCGAGGTACGAATGGTGCCGATCCCGAAGGAGGCGCCTTCGACCATGCGCAGGATGTCTGTCGTCAGGATATCGGTCGCCGCATGCTGGCCCATGCCGACGATGACGGGGATGCCATGCCATGAGGAGAACCGGTCGTGATGGATATGGCCGGAGAGGATCGCGAGGATGTTGCGGCCCTTGAGCACGCCGGCCAGCTGCTGGCTTTGGCTGAACTCGATCGTGCGCCAGTGGTCCCACGGAACAGCGTCGCCCAGCACCGGGGCATGGTGGGCAACGATCAGCTTGGGCAGATCGCCGTGCCGGTCGAGCGCCTGAGCGAGCCAGGCGAATTGCGCCGGCGTCAGGCTGCCGCCGATCTCGCCGGGGGTCGTGGTGTCGAGCGTGACGATATGGATGCCGCCGATAACCTGGTCGTGGTCATAGGGGGCATCGAGATCGCTGGTTCGGTCAAGCATGCCTTTGTAGAACCCGGCGCGCGTGTCGTGATTGCCGATCGCGTAGACGACCGGCACGTCGGTGGCGGCCATCAGCGACCGCAGCTGGCGGTAGCTCTCGACATCGCCGCGATTGGTGAGATCGCCGCTGGCGATAATGAACTGCGGCTTCTGATCCATCGATCCGATCAGCGCGAGAACGCGCGAAAGCGTCGCCGAGGTATCGCTGAACAGATGGCTATCGGCGACGGAAGGATTGCCGACATGCAGATCGGTGATGTGGATGAACGTCGTTTCGACCATGGAGAGCTCCTGCGTTGGAGCCTGTCTAGGCGCTTCCCGTCTCAGCGGGATGACGGCTTTGAAACGCTGTTTGAAATCGGCGTGGTAAACATCGGCTCCGTTGCTGCAACAACGAGGGCAATGATGCTGCTGGCATTGCCAAGATCGAGCTGGTGGTCCGTCAGTTCGTCGGTGCGGCCGCGGCTTCTCGTCATCTGCGTGCGCACCCCGAGAAGGCACGAGATGCGGAATCCGACATCGACCTCGCTCAGCCATGGCGCGATTTTTCTGAAGTGCGGGACGAACTGGCGGTGATGCTCGATATCCTCGACCATCGGCCGGAATATTTCCGGGTCGTCGCTGGATTGTGCAAGCGTCGTCAGATGACGCAGCACCCCGTAACTGGAATGGGGATCGAGGCTCCAGCGGATGGATGGCCCGACAAGCGCTGCGATAAGATCGCCGGCGCAGGCAGGTGCCGGATCGGCCCGTTGAACCGCAGCCTGAAGCAATGCCAGGCGCTCCGCATTGAGGCGGAGATAGACGCGCTCGGCAGCCGAAAAAATAAGGTGCTGAAGGGTTCCAAAATGATAGTTGACCGCCGCCACATTGGTGCCAGCCCGACAGGTAATCGTCCGCACCGTCACGTCATCGGGGTGCCGAGCAGCCGACAGCAGTTGCTCGCACGCAGTGCGCAATTTCTCTCGCGTATGGCTCACTATCATACGGTTGCGTAGCGCAAACTCTGTGACATCCGAGTGAAGGTCAAGGAGAAGGCTGGCGCGGAGACCACGCCTCTCGCGCAAATCGGGTCGGGCAGGCCCGCGAGAACGCCCGTCTCCTGAAAGGGGCTACCGGCGACCGCGCCAGAGAAGCGATGAGGTTTGTCGCAACACGCCAAGCCGGTTGGGGCTTTCAGTGAAATGAGGTCACTCGAGACCGGATATACGTGCGTCGCCAAAGCGGCGGACCTTCCGCAGGTACGTAATGAACGCGGTGAAGAACCGGAACACGCTAAGCGAAGTAGCTGTACCGGTAGGAGGGCAGGAAAACAGGCCATCACTTCGTACAACGACGTTAACGCCAGCCGCGTCGAAGCTGTCACCTCAATGATGTAGTGACCATTCACCTCCTCGTGCTCGTCGAAACGGACGTCATGATCCCAAAAGAGGCCAAAAATACTCCTATCTATGCGCGCAATCCCTCGGACCATACAGATGTGCGGATCGAGCAGCAGATCGAACTTTGTCAGGACTTTAGCAAGACCCGCGGCTGGCGTCTGCTCGAACCTACTCACACGAGGCGATCAGCGGGACGGACTATAATGGTGGGCCAGTATGTCCTGGCGCGCCAACTTTCGGGTAACCTTGGCAATCAGCCCAGAACGCGAAAGCTCCTCAGCGATCATGCCGAGGAGCTTTTAGTAGAGTTTCCCGAGTGGGAGGATTTACAAGTTTTATTGGTTTCAGGGCGTAATTGCGCCGCGACCTGTAAAATCGGCTACCTTGAACGGTTCTAACCTCCGACTCTGTTATACTAGAACTAACGCGATGAAACTGCTCAACAGAGAACGTCGGCTTGTCGTATGGAGAACGACCGATATAGGGCCGTGCGGGGGCAGTCCGCTCCTAGCGACGGTACCACGGAAGCGGACATATCTGCTCAATGAGCCAGCAGTGCCAGACGCGGGGCTGAACAAATCTTCGCCGCTAGCTCAAGCCCATTTCCGATGTAGACATGCACGGCTTAGGCCGTGTTTGATAGATCATGGCGCTATGGTCCCAAGGGAACACGGCTTTTGAGCAAGGCCCTGTTTTGGCCCAAAGCGTTTTCATTCAAAAAAGCCTCGACGACAAAATCCATCAGAACGCGGACACGTCGCGGCAACTGTCCGCGGGTAAGATAGGCGAGTTGCACCGCGGCGCCGAACTCGTCCTAGCCGGTCAAGACCTGCACCAGAGCGCTTATTCCCCGAGTTGTCTAATCTGTTGTTAAGATAATTACGACTTCAGTAAAGCAGAGTAAATAAGACGCTATCACACAGTAATCGCTCGATTTTTGCCATAGTGTGCCGACTTTGGTTCTCGCGTTAACGAGAGAACAACAATGAATAAATTATCGATTGCACTTCTGTCAGTGTCCGTCGTCATCGCCTCGCCGGCCTGGGCACAATTCTTCCCGCCTGTTAATGAGGCCCCCAAATCCATCATTGTCGCGCAGAATGGGCCCGGTTTTTTGAACGGCTATCGCGGCGAACCTGAGCCGAGAGGCGGGTTACGTCGTGGCCCCGATGGATGGTGGTACCCACTGTCGGCGTTTGCGGCCGGCTCGATGGTTGGCGGAGCGATCGCCGCGCAGGATGATGGTCCGCCACCTCCACCTCCGGGTTACGAGCCGCCACCACCAGGATACAGACCACCTGGCCACCGCATGCGTCAGGATTTGCCACCGGAACATTTCGCTTGGTGCGCGAAGCGTTACCGATCCTATGTCGCATCTGACAACAGCTATGTTCCGCGACCAGGAATACGCGCGCATTGCATGTCACCCTACAGCTAACGCGTAGTGTGAGAGCCGTCCTGATCGCGAAGAGCTTTCGTGATCAGGATAACGTTGAAGCGCTAATCAAGGCCTGCAAAATTGGCGTCACCCTTCCGTGCGGCTTTGATACCGCTGCCAACGTTCCGCTTAAGAGGCGTGCTTAGCAGCCTCATCATCGCTCTGGGTTTGTTCGGCTGTACATCGGCAAGAGAGCCTTACTCTCGAGACGATGCGCGTGGCGCCGAGATTCCCGGATTTGCAAATGTGCGCACGCCTTTGGACGGCGAAGTCGGACTATTTGCCAAGAAAAGAGTACCGCGGACACCATCTCCATTGCGGCATAAATATCTGGCAATTTCTGGCGGCGGCGCTGGCGGTGCGTTCTCTGTGGGCGCTCTCAAAGCGTGGTCGCAACGCGGCGACCGTCCAATATTCGACGTTGTCAGTGGCGTCAGCACGGGAGCACTCATCGCCCCGTTTGCGTTTCTCGGCCCTGACTACGACGATACGCTGGAGCATCTATACACGAGTGGAGTCGCTGAAGATCTGCTCCAACGCAGACCAATTATTTCTGGGCTTCTCGGCGAGAGCCTATACTACCAGAAGCCTTTAATGAACATGGTCGAGCAACACGTAACGCAAGAAGTACTCGACCGAATTGCGGTGGAATACCGAAAAGGCAGAGATCTTTTTGTCCTGACAACCAATCTCGATACTCAGCGCGGCATGCTCTGGGACATGGGCGCGATTGCCGCCAGCTCGCGCCCGGATGCGCTTAATCTGTTCCGCAATGTATTGGTGGCATCTGCCAGTATTCCCGGCGCTTTTCCAGCGGTAAAGATCATTGCTACGATCGATGGTCGAACGATTTCCGAGCTTCATTCAGATGGAGCCCCGTCTTCCCAGATCGTGACTGTTCCCGAAGCGATGTTGTCGGATACGAATGTCTCGTTGCCCGCGGTCATTCGCGGGGCGGACATGTATTTCTTAATCAACAATACACTGATGCCTGAGTTTTCTGTCACGTCCAATTCGACCGTACCCGTAGTGACGCGGGCTTACGCAAGCTTGGTTAAATCTCAGACACGGCAGTCTCTCTACGCGGCCTACGAGTATTGCAGGCGTACCGGAGTAAACTTCCACATGGCAGTCATTGACGCCCCTGTCCCCTACAATTTCAGTCAACCCTTCGGCAATGTGTACATGAGGGCGGTGTTCAAGATCGGTTACGATCGCATGGAACAGGGCCGGATATGGCGACAAAAGCCTATTTTCACTCCCGGCGTACCCTAAGCCCTTTCCGGTGCAAGATAGCTGTCTCGTTTGGCGACACGAGCATGATCGCAGCTGACGAGATCGCCCGGTCGAAAATTGAACCTCTCCAGATGGCGGCGACGCTACCGAGACCGAGCGCCAGCGGAATGGTGATCGCCATGGTGATGGCAGCGAGTGTGAGCGAGTTCGGCAGGCGTTCGGCGACGAGGTTGGCAACCGGCCGGTCAGAGACATGCGAGTAACCGAGATCACCGGTCAGCAGCCCAAAAATCCACTCGAAATAACGCAGGATTGCCGGACGATCGAGACCGAGCGTTTCGCGAAGCTGGGCTGCGGCTTCCGTCGTCACGGCCTGGCCAAGCAGTTCTTGTGAGGTATCGCCGGGCAACAACTCCGTGATGAAAAAGACCGCCAGCGACACGAGGAACAGCGACAGTCACTTCCAACGCATCGTGAATCCCGTCAAAGCACCACCGAGCACTTCCGCAAGGCGACCGACATCGGCTGTCGAAATCATCCCTCTGCGATTTTCTACGAAGGGCAGGATGCCTAACCATGCTTGCAGCTGCCAAAAGCTGCCTGCTGAAATCGCTGTGGGGCATGGCTAATTCAACGGCTGCGGCGGTGACGCTTCCAGTCCGAACGATCCCCTCAAGGAACAGTAGCAGCTCTTCTCAACTGTCTTCTGGAAGTTTCCCTTGGCTCATCCATGAGTGCGATCAAATAAAGCCATGATGACCAGCCCCGCTGTTACGCCGCCTGCAAACAGGCTCAATCCTAGAATAACACTCCTGGCTGACAGGACAGGCCGCTTGGAGAGATTTGCATCGGCTGGATTGACGGCTGAGGCCTCAGCCACGATGTCTTGGATCCGTTTCGGGGATGATCGGGGATCTTGCGCAGTCGGTTGCGCGGCTCCCCATGCAGGGACGTTGGCAACCGTCACCTGCCGGATAGTCTCTTCATCGTGTTTCACGGTGAATCTCACGGCGGAATCCGACTTCAACTTCGCGAGGACTTTCCGAGCGGCTTCAACTTCATCCGCACCCTCCACGAGCGACGTCTGGGTGACGAGGTAATATGGCATGCAGCATTGCTTTCTGTTCACGCGATTGCAGTGTGATCGACCAGGCCGACTTGCGCCGTCAAGGCCCCACAGCCTTGAACACTCCCACTCCTCTTCCCAAATCATGTTCGACCCGCTGGTCCGGGCCCCTCTGGTGAAAGTCTTCGGCGCTTTCACGATGTCGGACCCCATACCGACAGATGCCGTAAGACACGGGACCAGGATGATGATCGCAGACATTGCCGGATGGATTTTTACGCTATTCGTTATCGATCCGCTGCATGCCGAGATGCGGCAACATCTCGATAACGCTAACGCGCCGGTAGAGCTTGTGCAGCAGTCGCGCCAATGCCTCGCTATCGAGGTTCCACGCCTCATCGACAAGGCCGGCAATGAGCCGGGCTGGGCGACGGCTACAGCGATCGGCATCTCAATTGGGTGGATGTCACCTGAACGGGTGTTTGACGGTGCCGATCCGAGCTGCGGCGCGTTGCGCGCACTGATCAGCACGAAAAATACGCGCGAGGCGGAAGGTTGACCCTGGCAGGGCCCGACGGCGAGCACGATACCGGCACAGCGTCCAAGACCTTGTCACATCTTGTAGCAAACGCACGCACCCGGGACGGCCTGACGATTGCCGACGCTCTCGAGCTCATAGGGAGGTCCGGCTTCGGTTTCGTTATGCTTCTTCTGGCACTGCCGGCGCTGATCCCGATCCCCGGTCCTTTCGGGATGATATTCGGCTCCGCGCTCGCAATCGTTTCGCTTAAATTCGCGATCGGACTGGAATCCCTATGGCTTCCGTCGCTGCTAGCCAATCGACGCATATCGGCAAAGGCATTCGAAGCGTTGGAGCGGTATGCATCGCCGTTGGTCCGACGGATCGAACAATTTGTCCGGCCGGTTCGGATGAAGGCATTTGCCGGACCACGCATGCCCTACCTGCTTGCGCTTCCGGTCTTCTGCCTTGCAGTCGCCGTCGCTCTGCCAATCCCGTTTGGAAACCTTGCCCCCGTTGCGGCACTCTGTGCGATCGCCATCGGTCTGATCGAGCGCGACGGGCTCGTGGTTCTTGTCGGGCTTAGTATGACGGCCATCGCGCTCGGCATCACGGGAGCGCTCCTTTACATGGCGGCTGGCGCCATCCCGTGGCTTTGACGTTCGCCCTCCCGGACATGAAGTGCGAACGTCATGGGGGCTGAAAGAATGGAGCAGACGTCAGCCACATTTCTCGCAGTCCACCCAGATATCCGTGACTGCAACTTCGAAGGCGTCCAGGATGCAAAGCCGTTCAAACTCGACTGTCCGGTGAGACAAGGATCGCAGACACTCGACAAGCTGATGTATTGCCTGAACGGATCTGAACCCAAAACACCATGTGAAACCGGCGCAAATCGTTGATACGCCGTTCAACCGGAATCTTTTGCTGTGGATGAATTCACATGGTGATTCCTCTCTCCCTTCCCATCATATGATCTTGCGCACTTCGACCTCGAAACTCAGGACGTGGTTCATCGACGGCTTTTCGGCATCCTCGCCATGGCCGGCGCAGACGGCTTGGAGCATTGCGATCTGCTCGCGCAGAACGTCCTCCAGGCGTGGCACGAGAACGGGGAAGCGTTTCATTGCGACGTAGAGTATTCGCAGGGACAGGTTGTGATAGTGCTCGAGTGTCGTGAGAAGATATGGATTTTTCGCCGCCCGATAGATGAAACGGTGCACCCGGCGGTCAAGAGCGAGGATGTCGCTCAGCTCCCATCGGACCTTCCGTGCGCTGCAACTCATCGACCAGCGCTAGGGCCTCTACGCGCTCATATTCGCGCAGACGTTCTGCTGCCAGCCGGGTGGCGTAGGATTCAATGCGTGCCCGTGCCTCATAGACTGCGGTGAGATCGGTAATATCGACCTTGCTGACAAACGTGCCCCGGCGAGCGCCGACGACCACGAACCCGTCGTGCTGTAATCGTTGCAGGGCCTCCCGGACAGGGTCCTGCCGCTTTCAAGACTCTCCATCAGCTCGGCCTCACGCAGCAACGTGCCGGGAGGCAGTTGCGTGGTGATGATCTCTTCGCGCAGCCGAACATAGGTTCGATCGGCAAGTGTCAGCTCCGGCTCGGCATATCCTGGTTCTGTTACCAGCATTTCTTCATTCCCTTTCGACCAACCAAGCCGCTTTGGCTAAGATCGGCTCATAAATTAGGAGCCAAGGGATCAGGATGCGGGGACAAACGGCGCGGAAGTTTTCGAACTGGAACCCCGACCGCTGATGCGGCGGGCAACGACTTGGAGCTTTGACATGCGCGTACTCGTCCTCCACTCCCATCCCCTCGAAGAAAGCTTCGGCCGGGCGCTCTACAAGCTCACCTGCGAGAGCCTGGAAAATGCCGGCCACGAGGTAGACGGCTGCAATCTCTACGAGGAGGGTTTCGATCCTGTCCTCTCCGCCCATGACCGCCGCGTCTATCACGACATTCCCGACAATCTCTCCCTCGTTCAGCCCTATGTCGAGCGCCTGAGGAAGGCGGAAGCACTTGTCATCGTCTCCCCCGTCTGGAATTTCGGTTTTCCCGCCATGCTGAAGGGCTATTTCGACCGCGTCTCGCTACCGGGCGTCTCCTTTGACCTCGTGGATGGCAAACTGACTCCGACGCTGCGCCACATCAGGAAGCTCGCAGCCGTCATGACCTACGGCGCCACCCCGATGCGCGCCTTCCTCGCCGGCAATCCGCCGAAAAAGATCGTCAAGCGCGTCATCCGCGCCCAGATCAAGATCGGCGCCCCAGTCAGATATCTCGCCCACTACGACATGAACAACTGCACCGAACAAACCCGCTCCGCCTTTATAGTCAAGGTCCGCCGCGAGATGGAAAACTTCTGAGAGAACGCAGCCGGTCAGACCACCGTGGCCGCCGTCACCTCGACTTCGACGAGGAATTCCGGAGACGTTGAACGGAAGGCCCAAGGTCTCCTAAGCTAACTCTGCCGTCTATCGGTCTGCAGCGTCGCTGGTACATCGCAAGCCCACTGAACGTTGTCTGGCCCCGTTCACCAACGCTCTGTCCCAGGCGGACCTTTGAACGGGCCAGCAACGGCTGAGGTGATCCATCCGCCGTAGAACGTCCCGGCCTGGGGCACAACGGCCTCGTCGTCTACGAGGCACAAGTCCATGGCCTTTGGGTAGAAGGCTATGAAATCCTTAATCAGGGCAAAGGATGTCGTGGGATGCGCATAGGCCCAGGCTGCGTTCCTGCTCGTTTTGTCGCCCGATTGAATATCGAAATAGCGCGCCTGTCCTTTCCACTCGCAGATCGAACTGCTGCTGCTCTCAAGCAGCATAGATAGATCTACGTCGGCGGGCGGAAAATAATAGGTCGGCGGATGGCTTGTTTCGATCGTGCGCACTGCGGCCGTCGTCTCCGCGAGAACACGGCCGTTGTAGATGATTTTCAAATGATTGCGCACAGGCTGGGCGATGCTCGGCCTCGGGAAAGACCAGACACTCTCCTGTCCGGGCAGGCATGGGTCTGGAACGGGATAAGTAAGTGTAGCCATGATGTCCTCCAGTCCGTGCCAGGATGCATCAGCGACGGTAATTTGCAAGGCCGGAAGGGCGACATGGCTGGTCCTCGCAATCGGCCGTCTCAACAATCATTTAACCTGCGCCGCAGCCGCCGGCGCATTTCAACAAGATGCTGGGTGAGCGCGCCGACACATCAGCTGATGAGAAGGTTATTACCAACGACATTGCTGACATACAGGCTAAAACCAACCCGGTCGTCGCTCAGATAATCTCTATTGTCCGCAACGGGAACAGTGCAGACGCTTAAGTCCTGCTGATGCAAAAGGCCCGCCTATACTTCGTGGAATGGCTGGCCGCAATCAACCGCTTCATCGACTATCAGGAGACACAGAACAAGACGATCGGTGCTGATGTCTCGGAGGCTGCCGGCAGCTTTCCCTACCTGCAGATGATCGGACTTGGATCTGCACTGGTTCTCGCCGCCCTCTCAATCTGGGCCGTCATCGCCAGCGTCACCGTCCCCCTCAACGCGATTGCAAAGGCAATAGGCTCGCTTGCGCACGGCAACGTCGATGTCTTGATATATAGCGAAGGCAGATCAGACGAAATCGGCGCGATGGCCTCAACCGTCGCGATCTTCCGCGACAAGGCCCGCGAACGCAGTCGTCTCGAAGAAGAGGCCTCCGCGAACCGCCCCATGTCGGAACAGGAGAGAATGGAGCGGGAGAAGCGCCGAGCGGTTCAAAGCGACTTCTGAGACCGTAGGGCGTTGGTGCGCGGATTAGCAAATATGCGAAAGTCGAGGTTAGATGAGGCGATTGCCTGGTTGCTCCGTCAAGGGTTGGCAACGGACCCGCATCAAGGTCAGGCAATCCACGAATACGCGTCGCCTTAACCGTGATGCCGACGTGCAGCGGGATCGGGGATCGGCACCGCAGCCATCAACGCCCGCGTATACTCGTCCTTCGGCTGTTCGAAGACGTCTCGGCGGCTGCCCATCTCGACGATCGACCCGCCGCGCATCACCGCGACATTGTGGGACATGCGTTCGATCACTGCCATGTCGTGGCTGATGAACAGATAGGCGATCCCCATCGTCTCCTGCAATTCCAGCATCAGGTCCAGCACGCGCGCCCGCACGGAGACGTCGAGCGCCGCAACGCTTTCGTCGGCGACGATGAGCTTGGGTTCGAGAGCCAGCGCCCGGGCGATGCAGATGCGCTGGCGCTGGCCGCCTGAAAACTCGTGCGGATACCGGCTGGCGGCCTCCGGCGGCAGGCCGACGCGGCGAAGCAGGTCTGCGACCCGGTCCTGTCGTTCGGTTCTGTTGCCGATACCGTGGATGACCAGTGGTTCGGCGATCGCCCGCCCGACCGCCATGCGCGGATCGAGCGAGGCATAGGGATCCTGGAAGATCATCTGCGCCGACCGGCGCACCGCCTGCATATCGCGTTGGCTAAGCATGCCGATCTCGCGGCCGTCGATCATCACCTGGCCGGTGAAGGGAATGAGCCCGAGGACGGCCTTTCCGGTGGTCGATTTGCCCGATCCGCTTTCGCCGACCAGACCCAGCGTCTCGCCGGGCAGGATATCGAAGGCGACGTCGCTGACCGCATTCACCGGCGGCTTGCCCTTGAAAATCCGGCCGGCGACGCTGCCATAGCTGACGCCGAGATCGCGGACATTGAGGACAGGCGACCGATCCGGCGCGGGAAGCGGCTGTTTCGGCTCGGCCGAGACACGCGGCGGACCGTCGGTTCCCGCATGCGCACCAAGGATCGGCACGGCGGCCAGCAATTGCTGCGTATAGGTAGCCTGCGGCCGGTGGAAGATATCGATGACGCCGCCTCGCTCGACGATGCTGCCGTTCTGCAGGATGACGACGCGGTCGGCCATTTCCGCCACAACACCCATGTCGTGGGTGATCATAATGATCGAGGTGTCGAACTCGCGCTTCAATTCGCGCATCAGCGTCAGGATCTGCGCCTGTACCGTTACGTCGAGCGCGGTTGTCGGCTCGTCGGCGATCAGCACTTTCGGCCGGCAGGACAGCGCCATGGCGATCATCACCCGCTGCCGCATGCCGCCGGAAAGCTCGTGCGGAAACTGCTTCATTCGGCGCGCCGGTTCGGTCATATGCACCGCGTCGAGCATCTGCAGCGCCACGGCGTCGGCATTGTCGCGGCCCTGATGCTCGCGGATCGCTTCGGTCAGCTGCGCGCCGATCGAGATCACGGGATTGAGCGACGTCATCGGCTCCTGGAAGATCATCGCGATATCGCCTCCCCGCACAGCGCGCATCGCCCGGTCGGAAAGCGATGTCAGGTCGCGATCGCCGAGCAGGATCTTGCCCGCGGTCACCGTCAGCGAGGCCTTCGGCAACAGTCCCATGATCGACAGCGAGGTGACGGATTTGCCCGACCCGGATTCGCCGGCGATGCAGAGCGTTTCGCCCGCTGCCAGATCGAAACTTACGTTTCGCAGAACCGGCTTACGCCCCTCGGGCGTTCGCGCATCGACATCGAGATCGCGGACGCTGAGGATCGGCATTGCAGCTGTGGCGGAATGCTCGTTCACGCGAAGACGATCCGCGGGAAGTAGAACGACACCACCCAGTTCGGCGCATCGACGATCTCGCTGATCCTGAGATCGCCGCAGACGGAGCAGAGCATATAGGCATCGACCGGGTTCAAGCCGTGTTCGACGGTCAACAGATCGATCATCCGCATGACGCTTTCTCGCGCACCGGTCATCAGGTCCGGCCCGATGCCGGTCGTGACTTCGTATCCGGCGCCGTCGAGATGGCGGGTCACCGGCTCGGTAACCGTAAAGCGCGGCGACTGGAGCTTCGCATCCTTGACCAGCTCGATCGTCGCCTCGACATTCATCTGGCTTTCGATCGCCGTGCCGCAAACTTCGCCGTCGCCCTGGGCTGCATGCGTATCGCCGATCGAGAACAGCGCACCCTCAACTTCAACCGGCAGGTAGAGCGTGACGCCAGCCGACAGGTCGCGGATATCGAGATTGCCCCCGACCCGGCGCGGCGGCACCACCGAATGGGTGCCCGGTTCGGCAGGAGCGACACCGATCGTCCCAGCAAACGGCTTCAGCGGCACCCGTCCGCCGGGGCCAAACAGCGACGGCGCCATGGTAGCGGTATCATAGGTCCAGACATGCAGCGCCGGGTCCTTGAACTGGTCGGCCAGAAGACCGAAGCCCGGAATGTTGGCCGTCCAGCCGACGCCTGACGGAATGAACTTGCGCAGCGTGACCTTCAGCGCATCGCCCGGCTTTGCGCCCTCCACATAAACAGGTCCGGAAACCGGATTGATCTTGCCGAAATCGAGACCGTTCAGCGTCTCCAGCGTCGCATCACGCCCGAGCTGGCCGCCGGAGGAATCCAGGCACTCGAAATGGATCGTCTCGCCCGGTTTCGCGACCACTGCCGGTTCGAAATCCTTATTCCAGCCGAAATTATGCTGAGCGCGATGAATGGTGTGGGTACAGGCTATGCACATGGGGTCTCTCCCTTCATTCTTATCGAAACCCTCCCGGCTTCCTGGCCGGGAGGGTAACTGCGAGAAGGCTTACTGCTTCACGAAGATCGCGTCGTAATTGATGACGCGGGTCGGATCGATGTAGATGTTGTCGGCTCCGCCCATGCGCAGCGACTTGGCGACGACGCGGCGCTCGTTGATCACAGGCACCCATGGCGCATCGGCCATGATGTCCGTGAAGACCTTGCCCCAGGTAGCGGTACGCTCGGCAGCCTTTGCCGGATCGGACATCGAATCGGCCGCAACGGCGCGTGCATCAAGATCCTTGTTGCAGTACCAGGACCAGTTCCAGCCGCCCTGTACCGCGCCGGCGCAGCCGAGGATCGGACCGTAGAAGTTCGACGCGTCCGGGAAGTCGGCGATCCAGGCCATGCCGCCCGACCAGATCATCGGCGCTTCGCCTTCCGTGCCGCCGGCAGCAATCACGTTCGCCTGGGCAAGCGCCCGGATTTCGGCCTTGACGCCGATCGCTGCCAGATCCTGCTGGATCGCCTGGGCAATGCGCGGCTGCGGATCGGTATTCGTCGAGTAGAGCACCGTCTCGAAACCGTCGGCAAAGCCCGCTTCCGCAAGCAGCGCCTTGGCTTTGGCAACGTCGTAGGCATAACCCGTAAACGACTTGTCGTAGCCGGGCATCAGCGGCGGCAGCGGCTGGTTGGCGGGCGTGGCGCGGCCGTTGAGGATACGCGCGACCCGCTCCTTGTTGACCGCCATGTTGAGAGCCTGACGCACCTTGACGTTGTCGAACGGCTTCATCTTGGTGTTGAGCGTGATGTAGCCGGTATGCAGCTGCGCGCCGTCGACAATGATCAGAGCGCCGTCGGGCGAGTTCTTGATTTCCAGGAACTTTGCCGGCGGGATGCCGTCACCGGCGATATCGACCTCGCCTTTCTGTAGACGCAGCAATGCGACGAGAGGTTCCTGGCCAACCTCCACGGTGAACTTGTCGATATGCGGCACGTTCTTGACGTAATAGGCCGGGTTCTTCTCGAACACGAGACGCTGACCGATCGTCCATTCCTTCAGAGTGAACGTACCGGAGCCGACAGGGCTCTTGCCGAAATCACCACCGGCTGCCTCGACGGCTTCCTTCGGCACGACCGAGGCGAAGTTGATGGCGAGCACGTGCAGGAAGGTCGCATCCGGACGCGACAATTTGAACACGACCGTGCCGGCATCCGGCGTCTCGATGCCCGACAATGTCGTCGATTTGCCGCCCGTTACGTCCTCGAAGCCATTGATGGCGCCGAAGAAGCCGGCACCGGGGCCTTGCGTCTTCGGATCGACGGCACGCTCGATCGAGTATTTGACGTCGGATGCGACGACTTCGCGACCGTTGGAAAATTTCACGCCCTTGCGCAGCTTGAACGTGTAGGTCAGCCCGTCCGGAGCGACCTCAAAGCTTTCGGCCAGCGACGGCACCGGGTTCGGCGTGCCCGGCTCGTAATCCATCAGCCGCGAATAGAGGCTCTTGATCATCGACCAGTTGACCCAGTCGTAACCGATCGCCGGATCGAGCGTGGTGATGTCGTCCTTGTAGGTGACGACGATATCGCCGCCCTGCTGCGGTGCGCCCTGCGCCATGGCGGACATGGTGCCCACGGGGGCGATTGCCACCATGGTTGCAACGGTTGTGTTTCGAAGCCAGCGTTTGAACATGTCGTTCCCCTTTTTGTTGCTGTCAGCGGGTTCTAATGCGCGGGTCGATGACCGGCGCGATAAGGTCTGCAACGAGGTTGCCGAGAATGATGGCGAGCGCGGAAGTGAGCGTCACGCCCATGATGATCGGGATATCCACCTGCTGGATCGCCTGCCACGCCAGCTGGCCGATGCCCGGCCAGCCGTAGACGGCCTCCACCACCACAACGCCGCCCATGAATTGGCCGATATCGATGCCGATCATCGCGATGACAGGCAGCACCGCATTGGGCAGCGCATGGCGGAAGGTGATGCGGCGCGACGACAACCCCTTGGCGCGGGCCGTGCGCACGTAATCCTGGTTGAGCACGTCGATCATTGCCGAGCGGACCATGCGGGCATACCACCCGGCACCAAGCACGCCGAGCGTGGCAGCCGGCAGCACCACATGCGAAAACGTGCCGTAGCCGCTCATCGGAAACCAGCCGAGCGTTGCGGCAAACACATAAAGCAGCAGCAGCGCCACCACGAATTGTGGCGCCGACACGCCGACAAAGGATGCCATCATCACCATCCGGTCGACGAACCCGCCGCGGCGGACGGCAGCGATCGTTCCAAGCGTCAGCCCGAGCACCACTTCGACGACGATGCCGGAAAACATCAGCGTCAGGGTGGCCGGCAGCCGCGCCACGATCAGCGTCGCAACTTCCGTCTTCTGCGCATAGGAACGACCGAGATTGCCCTGCAGCAAGTTGGAGAGATAGGACCAGAACTGCACCGGCAACGACTGGTCGAGGCCGAGTTCCCGGCGAATGTTGGCGACCGTCTGCGCCGTTGCGCTGCGGCCGGCAATCATCCGGGCCGGATCTGCCGGCAGGGCGTAGAGCAGCACGAAGGTGATCGCCGCGACCCCGAGCAGGATCAGCGCCATCTGCACGAGGCGCCGGAGAAAGAGCATCGCCATCAGCCTCGCCCCCGCTGCGTCGGATCGAGAATGTCGCGAAGGGCGTCACCGACGAGGTTGAAGGAGAGTGCCGTCAAAAGGATGACCGCGCCGGGGAAAAACACCAGCCACGGTGCCGCCTGGAAATAGCTCTGGCTCTCGAAGATGATATTGCCCCAGGACGGCTGCGGCGGCTGCACGCCGATCCCGAGGAAGGACAGCGTTGCTTCAAGAAGCACGGTCGTTGCAATGCCGAGCGTGCCCCAGACGATCGCTGTCGGCATCAGATGCGGCAGGATATGCAGGAACAGGATCCGCCCGTGACCGGCACCGAGCGAGCGTTCGGCCATGATGAAGTCACGCTCCACCAGCCCGCGGGTTTCCGTATAGACGATGCGGGCGACCTGCACCCAATTGACCAGCGCGATCACCATCGCGACGATCCAGAGGCTGGGGCGAAGCAGGGCGGCCAGCACGATCGCGAGCAGCAGTGCGGGAAACGCCATCATCAGATCGGTAAAACGCATCAGCAGCGTGCCGAAGAAGCCGCGCACGTAACCTGCGACGATGCCGACGAATAGTCCGATCGTGACCGCCACGCCATTGGCAACGAGCCCGATGATCAGCGATGTGCGGGCGCCGTAGAGAAGACGCGAAAACAGGTCCCGGCCCAGCGTGTCGGTGCCGAGCAGGAACGGTCCGCCGGGCGGCAACGGCGCACCCTCGAGAGAAAGTCCGTCGAACATCTGGTTGTCAGGATCGAACGGCGCGATCATCGGCGCGGCGAGCGCTGCAATGACGACCGTGAGGACGATGAGAATGCCGAACAACGCGACCGGCTGCCTCAATAGCTCCTTGAACACCCGCATCAGATCGCCTCCGGGAGCGGTTCGACGCCGGCAACGATAAATGCGGCGATCTGCTCCATCGGCAAGCGGCGGCGCATGGCGCATTCGCGCAGCGTCCGATAGGCCTGATCCTCACCGATCGCATGCGAGACCATCAGACGCTCGACCGCCGCATAGACCAGAGGCCGCAGGCGCGAGCGCTCCTCGAGATGCCGGATGCGATCCTGTGCCTCCTCGCGCTCCTGCTGGATGGACAGCGCCATGACGAGCGCGGGATAGACGGCGGAACTGGCGACGGGCTTGGCGATGATGGCGCCCGCCCCTTGCGACAGCGCCCAGGCAATGCGACCGGGCGCTTCCGATCCGAGCAGTGCCACGACGGGGCGAAGCGGTGCCTGCCTGTCGAACGGCAGGAGATCGTCCCAGCCCTGGTCCGCATCGACCATGATGATGTCGGGCAGATCGCTCGAAGACAGCGGCGCCCACTGGACATTTTCTTCGACACCGAGGAGGCGAAGCTGGCGCACGAGCTTTTCGGTATTGCCGTCCTCGCGGTGGAGAATCGTCACCTTTGAGCCGGCGAAAGTCGGGGTCTGCCTCATGACACCACCCGCAGTCTCGGCTGCAGACGGTTGCCGCCGGTGAGATAAGGATCTGCCGCAAGCGGCGGCCGCGAAGCGATCACGTCGAAACTGTTGGAACTGTTGATGCGGCCGAGATGGAAGGGCAGCGCCGCATGGTTGGTTTCCGCATCGATGGCAAGCGGCCCAAACAGGCTCGGCCAGGGCTGGCGGCTGAGCTGCTGCCGCACGGCCCGCGGATCGTCGGTACTCGCCGCCGAAATCGCCGCAAGTGCGAGTTTGACCGCCGTGTAGGCGCTCGCAAAGACACTCGACACCCGGCGCTCGCCGAACCTCGCATGAACATTCCGCTTGAAGCGCGCGTTTTCGGACGTCGCCAGCGTATCGAAATAGGAGGCGGCGCAAAGCTGCCCCGTGGCAGCACCCGGCGCGATATCGGCAAGCTCGCATTCCATCAGGTCGCAGCTGACGACCGGGCAGACCTCAGGCCGAAACGCAGGATCCCTGTCAGCCAGCGCCCGCATGGCGGCCAGAAACGCGTAGCTGGAAGGCCCGATAAGGTTGTTCAGAATGAAACTCGGACGCCGCTGCTCGATCTCCGCGATGATCCGTTCGACGGCGGTTTCATCAAGCGGCAGGTAACGCTCACCGAGAACCTCGCCGCCGGCACTGCCCACCAGTTCGCGCGCCAGCCGGTTCATTTCCCAGCCCCAGACATAGTTGGCGCCGACCAGATAGGGCCGCTTGCCATAGCGCGGGATGAGATACTCGAACAGCGGCAGGAGGTGCTGGTTCGGACAGCCGCCGAGATAGATGACGCTCTCATTGGCCTCGAACCCCTCGTAGGGGCACATGTACCAGAGAAGACCGTCATGCTTTTCGATCAGCGGCAGGACTTCCTTGCGGGCAGCCGAAGTGATGGTGCCGACGATGTGGCGGCATCCCTGTCTTAGCAGATCGCGGGCACCATCCAGATAGGCGGCAAGATCCGCGTGGGGATCGAAGAACAGAGCATCGACGCCGCCATCAGACACGTCGCCGAATTCGGCAATCGCGAGATCGGCACCGTCGCGCGCGTCCCGCCCCATCGACCCATAGGGTCCGGTTGTCGAAAAGAGAATGCCAATCCTGATCGGGTCGCTCATGCGGGTGCACCAAAACCAAAAAACCCCACAACGCAGATCCCGCACGGGGCGGGGCGATGTGAGGCGAAGCTGCCTGGAGACAATCGAAGTCATGTGATGCGGCGGCGCATGCCTATTCCGCGAGCTTGAGTAAAATACAGGCAGCACTGCGTTGTCAAGTGCGACGGGTCTTCGACTTCGGGATCGCACGCTGTCTGCTGGACATCCAGACGTCCTCGCTGACTTGATCTCGGATGCAGATCACAGGGATCGAGACACCGTCAGAAACGCATGGAAAAGCCCAATACCGGGCCATGCTGGGTAACGTCCCAGCGAAATTTGTTTCCGGTGAAATCGTCCGTTTCGTAGTCTTGCGAAAGCACACGATACCCAACGCGCAAAATCGTTGGATGATTGAACATGTAGGTCCGGTATCCGAGATAGGCCTGGGCATTTATTGCGAGCTTCGAACCAATATCGAACCCGCCAATGTCGGCTTCGCCGGCTAGGTTCCACCGGTCGGAAAGGTCTGTGCTCAGACGCATGCCCACGAACGGGTCAAGCCAGTCCGCAGACTTGTTTGCCGAGGTGAAGCCTGCATCAGCATGCGCTTCGAGTTTTGTCCAACGGATGCCGACCGTAGGCTCGACGGTGAAATGCCGCGGTTCACCAAACACCGTGTCGCCCCCAAGTGCGAGGTCGTAGACGCGGTAGTAAGCGCCGGCTGCCAGAATAGTCGTCTTGATCTTCAAGCCGACCTCGAAGTCGGCGAGATCCTCGTCCTGGCTCGTCTGAACGTACTGTCCATCAAAGTAGAAGCCGAAAAGTCCGTTCGTCACTTCGACATTGCCCATGGCCGCAAGATCGAGGTGTTTGAAAATATCCGAAAACGGAATATCGACATTGCTATCCAAACCTGCCAGCGACGCATCGCCATCCAGGGACGCAGCCCAGACATAGGGACTGACGATGATGCTCCATTCACGGTCAGCAAGTAGATCAGTCGCCTGATCTTCGGCGGATGCCGGAAGCGACAATGCGAGCGTAAGTCCGGCCGCGAGAACGATGTTGTAAAACATAGGTTTCTCCCATCGGAACCTGTGCGTACTTCCACGATATCACTATAGTTTTTGCTTGCAAGCAGTGGTTATTCACGCGTAACCTATTTCGACTTTTCGTGGAAAACTGAATGCGGGCGTATGCTTGTGTCGTGATGCTCGCGGAGGGGGGAAGCATGAGATTTCGGTTTGGCACCAAGTACGATCATCTCACCAGCGACCTGCCGTGCAAATGTTGCGATCCCGTATTGCAGACGCTCACGCACCGAATGAATGCCGATCTCCGGCGCCGCGGATTTTTCGTCGGCGCCGCTGCGATGCTGGCGGGGTTCGGGCTGGCGGGTCTGCCGAGCGCCGCGCAGGCTCAAGCAACGCCGACAATAGCCGTGTTGTTCGAAAACGTGCGCATATTTGACGGTATGTCGGAAACGTTGTCCAATCCATCCAATGTGTTGGTGATCGGAAACCGGATAACGTCGATTTCACCGTCACCGATCCAGATTCCAGCCGACCTTTCCGTCACGCGCATAGCGGGCGGTGGGCGAACACTGATGCCGGGCATGATCGACGCGCATACCCACATCATGTTTGCGACCGTTCCCCAATTGGCCGTCCTGACGTCTGACATCGGCTTCATCAATGTCGCGGCAGTGAAGGCGGCCAACGACACCTTGATGAGAGGGTTCACCTCAATTCGCGATATGGGCGGCCCCTGCTTCGGGTTGAAGCGCGGCATCGATGCCGGGCTCGTTCCGGGGCCCAGGATCTGGCCATCGGGTGCGTTCATTTCGCAAACGGGTGGCCACGGCGACTTCAGGCTTCCGATCGACCTCCCCGCGCGGCCGGACGATTTCACCTACAGTGAGCGTGTGGGCGGCTCGGCCATTGCCGACGATCCCGGCACGGTCCGAAAGCGCGCCCGCGAACAACTGGCACTCGGCGCGTCGCAGATCAAGATCATGGCGGGTGGAGGCGTGTCATCCGCGTTCGACCCGCTCGATGTGACGCAGTTCACGCTTGAGGAAATGGAAGCGGGCGTCGGCGCTTCGGAGAACTGGGGGACCTACGCGACGGTTCATGCCTATACGCCAAAAGCAGTCGCCCAGGCGGTCGCCGCTGGCGTTCGGTGCATAGAGCATGGCAACCTGCTCGACGACGAGACGGTGGCCCTGCTCGCGGAAAAAGGTATCTGGTGGTGCCTACAGCCCTTTCTGGACGATCAGGACGCAACGCCCTTTGCCGAGGGGTCGCCAAACAGACGCAAGCAACTGCAGATGTTTTCCGGCACCGACGCCGCCTACGCGCTTGCCAAGAAGCACAAGGTCAAGACGGCCTGGGGTACCGACACGCTGTTCGATGACAAGGCAGCCGCGCGGCAGGGTGCACAACTCACAAAACTCACCCGCTGGTACAAGCCTGCCGAAATCCTGAAGATGGCGACGGGGGACAATGGCCAGCTACTCGCGCTCTCCGGCCTTCGGAGCCCTTACGAAGGGAAGCTGGGCGTGGTTCAGGAAGGCGCACTCGCCGACTTACTGCTGGTCGACGGCGACCCGATTGCGGACATCGCCTTAATCGAGGACCCGGCGAAAAACTTCCTTGTGATCATGAAGGATGGGCAGTTGAACAAGAACATTGCTGCGTAGATCAGTTCGTCCTCTGGCCGTCCCCTCCCACGGAGATTATTGGATCACGCCGAAATCGGTCACTTGGCAAACCGCGCCTTGAGTTGCTCGACCACCGAGTGATCCATATTGGGCGGATCGGTCAATGCGATCCAACTGTCGATGTAGTCCTCCGGTGCATAGACGTGGCCAAACCCCATTGGCGATGTTGTGCCGATCGCCATGTCAAATGTCAGTTGCAGCATGGTCACCACGGGAAACCACCTGAGCCGCGGCGAGACATCCGGGCCTCTTTCCCCCTTCATCCAATCCGGCTCCTTGAACAACGAAGCAGTTTCAAAAAAGACGATCGGGTCACTGGCATATTGCAAGTAGACAAACCGTATCGGTCCCCAGGACGCATCAAACTGGACAGGAGGGGATGCCTGGTTCGCAAAGCGCACCAAGGAACCATCGCGAAACCTGGGAAGCCACGCAGGCGAAAGGTCTTGCCGCTGATCTGTGATTGTGCGCCATCTTTGACTGCGGAATGGGGGACCGGTCCAAAGTGCTCCCTGGAACGGATCGGCCACAACATCATAGATGTCCGTCGATAGCTGCGAATTGAGCGCACCGAGGCTCAAGCCATACAGATAAAGCTTCGGCCGCCGTTCACGCGGAAGCGTTTTCCAGTGGCTGTAGACTTCGGTGAACAATGCCCTCGCCGCAGCCTGACCATTGTCCGGCTCCACCATCAAAGACAACCAGCTCGCAAGATAGGAATATTGGAGCGCGACGCTGGCCACATCGCCGCGGTGAAGAAACTCGAGCGTGTCCATGGCGGCTGGATCAACCCATCCGGTTCCTGTCGGGACGATAATGACGAGGATCGACCGATCGAAACCGCCCTGTCGCTGAAGCTCTCTCAGGGCGAGCGCGGCTCTTGCTTCCACCGTCTCGCCGTTGTTGAGCCCGACATAGGCGCGGATCGGCTTTTCGGCTGTCTGCTGCCAGAACGCGCCGACGTCGGGCGCAGTGGGGCCAGAGCTGACAAAACGGCGCCCTTGCAGTCCAAGGCCCTCCCACGAAACCAGTGAAGATGCACTCCCGGTTTTCGCCTGGTCGGTCGGTGCAGGAGTGTCGTCGTCAATCAGGGCATCAACTTGCTGGAACGAGGCATCCGTTGCATCCAGCGCCCATCGCAGCAGCAGCCCCTGCCCGGCAGTCCAGAACAACAGGGCGGCCAGTGTTACGCCTAGGGCGTTCGCCACCCGTCGAGGAACGTACCTGTTGATCCACCCCGAAAGACCGCGAGCCGCAAGCTGAAAGACACGTCCTGTAAAGAGCAGCACGGCGAAGGCGAGGATGGCAACGGCCGCCAGTTTCAAAGGTTCAGCGCTATCGAGCGCATCCATGCCCCAAAGTGAGCGAATGGAATTTTGCCATTCGACCGCGTGCCAGAGAAAAACACCCAGGATGGCAATGGCAGCGATGAGGAATGCGACCTTCAGGGGTCGTTCCCTGCTCGACGCGCGAGGAAGTTCCAGGTATCGCCAAAGCCAAGCCACTGCCACGCCCGCCATATAGCCCACGGCGGCGCAGACGCCCGAAAGCGCTCCTTGCACCAGGTAAGACCGAGGCAAGAGACTTGGAGTGAGAGAGGCAGCAAAGAAAACAAGCGCGATGAACGTGCCTGTGTGGGACAAAGAACTAAGAAAACGTCGGACCATTTGGTACATCAAACCGCTCCTAACCGGAGTTTCGCTACCCATAGCATCACATCGCGGGAAATCGTCGCCGGCATCATTGCCCTATGCTCAAAGCTGATTTTGCGGTGCGTGCTCGAAGGCGTCGAGACCCAATAGGAGATGGCTGTTCTTGCTGCCCTCAAGCCGCATCTGATCAAGGGATACCTGTCGGACTGCCCATGAGCGATAGGGATGCCAGCCAACCCATCGAAAGTCAGCAGCAATCAAATGCAAATCAAACAGCATTACAAATCCAGTCTGCTCGAGGGATCAAGATTTGAAATCTTCACTGGATCCGACAGCGTCGTCTCCCCGTTTCTGAAGCGGAGACAAGTGTTTCACAAAGCTATTGGCCTGTCATCGAAGGCGCAGCGAACGACTGGTTACGGGATTTAGGTCCAAGGTCGCGACTGACCGATTGGCGGGGCGCGGTGCGGAAATTATTCCCGCATGCGGCCCGAAGCGTCTACCGGCGATCGCAGCGGCGTGCCGCTACGATCAGTTTTTGAGGCATTGATAGAGGTGATCCGACTGCTGACTGCGGCATCTTCTATTCGGCTACGTCGATGACGATTTTCCCAAATGCTCCTCGATCCAAATGGTCGAAGGCCGCTGGAAGATCGGGCAGACAATAGCAGGAATCCACCACAGGGACGAGCCCTGTACCCATGGCGGTTCGAAGGTGCCGATGGCGTCCTCGATGTTGATGTCGAGAACGTCGTTACCGTCAACGATACGGAGCTACTCCTTTCAGCAGCTCGCGAGGGACTTGGACTGGCTTACCTCATCGAGGACCTGGTGGAACCCTATTTGAAAACTAACGAACTCAAGCGAGTGCTCGAACCGGCTTGCAAGCTCTTCCCGGGATTCTATCTCTACTACTCGGAACGCTCTCACATGGCCGCATCTGTTCGGGCATTCATCGATTTCATGAAAGCCAGGAGCTCTTAGACGATCGGCCGATGCGAGAGATTGCTTCCCAGCCTTTCGGAAGGAGGCAACCGGTAATTCGCCGTTTTGACCCGACCGCATCGCGCGACATTGAGGAAGATGGTGTTGACCGACGGAGGGAAAGGCAGGATGGCGGAAAATGAGTTTGCGATAGACCAATGTCATACACACGCCTTCTGCGATCAATCTCTCGCTCTGAGCACGAAAGGACACGCTCAACGGTTTAGGCGCTATGAAGGTGATCCGGTTGCTGGTAGCACGTTGCATCACATAGGAATGATCATGACCCTGGACGAAACAAACCAAATTATCGTCAACGCTTTTAAGAATAACAAGTTTGGCGTATCACCGACTTCGACACGCGGTGCTGTGCAAAACTTTTCGAAGAAGCATGGCCTCGAAGGTGCCGAATTCACAGAGGCCCTCGCTTCAGCGATCGCAAGCGGCCTTATCGCACCCATGGCGGACTCAGCGCTCACTATTAGAAATGCCGGCCGAGCCATGCTGCCTGCGCGCTAATCCTGTCTTCTTATCTTCTGGTGCGGGCAAGGCTGCCACTTGGGATAGGTGGGAGTGGTCTGATGAATACCCGTTTGCTGGAAGTCGGATGTGAACGACCATTTCGCGATGATCACGCCGTCGGGCAGTAAGCGGGTGATCGACTTAAAGCAGGCGCAACCACGATCGGAGGTCGTCGAGGACGCGGCGGTGTGTCTCGACCGCTCCAAGGACCTGGTGGATGCTCTTCCTGAGCGAGACTTGTGTTCTCAATTTCCACCGTCTGATCCCGCTTTGTGGTGGCCGAAAGCCTCTTGAAAAGCCGGCAGCACCGACGAAAGGAACTAAAATCGCGCAACAGCCGTTCTTCAAGTGAATAGAAGATCGGTTCTCAGATGCGCAACGTCGCCAAGCTCGCCTCCATCGTCTCCTTCAGCGGTCTCATGTTTGCCGCTTTCGTGGCCCCTGCCAATGCGTTTCAGTTCCCCGAGCCCGAGGCGAACGCAGAAGCTTTCGGTGGGAACTCGGCCTCGGCATATGCCGAGAATGGACAAGGTTTGGCGACCGCGAATTCCTCCAAGCTGACGCCGAGCGAAGTCCGACATATTACATGGTGCGCCGCCCGGTATCGGCTGAGCTACGATGCAGTCAATGACGTCCACATCGGCGAAGGCGGCGTCCAGTCGAAGTGTATATCTCCCAGATAACGTATTACCGGCACCTTGACGGCTGACTTCCTGCCTGATGGGTTTTATCCAGACCTTTTTCTTTGCTGCCAACAAGGCATGACGGACGCGTTATCCCACGTCGCGACATCTACAGTCGACGCATGATGGCAGCACGAATTAGTCGCGGCCGTCCTCGCGGAACTGGCCGCCCATCTGATGTCTGGCATCATTGCGAACAGTAGCGTCGAGATCGATCTGGGCATTCTCCGGATTAGCGTAGCCGCCTATCTCGATCTGAAGCAGGCCGTGCAGAACCCGGAGTTTCGGGAGGACCTCTTCTTCCGTCTGGCGGTCCTCCCAATCGAGTCGGTGCCTCTGCGGGACCTGAGGGAAGACATTCCCCTCATCGCCCGGCGTTTTATGGGACGGCAGAGCGTCGCCCACCGGCGCGAGTTGACGCTGTCGAACGCCAACCTCCAGACTCTGCAGCGATATGCCTGGCCGGGCAATGTCCGCGAGTTTTAGAACGCGATCGAACGGGCCTCCATTTTGTCACAGCAGAGCCGCATTGATTTTGCCTTCGCGGACGCTCCCGCACCCGGAGCGCAGCCGCGACCGTCCGGGCGGCTGGAGCGGTCCTCACGGAAGCCGAGATGCGCCGGCAAGACTGGGACAACATCGGCAATGCCTGCAGCGTTGCGGCCGCAAGGTTTTTGGGAAAGGGGGGCCCCGAACTCCTGGACATGAAGCCAACAACGCCTGCCTCGTAGGTGAAGGCACTCGGCATTGTCTGACGGCTCGGTGCACAGGATCACAAGTGCGGGTTACGGCTGGAGACTTCGCTCCAGCCTCGCAAGTAAAGTAATCCCCGACGCAAAACACCCGCAGCTTGTCGCTACGGGTGTTTTTCGATAATGATGATTTGGTTGCGGGGCCCGATTGCACCGAGACTTGTAAAATCGGCCGCCTTGATGGAGTTCGCACGGTCGGCAATTCCGCATTCGCCAAACCACTGATGACACGCGTGAAATCGCTCGCCCTGCCACCGACCGTTCGTGAAGCCGCTACCTTGCACGTTGAGAAGGCAGATGCCGCTAGAATTCGGAAACCTTGCCCCACGATCCCTTGGCGAAACGTTCCAACCTATAATTGGTCAGGTCGACGAAGGTAGCCTGCCCGGTCAACATCTGCGCGACAAGGAGGCCGGCACCGGGACCGATGCCAAACCCGTGACCGGAAAACCCGGCCGCGATCATCAGGCCCGGAATCTTGTCCACCGGGCCAATCACCGGCACGCCATCGGGCGTGCTGTCGATGTAACCGGCCCACGTGGCCTGAACGGGATTGGCAGAAAGGCCGGGTAGAAGTTTTCTTGCTCGTGCAAGCGTATCCTGCGCAATAGCGCGGTTCGGCTTCGGGTCGAGAATACGGGCCCGCTCCATGGGCGTCGGCCGGTCGAGCTTCCAGATGCGGCGCGTCTCGTGTTTCCAGCCCCAGCCCTGCAGACTGCCCGCAGAAAGGTTGCCCCAGCGACGGGTGAACATCGGCAGGAAGGCTTTGGCGTAACGAATATTCTGTGGCGTCGGGTCGAGCTGCGCCCGGCCGGAGACCGCCAGCGTCCAGCCGCCATCGCCGCGTGCGGTTATCGATACATCCTTCGTATGAAGCGCCGGCGGAATGTCGCCGGCTGCACCCGGACCCACCGAGAGGATGGTCGAGCGCGTCGATGCCTGCGGCATTCCGACGCCGAGCTGGTGGCAGAAGGACGATGCCCATGCCCCACCCGCAACGACGACCTGTGACGTGGCGATGGTCCCCTTTTCCGTCACCACGCCGCTGACGCGACCGGCGGAAAGTTCGACGCCGCGCGCGGCGCATTCCTGCAAGACGGCCCCACCATACTTGATGACGCCGAGCGCCAGAACGGGTGCGGCACGAGATGGATCGGCAATGCCGTCATCCTGCGAAAACACGCCGCCCTTCCAGGCCTTGGCCGTCGCTCGACCACGCTCGGCCGCCTCCTGCGGCGTCAGCATGGCGGTGCGCACGCCTTGGGTGATGGCAAAGTCGCGCCACTTCGCCCAGCCGGCGATCTCGCTTTCGTCATCGGACAGATAGGTCAGACCACAACGGCGGAAACCGGCATCCTCGCCAATCTCGGCTGCGAGCGCATCCCAAAGTTCGAGGCTTTTGGTCGCCATCGGCAGTTCGCGGGCATCGCGGTTCTGCTGGCGGCACCAGCCCCAGTTCCGGCTCGATTGTTCCGCGCCGATCCGGCCCTTTTCTAAGAGCACGACACTGACGCCGGACCGCGCCAGATAATAGGCGATCGAGGTGCCGACGATGCCGCCTCCGATCACCACCACATCAGCGCGGGCCGGCAGATCGGTTCCGGTGGCAATCGTCATCAGGGGCGCGGGCATAAAACTCTCCAGGCAAAACAGCAATGGTCTCGGCGTGCGACCCTATATGGTCGCCGTGAAATGCGGATCACGCAGCGGCAACGGTCGCGGCGTGTTCCTGTTCAAAATGGTCTAGCCCAATTGCGCACGTACATCCGCGTCCTCGAGCGTCAGGTCAAGCACATGCCGGGTGCGCTCGATGATGGCGTCGATTTCGGCTTCGGTGCAGCACAGAGGCGGCGCATAACCAATGACACCCCAGGCAAAAGCGCGAATGACAAGGCCGGCATCCCAAGCGCGCTCAAAGATACGCGTCGAAGGCAGGGATGCAGCGGGCAGCGGTGTTTTCTTGGCCTTGTCGGTGGTCAGCTCGATCGCGGCCAGCATGCCGCGACCTCTCACATCGCCGACCAGCGGATGATCCTTCAGTGACTGGAGACCTGCCTGCAGGCGCTCGCCCATCAGGCGACCGTTGTCGAGCAGTCCGCCCTCATAGAGGTCGAGGACTGCGAGACCAACGGCAGCCGAGACCGGGTGCGCGGAATAGGTATAACCATGGCCAACGACTGCCTTGCCGGCACCGTCGGCAATCGTCTGGTAGACCTTTTCCGACAGGAACACGGCACCCATCGGCACATAGCCAGAAGTCAGGCCCTTCGCTGTGGTGATCATATCCGGCACGATGCCGTCTTCGCTCGAAGCAAACATCGGGCCGGTGCGGCCGAAAGCGGTGATGACTTCGTCGACGACGAAGAGAATGTCGTATTCGGTGCACAGATCGCGCATTGCCTTCATCCAGCCCTTGGGCGGCACGATGACGCCGCCGGACCCTTGGATCGGTTCGGCATAAAATGCCGCGACGCGTTCCGGCCCGCCCAATTCCTCGATCTTTGCCAGAAACTGTGCCTTCGAGTGTTCGATGATGGCGGCAGCATCATCACCCACCGGGTTGCGGTAGGGATAGGGCGACGGGATCTTGTGCTGCCAGTCATAAGGCACGCCGAAACCGGCATGGAAAGCGGGAATGGCGGTAAGGCCGGCGCCGGCGGTCGAGGAGCCGTGATAGCCGTATTCCAGCGTAACGAACTGGTCCTTCTGCGGCAGACCGCGCGCGTGCCAGTAATACCGGACGAACCGCACCGTGCTGTCGACAGCGTCGGAGCCGCCGAGCGTGAAATAGACATGGTTGAGGTCACCCGGCGCATGATCGGCCAGACGTGCCGCCAGCCGGATTGCCGGTTCCGAACCGAGGCTGAAATAGCCGGTGGCATAGGGCAGTTCGCGCATCTGCTTCATGGCGGCCTCGACGACGCTTTCCTGCCCGTACCCGGCATTGACGCACCACAGGCCGGCAAAACCGTCGATCAGTTCCTTGCCCGAAGCATCGCGCACCGTGGCACCTTGTCCCGACGTCAGCACGCGCACGCCGGCCGCTTCATGACCACGCCAGCTGGCGACCGGATGGATGAGATGGCGGCGATCGAGTTCGACAAGAGAATTGGACAGCATGATCATTTCCGGTTGTTGCGCCCGACCTGCATCGTTCAGATGAGCAGTGGCGACCTTTGATATGGCCCGATTATCCGGCCCGGAACGCGCACTGTTCGGTTGATTGACCGGCTGCCACGAAAGATTGCGCTGTTCGTGATCGATGATGCCAAAGGATATGCCGGCGCGCGCAAAGCAGATGGCAATGGCGGGACAGCGTTCGCGCGGCTCCCGCAAGATCCTATCGCCGCGGCCTCGACATACGGTGTTTTGTGCTTCTGCCGACCCGCTATGCGGCCGGTCCATCTTCAAACAGGCCATAGGATTTGTGTCAGGAGCCGCGCAGGCTCGCCAACGCTCGCAACACAGGAATTCCCGCCATGACTTTCCGACCGAAGTTCGTCACCTTCGATTGTTACGGCACGCTCACCAATTTCGACATGGCGGGCGCCGCACGACGCATTTACGGCGATGATCTGGTCGAACCTGACATGCTCGCCTTCATCAAGAGCTTTTCCGCTTATCGTCTCGACGAAGTTCTCGGCGCGTGGAAGCCTTATGCGGACGTGGTTCACAATGCCGTGGAGCGCACGTGCAAGAAACATGGCGTGCCGTTCAAGGCCGAAGATGCAAAGCGCATCTATGAGGAAGTTCCAACCTGGGGTCCCCATGACGACGTACCGGCCGGCCTCGCGGCCGTTGCCAAGGAGATCCCGCTCGTCATCCTGTCCAATGCGATGAAGAGCCAGATCATGTCCAATGTCGAAAAGCTCGGTGCGCCTTTCTTCAAGGTGATCACTGCGGAAGAAACCGGCACCTACAAGCCGCAGATGAATGGCTTTGAATACATGCTCGACGTTCTGGGTTGCGGGCCGGAAGACATTACCCATGTCTCCTCGTCCTTCCGCTACGACCTGATGACGGCGCATGATCTCGGCATCAAGTCAAAAGTCTGGGTCAACCGCAAACACGAGCCGGCCAACCCGTTCTACGAGTATACCGAGATCAAGGGCATTGGCGGCCTGCCGGGCGTGTTTGGCCTTTGAGGATGTGACATGAAATACCTCTCCTACTGGCACGATACGGCGCCCGCCTTCGATGCGGCATCGAAAGATGCCGCTGGCGGCAGCTTTGACTATGCGGTCATCGGCGCGGGCTTTACCGGGCTGGGTGCTGCCCGCAAGCTGGCTCAGGAGGGGCATTCCGTCGTGGTGCTCGAAGCCGAAACTGTCGGCTTTGGGGCATCGGGCCGCAATGGCGGCCATCTCAACAACGGCATCGCTCACAGTTACGGCCATGCCCGTGAAACCTTCGGCCCAGACAAGGCACGTGCTATCTACAAGGCGTTCGACGATGGCATTGCCACGATCGAGCGGATCATTGCGGATGAGAAAATCGACTGCAATTTCCGGCGGTCCGGAAAGCTGAAGCTGGCCTCCAAACCGGCGCACTACGAGGGCCTCGCCCGCAATTTCGAGGCGCTGCACAAGGATGCCGACCCGGATACGGCAATGCTCAGCCGCGCCGACCTCATCAACGAGGTGCGTTCCGACGCCTTTCATGGCGGCATGTTGCAGACAAAGAGCGCGATGATGCATATGGGCCGGTTCGTCAGCGGGCTTGGAACAGCCGCAGCCCGTCACGGTGCCGTCATCCACGAGGAGACACCCGTGACTTCGCGCGAGCGTGACGGCAATGTCTGGCGGCTGAGGACGCCACGCGGCGAAATTTCGGCAGGCAAGGTTCTGCTGGCGACCGGCGCCTATACCACCGCTGCTTTCCCCTTCTTCCGCCGCCGCATTATTCCGGTCGGCAGTTTTCTGATCGCCACCCGTCCGCTGACGGATGCCGAGGTGGCGGCGACGGTTCCGGGCCAGCGCACCTACGTCAACACCATGAACGTCGGCAATTATTTTCGCCTGGCGCCGGACAACCGGCTGATATGGGGCGGGCGGGCGCGTTTCTCCGCCAGTTCGGACCAGCGTTCCGATGCCAAGGCCGGCGCAATCCTGCGCGACAGCATGGCAAAAATCTTTCCGCATCTGGCCGATATCGACATCGATTATTGCTGGGGTGGTCTGGTGGACATGACCAAGGACCGCTACCCGCGCGCCGGCGAGGCCGAGGGCCTCTATTACGCCATGGGTTACTCCGGCCACGGTGCGCAGCTTGCCACCCACATGGGCGAGATCATGGCCGACCTTATGACAGGTTGCATCAACCGCAATCCCTGGGATGGCCTCGCCTGGAACGCAGTTCCCGGCCATTTCGGCAAACCCTGGTTTCTTCCCCTGGTCGGCGCCTATTACAAGGCGCTCGACCGCTTCCAGTAATTTTCAGGAGCAAGACATGAGCCTTCTCATCAAATTCGACCAGTCGAAACTCGGCACGCCGGTGACACGCAAATGCGACCCGGAAAAGCTGGTGGAGGGTGATCCGACCTACAGCACATGGGCATTCGAGGATGCCCGCAACGGTGAAGTGATCACCGGTATCTGGGAAGCCACGCCGGGTTCAAACCATTCCATCAAAGGCGAGAAGTTCGAGTTCTGCCACCTGCTAGAAGGTGTCATCGAACTGACTGAACAGGGCCAGGAGCCGCGCATTTTCCGCAAGGGCGACAGTTTCATGATGAAGCCAGGTTATGTTGGCATCTGGAAGACCATCGAAACCGTGCGCAAAATCTACGTCATCGTCGGCTGAAGCCGACCCACGCAGCAGAATCCCCCGACTTGACCCGGAAACATCGCTGTTTCCGGGTCTTTTTTGATCACTGCACTATCGAAGAAAAATCAACACAGCGCCTGGCTGGCCAGCGCATAGACACGCCCGCCGCCGTATGGGGTGGCGCCTTGTGCGCCGGGCCGGGTCATTGCGATACCGCCGCCGACATGGGCAAGGCCCGCGGCTTCGACCAGCGCGACATCCGCCGCCGCATCGGTAAGATCCACACGCAGGAACTTTCCGTCATGGCGTGCGATGGAGGCTGCAAGCAGCGTCCTGAAAGCTTCTTTGTCTCGCGCAACCAGCGGCCCGAGTATGTGGCCGCGTCCAAACGGGCGGCAGGAGGCAAAACCGCGCAGACCGTTTTGATCCCGCGACAGCAGAAAGGGCTTTTCCTCGATCAACAGCTTCATCAAGGCGCGGCGGTCGAGGCCCTGGGCTGCCGCATCGAATGCGATCAGTTCCGGTAAGTCGGCATACGTCACCTCAGCGACCTCGGCATCAATGGAGGCAGCGCTGACAATGCCCTGATACTGACGGATCTCGCCGGTCGCGACGAAACCGAGTTTCTCATAAAGCGGCAGACCTGACTGTGTGGCGATCAGTCGGCATTCGCGACCACCGGCACGTTCCAGCAGCTTTTCCACCAGCCGGCGCCCGACACCAAGGCCGCGCATTGCCGGATCGACAATGATCATGTTGCAGGTAGCCGCCGTGTCACCGTAAGGCGTGAGCAGCGCCGTTCCCACCAGTTTGCCATGACACACCGCGCCAAAACCCCGGCTGATCTCGAGCAGAAACTGCCAATCTTCCAGACGATGCGGCCAGGCTTCCTGCTGTGACAGGCGCTGGGCCTCGACTGCATCGGCAGGTCCGAGATCCACGATAGTGATGTCAGAAGCGGTAACGGTCTGCATGAAGCCTCCACTGCGATAACATCCGATCCTCGCATGAGGCGGCAGTTGCAGGTCGCCGGGGATGGATGCCGTTGCCGCATTTTCTGCCAAGTTTCGAACGTGCTGCGAACGTTGCTGCCAGAAGGCATTCGCGACACCCGCCCCTCCGCATCAATATCCGTGCTTCGGATCGACCAGCCCCTTCAGCAGTTCGCCTTTCAGATGCCGGCGGATGTTGGTGATGGTCGCTTCGGCGGCGCTTTCCGGGCGGCTGTGGCCGGCGATATGCGGTGTCAGCACAACATGCGGATGCGACCACAGACGGTGGCCGACCGGCAGCGGCTCGGGATCGGTGACATCCACGAACGCACCGGCGAGATGGCCGCTGTCGAGTGCTTCAAGAAGTGCGTCCTGATTGAGATGGCCGCCGCGGCCCGCATGCACGAGGCCGGCACCCTTCGGCAATTGTGCGAACAGTTTCGCATCGAGGATATGGCGGGTTTCGTCCGTCAGCGGCAGCAGGCAGACGAGGATATCGGTTCCGGCCAGCATGTCACGCAGGCCATCGGCGCCGTGGTAGCACTCGACTCCGTCGATGGTTTTGGCGGTGCGGCTCCAGCCAGCCAGCTTGAAACCGAAGGGTCGCAGCGCATTGACGGTCGCCATGCCGAGTTCGCCCAAGCCCAGAATGCCGACCTGCCGCTCGTCAGGCCAGACGAAATCGCGGGTCTTCCAGATTTCCTGCCGTTGCTGCGCGAGAAAGGCCGGCAGGTCGCGGTACAGGCCGAGAACGCCCATCACCACATAATCGCGCACCAGCGTGGTAACGCCCTCCTCGATCATCCGCACCAGTTTTGCGCCCGGCGGGATATCGACGGCGGTCATCTGGTCGATGCCGGCGCCGGTCGAGAAGATCAATTCGAGATTGGGGTAACGCCTTGCGAGATTGTCCGGAAATGTCCAGGCCATCAGATAACGCACATCGGCCGGATCAGCCTCTTCCACCGAGCCCGCAAAGCCGACCTCCGGCATATCGCGGCCAAAAATCTTGCGGAACGTTTCTACACGGCCGGGATAGGACAGGATCTGAAAGGTCATTGCTTCTCCAGTTAGGTGCACAGGGCTGCCCGCCTTGGGCGTACAGCAATAAACCATATGACCTGGCTCAATCTTCCAGATCGGTAACGCTGAGGATCACAGCCAAAAGCGCATGCAGTGAGCGCAGTTGCGGTTCACGATCCACGTCGATCCATTCCTCGAGCGAGTGGGCACGGCCGCCGACACCCGAGCCGGAACCGATGCAGACCGCCGGCACGCCGAGGCTGATCGGAATATTGGCATCGGTGGACGATGCCGTCAGGCGCGGTTCAAAACCGAAAGCCTTGATCGCATCGAGACTCGACGTGATGATTGGCGCATTGTCGGCAACGGCGCCTGCGGGGCGGTGGCCGATGCGCTTGGCCTCGACCGTTACCTTGCCGGTAGAGATGTCGGCACGGGCGTTTTCGGCAGCGACCTTTTCCAGCAGGGCATGGAATTCGCCATCGATGCGGTCAAGCTCGGTTTGCGACACGGAGCGCAGATCGAGTTCGAACCACACGGTTTCGGGCGTCGCGTTGATCGAGGTGCCGCCGCCGAAGACGGAAGGGGTCGCGGTGGTTTTGGGTTCCGTCGGCAAATGCAGTTCCGAAAGCCCCGTCAGCACTTCGGCCATGGCATAGGCCGGATTGACCGTGCCGAACGCGCCATAGCTATGGCCACCAGGACCATTGAAGGTCACGCGGTAACGATAGGAGCCGACCGCCTGATTGACGATGCGCGCCGTTTCCGGGCCATCGACGGAAATGAAGCCGTCGATGCGGTCGCGATACTGGCCTTCCGTAAACAGATGGCGAATGCCGCGCAGGTCACCCTTGCCCTCTTCGCCGACATCACCGACGAACAGGATCGTCTTTTTCGGGCGTATGCCGGACTGCTTGATGGCGCGCATCAGCGTCAGGTTGGCGGCAAGGCCGCGCGTGTCGTCACCGACGCCCGGTGCGAAAAGTTTGGTCCCCTCACGGCGAACGGTAACATCGGTGCCTTCGGGAAAGACCGTGTCCAGATGTGCGGCAACGACGAGATAACCGTCATTGCCGGTGCCGCGGATCAGGCCGCAGACATTGCCGATCTCGTCGTGTGCGGCCTCTTCCAGCCCGGCTTCCTGCATCATGTCCAGATAGGCGGCAGCCTTGCGCTCTTCCCGGAAGGGGGGAGCGGGGATCTCGGTCAGCGTGATCAGTTCGTCGACGAAGCGGTCATAGCCAGCATCGATATGGGTAAGTGCACTCTTGAAGCCGGCGTGGGCGAGCACTTTGCGGGTAATGTCATTGGTCATGAAATGGCTTTCTTGAGAATCTGGCGTCAGACGTCGCGACACAATTCTGCACCGAGCCTGCGCAGCATCGCCAGGCATTCCTGCAACTCGGACAGAAGAATGAATTCGTCAGGACCATGCGCCCGCCCGATATCGCCTGGCCCGCAGATGATCGATGGAATGCCGGCCTGATGGTACAGCCCAGCCTCGGTGCCGTAGCTGACGGCCTGAACCGAGGGATTGCCACTCATCCGCTCCATCAGCGCGACAAACCCGCGATCCTCGCAGGGCGGCAGCGCTGGATAGCTGGAGGTTTCACGCCATGTGGCCGACAGATTGCGCCCTGCCGCCTTCGCTTCGACGTTCAGCGCGTCGATACGGTCGATAATCGAGACGCTCAGCGAACGCGGATCAATGCCCGGTATGGCGCGCGCTTCGAATTGAATTTCGGCGCTGTCGGGAATGATGTTGACGGCAGCGCCGCCGTGTATCACGCCGGCCTGGCAGGTAGAATGAGCCGGTGCGAACCGCTGGTCGAAAGGCCCATCCCGTTCCATAGACTGCGCCATCTCACGGATATGCACCAGCATGTCCGCTGCGGCATATATGGCATTTTCGCCGAGCGCCGGATTTGAAGAGTGACCCGCCTTGCCGGTAAAGTGCAGCTCCAGCGACTGTTTGCCCTTGTGAGACAAGACCGGCCGCATGCCGCTCGGCTCGCCGATGATGGCGCCCACCGGTGGGGCGCAAAGCTCCGGCAGCCGGGCAATCATGTGGCCGACGCCGCGACAGCCAATCTCCTCGTCATAGGAAAACGCCAGATGCACCGGGCGGCGCAGGGGCATGGCGGCAAACTCCGGCACCATGGCCAGAATACAGGCAAGAAAACCCTTCATGTCGGTGGTGCCGCGGCCAATCAGTTTTTCTCCACTTGCGGAGAGGCGAAACGGATCGGATGCCCATACCTGATTGTCGACCGACACGACATCGCTGTGGCCGGACAGGATGTAACCCGGCTTGTCGCGCGGACCTATTGTTACAAACAGGTTGGCGCGGTCGCATTCCGGTCCCGGCAGAACCGTCACGTCGATGCCGTCATGCGACAGGTGTGACCGTAGGCAATCGGTCACCACGGTATTTGGCGTGCCGGGAAGTGACGGGATGGCGACCAGATCGGAGAGTATTTCCTGCACAGACATCCGCGTCCCCATCTTGCCATTACAGTCCGCCGATATGAAAGGTCTTCGTCTCGAGATATTCCTCGATACCGAGTTGCGACCCTTCCCTCCCGAGGCCCGACTGCTTGATGCCGCCGAAGGGGGCGACTTCGGTCGAGATCAGCCCGGTGTTCAACCCCACCATGCCGGTCTCCAGCGCCTCACCGACCCGGAAAGCTCGCGCCAGATCGCGGGTGTAGAAGTATGAGGCGAGACCGAAAGGCGTGTCGTTGGCAATCGCGATCGCCTCTTCTTCGGTTTCGAAACGGAAAAGCGGCGCCACAGGCCCGAAGGTTTCTTCCTGGGCGAGCATCATCTGCGTGGTGGCGACGCTCAGAACCACGGGCGTCACGAACTGCGCGCCCTCTGCGCCGGAAACGGCCGAGGAAATGACCTTGGCACCCTTGGCGAGCGCATCTGCGACATGGCGGTTGATCTTTTCCACGGCGGCCGAGTTGATCATCGGGCCGATATCCATGCCATCCGTCAGGCCATCGCCGACCTTCATTGCCGACACACGTGCCGCCAGCTTTTGCGAGAAGGCGTCGTAAATGCCGGCCTGGACAAGAATGCGGTTGGCGCAGACGCAGGTCTGGCCGCCATTGCGGAATTTTGATTGCAACGCGCCTTCAATGGCAAGATCAAGATCGGCGTCATCGAACACGATAAACGGCGCGTTGCCGCCGAGTTCCAGCGACAGGCGCTTCACTGTGCCGGCGCATTGCTGCATCAACAGCGAACCGACGCGGGTCGAGCCTGTGAAGGACAGTTTGCGCACCACAGGGCTGGAGGTCAGCACGCCACCGATCGCCTCCGGCTTGCCTGTCAGCACATTTATGACACCGGCCGGGATTCCGGCCCGCTCGGCCAAAACGCCAAGCGCGAGCGCCGACAACGGTGTGAAGTCGGAGGGCTTGATGACGACGGTGCAGCCGGCAGCCAGTGCCGGCGCGACCTTGCGGGTGATCATCGCGTTTGGGAAATTCCACGGTGTGATGATGGCGCAGACGCCGACGGCTTCCTTCATCACCATGATGCGGCGCCCGGCTGTCGGCGACGGGATAGTGCTGCCGCCGATCCGGCGGGCCTCTTCGGCAAACCATTTGATGAAGGCATTGCCATAGGCGATTTCGCCACGCGCTTCGGCAAGCGGCTTTCCCTGTTCGAGCGTCAGGATGCGTGCCAGATCTTCCGTGTGCTCGACAAGCAGCGCTGACCAGCGTTCCAGAAGTTTCGCACGCTCTGCGGCCGTGCGGGCGCGCCATTCCGGTAGTGCCTTTTGAGCAGCGGCAATCGCCTGCGCCGTATCCTCTGCCGTACAGTCGGGCACCTCGGCGATCACCTGTCCATCGGCGGGGTTGACCACCGCGATACGTGCGCTGTCTGACGCATCACGCCATTCACCGCCGATCAGGCAGCTCGTCTGGAAAAGAGAGGTATCCGAAAGCCCAAGCATGAAAACATCCTTTCGTCTTGATCCATATGTGCAACGTCGGGCGCGAACGATCATGCGGTTCTTTTCCAGCGCCGGGCAGAATATGCTGCGCTCGTCGAAAAGACCGGCAGCAAATCACGGAGAGGTCTGCGACCCTTGCGATAAAGACATGAGGAGACATCGATGGCTGCCCACAAGATTGCATTGATCCCCGGCGACGGGATTGGAACACCGGTCACTCAGGCCGCATGGAAGGTGATCTCACAGGCCTGCGCGCTCGACGGCGTGGAGCTCGACGGCACCTGGTTGGACTGGTCCTGCGACACTTTTCTCAAGACCGGACGGATGATGCCGGAAGACGGCATCGAAACATTGCGCGCATTCGATGCCATTTTGCTCGGTGCCGTCGGCTGGCCGCAGAAAGTGCCGGACTCGGTATCGTTGCACGGATTGCTTTTGCCCATCCGCAAGAATTTCACCCAGTACGCCAACATTCGACCTCATCGCCTTCTGCCGGGCGTGGTCGGCCCGTTGCGGACTGACAATTTCGACATTCTCTGCATCCGGGAAAACACGGAGGGTGAATATTCCGGTGCTGGCGGCCGGGTGCATCAGGGCACGGCCGATGAAGTGGCGGTCGAAACCTCGATCTTTACCCGTAAGGGCGTCGAGCGAATTTTGCGTTTCGGTTTCGAGCAGGCCCGGAAACGGCGCGGCAAACTGGCATCGGTGACAAAGTCGAATGCCCAGAAATATTCGATGGTGTTCTGGGACGAGGTCACCGATCAGCTAGCCGCCGAATATCCGGATATCGAGGTGTCGCGTTATCACGTCGATGCGATTGCTGCCCGCTTCGTGATGGCGCCGGAAACACTGGATGTCGTTGTGGCTTCCAACCTGTTCGGCGATATCCTTACCGATCTCGGTGCCGCCATTCAGGGCGGGTTGAATTTTGCGGCGTCGGCCAACATCAACCCGGACCGCTCTGCCCCGTCCATGTTCGAACCTGTCCATGGTTCGGCACCGGATATCGCTCATCTCGGCATTGCCAACCCGATCGCCGCCATCTGGTCCGCGGCGATGATGCTGGAACATCTGGGCGAAACCGCATCGGCCGCTCGGGTCATGGCGGCCATCGAAGCGACCACGGAAGCCGGCATCGGCACGACACCCGGACAGAATTCGACGGACGAAATTACTAGGGCGGTCAGCGACCGCATCGTCTGATCAGCAACGACAGGACGAGCGCCTGCCGGTCCGACTGGCGGGCGGATTCATCTTCAAGACTCGGGAAACAGGGTGCGCAGCGGCAGGTGGTGTTTCACGAAGGGTGATTTCATCACGATGAAGCTGAAATACTTGTCGATGCCGATCTCGGCCTCGAGCAGGCGCTCCATCAATTCCTGATAGTCGGAAATGCTGGCCGTCACGAATTTCAACAGATAGTCATAACCACCGGAGATAAGGTGGCATTCTATCGCCTCTTCAACCTTTTCTATCGCTTGCTGGAAGCGCGAGAAATCGTTCTGGCGATGGTTGCTGAGCGTAACTTCGGTAAACACCGTGACGGTGGGGCCGAGTTTTGCCAGATCGATATGGGCGGAATAACCGGTGATATAGCCGACCTGCTGCAGCTTCTTCACCCGCATCAGGCATGGGCTGGGCGACAGGTGAACGAGGTCGGCAAGTTCGACATTCGTCAGGCGTCCGTTTTTCTGCAACTCGTGCAAAATCCGAATGTCGATGCGGTCAAGCTTCACGTCTGTACCCTTGCGTTATCCAGCCATCCGGCCATCGCGTGCATGATATCGGGGAGTTTGCGATCCAGCCAGAGCAGAAGTCACATCTCTCCCCCGGTGGAGGTTGGCGCGGCAGATCCTATCCCAATGCCTGATTGGCAAGTCCATACACCGTCAGTTCCGGCACCTTGCCGATCGGCTCCAGTTGCATCGTGGTGACGTGATCGAACAGGACGAGACCTGCCTGTTCAAGCGCTGCCTGCAACGGTCCGTTCGGATGGCGCGTATCCATGCGCAGGAAATTGCCTTCGTGCGCCGCAATGAGCGGGCGGATCAAGGCGATGGCATCCTCTTCACTGGCGGCCACGACCGGGCCGAGCACATGGCCACGGCCGAAACGGCGACACAGGGCGTAACCATTGATCCTGCCATTTTCCTCCAGCACCGTCGCTTCCGACAGCGGCAGAAGATGTTCGACGACATGGCTGCGGTCGGAGCCGAAACCGCGACGGTCGGCGTCGATGATCGCGGCAATGTCGGCGTCGGTCATGGACCGCACCCGCGTATCTTCGCCCGGCAAGGCAATTGCCGTGCCCTGATGCTGAAGCACAAGCGCATATGGCTGAAAACCCATCGAGAGATAGAGGTTGTAGGCGGCCTTGGTGGCGTTGAGCCGCCGTACCTTGCCTTTTGTCCGCTGCAGCATTTCATCCATCAGCCACCGGGCGGCGCCATGGTTCTGCAGGCGCGGCGATGTGATGACCATGCCGATATTGGCGACACCTTCGCCGAGTGGAAACAGCATGGCCGAACTGACCGGGCGGCCGATCTCGTCAAAGGCGACAACGCCTTCGCCGAGCGCCAGCGCGACGGCCCAGTCCTCGGGGCGATGCGGCCAGTTCACGGCGATCGAAAGCTCGTGCAACCGAGGAATATGCTCCTCCGCCATTGGAACGAGCTGAAGCTCGAAATTGTCGATTTTTCTCGTTTCCAATGCCGCTATCCGCTCAATCGCCGCTTCTGACAGAATAACATCCTAGAGAGGTATCGCAGCATTTTCCGCGCTTTACCCGTGGCTACGCATCATTTTCTTCTGCCGCGTTTCTTGGGCAGCAGGCGCAAATGCGCAGTATCTTCGGTCCCTCGAGGTCGATACGGCACAAATGCCCATCCATCCTCCGGTAACCTGTCGGCACCATGGTCGAGCACACATCCTCGGCCGATCGCTTGAAAACCGGATGGACCTTGCATGACGCTCTCCGTTGATCCCGCAACGCTTCGCCTGCCGAAGGGCCATTTTATCGACGGACGTTATGTCGAGGGCGCGGACGCACTGGAAATCCGGCGTCCGAGCGACGGCAAACCGCTGGCCGCCATTCCGGTCGCCGACGCGGCACTGGTGGATGAGGCGATCCAGATTTCGGCACGCGTTCAACGCCAATCCGACTGGGCGACCTGCATGCCGCGTGACCGTGCGCGCATCCTGCGGCGCTTCGCCGACCTGATCGATGAGGAAGCCGTTTATCTGGCGCAGCTGGAAGCCGTCTGCTCGACCCGGCCGATCACCCAGGCGCGCCAGAGCGACGTGGTCAACTGCGCCGACCATATCCGTTTCTTCGCCGAATTTGCCGACAAGGAAGGTGGCCAGGTCGTTCCGACCGCGGACGCGCAGATGGGCATGATCCTGCATGAACCCTATGGCGTGATCGGCGCGATCGCGCCCTGGAACGTGCCGCTGTCCATGGCCGCGTGGAAACTTGGCCCAGCGCTTGCCGCCGGCAATGGCATCGTCATCAAACCATCGGAAATGACGCCGTTCTCGACGCTGTATCTCGCCGAACTGGCAGTGCGCGCCGGCATCCCGGCCGGTCTCGTCAATGTCGTGCTCGGCGATGGCCCGGTGACCGGGACTGCCATCACCACGCATCCGCTGGTCGGCAAGGTCAGCTTTACCGGCTCCACCCGCGCCGGTGCGCAGATCATGCAGGATATCGCCCGCACCGGCATCAAGCCGATGACGCTGGAGCTTGGCGGCAAGAGCCCGCAGGTGGTGTTTGCCGATGCCGATATCGACCTCGCCGCCGCCTGTATCGCCCGCTCAATCACCGGCAATGCCGGCCAGGTCTGCGTCGCCGGATCCCGCCTGATCGCCGAGAAATCAGTGGCGCAAGAACTCGCCACCAAGATCGCCGGCCATATGGCGGCGATGCGGCCCGGCAAGACATGGGATGCCGACACCACGTATTCCCCGATCATTTCCGAGACCCAGATCGCCCGCATCGAAGCCATCGTCGATGCCGCCAAATCTGCGGGTGCGGAAGTCGTGGCCGGCGGCTGCCGCATGCAATCGGAGGGTTATTTTTATGCGCCGACCATTCTGGCCGGTGTCGATGAAACCAACCCGGCCGTGACGGAAGAGATTTTCGGACCGGTCCTGAGCATCCAGACATTCGAAACCGAGGAAGAAGCAACAGCACTCGCCACCCACCCGACCTACGGTCTGGCATCGGGCCTGTTCACCCGCGACCTGTCGCGGGCAATCCGCATGTCGCGCAAGCTGGAAGCCGGCACCGTCTGGGTCAACCGCTATGGTCGTTCACGCGACATGATCCTGCCGACCGGTGGCTACAAGAGTTCCGGCCTCGGCAAGGATCTCGGCCGCGAAGCCTATATGGGGGCGATGCGCACCAAGTCGGTGCTGATCGATCTCTGATCGTTCGAACGAGAATGGTCCAGAGCGATCCGGGCCATTTGTCTTTGGGCTGTATTTTCCAAGCGTCACGTGTGGGCGAATTTGCGCACCAGTTCCGGGTCCTGTTGCAAATTTTCGAGCCATGTCGGATCGAGCGTCGGCAGCGAAGAGGCCAGCAGTTTCGTATAGGGATGGCGCGCCTCTGCATGCAGGTGAGCGGCGGCAAAGGTTTCCAGCTTCCTGCCGCCGAACATCACCACTACCTCGTCGCAAAGCGATTGCACGGTGTGGATGTCGTGGCTGACGAACAGGTAGGAAAGATGCAGTTCGCGCTGCAACTCCTTCAACAGTTCGAGAACCTTGGCGGCTACGACAGTGTCCAGCGCTGAGGTGATTTCATCGCAGAGTAGCACATCCGGCTTGGCGGCAAGCGCGCGGGCAAGGTTGATGCGCTGGCGTTGACCGCCCGACAGTTCGCGCGGAAGCCGGTGACGGAACTGCGCCGGCATGCGCACCATGTCGAGAAGCTCGATGACCCGCTTGTCGCGCGCTTCGCCCTTCATGCCGTGGTAGAAGGTCAAAGGGCGGCCGATGATGTTGCCGACCGTCTGAGCTGGGTTAAGCGCCGTGTCAGCCAGCTGGAAAACGATCTGCATTTTGCGCAGTTCGTCCTTGCTGCGGGCGCTGACCTGCGGGCGCAGTTCCTTGCTATCGAGAATGCAGGCACCCGCTGCGGCCGGCAGCAGACCTGCGGCAACCCGCAGGAGCGTGCTCTTGCCGCAGCCGGATTCGCCGATCACGCCGAGCGAATGGCCTCGTTGCAGGGTGAGGCTGACGCCGTCGACAGCAACGATATGCGGCCGGCCGTCGCTGTTGACAGGACCGTAACCGGCAACGACATCGCGCATTTCCAGAACGACGCTGTCGCCGGGGCGCGAGCCTGCGGCTTCCGGTTCCACCGGCTCGAAAGCCGAAATCAGCGCCTGCGTATAGGGATGTGCCGGGGCGCCGACGATCTGTTCTGTCTCGCCGGCTTCCTGAACCTCACCATCCTTCAAGACGATGATGCGATCGGAAATCTGCGCCACAACCGCGAGATCATGCGAGACATACACGCCGGTCATGCCACGATCGAGGATGGCGGCCTTGAAGGCTTTCAGCACCTCGATCTGGGTGGTGACGTCGAGCGCGGTCGTTGGTTCGTCGAAAACGACCAGTTCGGGATCGCCAAGCAGGGCCATGGCGGCGGCCAAGCGCTGCAACTGGCCGCCCGAGACCTGGTGCGGATAGCGGTCGCCAATGGTTTCCGGTGATGGCAACGACAGGCTACGGAACAGGCCAATCGCTTTCTTACGCGCAGCCGCCTTGTCCATGATGCCGTGGATCTCGGCGACTTCGACCACCTGATCCATGATCTTTTTCGACGGATTGAACGACGCCGCCGCACTTTGGGGAACGTAGGACACCGTGTTGCCGCGCAGCTTTCGACGGGCATTTTCATCGAGCCCAACCAGGTCGACACCATCGAGCAGGACACGGCCACCGGAAAAATGGCAGCCGGAGCGAGCATAGGCGAGCAGCGACAAAGCGATCGTGGTTTTGCCAGAGCCGGATTCACCGATCAGTGCCAGCACTTCGCCGCGCCGGACATCGAAGGACACGCCCTTGAGGATCTCGATTTTTCGACCGCTGTCAGTGGTCGCGGTCACTCTGAGGTCTTCGACCTTGACCAGCGTGTCGCCCACGTTTTTTGAAAGAATGGTCATGGTCTACTCCAGCTGGTCGCGAATGCGCTGCGGCAGGTTGTCGATCAGGAGGTTGATGGCGAGCGCCAGGCTGGCCAGCGCCAGCGACGGCACGACCACGGCTGGCGATCCGTAGGAAATGCCGATCATGTTTTCGCGCACCAGTGCGCCCCAGTCCGCGAAAGGTGGCTGCACGCCGAGGCCGAGAAAACTGAGACCCGACAGAAGCAGGATGATGTGGACGAAACGCAGGCCGAGATCCGCCATGATCGGTCCGACGATATTGGGCAGGATCTCGTGGATCATCACATAGAAATGGCCTTCCCCGCGTGCACGCGCCGCCGAGATGAAATCGAGCGCATTGACATTGACTGCCATCGACCGGGTGAAGCGGAAACAGCCGGGGAAAAAGATGATGGTGATGGCAAAGATCAGGATCGGGATGCTGGAGCCGCCGCCGGCGACGATGACCAGCGCTAGAAGCAGGTTTGGAATGCCGACAAACGTGTCGATGGCGCGGCTGAGGACCATGTCGAACAGGCCACCAAAAGCGGCAGCCAGCAGGCCGAGCGTGATGCCGATCAGCGCCGCAAGGATCAGGCCGACAAAGGCGATGCCTATCGTGTAACGGGCGCCGACGATCAGGCGGGAATAGATGTCGCGACCGATATAATCGGTGCCGAGCCAGTATTCACCGCTCATCGGACCAAAATAATCGTAACTGACCATGTCGCCGACAGGGTAGTGAACCAGCAGCGGTGCAAACATCGCGACGATCGTCCAGAACAGGACGACAGCCAAGCAGACGGCAGCGATCGGGCGAATATGCATGCGGATCTTGCGTCGTGGTGCAGCGGAAACGGTCATCAGCGCAACCTCGGATTGGACAGGATGGCGATGATATCGGCTGCAGTGATCAGCACGAGATAAAAGCCGCAGAAAATCATCGAGCAGGTCTGGATGAGCGGCATGTCGCGCGTCGAGACACCATCAACCATCAGCTTGGCAAGGCCTGGATAGTTGAACACCGTCTCTACGATGATCACACCGCCGAGAAGGCCCGACATGCTGAGCGCAACGGAATTGACGATTGGCGCGACCGAGTTCGGCAGCGCATGGCGCAGCACCATGCGGCCGCGCGAAGCGCCCTTCAGCACGGCCATTTCCACATAAGGAGTCGCCATCGCATCGGCGATGGCCGCGCGCGACAGGCGGATCATTTGCGAGCAGCTGCCGAACACCAGAACGGAAACCGGCATGATGAAGGCGAGCACGATGGTGCGAAAATCGGCCGTTGCCGGGATGAAGGACAAAGCCGGCAGCCATTGCATGTAGACGGACAGCCACATCACCAGCAGCGTGGCGATCATGAATTCCGGGAAGGAAACGAGCATAATCGCAGCTGACGAGATCGCCCGGTCGAAAATTGAACCTCTCCAGATGGCGGCGACGATACCGAGACCGAGCGCCAGCGGAATGGTGATGGCCATGGTAATGGCAGCGAGTGTGAGCGAGTTCGGCAGGCGTTCGGCAACCAGGTTGGCAACCGGCCGATCAGAGACATGCGAATAACCGAGGTCACCGGTCAGCAGCCCAAAGATCCACTCGAAATAACGCAGGATGGCCGGACGATCGAGACCGAGCGTTTCGCGAAGCTGGGCTGCGGCTTCCGTCGTCACAGCCTGGCCAAGCAGTTCCTGTGCGGTATCGCCGGGCAACAACTCCGTGATGAAGAAGACCGCCAGCGACACGAGGAACAGCGACAGAACGGCTACCGCCAATCGCCCGCCGATCATCTCAAGGATGCGTTTATTCATATAGGCTGCGCCTCTCGCTCAGTCTGGAAATCCTGCAGAAAAGGCGCGCGGTATCCCGCGCGCCATGATCGATCAGGCGTCGAGCCAGACGGTGTCGGCAATGTTATAGCCCTGCAGCATGCCGAGCGGATGCGGATTGAGGCCACCGACCTTGGCGCTCATGGCATCGGCGCTGGCGATATAGGCCGGGATGATGGTTGCCGCATCCCTGGCCACCATCGCCTGCATCTCGCCGTAGATCTGCTTACGCTTGGCTTCGTCCAGAGAACCGCGCGCTTCGAGCAGCATCTGGTCGAATTTCGGGTTGACGTAGCGGCTTTCGTTCCAGGCGGCGTCCGACTTGTAGAGCAGCGAGAACAGGATATCCGCGGTCGGGCGGGCATTGATGTTGCCGAAGTGGAACGGCGCCTTGATCCACTGGTTCGACCAGTATCCATCGGCCGGCATGCGCTGCACGTCGATCTTGACGCCGATCTTGGCGGCATCCTGCTGCAGCACCATCGCCATGTCGGGCGAAGCCTTGGCAGCGTCCGAGCAGATCAACGGAATGCCGACGCCTAAAAGGCCGGCCTTTTCGAAATGATGCTTGGCGCGCTCGGGATCGAAGGCCGGCGCGACGACATCCGCATTGAAATAGCGGCTGGCGCGCTGGATCGGCTGGTCGTTATGCGGTTCGCCGAAGCCACGCAGGACGGCGCGGTTGATGGCATCGCGGTTGATGAGCGCGCGCACGCCGTCGATGAAGTCCTTCTTGGAGCCCGGCTCCATATCCATGCGGATATTGAGGTTGGTATAGCTGCCGCCGGGAGCGACCATCAGCCGAAGATTGGGGTTGGCCTTCACGAGCGGCGCCGAGCGGGCATCCATCGAAGCACCGATATGGATATCGCCGGAGAGCAACGCGTTGACGCGGGCATTTTCATCCGGGATGCCGAACATCTCGATACTGTCGACATAAGCCGCATCTGACTTGAAATAGTTCGGGTTACGCTTGCCGACCGTGCGGATGCCGGGTTCGAACACTTCAGTCATGTAGGGACCGGTGCCGACAGCCTTGGTGAAATCCGAGGTGCCCTCCGGGATGATGACGAAATGATAGGTGCCGAGGATGGCTGGAAGGTCGGCATTCGCCTGGTCGAGTTCGATGCGCACCGTGGTCTTGTCGACGGCCTCGATCTTGATCATTGCCTTGGCCAGCGCATTGGCGCGCGAGGTCAGTTTCGGGTCGACATGGCGGCTGAGCGAATAGACCACGTCGGCGGAATCCATCGTCTTGCCGTTGTGGAAGGTGATGCCGGTCTTCAGCTTGATCGTCCAGACCTTGGCGTCCGTGGTGTCAAAACTTTCCGCCAGCTCCATCTGTGGCGTCAGCGAGTTATCGAGCACCGTCAGCTTGTTGTAGAAGGTGGACATGCGCATGTAATCGCCCTGCGCCGAGGCGCGGACCGGATCGAGCGTATCGGCGGTCGAGGTCGAGTTGAGCGCCAAGCGCAACGCGCCACCCTTCTTGGGCGTTTGGGCGACAGCATTTCGTGCTGAACCGATGAACGTGCCAGCAGTTGCGGCGACCACGCCGCCGGCAGCGAGCATGCGAAGCAGATCGCGACGGGTCGCGCCGCGACGAATGGCGTTTTCAACTGCGCTGTCGTCGTTGCGGCTCCAGCGGGACTTATCGAACTGATGTGTCATGACGATGCTGTTCCCTTTATTATCGGTTTATCAGCGTTTTCGAACCTTTTAAGGCCTCACAGAGCCTACGAAAGGCAGGAATTCTCGCTTCATCCACTATTGCCCGCTTCAGGATGGCTGTTGCGCGGTATTTGCCACTTGGACCGCATAATATTTCACGAATTGCTGGCGTACAGGCGTTGTGTGCTGTGCGTTGCACTTCGCGTTCAGCAGGCAAAGCTGCGCAATCATAAAGTGTACTTGGCGACACGGCGCTGGTGGAAACCTGTGAGGCTGAAGTATTATAACAAGCCTCCCAACGGTATCCGCAACACACCGGTTCTGTTTGAGCATCGGCTTTCACATCGCCTGGAACTTCACCCAGAGTGGCATCTTCGCAACGGGGGAAGACCGCATGACCGTGTTTGTGAGACTCCCGGAGGAGACGATGTTTAGCGGCATGCCGGCGGACAATTATCAGGAAAAGATCGCCAAGCTGAAGCAGCAATTCGACCTGAACATGTCGAGGTAGCGACCGCAAACGGCTGTTTCTTGCCCGTACAATGGCGAGGAAGAAGCCAAGCAGCGTCTGATGCCGATCGTTCGTGTCACTATTCCCACAACACAAGACACCCGCATCATGAGCTACGGGTTCGTTTTGAATGATTTTGGTTGCGGGGACCTAGTGCTATTGAAACTTGTAAATTCGAACTTCAAAGCGGCCCGGCACATGCAACCAGCACGCTGAAAGCGCACCTACCAACATTGACCTGGCACCGCTGGTGCCAGGATCCTCCCGATCTCGAGCCCGGCGAGCGCAAATTAGCATCGCCGCGAGCGAAATATGATGCTTTTCGCGCACTGCATATTTGCCCTATCGAACGGGATAAGGACACAAATCGGGGCAAGGCCATGGCCAGACCATTCTTCTGGAACGAACTGACGACCTATGATTTCGCCTCGCTTTCGGCCGAGACGACGGTCGCCATTCTTCCGATCGCCTCGACCGAACAGCATGGCCCCCACCTGCCAATCGCCACAGATGTTGCAATCGCCAATGGCATGCTTGCCGAATTGAAGACCCAGCGCCCCGATGACCTCGACTTCCTCGTCCTGCCGACCCAGGAAATCGGCAAGGCCAACGAACATGTCTATGGTCCCGGCAGCCTGTCCTTCGGCCCGGAAATCCTGATCCCCGCCTGGACGGCGATCGGCGCAAAGGTGGCGGAAGCCGGCATCCGCAAGCTCGTTATCGTCAACTCGCACGGCGGCAATGTTGATGTCATGAGCATCGTCGCCCGGGAACTCCGCGTCCGCCACCAGATGGCCGTCGTCTCCACGCAATGGAGCCGCTTCGGCAATCCCGACGGCATGATCTCCGAGCACGAAAGCCGCTACGGTATTCACGGCGGCGAGGTCGAGACCTCGCTGATGCAGCATTTTCGCCCCGACCTGGTGCGCATGGACAAGGCGCAGAACTTTGTGTCCAAGGCCGAGGAAATCCGGGCCAATTCGAAATTCCTCACGCCCCTGCCGCCCCATTCGCTGGCCTGGATCGCCCATGACCTCAACCCGCATGGCGTGGTCGGCGACGCCTCCAAGGGCACGGCGGAAAAGGGCGAGGCGATCTGCAAACATCAGGTGGCAGGCTTCATCGAACTCCTGCGCGACATCGCCGCCTACCCTCTGTCGAACCTCTATACGCCCGGCTGAGGCCACGAACCGTCATGCTGTTGCACGGATACTTTCAGGGATGTGGCCGCGGTCCTTCAGGTCCTGCACCAGGACAAGCAATTCCTGCATCAGATATTCGATGAACAGGCTGGTGGCTGAATCGAGCGGTGCCCGCGCCCGGGCAAACAGTTTCATCGGCTGATGTCGCACATGCGCCTCGGTAAGCGGACGGAAGACGAGCTCGCCGCGTCGGCATTCGGCCACCGCATCAAGCGGGTTTAGCAGCGTCAGCCCGGTGCCCGCCTTGACCAGTTGCTTCATCAACTCGGATGAATTCGTCGCGACCACCGGATCGACCGGCAGCGGCAGCGGCGCGAGCGCCAGATCGATAATGTTGCGCAGGCTGGTGCCCGATTGCGCCAGGATCAGCGGCTCCTGCACCACCTCCACAAGATCGATCGGCCCCTCCTCCAGCGCCAGCCGATGCCCCGGCGGCAGCACGACGCCAACAGGTACGTCGAAATTGGCAAGCGTCCGGATACCGGGCGTCGCTGGGATATTGAAGCCGAGGCCGACATCCACCTCGCCTGTCAGCACCGGATTGATCGTCGTCACCCCGCCATCGCTGCGCAGCTTGATCTGCACGCGCGAATGTTTGGCGATAAAGCCCGACAGGATTGCCGGCAGCGGCCCGGAGGCCAGCCCCACGGTCGTCACCAGCGACACCTTGCCAATCTGTGGCGTCTTCAAGCCGCGCAGCCGGCCCTCCAGCCGCTCGTAATTTTTCAGCACGTCGCGGATATGCTCGATGCAGAGCTCGCCGGCAGCCGTCAGCCGCAAACCCTTAGGCAACCTCTCGAAGATCGGCGCCCCCAACTCTTCCTCCAGCGCGAGGATCTGCCGGTTCACTGCTGACGAAGCGACGTTGAGCCGCGCAGCCGCCTTTCGGATGGAGCCGCAACGAACGATTTCATTGATATAGATGAGCTTTCGAGAGTGAAGCACGAGACCTCCGCTGCGCAAAAAATAGCCATGCCGCTTCACTATGCAGCAATCAGCGGAGTAGTGCAAAAAAAGCATCGATGCGGGCGAATTTTGATGCTTTTCAAGACGCATGGCAGCCGATCAAATGTCGCCAAAGGAAGCCCGAAAACGGGACCCGGAACGAACAGGGGAACGACCAATGCGCGACACGCTCACCAAGACCAGTCTTCTCGCCCTTTTCGGCCTCAGCGCATCGCTGGCCGCAACCACGACGGCCTTTGCCCTCGACGAGGTCAGCTACGGCACCAACTGGCTGGCCCAGGCCGAACACGGCGGTTTTTACCAGGCCGTGGCCGATGGCACATATGAAAAACACGGCCTCAAAGTCACCGTCGTGCAGGGAGGCCCGCAGGCCGCCAACCGTGCACTGCTGATCGCCGGCAAGGTCGATTTCTACATGGGCGGCCCGCTCGGTGAAATGGACGCCGTCAAGGAAGGGATCCCGCTGATCGACGTCGCGGCCATCTTCCAGAAGGACCCGCAGGTCCTGCTCGCCCATCCCGACCAGGGCATCGAGAAATTCGCCGACCTCGCCAAGCTCAACTCGATCTTCATGGGCAAGGACGGTTACGTCACCTATTACGAGTGGATGAAGAAGAACTTTGCGGGCTTCACCGACGAGAAGTACAAGCCCTATACCTTCAACCCTGCCCCCTTCATCTCTGATCCGAAGTCCGCCCAGCAGGGTTACCTGACCTCGGAACCCTATGAGATCGAGAAACAGGCCGGCTGGGCACCAAAGGTCTTCCTGCTCGCCGACAACGGCTACAACCCCTATTCCACGATGATCACGACCACGACGGCCATGGTCGAAAGCAAGCCTGATGTCGTGCAGCGCTTTGTCGATGCCTCGGCCGAGGGCTGGTACAAATACCTCTACGGCGACAACAAGGCCGCCAACGACCTCATCAAGAAAGACAATCCGGAAATGACGGATGGTCAGATCGAATACTCGATCAAGAAGATGAAGGAATACGGCATCGTTGTTTCAGGCGAAGCGACGGACAAGGGCATCGGCTGCATGACCGACGCGAAATACAAGGCCTTCTTTGACTCCATGGTCCAGATCGCCGTCCAGCCGGCCGACCTCGACTACAAGAAGGCCTACACCACAAAGTTCGTCTGCAAGGGCGTTGGAATGGCTCTGAAGAAGTGATCTCCACCTCCCCCTTGAGGGGGGAGGTCGCAGCAAAGCTGCGGGTGGGGGTGATCACTGCCAACTGACAGAAAACCCCTCCCAACCCTCCCCACAAGGGGGAGGCCTTAACCCGGCCCCTGCCGTCGATGTTCCGTTTGGGCAGGGCCTTGCCACAAGTTTTCTCCCCCCTTGTGGGGGAGATGGCCGGCAGGCCAGAGGGGGAATTTTGCCCGCTGGAGACGCCGATCAGCATTCCTTCAAACCGAGTATCGCATGGCCGAGATAGACCCCATCACCCCGCCCCCTCCCAAACAGCGCCGGGCGCTTTTGGTGATGAAGGACGTGTCCAAGGTCTTCTCCAGCGGCACGGTCGCGCTGACCGGCATGTCGCTTACCGTCAACGGTGGCGAATTCGTCTCGCTGCTCGGCCCCTCCGGCTGCGGCAAGTCGACTGCACTGCGGATCATCGCCGGCCTGGGCGACACCACATCAGGCACGATCGACTGGCCGAGTTCCCGCATCAACTCAAAGGGCCTGCCCGACGGCGACATCTCCTTCGTCTTCCAGGAGCCGACGCTGATGCCCTGGGCGACCGTATTCGGCAATGTCTACCTGCCACTCAAGCTGCGCGGCATTTCGAAGGCTGCCGCCAGAGCCGATATCCTCGCCGCCCTCGACAGCGTCGGCCTCAAGGACTTTGTCGACGCCTATCCGCGCGAACTTTCCGGCGGCATGAAGATGCGCGTCTCGATCGCGCGCGCGCTCGTCACCAAGCCAAGGCTCCTCCTCATGGACGAACCCTTCGCCGCCCTCGACGAGATCACCCGCCAGAAGCTCAATGACGACGTGCTGCGGCTCTGGCGCGAAACCGGCATCACGGTCATCTTCGTCACCCACTCGGTCTTCGAAAGCGCCTATCTGTCGAACCGCATCATCGTCATGAAGGCACGTCCCGGCCGCGTCCACGACGATTTCCCCTTGGTGACCAGCGCGGAGCGTGGCCTGCAATACCGCACCTCCGAGGAGTATCGGGCAACCTGCGACAAGGTCTCGCGCTCGTTGATCGAGGCCATCGGGTTTCCGCTTGCTGACGGTATGGAGATTCACTGATGAGCAATCCCCCACCCGTCTCTCTCACGCCCGTCTCAAAGTCCGGACGCAGTTTTGCCTCGCTCTATGGCGAAACCCTGCTGAAAATCCTCGTGCCAATTCTCGTCGTCTGCATCCTGTTGGTCATCTGGCAGGTGGGCGTCTGGGTCTCGGGCGTGCCGCAATATATCCTGCCCGGCCCGATCGCGATTGCCGGTGCCCTCATCAAGGACTGGGGCACGCTGTCGCCGGCGCTCTGGGTCACCACCAGGATCACCCTGATGTCGCTCGGCCTCGCGCTTCTCGGCGGCGTCGGCATTGCCGTTGCCCTCGTCCAGTCGAAGTGGATCGAGATCGCCTTCTACCCGATCACCGTCATCCTGCAGGTGACCCCGGTCGTCGCGATCGCCCCGCTGATCCTGATCTACTCGCCCTCGACGCAGGTGGCGCTGCTGATCTGCGCCTTCCTCGTCGCCTTCTTCCCGATCCTCTCCAACATGGTTCAGGGCCTGAAGAGCGTCGATCATAACCTTCTCAATCTCTTCGACCTCTACGGTGCCTCCCGCTGGCAGACGCTGCTCTATCTCAAACTGCCGGCCTCGCTCCCTTACTTTATGACTGGGCTCCGGATCGGTGGCGGCCTTGCCCTGATCGCCGCCGTTGTCGCCGAATTTGCCGCAGGCTCGGCCGGTGCAGGCTCCGGTCTTGCCTTCCGCCTGCTTGAGGCACAGTTCCGTCTGAACATTCCCCGGCTGTTCGCAGCGCTCTTCCTGCTCTCCTGCCTCGGCGTCGTGATTTTTGCCATTACCTCTTTCATCTCGTGGCTGGCGCTGCATCGCTGGCACGAGAGCAGCCTGAAACGAGAAAACTGATGTCGAGCCCGATCACTGCCCTCCCCTCCGCCAAGCGCTTCGTCCTTGCCAATGCGACGCTGCCACAGATTTGCGTCGACGGCGTCGAGGCGCCCGCCTGCGAGGGCCTGATCAGCGCCGACATCGTCGTTGCCGATGGCAAGATCGAGGCGATCCTCAAGCCTGGCGAGGCTCCCGCCGGCCTGCCCTCGACCGACCTGAGAAACGGCATGGTCTGGCCGACCTTCGTCGACATGCACACCCATCTCGACAAGGGCCATATCTGGGACCGCCGGCCGAACCCGACAGGCGACTTTATGGGCGCGCTGGAAGCCGTCAAGGCCGACCGGGAAGCCAGGTGGTCCGCAGCCGACGTCAAAGCCCGCATGGAATTCTCGCTGAGAACGGCCTATGCCCACGGCACAAGCCTTGTCCGCACCCATCTCGACAGCCTGGCGCCCCAGCACCGCATCTCTTTCGAGGTGTTTTCCGAGGTCCGTGAGACCTGGGCCGGCAAGGTCGACCTGCAGGCGGCCGCCCTCTTCCCCTTCGACCAGATCACCGACGAGGCCTTCTTCAAGGATCTGATCGAGGTCATCGTCGCCAACAAGGGCCTCCTCGGCGGCGTCACCTATCTGATGCCGGAACTCGACGAGAAGCTCGACATCCTCTTCCGCACAGCCTCCGAGAATGACATCGACATCGACCTGCATGTCGACGAGACGCAGGACAAGGAAACACTGACGCTCAAGACCATCGCGGAAGCCAAGATCCGCAATGGCTTCGAGGGCGCGGTGACTGTCGGCCATTGCTGCTCGCTCGCCCGCCAGGACGACGACCTGGCAAAACGAACCATCGACCTGGTGGCCGAGGCCGGCCTCTCGGTGGTCTCGCTGCCGATGTGCAACATGTATCTGCAGGATCGCCACCCCGGCCGCACACCCCGCCAGCGCGGCGTTACCCTGTTCCACGAACTGTCGGCAGCCGGTGTCGCCACCGCCGTCTCCTCCGACAACACTCGCGATCCCTTCTATGCCTATGGCGATCTCGACCCCGTCGAAGTTTTTCGCGAGGCAGTCCGCATCATTCATCTCGACCATCCGCTCGACACCGCAGCAAGGGTCGTCACCCGCACGCCCGCCGATATCCTGAAGCGCCCCGACCATGGCCGCATCGCGGTTGGTGGCAAGGCGGATCTCGTTCTCTTCAGCGCCCGTCGCTGGAGCGAATTCCTCTCCCGTCCGCAGGCCGACCGCATCGTGATGCGGAATGGCATGGGCATCGACCGCAGCCTGCCGGATTACCGCGACCTTGACCCACTTCTTGGAGTTTAGACATGGCTGATTACGCCAAAATCATCGAGGAGCTGGAAGGCATCGCCGTCGAGGACAATCCGGCTCTGATCAAAATGAAAAGCCGCGATTTCTACTGGTATTCGCCGATCCTGAAAGCCGAGTTGGACAACGTGGTCGGCGACCTGATCGTCTCGCCGACATCGGAAGAAGAGGTGATCCGCACCCTGAAGGTCGCCTATGCCCATGGCGTGCCCGTCACCCCGCGCGGCGGCGGCACCGGAAACTATGGCCAGGCCATGCCGCTCTCGGGCGGCATCGTGCTCAATCTCATCAACATGAACAAGGTGAAAGAGATCCTGCCCGGCCGCGTCATCTGCGAGCCCGGCATCATCATCTCCGAGCTGGACCGCCAGACCAAGCAACATTCGGCCCAAGAACTCCGCTTCCACCCGTCCACCAAGCAGACCGCCAGCGTTGCAGGCTTCATCGCCGGAGGCTCCGGCGGCGTCGGCTCCATCACCTGGGGCGGGCTTCGCGATCTCGGCAATATCCTGAGGCTTCGCGTCGTCACCATGGAAGCCGAGCCGCGCGTGCTCGAACTTTCCGCCTGGGACCTGCAGAAGGTCTCCCATGCCTATGGCACCAACGGCATCATCACCGAAGTCGAGATGCCGCTGGCGCCTGCTTACGACTGGGTCGATGTCATCGTCGGCTATGACAACTTCATGGATGCGGTAAAATTCGCCGATGCGCTTGCCCACAAGAACGGCATCCTCCTGAAGGAAGTCGCCCCGATCGCAGCACCGATCCCTTACGACTACTTCACCCGCCACAAGCCCTGGCTGAAGGAAGGCCAGTCGGTGGTGGTGCTGATGGTCGCGCCCCATTCCATCGAACCCTTCCTCGCCTTCGCCGAGAAGATGAAGGGCGATGTCTGCTTCCGCTCCGATACGGTCGAGAGCATGAAGGGCATCCCGCATGCCTTCGAGCTCACCTGGAACCACACGACGCTCCGCGCGCTGAAGGTCGATCCCGCGATCACCTATCTGCAGGTCCAGTATCCCGGCCCCGACCACGTCGAGAAGGTCCGCACCATGACGGAACTCTTCCCCGACGAAGTCATCGGCCATCTCGAATTCATCAAGTTCGACGGCCAAATCCAGTGCGCCGGCCTGCCGCTGGTGCGCTACACGACGAAGGAGCGGCTGGAGGAAATCATCCGCATCCACGAGGAAAACGGCTGCCCGATCTTCAACCCGCATCGCTACACGCTGGAAGAAGGCGGCATGAAGCAGACCGACCACGTCCAGCTCGCCTTCAAGAAGGAAACCGATCCGAAGGGCCTGCTCAACCCCGGCAAGATGATTGCGTGGGAAAACCCGGATTTCGATTTTGCGGCGGGGAAGAACTACCTGTTTCCGGGGCTGGGGGTCTTTTCCGAAGCCTCATAGGCGCACACGATGCGTTGCGGCTCCCCCGTTCCGGAGCCGCAACGATTGACCGCCACCACACCCCATTCCGAAGGTACTCCCGGCCAGACCTTTCCGGCCCATGCCTTTCACGACATGGCATCCTCCATCCCTCGGCTAAAGGCGGCGACGGATCAGCATGCTGGGACAAACGGCGCGGAAGTTTTCGAACTGGAACCCCGACCGCTGATGCGGCGGGCAACGACTTGGAGCTTTTGACATGCGCGTACTCGTCCTCCACTCCCATCCCCTCGAAGAAAGCTTCGGCCGGGCGCTCTACAAGCTCACCTGCGAGAGCCTGGAAAAGTCCGGCCATGAGGTCGACGGATGCAATCTCTACGAGGAGGGTTTCGACCCGGTGCTCTCGGCGCACGACCGGCGCGTCTATCACGACATTCCCGACAACCTCTCCCTCGTGCAGCCCTATGTCGAACGCCTGAGGAAAGCCGAAGCACTCGTCATCGTCACCCCCGTCTGGAATTTCGGCTTCCCGGCGATGCTCAAGGGCTATTTCGACCGCGTCTGGCTACCCGGCGTCTCCTTCGATCTCGTCGACGGCAAACTGACCCCGACACTGCGCCACATCAGAAAACTCGCCGCCGTCATGACCTATGGTGCCACCCCGATGCGCGCCTTCCTCGCCGGTAATCCGCCAAAAAAGATCGTCAAGCGCTTGATCCGCGCCCAGATCAAGATCGGCGCCCCGGTCAGATATCTCGCCCACTACGACATGAACAATTGCACCGAAGAAACGCGCGCAGCCTTCATGGCCAGGGTCCGCCGCGAGATGGAAAACTTCTGAGAGGAAAGAACGATTGAAGACCTTTCTCATCGCCTTGAACCTAGCGTGGCATGCGCGGTCCTGAGTGCACAGAGGCTTCTATAACTTGCCGTGACGCGTTCGTAGCTGTCATCGCGTTTGCTCTGGTGTCGCAACGTCCGTGACGGAAAGCTAAAAGTCCCTGATCTTGCGTAATTCCGACTGGAGCGTCCGGAAAGCTTGGAAGCGCCGGTCGTGAATGGATCGGATATCGCCGGAAGCTGGCTCGTAGATGCGGTCCGCTTTGCTGAGCGCCTGCATGGCTTGCCTCAGATCAGTGAAAGATTTTGCCGCAGTCGCTCCCAGGAGCGCTGCTCCGAGCAGGACAGGCTCCGACGTCTTTGGTGCAACCACCGGCTTTCCGCTCGCATCTGCCAGGATCTGACGGGTCAGATCATGCTGGCCAGCGCCACCGCTGATGATGATCTGCTGCACATCTGCGCCAGCATCTGCCTGTGCTTCGATTATCTGGCGCAGGCCGTAGCCTATGCCACAGAGCCCTGCCACGTAGAGCGCCACCAGATTTTCGAGATCTCTTTCCATGCCGAGACCGGCGATGGCAGCGCGTGCGGCGGGATCGGCAAAAGGTGCACGATTGCCTAAGAACTCTGGCAGAACATGCAGACCCTTCGCCAGGGAGACGACGTGCGACGTCGAGGATACTGCCTGTACCGCCAGATTGGCCAGCATCACGGGCAGGGAAAGACCTTCCGCCTTCGCCCGCTCGCTCGCGTGATGGAAAGCAGGATGAAAGCTGATCAATTGATCGATCGCCGCGCCAGCCGCGCTCTGACCACCTTCGTTCAGCCACAGCCCTGGAACCATGGCCGAGAAATAGGGCCCCCAGACGCCGGGGACGAATTTCGGGCTGCTGGTGGAGGTCAGCGTGCAGGATGAGGTGCCGAAAACATAGCCGAGGTTTAGTTCCGGCGTGCCGCCAATGCCAACGGTGCCGATACCGCCTGCATGCGCGTCGATCATGCCGGCGGAAACAGGCGTGCCCGCACGAAGACCAAGCTCCTCTGCAGCCGCGACCGTCAGTCCCTGCCCGACTGCGGTGCCGGGCTCGACGATCTCCCGGCCGATACGGGCGAAATTCTCGTCGGCGAGTTCCTGCAATCCGATCTGGCGGAAATAGGTGGGGTCCCAGCGGCTTTCATGCGCGAGATAGGTCCACTTGCAGGCAAGCGTGCAGGTAGAGCGGGCGAGGCTGCCCGTGGCACGCCAGGTGAGGAAGTCGGCCAGATCGAAGAACTGCCAGGCCTCGCGGAAAACTTGCGGGCGGTTTTCCTTGAGCCAAAGGAGCTTCGGCGTTTCCATTTCAGGCGAAATACGGCCGCCGACATAGCGCAGCACGCCGTGTCCGAGCGCATTGATCCGCTCGGCCTGTTCGACAGCGCGATGATCCATCCAGACGATGATGTCTCGCGCCGGATCGTCCGAAGGGCCAACAGGCAGCGGACGTCCACCCTCGCCGAGAACGACGAGGGAGCAGGTCGCATCGAAACCGAGGCCTGCGACCTGATCTGGCGAAACCTTTGCCTGCTGAAGAGCCGTGCGAACTGCATGGCAGACCGAGGCCCAGATATTGGCGCTGGATTGCTCGACCATGTGAGCGTGATCGCGATAGATCTCGATGTCGCGCTTGCCGGTTCCAAGGCACTCACCCTTCTCATCGAAGACACCGGCGCGCGCACTGCCCGTGCCCACGTCCACGCCGATAAAATACCTAGAACCGCTCATGCCTTACTCCTCCGGCTAATCGATATCGTGTCGTGCCTATAGATCGACGCTATTCGGCAAGATCACAAGATCCCGAATGACCACATTGCGAGGACGCGACAACATGAAAAAGACTGCCTCCGCCACTTCCTGCGGCTGCATCAGGCTGCCATTCGCCAGGGCCTCATCCATTTTTTCCTTCGGCCAATCATCCAGGAGAGCCGTTACGACGGGACCGGGAAGAACAGCACCAACGCGAATACCATGCTCTGAAACCTGGCGACGCGTTGTGTGCACGAAAGCCTGCACCGCGAATTTGGAAGCGGTATAAATCGGCTCCCAGACCACGGGAACCACACCGGCAACCGAACTGGTGAAGAGGATATCGCCGGACTTCTGTGCGATCATATGCGGCAGAACCGCTTGCACGCTGCGGAATGCCGCATTGATGTTGAGGTTCAGCATGCGGTCCCATGCGTCGGGATCGCCTTCTGCCACGGCCCCGCCGACATAGGCACCGGCATTGGCATGGAAGATATCGAGCCTTCCCGCCACGTCCAGAATGAGCGGAAGAAGGCCGGAGACGCGTGGCCCATCGAGGAGATCGACCACCACCATGCGGGCGCGCTCGCCCAGTTCTTCGCAGAGTGACTTCAGCCTGTGCTCGGCGCGATCGACAAGCACGACAGTCGCACCCTCATCGATCAGCTTTTTCGCGCAAGCAAGCCCGATCCCAGAAGCGGCCCCGGTGATAGCCGCGACCTTTCCGTCCATACTCTTCGTCATGATGAAACTCCTGTGGCGTTGCGGCTCGGTTAATCGGCAAGCCGGATCTGCAGCTTCACATCTTCCGCCAACCCTTTCGCCGCACGTTCAAAGGCAGCGATGCTATCGGAAAACGCATAGGTCTCCGTGATGAGCGGCTTCAGGTCCACCTTGCCAGATGCGATCAGGTTGACCGCGCGATCGAAATTGTTGGCGTAACGAAACACGGTTTCGATGCGTGCTTCCTTGAAGATCGAAGCAGGCACATCGAAGTTGACCGGTTCGACCGGGAGGCCCACCAGCACCAGCGTGCCACCCGGACGCATGAGATTGAAGATACCCTCGTAAGCTCTCGGACTGCCGCTCGCCTCGAAAATCACATCCGCGCCCCAGCGATCGGTTGCATTCATCACGGCATCCTGCAGCGACGTCTCCTTGATGTTGACGGGCGTGACACCCGCGTATTGCCCGGCGATAGCAAGCTTTGGCGCGCTGAGATCCGAGATGATGACGCGTGAGCAGCCACCGGCGAGTGCGGCAATCGCCGTCATGATGCCGATCGGGCCGCAGCCTATGACGACAGCGACATCGCCGGGCGCGATCCGTGCACGGGTGGCTGCCTGCATGCCGACCGCAAAGGGTTCGATCATCGCGCCTTCGGCAAAGGATACAGTGTCGGGCAGCTTGTAGGTAAAGGCGGCCGGATGCACCACCTCCGCCGTCAGTACACCATGAATAGGCGGCGTCGCCCAGAAGCGGACATCCGGATCGACATTATAGATGCCGAGCTTGGAGGCCCGCGATTCCATGTTCGGAATGCCCGGCTCCATGCAAACCCGGTCGCCGACCTGCAGCGTCTTCACCTGCGATCCGACCTCGATCACGGTGCCTGCCGCTTCATGACCCAGCACCATCGGCTCTTTGACGATGAAGGAGCCGATTGCGCCATGGGTGTGATAGTGGACGTCGCTGCCGCAGACCCCGACGGTGTGAATAGCGACCTTGACGTCGCCGGGACCGACTTCGCGCGGCAGATCGATATCGCGGATCGCCAGCTCGCCTTTGCGTTCCAGTACCAGAGCTTTCATGTGGTCACATCCTCAGGTCAGAGTGCCAGGCCATCGAGCGTAAAGAGATAGATGTGGCGCGGATCGATGCCAGCGGTGATCTGAGCACCAGGGGTCAGATCCGGCCGCCCATTGGCAAGGATGATGATGGTTTCCTCGCCGGTTCGTGCGTAGATCTGCGTTGAGCCACCCAGATTTTCCGCAAAGTCGGCGGTCAGATTGAGGAGTGGCGTGGCAGCTGCGACATCCAGATGTTCGGGTCTAAGGCCGACCGTCAGTGTGTCGCCAACCTTCGCCTTACCTGCGGAGAGATGCGTGAAAGACAGGGTTCCAGCCGCAAAGGCCGGATGCGAAAGCTGCAGGGTGGCGCTATCGGCACCCGTCACCTTGGCTTTGAGAAAGTTCATCTTCGGCGAACCGATAAAGCCAGCCACGAACGTGTTCGCCGGATGATCGTAAAGCTCGGTCGGCGAACCGATCTGCTCTACGAGACCGGCGCGGAGGACGACGATGCGGTCCGCCAGCGTCATGGCCTCAACTTGATCATGGGTGACATAGACCATGGTTGCACCGAGATTGCGGTGCAGCTTGGCGATTTCCACGCGCATCTGGCTGCGCAGTTCCGCATCGAGGTTTGAGAGCGGCTCATCGAACAGGAAGATCTTCGGGTTGCGAACGATCGATCGACCGATTGCAACGCGCTGGCGCTGACCGCCGGAAAGCGCGCGCGGCTTGCGCTCCAAGAGGGGCTCGATCTGCAGGATGCGGGCTGCTTCCGCGACGCGACGCTTGATCTCGTCTTCCGGCAGTTTCGCCATGCGCAGGCCGAAGGCCATGTTCTCGAACACACTCATATGTGGATAAAGCGCATAGGACTGGAAGACCATCGACACTTCGCGCTTCGCCGGCTCCTCATAGGTCACGTCCTTGCCGTCGATGGCGAGCGTTCCTGACGATACGTCCTCAAGACCGGCGATCATCCTCAGCAGCGTGGACTTGCCGCAGCCGGAGGGGCCCACGAAAACCACGAACTCCCCCTTGGAGGCGGTAATGTTGACACCCTTGATGACCCTGAGTTCCCCAAACGTCTTCTTGATGTTGTCCAACTGCAGGAAAGTCATGTTCACGTTACTCCCAATTCCGCGATACCGGGGAATATCCTCCAGCAGCGCCTTCTCTATTTGCCTTTGGTGTGTCTCTGGATTTCGGTCTGCAGCAGGCCGGTCGCACAGTTCTCATCGGTCACAAGACGCTTGACATAGCCACCGCGCAGGATGGCGCGAATGATATCGACCTTGTACCAGCCGCCCGAGGCCAGGATGGAATGCTTGACCGACTTCAACTGCTCCGGTGTCAGCGAGAGCACCCGCTCGTGCAACGGATGATCGACAGGCTTGCCATCGGCGTCCAGAAACACGCCGAGCAGGTCGCCCACGGCGCCGGCTGCAAGAAGGCTCTCCAGATTTTCGGAAACGGTCGGCGTCTGCACGAGGATCGAACGTGTGGTCATGTCGCCGCAGGAAACCAGCGCCACATCGACGGATCGCGCGCGACGCATGGTTTCGCGAATGCCGTGATGGGCAAGCAGCGCCTCCCGGCTCTCCACCGAAGGGAAATAGAGAGGCGCCGTGAGATACCAGCATTCGGCGGAAATCGCCCGCGCATAGCCTGTCGCAACCTCGAAAGTGCTGGAGCCGGAACCGCGCGTCAGACCGCCCATGACGGACGTGACCCAGCTATCGGGAAGAGGACGTGGCGTCAGCCGTTTGAGACCTGCCGTCAGGGTTTTTCCCCAACCGACGCCAAGCCCCATGCCATCTTCCAACAGCTTGTCGAGAAGGCCGCCCGCGGCATCGCCGACGGCCCGCTGGTTTTCCTGATCGTCGGGCAAAGTCGGGATGACGCAGACCTCATCCAGCCCGTATCGCTCCTTCACCTTGTTCTCAAGCTCGATGCAATTGGCCATCGGCAGTCGGATGTCCACCACGACCGATCCGTCCGTGCGCAATTGTCCAAGCGTCTTGTTCACCCGAAGACGGGTAAGCCCGAGTTGATCAGCGATCTCCTGCTGGGTCAGGCCGCCGATGAAATAGAGCCAGGCGACACGCGCACGGATCTGCTGCGCGTCCATGTCTTCCATCGTTGTCGTCGGCGTCTCGGTTCCCTTGGGCGGCATGGTTCGTCGTCTCCTAATTCAGGCAAAGGCCTGCTTGAGCGACGCGGCCGATGCCTTCAATGCATCCAGTATGGATTTGCTATCTCGTTCGAATGGGTAGAACACTTCGAGGAATACCGGAGATTGCGCAAGTCCCGTGCGGGCAAGCAACGCTTTGGCCTCAGTGGGATCGACTCGACCTTGTTCCGTGAAATCCCAGTGTCGGTCGAACTGGAAATCCGTCTGCTGGATGTGCACAGCGCCGATGACATCGTTCAATTGGGCGAACCATGGCTCCATTGTATCTGCCCGCTCGCCATAAAGCGGCTGGAAGGTGCCGTGACCCCAATCAACGCAGAGGCTCCAGGGTGTCGCGGATCCGGCCACATCGGTCATCATCTGGCGCGCCTGGTCGACGGTCCACGGCCATTCGCGGCGCATCGGCGTCGGCTCGACGTAAAGCTCGGAAAGACCGGCCGCCTTTGCCTTGTCGCCCAGGCGCAGCATCCGCTCAATCAGGCCTGTATAATCGCGTTCATCGATGGCTTGCGCCTCGCTTCCATCTGTGCGGGAGGCAATAGCGCCCAGCGGACCGCCGACGCCCGGAATGCCGGCCTCGGCGGCGAAACCATAGGCGCGTTCAAGCCATGCCTCGGCGAAAGCGCGCACGTCCTCATCCGGGTGCAGCAACTGATTGAAGGTGTAATGCGCAAGCCCGATGAAGGCGCTGTGAATGAAGATGCCGTGATCGTCTGCCGCCTTTCTCACATCTTTCGCTTGGCGGGAAAGCACAGGCGCTGGCCACATCGGATCGACCAGATCGAAGGAGAACTGGATGAGGTCCAGGCCCAGTTGATCCCGCACCACGGGCGCCCAGAGCTCAGGCGTGATCCAACGCTTGACGCAGAAGGAGAGGTTGATGCCCAAAGGGTTCGCCGCATTCATTTCGTCGCTCCCATTGTAAGGCCGCGCACCATGTGGCGCGATACGATCAGCGCGAAAATGGTGACAGGAAGAACGATGACGGTCCCGGTCGCCATGATCTTGCCCCAGGGCAGTTCATAGCCGGACATGAAACTGGTCGCGACGACCGGGGCGGTCTGCACATCACGGCGGGTCAGCACGAGGGCGTAGAGCAATTCGTTCCAGGAGAAGATGAAGGAGAAGATGGCCGAGACCGCAATGCCCGGCGCGCCGAGCGGCAGGTAGATCTTGCGGAAAATGGTGAACTGATCGGCACCGTCCAGACGCGCCGCCTGTTCAAGATCAGGCGGGATGGACTTGAACTGGTCCGTGCAGATCCACACCACGATCGGCAGGTTGAATGTGAGATAGATCAGGATCAGCACGAGATGCGTATCGAGCATCCTCAACTGAAGTGCCAGAATATAGACCGGGAGCGCCAGAACGATCGGGCTCGTCATGCGGTTGGAAATGAACCAGAACCAGAGGTCGGACTTGCCGCGAAACTCGTAGCGGGCAAGGGCGAAGGCGGCGGGTGCGCCCAGAAGAACGGCAAGTGCCGTTGTCGCCGTGGCTATGATCAGCGAATTGCCGACAGCTCCAATCACCTTCGAATCCGCGAAGATTTCTCGGTAGTTATCGAGCGTCGGGGCAAACATCCAGACCGGCGGCGAAGCCAGGATATCGGCCTGCGTCTTGAAGCTCGCCGAAACCATCCAGTAGAAAGGAAACAGTGTGAACAGGATGACGGCGGTCAGGCCAAGGGCATGCAGGATGGTACCGGACGAAAGACGCATCAGTTCACCTCCTTGTAGAGAACGCGGATGTAAAGTCGGCTGAGCAGGATGGTGATCACCAGCAGCAGGATGGCCTGTGCCGATGCCGTGCCGAGATCGAAGATGCGGAATCCGACACGCTGGATGTAGATGGAAACGAGGTCTGTGGCGGAGCCCGGCCCGCCGCGCGTCATGACGAACACCATATCGAAAAGTTTCAGCACATCGGCTGAGCGCAGGATCAGAAGCGCCGTCAAACCTGGCATGAGATAGGGAAGCTGCACATGCTTCAAGAGCGCCCATTTGGAGGAGGTTTCCAGCCGCGCCGCTTCCTCGATTTCACCCGGCACCATGGAGAGACCAGCCAGAAAGATGAGGGCGCAGAAGGGCGTCCATTGCCAGATATCCATGATGACGATGGCCGCAAAGGCACCCGCCTGCGAGCCCAGCCAATCCAGCCCGCCGATACCGAGCGCATCGAGGAACCAGTTTGCCACCCCAAAATCACGATTGAAAATGAGCCGCCCGATGAGGCCGACCACGGCATAAGTGGTGGCGAGCGGCACCACCAGAGTGACGCGCGCCAGCGATTTCAGGAAACCCATGCCCGTCTTGTGCAGAAGAAGCGCGATCATCAGGCCGAGCGCAATCTCGACAGGCAGAACCGTGATGTAGAACTTAGCCGTCAGAAACAGCGACGCCCAGAAGGTGCCATCGGTCAGCACGGATATGTAATTTTCCAGCCCGATAAACGGAAAACCATCCCGCGGACGCGCGATGTTGTAGCGTCTGAACGATGTCACCACCGCAAAGATCGTGGGATAAATGCCGATGATAAACAGCGTGAAGACAGCCGGTGCCAGAAACCAGAACGGTGTCCAGCGGCCGTAACCGCGATTGGGTCTGATCTTGGGTTGAGGCGTCATCCTCGTCATCGACTTATCCTGTTCATGCCGGATGGAAGGGGTAGCGGCGGCCCTTGGGGTGCTGCGCAAATTCCCTCATTCCAGATTGGTATGGTTGGCGCGCATCGCAGCCGGCGTCACGCCGAGCTTGTCACGCACGGCAAGCACGAGCAGCTCGAACGCAACATAAAGAGCGCCTTCGTAGAGCGACCCCATGGGCAGCACCGATGTGCCCCCACCTTGATCATTCGCCATGGTCTGTGCCGGAACATGCAACACCACATCCGCTTTCGCAGCAGCTGCTCCCAAAGGCTGGGCTGTCACCACCAGAACCCGGGCACCAGCCGCCTTTGCAATGCCAATCAGCGCCGACACGGTTGAGAAATCGCCGGGGCCTGCCGAGACGATGAGGAGATCGCCGTTTTCGACCGGTGGAGTGGTCATATCCCCCACCACGGCGGATTTCAGGCCCAGATGGAAGAGGCGCATCGCCAGCCCCTTGATCTGTAATCCCTCGCGGCCCACACCGTAGAGCGCGATGCGGTTGGCCGTAGCGATGGCGGCGGTAGCCGCCTCGAATGACGTATGATCGATACCGGCGAGACAATGGCCAAGTTCCGCCAGCGCCTTTTCATAGAGATGAAGCATGGTTCTGTTCCGCAGGATCCAGAAAGGGACGTGGATGATGGCGACCGCGCGCCACCATCCACCAGCAAACACCCTGGCAGGTGCTGGAGAGTGTCAGAGGTTTACTGCAACAGCTTCTTCTTGCCGTCGTAGTAGCCGTCCTTCTTCAGGATATCTTCCATGCGGGTGCCGATCTCCTTGGAGCCAGCCTCGACGGAGACCTCACCCAGCATGACCTTGGAGCCCCATTCGGCAACGACTTCGGAAATGGCCGGCCATGCGGGGAAGCGCGGGCGGAATTCCGGCACGCCCTTCTGCCAGGAGGCCACCATCGGCTCGACGAACTTGTACTTCGCCTTGATCGCCGGGTCATTGTAGATCGACATGCGGCCCGAGACGCCGCCCGCTTCCACGTAGGACTTGGCAATATCTTCTGAGGTTGCCCACTGGATGAAGAGCCAGGTGGCCTTTTTCTGCTCCTCGGTGGCTTGTGCAGCCACCGCCAGCGAGAAACCGCCAAGCGCCGGCAGTCGCCCTGCCGGGCCAGCCGGTTCCGGAGCAACAGCAAGGCAGTCGCCAAGCTTTGACGTGGCCGGATCGACCAGCGTCCCATAGAATGCCGACCATTCGGTGATCATCGCGACCTGGCCCTGTGCCAGCGCATTGACCGCTTCTGCATGGTCGAAGCTGACGATGCCGGGCGGCATGTACTTCATCAGGGCCTGACGGAAGTTGAGGCCGGCCTGGCTTTCCTTGCTCATCAGATTGGACTTGAACTGCATGTCGAGCAGCGAGCCTCCGAAGGGCCACAGGAAGCGCATGAAGCTGTCGGCCGACTGCGTTTCACCGCGCAGCGACTGAAGCGCGAAGGCATACTGGTTCTTCGATGCATCCGTCAGCTTCGGCCCATAGACGTTCATCACCTCGTCCCAGGTTGCCGGGGGCTTGTCGAAGCCGGCTTCCTTCAGCTTGCAGGAGTTGTAGAACAGGAGGCCGGAATAGTTGTCGAAGGGCAGGCCATAGGTCTTGCCACCCCAGGAGCCAAAGGCGTCGAGCAGAAGCGGGAAGAAGCCATCCAGCTTCAGGTTGGGGTCGGTGATCGACTTGTCCTCGGCGAATTTATCAATCGGCTCGATCCAGCCGTTTTCCGCAAACTCACCGATCCAGACCAGATCGACGAGTGCCATGGTGATGTCACCCTGCGACGTGAAGTTCAGGACTTCCTTCTCGCGGGTGTTCTCGTAGGGAACGATCTCATAGTTGACCTTGATGCCGGTCTTCTTTTCGAACTCCGGCAGAAGCTTGATGATGGCGCGATAGCCAGGGCGATCCAGAAAGATGCCGCTGATTTCCGTACCCTTCAGCGGCTTGGCGGCATCTTCCAGCCAATCGGCATGCGCCGCATGCGGCATCACGGCGCTGGCAGTCGCAAGAGCCAGTACGCTGGCGCAGATTCTCAACAGACGTTTCATTGCACTCCTCCTACGGTGAAAGCCGCCTCCCCGGCAGCCTCGTTCGATCTTCAGACGCAGGGGGTCCGAGAAGGTCCCAGTCGCGGCACCACCTCCATCCGGGCCTCCCAAGAACCGGCATTTACCCCTTCGAGTCCAGTAAAAGACATGGCTTCGCCATTCGCGAATACAGCGCGTTTGGCAATCGATATCAGTGACTTAAGCTCGCCGACCCTCTCGGCGGGGTGGATTATTGATACATCTGTATTTTTATATTTGCAATAGCATCGTTGAGCGAATTAGGATGCCAGGAGACACAGGAAACGGGAGGCAGCCGTTGGTTCATCATCACCCCAATCCCAATGATATTGCCATTCGCTGCAAGCTCGCCGAAGACGTTGCGCGGAGAGCGGGAGACAAGGCCCGTTCGTTCCTGGCGACACCGGAAAAGCTCGGATGGATTGAGAAGGCATTCTCGCAGGATATTGTGAGCGCCGCCGACGAGGCGACGGAAACCTATCTGCGTCAGATGATCCGGCAGGCCTTTCCGGAGGATGGCATCGTCGGAGAGGAAGCGGGATCAACGACCGGCAGTTCCGGCTTCGACTGGGTCATCGATCCCATCGACGGAACCATGGCCTTTCTGGTGGGGCAGCCAAACTGGACCGTTTCGGTCGCAGTGCTCCATCAAGGCGAACCCGTGGTGGGCGTCGTCGTGGCCCCCATCCTGGACGAAGTCTATGTCGGCAGTCTGGGCTGCGGTGCGACCCTGAACGGCAGGCGTCTCGAGATCAACGAGGAATGGACCATTCGCTCCACGACAGTCGGCTTCGGCGGCACTGAAAGAGCTGATCCCCTCAAGGTCGGTGCCTTCGTCACGCGCCTATACCAGGAAGGGGGTGTCCTCTTCCGCGTTGGTTCGGGTGCCTTGATGCTCGCCTATGTCGCAGCCAACCGGCTTGCCGGCTATTACGACCCGACCCTGTTCTGCTGGGACTGCATGGCCGGTATCGTGCTCATCCGCGAGGCTGGCGGCCTGGCGGAATTCGCCGGCAGCCTGTCAGAACCGGGAGAGATATGGGCGGGAAACCGCAATGTCCTCGACAATCTCAAGCGCATCAGTGCAATGCGCGATGAGGGCATGTGAGGGATCGGCTTGAAAATGGCTTACCGCCCCTGCGCGAGGTTCGCTCTTCTTGACCGAAGAACCAACCTCGCTTGGAGATATCTCAGGGCGACGGGTCAGCCGCCGAGGACAAACCTTGAAAACGCCAGCGAATTACGGGCATCCTCATCCATCTTGGCTTCGTTTGCACCATCGGTCAGGTCACGCCAGACGCGAATGTCCGAGCCGATGGTTCCACCGGTCTTGACGAAGGGTTCCATGACGACCACGCCGCTGTAGTTGATCTCGCGGAGGGCGGCACCGATCTCGTGCCAGGGCATCCGGCCTTTGCCTGGGACACGGCGATTGCTTTCGCCGGTATGAAAGTGGCCCAGAAGCGATCCGGCGGTGCGGATCGCATCTCCGAAGCTGTCTTCCTCGATATTCATATGGAAGGTGTCGAGCATCACCTTGACGTTCGGTTTGCCGACCTCCTTGACGAAGGCGACGCCTTCGGCCGCGGTGTTCAGAACGTGGTTCTCGAAGCGGTTCAGCACCTCGATGCACAGGTTGATGCCAAGATTGTTGGCGAAGTCGGCTATGCCATGAATGCCTTCAACACCGCGCGCCCAGTCGCCTTCCTTATCCACCGGCTGCGAATAATCGACAGGCCAGTAGGAATGCAATGCCCCGCCGATCGTCTTGATATCGAGCTTGGCAACGTTGCTCAGCGTCTTTTCAAAAAAGGCCTTGCCGGCCGCACGCACCTCCCCGTCGGGCGAGGCAAGATACTTGCTCTTCGACGGGCCAATGCCGGCAGTCAGAATGATATTATTGTCGATGGCACTCTGCTTGATGGCGGCAAGTTCGGCGTCGTCATAGTCATTGATATGGTGCGCAGCCACCTCGATCACGTCGAAGCCGAGCTTGGCGACCTTCTCGATATAGGGGCCGAATTTCGCGCTCCACTCGTGCTCCCAATAGGAATAGTAGATGCCGTGTTTCATGAATGTCTCCCTTTGGAATTGAAATCTTAAGTGGCTTGCTGATGTGCAGATCGGGTTACCCGCTATTGCCCACACGCAGATCTGGCTCGGCGCTGTTGGCTGCGATGAAGATGCCGTTCGGCAGGTCGTTTTCTTCAACCTTCTTGTTGATCTCCTCAGGAGAAAGGCCGAAGCCGCGCCACCGGTTCTGAAGACGTTGCCGCAGGTCCTCCAAGGGCACGTCTACGAATACGGTGAGATCGAAGATGGCTTTCAGCCGGTTCCAAGGTTCCTGCTGCGCCAGCAGGTAATTGCCTTCGCAAACGATGATTTCCGTCGACTGCGGAATGAGCCGACCGCCAGCGCGGGCAATCTCGATCGACCGGTCGAAGACGGGAACCGCGATGACATCGTCTTGATTCGCCTTCAACCGTTGCAGCATGTGCCGCAGACCGTGCGCATCAAAGGTATCGATGGCGCCCTTGAAGGCACGCCGACCCATCTCGTTCAGCACGGCATCATCATAGTGATAGCCGTCCATGGGAAAAAGCGCGGCTTCAAGACCGTGTTGTGATGCCAGCAGATCAACAACCTGTTCCGCCAGCGTCGATTTACCGGAGCCCGGTGCGCCGGCAATGGCGACCAGAATTCGCCGTCGCCCCCGCGCATTGAAGCGCTCGGCAGACGCCGTGGCGATGGTCCTTGCCGTCGCCACGATCCCCGATGATACCGTATTAGCCATTTGATGCCTCCACCCTGTCTGTGCGAACCCAGCTCACGCCAGCCCGTACTGAACGCCTTGTTGCGCAGGAATGAGACGCCGTTTTCGAAGACCTCGTCAGCATCGCGGGCAACGGGACGCCATGTCGAGATGGCGCCCGCCATCTCAACCGGCATTCCGGCAAAACTTTCGAGCGTCAGCACACCCTTGAAGCCGATGGCGGCGAGTGCCGAAAAGAGCGCATCCCACGGCACGTTTCCGTAGCCCGGCGTGCCGCGGTCGCTCTCCGACATGTGCATGTACTTGAGGTGGTCGCGAGCCGCGATGATGCCGTTTGCCACACCCTTTTCCTCCATATTCATATGGAAGGTGTCGAGATGGACGAAGACATTGTCGAGGCCGATGCGTTCGACCAGTGCAACGGCCTGGGCTGCGGAATTGACGAGATGGTTCTCATAGCGATTGACGGCTTCGATGCCGAACTGAAGCCCAAGGCTTTTGGCGTGTCTTGCTGCGGCGCCAAGAGCCAGGGTCAGATTATCGTATTCCGCTTCGGTGGGGGGAAAGCCGGTGCGCTCATTGGTCCCGCCATAAGTCACTCCGGTCAACGCCTCGGCGCCCATCTCGGCGGCCGTGTCCAGCGCAGCCTTGAGGTGTTCGACGGCCGCATCCGGGCGCCGCGACGGCCATGCAGGCTCAGGCATCACCAGCGAACAGGCAGCCCGAAGACCGTGCTTTTCCAGAAGCCCGCGGCTGTGTTTCGCGTCGACGGACGGAATATCGATCAAAGGAATTTCGATGAAATCCTGTTTGTACCGGGCTGCACCTTCGATGGCGCGCTCTGCCCCTGCGTGGTCCCACAGCGTGGTCCACATCATTGCATGTATGCCGAGTCCCTGCACGTCAGGCCTTCTTTCTCTTGAAAAAGCGATAGTTCGAAGCAAGCGTTCGTGCCGCCATCACCACGATCATCAACACGCCCCAGAGCGCTGTCGCCAGATGCTGGTTCGCGCCCATTAGGTTGAGGCCGGACGACAGGAGTTGCAGGACGACCAATGCAACGAAGACCGGCAGCACACGACCAAACCCACCGAACGGATTGACGCCACCCAGGAATGCCGCAAGCACAGTGATCAGAAGATAGGATTCACCATGGCCGACGCGCACCGAATTGAACCGGGCGAGCATGATGATGCCGGCGACCGCGCACATGATCCCTGAGAGCGTGTAGACGAGCACGACGATCTTGCGCGTGTTGAGACCGGAATAGTTGGCCGCTTCCATGTTGGAGCCAATCATCAACAGCCCGAAGCCGAGCTTGCTGCGTCTTAGCAACACATGCCACACGGCAACGCAGACAATGAAGATCAGGAGCGGGATAGGAAGGCCGAGAAGCGATCCATGGCCAAGCGGCGCCACATAGGCCGGAAAGCCCGAAACATCGCCGCCGCGCGTGAGAAACTCTCCAAGCCCTCGCAGGAAGATCATCATCGAAAGTGTGACTAGGATGGGGTGCGCGCGGGTATAGGCGATGGCAACGCCCGTCAAGGCGCCGGCTGCGGCACCGGTCGCAAGTGCGGCAAGGCAGGCCAGCAAGAAGACGCTGACCGAAGCATCCGCCCCACCATGCGCCTGCAGCACCCAGGCGGCCGCAAGGCCTGCAAGATTGGCCGTAAAGGTGATCGAGAGATTGATGCCGCCGGTCAGAAGCGGCAGCAACATGGCCAGCGTCAGCAGGCCGAGTTCCGGAAGCTGGAAGGCAACCGAGCCGAACGTGGCAAGCGACAGGAAATTATCCGCCGCAAGACCAAAGATCAGCATGACGGCCACGAAGGCAATGACCGGACCGCCCATGTCCGCACCGAAGGTCGCGTTGAACTTCTGCACAAAGGTCTTCATGAGCGCTGGCTTCCTTTTCGGGAGGAACTCTTTAGGGCCTCAGGCAAAAGCTTGTCGAGCCGGGCGGACGAAAGCGTGATGGCGGCGAGAATGATGGCCCCGACAATCATCTTGAAGGCAAAGGGGGAAACACCCATCAGATTGAGCCCGTTCTGGGTGATGGAAACCAGGAGGACGCCCAGCACGCAGCCAAGCACCGACCCCTTGCCGCCACCGAGGCGCGCGCCGCCAAGCACTGTCGCAGCCAGCACATCAAGCTCTCGGCCATAAAGCGCGTTCGGCACTACCTCCTGCGCGTAATGCGCCTGCATGAGCCCGGCGATACCGGCCATGAGGCCTAGCCAGCCGAAGGAAATGTAGTGCATGGCACCGATATTGATGCCGAAACGGCGCGCACCTTCCGGGTTGTCGCCGAAAGCGTAGAGCTTGCGGCCGGTCGTCGTGCGCGAGATCATGAACGAGGTGGCGACGCAGCAAAGGATCATCACCACGACCGGCAGGGTAAGTTCAACCCATGACCCGTCCGCCATCTCGTGTTCGTAGAAGACGACACGGTTGGAAAGCCAGTCCGGCAAGTTGTAGATCGACACCCCCTTGGTGAAGAACATCAACAGGCCGAAGAAGATGTTGAAGGTCGATATGGTCGCGACGATCGAAATGATCTGCAGCCGGTAGATCAGAAAGGCGTTGATCAGCCCAAGGCCGGTGCCAACGACGCCTGCAATCAGAAATCCTTCGGCCCAATTGCCGCCGCCCAAAGCGCCAAGCGCCAGCACCGTCACATACTGCGCGACTGAAGCGGCGACGGCGAAGGAAATGTCGATGCCGCCGGAAATCAACACGACCAGAAGCCCGACCGCGAAGATGATGTTGACGGCGGAAATGTTCAACACGTCGAAGGCGTTGGCGACGGTCAGGAAGCGGTCTGTCCCGAAAGACAGGCCGATGCAGAGAAGAACCATAACGGCAATGAGGGTGGTTTCGGTCGAATGACCTAAGACGAGCCTACGCATAGACGGTGGACTCCAATTCTGTAAGCGACGTTTGGCGCGGGTCGTAGACAGCCTGGAAACGACCCTCCACCATGTGGATGACGCGGTCGGCGTTGAAATAGACTTCCGGCGGCTCGTCGGAGATGAGGATGATCGCAAGGCCTTCGGTCGCCAGCTTTCGGACGATATCGAATATGCCGGCCCTCGCCCCGACATCGACGCCAACGGTCGGTGCATCGAGGATCAGAATCTTGGGGCCTATCGCCAGCCATTTGGCAATCGCCACGCGTTGCTGGTTGCCGCCGGAAAGGGTGCGGATCGGATCATCCGGCGTACCGATCTTGACGCCGAGTTCCGAAATCCAGTGCGAAACGACATGAGACTTGCGGGTCGACGAGATGAGTCCCCCCGACAAAATGCGGTTCAGCGAGGCCATCACGAGATTGTCGGCGATGGACTGCGGCTGGTTGAGACCGAGCGACAAGCGATCCTCGGAAAGATAGGCAACACCTGCGCGGATCGCGTCCCTGTTTGACCCAAAGCTGACCTTCTCTCCCTCCAGCAGGATCTCGCCGGAATGCGGCTGGCGCATTCCAAACAGAGTGAGCGCCAGTTCCGTGCGTCCGGCACCGAGAAGGCCGGTGATACCCAATGTTTCGCCGCGCCTGAGATCGAACGAAACATTGCTGAATTCGTCGTTGCGCGTCAGGTTTCTGACCGAGAGAACGACCGGCGCATCGTCATGATCGGAGGCGATGACGGCACTGTCGAAATTGCGGCCGGTCATCAGTTCGGTCACACGTGACTGGGTCATGCCCTCGACGGGATAGACGCCAACAAGTGCCCCGTCGCGCAGTACGGTGATGCGGTCGGAGATCTCAAGCACTTCCCCCAAACGATGAGAAACGAAAACCACGGCGACACCGGACGCCGAGAGATTGCGGACAATCTCGATCAGATAGTCGGTTTCCGATTGCGTCAGCGACGCCGTCGGCTCGTCCATGAAGACAAGACGCGCTTCGCCGACCAGCGCACGGGCGATCGCCACGATCTGACGCTGGGCGATCGGCAATTCCTTGAGCGGTTGGTGAACGTCCAGGCTGACACCCAGTCGGGCCAGTGCCTTTTCCGCTGCAGCCTCGATGGCGCGCTTGTCGATCAGGCCGTATTTGCCCTTCACCGCAAGCTGGAAGCCTATGTTTTCAGCGACGGACATTTCGCCGAAAAGCGCAAGGTCCTGCCAGATCACCTGAATGCCGATCGACTGGGCCAGCGTCGGTGTCATCGCGGCGATCGGTTTGCCGTCAAATAGAAGTTCTGCGCCAGCTTCCGGCTTATAAACCCCAGTGATGACCTTGATGAGCGTGCTCTTGCCGCAACCGTTTTCCCCCGCCAGGCAATGGACTTCCCCCGGATTGACCTCGAAGGATACGCCTTTCAGGGCACGGACGCCGCCGAACGTAACCTTGATGTTTTTAAGGGAGAGAAGCGGGTGTGAGACCGTCATTAACGTGTACTCCGTCTGCCCACGCTTGCCGCGCGACCATTCGACTGACTTGCATTTTTTGAAAGAAGTGGGCCACGCGGACGTTGCCGCCCGCGCAGCCCTCAGGCTCCGGGAGGATCAGAGCCCCATGGAAACCAGCTTATCGATGCTTTCCTTGTCGATCTTCAAAAGCTGATCGACGACGATTGTGTTACCATCTGGCGTGATGGTGCCGAGGCCTTCGATGGTCTCACCGGCAGCCGGTGTCTGGCCCTTGGTAATGCGGTCGGCAAGGGTCACGAAGACTTCGCCGGCCTGCTTCGGGTTCCACATGAAGCCGCCCGTCAATGCGCCGCTCTTGATCAACTTGGCGCCCTGTCCCGGCGAGAAAGGTCCCACAACGAAGATCTTGCCATCCTTGCGACGCTCTTCCACGGCTCGGCCAGCGCCGATCGGACCCTGCGAACCGAACGCCATGAAGCCGGCAAGATCGGGATTGGCCGACATGAGGTCAAGCGCCGTAGAACGGCTCTTGTCGAGATCTTCGGCAACGCCGTAACGATCCCCCACCAGCTTCATGTTCGGATAATTGGCCTTTATATAAGCGATCGCCGCATCGGCCCAGGCGTTATGCAAAGGCACTGTCAGCGAGCCAACGAAAACGGCATAGGAGCCCTTGCCGCCCATCTTCTCGGCAAGAGGCTTGCCATGCGCTTCGCCGAAGCCCTTCGCGGACGCCAGCTCGAAATCCCAGTCTGCACCCGCCTGCTTGGGCGATTCATGGGTGATGATCTTAATGCCAGCGGCCTGAGCCTTCTTCAGAACCGGCTCCAACACTTTGGCATCGTTGGGAACTACGCCGATAAAGTCGACCTTCTGAGCGATCAGGTCTTCGATGGCGCGAACCTGCAGGGCCGGGTCGGCACTGGTGGGACCCACCATGAAACCATTGACCCCGAGCTTTGCGCTCCGCTCCTTGATGCCTGCCTCCATGGCGTTGAACCATGGAATGCCACCGATCTTCACGACAACGCCGATTTTTGTTTCGGCAGCAAATGATGCCGTCGATGCGAACAGCGCCAGCGAAATGCCAAGCGCAACTGAAATAAGTTTCTTCATGGGGTCCTCCTCCTTAGAATATCCCTGACGCGAAAATGCCTGCCTGCAAGAGCTCGTGCCCAGCGGTCGAATTTCCTGTGCCTGATACAGGCTCCTCCCTCGTCGCTCCTCAAGCGAACCACCGGCACAATCGATATTTCTACGTTGCACAATCGATGGTGCAGGCACAATATCACCAAGCGGGCTTTCGTCAAGAGGGTCTGCCATTTACAACATGCAAGATGTAAGGGGTGATTCAGGCATGACTGAAAAGGAACAGAGGAAAGCAACGATTTACGACCTTTCGGTCAAATCAGGCGCATCGGCTTCGACGGTGAGTGCTGTCCTGAACGGCACATGGCGCAAGCGCCGCATTTCGGAGGAGACCGCCAAAAAGATCATCTCCTTGGCAGAGGAACATGACTACACCGCCAACCAGCAGGCCAGGGCGCTCAGGAGTTCGCGGTCGGGATTGGCGGGATTGCTTCTGCCGGTCTATGATACGCGCTTCTTCTCCTCCATGGCGCAAACATTTGAATTGCAGGCCCGCACACGCGGCCTGTTGCCGCTCGTGGTCGCAGGTCGCCGTGATCCGGACGAGGAGCGCCGGACTGTCGAGCAGCTCGTCGCCTATTCCATCGATTCGCTTTTCATTGTCGGGGCAACCGATCCGGACGGCGTTCATAACGTTTGCGTTCGGGCGGGAGTACCCCATGTCAATATCGACCTGCCGGGCACACTGGCCTCTTCGGTCATTTCCGATAACAGGCAGGGTGCGAGGACGCTGACCTCGGCGATCATCCGGCACGCCCAGCAAGCGGGGCCTCTCAATCCGGATGATGTCTATATGTTTGGCGGTCGCGACGATCACGCCAGCCGCGAGCGCACCATCGGCTTCCATGCTGCGAAAGCGGAGATCCTGGGGCCCTCTACAGGCGACGACATGGAAAGCACCGGCTATTCGCCCAGCATGACCGCGCTTGCCTTCGAACGCTTCTATGAGCGCCACGGACGACTGCCGCGCTGCTTCTTCATCAATTCGTCGATCAATTTCGAGGGTTTGCTTCGCTTCATGGGCAAGCACGATGGCGAAGCCTTCGGCGATATCGTCGTTGGCTGTTTTGACTATGACCCCTTCGGATCCTTCCTGCCGTTTCCCGTCTACATGATCAGACCGAATATTACGGACATGCTCGAAAAAGGTTTTGAGCTTGTGGACACAACGAAAGATGCGCCCCGCATTGTCCTGATCGAGCCTCAGCTTGTGCTCCCACGGACGGCCCTCGAAGGACCACTGGATGAGTTGAAGGACAGCGTCGCATCCGTTTAGCCAAAGAAGGGGATCGTCCGGTAGTTGATGCCTATCCACAAATCCGCCTGTATTGCCGAAAAGCTGACTGGGAGTTCCAAGGTGCTTCCAATGATGGCAGCTCTAGCCGATCCGTACGACTTGGGTGCCTCAATCATCCGCCTCTAATTTACACCTTGAAAATTTTCGTGCCCTCGATTTATAACTCGGCCGCAGGCCTTGGCCTGCAATCCGCACAACGCGGCGGGAGGCCGTTGTGCCGGATTCCGAAATGATCGAAAGGCATGTTCCCGCTCCAGCCTTAATGGCTGTTGCGCGATATGCCCGTTCGACTGAGCGACGAGGCCCGCCTGTGAAGATGTCCGATTTCATCTCCCCCATGCCCGCGGTTTTCCACTGTCCTTCAGCCGACACTCTCAAAGGAACTGGAAAATTCAATTGTCTGACGCAAACGGCTCTCCAACAAGCGACTGACTTGACAGTCAAGCGTTTTGCCATGGTTTTCCGTCCCTGATGATGGCGTTGAGGATGGTGAGCAGTTTGCGCATGGTGGCGACGACGGCGACGATCTTGGGTTTGCCGGCAGCGACAAGACGGTCTCGGAAGGCCTTGAGGGTTGGGTTGTGTCGGCTGGCAACGAGAGCGGCCATGAAAAGCACGGCCCGCACCTTGGCCCGACCTCCGCCGATGAAGCTCTTGCCTTTCCACGTGCCCGATTGTCGGGTCCAGGGGGCAAGCCCCGCGAGGGACGCGATCTGCCGCCGGTCGAGGCTGCCCAGTTCCGGCATCTCGGCGAGAAGCGTGCGCGCCGTCGCCGGCCCAACGCCTGGCACGGAGGTGAGCAGCGTCTCGCGCACCCGCCAGACGGGCGACTTGCGGATGTGGTCGTCGAGGTCCTTGTCGAGGCTTTCGAGCTCGCGCCGGAGAGCCACGAGAAGACGCTTGATGCTCTTCTGTGCCTGTTTCGCGAACGCCATGCGTTCCCGGTTCTCTTCGGCCACGATCATCTGGACGATTTGTCGCCTGCGGGCCACGAGCGCCGAAGCTCGGGCCTGGTCGCCAGCACATAGGCGGCGATCACCGCCGCATCGATGGCGTCGGTCTTGGCCCGTCGGCCGAGCGCATTGGCATAGGCGCGCACCTGGGCTGGGTTGACCACGACAACGGCAAACCCGGCTGCGGACAGTCCGGCAACGGCCGCTGTCTCGAAGCCGCCGGTGGCTTCGAGCGCCACCATGTGGACGCCGATCGGCTGCAAGCGCTGCACCAGATCGTCGATGCCGGCTTGCGTGTTGGCCAACTCGAAGACCCCACCTGACGGCGCCACGGCCACATCCAGGCCATCCTTCGACACATCAATCCCTACCACGATATCCATCTTATCCCATCCTTGCCTAAACGGACTTTGCCTGTGCAAGCGGCCCTGGCGACTGTTCGGATTCGATGGAACGGCGGACGGAGACCCTTGCTCTCCCACGGGCTTGATGTCCCAAAGGGCTCTCGGTCTCCCATCCGCCACCGCATCAGGCATTACAGCTCTGAATGCAGCTTTTGGGAAGTTACAAAAGGGCGCCCTGCCCCTCCCTCCCCACACAAGCATTGTCGTAACCCTGTCGAATCGTCCCTTTCTATCGCTCGCGATAAAATCGCTGCGCTTGGCTTCGGCGATGTGTAGAGGTCAACGGGTGTTTTTTAGTCCTAAATATTGACCATTTATTACGTAGCAATTAGTGTTGCTACGTATCAACGGAGGAGATCATGCGGGATCGTAGAGTTACCCAACGGCAGGTCGCTGAACGAGCAGGCGTCGCACAAGCTACAGTTTCTCTTGTCTTGAATGGTGGTCGCGATAAGGTCACCACAGAAACGGCTGAGCGTGTAGAAACGGCTATTGCGGACCTAGGTTACCAGCCAAACCGCTTTGCCCAGGCGCTGAGAACAAGTCGCACCTATGTTATTGCCTGCGTTGTCCCGGATCTTGCCAACCCCTTTTATCCTTGTCTCGTTGTCGCAGTGCAACGGGTTGTTCGTGCCGCCGGCTACGAAGTCATCACCATCGACACGGAAGGTGAGTTGACCAACGAAAGACAGGTGGTGGCGGCCGCGCAACAGGGGCGCTTCGACGGCATCGTCGGCGTTTTCTTCAGACTCGGAGCAAAAGACCTCGCCCCGCTTGAAAGGGCGGGTATCCCAGTCGTGCGGATCGAGGCCAGCCGCAAATCCGGCGGACCGCTGCCGATCGACGATCTCTTCATAGACAACGAAGCCGCTGCGCATGCGCTAACGACACACCTTGGAGACCTCGGCCATCGTGCGATCGCAATGATCGCAGCGCCGGGTGGCCCACAGCAGGTTCGCCTGAGAGGCTATCTCAACGCAATGGAAGCAATCGGGGCAGAACCAATCGCCTTGGAGGCGTCTCACTTCACGGTCGACGGCGGCCGCAAGGCTGCAGATGACCTTTTGGCCACCGGCCGCCCTGTCACCGCGATCATCGCTGCGAACGATCTCATGGCAATCGGGGTCATGCAAAGTCTCATCGCAAACGGCCTTTCCATCCCCGCTGACGTATCGGTGGCAGGCTTCGACGACATTCTGGCATCTGCTCTTGTCACGCCTGCGCTCACGACGGTCGCACAATTCCAGGATCGAATGGGAGCGCGCGCTGCGGATTGCATGCTTACGCGTCTTGCCAGCGGGCACATCGATCCTGGTCGAACCGAGGAAATGCCATTCGAATTGATCATCCGGGCTTCCGTTGCCGCACCCCGACAGCCCCAATGCCACCAGATCAAAACAGGGAGGAAAACTTGATGAGGAAGAGTTCACTTGCCATCGCAGCTATGCTGCTGCTCGGCACCGCACATGCAGCGTTCAGCCAGGGAGGCGTATCCTGGTGGTATGAACAGGCCACGCCGGAGCAACAGAAACTTATCCAGGAGAACATCATAGCGCCCTTTAACGCCGCGCATCCGGACAGCGCTCTGGGCGTCGACTATCGCGGCAGTGAGCTCGACAAGCAGTTGCGCGTCGCCATGCTCTCCGGCAACGGTCCCGATGTCGTCTACACCGCAGGCCCGAGCTATGTCGCGCCCATGGCCCAGTCCGGCCAACTCATGGCACTCGACGACTATGCCGCCAAGTTCAAATGGCAAGACCGCATTCTCCCGGTCTTCCTGAAGATGGGCCAGTATAACGGCAAGATCTATGCGCTGCCGAAGACGTACGAAACAGTCGGCCTATTCTACAACAAGACTCTGTTCGAGAAAAACGGCTGGCAGGCACCCAAGACGCTCGATGAACTGGAGACGCTGGCCGACGCCATGCTCAAGGCAGGTGTAACGCCCTTTGCAGCCGGCAATGCCGACTGGCGCGGCGCCAACGAATGGTTCGTGACGCTTGCTCTCAATGCGGTCGCCGGCCCGGAGAACATGAACAAGGCGCTGCGCGGCGAGCTGCCCTGGACGTCCGAACCCTTCGTCAAGGCCATCGACCGGCTCGACGGCTGGTGGCAGAAGGGCTATTTCGGCAAGAACTACTTCTCGCTGACAAGCAGCGAGCAGGCGGCCGACATGATGGCGTCCGGTCGCGCCGGCATGATGCCGACCGGCACCTGGCAATTCCAGAATGTCGCGAGCTACGGCAAGAAGGCAGGAACGGAGGCCGGCTTCGTGGGCTTCCCGAGTGCCAGCGGCGATCCCGTCTTCCCCCTCGGCATCGGCTCCACTTTCTCCATCGCAACGCGGGCAAAAAACCCGGACGGCGCTGCAGCGGTGATCAACTACGTGTTTTCACCCGAGGTCTACGGGACCATGAACTCCGCCTGGCAGGGTGAATGGAACATTCCCTTGAAAGACATCTCCACCGTGAAGATGGCGAGCGAGGTCACCCCGCTCTTCACTGAAACGATGAAGACCCTGACTGCCGCCGTCAACGACGGTGACTACGGCTACACGACCTGGACCTTTCTGCCGCCAGCGACGGACAGCTACCTGATCAACGGCATCGAGGAGGTGTGGCTGAAGAAGAGCACGACGCGGGACTTCCTCACCAAGCTGGACGCGTCCTTCCAGAAGGAAAAGAAAGCCGGAAAGGTGCCCGCCGTCCCGGCACGCTGATCCTCGTCATCCCGAACCGCCGCACGCCGACCACGGTGCGCGCGAACCGGCTCCCCCATCACGCAGTGGGAGCCGGCGGACTGGTCGGTTTCGAAAGGTACAACCTCATGCACCGTCTCTATGTCTTGCCGACGTTGATCATCAATATCGTCATCATCGCCATACCCGCGCTGATGACGGTCTTGCTCGCCTTTTTCGAGTGGGACGGCATCAGCGATCCGATCTTCGTCGGCCTCGACAATTTCCGCACACTCTGGGACGATAGCGTCTTCTGGACCGCGCTGACCAACAACGTGGTCTGGACGATCATATTTCTCGTTGTTCCCATCACGATGGGGCTCCTCGCCGCAACCATGATGCTCGTTGCGAGGCGGACCGCAAATTTCTTTCAGGTCATATATTTTCTCCCCGTCATTATCGCGACGGCGATCACGGGCCGCGTGTGGCAAGGCATGATCTACTCCCCCGTCACGGGCATTACGGGCCTCCTCCAACGCTACGGCATGGATGTCGTGAACCCACTGACGGAAACCTCCAGCGCGCTTTACGGCATCGCCGTTGTCGATCTATGGCATTGGTGGGGGTTTCTATGCGTCATCTTTTTTGCGGCGCTCCGGCAAGTCCCCTCCGAACAGATCGAGGCCGCACGGGTTGAAGGCGCCACATTTTTCCAGACGATCCGTTACGTGCTTCTGCCCGGCATCATGCCGACGATCACCCTGATGATGATCATGACCGTGATCTGGTCCTTCCTCGTGTTCGACTTCGTCTACATCCTGACGCAGGGAGGTCCCGCCTATTCCTCCGAAGTGCTGTCCACCTTCGCCTACCGGTCAGCGTTTTACGACCTCGCCGTCGGCAAGGCTGCTGCAATTTCCGTCGTCATCAGCCTGTTCGGCCTTGCAGCCACTGTCGTCTATATCCGCGTCCAGGCCAGGGAGTTCGATCAATGAACATGACCGAAAGCCGACTTACGCAGTGGATGGTCCACATCACGCTGGCTGTGTTGCTGATCATCACGCTCTTCCCAATAGCCCTGATGGTGCTCAACGCCGTCAAACCTTCGGCGGAGATCGTCCAGAACCCGCTAGCCTGGCCTACGCACCTGCGATGGGACAATTTCACGCGAGCCTGGAGCGACGCGAATTTCGGTCGCACACTCTTCAATTCGGCCGTTCTCACGGCCATGACCATCGTCCTTGTCTGTGCGACCGGTTCGCTGACGGCATACGTTCTTGCCCGACGCAAGATCAAGACGTGGAAGATCCTGACCTTCTACCTGCTGGCCAGTACGACGGCGCCGATCCAGCTGTTCTTGTTCCCGCTCTATTTCGGCTTTGCCCGCTTCGGCCTGATCAACAATCCCATTGCCGTCGCCTTCATCTACACGGCGGTCTACTCCCCCTTCGCGATCATGCTGTTGCGAACCTATTTCCTCGCGGTGCCGAAGGAGCTGGAGGAAGCCGCGCTGATCGATGGCGCAACCCACTGGCAGGTCTTTACCAGGGTCTTTCTGCCAATCGTCTCGCCCGGCATCCTTACCGTCGCGCTCATCATCGGCCTCTATTCGTGGAACGAGTTTCTGATCGCGACCACCTTCCTGCAGGGACAGGATCAGCTGACGGCTGTCGTCTCGTTCTTTCTTCTCTCCGGCCAGTACGCGTCCGACTGGGGCGTCATCATGGCCGCCGCCCTCATTATCGTCCTTCCCATTGTCGTCCTCTTCGTCCTGCTGCAGCGCCGTTTCATCGACGGCATGGCTGGCGGCTCGGTGAAAGGCTAACAGGAGCATAACATGTCCATTCCCACCGACTACACCAACCGCGTATACGCGGGCGTCCTCGGCAAGCTCATCGGCGTCTATCTCGGCCGTCCCTTCGAGAACTGGCGCTACAAGGACATCCTCGAGAAGCTCGGCCCGATCACCTATTACGTCCACGAGCGGCTCGGCGACCCACTGGTGGTGACCGACGACGATATCGCCGGCACGTTCACCTTCCCCAGAGCGCTCGACGACTATGGCATCTCGCCGGATCTCTCCGCGGAAGATATCGGCAAGGCCTGGTTGAATTACATCATCGAGGAGCGCTCGATCCTCTGGTGGGGCGGCGCTGGAAATTCGACCGAACACACGGCCTGGCTCAATTTGGCGCGCGGCATACCCGCACCGGCCTCAGGCTCGATCGAGACCAACGGCGCCACTGTGGCAGAACAGATCGGTGCGCAGATTTTCATTGACGGCTGGGCACTGGTCTCGCCGGGAAACCCGGCCCAGGCCGCGAAACTGGCTCGTGCCGCCGGCTCGGTCAGCCATGACGGAGAATCTGTCAATGCGGCCGTCCTCTGGGCAGCCATGGAGGCGGAGGCCTTTCTCAGCAAGGATGTCGATCATCTCCTCGATACGGGTCTGTCCTACATTCCAAAGGACAGCCTGATCGCCAAGCTTGTCGCCGACATCCGCGCCTGGACATCGGGCAACGAGGACTGGGAAGCCACGCGACAGAAGATCGAGGATACGTACGGCTACGACAAATACCCGGGCAACTGCCATGTGGTGCCGAACCATGCATTGATGATCATGGCGCTGCTCCACGCGCCGCACGACTTCCAGCGCGGGCAGATGATCGTCAACACATCCGGCTGGGACACAGACTGCAACGCTGGCAACCTTGGTTGCCTTCACGGCATCATGCTTGGACTTGAAGGGCTCGAGGCCGGTCCCGACTGGCGGGGACCCGTTGCCGACCGCCTGTATATCTCCTCGGCAGATGGCGGCCGTTCGATCACTGATGCGGTCGATATCTCGCTCTGGCTTGCCAATCTCGGCCGCAAACTTGCAGGCATCCCGGCCCAACCGGCACCCAAGGACGGCGCGAAGTTTCATTTCTCGCTTCCCGGTTCCGTTCAGGGTTTCCGTCCGCAGCCGAGCCAGATTGCGGTGGACGATCTGAGGGTGAGCGGTAACGATACGGCGCTTGCGATCGACTTCAAGGCGCTCGCTCCGGGCCGCGAGGCAGCAACCACGACGCCGGTCTTCATACCCCACGACGTCCTCAAGATGCGAACCTACGACCTTATGGCGAGCCCGCGCCTTCACGCCGGGCAGATACTTCGCGCCCATGTCCACGCCGATAAGGCGAACAGAGGGACGGTCGAAGCGAAGCTTCGTATCCGGCACTACACGAGCGACGACACTCTGGCGGACATTGACATGCCGATGGGCAAGCTACTGTCGGCGGGAGAAACGGTTACGCTCGAATGGGTCGTGCCGGAAACGGGCTACCAGCCGATCGCCGAGGTTGGCGTGGTGCTTGTCTCGCGCGATGGACGCGCCGACGGGCGTATTCTTCTCTCCGCACTGACCTGGGACGGATGCCCGGATGTCACATTCCGCCGGCCGCAGGGTGCGGGCGATTTCTGGCGGCGGGCTTGGGTTTCCAACGTCCATTTCTTCTCGAAGCACTTTCCGCAGGATATCCGGATCAGCCAGAACCGTGGTTCCGGCATCATCCTGCAGGGAACACGCGACTGGACGGACTATGCCGTCGAGGCGGACCTGATGCTGCACCTGGGCGACTACGGTGGCCTTGTCCTGCGGGCGGAAGGACAACGGCGCTATTACGCGGCACGTGTCACGCGCCAGGGCGAGCTTCAAGTCGTCCGACGTCGCGATGCCGACGAGACCATCCTTGCGTCCGTGCCGCTTGAAACGGCCTTCGAGACAGCGTTCACCATGGTTGCTACAGCCAAGGGCGATCGCCTGAGCGTTACCGTCGGCGAAGTCACGCTCGAGGCGCAGGATGACGCCTTTGCCGGCGGCGCAGCCGGCATGGAGATCTACGAGGGCGCCTTGTCGTCGACCCGTATCCGTATCCGGGCAGCCTAGGAGAACGCATCATGGGGAACGTCACGATCAGCAAGGTCGTCAAGACCTACGGCAGCCTGGAAGTGGTTCACGGGATCGACGCGGAGATCGCCGACGGCGAATTCGTGGTCCTGGTGGGGCCGTCGGGCTGTGGCAAGTCCACGCTCCTGCGCATGATCGCAGGCCTAGAAGACATCTCCGGCGGTACGATCTCGATCGGCAACCGGGTCGTCAACGACCTGCCGCCAAAGAGCCGCGACATCTCGATGGTCTTTCAGAACTACGCCCTCTATCCCCATATGACGGTGGAAGAGAACATGGCCTTCTCCATGACCCTTGCCGGTGCCAGCAAGGAAGAGAAGTCGAGGCGGGTACGGGAGGCGGCCGAAATCCTCGGCCTCGTACCTCTTTTGGAACGCAAGCCGAAGGCCCTCTCGGGTGGCCAGCGGCAACGCGTCGCCATGGGCCGCTCGATCGTGCGCGATCCACAGGTCTTCCTGTTTGACGAGCCCTTGTCCAACCTGGATGCCAAGCTACGGGTGCATATGAGGGGCGAGATCAAGTCGCTTCATCGTCGGCTTCGCACGACAATGGTCTACGTCACCCACGATCAGATCGAGGCCATGACCATGGCCGACAGGATCGTGGTGATGCAGAGCGGGCGGATCGAACAGGTCGGCACCCCGCTTGAACTTTACGATCGGCCCGCCAATGCTTTCGTCGCGCAGTTTATCGGTTCGCCGGCCATGAACCTGTTCCCGGCTGTCGTCGCCGATGGCGGCCTCGTCCTTGCAGGCCGCCGCCCTACGGGCATCCGAGCCCCGGCAGACGCCCGGCCCGGTCAGAAGATCCTCGTCGGCAAGCGCCCGGAGGAAATCGATATCGGCGCCGAGACCGGTCTGGAAGCCACGGTGACAAACATCGAGCCGACCGGATCTGAGACATTCCTGGAGATGCTGATGGACGGAGATTCAATCTCCGTCGTTCTTCGCAACCGGCCTCAATTCGACGTCGGCAGCCGTCAGAAGCTGTCCCTCTCACGGGGCGCAATCCATCTCTTTGATGAGGAATCAGGAAGGCGTATTGGTTAGGACGAGTTGATGGTCAACAGCTCTCGCCTTACAATGACCGTGTGCGGCTTTAAGATGCATCTGGAACTTTCATGCGCTGACGTCATGACCGCGGCACGGGTATCTCAGGCCATGGAAATGATCACGGTCGCCCTGCCTGATCTCGCCATCCTCGACTTCAACCTTGGGCAGGAAACGTCTGAAGCCGTTGCAGACGAACTCATCCGGCGGGGCATCCCGTTTAAGTTCGCAACGGGCTATAGCGACGGCGCCGACGTTCCTCTGCGGTTTTCAGATGTGCCGGTCGTCAACAAGCCGATGTCGATTGATAGCTTGTCCCACGCTCTGTCATTGACGCTCGGGGTCAAAGAGCCTGCCTGAAGTCGACATCGGGTGCGTTGGACTAGATTATGTTCGTGAAAGCCGTGAACACATCGTCCATGCGGTACGGCTTCATCAGGAAGCGCCCATTAACGTTGCCCGATCCGTAGATGTCGGCTGTAGATTGCATTGTCGGATGGCCGAATGTCGGTATTTGGTCGTGCCTCGTGGAATAGGGCGATGGAAAACAGTTACGACGCGTCTGACTCGGTCGACGTTCACAAGACGAATGGAACAATACGGCGGTAAGAGGCTTTCGTCTCAGGCCCCCAGGTCTCGGAGCCGATGACTCGTCGCGAAGCTGCGATCATATTCAACGTTACGTACCACAATCCAAGGAAAACCATGTCCATTCAATGGAGCAAGGCCGTTTCGGTTCGAATCGGAACGGGTATTTCTGATGCCATTAGAGGCCCTGGGAAGGATTCGAAGCTCTCAACAATCGTTGGCCAGCCGAGCATGGCCCGCGTTACGACGAAGCAAAACGACTATGCAGTATGGCGGTTGGCGGCAAACTATCCGCCGGATTGCCAGAGACGCATTTATCGGTGCTGCGCTGGAAGCGTTCGTTTTGGCATAGGTTTTAGCAGTATCCTCGGCCGCCGCCCTCAATTGGGTAAGAGAACACAGCGATGGTTGCGGTGGCCCACTATCGACGGCATCTATCGCAGCGAGTGAGCCATCTGGTCATCGAAGGTTTCATAGACACGAGCCGTGACATGGTTTTCACATCACAAGTAGGACACCACTTCACGTCACCGAAATACTTGAAAAGGCGCAGTGCGTCCGTGAAAATGTCGGCGACCGAGAGGGACGGCCATGTTTTTAACCAGCTAGCCGGAGACGCATCGCCGTAAGCTCAGCAGAGAGGGCTGGGTCCACTGTAAGATCGGATTTTATCAACCCGTGGCTCCACCGGTCTCGTGAGCGCGGGGCGTGCCACGGTGGAAGGTCAACGATCGGGTACCACCAAATGCCAACGACTTCGACACCTCGAAAGCGAGCAATCTCAACCTGATCGACAACATGTTGCAGCCAACTGCCTTTATTGAACCCCGGGTGTCGAGAATGGTGGTCGGGGTGAAAATCGTGCCAACTGGTCTCCGATACCATGATTGGCTTACCGTACCGACGCCATGTCTTCATCAACACTTTTGACAAGACCGTCCGCGCCGTGTGCGGATAATAGTTTATGCCGACGACGTCTACATCGACGGCAGACACGATCCCGTCGGTCGATTGGAACTGGCGTTCGCCAACCCCAGCGATGGGATCATTGGTCAAAATTCCGACGTTAGGATGATAGTCGCGCGCGACACGAGTCATCTCAACCGCCATCTCCACAGCCTCGTGGCGGGGCATCCCAGTAAGCGCTGGATAAAGCGAAGGTTCGTTGACTGGACATAGCCACAGGTGCGTGTCCGGCGACAGCGACAAGGCAGCTTCCGCGACCAACGTCGCCCATGAAGCTGGATCAGGGTTTCGATGATAGTGAGACAGGTCCCAAATGCTCTCAGTCTCAGCCGCCTGGGCTGCCCGTAGACGCTCGACAATGCGATGGCCTGGCACAAGACCGTCGCGGATCGTCGCCATCCCATGCTCTCGCACTATCCGATAATGCTGCCGCATAGATTTTGATGGCGTGTGCCGCGTTGTCATAAGCAAATCGTGTCGACCGCAGTTGACCAGTCCGCACTCAAAACCCGCGATCATTTGACTTTTGAAAAGAGGCTTAGGAGCAAGAAGACTAAGTTGCGATTGCAGCATGCACCCTTTTTTGCCAGTATCATCCTGGCGTTGTGTAGGAATAAGTGTAACGCAGAACTCCCATCCAGAAGTTAGTAGATTTCCAGAATTGAGAACATGAGGTGGTACCATCGGTGCCCGTCATGTCATTGCCCACCTCTGGACCCCAATTGTGACGCTTTCGGGAGTGGAGCCGAGCAGCAATCCAACTCCGAATAGGGAGAACCGTCCAGGCGCTTATGAATGTGTCGAAGTAAACCGCGCAACGGCTGAAAGCGGCAGAAACTTTGATCATGCAATGACGTCTCTAGTCATGACGTCTAGCACGAGAACTGCGGCATCAGTATGCCTTTGAAAGAGACCCAGTCTCAGGCTAACGGCTACGCTCTTCTTCGACGACTTGAAAGGACTTGAACAGCCGTTCGCCTAGATAATGACTTTGGTGGTGTTCATTGGAGTGGTAGCGAATTATTTCTGCAATGACAGTGAGTACCGAGTATGCCGACGTTCACCCGTACGGGTCAGTGCACCGATCTCCACGAGTTGCTGAAGGTCGCGTGTTGCTGTAGCGCGGGATGTATCTGTGATCGAGATATAGTTTTCGGCACTTAGACCTCCCTTGAAGCCAGCCGTGCCTTCCTTGAAGATGCGCGCGACTACCTTTTCTTGCCGCTCGTTCAGCTTGTCCCGAAAACGATCATAGAACTTTGCTTTCTGGATGAAGAAATCTACGCGCTCAAGCGTCGCCTGTTGAGCATCCAGGATAGTTTCTGAAAAGAAAATGACCCAGTCGGTGATATCAAGCGTGCGCTGGTGCCGCTCAAGCTCTGAGTAATAGGCCTTCCGGCGCTTCTCGATTGTGAAGGCGAGTGAAATGAGGCTTGGCTGCCCTATGTTTTGCGCTAGGGATTTCTCGGCGAGCGCGCGTCCAATTCGGCCGTTGCCATCCTCAAATGGATGTATGCTTTCAAAGTAAAGGTGTCCTACTGCGGCGCGCGTCAAAGCTTGAAGCGACGTTTGACCATCTGGCCCGGATTGATTGAACCATGTGCTGAAGGTCTCCATCTCAGCGGCAACCTGGCGAGATGGGGGAGCCTCGAAGTGGATAGTGGGTTTGTCCAATCGACCCGATACAATCTGCATGGCGTCTTCATGCGTGCGGTAAGCACCAACCGTTTCAATATATCGGTTTCCGGCCATCAGCATTGAATGCCAGTGGAACAGTCCCTCATGACACAGCGGCCTATGCCAACTTCGATAGACATCCGCCATCATCTCGGCGATCCCCCGCTCTTGGGGGCGGATCTGTCTATCATCAGTGTTTAGCCCGAACTGCCGGCGGAGTGATGACTGGACACTCACGCGGTCCAGAAATTCCCCCTCAATCTCTGAGGTCTTGACCGCTTCGTCGCTCAGCAACTCAATACGAAGTTGGTTGCTGTCGTCATCGTTGAAATGTCGAACAGCACCGATAACCTCGCCGGCGGACTGCAAGAATTTCTGCTCCAACGATATCAGGCTTGCGGTGTCGTATCTGAAGTTTGGCCAGTCAGTGTTTTGCCAGTTCCATTTCATGAGTTATAGAATCCCTCTCTATAGCTCATAATTATCGCTGGAAATGAGCTATTGCAAGCCCGTCTATTGCTCAGCACCACAATCTGCATCTCTCCATTCAAGAAGCAGCGATCGACAGCTAACCTCTTGCCCTAAACATATTTTGTTAATGGGCGCCCCCTATTTCCGCTCGCCCTCGGCACTGGTGCCGAGCGAAAAGGAATGAGCATGACCAAACACGACCTTTCATCACGACATTTTCAGCGAAAAATTTCGGAATTCTGCGAGCTTCGTATCGCTCCAGTCGCATCCAGGCGGGTGTTCGAAAATATACGGCCCTATCTGGCCAGTTTGATCATCTACCGCAAATCGCCCCCGCTTCTGAATGGCCATATCGACTGGAAGATGATCGGTCAGGCCTGTGGGATCGAAGCCGAGTTAACGGCAGAACTCAAAAAGCAGGTCCGGCCAGGCTTGGATGCAATCATCCGCTGGCTCGGCGCACCACCAGCTACCGAAGAACGACGACCACCAAAGCCGACAGTTAGCACGGGTAGAATGACGCCCGCCAAGACGGCAGCTTCCGCACGCTCAGCCCGACAGCCACAACGCGCGGCGATCGCTGGCACCTTTGTCCGGTCTGCGTCAACATCGCCCGGCCCAGCACCAAAACCGATAAGCCCTTTCCCAGAAGCACTATTTTAAGCGACAGAAGATCCCGCGAGCTTTCAGGACGCATTAGTCTACCATATGCGTCGGTTCGGCGACACCTATTGGCAGCTTTACCGCGCCGTTGTTCATCTGAATGAGACTTTCAACAACAAGACGCTGCTATCCTGGATCCACGGAGAGCGCGTGCCCCGATCTCTTGCCAGTTTCAACATCCTCCGCCGCATCGAGCGACGCTATCGACTTTCAGAGGGATATTTCAAAGAGAAACTGCCGCATCAGGCACGCTCGCTGTATGGTCACGATCTCGGTGACATCAGCCCAGCTGAGCGTCGACGGATTTCACTGCACCTGCCCGAAGACTTCAACAGCCTGCCCTTTACCAAGCGCGAGGAGATCCTCGATTGGGTGCGCCGGGTGATCATTTCCGGCTCTACGGAATATCGCCGCTATCAGGCGGCGGCCAGCAAGCAGCGATATGCCATCCGATTTCCCGGCGTCACCTATGGCAGCAGTTTTCTTTCCTCTCGGTCATTGGCATCGGCGGCCGGCACCAATCAAAACGTTGCCGCAGAACTTGATGACCCTGATCTGCTCTCCGGCATTGTCGACGCACCGCCGAGACTTGCCACGGAAATGGATGATCGCATCCGCTTCAAGACTTCGACGCTGACGGCGATTGGGTTCCAACGGAACGGCGTCTGGGGTGAAGAAACGGCCTCCCAGAAGATTGAGCACCTCGGCTTGATGTTTGGTGCGCTTGCTGCCTCGCCAAACGGTGTCGTGAAGGGTTTCGGTGTGCCAGTCAGCCAGTTAAGCTTCGGCCTTCTCGTCTTCCCTGGCGTTTGGGACTGGTATCTGCAGTGGCGGGAACAGAGACGTGGCTTCTACACCAAGTGGGAAGAAGACATGCTGATGGTCGCCCAAGCCCTATCTCGCGCGGAAGTCGGTTGGATCCGGCAGCATCCGGAGCTGCTTCGGAATGTCAGGCCCATTGCGGGCTTGATTGAGCAGGAAGAAATCGATTTCGCGGCTCGCGATTGGCATGGCGCCTGTGATGCGTTTCACCGACATGCCGCTAACCGTTCCAAGGAGATCCAGTGAGTGATGCGCGTGCATCGCGATCCATTTGAACCGATCATGTGTGTACTTGAAGCGGACAGCCCGCTGGCGGAATATCGTAAGACCACGGACGAGATCGTGAGACACATGCCGGATGAGAAGAGATATCCACGACCGGCCGCCGAAGCCGTTAGATCATTCCTATTGCTTCGGCTGGGCCTACACCTTGGGCTCAGACTGACCTGAGACCCTAAACTTCCACCAGATTTTGGTAGAGTCCGTCACAACGAGGAGACGGACGAATGAAGCGTTCACGGTTCACGGAAGAACAGATCATCGGGATATTGAAGGAGCAGGAGGCGGGTGCGAAGACAGTTGACGTCTGCCGCAAGCACGGCATCTCGGACGCAACCTTCTACAAATACAAGGCGAAGTATGGCGGCATGGACGTGTCCGATGCCCGCAAGCTGAAGGCGCTCGAGGACGAGAACGCCAAGCTGAAGAAGCTCTTGGCCGAGGCCATGCTGGACAATGCGATCCTGAAGGATGTCGCGTCAAAAAATGTATGGTCCGCCCCGTCCGTGCAAGGGTTCGCGACATCGCAAATGACGATTCCAGTTGCATAAATGTATCCGGCCTCTCGCGAGTGGGCTGCGGTTGCAGCCAGGCCATGATGAGATCCGCACACGCCGTTCCCAATAAATGGTTCGGGCACGAAGCCCGCTTTTTTGCACAGGACTTACGGCATGTTGATCCACTGTTTCGTCATCACTATTCCCGAGCCTTGCAATCGAGCTTGGAGCTTCAGGTGAAGGCAGGGTCTCTGCGTTCGTAGAGTGCTCCAGGCTTGGTCAGGACGACCCAGACAATCCGGGCCATTTTTGCGGCAAGTGCGACGACAGCTTTGTTTGGGTGCATCCGGGCTTGAAGGCCATCCAGCCAGTTCCCCAGTCGATCCCGTGTTCGGTCGAGATGCCGAAAGCATGATCGTGCGCCATGCACGAGAAGTTTGCGAACATAGCGGTTTCCTCGCTTGCTGATGCCGAGAAGCTTTTGCTTTCCGCCGGTCGAGTATTCTCGCGGCACGAGGCCAAGCCACGCAGCCAGATCGCGGGCTTTTTGGAATTGCCGACCGTTGCCAATCGCAGCAAGAAGTGCAGTCGCCCCCAATGCTCCGATGCCGGGGATCGTCATGAGCCGTCGAGCCACATCCTCTCGACTGGCTATGGCTTCGATCTCGCGTGTGACGTCACCGATACGTTGTTCCAATTGGCGTAGATCGGCAAACAGATCTGCGAGCAGCTTACGCATCGCCGACGAAAGGTCGTTCGATTTGTCTTCGAGAACCTGTGGCAGGTCGAGCTTGAACAGACCTGCGCCCTGACGCAGCGCGATCCCGTATTCGAGGCAAAAGGCTCGCATCTGATTGATCAGCCGGGTGCGCGTTCCGATCATCTGGTCTCGTACCCTGTGCAAAGCCTGAAGATCGGCTTGTTCCTCGCTCTTGAGTGCTGCAAACCGCATCGTTGGTCGCGTAGCTGCCTCAGCGATCGCCTCCGCATCGATGATGTCGGTCTTGTTCGATTTTACGTAGGGCTTCACAAATTGCGCCGGGATCAAGCGCACCTTATGTCCCAGAGCCTTTATCTTCCTGGCAATCCATTGAGAGCCAGCGCAAGATTCCATTCCCACGATCGCCGGCGCTGCGCGCTCGAAGAACTGTAGCAGCGTATCGCGTCGGAAACGAACCTTCTGAACTGGCACGCCATCGCTTCCGAGACCGACGACGTGGAAGATGTTCTTACCGATATCAATTCCGTAGACAGCCGCTGAACGCGGCACATTGAGTTGTGGCATTGCAACCTCCTTCGGTTTGACAGCCTCATAATGCTACGGGAGGACGAGGCGGACCATCCCATTAATGGTGACGCCCGATGTGAAGCGGGATGTGGTGGCTCATGTCTGTGCGCAGCATGGGGTGAGCCAGCGTCGGGCGTGCGAGGTTCTGTCGTGAGATCGGTCGAGCATGCGATACCGCAGCGTGCGGCCTGACGATGCGACTATTCGGGAGGCAATGAAGAAAGTGGCGTCGGAGCGCCGACGCTTCGGTTATCGCCGCATCCACGTGATGCTCGACCGTCAGGGGATCGTCATGAACCTGAAGAAGCTTCGACGTCTCTATCGGGAGGAGAAGCTGACGGTGCGCAAGCGCGGCGGCCGAAAGCGGGCCTTGGGGACAAGACGCCCCCTGGCTCTGCCGTCACGCCCCAACGAGCGCTGGAGTTTGGACTTCATCAGCGATGCCTTCACCGACGGTCGCCGCTTCCGGGTGCTGGCGGTTGTCGACGATTTCACCCGCGAATGCCTGTGCCTGGTCGCCGACACATCTCTGTCGGGCGCTCGGCTTGCCCCCGAGTTGGACACCCTTATCGTCAGACGGGGGAAGCCGAAGACGATTGTCTCGGACAACGGCACGGAGATGACCAGCATGGCCATCCTCAAATGGTGCCAGGAGACAAAGGTCGAATGGCACTACATCGCCCCCGGCAAGCCGATGCAAAACGGCTTCGTCGAAAGCTTGAGTGCCTCAACGAGACCCTGTTCTCGTCACTCACCCAGGCCCGCGCCGCCATCACCGCATGGAAGGAGGATTACAACAGGAACAGACCCCACTCGTCGCTGGGCAACATCACACCCAGAGAGTTCGCAATGAAAATGGCTATGGAAAAACAGGCCGCATGAGGCCAGATCGAAAACCAAGACTCTCTCGAAAACTGGAGGGGAGTTGGGTCTCAGGTCAGGTGGTCATCGCGCCATCGTCGGGTGGCAAGACGGCGGAACTGACCATTCACGGTCGCCTCGCCGCGATTCTGGCCGCCCAGGAAGCCTGGCGTGAGGTCTCCTGTGACCTGCGGCACCAACAATCTTCGGAGTTCGCCCGCATACGTTCTGCTGGAGAGTTCAAGTCACTTGCCGACAAGACAAAATTCCTGCACCGCTGCGAAGCCTTGCTCGCCGAGCGTGAGGGGGAATGGTCGAATTTACACGTTTTGTTGGTTGCGGGGGCAGGCAACCACCGATACCGACATTCTTTGCAGGTTGCCGTGTGACCCGCATCGTCGAATTGTGTCGTTACACGCCTACATATATCCGCATTGGAGATGGTGTCGATCTACAAGACATCCGGGACGCGCTCGGGGGGCGCTTGCTCTCTCCCGAACAGAGAATCAGACATTAACCGAAGGTCGCCCACTTCCAAAGAGCGGCTGCGGATGCTCGACATTCGTGTTTCATTAGAGCGCTTATGCTGACGCCCCAACGAAATGTCTGTGGTTCAGGAGGAACATACACCTCGTGGCAACGCGAACCATGGCGGAGGAGGAGCGGCAGCAAGCCAGCATTTAGTGTGCTGCGTAGTGGCAATCTCGATGAGATTCCCTCCCTTCCAACCGAATTGCCTTGCCGCGATGGCCGCTGCCTTCGCGGCCACAGGCTGACGCCTGCCGCGGATGTGGCGGTTACCGGCGCCGAAGAGGAGAGCGTGCGGCGCGCGGCACAGGCCGCCGACGTGGTTGCCCTGACCTGGGAACAGGTTCCAACATGGATGCCGGTGACGCACTCCACGCCTGCGTGTTCGAGGCACGCCGCCCCGTCATCGTTATGCCTGCAGGTTGGCGACGTGGAAAGCGAACGCGATTTTCTCATATCGCCATCGGTCTCAGCGACAGTGAGCAGGCGCGTCATGCGATAGAGGGCGCATCTCCCGGGCTCGGATGGCGGACCGCGTAACCGCAATCCAGATTGGCGAGAATGACGATGTCGCCCTAGGTTTTGCCCGATTACTGGCTGAATCCGGCCCCGAACCGGATATGCGCTCCCTGTCGCGGAAGGACGGCATCGACCTCGGTACGCGGATCGTCGAAGAAGCAAATGCTGCTAGTGAGCGGCGCCTTCCGTCATTCCGAGTTCATTGAGTGGCTCCTCGGCAGCACCACCAGGCAGATGTTGCATGCCGCGAATCTGCCAATCCTGCTGGCGCACTAAGAGGGTAGCCTTGCCACTGCCCGAGCGAACTCATGTCGCAATTGCCTCCAGCCTGTTGGTTTGCACGCGGAACTGAGCCGGTTCGGTTCCGCGTGCGAACCAGCGCAGTCACCTTCGGTAGAGATCCGGATCGAAGCCGACAGCTGTATATCGAATACAACGCCATCGGTTCGAGATCCGGCTATGTCGCGCCCAATGTCATGCTGCAGTTCGGAGCCGTTCCACGGGAGAGCTAGCCAGCCTTCGAGAGATCGGTTGTGACAGGCCTCGTTGATCAGTTCGAGTTTCCCACAGCGACCCCGAGAGTGATCCATGCGAAGCGGACCTTCTGGGAAAAGGCAAGCGCAATCCACGTCTTGCGCCTCCAGGAACGGCTTCGCTGTGGGTTTTCGCGTCATTAGCTTGACATCGTACACCTCGACGATATTGGCCTGGCGAGATCACCAGAAAAAACTCTACGCCAAGGCCAACTGATACAGGCTTCGCCTGCGATGAATAAAGCGATCGGATGAAAGACGGCAGGGCACACCTATCTGATTCTATCGGATATGTTTCCTCGCGGCGAAAGCCGCGAGGAATACGTCAGTTGCCTTCTCGACTGCGGACAGGCGAGCCGCTCGATCCGGTACGCCGTCCAGACCCCATAGCTGACGCTCGACAAGACCTGCTTCGCAGAGAGCCTTGAAGTACAGGCTTGTGTCGCGGAGATCGGATCGTTTCAACTCGCCAGAATCCATCAAGCCGGCGATCGTCTCACTGATCGCGATCAGTACCTTTCGTGGACCGTTCTTATAGAAGATCCGGCTGAGCTGAGGCTGGCGGCCGGCTTCCCCCATGATCAGGCGATTGGCTTCGACCACGTCCGGGCGCGTCACCAAATCGAGATAAGCCATCCCAAGCTGGCGAAGGATCTGGACAGTATCCTGACCACCTTTTGCCGCCTCGATCTCCTCAATCCCGCCCACGCCGGCCTCATTGACGAACGCTTCGAAGAGAGCCTCCTTGCTGGGAAAATATCCATAGAGCGTGGCTTTGGATGCTGAAGCTTCGGCGGCCACAGCCTCCATCGTGACGGCGCCGAACCCCTTTTCGATAAACAATTTTCCGGCGGCTTTCACAAAGCCCAACCGCCGATCCTCGGTCTTCCGTCGCATCCTTGACCTTCTCATTAGCGCGACCGTGCCACTCGGCGGCCCTATAACTAAACGATATCGTACAGGAATATTGACAAAGGGCAAGGCGCGGCTCTATATCTAAACGGTATCGTTCAAGTATGAGATATTTCAATGGATGTCGGGTATCGACCGGTTGGAGATTTTGAATGTGCTGGCAACGTCGGCGGCACACCCTCATACGCGACAACTCGACCGACGATTTCTCCTCCAAACGCACCGGTGCATCGCCCCCTCACGTTCGCCATCCGCACGACGGTGGCTGCGCTTCTGGCGCTCACCTCCGCTCACCTTCTCGGCATCCACCATCCCTGGTGGGCAGCTATGACCGTCTGGCTCGTCGCGCAGCCGACACGCGGCCTTCTCATCGAGCGAAGCCTCGCGCGCCTGACTGGTACGATCTGGGGTGCCGTCGCCGGGGCGCTGATCCTGATATCATGGGCGCACGACCTGCCAATTGCCCTGACAGTCCTGGCATTCTGGCTTGCACTTTGCGCCGGGCTTGGAACCATCTTCCGGCACTTCCGCAATTATGGGTTTGTCCTGGCCGGCTATACGGCAGGGATCGTCGTCCTGTTCGGCCTCAGTGACGGGCATGCCGATGCTGTGTTGGCGCAGGACCGCGTCCTGTGCACGCTGATCGGCATTGCCTGCTCAACGCTCCTGTCTTTCCGGGCCCTGCCTTTGAAACATACGAACGCCGGGACGCACGCCAGAAGCCTTCTGGACCGTGTGCTGCGATTGGTTGAGAGCGAGCCTGCCGAGCAACGACTGAACACGGATCCCACACTCGTGGCCGAAATCGGCACATTCGATCGCGCTATCGATGACTACGCGGCCGGATCACTCCGTCGTCGGTTCGACGCGCTTCGCCTGCGCCATATCTCCGGTGTGTTGCTGGAACTTGTTGCGCTGGCCCGATCAGGCCAGGGCGGGGTCACCGCAGCCGACGAAAAACAGGACGATCCGCTTCAACGCGTGCGGTCGCTGGCTGGAAACGCCGTCCTGGGTGACCGGCCGGCATTGGCGAACGCCCTCGGAGATCTAGTACAGGCATTGGAGCCTGACCGGCAAACGGCATGGAGCCATTTCCGTTTTGACTTCAATCCCGTGGAGGCGGTTAGAGCTGCCGGGCGGCCTGTTCTCGCACTGGCGCTTGCCGCCATCATCTGGCTGGCGTCCGGCTGGCAGGCCGGTGCGATGATGGCAATGACGGCCGTGTTGTTCACCTCGCTTTTCTCCAGTCACGACCACGGCAATCACATGGTGATCCAGGTCATGATCGGCACGCTTGCCGGCGCGGCGGCCGGATTGCTGACACGACTGTTCCTGCTGCCGCAGGCCGATGGCCTTCTGCTACCGATGCTCGTCTGCATTACGCCTTTCCTGCTGGTCTCCGCCTGGCTGATGCGTCAGTCGGCGACCGGTAAGATGGCCATCGACATGGCCATGACGTTCCTGCTGACAGCCCAGCCGGGTTCAGCGCCCGTGACGGCCGAGATTGCGTTGCCGGAGGCGGTGGCAATCGTGTCAGGTGTCTTCATCGCCGTGACGATGTTCTGGCTGGTCCTTCCGTCGACGCCGGCGGTGCGCTGCGGGCTGATGGCTCGCCGGATCGTCCACCTGACGGCTCTTATCGCCCGTAGCCCCGACCGGGCCTCCTCTCGGTCCCGTCACGAAGCGCTGCGCAGCACATTTGTGCGGCTTCTCGATGCCGCCGCCCCGGACGGCCCGTTGTTCACCGCGGCGCAGGCGTGTCTGGCATCGGCGGCCGATGCCAGAAGCCTCAATTCCCATTCCGCACGAGTGGCAGCTCTGGAAGCCAGCGTCGCGCTCGATGCCCTCATTACTTCGAACACAAGGAGGAAGTGCAATGCCTGATACCCAGAACCCGAGCCAGTTCGCAGGCCAGTATATCGCCGGCCAATGGCGATCTGGAAGCGCGCGAACGGCGCTTGCCGATACTAACCCGTACGACGGCCAGGTCTTGACCGAGATCGCCTGCGCCAATCGCTGCGATCTCGACGAGGCATTTCTTGCGGCGGAGGAGGCTCAACTTGATTGGGCGCGGCTCCTCCCGGGAGAACGGGCAACGGTCATGTATCGCGCCGTCGATGTCATCGACCGCCGTCATGCGGAGATCGTCAACTGGCTGATCGCCGAATCCGGTAGCACCCGGATCAAGGCCGAGATGGAATGGGCGGCAGTTCGTGCCTGCACACTCGCAGCTGCGACCATGCCTGCGCGCGTGGCGGGACGCATCCTGCCGATCGACATCCCCGGCAAGGAAAGCCGGGTCTATCGCCAGCCGCTGGGCGTCGTCGGCGTCATCAGCCCCTGGAACTTCCCGTTGCATCTGTCAAACCGCTCGATTGCGCCAGCGCTTGCCGTTGGCAACGGCGTCGTGGTCAAGCCTGCCGAGGACACGCCGGTCACCGGCGGTCTGCTGCTCGCCAGCATTTACGAGGAGGCCGGGTTGCCGCCGGGTCTGCTGAATGTCGTCATCGGCGATGTGAAGGAGATCGGCGATCCCTTCACCCTGCATCCTGTTCCAAAGTTCATTTCCTTCACCGGCTCCACCCGCGTCGGCAAGCGCATCGGCGAGCTGGCGATGACGGGACCGACCCTGAAGCGTGTCGGTCTTGAACTTGGCGGTAATGCCCCCTGCGTCGTGCTCGGCGATGCCGATCTCGACCAGGCCGTCTCGGGTGCCATTGTCGGCCGCTTCCTGCATCAGGGCCAGATCTGCATGAGCACCAATCGCATCATCATAGAAGCGGGTCTTTACAATCGTTTTGTCGAAGCCTTTGTCGAACGCGCGCGCGCCCTCAAGGTCGGCGATCCGAATGAGCGGGATACGGTCATCGGACCGCTGATCAACGAAAAACAGTTCAATGCCGCGCTCAACCATGTGGAAAAGGCCCGCGCCGCTGGCATCCGTCAGGTTCTGGGTGAGGAGCCATCGGGACAGGTTCTGCCGCCACAGGTCTTTGTCGATGTCGCCAACGAATCCGAGCTGGCACAGACGGAGCTGTTCAGTCCCATCGCTCCGCTGATCCGCGCGGCTGACGAGGCCGAGGCTCTGCGCATGGCCAACGCTGTCGAATTCGGTCTTTCCAGCGCCGTGTTCACACAGGACGCGGCACGCGGGCTGCGCTTCGCCAAGGGCGTCGAGGGGGGCATGACCCACATCAACGACATCTCTCCCAATGACGACCCGAACATGATGTTCGGTGGCGAGAAGAACAGCGGTCTCGGCCGCTTCAACAGCGACTGGATCATCCGAGAACTGACCACCGACCACTGGATCAGCGTGCAGGAAGAACCGCGCGCCTATCCGTTCTGATCCTCACCTCACCCCGCAACCGGATAAAGCAGAAGGAAAACACATCATGAGCATGACCTTCCCGGAAATTCCCGAGTTTACCGGCCTCTACAAGCCGAGCCGCGTCGAGACGCAGATCTTTGATCTTGAGATCGAGGGCACCATCCCGCCCGAGATCGCAGGCACGTTCTTCCAGGTATCGCCGGATTCCTATTATCCGCCAATGCTCGGCAAGGACATCTTCTTCAACGGCGATGGCCTCGTCTCCGCCTTTAAATTCGAGAACGGTCATGTCAGCCTGCGTCGCCGCTATGTCCATACGGATCGCCTGGAAGCGCAATGGCGCGAGCGACGGTCCCTGAACGGCGTCTATCGCAACGTCTATACCAACGACCCGCTTGCTGCCAAGAATAACACTACGGCGAACACGACCGTGCTCTACCACGGCGGTGTGCTGCTGGCGATGAAAGAGGACGCGCTTCCCTACGCCCTCGATCCCGAAACGCTGGAAACACTGGGCGTCTGGGACTTCGACGGCCAGATCAAGTCGGCAACCTTCACCGCCCATCCTAAAGTCGATCCCGACAATGGCGACCTTCTTTGCTTTGCCTATGAGGCGAAGGGCGATGGCACGCCGGACATTGCGTATTTCGAGATCGATGCTTCCGGCAAGCTTAAGAAGGAAATCTGGTTCCAGGGACCCTACGCGGCGATGATCCATGATTTTGCAATCACGGCCCGTCACGTCGTGTTCCCGCTTATCCCGCTCACCGTTGATGTCGAGCGTATGAAGGCCGGCGGGCAGCACTTCCAGTGGCAACCCGATCTTCCCCAACTGTTCGGCGTCCTGCCACGCGACGGCAGTGCCGAGGATGTCATGTGGTTCGAGGGACCGAAAGACGGTTTCCAGGGACACACCCTCAACTCCTATGAAGAAGACGGTTTCCTGCAAGTCGACATGCCGGTCACCACGGGCAACGTCTTCTACTTCTTCCCGCAGGCGGACGGCTCCGTACCGCTCCCTGAAACGCTGAGTTCGCAGCTCATGCGCTGGTCGTTCAATCTCAACGGGCCGGGGGATACAGGCGTTGGCGAAAATACGCTTCAGCCGCGCCCCATCACGTCGTTCCCCTGTGAGTTCCCACGTTGTGACGAGCGTTTTACCGGCAAGCCCTATGAGCACGGTTTTGTTCTTGCCTTCGATCCGACGCTGCCTTTCGACGAAAGCCTCGGTGAACGACCGTTCCAGTTCTTCAATCAACTCGCCCATGTCAACGTGAAGACTGGTGAAACCGACGCATGGTTTCCTGGCAGCGCTCAGTGCTTCCAGGAACCGATCTTCGTGCCGCGTTCGGAAGATGCACCGGAAGGCGACGGTTATGTCATCGCGCTGTTGAACCATCTCAACGGAGACAACACCGAACTTGTCGTTCTGGACTCGCTGAAGATGGCAGCCGGGCCTGTCGCTCGTATCAAGATCCCGTTCCGGCTGCGTATGTCGCTTCATGGCAACTGGACGCCTGCCGAGGCGCTCGAACAGGGTCGCGCATAAGCCCCGACCCACACGCTTCATACTCATGCGTCGGGATGCCCCCCGGCGCATGACATCAGATGCGACAAGAGAGGACCGGACGATTCCGGATACAGAAAATCACAAGGTCGTTGTCGTCGGGGCGGGTTTCGCCGGTCTGCAATGCGTTCACAGGCTGAAGCATCACGCCGTCTCGATCACACTCATCGACCGGCGCAATCACCATCTCTTCCAACCGCTGCTTTACCAGGTTGCGACAACGGTCTTGGCGACCTCCGAAATCGCTTGACCAATCCGGCACCTGTTCCGCGACAGGTCCGAAGTGGAGACCCTGCTTGGGGAGGTCGTCGACGTCGATCGTGACGCGCGCCACGTGGTTTTGGAAGACGACACGCTGGTTCTGGCGACAGGCTCCCGGCATGCCTATTTCGGCAAGGACCGGTGGGAGCCCTTTGCACCGGGCCTCAAGACCCTTGAGGATGCGACCACCATCCGCCGCCGGATGTTGCTTGCCTTCGAACGCGCAGAGCGGGAACCTGATCCGGAAGTGCGGAGGCGCTTCTGACATTCGCGATCGTCGGGGCCGGACCAACCGGCGTCGAACTGGCCGGAACCATAGCGGAACTCGCCCACCACACCCTGCCGCGGGAATTCCGTCACATCGACACCCGCGAGTCGAGCGTCCTGCTGGTGGAGGCCGGATCGCGTGTTCTCCCGGCCTTCAGCGAGGATTTGTCCGCCTACGCCCAAACCGTCCTCGAACGTCTCGGCGTCGAGGTACTTCTAGGCCAGCCGGTGAAGGGATGTGCCGCTGAAACGATCCGGATCGGCGAAATTGATACAGCTTGCCGCACCATTATCTGGGCCGCAGGCGTGCAGGCATCCCCTGCCGCGGAATGGCTGGGTGTCGATGCGGATCGCGTTGGGCGGGTCGCGGTCCGATCCGACCTTTCCTTGCCCGGCAACGAAGCCATCTTTGTCATCGGCGATACCTGACGCCCACTGTCACGGTTGAAGTTGTAGAACCGGCTGACTTTACGCTGACGTCTCGACTGCCGGGTCGAATTAAGGCGTCGACCGTAGCAGAGGTAAGGCCGCAGGTTGCGGGCATCATTCGCGAACGCCTGTTCCAGGAAGGGGCCCGGGTCAAGCAGGGCAGCCCCTTTACAAGATCGAAGACGAAACCTATGCGGCGACCCTGCGATCGGCGAGCGCCGCTGTAGCGGAAGCGCAGGCTAGCTACCACGTGGCAGTCATACAAGCGCGGCGGGCGGAAGAGTTGTTCGCTCGAAACTCCGGCTTGGCTTCCGATCGCGACGACAAGGTTGCTGAACGTAGCCGGTCCGATGCAGCCCTTCAGAAGGCAAAAGCTGATCTGGCGACCGCCCAGATCGATTTGGACAGAACGACAATCAGTGCTCCGATCAGCGGATTGATCGGCTTTTCCCAGACCACCACCGGGGCTCTGGTGGCTGCACAGCAGACTACGGCGCTGACCACCATCCGGACACTTGATCCGATTTACGTTGATGTCACACAATCCGCAACCGATCTTCTGCGGTGGAACGCGTCCGGCGGCGCATCCGCATTCGACGGTTCTGTAACGGCGTCCATGATACTTCCTGACGGCACAGTCTACGACCATAGGGGGCAACTGAACGCCGCAGAATCACAGGTGGAAGCAACGACCGGCACGGTTACGCTGCGCCTGACGTTTGCCAACCCGGATATGAAGCTCCTTCCCGGCCTTTACGTAGAGGTCGAATTGCCTCAGGTCACCGCGAAGGACGCCTTCCTTGTTTCAAGAAGCGCAGTCATGCGCAACACAAAGGGGGGCCTTCGTCTGGATAGTAGAGGACGGTAAGGTTGCCGTCCGACCGCTGACTATTGTGACCGATTCCAACAACAAGTGGGTGGTGACCGCGGGTCTGAAGACCGGTGATGCAGTCATCACATCCGGTTTTCAGAAAATATCACCTGGTACCGTCGTTGAAATAGCAACAGAGCCTGCAGATCAGCAGGCCTCGGCCACCGGAGGCAACTGAACGATGTCACGGTTTTTCATCGATAGACCCATATTTGCGTGGGTTATCGCCATCGTCATCATGGGCCTCGGCATCCTTTCGATCCTGAGGCTGCCAATCTCACAATATCCATCGATTGCCGGCCCATCTGTCGTCATCGGCGCCACCTACCCTGGCGCTTCCGCTGAAACCGTTGCCGACACGGTGGTTCAGATTATCGAAAAGGAAATGACCGGGCTTGATGGACTGCTCTACATCGACAGCTCTACGACTTCGACCGGTCGTGCAACCATCACCTTGACCTTCAATTTGGGCACGAACCCTGATATCGCCCAGGTGCAGGTGCAAAACAAACTCAGCCAGGCTGAGTCCAACGTCCCCGAAGAGGTTACACGGCAAGGGGTCACTGTGGAAAAGTCAACCACCGGTTTTCTGATGGTGATTGGCCTGATTTCGGACGACAGCACTCGAACCGCGATCGACCTCGCCGATTACCTCAATTCCTACATGGTTGATCCGGTTTCTCGCCTGGAAGGCGTTGGCAAAGTCGAAGTATTCGGATCCGAGTATGCAATGCGGATAAGGCTCGATCCGCAGAAGCTGAAATACTACGATCTTTCGCCTTCTACGGTTGTCGATGCAATTAGCGCACAAAATGCCCAGATTTCGGCGGGATCCTTTGGCGCCATGCCGGCTCCTACAGGACAGGAGCTGAACGCAACCGTCACGGCGCAGTCCCTCCTACGAACACCGGAAGACTTTGAACGTATCGTTCTGCGGACAGACACGGACGGCGGCATGGTCTTGCTCCGCGATGTGGCGCGCGCAGAGCTTGGCACGGAAAACTACGAGATCACAGGCTTCTACAATGGAAGCCATCGTCGGGGATGGCAATCGTCGACACGGGAAAGCACCGCTTCAGGCGTGGAGACAGTGTCTTGGCGGTCAACGCCAATCGGGGGCGCGGCTGCTTCGGCGGTGAGGTGAAGGCCGCGATGGAAGTGAGGTGAAGGCCGCGATGGAAGCCCGTGCCGAACGTCTCGTCGAGGAGGGACTGGCAAGCCACGACGACGAGGGCGTCACCTTCCGGCGCAACCTTCTCGTGACCTTGCGCCGGAGAGAGCTTGCGCGCGTTGCCGCAGACCTGTCGGCGGACACGGGCCTGTCATGGCAGAGACCAGAAGCGGGCGAGCACGTCTCGGGCATCTACCGGCAACGCGTGATGTCGAGGCCAAATGGCTGAAACGCCATTTGCCGAACCTGATCGTACTAGACTGCTCGGTCGAACGCATGGCCCGGGTCAATGGCCGCACCGGCTTTTTGCCCGGAGATGCGGTCTTTGCCCGAGGCCATATTCCCGGCGCCCGCTTTGCCGATCTTTTCGCCCGGTTTTCGGATCCCGCCGCGCCTTACGCCTTCACCTGCCCGACCAAGGCCGGCCTCGAAGCCGCAGCCCAAGACGTCGGCATCGACAATGACAGCATGGTCGTCACCTATGACCCGATGGGCGGTGCCTATGCCGCCCGCGTCTGGACCGTGCTGCGGGCCTTCGGCCACAGCAATATACGCGTGCTGAATGGCGGACTGGCAGCCTGGAAAAATGCCGGGGGCGCTATCGACATCGGTCCCGCATCCTGCTTCGAGCGGGGAAATTTCAAGGCGGCACACGGCCAACGAACATTTGTCGGCGCGGACGAGGTGCTCGACCTGATCGGGGGCGGAGTCTCCACCGAAACGCCCTTGATCTGCGGGCTGCGCGCCGAGCAGTTTACCGGTGCCGACAGCACGGATCCACGTCGGGGCCATATCCCGACCAGCGTCAACCTCCCATTTCCGGATCTTCTGGGACCGGATGATCGTCTTGAGGTTGCGCGCGTGTCGAATGCCCTGACCGCCCTGAGTCTCACCAAGGGCATAGCACCGGTGCTCTATTGCGGCGGCGGCATCAATGCCGCGGGTCTGGCGCTGGCTCTCGCGCTGGCAGGGGTCGACGATGTGAAGATCTACGACGACTCGATGAATGGCTGGCGCGACAACCCGGAACTGCCGGTCGAAGACGGAGACGGAAAGGCAGGACAGCATGACTGACATCAATCTCCTGTCCGCCGCCGAAATGACCGAAGGCTTCCGCTCCGGCAGCTTCACGCCGATCGAGGTTGCAGAGGCGGCCCTCGCCGCTGTCCGTGGACCTCTTGCAGATCTCAACGGCGTCGCGAGCGTCGATGCGGACATGACGCTTTCAGCCGCGGCCGAAAGCGCACACCGCTGGCGTGAAGCGCGTCCGCTCGGTCCGCTCGATGGCGTACCGATCAGCTTTAAGGACAGTTTCCACGTTGCCAGCATGCCGCGTTGGCACGGCACAGCCTGCCATCCGGGCACGCGCTCGCCGAAAGATGCCCTGCCGGTCACGAGGGCGCGCGCCGCCGGCATGGTGCCGACCTGCAAGACCTCGATGCCGGATTTCGCCATGGTCATGTCGGGCCTCAGTTCCCAGAACGGCATCATCCGCAATGCCTGGAACCCCGAGACCAGCCCCGGCGGCTCATCCTCCGGCGCCGGCCCTTCCGTCGTCGTCGGTGCGGCGACAGTGGCACTCGGCACCGACATGGTCGGCTCCGTCCGCCTGCCCGCCGCCCTCTCGGGCCTCGCCTCGATCAAGCCGACCCAGGGCCGCATCGCCTATGATCCGCCCGGCAGCTATCGCAGCGCTGGCCCGATGGCGCGCAGCGTCGACGAGGTTGAGTGGACGCTTGCCGCCCTCGGCCGCTTTTCCGACCGCGACTTTTTCTCGCTGGAAGGAGGCTTTGCGCCGACAACGCCTGCCTTCGAGCGGCTGGATGGCAAGGTGATCGCCGTCTGGCGTCAGGCCGGCGGGGGCGACAGGACCGATCCGGCCACGCTTCAGGCCGTCGAATTGCAGATCGCCCGCCTTGCCGATCTCGGCGCTGAGATCGTCGAGATCGATGACCTCGACGTCACGCCCGACGACTATCTCGCCATTCACTGGAACATGCTCTATGTCGGCGCGCCGGATTATTTCGGCCTTTCGGCCGACGAGCGTGGAAAGATCCATCCCGTCATCGGCGCCATGTATGAGGATCTGCTCGACCAGTCCGCGATCTTCGCAGCGGGCGTCGCAAGGCGCATCGGCGCAGCCGCAATCCATGTGGCAGCACAACTCGACCGTTTCGACTATATCCTGTCGCCCGCCCTGCCGGTAGGGTCCTTCCCCGCCGATCTCCCCTGCCCCGATCCAACGCTCGGCGCCATGAGCCATCAGGCCTTTGCCTGCTGGTTCAACCAGACCGGCTGGCCGGCGGCGACCGTGCCGGTCTTCGATCCGGGCGATGGCGTCTGCCCGGTCTCGGTACAGATCGCCGGCAAGCGCTTCGACGATGGCGGTGTGCTGCAGGTTGCCCGCCTGCTCGAAGCCCGGCGCGACTTTGCGCTCGCTCGGCCCGCCATCGCCAGTCAGGGAAGAACAGCATGAAGACGCTGGTGATCTTCGATGTCGACGGCACGCTGCTCGATTCCGCCGGTCTTCATCACGACCTGATCACTGCCGCACTGGCGCGCGATGGCCTCGACGTCACCTTCCAGCCGTGGAATGCCTATCGCCACTATACCGATCTCGGTGTTCTCTCCGAACTGTTCCGCCACGCCTATGGCCGCGCTATCGCAGCCGACGAACTGGCCCACTACGACCGGGCCTATGAGGCAGCACTCGTCGATCATCTTTCGACATCAAAGCTGGATGAGATTGCGGGAGCCAAATCGCTACTTGCCGCGCTTTCTGCGCGCGATGATGTGGCGATCGCCTTTGCAACCGGATCGTTGCGGCGGATGGCGAACGTCAAGCTCCGCCTGCTCGGCATAGAAGCAGATCGTGTGGCACTTGCCACCGGCGGCGAACAGCTGACTCGCGACGATATGGTGCGCGATGCAGCCTCGCTTGCCGGCGCGCGCGCGCGGGAACCGATCGACACCATCATCCTCGGCGACGGTCTCTGGGACCAGCGCGCCGCGGAGGCCCTCGGCATCCCTTTCATCGCCCTGCAGACCGGCGCCTACCTGTTCGGCGAATGGCCGGCGCTGACAATACCCGATTTCCGCAACATACAGGCCGACGATCTTTTGAAACTCGCCGGTCCCGTCGTCTTCTGAGACGCGGGCCGCAACGTGGAAACCAAGTAGTGCATGACCAGGACATCCATATCCACCGGCAGCAGATACGAGGAACTGATGGGCTATTCGCGCGCCATCATCGCCGATGGCGTCGCCTACGTGTCGGGCTGCTCCGGATTGCCGGCCGATATGGACGTGGTCGGCCCCGCCGACGCCGCAAGCCAGTTCGCCCATGCCGTGGCCAAGGTTTCGCGCATTCTCGAACAGGCCGGAAGCTCGCTGGAAAACGTGACGCGAACCCGCATCTATCTTACTGATGCCGACGACTGGGAGCCGTTGATCGAAGCGCATGGCCGCGCTTTTTCCGCCATCCGACCAGCCTGCACAATGGTTCAGGTCGCCCGCCTCATCGACCCGCGCATGCGCGTCGAACTGGAGGTGACCGCCATCGTTTAAGCAGGCCCGATCGTCAGGAACAGAAGCGCTAATCCAACAACAATAAAGGGTGAACAGCATGAAAGACATGTCGTGGAATGATGCAGCCGTCCGCAACGAACTTGCGCGGCTGAAAGAGATGAAACCGTTCTGCTATGGATTGACCAATTATGTCGCCGCCAACCTTTCGGCCAATGTCCTGCTTGCGGTCGGTGCAGGAACTGCGATCGGCACGGCGATGGACTGGCCGAGCGTCTTTGGCGGCCATGCGCATGCCGTTTGGATCAATGCTGCCAGCCTGATGAGCTGCGGCCCCGAGGAAATCAGGCTTGCTGCAAAATCTGCCCATGAGGGAGGCGTACCTTGGGTGCTCGATCCGGTTGCCGTCGGCGCGGGCGCGGCAGACTATGATGCCGTCGTTAAAAGCCTGCTCGAATTCAAGCCGACGGCGATCCGCGGCGACGCTTCCGAACTGATCGCGCTTGCCGGCGGCCATGGTGGCGGACAGGGTGTGGAAACGACGATGACCTCCGACCAGGCCGTGCCCTTCCTCGAAAAGGTAGCCGCCGAGATCGGCACGATCGCAGCCGTCAGCGGCGCGACCGATTATATCACCGATGGCAAGACGACCTATAGCGTCGGCGGCGGAGACATTCGCCTGACCCAGGTGACCGGTGCCGGTTGCTCGCTCGGTGCATTGATCGCAGCCATGCTCGCCAATGCAGAAGACAGGACCACCGCCGTCGTCGCCGCTCATGCAGTCTACGCCGAGGCGGCCAAGCGCGCTTCCGGCGCCCGCGGTACCGGCAGCTTCGCCACCGCCTTTCTCGACGAGCTTTCACTGATCGAACCCGCAGGCTGACTGCGAGAATTCTTTCACCGGGACATTTGACCTTGGCGGGACCTACCCGCCGGGCAGATCCAAACGCGCTCATTCTCCGGGCCCCCGGAGGGCGCGCAGGCCAGCGACGAGCGATGCGCTGCCGCCGCATCAATCCTTGTTGCTTTTCCGGCAACACGGCCCACCCCACTCTGGTCTACGGACCACAAATTAAACCTGATAATTTTTCGGCCAACAAAGATAAAGACAACTGGGAAGAGCGCATGAGCAGACTGATCATCGAAAACGGCATGATCCTCACCCTGGATGAGGTCGGCACCTATCACGAGCAGGGAACCGTGATTGTCGAGAATGACCGTATCCAGGCCATCGTGCCGAAAGGCGAAACCGTTGCGAGCCAGACGGGCGACACGCTAATCGATGCCTCCGACAAGATCATCATGCCGGGCCTGATCGACCTGCATTACCATACGGCGATCGGCAAGGGTTTCAACGATCACATGCCGCTCTGGGAATATCTCGACGAGTGCTGGTATCCGCTGATCCGCGCGCTCGATCCGGAAGCAGCCTATTGGGCGGCGCTGGCAAGCTACATGGAATCGATCAAGTCGGGCGCGACAACTGTCAACGACATGTATCGACAGCTGAATGCGCTGGCGAAGGCAGCCGAAGATATCGGCATCCGCGCCGTGCTCTCCAATGACGTCGCGTCTCCCGAACACGATCTGGACAGCCTGCAGGACAATTACGATGCCTACAAGGCCAATCACGGCAAGGCGAACGGCCGTATCCAGGTGCGCGTCGGCATCGAATGGCTGCCGCTTGCCGATCGCGGCCTGCTGCGCGACGCACGGGCCATGGCCGATGATCTCGGCTGCGGTGTGCATGTGCATCTCAACGAATCGAAGACCGAGGTCGACTTCTGCCTCGACAAATACGGCCGCCGGCCGACCGAGGTCGCCTATGAAACCGGCCTTCTCGGTAAAGACACGATCGCGGCCCACTGCGTACACCTGTCCGATGCCGAAATCGCAATGATCGCGGAGACCGGGACCCACGTCTCGCACAACCCGAATTCCAACGCCAAGCTCGGCAATGGTGTCGCCCGCATTCCCGAAATGCTAGCGGCCGGCATCAATATAGGCCTCGGCCACGACGCGGTGGAATGCAACAATTCCGCCGACATGTTCGAGGTGATGAAATGGGCGTCGCTCGTCCATCGCGCCCATCGCGCCGATGCAAGCCTGATGCAGGCGGGTGACGTGCTGCGCATGGCGACCAACAATGGCGCCAAGGCACTCGGTCACGAAACCGGCCAGCTTTCGGTCGGGCGCAAGGCCGACATCATTCTCGTCGAGACCAACAATGCGATCTTCACCCCGCTTCTGCGCGACACCGCTGTGCATATGACGAGCCATCTCGTCTTTGCCTGCAACCAGAGCGTCGTCGATACCACGATCGTCGATGGCGAAGTCGTCATGCTGGGCCGCAGGCTGACCAAAGTCGACGAGGACGAGATCGTCCGCGAGGCCAACGCGGCCTTCCGCCGCATCAAGGACAAGATGGTCGTCGTCAAGCGTGACAAGGCCTGAGACCGGCATGGCGCCGCAATCGGTAGCGGCGCCCTTCCCCCATCCGTTTCAACCTTTACCAGACAGAGATATTTCATGCAGATCGACTTCGAGTACGGCCTGTTCGGCAAGCTGCGCGCGACCTCCGGCCAGACCTGGACCAACTACGTCAGACACCCATTCGTCCGCAAGCTTGCCGCCGGCACCCTGCCGGAAGTCTGCTTCAAGCGCTTCCTGACGCAGGACTACCTCTTCCTCATCCATTATGCCCGCGCCTACGGCCTTCTCGCCTCCAAGGGCCGCACACTTTCCGAGATCCGGGCAGCTGCCTCCTCGCTCGGCGCCATCCTCGGCGAGCTTCCCGTCCATGTTGGCTATTGCAAGTCCTGGGGCCTGACCGAAGCGGACATGGAAAGCGCGCCGGAAGCCTCCGAGACGATGACCTATACCCGCTACGTTCTCGATATCGGCCAGTCGGGCGACATCCTGGAATTGACCGCAGCCCTGATGCCCTGTGTGGCAGGCTATGGCGAGATCGGCCAGATCATCCTGCAGGACGCGGCGACAGTAATGGAGGGTAATCCCTACGAGGCCTGGATCCGCAATTACGAGAGCGAGGAATATCTCGAAAGCGTCGATAAGGCGATCAAGTCCTTCGACGAGATCGGCAAGGCGCGCGGTGCCGAGGCGCGCATGGACGAGCTCGTATCGATCTTCAACACCGCGACCCGGCTGGAAGCCGACTTCTGGCAGATGGGCCTCAATGCCGCGAAGTCGCAAACACCGATGGCCGCAGAATGATGGCAATCCTTCGACATCATGAGGGGCACCGCAGATGAATGCCACTCCCCGCAATCTCTCGCACTCCGCCGCCACCGGTGCCAAGCAGGCACCTCCCGGCATCCGCATCGACGGACTGACTCTGCGCTACGGCGACCGGACCATTTTCGAGAATCTGACATTCGAGATCAAAAGCGGTGAATTCATCGCGCTTCTCGGATCGAGCGGCGTCGGCAAGAGCAGCCTCTTGAAGATCATCGCCGGCCTTGCCAGACCGACAAGCGGCACTGTCAAGGGCTCCGACGGTCAGCCGATCACCGGCCGCCTCGCCTATATGGGCCAGCAGGATCTGCTCTATCCCTGGCTCAATGTCATTGAGAATGTCACGCTTGGCGCCCGTCTTCGGCGGGAAAAGGTCGATCGCGACTATGCCGATCATCTGCTCGAACGCGTCGGCCTTGCCGGTCGGCAGAAGGCTCTGCCGATGGCGCTTTCCGGCGGCATGCGCCAGCGCGCCGCGATCGCCAGAACCCTCTATGAACGCCGCCCGATCGTGCTGATGGACGAGCCGTTTTCGGCGCTTGATGCCATCACCCGCGCAAGCGTGCAGGAACTGGCGGCAGAGCTTCTCGACGGTTGCACGGCACTGCTCATCACCCATGACCCGATGGAGGCTGCCCGTCTCGGCCATCACCTGATGGTGCTCTCCGGACACCCGGCGCGGCTTGGCGAGACGATCACCGTTGCCGGCCAGCCGCCGCGCGCACCGGACGATCCCAACCTGCAAAAGAGCCAGGGCGAACTGCTGCGCATGTTAATGGAGATCGAACGATGACCGGAAAAATCAACGCGCATCTTCTGGCCGGGGGTCGCGGGCTGACGGTCTTCCTTGGCCTTGTGCTGATCTGGTGGGCGATCGCCGTGATCTTCAAGCTGCCCTCCTTCATCCTGCCGACACCGCCGGTCGTCGTCGTCGCGCTGTGGAACGGTCGCGCCTATCTCTTCTTCCACACGCTGATCACGCTCTCGGAAATCTTCCTCGGCCTGTTTTTTGGTCTTCTGTTCGGTGCGCTTCTGGCGCTTGCGATGGTTTTTTCGAAAACGCTGCAGCGCTGGCTAATGCCCGTGCTGGTGGTCAGCCAGTCGATCCCGATCTTCGCACTGGCGCCGCTGCTCGTGGTCTGGCTCGGCTTCGGTCTGTCGTCCAAGGTCGTTGCCGCTGTGCTGGTGATCTTCTTCCCCGTCGCTGCCTCCTTCTATGATGGTCTTCGGCGCACCGATCTAGGCTATCTCGACCTCGCCAAGACGATGGGCGCCTCACCCTATGCTCAGCTGCGCCATGTCAGGCTGGTAGCGGCACTTCCGGCCTTCGGCTCGGGCCTTCGGGTTGCCGCAGCCGTCGCCCCGATCGGCGCAGTCATCGGCGAATGGGTCGGCTCTGCCGGGGGGCTTGGCTACGTCATGCTGAATGCCAATGCCCGCATGCAGACACCCGTCTGCTTTGCCGCGCTTTTCATTCTGTCGATCATCGCGGTCGCGCTCTGGCAGATCATCGATCTGCTGATCAAGCGCGTCCTCTACTGGGTGCCCGACAGTGAGCAGTCCACCTAACAAATCAGACGCATAAGACATCACAATCAAAAGAGAGGAACAGAATAATGCTGAAGAAACTGATCGCCGGCGCAGCGCTTGCCGTGCTGATGTCCGCCCAGGCCCATGCCGCCGACAAGCTGACGGTGCTTCTGGACTGGTACCTGAACCCCGACCATGCACCGCTGATCGTCGCCGAACAGATCGGCGCCTTCAAGGATGAAGGGTTGGAGGTGGAACTGGTGCCGCCGGCTGATCCCAGCATGCCGCCGCGCCTCGTCGCCAGCGGCCAGGCCGATATCGCCGTCAGCTACCAGCCGCAGCTCTATCTCTATGCCGACCAGGGCCTGCCCCTGATGCGGATCGGCACGCTGGTCAACACACCGCTCAACACCGTCCTGTCGCTGACGAAGAGCGGCATCAAGTCAATGGCCGACTTCAAGGGCAAGAAGATCGGCTATTCGGTAAGCGGCGTCGAAGAGGCAACGCTCACCAGCATGCTGGCAACCGGCGGCCTGAAGCTTGCCGATATCAACATGGTCAATGTCAACTTCCAGCTGGTCAGCGCGCTGATGGCCGGGCAGGTCGATGGCGTCATCGGCGGCTATCGCAATGTCGAGGCCAATGAACTGATCGAACACGGCGCCGAGCCGATGGTGATGAAGGTCGAGGATTACGGCGTGCCCGCCTATGACGAGCTGATCTACCTCGTCAACAAGGATCATGTCGCCGATCCCCGTTTCAAGAAGTTCCTCGCCGCCGTGAAGAAGGCCACCGACTATCTTGTCGCCCATCCGGACGACACCTGGACCGCCTTTGCCAAGAGCCATGCCGATCTCGACAACCCGCTCAACAAGACCATCTGGGCACAGACCATCTCGATGTTCGCCAAGGAGCCCGGTGCGCTGGATAAGGCCCGCTATCAGGCCTACGGCAAATTCCTCGCCGACAACAAGCTGATCACCAAGGAACTTCCGGTCGAGGATTACGCGACCGAGCTCAAGTAAAACGCGGCGGACCGCGGGGTGGTCGCTCCAGCGCCACCCCGCGCCTGCCTCATCCGCATTTTTGGAAAATCATATCTATGGATATTTCATCGCTTCTGGACCAGATCGACAGCCGCGAGGCCGAGCTGGTGGACCTTCTGTGCAAGTTGATCTCGTTCGAAACCCCTGCCCCGCCAGCGCGCAACACCGCCGAGGCACAGGCCTTTGTCGGTGACTATCTCTCAAAGCTCGGGTTCTCGATCGACACCTGGGACGTTTATCCCGGCGATCCAAATGTCGTCGGTCTGCGCAAGGGTAGCGGTTCTGAAGCTCACAAGAGCCTGATCCTCAACGGCCACATGGATGTCGCCGAAGTAGAGGAAGGCGAGGCCTGGGAAACCGGTCCGTTCCAGCCGATCGTCCGCGACGGCCTCGTCATCGGCCGCGGTGCAGCAGACATGAAAGGCGGCATTTCCGGTGTCCTCTTCGCGTTGAAGCTACTGATCGAAAACGGCATCGAACTGCCCGGCGATATCACCTTCCAGTCGGTCATCGGCGAAGAGGTTGGTGAGGCCGGCACGCTGCAATGCTGCGAACATGGCTATACCGCCGATCTCGCCGTCGTCGTCGATACGACCGACCTGCAATTGCAAGGCCAGGGCGGTGTCATCACCGGCTGGATCACGGTCAAGAGCCCGCAGACCTTTCACGACGGCACAAGGCGTCAGATGATCCATGCCGGCGGCGGCCTGATCGGCGCCAGCGCCATCGAGAAGATGATGAAGGTGATCGCCGGCCTGCAAGACCTGGAACGCCATTGGGCGGTGACGAAAACCTATCCGGGCTGCCCGCTAGGCTCCACCACGATCAATCCGGCCGTCATCGAAGGTGGACGACATGCGGCCTTCATCGCCGATGAATGCCGGCTCTGGGTCACGGTTCATTATTATCCGAACGAACACCACGACACGATCACGAGGGAGATCGAGGAGCATATCCTCGCCGTAGCCAAGGCGGATCCGTGGCTGCGCGACAACCCGCCGACATTCAAATGGGGCGGCACCTCGATGATCGTCGATCGCGGCGAGATCTTTCCGGCACTCGAAGTCGATCCTGACCACCCCGGCGTCAGGATGCTGATCGAAAACCACGGGGTAACGACCGGCGACAGGCTCGAACCACGCGTCTCGCCAAGCGTCAGCGATGGCGGCTGGTTCGGCGATGCCGGCATCCCCGCCTTCATTTACGGGCCCGGGCAACTGCGCCATGCCCATAGCGTCAACGAACAGGTATCGATCGAGCAGCTCAAGACCTTCACCAAGGTGATGCTGCGTTTCATCCATCAATGGTCGAGTACGGCGCGCTAACTCGAATGTGGAAGACGCAGCGGGCCGAAAGCGCCGCTGCGTCTTCACTCTTGGCTCAGACGAGGACGAGCTTGCGGCCTTCGACCGGATGATGCGGGTCGCTCGGCGCGAGTGTCGATGTTTTCCCCGGTGAGACGAGTTGATCGACGAAAGCCTCATCGGCTTCCGTATAGCTGTAGTCGAGCGCGTCGAGATAATCCTGCCACTGTTCCATCGTGCGCGGACCGACAATGGTCGAGGACACGAGGCTGTTGCGCATAACCCATTGCTGGGCGATATGGGCTGACTTCACGCCTTTGGCCTCCGCATGCCGGACGAGCCGCTCGGCGACGGCGAGCGATTCCGGTCGCCATTCGGCTTCCATCATGCGCACGTCGCCGCGGGCGGCACGGCTTCCCTGCTCCGGCGCTGCATCGGGCTTGTATTTGCCGGTCAGGATGCCGCGGGCAAGCGGGCTGTAGGTGACGACGCCGAGACCGTAGAATTGCGCTGCCGGCAGATGTTCCACCTCGGCTTCTCGATTGACGAGATTATAGAGCGGCTGGGTGGCGACGGGGCCTTGAATGCCCGCTTCCTTGGCCAGTGCCACGGTTTCCGCCATGCGCCAGGCCTTGAAATTGGAAATGCCGAAATAGTGGATCTTGCCCATCCGCACGAGATCGGCAAAGGCATGCACCATTTCCGACATCGGCGCCTCGAAATCGGCCTTATGGATATAGAGGAGGTCGATATAGTCCGTGCCGAGACGCTTCAGGCTCGCATCGACCGCTTGGATGATCCACTTGCGCGACATGCCCTTTTCGTTCGGACCAGAGCCCATCGGATTGCCGACCTTGGTGGCGAGCACCCAATGGTCGCGATCGGAGGCAATCGCGCGACCGACGACCCGCTCGGATTCACCGCCATTATACATGTCGGCCGTGTCGATGAAGTTGACGCCGGCATCTCGCGCCGAGGCGATGATGTTCGTCGATGCCTTTTCGTCGGCCGCGCCACCAAACATCATCGCGCCGAGGCAGAGCTCGGAGACCTTCACGCCGCTTCGGCCGAGATAGTTGTGTTTCATCGATCGCTCCTTTACTCGGGGCCACCTTTCAGGGCGGCCGCATCTCGTGTGCACCGGCTCTAACAACCCTGCCCGAGATCGCAAACCGTCGAATGCCGCTCGTCCGGATATTGTGCGCGTTTGTCCAAACGCATGCCGCCGGCAGCCACTACGATGCTTCCATCGGCGACATTGCATCGCCGCGGTCATCAAGGCAGAACAAGGATTTTTCGATGAACACTCCCATCCACCCGAAGGACTGGATCGTCGGTAGGACGGCAAACGGCACCAACCATCTCAACTGGGGCGTTAAGGCCGGCAACCACATCTATGTCGCCGGCATGCTGTCCACCGATCCCTATGATGGCAGCACGGTTGGCGAAGGCGACATCATCGCCCAGACCCGCCGCGTCCTCGACAGCGTCAAGGAAGTTATCGAGACCGCCGGCGGCAAGATGACCGACGTCACCTTCAACCAGATCTTCCTGAAGGACCTCGCCGATTACCACGCGATGAACTCGGTCTATGTCGAGTATTTCAAGGAAAACCTGCCGGCCCGCGCCTGCCTCAAGGCCGACATGGTCAAGGCGGAATATCTGGTCGAGATCATCACGACCGCAGTCGTCTCCGGCTGATGCCTGGTCCCGATATAAGAGGTGGCCTCCTTGGCCACCTCTTCTTCGCTCACCGCCGGCTCGACGCCATGATCAGCCCGCCCGAGACGAAGATCACGATTGCGCCGACGATCGTATGCAGGGCCGGAATTTCTCCGAACGAGAGAACGCCGACGACGAGTGCCCAGCAGAGCTGCGTATAGGTAAGCGGCGCCAAGGTGCTCGCCGGTGCATGCCTATGGGCGATGACCAGAAAGAAGTGGCCGAGCCCGCCGATCGCGCCGACCAACCCCATCGCAATCCAGCCGCCCGCCGCATCCGGCCAGTGCCATATGGGAACGACCGCAATCGTCAGCGCCACGGCCGGCAGGACGACGGCAACGATATTGAGGCTGAGCATCGTCTCGCTCGCCAGGAGACGCTTCGACAGCAGAACATATGAGGCATAGCTCAGCACATTGCCGACGGCAAAAAGCGCCGAAATCTTGAAGACGTCGCCACCCGGCTGAATGACGATCATCGCGCCCGTGAGGCCAAGAATCAGCCCTAAACCGACAAGCAGCCTCAGCCGCTCGCGAAAGATGACGATCGAGAGGCCGGAGATGACGATCGGCCCGAGCATGACGATGGCCTGGCTTTCGACGAGCCCCAAGGTCTTGAGCGCGAGAAAATTGAAGGCTGTCGAGCCGAACAGGCAGGCCGCGCGCAACGTCTGCAGCCAGGGGCGGCGAATGCCCCATTGGCGCGGATCGAGCCCCGGTCGAAACAGGATGAAGGCCGTCAGGCTGCCGAAGGCGTAACGCGCCCAGATGACCTGCAGCACCGGCAGATGGCGCCCCGCATATTTTGCCACCGGATCGATCAACGCAATGCACATTGCGGCAAGCAGCATCAGCAGAATGCCGCTACTGACCTTGACAGAGGCCGCCGTTGGATGGGCGGGACGATTGACGGAAATGTTCGACATGAATGTCCGGGGGAAAGGCCGCGCACGCGACCGGAGGAAGAAGGAAGGCAGATTTCTCGTGGCCTGTCAGCGGGCAATCCGCAAGCTCGATTTGCGGGCGATCCGCAACCCGCTTTGCGTTTGCGAACACGCCGCCTCGCGCCAGCCTCCGTGCCCGCGATGCTGCGACGGCGACATGCCGTAACGCTCCTTGAAGGCGCGGCTGAAATAGGCGGAATCGTTGAAACCCCAGCGATAGCTGATCTCGGCAATCGACAGGCCGGAATAGAGCGGATCAGCGAGATCCTGATAGGACCGCTCGAGCCGGCGCCGGCGGATATAGGTATTGGCATTCTCGCCGGTATCCTCGAACAGTTTCTGCAGATAGCGCAGCGAGATGCCGAGATAGTCCGCAAGGCCGCTCGGCGAAAGGTCGGGATCGGAGAGTTTCAGCTCGATCGCCTGGGTGGCACGCAGCGCAATCGCATTTTTCGACCGCGATCCATCTATGAGATTGGCGGCCGCCCCGGTGGTGGCGATCGCCGCCATCAGGAACTCGACCAAGGTGATCTCCAGTGGACGAAGCTCATCGCTGGAAATGCTACCGATCCGCGCCGTCGCCAGTGCCAGCAGATCGGAAAGGAAGGTCGTCGCGCCATGATCGGCACCGAGCGAGAGACCGACGGCCGGCGTCGCCAAGGATGAAAGGCGCGAACCATTGTGGAATTCGGTGAACTGCACGGTATCGATCGCCGTCTCGGCACTCGCCGTCAGCCGCATTTCGCGCGGCATCTTGCCGACGATGACGTCGCCGGCGCAGAAGGCCAGACTGCCGCGTTCGGTCCGCAGCGTTCCTGCACCCTTGAGGATACGCGCCAGCCAGATACCACCCGTGGCAGACCTCGTATCGAGTGAGATATGCTGCGGGGAGAGTTCCAGCCGCAGCATCGCGAAGCCCCAGGGCGCCTTGAGGCCGTTGACGGACGCCCTGAAATTGCGCGGCGATGCATCGCAGACCGATTTCGCTCCGAAACCGCCAAGAGCCTCGGCCCAGGCGGACAGGCGCTGGTGTTCATCAATCGGCCCGCTGTCGAAACAGAAGAGTTTCAGCATCGATTACCCCTCCCCGTTTCCGGTCACTTCTGACCACGGAGGAAGGGAACGCCGATCTCGCTCGGGCCTGCCTTACTTTTGCCGACCAGTACCCAAGCGAGGAGCGCCAGCACGAAGGGCGACATCAACAGCAGCGGCGGCGAGATGGAAAGCCCTATCGCCTGCCCCTGATATTGCAGCGCATCGGCCGCCCCGAACAGGATCGAGGCGAGCATCACCCAGATCGGATGCCAGCGGCCGAAGATGACGACAGCAACGGCGAGATAACCGCGCCCGCCGGTAATGTTGTCGACGAACACGCCGCCGGAGGAGACCAGCGTCAGATAGGCGCCGGCAATGCCCGTCATGGTGCCGGTGACGAGCATCGCCGAAAAGCGGATCTTCGTCACGGAAATTCCGGCGGCGTCTGCGGCGGACGCGCCCTCTCCCACAGCACGGAAAATCAAGCCGAGGCGGGTATAGCGGAAGAAGATCCAGAACAGGATGGCGACGATGACGGCACCATAGAGGATCGGGCTCTGCGAGAAGACGGCGCGGCCGACGATCGGCAGTTCGGAGAGATAGGGAACGCGATAGTTGGAAACACTACGCAGCGACGGCGCCTGAAACGCCGGCGACAGCGCCATGTCGCGCAGCAGAGAGGTGGCGCCGAGCGCCAGAATGTTGAAGCCGATGCCAACGACGATCTGATCGGCCCGAAGCGATGCAACGGCAAAGGCCAGCACGCCGGCGGCCAGCACGCCCCAGAGTGCGCCGAACGCGACGGCGGCATAGGGCATGCCCGTCAGTTGCAGGCCGAAAACGGCGCCAAAGGTGCCGAACAGCATGATGCCTTCGAGCCCGATATTCAGCACACCCGTCCGTTCGGAGACCAACTCGCCGAGCGAAGCAAGCAGGATCGGTGCGCCGAGACGGATCGCGGCAGCCAGAAGCAGGCTGATCGTTATCGGGTCGAAGACCATAGCGGCCGTCCTTTCAGGAACCTGTATCCGTGGATGCATGCCAGGAGGATGATCGGCAGGCCGGTCATGATCAGCGCCAGTGCCGCGGGAATGCTGAGCGTGCTCTGCAGCGCGACGGTGCCGCTGCTGATCGCGCCGAAATAGATGGCGACGATCACCGCGCCGAGCGGTTCAAGGCTGCCGAGCAGCGCGATCGCTAGCCCGTCAAAACCGAGCGAGGAGGAAAAACCGTCGATCAGGCGATATTGGACACCGAGCACCTCGACTGCACCGGCTATGCCCGCAACACCGCCCGAGATCAGCATCGAGCTGATGATCAGACGCGACAATGGCATGCCCTGCAGGCGAGCGGTCTTCGGGCTAAGGCCGGCGGCGCGCAAGCGGATGCCGAATGTGCTGTGATAGAGCAGCGCCCAAAGAGCCACGGCGACGACAAGGGCAAGCAGCACGCCGGCATGCAGCCGCGTTCCATCGACCAGCACCGGCAGGATTGCGCCATCGGCGATCTTCGCCGACATGTTGAAATCCGACCCTTCCGGCTGCAGCGGCCCCTGCACCAGATATTTGACCAGATAGAAGCCGATGAAGTTCATCATCAGCGTGACGATGATCTCGTTGGCACCACGCCACAACTTTAAAAGAACTGGGATCACGCCCCAGAAGGCACCGAACAATGCACCGCTGACGATCGAGATCGGCACAAGCAGGATCCCGAGTTGCGGTGGCAGCAGGGTCGCCGGCAGGACCGCGCCGATCGCGCCGAGCTGCAACTGACCCTCGGCACCGAGATTGTAGAAGCCGCAGCGGATGGCGATCAGGGCGGCCAGTGCCGCCAGCAGCCGCGGCGTCATGAACACCAGCGTATCGCCGATCGCCATTTTCGAGCCGAAAGCACCTTTGACCATGACGCCCAAAGCCTCGACCGGTTCGACGCCAAGGCTGGCCAGGATGAAGAGGCCGATGACGAGACTGACGGCAAATGACATCAGCACCAGAAAGGCATTCGACCCGGTAAGACGCATCATGATGTCGCTCATGCGGCGCGCGGCTATGGTGGTCGAATTGTCGGATTGTCCCTGGCTGATCGGCGTCACGCGTGGACACTCCCCTGTTTGCCGCCGCCGGTCATCAGATCACCGATGACCTCGCGTGGCGTTTCGCTCGTCACCTCACCGACAGTCTGCCCCGCATAAAGGACGACGATACGGTCGCTGACGCGCAGGATTTCATCGAGATTGCTAGAAATAATCAGCACCGCCTTGCCGCCATTGGCCGCTTCGCGCAGCCGCTTCAGCACCTCTTCGCTGGCTGCGACGTCGAGCCCGCGGGTCGGCTGGTAGACGATGACGGTCGGCGCATCCTCGTTCAGCGCCCGCGCCAGAACGATCTTCTGCTGGTTGCCGCCAGACAGCGTTCGCGGCGTGACAGAGACCGAACGCGCCCTGACATCGGAAGCGGCGCGCATCTCTTCCGCCTTTTTGGTGATTTCGCCATGCATCAGCCGGCCGTGGCGGGAATAGGGTTGCTCGCCGATCTTGTTGAGCAGGAGATTGGCAGAAACCGGCAGATCCAGAACGAGCCCTTCGTGGTGTCTGTCTTCCGGCACAAGGCCGGCAATGGCGCGTCCGTCCAGATGACGGTTTTTCGCTTCGACAGTTCCGCTTTCGGGCTGGCGCAGGCCGGCCAGAAGCTCGAACAGCTCCCGCTGACCATTGCCTTCGACACCGGCAACGCCGACCACCTCGCCGGCATGCAGCGTCAGCGAGGCTTTGTTCAGGCCGGACGACGACTGGGTCGGCGCCACGCTCACCCCTTTCAGGGCGATCTCGACCGCGCCACTTCCGGCATGGTCGGATTTGAGCGGCGTATCGAGATCGACGGACTTGCCAACCATTTCGCGGACGAAATCGGCGCGATTGCGGCCTGCGACGGGTCCCGAGCTGATCAGCTTGCCACGGCGGATGACGGAGGCGTGCTGAGCATGGGCAAGCACTTCCTCAAGGTGATGGGTGACGACGACGACGGCGCGGCCATCATCGGCGATCTGCCCCAGGACACGGTAGAAGGCCTCAATCTCCGACGGATTGAGAATGGTCGTCGGTTCATCGAACAGGATGAGCTCGGCCTGGTTGATCAACGCTTTCAGGATCTCGACGCGCTGCTGCAGCGACAGCGGCAGGTCGCCGACGATGGCCTTGGGATCGACCGACAGGCCGTAATCTTTCGCGATTCTCTCGATATCGGCATTGCGCGCCAGGCGCTTGCGGGCCGAAGCCGAGGCCGCGAGCCTCAGATTCTCGGCAACGGTAAAACTCGGTACCAGCTTAAAATGCTGGTGGACCATGCCGATGCGATTGGCGATCGCATCGGCAGGCGATGTGTGGATGACCTGACGGCCCTCCAGAAGAATGCCGCCCGTATCCGGCTGATGCATGCCGAAGAGGATGTTGAGCAATGTGCTCTTTCCAGCTCCGTTCTCGCCGAGGATTGCATGGATCTCGCCGCGCCGGAAGGCGAGCGAAACGTCCTCGAGGACCAGGTGGCCGGGCACGAAACTCTTTGAGACACCGGTCAGTTCGACATACGGGCGGTTCTGCATGGGACCTCTTACTTCTCGACGTCGATCTCGCCCTTGGCGATCTTCGCCATCGTGGCAAATACTTCCGTCTCGACCTTGGCGTCGACATGCTTGAACGGCTTCTGCAGCGTCCAGCCGTCGTTCGACAGATCCATCGTGTGGACCTTGCCGTCCAGCTTGCCTTCGGTCATCAGCTGGCCCATCTCGTCATAGGCCTTGTTGAAATTGAGCACGGTGCTGGTGATGACCGCATTCGGATAGGCGGGGCTTTGGTCCATATAGGCGCCGATCGTATGGGCTTCCTCTTCGTCAGCCGCCTGCTGGGTGCCGACATCGGCAAGGTCGGCGGAGGGCAGAAGCACGTCGGCGCCACGGGCGATCACGCCGGTTGCGATTTCCTTCGCCTTGGCGACATCCGAGAACGAGCCGGTATAAACCGTATCGACCTGGATATCGGGAACCAGTGATTTCGCCCCCTTGATGGTGAACTCCTGCGCCCGCTTGGCCGATGGAATTTCCTCACCCGAGATGATGGCAATATGCTTGTTCTTGCTTGATGCCGCAGCAACGGCGCCCGTGACATAACCATACTGATCCCAGTCGACCGACCAAGCCGTGTAGTTCTTCAGGCCGCCGGTGGAGGACGCATAGCTGTAGAGAACGAACTGGGTATCCGGAAATTCCTTGGCAACCTCCTGGATCGCCGCCGAATAGCCCGAGCTGTGGCAGATGATCATCTTAACGCCGCGCGAGGCAAGCTGGCGCAGAATGGCCGGCGCCTTCTCATAGGTGGCGTTTTCGATATAGGTCGGCTTGAAACTGTATTTCTTGGCCATCTTGTCGAAGGCCGCATAACCCGGCACATCCCAGTTTCCCTGGGTGACGGAGCCGGTGAACAGGGCCGCGACTTCCAACGGATCGGCAGCGTAAGCGGCATGCGGCGTGGCCAGCGGGCCGGCCGAAAGAATGGCCGTACCCATGGCAAGAGCCAGGATATGGCGTCTGGTTGTCGAGAGAATCATGCGCAGGGTTCCCCTTATTGGTGTTGGCGAATGATACGGATATGGCCTTGTCAGAGATCCGTCGGGTCGGCCGAGACCATGACGACGACGTCGATTTCCAACATGAGGCGCGGATCGGCGAGACCCGCGACATGGATAAAGGTGCTGGCGGGAAGTTCCACGCCGTCGAAGAATTTTAACCTTCCCCGATGGATGGCGGGCGCAAACCCGGGATCGGTCACATAGGTCACCGTCTTGACGATATCGTCCGGCGTCGCCTTGAGGGCCGCCAGAAGGTGGCCGATATTGGCGTAGGTCCGGGCAACCTGGGCATCGATATCACCAGCCCCAACCACCTCGCCATTCTCGTCCCAGGATACTTGGCCGGTCGCATGGACCGGCACGCCCGGACGGATCTTGACGTGGTTGTAATAGCTCTGCTGTTTCAGGCCCTTCGGATTGATAACGGTCATGTCACCCACCCGTGCTGATGTGTGTAGGAGGTCGTCGATACGCCACGCTCTTTCAGCCCGGCGACCACGTCGACACCGATGGTCTTCAGGTCGTCGATGAAGTCGGGCACGATGACGGTGATGCCGTCGAGCTTTGCATTGATGACGATATCGGCAAGCCGGTCGGCGATCGTGTCGGCCGAGCCGACAATGGCTGCCGGCGACATCGAGTTGCGCGACTGTCCCTGGGCGATGAAGCGGTTCGCCATGGTGTTCTGCTTCAGGCTAGGATCGGAGGAATATTCCCGCGTCTGGCTGTCGAGAGCTTCGACATCGACACCGGAATTGTAATAGTCGACCCGTTCTTGCGCTTCCTTATCTGTCGCGCCTGGAACGATGGTGAACAGGCCGTAGGTCTTGAAATCGTTCCGCCCGACCTCGGCTGCAAGCTCCTTGGCCCGCAGGCCCGTCTTGACGAAATCATCCCGGTTGCTGCCAAGCAGGAAGCTGCCGGTGCAGTTCTTGATGGTGAAGCGGAAGCCGCTATCGGATGCGCCGGCGCAGATGATCGGCGGCTGCTTCCCGGGCTTCGGGTTCGACATGCAGTCGGTAAGCTTGTAGAACGTGCCTTCGTGATCGACGCGGTCTTCGCTCCAAAGTCGTTTGGCGACGGTGATCCATTCTTCGGCCAGCTCGTAGCGACCGCCATGGTCGAGTTCGCGCCACAGGCCCATCTGGCCCTGGTCGGCGGGATTGGAGCCTGCCACGAGATTGAGGCCGAAGCGCCCGTTGGAAATCTGGTCGAGAACCGCCACCATCTTGGCCACGACGGCGGGATGGAAAATCATCGTGTGGATCGTGCCCCAGACGCCAATACGGCTGGTCGCTTCGGCAAGACCGGACATCGTCGTCAGCGATTCCAGCGTGATGTCCCAGTGCTGGCTGGGGCCGCCGTAACCGCGCCACTTGGCCATGCTGAGGGCAAAATCGAAACCGAGATCTTCCGCCAGAAGCGTGACCTGCTTGTTGTATTCATAGGTGGCCGGCAGCTGAGGGCTCGTCGTGGAGGTGATCCAGCCGCCGTTTCCCACCGGCAGAAATACGCCAAGTTCGACGGAAGTCTGTTCGGAAGTCATGAGGTCTGCCTTTCAATTCTGCGGGCCCGGCCCGTCTTCATGGTGGGTACGCTAACAGCAATTTTTTGAGAGACGTAATCGAATGTGATCCATGTCATGTTGCCACTTTGGCAACACGGCTTGCTTGCTACCGCAGGTGGCTGGATGACTCCGTTGCTGTCTTGAAGGCCTTGACGAGGCGCTTCAGGAACTCGTTCGCGGCATAGGACAATTGCCGGTCGCGATGGATGCAGACCGCCGATGTCGCCTCGGCAAAATCGGGGGAATCGATCGGGATGGCGCGCAACCGTCCGTCGCGCAACTCCTTGCGCGCCGCCATGACCGGCGCGATCGCCAGCGTGCGACCGGTGATCGCCAGGTTCTTAGTGAGTTCCAGATTGTTGGTGGAGACGACGATGTCCGGCGCGAAGCGATTGCGGGCAATCGCCTGGTCGAACAATTGCCTGAGACCGAAGCTCGTCACTGGAAGGGCGATCTGCTGGCTGCAGATCTCGGCGAGCGATAATTTTTCGCGATTTGCGAAGTCATGATGGGGCGAGACGAGACACATGACGGGCTCGGAATATTGCGCCATGATCTCGATGCCCGGTCCGCCCTTGGGGTTGTAGACAATGCCGATATCGGCCTCGTCACGGGTCAGTGCCTCGGCGATGCGGTCGGACGATTCCGAATAGACGGAGAACTTGATCGCCGGGAACTGATCGTTGAAATCGGCAATCGTGCGGGGGAGGAAATCCATGATCAAGCCTTCGATCACCCAGATCTTCACCTCCCCTAACCGAAGCCCCTTCAGGCTGCGTATACTTTCCTGCACCCGCTCCATGTCGCGGAACATGTGACGGGTGAACCGTTCGAGAACGACGCCCGCCGGCGTCAGCTGGATGCCGGTATTCGTCCGTTCCAGAAGCATCGTGCCTAAGGATTGCTCAAGGATGGCAATCTGGCGACTGATCGCCGACGGCGCCACATGCAGCCTGTCAGCCGCCCTCCGGATCGAGCGCGTCTCGGCGACTTCGTTGAAATACTTGTAGGTGTTGAGATTCACGTGGCATTCCTCCGGCTTCAGGCAGCGGAATAAACGCAAGCTTCGTGCCAGGGCGATCTTTTCGGCGTTCTAAAACAGGCAACAGGCCGAGAACCACATTGAACTACGGCAGGCCACACTGGAGTTGCTATGCCTCGTCACTGTCACATTGACCCTGGGCGACAAAAGTCGGCCGGAAGCGTGATGCGGCGAGCAATATAGAATTCGAGGCGGCCCGACTTCGCCTCAGTTTCCCTTGAGGGACCAGGAGAGACAATGCCTTTCGCGACAATCGGCAGCGACGAATGCTATTACGAGATTACCGGGCAAGGGCCGCCGCTCCTGCTCGTCACCGGTCTTGCCGGTGTCGCATCCTATTGGGATGTCAATGTCGAAGCCTTGTCGCGGCATTGTACCGTCATTCGCTACGATCATCGTGGTACCGGCCGCAGCACGCGCTCTGAACAGGCCTATAGCGTCGAGCTGCTCACGGATGACCTGATCGGCCTGATGGACGCACTCGGTATCGAGAAGGCAAGCCTGCTCGGTCACTCGACCGGCGGCGCGATTGGCCAGGTTTTTGGCGCCCGTTACCCTGAGCGGCTTGACAGGATGGTGCTCTATGCGTCCTGGGCAACCCTCTGCCCGCAGATGATGCTCTGCTTTGACCTGCGCCGCCTGGTTCTGCAAGGCCATGGCAAAGAGGGTTATCACCGCGCTTCGCCCATCTTTCTCTATCCGCCCCGCTTCGTCTCGGACGAATGGCCGAAACTGGAAAAGGACATGGCCGCGGCGATTGCCGGATCGACGACCGAGACCATCCTCGACGCCCGCATCGAGGCCGTCATCAGCTTCAACGGTCTGAGTTATCTACCGAAAATTTCCGCGCCGACCCTCGTATTGGTGGCGAAGGACGATATACTGACCCCACCGCTCTGCTCGGAAGAACTTGCCCGCAACATCCCTGGTGCAACCCTTCAGGTTCTCTCCTATGGCGGTCACGCTGTCTCGGTTTGCGAACCGGAAACCTTCAACCAGGCAGTGCTGTCATTCCTGCTCAGCGGCCACGCCCTGCCTGTCAGCTCCACGAAAGTAGCATCATGACCGATCAGATTGCACGGACACCGCTCGGCGAGCAGGAACTCGCCCTGCTGTTTACAGAGGCGCGCACGCAAAACGGCTGGCTCGACGGCGCGATTTCCGACGACACGCTCGGGGCGCTCTACGACCTCCTCAAATTCGGACCGACCTCGGCGAACTGCTCGCCGGCACGCTTCGTATTCGTCCGCAGCCGGGAAGCCAAGGAAAAGCTGAAACCTGCCCTCTCGTCGGGCAATATTGCCAAAACGATGTCGGCACCGATGACAGTAATAACGGCTTATGACACCAGTTTCTATGACAAGCTGCCGGACCTTTTCCCGCATGGTGATGCAAAATCCTGGTTTACCAGCAGCCCGCAACTTGCCGAAGAAACCGCCTTCCGCAACGGTACGCTGCAGGCAGGTTATCTCATCCTGGCGGCACGTGCGCTCGGCTTCGATGCGGGTCCGCTGTCCGGCTTCGACCGGGTGAAAGTGGATGCCGAATTCCTCGACGGCACGACGTGGAAGTCAAACTTCCTGATCAATCTCGGCCAGGGTGATCCATCCAAACTGTTCGAGCGTCTGCCGCGCCTCGATTTTGTCGATGCCTGTAAAATTGTATGAGACCAGGAGCCGGGAGATGACGATGCCAGCCGCACAACAGTCCTTGTCGGAGCAAACCGATGCGACCTTGAAGACAGGTTTCCGTAACGCGATGTCGCGCCTCGGTGCCGCAGTCAACATCGTTACGACCGACGGACCGGGCGGTCGCACCGGTTTTGCCGCAACGGCCGTCTGCAGTGTCAGCGATACACCGCCAAGCCTCGTCATATGCATCAACCGGAATTCGTCGGCCTATCGACCGGTGATCGACAACGGCGTGTTATGCGTGAACGTCACCGCCGATACACACCAGCCCATCTGTCAGAGATTCGGTGGAAAGACGCCTGCGGGAGAACGTTTCGCGCTCGGCACCTGGACCCACATGGAGACTGGCGCCCCTGTGCTCGACGACGCCCTTGAAGCATTCGATTGCCGAATTGCCGAAATTCATTCGAGCGGAAGCCACGATCTTCTCATCTGTGAGGTGATTGCCTTCAAGGCCAGAAGCGAAGGCCGGGGACTCGTCTACTTTGACCGTGCCTACCATACAATCTGACATCAATACGCCGGCCCGCAGAACTTAAAGTTTTGGGCCGGTGGTCCAACTTCTAGTTCCGGTTACCATCACCTATTATTGTCGCATATTTAAGAAGCGTGCAGCAACAACGAGTTTCTGCATAACGATCAACCAGTGTTCAGAGTTCCTAGGGGGTGTGGACGGATTGCCGCAGGCTTAGTTTCTGCGATTCCCGAATCAGCTTTTCAATGATTCATGAGTTGCCGGTTTCATAGGAGATCGGCGATGCTGAAGCAGATGACAGAAACGGACTGGGCGGTCGCGCTTGATGTTTTCCGCGCCTCGCTCCCGCGGCGGGGCGACAAGGGTCGAGATGACCGGCTGTTTCTGGAGGCCCTGCATTATTTCTCCGTTATCAATATCACCTGGCGCGGCCTGCCGGAGCGCTATGGACATTGGAATAGTGTCTGGAAGCGCTTTTCCCGATTGAGCAAGTCAGGCGTATTTGAAATTTTCTTCGAGCACCTTGCCAGTCTGAGCACGTCGGCCGATCTGGTTCAGATGTTCGATAGCACCGTAGTGCGCGCGCATGTTTCGGCAGCAGGCGCAAAAGGGGGCAATATGGCCAAGCGCTTGGCCGCTCGCGAGGAGGCTTCTCGACCAAAATCCACCTGAAGACCGATTTCGACGGACATCCCATCGCCTTCGATCTGACCGGCGGCGAGAAAGGCGACGCACCGCACTTTCCAATCCTGCTCGGCCTTGGCCCTGATGTCGACCCCCGCGCCGCCATGGGCGACAAGGGCTATGACAGCAAGGCTAATAGGCAGGCCGCGAGAAGGCGGGGTGCGGTTCCCGTCATCCCTTATCGTTCAACGGCAAAATCAAAGCCGACCTTCCTCCCAAAAGCGCTCTACAAAGGTCGTGCCCGCATCGAGCAGGCAGTCGGAAAACTCAAACGCTTCAAGCGCGTCGCGCTACGATGCGAGAAGACCAAGCAAAACTTCGCATCCATCGTCGCAATCGCCGCAGGCTTCATTTTAATCAAATCCGTCCACACTGCCTAAGAGCTTCGGAATCTGCTAAAATAACGAAAGTTACGCATGAAGTTTCGCATTGCCCGCCGTCTGATGCTCCGATACGGCCGGCTCGCTCAGCAGCGGACAGTCATTGCGTAACAGCAAGGCCCCTGTTCTTCGAAATGGTTCCGAGTTCATCGAGAATACCTTCCCCACGCTGTGTGGCGAGAACTTTAACCCCTCGGTTGTAATATCAGTTTGCTCAGAAAGCCATGAGAGTCCGTCAAGGGCGACGAATGGCCTACTGTACTTGGGAGGATGCATGAAGGAGCTGTTCGCTCGGGCAAATCAGGTTGGCGTTGCTTCATTTCGTGATGTCCACGTCATTCTGGACGCCTTGCCGGTGGCCTTATCGTGGGCCACCCTGCCTGGTGGTGAGATCAGGTATGTAAACCGCACCTTTACGCGGCTTTTCGGTTACGACGAGAAACACTTCTCGACTGTCGATCAATGGATATCCGAAGTCTATGGAACCCAGCTTGAGCAGGAGACGGCCCGGGAACGCTGGGCGGCACTGTGGCATGGCAGACAGTCCGGGGTCAGGGAAATCGAGCCCCTTGAACTAGAGGTACGCTGCGCTGACGGCTCCTTTCGCACAACGCAGCATAGGGGCATGCTTCTCTGGGACATCGGGATCGGAGTCGCGACCTTTGAGGATATTTCTCCGCGAAAGGCGGCAGAAGACGCCATGCGGCGGATAGCCTTAGAGGACCCTTTGACGGAGCTTGCCAATCGCCGCGCTCTTCAAGGCAGGTGGCAAATCGAGATTTCCTCAGGGTGTAGGAGCGGGCCGTTGGCAATGGCGGTCCTGATGATCGACCTTGACGGTTTTAAATCCGTCAACGATCAACTCGGGCACGAGGAAGGCGACCAGGTCCTCAAGATGGTCGCAGCGAGGCTGCGATCCTGTGTACGCGAATCCGACCTTGTAGGCCGCATCGGCGGCGATGAGTTCTTGGTGCTGCTCTTCCGTCTCGGGAACGTTAGCGAGGCGGAAGATATCTGTCGGCGGATCCACGCTCAACTGGCTGCTCCCTTCGACCACGAAGGCTCGGTCATCAGAATTGGTGCGAGTGTAGGATTGAGCCTTTACCCTCAGGACGGCCAGAACCTGCAGGCGCTCATGCAACATGCTGATCAGGCCTTGTACCGCAGGAAAAGATCAGGTGCTGGCGGGTGGGAATGGTTTTCCACGCCCCCGGCGTGAGCTTCGCTCAATGGAGGGTGCCGTTGATCACCATCTTAGACAGGAACGTCTTCATCAGCTCCGGATCGAAGTGACCTTTCGAGCGCAGCATTGTGTCGATGGCTTCCGCTTGGGACCACGCACGCTTATAAGGCCGCACGGTCGTCAGCGCATCGTAAACGTCGCAGAGAGCAGCGATGCGAGCGACCTGGGGTATGTGAGATCCGGCCTTTCTGAAGGGATAGCCTGAACCGTCGAATTTCTCGTGATGATAAAGACAGATGTCGAGAACCGCCTTTGGCATGCCGTCAATCTGTTTCACCAGTTCATATCCCAGCTCCGGATGGGTCTGGATAACGGCGATATCCTCGGCGGTGAGTTTCCCCGGTTTGCGTAGTAACTCTGTTGGCAGCAGCATTTTTCCAAGATCATGCACCAGGCCACCTAGGCCGAGCAGTCGTATCCCCTGCACATCCAATCCCAGCGCTCGGCCGAAGGTAATCATGAGCGCGCTGACAGACAAGGAGTGTAAGAAGGTTCCTTCGTCCTTCTCCTTGAGCTTTGCAACAGCGATCATTGCGCTGGCATTCGTCAGTGGCTCGGACATGATCCGATCCACCGCCCTTCTCGCCGCATCGAATTCAAAGATACCGCTTCCATGCGCCGCGGCCAGAACACCGCGCACATAGGGTTTTGTCTCCTGGATCGCCTTGCGGGCCAGAGTAAGATGCTCGGCGCTGTAGTTCATCTTGAGTGCCGCGTCGAATTCGACCGGATCGAACGTGCCCCCTCCAGAAGAGGCCCCATTGACGTCGAGACCTTTGCGAGTGTCGATCACGACGCTGATGGCATGACTGTTTATCATGCGATCGATGTCAGCAGGGGACGCAATCGGTCCGATGAAGTGAGAGGGCAAGGGTTCTGTTCCTTCAAGCTCCTCCACATACATGCCTAAACGCACCTGGTGCAGGCGGATCCTCTTCCTCATTCTTCGGTTCCTGTGTTTGAGGGGAGAATTGAGGGGCACTATGACGCAAATACATTACCAAGATGCTATGTATGATACCGGCGATTTTTAGGGATTTAATTGTTTCTAAATCATAAATCTCTTAAGTTCGGCTTCTGACGGTGTAATCGAAGGTGCCATGACGGCAGGCCTTATCTGTCATGTTCGTCTAACCCGAGCGCGTCGCACCACGATGCCTCGCTGATAGTAGGCTGAGGCGGGTAACAAAACGTCGCCTCGAAATCGACTATTCCTCCCCTGTGGTCAGGCCTCAGTCTGAAACAGCCCAGAACGACCGATTGCCGACAGCGCCAGCGCAGGTCATTCGCCACGATCGCCTCTCATGAACTACTTGCGAGGACTGATGTCGTTTCTGAAGAATGCTAAAATACGCACGAAAATTTTGTCTCTTATCATCCCGATGTGTGTGGTCGGCGTTGCATCCAGCCTGATCCTGGCCGACAATTTCAAGAGTTCCGATACCGCCTATTCGGATTTCATCACCCACGATAACGGCGCGGCCCTGGAAATGGCGCGCGCGACCCGCAACATCGTCTCGACGGCCTATGGCGCATACCAGATCCTGACCTACAGAAAAGGCACGCCTGAGATCGCGGCGGCTGAAGCCTTCTATAAGGATAATACGGCGAAGGTCGTCCTCCGGCTGGAGAACACAAAAGGGTTGCTGCCGGCCCGTGCCGCCGAGATCGATGCCTTTATCGCACGATCGCGAGAGGTGATCGGGCTGACTGACAAGGCCGTTCAGGCTGGCATGCAAGACAAGAACGACGAGGCAGCTGCGCTGCTTGGACAGGCTGATAAGCTTATTCTTCCCCTCAACGAAGATGCACGGACTTGGCTCGACAACGTCGCCAAGCAGGTTTCAATAACCAGCAGCGAGATGAGCGAGCAGACCAACAACACGATCCTGTATTCGCTACTCGCCATCGGTATCGCGTTCTCTCTCGGAATTGCCGCCGCCCTGTTCGTCTCGGGCAGAGGCATCACGACACCGATCGCGCGGCTTCGCGAGCGCATGACCTCGCTTGCAGCGGGTGACACGGATGGGGCAGTGGGTGGTCAGGACCGTCGCGACGAAGTCGGCCAAATGGCTCAGGCAGTCTCGGTGTTTCGAGACAATGCCATCGAACGTATGCGCCTGGAACGTGAGACGGAGGCTGGCCGAAGCCTTTCCGAGCGGGAGCGCCTCGAACGCGAAGCACAGAAGGCGAAGGAAGCTGCCGATACGCTGTTCGCGGTCGAAGGCCTTGCCAGTGGCCTGCAGGAACTGTCGGAAGGCAATGTCGCCTATCGTATCGCAACGCCGTTCGTCGACCAACTCGACGGCCTTCGCAACGACTTCAACAACTCGATGGAGAAACTTCAGGAGACCCTGATCCACGTCGGTGACAACGCCAGAGGCATCGACTCTGGCGCCAGGGAGATCCAGTCTGCCGCCGACGATCTGGCCAAACGCACCGAACAGCAGGCGGCCTCGGTCGAGGAGACTGCCGCTGCGCTGGAGCAGATCACTACGGCGGTCAAGGACTCCACTAGGCGGGCCGAAGAAGCTGGCGCACTCGTGGCCCGAACGCGGCAGGGCGCGGAAAAGTCCGGTGACGTCGTTCGCAACGCGGTCGCGGCCATGCAGGGCATCGAGAAATCTTCTGGTGAGATCAGTAACATCATCGGCGTGATCGATGAGATCGCTTTCCAGACCAATCTGCTGGCGCTGAATGCCGGCGTCGAAGCCGCGCGGGCCGGGGAAGCTGGTAAGGGATTTGCCGTCGTCGCCCAGGAAGTGCGCGAGCTCGCCCAGCGTTCCGCGACAGCGGCCAAGGAGATCAAAACGCTCATCGTTGCCTCAAGCGAACAGGTGCGGTCTGGTGTGGCTCTAGTCGGCGAGACGGGCACGTCGCTGCAGACGATCGTCGGCGAGGTCCAGGAGATCAATCGCCACGTCGGGGCGATCGTCGAAGCTGCCCGCGAGCAGTCTATCGGACTTCAGGAGATCAACACGGCCGTCAACACCATGGATCAAGGCACCCAGCAGAACGCCGCCATGGTCGAAGAGCAGACCGCCGCAAGCCATAGCCTGGCGAAGGAAGCTGCGTCTCTGAACCAACTGCTGTCGCAGTTTAAAGTGGGGCAGGGCCAGAACTCCGGACGTGCCGCACAAACTGCTCGCGCCGTGTCAGAAGCGGCGCGCCCTGTAGCGTCGCCGGCGCGCGCCTTAAGCCGCAAGATCGCCAGTGCTTTTGGTGGCGGTGCATCGGCTGCCGCGCCCGCACAGTCTTGGGAAGAATTCTGAACGCACCAATAGCGGGGCCAATCGGCCCCGCTTCACTCATGTGCAAAGCTTAATCGCCTTTCCCAAGTTCCTGTATCGTAAGCGCTCATTTCGATGCGCGTTGACGCGTCCCGTTTGACCGGAGTGGCTGTCACCCATTCGTCTGGGATCAGGCAGTGGCGGCTTTGGCGAAGTGGAATGGCAGCAGGTCGGTGATGTCGGCTCCCGATGCGCGCTGCGGCAATTCGCTGAGGATGTGGCGCAAGTAGGCCAAGGGCTCGATACCGCAGGCGCGGCAGGTCAGCATGAGGCTGTAGACGACGGCACTGGCCTTGGCTCCGTCCACAGTATCGCTGAACAGCCAACTCTTTCTACCAGTGGCAAAAATCCTGATATCGCGCTCCAGCAAATTGTTGTCGATCGGCATCCTGCCGTCTTCGGTATAGCGCGTCAGGTATTCCCACTGGTTGAGGGTGTAGGATACGGCGTCGCCGATCTTGCTGTCGGGCAGGACCTTCGGCGCGATGTCATCGAGCCATGCCTTGAGAGCGTTCAGGATGGGGACGCTGTGCTGCTGGCGGAAACGGCAAATGCAGTCGGCTTGCGTTTCTCCAGCTTGCGCCGTTTCTCCTCTGGCTTGGCTTTCGATCCGGTAGAGCTGCTCGAAGAACTGCAGCGCCTGCTCCGGCGGTCCGCCGCCTTTCTTTCTTGCCTTCAGCGCATCGACGAAGCGACGCCTGGAATGGGCCATGCACCCCAGATGGGTAGCCCCTGCCGGCGTACGCCATGCGGTATAGCCATCGCTCATCAATATGCCGTGGTAGTCACCGAGGAAGGCCTGCGGATAAATCTGGCCGCGGCCGGGTTGGTAGTCGAGAAGCACGATCGGCTCATTGCTGTCCTCGCCGCTCCGATACGCCCACATATACGATGTGCTGGTGGCCTCCCTGTCCTTTTCCTTCAGGACCTGGACCGTCGTCTCGTCGCCATGGATGAGCGGCTGCGCCCTCAGCCGCAGCTTCAGCGGGTCATAGATGCGGGAGAGATGCCTCTCACTTGATGCGACCACCCAATGCCCGAGAGCGCCGCGGCTGACAGGGACGCCGGCGCGCTCGAAGGCCTGGGCCAGGCGGTAGAGCGGTGTGCCATCGACGTATTTGTGGACGAGCGCGAAGGCCAGTGTCGAGGCCGTGGCGATACTGCCGGGCAGAGGCTGCGCGGGCATTGACGCGAGAACGACAGGCGTGTTGATGCCGGTCCGGTCGCAATAGCGGCAGGCATTTGAACCGCACATTCTGCAGGACCTTGGCCTTCACCTCGATGTGAAGCTGCTCCGAGACGGCCTCACCCATGCGATGCATCTGATGCTGGCAGCAAGGACACGCCTTCTGATCCTCGGGCAGGTCATATTCGACGCGCTCGCGCGGCAGATGTTCCGGCAGGGGTTTGCGGCCGCGCTTCTTGCCCTGCGGTTTCTCGCTCGACGCAAAGCCGGTGTCCGGCAGGTCGACGAGATCGCCGTCGTCGCCAGCGTCATCCTTATCGGCAACCTGTTCGGCTTCATCAAAGAGCCGGTCGACGTGCTTTTCGCTCTTCGGCGCAAAACGATGCAGCCGTGCGAGCACCAACTCTTCCTCGAGCTTGACCACGCGTTCCGTGAGCTGACGGTTTTCGGCCTGCAGCGCTGCAATGCGCGCCATCAACTCCTCAACAGTGGGTTCGCCGGGCCGGATCATCAGATTCTTGAATCTGAACCGTTTCGCTCCGTCAACCGAAGACGTTCAGAGCCGTCAGCCGGCGATCTGGTATTGCCGAACCGGATGGCGCATCATCGCATCAATATCGATGCCGTCGAGAATCCAGTGTAATTGCTCAGTCGAAAGCGACACCACCGCCGTTTCCCGGCGCGGCCACCGGAACCTGTCCTCGGTCAATCGCTTCAGGACCATCACAAAACCGGACCGATCGAAGAACAGCAACTTCATCCGGTCGCGGCGGCGATTGCAAAAGGCAAAGACTGCAGGCGCAAACGGGTCGAGCTCCATCGTCTCCTGCACCAGGACAGCAAGGCTGTTGATGCCGGCGCGAAAGTCGATGGGCTCGCGATGCAGGTAGACCTTGAGATCAGCGCCCAGTCTGAACATGGCAAAGCGCTCCGATGATTGCCGTCAACGCATCCACATCCCCACATTCCAGCGAAAGCTTCACGCCGTTCGGCAGCAACGCCCTGATCTTGGAAGAACACAACAGTCCCGGCGTCCTCTCCAGTGGTACCGTTTGGCCTTCACCTCGTGCGACCTCAATATCCAGCGAGTGGATCCCATTAGGCCGGCTAAATTCCGCTGCCACGACCGGGATAAACGCCGATCGTGAAGAGTGAGCCGGAGACCAGATTCCTTGGCATCCTTGACCCACTTGCGCAGAACGTTGGCATTGATCCCATGGGCGAGCGCCAGGCCTGATATAGAAACGCCAGGCTCAAGGCAGGCCGCAACAAGCCGCGCCTTTGACTCTGGATCATAGCGGCGTCGGCCGTCACGCCCCACAAGCCGCACACGCAGTTTCTGCTCTTCGTCACTCATATTTGGTGTCCACCTATTTTAAGTGGACACTTCATGCGGCAGAGGCGTCGATGGAAAAAGGTGCGCCGAAATTAGCGCTTACCCTGTATCCGTGCCGTCAGCACTTCCATCGCGAATGGCTTGGTGATCATTGCCATGCCGGGCTCGAGAAAACCTGCAGCATTTGCCGCGTTCTCGGCATAACCGGTCATAAACAGAACCTTCAGATCCGGCCTCGCCACGCGGGCGGCATCCGCGATTTGCCGACCGTTCAACCCCGGCAATCCGATATCTGTAATCAACATATCCAGATGCCGGCGGCTCTGTAGTGCCTCCAGTCCTGACGGTCCATCTTCCGCTTCGAGGGTTTCGTACCCAAGCTCCGACAGGACTTCGACGATCAGGGCGCGGACGACCGGTTCATCTTCGACAACCAGAATGGTCCCCGCCCCTTGCGCCAGATCGGTCGGCGCTCTGGCGTCCACCTCCGCCTCACTCACCTCGCCAAGGAGACGCGGCAGGTAAAGGTGAAAAGTCGATCCCTTCCCTATCTCACTTTCGATTTTCACGTATCCTTCCGATTGCCGCGCAAAACCATAGATCATCGAAAGGCCAAGCCCGGTCCCCTGTCCGATCGGCTTGGTCGTGAAAAAAGGCTCGAACACCCGCGAAATGGTATCGGCGCTCATACCCGTCCCCGTGTCCGCGACCGAGATACACACTTGGTCGAAGAGCTGTATCTGACGCCGCAACGCCTGTCGGCTGAATGGATCGTTCAGGAGGTACGCCGGCGCGCTTACAAACTCGGGCTGCCACCACCTTCTGCCAGCACAATACGCAGACGCCTCGCCGCCTTGCCTCTTGCCGAGCGCAGTCGGCGGGGCGATGTCGTCGTCCCTGATGTGGTCGAGGGATCGACGCCACCGGCGCGATTTCCGCTCGATCGGGTCCAGATGGATCATACGCCTGTCGATGTCATTCTGGTGGACCCATTCGAGCGCCGGCCGATCGGTCGGCCATGGATCACAGTCGCCGTGGATATCTATAGTCGCTGCATCGCTGGGTTTCATGTGAGCCTGGAGGCCCCATCTTCGACCAGCGTCGGGCTTTGCCTGACCCATATGGCTGCCGACAAACATGCCTGGCTACAGGGGATCGGCGTCGAGGCGGACTGGCCGATCGCCGGCAAACCTCTGTTGATCAGTGTCGACAACGCAAAAGAGTTCCATTCCGATGCTTTCGAGCGCGGCTGCGCACAGCACGATATCGCCATCGATTGGCGTCCAGTAGGGCAGCCGAAGTTCGGCGGTGTCGTGGAACGATTAATCGGCACGCTTATGGAGCTGGTCCACAGCCTTCCGGGCACGACGTTTTCCAACGTCATGCAGCGCGGCAAGTACGATAGCGATAAGGCCGCCTGTCTGACACTTGGCGAACTGGAACGGTGGCTCACGGTCGCGATCGCCAAATTCTACCACGTCCGGCCGCATGGTGGCCTCGATGACGATATTCCACTACGCCGCTATAGCGCCGGCGTCACGGCATTGGCCGCGTCAGGAAAGACGATCCCGACGCCACGCAACCCTCGCACCTATCTGATTGACTTCCTGCCGGTGGTCTGGCGGACCCTTAGGCGCGAAGGTGTCGTCATCGACCACATCCATTATTTCTGCGACGCGTTGAAGCCGTGGATCGAACGCAGCGCGATACCGGAGCGCCTGCTGATCCGCCGCGATCCTCGCGACCTCAGCCGCATTTACATCCTCGATGATCGGGATGGCGGCTATCTTGAAGTGCCTTACCGTGAGCTGTCGCGCCCACCTGTCTCCTTGTGGGAGCACCGCCTTGCCCGCGCCCGACTGCGTCAGCGCCGGCAGACCGAATGGGACGAACGGGTCCTGTTCGCCGCCATCGAGGAGATGCGAGAGATCGAAAGTCACGCTGCCCGGACCACCCGCAGTATGCGGAGAAACCAGGCGAGACGGTTATCGTTGCGCGTCGTCGAGGGTACGGGAAGGCCATCTCAACCCGCATCGCCGCCATGGCAAGCCAAGATTGTTGAGGATGGTGATCCGCTCGAACCTTTCGATATAGAGGAATGGTAGATGAGCGGAGATGCAGATCACCTGTCTCCGGCAGCCCGCGCAATCGCCGAATTGCCGCCCATGGAGAGACTGCCCCATCTACGCGAGCAATGGTGGATCAACCATCCTCGGACCCAGGCGGCTCTCGATAAGCTGGAAGCTACCCTAACCTTTGGACCCGGCCGCATCCGTCCGCCCAATCTCCTGATCGTCGGTCCCACGAACAATGGGAAAACCATGGTGGCGGAGAAATTTCGGCGGCTGCATCCGCCTGAAGCGAGCCGCCTCGGCGATCACGAGATCATTCCAGTCCTCGTCATGCAGATGCCGACTGAGCCCAGTGTCCGGCGCTTTTATGCTTCGGCTCTCGATGCCCTGAATGCACCGATTTCCCGCAACAATTCCACGCACCGCATCGAACGGCAGACGCTGGAGTTGCTGCGCGTGGTCGAGACAAGAATGGTGATCATCGACGAGCTGCATAATCTGCTGTCCGGTCCGCATAGTCGCCGCGCCGAGTTTCTAAACATGCTTCGGTTTCTTGGAAACGAACTGCGCATTCCGATTGTCGGGCTCGGGACAAAGCATGCCCAGATCGCCGTCCGAAGCGATGATCAGCTTGAGAACCGATTCGAGCCAGTACCTTTGCCGATGTGGGAGGACAATCTCGAATTCGCGAGGCTCCTGTCGAGCTTCGAACGAGCTCTGCCGCTCAGGGAGCCATCGACCCTTGCCGCATCCGGCGAACTGCGCAGCATGATCTTGCGGCGTTCCTGCGGACTGATCGGGGAAGTTTGCGCCATGTTGACATCGGCAGCAGCCCTGGCGCTCATGCAAGGCCATGAACACATCGATCGGATGATCCTTGATCGCTGTGACTATAGCGGTCCCGATGAGCGGCGCGCTCTCTTCGAGGCATCGTTCCCCCGTGTTCGATGACATCGAGGTGATGGCTCCCCTTCCGCTGCGACGATGGCCCCTCCACCCGACGCCCTATCCCTTCGAACGGGTCGATAGCTACATTCGCCGGTTGGCGGAATGTTATCAAACTTCGGTTCAGACCTTTTGCCGGAGCGCACTTGGCGGCGACATTGATCTCGACGCCTTTGTTATCAATCCGGATCAAGCCGTGCTCAAGCGGCTGTCGGCGGGAACCGGGGTACCTCTGTTTCAACTTAGAAACATGAGCCGATCCCGGTCCGAGCGCCGCTTCGCAATCGCATTGCGTAATTTTTGCCATGACTACCCGGAAACAGTCCAGAAATGGTCTTCCTGAGTTCCGGGACGCATGCTATTTATGGACATATTTTAGAGACGGATGGGCATGGTAGTTGATGCCGTCTTCTGATCAGTCCATAAACCGAGCGTTTTAGAGAACGAAAGAATCAACGACCATGCCTGACGTTCTCGGCTATGCCCGTGTCTCTACCAAGGATCAGGATCTCGAAGTGCAGCGACGCCGTCTGAGAGAAGAGGCCGGCGCGATCCAGGTGTTTGAAGACGTGATCTCTGGCAAAACCTTCGAGCGACCAGGATTGTCGGAGCTTCTCAAGTTTTCCCGCAAGGGCGACATCATCTGTGTCGTCCGTCTCGATCGCCTTGGCCGGTCGCTGAAGGAACTGCTTGAAACGGTCGACGATCTCAAGGCACGTGGGCTGGCGTTCCGCTCTCTGGAAGAGCGGCTCGATACGTCGTCGGCCGCCGGCGAGCTGGTGTTCCATGTCTTCGGCGCCATCGCCCATTTCGAGCGCCGGCTGATCGTCGAGCGAACCCGCGACGGCATTGCGGCGGCTAGAGCACGCGGCAAGAAACTCGGTCGGCCAACGCTTGATGAGGACAAACTGGCCTCTGCCCTGAAGCTGATTGACGCTGGCGTTCGCCCCGCCCAGGCCGCCGAGCAGCTCGGGCTCGGCCGGTCCACCATGTACCGTGAGCTCGCGTTGCTTCGAATTGCAGCACAGAATACGCCAGCCCTGGAATTAGAATGAACTTCGACAGCCTCAAACACCTTTACGAGACGGAACGCCTCACGCTACGGCCATTCATTGCCGACGATGAGATGCCGTTCGGAGCATATCATTCTCGGCCGGAGGTCTATCGGTATTTATACGCCGCTCCCTCCGATGGCTCTGCGTTAAAGCAGAAGTTTGCGAGAGCTCTGGCGACCACGTTCCAGAATGATGGTGATGTCTATCGACTGGCTGTTGTCCGAAAAACTGACGCAGCGCTCATCGGCGAGGTTCTCCTCAAGCTGGAGAGCAAGCAGGCTCGCCAAGGCGAAGTTGGATACATTTTCAACCCGGATTTTGGTGGCAAGGGCTATGCGACCGAAGCTGTGAAAGCCATTATTGGTGTCGGCTTCAATGACATTGGTTTTCATCGGATATTCGCTCGCCTCGACTCGGAGAATTTGAGGTCTGTCCGCATTGTTGAGCGCATAGGCTTTCGGCGTGAAGCTCACCTCGTTGAGAACGACTGCTTTGATGGCAGATGGGGCAGCGAATATATTTATGCGATGCTGAAATCGGAGTGGGCACACTCATGATCGGCAAAGGTCTGAGCCGACTAGTCCGCGAAAGCGCCATTTACGGCCATTGGCGCATATGTTCTTTTCACAAAAACAAGAAATTCAAATGGTGGGGCGAGCGCGGATGGAAAATTTTCGTCGGACACTCATCTTTGGCAACGGTGGGACCGGCAAGACTTGGATGGCCCGCGAGCTAGGTGCTATCCTAAACCGCCAAGTAATCCACCTTGATGACGTTCGTTGGATGCCCGGGCATTATGGTGTCGCCCGGGATAATCAGCTTGTTTTCAATGAAGTCGCTGAAGCTGGACAGGCTGACACATGGGTTATGGAAGGCGTGTATGGGTGGCTTGCCAAAGCCGTCCTTCCTCGAATCACGAGCCTGATATGGATCGATTTGCCTGTGGATGAGTGCATTGCAAACGTCAGAGCTAGGGGCATCCAAGGAGGAGGTAGTGAGGCAAGTTTCCAAGAGTTGATCAACTGGATACGGGAATATCGCGGACGTGAGAACTCGTCCACGAGTTACGAAAGCCATTATAAGCTATTTGATGCGCATGCCGGAACGAAGGTCTTGTTGAAAAGCCGTTCTGAGGTGATTTCCCATGTCGAGGCTGTCCGAGCCGCAGCGGCTTAGCGCCAGCAAGCGGTTTTCGAAGGCTGCAAGTCTAAGGCTCCTCCGATGTCCTGATGACGGGTCTGCGCTGAAGGCCCTCATCAGCATCGCTCCAAAAGCGATCGTGGTTCGCAAGCAAGCCAGGGAATGACGCGGCTTTGAAAGATCGGTGACGCCGACTTTGAAAACTGACACGCGGATCAACCTATATGAGACGTCAAAGGCGTCTCATATCAATGTCTCTGTAGGGTATACCCGAAAACCACACAGCGCATCTCGCCTGTTCGTCATGTGCACGCGACCGGGACATTGCCCGGCTAATATAAGTTGACGCAAAGGATGATGCGACCATGCTTTCCCTTACAGTGTCACTACGCCCTCTCCCGGGCCTGAGCCCTTCCTTACTAGTCTGCGGCCTTCGCAAGGTGCCACATAGCGCTGACAATCATTGCCATTTACCGATCAAGGTCATAATTTTCCAGGGGTGCCGAATCTAGCAACTGGCGCTGCGTCGTCTTTTCCGCTCTCCACCGCGTAATTCCCTAACAAAGAGACTCGGGATCAACGAGTAAGAATTCTTGATTTTGCACATCCGGTTCGGCTGCATGCTGGAACTTTTGGAAAATGCCAGTGTTTGTATGCGAAAGGCAGAGGTATGCAATATCGGAAATCACTCCGTCGCATCATAACGTTGCTGATGTATGTGTTGATGCTCGGTACACCGATGGCATTGATGGCTACGCCTGCCTTGTCGGCCGAGCAATGTGCTTCGGCATTCATGTCCCACCCCGAGGATCAACCAAGCCATCATCAGATGCCCCTAAATGCCCAGCATTGCTGCATGGGCATGGCATGCTGCCCGCTAATACCAGAGGTTATAAGCCTCCTGCGAGTCCTGCTCGTCGGGCAGGTCATCTCACCGCAGCCGGTGGTCGACACTTCATTTCTCCTCATCCGCGCTCTCTACCCGCCTCCACGATGGACGCTCAGCTGACCAGAACGACTTATTAACATCGAAGGAGAAACGAAGATGAAACTTACACTGACAACTCTTGGCGTCGTCACGCTTGCCACTCTTGCTACCCCGGCGGCGGCGCAGATGGCCTATCCTGACAAATGCAAAGGTGCCGCCACCACTATGGCCACGGGTCACGACATGCCGATGGAGGGTATGACGGATTATCAGAAGGCCAGCATGGATGGAATGAAATCGATGAACATGAACATGATGCAAGGCATGATGAAGACGGATGCCGACGTCTCGTTCGTCTGCGGCATGATTGCGCACCACCTTGGCGCCATCAGCATGTCCCAGGTCGAGCTGAAGTACGGCGATAATGCCGAAGCCAAGGCAAAGGCACAGAAGATCATCGATGACCAGACCCGGGAGGTCAAGGAACTGACCGAGTGGGTCGATAAGGAAGCCAAATAGGGAGAGGCATCATGCAAAATCTAGCACCTGAGATGAAGGCCTGCATCGATAACTGCCTGGCCTGCTATAGCGAATGCCTGTCGATGGCGATGGGGCATTGTTTGGAGATGGGCGGGAAGCATACCGACCCGGCTCACTTCAAGCTTATGATGGCCTGTGCCGAAATCTGCCGGACTTCTGCGCATTTCATGCTGATTGGTTCCGAGCATCACCGGCATGTCTGCCGGGAGTGCGCTGAAATCTGCAACCAGTGCGCGGACGATTGCGAACGGGTTGGCGACATGGAGGTATGTGTCGCCGCCTGCCGCAAGTGCGCGGACAGCTGCTCGCAAATGGCGGCATGAAAACCGGGAGAGGGTTAGCTGCCCTCTCCCGGTGCAAATCGCAGAATTCCCGACATTTGCTCGATTTTTATAGCTGACTTTTGCAGCGTCCGAAATTCAGAATTTATGCGACAGATCGGCTGCTAGGCGAACTAGATTACCGCTCTGGTAGATCATGATCTTCCTATGGATCGGGTAATCATGAGCTCGCCGAAGGCGACCATGCTGCCACCTACAGCGGTGTCGAACCATCTGCCAGCCTGACCGGCCACCCGCCGCCCCTTTGCCTACAGCTCGGATGGTGCGATCTTCCTCGGCAAGCCGTTCACTGCAGAGGTAGTGCATACTCGGCTTCGCGAGATCCTTCCCGACGGACAGAAGCCTGAACCGTTGAAAAGTAGGACGTAACCCGCATTATGTGCGGTCTTACATTTCCCTTGCGGCGTAGTATAGGTGGAGGGATCACAAGGGCTCTCCATAGAGACGGGGGCGCCGTATGGAGCTGACGGAGAGGGCTCGTTCATGGCTTTAGTGATGCGGCCCTAATTCTTTGCAGAGCTACTTGTTCTAACCCCAGAACGCGCTATTTTTGGCGCATCACGGCAGCTGTCAAGTTTTTGTACCGCGTTCCACGAACGAGCACCGTCCATGCTCCTCGGTTATAGGAACGCCCCTTCATGAGCCGCTTAGACGTGCGCTGCAAACTTTGCAAAGATGCTGGTACCATTTGCGAAACGCATCCCACCAGGCCCTACCGGGGCTGGCGCGCGTGTGGCTGCGGCGCAAACGGCCTGCCCTGCCCTGCTTGCAGCGATGATGGGTGGGATAGTCCGCCTAAAGGCACGCCTGGTTACCGCTGGGCGCCTGCGTGAACCCTGAGGGGAGGATCTGATGTGCGGTCGCTTTACCAACAAGATGACCTGGAGCGAGACCCATGCGCTTTATAGCATCCATAACTCGGCCGCCGCTGTGTCTAACATGCCGCCGCAATACAATATCGCGCCGACACAGAACGTCTATTTCGCGCGACAGGGTAGAGCTGGTGCTATCGAGTTGGACTACGGTCGCTGGTGGCTCGACCCGTTCTTCGCCAAGGAATTACCAAAGGCCGTGATGTTCAACGCTCGGATTGAAACCGTCGATACATCAGGCGCATTCCGCGAACCTTTCAAATCGAAGCGCTGCCTTATCCCGGCCGACGGCTACTTTGAATGGACCAAGAGCGTCAAGGACGGGAGAAGCGATCCCTGGCTGCTGCAGATGCCGACGGGGAAAGGTTTCTCGTTCGCCGGCCTTTGGTCCAACAACGACAAGCTTGGCTTGACGAGTTGCACGATCATCACCGTCCCAGCCACCAACCATATCGCCCACATCCACAGTAGAATGCCGGTCATCCTGGATCAAGGAAGCTACAGCGCCTGCTCGATACCGACATCAAGGGCAGGGACGCCAAGGCACTGCTGCTCGATCACCAAATTGATGATCAGCTGGTTTTTCATCGCGTGGGCCGCGAGGTGAATTCGTACCGTTACGATGGAACCGACACGAAGAAACCACTCGTGAACTCACTGTAAGATCATCGGCGGGTTGCCGTGACAGATGTCCTGCCTGTGTCGGAAACGATGGACATAGGAGGTATCATGGCTTTGGCCGATCGGATTGCGAAAGCGGAAGCCATCACAAACTCACTTCTTCCGTTCAAGTTCGTGTTCAACCTTCGCACGGCTATTGCCGACGTCCCTGACGGTGTCTTTCACCATCTCCTTTGAGACGTTCTCTTTGTCCGCTTCGTAGCGGACTTCGTGAGCCTGACCACCGGCAACTCGTGCGCGGTCCTGTTCGCGACCTTTTCCAGAATCTGACATAACAATTCCTCTACCTGTTTAGCAGGAGAACTGGCGGAGGTGACAAAGTGTTCCATTTCGCGTGTGTCCGCGAGCACGGTCGTAAGCACCGTAAACCGCTTCCTCGCCTCTTTCAGAATGTCAGAGCTGGCAAGGGCCAGACCGATGACATCTTTCAGGACGTCGACCACTTCATCAGCCGCGGACATCAGTTGCGGATCGATAGTCTCGATCGATATTTCGTTTGCCAAGGCGTACATGCGTCGATAGCTACAGGCATCACCAGCAGCTCCAAGCCAATCATCATGTTTGCTCATGGCACAGCACATATCCGCGCAACGCGATATGTCACTGTTCCATGCGTTTCATAGTCAATCTCGCATTAATAAATTAGAAGCCATGGATAAGGCATGACCGGATGGGCCGTGACCTTCTGGAACGTTGCACAGAGGGGCTCGGTTCAATGTTGTTGGCGACGCTCGCGTCGCCTCGCACCGCTTGCTTCGCATTTCGCTTATCGGGCTCGCGGTGGGGCGGTCGCGCCAGCTGAACATCCACAGTAGCCCATAGACTGGCAAGGCAAGCAGCGCGACATAAGCCGTGCCTTCGGCATGATTATAAATATTCACGACGACGATGCCGTCGAGCTGCTAAGCTGTCGCAAAATTACCGATTTAACGGTTCGGAACAATGGTTCCCTGATGGAAAAACATCCTCCATTGCCCATCGACTCGCTTCCAGATTGAACTCCGGAAAGTTGTTTTTGCTGGTCCCCCGTCATCTGGCCGCCTTACACTGCGGTATAAAACCAATACCGCATCAGGTGCGATCATTTTGGCGGTGAAGTCGTGAACTTCCGGTACAGCGGTACTATCTGCGGGCACTTCATTCGCCAAGGCATTGATGACAACGACTTTGTCGTAGACCCCGCCGGAGCTGCCAAACTCCAGAAAATCGTCTGCCAGCCGCGCGGAGACGGCCTCCTTTGAACAGCGAATATCCGGCCTGTGCAATTCCTGTTCGAGTTTCCGGAACCCCTCAATATCAATTTTTTCCGACATCTTGGCCTCGCATAATTCCCAATTAAGGCGAGACTTGTTTTCCCGACTTTTGCGACGTCGCAGAATAGGGCAGACCGTGTCAAAAGTCCCCATGGTGCAGTTACCAATGCAAACCGGTCTGCCTTTGATTTCAGATTGCCGAAGTGGCAAGCATCAGCAGGGTTGCGATTGGACTTGTCATGCCAAGCAGTGCAAATGAGAGTGCGCAGGCTACAGCATAGGCAATCCAAAAAACGGGAAAACGCCCCGTTTTGAAGCCGAAACCACAGACGACGAGGTTTAGGACAAAGACCGCGATGGCAAAACCGAGATGCTGGAAATTTGCTATTAGTCGCGCAGCCTGCGGCATCAGGCCAAGCAGAAAGATGAGCAGCAGCATTTGTAATGCTCGCTCGGTGGCTACCGTTCTCCTAAACTCTCCGAGCATGCATTGTCCTCGTCCCTTGAGAAGCATTGTTGCCATTTGACTATGGAGCAAATTGAAAAACAACCTGTAAGCACTTGAAGATTCCTTCTCCTGATCGCCTGTGATAAAATTCGCCATGGCACATTTATCAGGAACAGACCGGTCGCAAATGCTGCTTCTCCCTGAAGTGGTGGACGATTACGTTGGCCCGGACAACCCGGTTCGGTTCATCGAAGCCTTCATCGATGGATTGGATTTGCAGGCCTCCGGATTTATTCGCGTGGAGCCAAAGGCAATGGGTCGTCCGGGTTACGATCCGGCCGATCTTCTAAAGCTCTACCTCTATGGGTATTTGAACCGGGTCCGCTCGAGCCGTCGGCTGGAAGCTGAGACGCACCGTAATATCGAAGTGATCTGGCTGCTGCGGCAGTTGAAGCCGGATCACAAGACCATCGCCAACTTTCGCCGGGTCAACCATGCCGCTTTTCGGCAGGTGTTCCGGGAGTTCGTCATCCTGTGCCGCCAGCTTGATCTGTTCGGCCGGGAGCTGTTGGCGGTTGATGGCACGCGCATCAAGGCGGTCAACAACAAGGATCGGAACTTCACACGGGCGGCGCTGACAAAGTTCATCCGCGAAGCCGACGAACGACTGACGGAGTACATGAAGCGGCTCGATGACGGCGATGCACAGGAAGAGAATACCGCCGGCGGCGGACCGAGAGCCAAAAACCTTGCCGAGAAGATCGCCGCGATCAAGGGAAAGCGTGACCGCCACAAGGCGCTGCTCGATGAAATGGATCGCACCGGCGAAGACCAGATATCGCTGACCGATCCCGACAGCCGCGCCATGGCGCGCATGACCAAGGTTGGAGTCGGTTACAACATCCAGCTTGCCGTCGATGTGAAGCACAAGCTGATCGCCGAACAGGAGGTCAGCAGCCAGGTCGTTGACATGGGCTTGCTGACACAGACGACGCAGGCGGCGATGGACAATCTCGGCGTCGAGCAGATCGAAGTGGTCGCCGATCGCGGCTACTTCAAGGTCGAGGATATCGAGGCCTGCGAGAAGGCGGGCATCACCGCCTATGTCCCCAAACCATTACGTCACGCGGCTGTCCGCGAAGGGTTCTTTTCCAAGGACGAGTTCCGCTATGATGCCGAGAAGGATGTCTACGTCTGCCCCGCCGGACAGCACCTCTCGCCACGATATGAGAAGAAGACGCGCGACCTGAAGCTTGTCGAATATTGCAACCGGGAAGCCTGTCGGTCTTGCGCTCTGAAGGCGCATTGCACCCATGGATACCGAAGGGTCGGCCGGGTCGAGAACGAGGCGGTTCTTGACCGGATGGCAGCGCGCCTTGCAGCCAGACCCGAAGTGCTCGACCAGCGCCGCGAAAGCGTTGAGCATCCGTTCGGCACGATCAAACAATGGATGTACCAGGGTGCCTTCCTGATGCGCAGGCTACACAATGTCCGAGGTGAGTTCAGTTTGACGGCGCTCGCCTACAACAACGTGTCGATCAGGCCTGGCGAGAAGCTGACGCCGCGCGCTTGCCGCTCGGCGAGACCCTGGCCAACGAGATGTTCGGCGCGCCTATCCATCGCCTGGCGCACCTCGGCGCCGAAGCCACCGCCGCCGAGCGCCACCGGCTCGCGGGCGATTGCCTGCCGGTCGAGCCAGGTTGCGCCCGTCGCGGTGATCTGTCGTTCGACGTTGAGATCGGATCGCACCGCAAGGGCGACGCGCCGGCGGCCTTGGGTATCGTCGAACTTGCGCAGCTCGACGATCGAGCCCGGCGCGCTGTCGCCAGCTGCATCGAGGTCGGGCAGCTTGATGTGATGGGTGCGCCCGTCGGTGCCATCGACCACCGCGTAGGCCGTGCCCTTCAGCTCATCATCGAGACCACGATCGACCAGCCGCCCAACGACAGGAAGTCGAGGCTTTCGCCGGCGAGCACATAGTTGGCCGCGCCGCGCTCGATGCCGCGGTCGGTCAGGCCGCGATGGATGCGCTTGATGATGTCCCCGCGTTCGCCCAGCTCGCGCAAAGTTGCCTCGGCATTGTCCCCCATCACCCACTGACCGGGACCGACCTGATCGGCGAGGCCGAGCGTCTCCAGCTTCCGCAGCCGGCCGACTTTCATCTTGTGGAATTCGTCCGGCTGGCGATCTGGGTGCGGGGCGAGATCAACGACGCCGGTGCGATAGCTGTCTCGGGCAAGCTGGCGATCGAGATTGGTCCAGCGCTCCGCCTCGATCTGCCGTTCGAGGTTGCGGCGAATCTCGTGATCAGTACGAGGCCCTAGTTCCTGGGTGACGAGGTCTTGGGCGCGGGCGCGCATGCCTTCCTTAATGTAGTCGCGGGAGATGACGAGGTCCTGCCCGTCGTCGGTACGGCCGCGCAGGATGATATGGACGTGCGGGTTATCCGTGTTCCAGTGATCGACGCCGACCCAGTCGAGGCGGGTAGCCAGGTCCTTCTCCACCTGCCCCATGAGCTCGCGGGCGTAAGTCTTGAGGTCGGACATCTCGGCCGCGTCCTCGGGCGAGACGATGAAGCGGAAGTGATGCCGGTCGTCCTGGGTCCGCTCTGCAAAGGCCTTGGGATCGGCATTCTCGGTCTCGGGACCAAACAGCCGCGCCTTCTCCCCATCCCGGGTGACGCCCTCGCGCCGGAGATAGCTGAGGTGGGCGGAGAGTGGCGCGGCCCGAGCGCTGTGACGGACGACTCGCGTCTTGATGACTGTGTTGCGTGATCGGCTGGTAAGCAGCCGGTTAGCCCGCACGGTCGCACCCTGGCCGCGCCCGAAACGCGAGCGGCTGCCCGAGCTGATCTTGCCGGATCGGGAGACCGTGCCGCCGGCGCGCTGAGCGGCCGCCAGTGCCTGGGCGATGAAGGGCCGCGCCTGCTGAGCGCGGTTGGAGCGGATGCGGCCTGGCCGGATGCCGAAATCGTCCTCGCCGCTCATTGCTGAGGCCCCGCACATCGCTCAAAGCTGAGGAAATCCTTGCAAAAATGGCGAATGCGTAGGCTGCGCCGATCAGGCGTACCTCGCGCAAATGCGCCATAAGCCCCTGAAAACACACGACCGAACGCAGGCACACATCGCCTGCTTTTATCTCGCCTTCCCTCGGTCGTGTCTCCCGATGCCCCTTCCCACTCTGCAATTCCTACGATCCAGCCCGATGCAGCAACAGAGACTACGACAATCATCGCAATGCCTCCTGTTCGACGTTGCGACGCACAAACAGGCCATCGGACGGCGGTGCGAGCGCCGACAGATCGACAATCGCATGTTCGTCAAAAGGCCGGCCGGAGGGGGGATTGGCGGTCTTGTTATCATCACTATCTCCGGTCAGAGAACGCGCGACGAACAGCGGCGCAATCGACCATGAAGAGCGCGACGGCTGAACGACCGTGCGCTTGCCGAGTGCTGTATCCCCGTCGATCAGCGACATGACTTTCGCGATGTAATTGACGGTCTCGGCCGGCAGTGGATCGCCGGTGACAAGGTGCTTTTCGTAGCGGCCGGGGCCGGCATTGTAGGCGGCGAGGAAACCCGGCGAGCCATAGAGATCATGCAGTTCTGCGAGATAGGCAGCGCCAGCGAGAATGTTGTCACGTGGCTGATAAGGATCGGCGCCAAGGTGATACCGGGTGCGTAGTTCCATCCATGTCTCCGGCATGATCTGCATCAGGCCCATCGCGCCTTTCGGCGAGACGGCAAGCGGATCATGATCGCTTTCAGCCTGCATGACGGCGCGTATCCATCGTTCGGAAATGGCAAATCGCCTGGCAGCTTCAGTGATGTGCTTTGCCCATGGATCGGACGGCGGGGCGACCGCGACAGCGCGATCCGACACAGCATTGGTTTTCAGAGGATCAGCCAACGCTATGCATGGCTGCGTGACGATCATGATGACCGCGACGAACATCGCCGTGATCGCTGAGACAGCAGCGTGAGCACTGCCGTCCCCAAACGCCATCAGCCTGCCATCGTGCTCGCTTCGGTCAAGGGCAAGGCTTCGCCGTCGACCAACAGTTTCCGGACGGTCGACGCCTGATGACGTGTCCACTTCCCGGAAAACAGGCCGCCGCCCCTGACCTCCGTTGCGCGCAACGGCTTGCTCGTAGGCGATCGGGTCGAGGGGATTGATCGCCGCTCGATCGATCAAGAGGATTACGCCTGAAGGTTCGCGGGAAGGACGGCAGCGCATGACGGTCACGCCTGTTCGTCGCGCCGCGCCTTGCGCGTCCAGTGAAGATTCCAGACATCTTTCCCGGTGTCTGACTCGAACATACGGGCGCGGATCGGCTCGACGAAGGACGGATCATCTATGGTCACGGACAGATACGCCCCTGCCCTATCCCCGGTGCGGTCCCATGCCGCGCCAACCTCAAGGCCATCGCCGAAGATGCGATGGTTTGGCGCATTTTCAGCGTCGGTCTCATCGGCTGGCAAAATGGTCACCTCGGCATTGAGAGTGAGCGTGCGGATGCGGCCGAAGAAGCCGTCACTGTTGCGGGTGAAGGTACCAATCTGGGTCATGGGAATTCCTTGCGTTGGTGGTGGAGCGAGCCATCACGGCTCGTCGGGTACTGGCTAGCGAGAGCTGTCTGCGGCCGGATGCGGATCGTCGGTCGTCCAGAGCGGGATCGCCCGGCCGACGACGGTTGTGAGGGGAAGCGGCCCGAAATAACGGCTGTCGAAACTGTCGGGTGCATCCCAGTTCATGAAGAAGGCTTCGCTCTCGGCGATCTGCCGGCATCCCTGCCAGACGGGCAACGAGCGGCCTTGGCTGTCGCGCCCGCGGGCCTGCCCGTAACTCATGCCGTAAGCGGTGATGTCAGTGCCGGAGCGGCAAACTTCGGTGCCACCGAGCGCCAGCACGCGCTTGAGAAGCGGCAAGCCCTTCGGCAGATAGCGGCGCTCGTCAAGGAAGTTTGCCAGTTCGTCGGGCGGCATAACCACAGCCAGATCGGTGACGTCGATTCGATCGACCGGAACGACTCGATAAAGCCCGACCGGCGCGCTGGCACTGGCGTTCCAGATCAGCTTCTTCGGTGGATCGACGAACGCCGCGACGCCGGTGGCGAGTGCGGAAAAGTATGTCACCGTCACCCATGCGAAGCGCGTCATGGGGTGTCTCCAGTGCGATCGTTGCCTGTGGTTTTGCCGGTCGCCACGAGAATGGTCCGCCGTTTGAGCCAGGCACGATGCTGCTCACGGCTGTAGGTCCGAAACGGCTCGTTGACGCTAAGGCGATTGTGGACATGCCGCCAGTGCTCCGGCGCGACGTCGGCCGGAGCGATGCCAAGTGCTTCGATCGCGTCGATGGTGTTCAGGATCGTTTCAACCTTCGGCCAACCGTGGATGCGCAACAGGATGTCGCCACCTGGACGCACGAATGGAAGCGTCTGGAACGCTTCGCCTGGCGCCACCGTGCGCAGGATATCGATACGGGAAACAACCGTGCCGTAATCGTTCGCGGCCCATCGGACGAAGGCGAACACGCTACCGGGAGCAAAGCCGATGATGCGGCGGTGACGATCGATGCGCTGTTCTTCAGCTATCTGGCCGAAGCGGATCCAGTGTTCGATCCGCTTCTCACGCCATGTCAGTTCGACCACCGTTCGACTGGGCGGAATGCTGTCAATGTGCATACCCGTTTTCATCGTCCCGCTCCCCAGGTGGAAGGCGAGAGGGGTGCAATGAGGGTGCAGGCGTATGACGCTGGATGCGATCCACACGCGGCCGGTGCAGGCTGGTCCGTTAGAAAGATTCCGAAGGAATCTAGGTTAGGAACGTTAGGAGAGCGAATAACCGAAGAAATACGGATGGTTAAGTCCGATTTCGGTCCCTGATAGCACGGGTATCCAGTCCCCGATAGCACGGGCCTGGCGGTCCTCGATAGCACGGGTCTGTCCACAGCTTGCTCACAGTCTGATCGTCCGGCGGCGCGGCGCGCGGAACGTTGCGATGCCAGACGGATCGGTTGAGGTTGGTTGGAAGGTCAAGCGGACGCGGTCGTCCGGATCGGTCACAAGTGCCAGGCGATAGCCAGGCAGCGGCTGGCGCTGGACGATGCCGCGCAAGTCGTAGACAAAGTGCTTGAGGGGCGAGAGGCTGCCGGACTTCAGGTGCAGGTGCTTGAGATCGAAGCTCCAGCCCCACGTCTGGCGGCCGCCGTGCTTGCGCACGAGCCGGTAGAGCCAACGCTCAAAGCCGCCTCTGAGATCGAAATAATCCCGGTCGATGGTGAGGATCAGCGCATCGTCGATGACGCCGGCATAGAACCAGTCCGGCAGGATGAGTTCGATGCCGAGCGGTCGTCCTTGCGCATCAAGCCTCTCCTTCCATTCAGCGATCCATGAAAAGCGATGCCTGCGCCGTCCGGATGGCTGGCGGATTGTGGTGGCGATCGTGGTGGATTGCAGTCGGTCGAGGGCTGCCTTCAGCCGTTCATAGCTGCGGGCGGAATCGTCCCGGCGGATGAAGGTTAGGATTTCATAAGGGGTGGCCGACATAAGGCGTGATGTCCGCAAGCCGTTGTCGCGGGCTTCGACGATCTGCGATGCAGCCCAGATCAGAATGTCCGCGTCCCAGATCGTCGCCATGCCGTGTTCGGCGGTCGCCTCCACACGGATCGACACATCGCCCATGCGGAAATCGATCGGTGTCACACGGCGGGATTTGGCCAGCGAAAAGAACGGCCAGGACATGAGGTCCTGTGCATCGCGGGCGGCGATATTGCCGCCGCTCGGCTGAAACAGCTCGAGCTGTTGTCCCTGATATGTCCTGTGCGCGGGCATTGGTGGGCGATCAGCGCGTCATGACAATGGCACGAGCTGCCATCGACACGTGAGGCATCCGCGCGCTCGAAGCGGCCTCGGAGGTCGACTGGCGTGCAGATGCGTCAATCCACGCGTGAAGATCAGTGACGGCATACACGACGCGACCGCCGAGCTTGTGATAGATCGGCCCGGTTCCGTCGCAACGATGCTTTTCGAGGGTGCGGGGCGAAAGATCGAGAAGGCGGGCCGCTTCGGGGGTACGCACGAAGCGCGGCCAAGTGTTGTCGGTTTTTTCCTGCATCGTCTGCCTCCATCGCGGACACCGTCAAAGCGGCGGGTCGGCTGCGACAATGGCGAAAAAACTGCGGTCCGGCGGAGTGACAAAAATCCTGATTCTATGGACATGTCCCCTTCAAGCCACGGCGAAAAGCGCCGCCGAGTAACGTAAAAGGCAACGATGAGAGGGATGAGTATCGGATGGAGTGGGAGATGGCCGTGCGAAGCTATGGCTGGAGCAGGCGCAAATAGCCGCCCTCAATCAACTCCCGGGAGCTTTTGAGCAGGCGGATGACACGCCGACGCTCGGGTGCGTTCTTCCAGTCGATAGAGCGTAGCGCCTTTACATCCCGGTTGAGCAGAATGCTGGCAATTTCCTGCCGTGAGGCACCGCCAGTCATGCCGTCCCAAGCCCGCAGCATCAGGCTGAACCTGTAAATCTGGTAGCGCGAAAACCGCTGCCAGCGGGGTAAAGGTCCGGATGGCTTGCCGGTCAGCCAGCGCTGGAAACGTTGAATGCTCTGGACCCGCTCGGAAAAATGTATGTCGACGGGGATAACAACGGCTGCATTCATGGTCTCAGTGCCTTGCGGCAACCAGAGCCGATGATCGCCCTGCTCGTCCCTCACAACGGCGTGGAACCCATCATCGGCCATTTCCCCCTCAATCGACGGGGCGAGCGGATCTAGCAATGATGTGGTGTCGAAGCCGTCTGCCGCGTGTTCAACGATAATCGTAGCGGGAAAGAGCTGCGGTCGCCAGATCGGGCGGGACTTCGGGGCCGACCGAAATGGATCGGCCGGGAAAGGTGACACCCCACAGTCGGGACAATTCCGCTGTAGCGTCGCGCTTTTTCACCTTACCGGATGAAATCCCATCCACTGTGTCCACATAGTCCGTCTGGAAGTCCTTGTTGCGGCGAAGAAACTCGAACGCAACGCCACTCCGATCGAGACGGCTCAATTGTTCTTCGAACTGCGGCGAACGCCAATCTGGCAACGGCTCCATACTCTGGTCTCCCCAATCGAAATCACGAGAGGAGATGTCAAGTTTTCAGGTCATCGCTTGTGGAACAATGCAGAAAATCGGAATATGCAACCCATCGGAGCACGATAAGCAAACGGACCCCAATCACTGGATGTCATCCGTGTCCGAGGATCTTCGCGCTATTGAATGCCCCGTTCGAGCAGATGGCGGTAACCGGCCTCGGTCATCCAGCGGGCGCGGGCAAGATGCGTGTCGTGAATGCGCTTGGCTCGCTCGGGATCGGCAGCGACATCCAGGCCGAAAATTACGCTGGTCGCTTCACGCCAGTCCGCACCCTCCTCTGCCGCGTCGAGCAGGCGCAGATAGGTGGCAAAATGGGCCTCGTCATAAGCGCTTACCCGTTCGGTCAGCGGTGGACCGTCATCCAGGAGAGGCTTGCTCATCGATATGTCCCCAGTCTTTGGTCCTCGTGGAAAGCAACCCGTACACGATAACAAGGTTGTTGCGATCATGGATTGGCAGCATGCCGGAACCACGTCAACGAATGGTGTCGGATCATCTTTGATGGCGCGTCAGATTTCGTCGCGTAGCAACTCGACTGGATCGACGCCGAAACCAGCTGCAAGTTTGTCGAGCATGTCGATCGACGCGGCATATTCCTCGCGCTCCAGCATGCCGACATAGTTGCGATTGACATGGGCACGATGGGCCAGCTCCTCCTGCGACATGGATTGCTCCTGCCTTAAACGACGCAGATTTCTGGCGACTCTCTCCCGTAAGCTCATGTAGGGAGAGTCGCCGCATGCCTAATATACTAACCACCCAATATACTAGGTATTCGTCTGTCGGGATAGATACTTATCAAAAAATCTGTGCGTGATCTTGCGAGCCGGGCGCAGCCTGGCGAGCGCGGTCGCGGCGTCAGGGCATCGCTCGGGGCTTCACGGCGCAGCGGGAATCTGGCATGCTTCAGGAATCGGAACACCCTGCGGCGGACCGAAGGGATCGGGCGCGGCGGAATTGCTTCCGCCGCGCCCGGCCTCATTTATCCGGCCCGTTCCAGTAAGACCTTCGCCTTTGCCTCCAGTTCAAGACGGCTGTCCTGATGCGCCTTCGTGCGAGCATGGGCGGTCATGCCCTGCACAAAGTCAAAGATGCTTTCAGGCGGTCGGCCTTCTTCCTGCAACACGGTTTCGATGATCTTGCCGGTTTCGGCCTTGGAGGAGCCACGCCTGCGCAGGAAACTTTCCCGGTCCTCGTCCGTGCGGGCAACGATCCTCTCCCGCGCCGCCTTGATCCCGGCCACGAACGGGGCGGGTGAGGAATTGGCGAAGCTCGACAATGCAGGGGCTGCCTCGTGGGCAAAACGCTGCGCGGCGAACTTGCTGTGCCGGATAGTGATTTCCTCGAAATTTTCGACGCCCCACAGGTTGCGGTTCATGCAGACCGCGCGAAGATAAAATGACGCGATGCCAAGTGTCTTGCTGCCAACTTCACTATTCCAGCAATAGAAACCCCGGAAGTACAGGTCCGGCTCTCCGTTCGGTAGGCGTCCGGCTTCAATGGGGCGGGTGTCGTCCACGAGGAAAACGAAAACATCGCGGTCACTGGCGTAAAGTGTGGTGGTGTCCTTGGTGATGTCGACGAAAGGGTTATGCGTCATCGTCGCCCAATCCAGAACGCCGGGGACTTTCCACATGGTATCGCCCACGCCGTTCCCCGCGATCTTCATGACGGCTGCGATAAGCTCATGGTCAAAAATCCTGCCGTAGTCCGATCCCGTTACCGCCCGGAGCTCAATGCGGCCTTCATCTGCTTCATAAGTTTTCACAAGTTCGGCCCGGTGCGAAAGTAAGCCGTGTTGTAGATTGATGCCCGCCAGAGGCGCAGGAAGCTGGCGCATATAGGTCGCCGGTGCGCCGACTAGGCTGCAAAGCTGGCCGAAACTCCGATGCGTCGGCGAAATGGGTTCATCCTGTCCGGGAACGACAAGCTCCAACCGTTCCGCATTGTCGCGGCTGGCCTCAATGCGCACGGCGCGGGTTTCTACGGTGCGGGCGGTAGCGCGATCTGCCCGCCCCTTCACCGCGTCGTAAAGTTCGGTGAGCGACAAATACCGCTCGTCATCAGGGCGCGAAAACCATTCCGAAGAAACCCTGCCGTTATGCTCACCACGGGTCACATCCACGCGGAAACCCTTGTTGACCTGATGACCGTTCTGGCTGCTGGCGATGAAATTCATGTCCTTGCTCCTTTTCTTTCCCGTAAATGCCGAAGGCATGTCCCTCGACATGCTTTCCGGGGGCGCGTGAGCGCGCGGGGATGGAGGGGGCAAATGCCGGCGAGCATGGCCGGCCTGCCAGCGTGAGCGGGACGGAGTAATCATGATTGGAGGAGTGATTGCCTGGCCGTTCTGCGAACCGGCGGGCCTGACATGCGCAGGCGTCGTTTGCGGGGAGCAAGGGGAAAAGTTTCCCTTGGCTCCCCCTTTTCGAGTTCGCAATCAGGAAATCGTTAGTTCTTTGAGGCGGTTGTTATGACTCAGAGGCGATTTTATTTGGTGGTCAGATCATTTCAGCCCTGGCAGATATGATAATCGAGCGCGCATCTGTTTGGGAAGCCGCGCTGCTCCTGCCAGAAGCGGTTGACGATTATGGGGGGCCGGACAACCCGGTCGCTTCATCGTGGTCTTCCTCGACGCCCTCGATCTCAAGGCCGCCGGCTTCGTGCGGTAGCGGCGAAGGACACAGGCTCGCCGGGCTTCGGTCCTACTGATTTGCTCAACTTGTACACTTATGGCTATTGATCAAGCGCGCCTTCAAGTTCTCCGGTCATTCCCTTCGCGCCGGCCTTGCCTCCTCTGCCGAGGTCGACGAACGCTACTCCAGAAACGGCTTTGGCCAGGCTTCCGCGGAGATGACGCACAGATATCAGCAGCGGCGGGGCCGCTCCGCGTAATCTCACTAACGCTTCGGGGCTTTAATTGACCTCTCCCCTCTATCGTCCGAGCACGCTCTTGTAGAGACAGGCCTGCCTATTTGACGGAAGAAGCTGCCAATCAAGGCACCACGGCCTGTAGCATTGCTATGATCTCTGGGTATCGTTCGATGCATCAGTCCCCGATCTATTAGACTAACCTTCCAGACGCCTGAAGCGCTCAAGCCGGAAGGGTGCCGGGTCGACACAAGGCGTGGCCCCGGTGATAAGGTCGGCCATCAATGCGCCTGCACCAGGGCCAATCCCAAATCCGTGACCGGAGAAACCGACCGCCAAATGGAAACCGGGGATAGAGGCGACCGGGGCAATGACCGGTACCGCATCCGGCGTCACGTCCATAAGGCCGCCCCATGTACGGGTGATCCTGGCATCGCGGAAGGCTGGGAAGGCCGCACGCAGGCGGCCGACACCGCCGTCGAGCAATCCCTGTGAGGGGACGGGGTCGAGAATGCGGATATTTTCGAACGGCGTCACCTCGTCGCTCTTCCAGCGCTTCGCCATCGCCATTTCGCGCAGGAATTCGCCGCCGAGCCTCAGCCGCAGGGCCCGCCAGTTCTTGACCAGCGTCGGCGTGTAGTCAGCGAACAGCTTGAAACTGTCCGGCGTGATCGAGGCGATATCGGCATTGCGCTGCGCAACGGTGAAGCCGCCATCGAGACGACGGCGGAAAGAGAAACGACCAGCACCAACCGGCATATCGGTCATGCCGTCGATGGGCGATAGCCGCGCGACACTGCCAAGGATTTTCAGGATTGGCAGATCGATTCCTATATTGCCTGCAAATAGCCGCGACCATGCTCCGCCGGCCAGCACGACTTGCGAGCAGCGGATCTCACCATGTTCGGTGACGACGCCGCTCACCCGCCCCGCTGAGCGCTCGATTGACCGGACCGCGCAGTTGGTAAGTATATGCGCCCCTTTGGCCGCAGCACCGCGTGCGATGGCAGGGACGGCGATAAATGGTTCTGCCTTACAGTCGCTGGGAGTATGAAGCACTGCCTTGAATGGCCTGCCCATGCCCGGAACAAGTTGGGCAGCGGCCTCGCCGCGCAACATGTGGGAATCGAGACCAAGCGCTGCGGCGTGTGTCAGCCATTCCTCATAAGTCACCATCTCGGCATCGGTTTCGCAAAGATAGGCAATGCCCGACTGACGCAGGCCAGTCTCTCCGCCCACCCTTTCGTTCATGCCTCGCCAGAGCCGCAGGCTTTCCATTGCCAGCGGCAATTCTGCCGGGTCACGGCCCATTTGACGCACCCAGCCCCAATTACGCGACGATTGCTCGCCGGCAATCAGCCCCTTTTCGCAGACTGCCACGCTGATGCCCCGCTCGACCAACGAAAGCGCTGTCGAGATACCGATGATGCCACCGCCAATGACCACGACATCCACCTGCTCCGGCAGGGCCTGCGCGGACGTGACCACGTCGGGTATGATTCTGGACATTTCTGGCTCCTGAAAGGCTGCGGTTACACTTGCTTTTCCGCGGGAGATTTGTTGGCACGGAACTGAGCGATCAACCGTTCCGTCCGCACCGGGTCGGCAAAGGCCGCAACATCCTCGAACAGCCGGTCGGCATCCTCCTCCACCATCAGACCGGCGGCCACCGAGGCGTCACGGATCGACAGACCGTGTTTTGCCGCATGTTTGGCGACGGCGGAGGCGGCGGGGTAACCGTATATCGCCGCCAGCGCCGTGGACAGCGCCAGCGAACCGGATGCGTCGGCAAGGCAACGCTCGACATTGACCTCGATGCCGGCAATGCAGCCGGACACAAAGAGCGGAATGGCGCGCCGCATCAACCGGATGCTCTCGCTGATCGCCTCAAGGATGATCGATTCCCAGACGTTGAGATCGAGCTCGCCTTCTGCAGCGCGTGTGACAGTGACGTCGTTGCCGATCACCCGGAAGGCGATCTGCATCATCATTTCCGGCATCACCGGATTGACCTTACCGGGCATGATCGACGAACCCGGTTGAACCGACGGCAGAGTGATCTCGCCGAGGCCGGCACGCGGGCCGGACGACATGATCCGCAGGTCGGCAGACAGTTTCGACAGAGTTACGGCGATGGCCTTCAGCGTTGCCGAGACATGCAGCCAGTGGTCAGCATTCTGCAGAGCATCGAACAGGTTTGCTTCCGCATGCCATGCCTTGCCCGTCAGCGCCTGCAATTCCTGGATAACGAAGCTGCGATACTCCGTGGAGGCCCCGAAGGCGGTTCCAACGGCGGTAGCGCCGAGCGGCAGGCCGAGGCAGAGGGTTTCGAGCCTCACAATATCCGCCGACTGGCGTTGGAATGCCGCACGGTAACCGGAAAACTGCTGACTGAGCGTCACCGGCAGCGCATCCTGAAGGCAGGTCCGGGCGAGCTTCACGACATCCGCGAATGCATGTTCCTTTTCCGCCAGGGCATCGACCAGAATCGTCACGGCATCGCGCAGAGCCGAAAGCTCGCCGCCGACCGCCATTTTCATCGCGGACGGTATGACATCGTTGGTCGATTGGCTCATGTTGACATGGGTATTGGCGTGGACGGGATTTTGGCCTTTTCGTCCGCTCAGAATCTCGCTTGCCCGGTTGGCCAGCACCTCGTTGACATTCATGTTGGCCGCAGTGCCGCCGCCGCCATGATAAATGTCGACCGGAAAATCCTCGCGCCGGACATCCGCCAGATATTCGATCGCGGCTTCTTCTATCGCCTCGGCGATCTGTGGTTCCATGTACCCTGCCCGGCAATTAGCGCGCGCCGCAGCCTGCTTGATGACGATGATCGACGGCACGAAACCCTCGATATCAGCGATGGTACGGCCCGAGACCGAGAAATTATCGACGGCACGCGCGGTCTGGATGCCGTAAGCGATCTCGTCCGGCATCAGCCGCGTGCCCAGCGCATCCTCTTCGAGACGCATGCCTGCTTCAAGGCAATCCATATCTCAGCGTCCCGGCCGGTCGAGGAAATCACGCAGCCTGTACCAGCCGGTAAAGGCCGGCAGGAACCAGGGTTTTCCCGAATAGAAGGGAACCGCGGTGAATTTTTCCCTGTCGAAAGCGGAGGGGGCATTTTGCTCGCCGAGGATCTTCCGGGCCGTCTGGTAACCGAGATAGGTCATCAGCGCGACGCCGTTGCCGTTGCAGCCAACCGCGAAATCGGCGCCGTCACGTTCGCCTATATGGGCGAGCTTGTCGACGGTCATGGCGACACTGCCAACCCAGGAATGTGTGATCCTGACGCCGGCAAGCTGCGGCCAGAGCGCCAGCATGCGCGCGTAGATACGCTTTGCCGCCTGCCTCTCCGACATCTCGAAAATGCCCGGTCGTGAGCCGAACAGCAGCCGCGTGCCATCCGGCGACGGGCGGCCATAGATAAGGTCGCGGCGGGTGTCGGACAGCATCCTCGCCTGCGGGATAAGCTCGGCCAGAAGATCAGCCGGTAGCGGCTCGGTAGCGATCTGATAGCTTTTGACTGGCACAAGGCGGCGGGCGAGTTCCGGGCTCGCATCGGCTTCGGTATAACCATTGGTCGCAATGATGACGTTGCTGGCGCGTATCGAGCCGCGCGCCGTCGGCACGATCCTCTCGCCGTTCGGCCCGTCCGTGACAAGACCGGCGCGGGCATGAGAGCGAAGCATGACGCCAGTGGCCCTGGCCCGTTCGCGCAACGCCTTATGATAAAGGCCGGGATGCAGCCCGCCGTAATCGTCAATCACCATGCCGCCATGATAATAATCCGAACCGATGGCAGCCCGCTGCCGGTCACGGTCGAGGAAACTTACGGTCACACCGGTCTTTTCAGCCAGCAGCGCGCCATGACGTCTCAGTGTTTCGTAATCGTCGGCAGTGTGGGCGCCGAAGAAGCGTCCGGTGATTTTCAGTCCGGCATCGAGCTTTTCGCTCTCGATCAACATTTTCAGGTATTCGAAGCTTTCATTGCTCTCGCCAATCAGCCGGTTGATCAGCGCCGGGTCGATGCCCTTGATCGCGCCGCCGACGACCAGCTTCTGGGCGCTGGAAATCATTCCGCCGGAGCGTGTCGAACAGCCCGAACCGATCCGGTCACTATCCAGAACGACGACAGACCTGCCGGCCCGCGCCAGATGGGTCGCGGCGTTGATACCGGCATAACCGGAGCCGACCACCACAACGTCTGCACGTTCCGGTAAGGGATCGAGATTGGTTTCGGGTTCTGCCGCCTCCCACCAATAGGGCGCTTCCTTGAAGTCGGCGGAATAAATGTCATCAAAACGGGGCATACTGCATCGAGCGTCACGGCTCGCCTTTCAGTGAATTTCGAAAGATCAGAGAACCTTGCCGAGGAATTCGCGTGTTCGCGGATCCTTCGGATCGTCGAAGAATTCTGCTGGAGGCGCGCTTTCGACGATCATGCCGCGGTCGGTAAAGCAGACGCGGTGGGAGACATCGCGAGCAAACTTCATCTCATGGGTGACGAGCATGCAGGTCAACCCCTCCTCCACCAGTTCGCGGATGGTGAACAGCACTTCCTTGACCGTTTCCGGATCCAGTGCCGCAGTCACCTCATCGAACAGAATGACGTCGGGCTGCATGGCAAGCGCCCGAGCGATCGCAACGCGCTGCTGCTGGCCACCGGATAGCTGGCCCGGATAGCTGTCGGCCTTTTCCGACAGACGCACCTTCTTCAGGAGCTTGCGGGCACGCTCTTCCACTTCGGCCTTGTCGTGACCGAGCACCTGGATCGGCGCCATCATGATGTTCTGCAGCGCTGTGCGGTGGGGGAAAAGATTGTACTGCTGAAAGACCATCGCCACCTGATGCCGCAGCGGGCGCATCGCCTTCTCACTGCGCATCTCGTGGACCTTGTGGTTACCGACGCGAATGAAACCCTCGTTGATCGGGATCAGCCCGTTGATGCAGCGCAGGATGGTCGACTTGCCGGAGCCGGACGGGCCGATGATGCAGACGGCCTCGCCCTTGCCGACATTCAAGGAAATGCCCTTCAGAACTTCGAAAATGCCGAAGGATTTGCGGATGCCGTCGATCTCGATCAGAGCGTCGGAGCGTGTCATAGATTGTCTCCTTTAACGGCATTCTCCAGCCGTCGCGCGAGGATCGCGATCGGGTAGCAATATCCGAAGAATAGAAAGAGGATGGTGAGGTAAAAGTAGACGATGACGCGGTCACTCTCCATCGCAAGCGACGTGTTGAGAATGGTCAGAACGTCTTGGATGCCGGTAACGGTGGCGAGTGCGGTTGCGATCATCAGCAGCGCGTAAAGGTTCATCCAGCCCGGTATCATCCGGCGAAAAGCCTGCGGCAGGATCACGTGGCGGTAAATTTGCAATTGCGTATAACCGAGCGACCGCGAGGCTTCCCACTGGCCGCTATGGATCGATTGCACAGCGCCGCGGATGACCTCCGAGAAATTCGCCGCCGTGGGCAGCGCCAGACCGATCACCGCCTTCACGAAGGGCGGGAACGGGATCATCACGCCAAATATCCGCATCTCAAAGGGAAGGATATAGAGCATTGCGAACAGGAGAACGAGCCACGGCGAGTTGCGCAGGAAGTTCATCACGAAGAAAGACGGCAGCCGCACAAAGGGAGACTTGGCAAGCGTCGCCAGCCCCATAACCGTGCCAAGCGCGGTCGCAACCGCCATTGCGGCGATCGACAGCAGGATATTGAGTACGAAACCGCCCGTGACCGGCCAGCCGGAGCCCGAGCCCGTCAGTATCAACGGCAACCGAAGCCAGACGCGGCTCCAATATTGCGCGCCACCGGCCACCGCGTCGATGGCGATCCACAGCGCCACGGCCATCGCGATGACGGCCAGAACGGCGCGCTTCTTGTTTTCGTAGGTCAAAAGGGTGATCATGATCAGTGCCCCTTTCCGTAACCGGGAAAGGCCATCCATCGCTCCAGCCTCGCCATTCCGAAAGTCACGACGGAGACGAGCGAGACGTAGATGAGGAGGACGAGGATCATCACCTCGAGTGTCCGGAAGGTGTCGTTGTAGATCTGGCCGGCGTAATACATAAGTTCCGGCACCGTGATGACCGAGGCCTGCGAGGTTGTCTTGAACAGGTTGGTGAGCACATTGGTCAATGCTGGCAGGCAGATGCGAAGCGCAATCGGCGCCTCGACCTTCCAGAACCGCGACCAGCGGCTATATCCCAGCGACCGTGCCGCCTCGATGATCGATTTCGGCATGGTTTCGATGCCGGATCGGAAGGCCTCTATGGCGAGCGCCCCACCGAACAGGCTGAGCGAGATCGAAGCGCAGGCGAAGGCACTGAGCAACGGCATCGCGAGCCCGGTCGAGGGATCGATGACTTTTAGACCGAGCGTCGAGAGCGTGAAATATGCAAACAGCATCTGCAAGAGCGGAGGCGTGTTGCGGAATACTTCCACGAACAGCTCAACGATGGCGTCAAGCCAGAATATCCGCAGCGTCAGCGCCAGCGCGCCCAGCAGGCCGATGATGACCGCGGCGCTCGAAGAGAGCACCGCGAGTTTGAGCGTATTGAGGACCCCGGTAAGCAGCCACTGCTGGTATGCCGGATCCGAAAGCCAGGAATAATCGAGACCGAACAATCGCTGCCCCAGTTCTTATTAGTTCAGTTTCGCTTTGGCAGCTTTGGCGCGCTCGGCAATGTAGTCGGCAGGCGGGATATTGAATTCAGTTTCCCAACCGATCATCTTGCCCTCGGCTTCCGCTTTGGTAATGGCCTTGTCGACCGCTTCCTGGAACGACTTGTCGCCTTCGCGGATGCCACCGGCCATCGGCAGATATTCATAGGTTGGCACGGCGACTTTGTAGCCGGACCAGTCTGCTTCCTGGACTTTGAGGTCCAGTGTCATCTGGTCGAAAACGAAGCCGACGCAGCGGTTGTCGCGCAGCGCGCGCATGGCTTCCGGCTGGGTCTTGAAAGCCACCAGTTCAATGCCAAATTCCTCGGTCATCTTCCTGTTGTAGTAAGAACCCTGGATGCCGCAGACCGGCTTGCCCTTGAGTTCTTCCCACTTGGTTGTGGTGGCAGCCTTGGCCATCATCACCGCCGGGCCGGGCGAAGACACATAGGCCGTCGTGAAGTCGATGACCTTGTCGCGGTCAGGCGTGACGCCGAGGGTCGCGAAAATGACGTCGATGCGTCCGGCGGTCAGGAATTCGATGCGGTTGGCGGCAACCACCGGAACGAACTCAATCTTGTCGGCGGAGCCCAGCAGTTCCTTGGCGACATATTTGGCAAGCTCGACTTCGAAGCCGATGATTTCGCCTTTGTCGTTCAAATAGCCATAGGGTGCGTAGTCGTTCTTGACGCCGACGATCAGCTTGTCGCGCGACTTTACGTCGGCCAGCGTGTCTGCCGTCGCGGCACCCGCCATGAAGAGGCCAATCGCCATCAAGGCCGTGGATGCGAATATCTTTGCTCTTTTCATTTTCGTCAGTTCCCCTGTTTCTTGTAGCGGGTGCCTTAAAGATGCGATGAACCCCGCAAGCCGTCGCAAATTAAACTGCCTACAAATTACTCACCTCTGTAAGTCGATTACTTTTTATCATTGAATACCGAGATTTCTCATTATACAAGTTATCAAGACCTTATTTTTCATAATGTGAGATTTCATGCTTGAAAGCCGACAGTCGTCAACCAGCGGAGCCCAGCTTTTGGACCGAGCGGTCATTTTGCTCGATCTTGTTGCAGATGGCGGCGTGCAGGGGGTTACGCTCAAGGACCTTACGGCCCGTTCCCAGCTCAACACCGCCACCTGTCACCGCATCCTCAATACGCTCGTCGGCCATAAGCTGCTGGCGCGTGACGACAAAAAACGCTGTTACCGTCTCGGTGCGCGGATGGCGATCTACGGCGCCCGCGCCGCCCGTGGGCCCGGCATCATCAGCCGCTGCGAAGTGGCGCTGACCCGCATCCGCCGCCGCACCGGCGATACGATCCACCTGATGGCGCGGCTCAATCACGATTCCGTCTGTCTCGACCGGCGCGACGGCGAATGTGTCGTGCCAACGCTGACAGGTTCGATTGGTGGCTCGGTGCCACTCGGCGTTGGCCCAGGCTCCATCGCCATGCTCGCCTATCTCGATGCGGACGAGCAGGAATTCATCATCCGCGCCAATGTCGAGCGTTACGCCGCCTATCGCGACCTGACTGCCGACAAGGTTCGCCGGTTGATCGCAGAGACGCGCGACCGTGGCTACGCGGTGGATGTCGGCGAGCTCATTCCCGGCATTGCAGGAGTTTCCGTGCCCATCTTTTCCGACGGTGTGACGCCCAACGCCTCGCTGGGCTTCACGCTCTTAAGTGCCAAGCTCGTGCCCGGCACGCTGGAACAGTATGCGCTTCTCCTGAAGGAGGAGATTACCGCAATCGTTGATCAGTAGCTGTCGTCGAGCAGGCAATTGATCCAGAGCTCCGAAACGCTTGCCCGGTTCGGAAGCGTAACGACGTGTAGGATTGAACTGGCGATGTCTTCCGGTTGGGTCAACGTGTCCGTAGGGGTGGCACCGGCAAGCGGCATCCCCATGTCGGTTGCCACGAAACCAGGGCAGATGGCGGTTGCCCGCACGCCCTTGTCGAAGCGCGCATGGCGAATCGCATGCGAAAGGCCGAGCGCTGCGAACTTGGACACGGAATAAGAACCCGAGACGGCCGACTTCACCCGTTTCCCGGACAGCGAGGCAACGATAACGACACGTCCAGAACCGCTTTCCACGAGTTGGTCCCAGCATGCCTTCACCAGTCGACGCGGACCGTTGACATTGACATCCATCAGCGAACTAAACTCCTCGTCGGTCGCCTCGATTGCGGTCTTGCGCACCATGATACCGGCATTCGCGACAACCGCATCGATACGGCCGAATTTTGCCATAGCAGCTGCAGCCCAGTCGATCGGCGATTGGGCATCGACGGCATCATACGCATGCACTTGTACGCTATCCGGATCGGCCCAATCCGGCAGCACCAGCGTGCGCATGCCAAGCGATACGTTCCAGCCAGCCTCCATGAAGGCTTTACCCGATGCGGCGCCGATGCCGCGATTGCCGCCGGAAATGAGAACGGTTTTCTTTTCGGTCATCTCGGTCAATTCCTCATCAAGCGTGCGGCACGAGGGCGACGCCCTCCTTGCGGGTTGCGCGGTTCTCCTGCATGCGGAAATAGCGAAGACGCAAGCCCGGGGCGAAAGACATCAGCATCGGCGCCTTGTGTAGCGGCTCCATCTTCAGCGACAGGTCCTTGTCCGGCACGCCCAGCGCCCATTCCGACAGGATGCCGCCGAGCATCGAACCGGTTGGCACACCGCGGCCGGATAGACCGGTGCAGGCAATCACGCCAGGTGCAAGATCGTACAGACGCGGGATGGTCTTCATCTGCATGTCCAGTTCGCCGAACCAGAAATACTCCCAGCGGATGTCTTCCTTGATCTGCGGATGCAGGAATTTAAGGCGGTCGGTCATCACTTGCCGGGTGTATACCGGGTCGGCGCCGCGCTGGCCCATAGGGAACATCGATGCGACGATGCGGCCTTCGCGATTGTACTTGTAGACATAGATATCACCACGACCGTCATGCATCGTGGTGTTGTGCGGCAGCACCTTTTTACGGGTTTCGGGATCAAGCGGCTGGGTGGCGGCGAGGAATACTTTCTTGATGCGGAAGCTCTTGTCGAGATTCTTCCAGCCTCCGACGGTATACGCGCCCGTGGCGAAAATCACCTTGTCGGTCAGCACACTGCCGTCTGGCGTCCGGACCGACCACTTGCCAGCCTCGGGCTCGACGTCCTCCACTGGGGAACTCGTGAATATCTGGCCGCCTTCCTGAATAACGGCGCGAGCGAGGCCGCGGGCATAGGAGAGCGGGTTCACATGGCCACCTTCCTCGTGGTACCAGCCGCCATGGAAACGCGGGCTACCGGTCATGGCCTCGACCTCGTCCTTGCCAATCACCCGGCAGCGGGCACCAGCGCCAGCATAGGCGTCCGATTTCTCCTGCATGATCGACATGGCGCCCGGACGAAGCGCGCCCATGACATAACCATTCTGAACCCACTCGCAATCGAGCTGGTAGGACGTGATCATCTCCACCACACGGTCGTTGGCCCGGGTCTGGCGATGGATGAGGCGTTCGGCGAAAGGTTCACCCAGCATCTTTCTGAGGGACGGCAGGCTGTAATAGCTGAAAGTCGGCGTGCAATGTCCCGCATTACGGCCGGAGCCCCCAAAGCCTGCCTCCTGCGCCTCGACAAGCACGACCTTGACGCCCTTGCGGGCCAGTTCAAGCGCTGTTGTCAGGCCGGTATAGCCAGCACCGACAACGCAGACATCCGCAGTAGTTCGTCCCTCAAGTTTTTTGGTCGACGGAGCAGGAACTGCTGTTGCAAACCATAGCGTTGCATCAAAAGGCGAAAACTTTCCCAAGAAATGTCTCCTTCGAGAGTAGCCACAATCGCGTAACCTTGAAAGCCTTGCGTTGACGATCTGCATAAAATGAATTTCGGCGTCTTTGCCGATTTTATATGCGTGACAGAAATTGAGGCATCTCGTCAATCACGTTCTCACAATACGAATGCTCTCGCGGAAATTTCTCATATTGTGGACTAAAACAGAAAATCTATTCGAACGAGTACGTATACCGGCAGCGCGCACTGAACGTAGGTGCCAAATCTTGGGGTCATGCGACATTTCGAATAACTGCATTCGCTTCGCCACAGATTCGGGCGGGCGAACTCCCGCACCCGGTTTTTGATAGTAACTCGTCATCTCTTGGCCTACGCGCAGCTCAAGGAGTCGTGGGACTGGCAGCGCGAAGCGTACGGTTATCAGCGCTTCGATCGAAGCGTATCTTTGACGTTCCAACGTGACCATCCGGCTGTGGGATACCCACGGCGGTGGGCATAAGCACGGCGAAGCCCCGCTTTCGCGGGGCCGGGCCTTGGGCCTGTTCAGTTACCGGCTCGGCGGCGGGACCAGATGAGCGCCAGTTCGTCGCCTTCCACTTCGACCAGGCTCGCATAGATCGGAGCGGGGAAGCTCGGATCGTCCAGCTTGACCGAGAGGTAGGGGTTGCCCTTGTCGGACTGCTTCTTCCATGCGGCTCCGAATTCTGTGGCCGCCGCAAACACGCGGAAGTCCGGTCCGTTTTCGTTTTCGCCCTCGGATGGGACGAATTTCACCGACTTGACGTTGAGGGTGAGGGTCTTGACCGAGCCTGTGAAGGAGTTTTAGGTCATTCGTCAACTGTCATTTTGATCAGAAGCGACTGATATCGCTTTATCATTCGCTGAAGGACACTTCCTGGTGTCCTCTTGCCGGACGCGGCGCTCCGGGGTGGGCGCCGCGTCCGGTGATTGGCCGCCTCAGCGCGACCAGATGAGGGCGTAAGCGTCCTCGTTCTCGACGAGGCTGGCGTAGATCGGAGCGGGGAAGCTCGGATCGTCGAGCTTGATCGAGTGGTACTCCCGGCCGGTCTCCTTGGCAGTTTTCTTCCAGCCGGCGCCGATCTCGATGGTGCTCGCGAGGGCGCGCAGGTCAGGCGACTTGTCGCTTTCCTTCTCTGCCACGACCAGGCGGGCCTTGATGTTGAGGTTGAGGGTCTTGATTACTCCGGCGAAAGAGCCGTCTTCGTTGCGGGTGAAAGTGCCGATCTGAGCCATTTGTCTTCTCCGTTGCTGTATCAGGTCGCGACCACCGCGGCCTTGATGGCGATCGGAGAACACCGGGCGACTGGCCCGCACCCGAAGGGCCGAAATGCAATGGAGGGCAGCCCAGGGCCGAGGTTCTTGTCTCGCGAGGAAGCCGCGCGCAGGTGTCAGCCGAGCACGGCGGGGAAGAAGATCGGCAATGCGCTGTTGCGGGATCAAGGTCGGGCAGCGCAGCAGCCGAACCCGGTGTGAGATACGCCACCAAGAAAGGCCGCAGTGGACGCACCTCAGGCAGCTTTTGGAGGAGAAGGCACCGGGCTCAGTACGCCAGAGCTCGCTCTGTGACGGCCTTCCGGAGATCGCACCCCATCCTCACCATGTCCGAACGACCGGTGACGATGAAAAGGAAAGTGAGCCTCGCTGGCTTCGTGTTCTGCCAAATCATCAGTCAGCGCCGCGATGGGTCGCACGAGAACGGCTGGGCGACATCACTGTATCACTGTCGGCGCTACACCGTATCACTCGTCCGGCCGCAGCAATGTAGGACGGCGCAGGATGTCGATCTCCCTCGTCAACAGTGCGCTGCGGCGTTCGGCCCTGTCGGCGCGACGCTCTGCTTCGACGGCGCGCCGCATGAGTCCGGCATTCTCGGTCGCGAGTTGTCGGATCTGGCCCTGCATCTCTTCGATCAGACCGCGCTGTTCGAAAATCTTGTCTTCGACGCGGTGGCCCAGGTCGGGCAGGCTGTGCCGCTGGCGGGCTTTAGCGAGATCATCGAGAATGTCGCGGTGGTTGCTATAGATGGCATTCCGGCCGACGCCGGCTTCGCGCGCCAGTGCCGCAACCCTCAGGCGCGAGGCTGGGACGTTAGAGTGCTGTCCGTCTTCCTGGATGAGGCGATCGAGCGCGGCGCGCAGTTTCCCCGCAGTCGCTTCCATACGCTTGTCATGTGCGTTCGCCATGCGATCTCTCTGCTCCGGAAAGTTCGGATAAGATGCGCTCGCACTCGGCGACTCTTGTTCTGGCGAGTGCGAGACTGGCCTGATCGAGGCGCTGGTCGCCGATCAGCGCGAGATTGCGTTCAAAGCGGGTCTGCCAGACGGGTTGGTGGCGATCCGTGACGGCGAAATTTGCGCAGCTCGCGCAGGTGCTTTCGGTGCGCCATAACGGGTTCGGGCCGCGTTCATCGCCCATGCAGGCTGCGGTCTCAGCCCGATAAACGCAGTAGCCCCAGTCGCAGACACCGAGCCGCATGCCGCTGTCCTCGATCAGGAAATCGACGTAGGCGGCGAGGTCACCATCACGGGTGCGCCCCCGGAAACGTGATCGTGACGACATCAGCCGCCCGGCCTTGCCGCCAAGGCGGGCGGAGGTCAGCAGCTCTTCCAGGGCGTTACGCGTCTCCTCCAGCGTCTGCGCATCGACGAGTTCACCAAGGTCGAAGTCCGTGCCGACATAGGCGCTGTCCGTCATGATGCGGGTCACATGCCCGAAATGATGCTGGAGGGCGTGAAGGCCGGTGCGGTCCCGCTTACCGACGAAACGGGCGAAGGTCTTGCGGCCCTGATGTGTGGTCAAGTGCCAGACGGAGCCGTCCTCATTGCGAGGCAAATCGACGAAAGGCGCAAACCGCTCATTCAACCGGATAAGGAGGGAAGCGGCGGTGATGACGTCCGGGGTTCGAGCGTCAATAATGCCGCGGCCAGCGAGGGAGAGCCAGAGTTCCGATCGACCCGTCTCGACGCGATATGGCTCGGAAAGACGATGCAGCACCTCGACCGCGCGCTGGACAGGTGGCGGCGCCGGCCACAGATGCTGCGTTCCGGCCTCACCAACTGCGGTTTTGAATATCCAGCCGCGGAGATAGGCGAAGGCTTCGCTGCCGTCCGCCGAGCGATGCTCCTCGATGCAACCCGCCTCCAGCGTCAGGATCTCGGAGACCCGTGCGCCGACCAGATAGGCAATGACGATGAAGCATGCCTCCTGAATCCGGTTGATCAGCAACCGCAGTTCCTTCAACCCGGAGAGTGGCGCGTGCCACGAAGCTTCCTCATCGTCGAGCGTGGAAAAGCTGAAGGAGGACACAAGCGTTCGGACTGTCGCCCGGTGGATGAAAAGCGATTGCCCCTGAGCATCCACGCGGGCAGGAACAACCTGGTTCCGCAGCGCAATCACGTCGTCAGCCGGCTGGCCGATCAGCCGGATCGCCGCCGATATGAGGGGAATTGCGATGGCGTCCGGTGTGAAGGGCAAGCGGCGGACGGTATGACGATGGAAGCCGGAGAACCGGCTGGCCCGTTCATCGCCGAAGGGATTCTCCGGAGGTGGAGAGGCGAGCTTGGCCTTTTGCTGATAAAGGGCGATCAGAAGGTTGGCATAGGACTGCCTGGTGCTTGGTCTAATCGACACGCCAGACTGGGTTTGTCGTTCCGCCACGTGCTGCATGAACTGCTCGGCCACATCGCGATCCAGTTCATCGAAACCGCGCATGCTGTGCTCCGTCATCCATCGGATCAGAAGACGAAGCTTGAGCGCTGTCGTGACCAATGTTCGCGGCCGCGCCTGCCGTCGGCCTGACGGCGGATCGATTTGAAGCGACCACATGAATGCGCGCGCATCTTCCAGCCACGATCGCCACCGTTCATCGGTGAAGCGGCTACCGTCCGGCAGTTCAAAGGCCCAGTCGATGAGAAGCTGATAAGATCGCAGATCGGCACGTGCCTTGTCGAAATGCCATTGAGGATCGCTCCAGAGCGACCGCGACGATATACGCCGGAGGGCGTCTGGACGGGAAATCTGCTGGGCGCGTGCCGACATGATCACTCCAGTTCCGGTAGGGGTGGCATGTTGGCGGCGCGTTCGCGTGCGGCCTCATGCATCTCTGATGGGAAATCAGGAAGGATGTCCTGGGTGATGATCTTCCACGATGGCGCATAGAGCAGGTTCCAGCGCCGTGGATCGAGCCGGATACGGGCCTGCTCGAGGCGGTCTCTGGCTGCGAGAATACGCGCCAGATGCTCGGGGTCGATCGGAATGACGAGGCCGGGGCAGGCAAGGCATCCGCCAAACTGCGGACACAGGCGCTCGCCGCCATCCCCGCCGGAAACGACAGGGGCGAGACAATCGTGGCCGAAAAGAGCCGTGGCACGGGTCTCGCCGGAGGTTGGCGCCGGCTTGCTTCCAATTGACCCGCGCACCCAGGCGATTATCGTCTCTTGCAGGCGAGCGATCGTCTGGCGCTGGAACCGTGTCGTTTCCTCGCCCTTGAGATAGGTCTCGGTTGTTGCGACACTGGCATGGTTCAGAAGCGATTGTGCGACAAGAACATCCCCGCCTGAAGCTCGATAATGCTCAGTGGCGACCGTTCCTCGAAACAGCGCCGGCGCAAAGTTGGCGATCGCCTCGCGAGGTTTATCTGGATGTGCGGCATTCCATTCTTCGATCCGGCAGTTCGCGCGTTTTATGAATCGGAGGATTGCCCGCCGGAGGACAGAATGCTCGATGATCCCGGTGCGGCTGCGAAGGGAGCGACGAACGTGCTCCCTGAAAATGCTGCGCGTCAGGAAGAGACGATCCTGCTCGGCGGGCGGCGCCGTGGCGACGATCGGTCCGGTCAGCGCCAGCATCATCTCGATCAGGTTCGGCGCAGCGTAGCGGCGACGCCGATCGAAGGAGCGCCGCTGCGCCTTTTGGAGGTGGGTGCCAGTCCGGGCTTTGGTCCAGTCGATAATGACACGATGCTCATCGAGGGGATGAGGAACGAGGCAATCGCGGTGAATGTGACGCAGCGCCTCCGGGTTAGCGGCAGTCTGGATGGCAATTGCCAGAAAGAACGGGACGAGCGTATCGGTGGTGATGTGGAAATACTGCGTCATGGTGCGGGAGCCACCCCAGAACCTGACCAGTGTGCTGGACTTGATGCCATGCTCCTCCAAAGCAGCAGTGTCCGGCATCAGGCCACCTTCTATCCTGGAAATGCGCCATATCCATCGGTCGAGCCCCTGACCGCGCAGCGTCTTCGACGGCAGCTCGGGACGGCGGATGACATCCTGACCATGCTGAAACCGCGCCCATGCCTCATCGATCTCCTCGTAGCAGGCGCGAAGAATCGCCTTGATCTGGTCAGCGGAGAGCCTGCGTCGTGGTTGTTGACTGGTACGGCGGCCCGGAAACGCATTCCACGGGATGTCCAGATTGGCGGGAAGCACATCTGGTCGATTACGGCGACACCATAACAGCAAGGGACGCAGGAGATCGAAGGCAATGGCATGGGCGCCATGCACCGCTCGCGATGCACCCTCCTTGCGGAGCCAGAGCACGTACCGCCCAATCGCTGCGGTATCGACATCACCGGCTCCCCTGATCATGCCATCGGCCGCCACGAAGCGGGCGAAACGGCGGACGGCTCCCCAGGCCGTGCGACGCGTTGCGAGCCTCTGACCGGCACAATGCTCGCGAAAGGCGTCGGTCAGAAGCTCTCGGAGATCGACCGGCAAGCCAATAAGTTGATCGACGTCGAAGCGTTGCTCGGGCTTGCCCCACGCATCGACGAAAATGAGCGTGTTCGTCGATAGCCGGGAAATCGTAAGCTCCGATTGGACGTCGGGAACCGAGAAGCGACGATCGATCGGGCTTCCTCTACGGACGGCCATCGGGCACCAACTCACCGTAGAGGTAGGCAAGGCTCTCAGCGAGTGCATCGGCGTTGAGCTCCACGCAACGCAGGTAGATGGCTGTCGACTGGATCGACGCATGGCCAAGCAGAACCTGCACAATCTTCAGCGGATTGAGGTCCGGTGTCGTTACAGCTTGCTTTTGCAAGCGCACCAGCATGGTCATCGCAAAGGTATGGCGCAGCCAATGGCCAGACCCTGTCAGCCCTGCCGCCTGAAAGGCCGCGCGGAATGCGGCTGAAAACCTCGCTCTCGAAACGGGCTCACCCTTGCTGTTGAGAAAAAGAGCCGTTGGCACCTGGTAACCGGGTTGCGCTCTGCGCCGCCGCGTCACCAGCGCCGCGCGTTGCTCTCCCGCATACCAGTGGGTCCGGTCGATCAATCGCAGCGGCAGATAGACGGTCCGCGGCCGGTCACCCTTGGTGATCGTCAGCGGCATCCCAACGAGCGGGTTCTCGTCAATGTCAAGATGAGCGACATTTGGCACCTGCTCAAGCTGCAAGCCGCATAGCTCCTTGCGGCGCATACCGGTGGCCAAAGCCCATTCTGCGATCAGGTCGTATGGTGGGCCAAGATGCCGGAACAAGGATTGGAGCTGATCGACGCGGAGCGGTCGCGGCAGCCGCTCAACCTCCGAGACCGTCAGAATGTTTGCCATCACGGTTGGCGGCCGGTGATCCAGATGTGCCAGCATGCCCTGCCGGCGTCCCGACCGGAGCGACACCTCGACATAATCTGAAGGCACGGCCTCAATCAGACCACGCCGATGCGCCCATGAATAGAACCGACAAGTCGTCCGGACACGATCATTCACCGTGGAGCGGGCATAGGGTCGCCCGGTATGAGGGCTGGGTGCCGACAGCATCCGATTGCGGTAGGCGGCGATGGCTTCTTCGTCCGCGAAGCGCCACTCCAGCCCGCTCTGCTCCAGGCTGTCGAACCAATCATGCAGGTGCTCGCTATACGTCCGCAGCGTCTCAAACGCGTGAGAACGGCCGGGGATAGTGGCGAGTTCGAGCAAATAACTGAAGGCCGGTTCGACAATCGACATCTGCGCGTCGAGCAAAATCGGAAATCCGGCCGGAATCCCGTCAACACCAGGCACCGCCCGTACAATCGAAACCATCCCGCTCTCCGGAAGCAAGGCACCCGGAGGCGCAAAAGGACATCGACGTCGTCCAAGACCATATGCCTTCGACGAAACGGACAGATGACAACGCTGAAGAAAGAATAAGCGGAGCGCCTACGGCGCGAGTCTTCCTTTGGACACGAGGGGTTCCCCTCGCGCTCTCCCGTTCGCCACGTGGCAGGGGTGCAGGACAATGCCTGCACCCGATGGACAGCTTGAGGTGTCGCCGCCGCCTCAAGCGTTGTCCTCGCTACGCTGCGGGAACGCTTGACCCGGACGTCTGCGTGCCACGACCAGAAGCAATGGCGCTAAAGGACACTTCTGACGACATGACCTAAGCCGTTGTCGGTGCGGGAGAAAGTGCCAATCGTAGCCATCACGTGATTTCCTTTTGCTGATCGGGTCGCGCCCATCGCGATCTCGATGATGGTCGATGGACCGGGGACGATCGGTCCGCACCCAAAGGGCCGGAATGCAATGGAGGGCGGCCGACGACAGCTTTTTTGCTTCGCGATGCAAAGCCGTAGGCGGCGGAAAGAAGCTGACGGCGGACGTTGCGGGATCAAGATAGAGGCGGCGCCCGCATTGCCGGTCTTCGGTCAGACCAGATCAATCGAGTTCGCGGTGGGCGTGATTTGTTCAGTCGGGAAAAGGAATTTATGTGATGGCTGTTATTGATCAGCGCTTTTCCCCTGAGCACTAACATCGGCTTTGCTGGCTCCCTTGAGAAGAGGACGCTCAACCTCAATCCAAGTCGGTGAAACTACCCGCTTGCCATTCGGGAAAACAAAAACGGACGTGACTTTCGCCTTCGCATTTGCCCAGAGAAACGAGTTCGCCGCGCGTGGGTGCATGGTTCTGTCACAGCAGGGCCATCGCCTGTCTCTCGGTCAAGCTGGACTGTCGGGCCTTTCACTCGGATCATCGCGACGCAGGCATGGTCGAGGTGGTTGCCGAGAATTGATGCAGCCTCATCCGACGCCGGACCATCACTCAACAGGCCACGGTCTGGTTTCGTGAACGTGGCTGGCTTCCTCGCGAGATTCCCACCGCCGCCATTCCTTGCGTCAGCGATCGTTACCGAAGGCAAAGACCCGCAAGGGGCTTTGTGAGTTGCCACAGGCAGCGAGTAGAGCGCGGCCCGATGGGGACGCGATATTCACCCTCTCGGCATACATCACTACCTTCCGAGCAAGGTAGAAATTGCCGTTACTCGATGGTCTCCACGATCTCGTAGCGCTTGATAAAGGCACCAACGCCATCATTGAGAAATGCGAGCAGCGTATCTTTCGACACGGGGAGCGTCTCGATCTTCTCGATATGCATGCGGGGCCACTCTCCATCCGGATCGTCGATGATATCATTTCGAAGCTCCAGGACGGCTGCTCGCGCTGAATGAACGTCACAAAAAAAGTTATCCGGAATGCCTGTGTAGGCCCACCGTTGTTCCTCTGGCTCTGTGGCTGCTGAATAGGTGTAAAAAGTAAAAGACGGATCCTGAGACACGATTTTCTCCAATACCACGCCCGGTTTCGCGGATTTCATGAACGACGACGCCAACATAACCGATGAGTTCCGGCTCTAAAACTGTAGGATTCTACAGGGCCATTATCGCCCCATGCGCGCTGGTTGCGCTTCCGGAACATATCATCGTTCACGGAGGTGTGTTGGATTTGCCAGCTTCGCAAGTGCAGACAAGCCGACCGATATGCCGCCAACACCACAGATGATTTGCCGCCAGATTTCGGAAGGAATGGCTTCGCGGGTGATGCCGTGCAAGAGTGCATAGCCCGCGATGGCGGCGGGGGTCGCGAACATCAGGGCGATCGCAAGGCGCAGGCTGGATGAGCGTAGCGTGGCAAAGAGATAAGCCAGAAATCCGTAAGCCGCCACGCCTGCGAACAGTCCGACGATGCCTGCGCCGACATATCCGGCGCCCGTCGCGAAGGCAAGGCGCGTCATGGTGACAGCGAACAGGAACGGCACAGCGTAAGTCGCCAGTGTACAGGCAAGCGCGCACATTGCGCCGATCAGTACAACGGACAACATTGTCAGCGGAACCATCTCTCGACTCCTTCGATTTCTCTACATGGTCGGCCCGACGCGTCATGACCACAAACACGCCAGATTGTGTGCTCGGACGACGATCGTTCCGGTATGGCTGGTAATCGGGTGGATGCTCAGCCGAGGCTCAATGATGCGGCCCGCATCGTCCGCTGCTCTGTATAGGTTCTCATTGTCGTGGTTCCTGTGATCCGGTCGAGGTTTCCGGCCGCGCCCGTTCGGCGCGGCCGGAATTTTCCTCGGGGCGGTCGGGAACAGGCCGGAACCGCTCGCGCGGCTCCGGCCAAGGCGGTTCACTCGGCGGCAATCTGGAAGGCTGCACCATCCACATCCACGCGGCTTTCTTCGACACTATAGTCTGCCGTGTCGATGGCCGGTGCTTCCGGTTCAAGCTCGATAGCTTCCGGGGTTTCGGCAACTTCACCCGCTTCCGCCTGCGATGCGGTGCGTTCGGTCCGCAGCAGTGGCGGCAACCATCCGGTCCCGACCAGCAACTGCTCTGCGGCTTCCGCCATAGGCTGCTTCTTCATAGCTGCAATGCGATCCGCTGCCTCGTCGCCCACGGCTTCCCGCACGGCTGCGAGAATATGCGCCTTGGTCACGCGCCCGAAGTAGGTGCGCACCGTTGGCGTCCACTGCTGGTTCATATCCAGCACAAGCGCCGTCGCCAGCTCATCAGCAGTCCGCTGCGCACGAGGCCGCTGTTCCCACGGCAGCTTGAGGGCATTAACGGTCAGCGATGCGCAATGGGCGAACAACGCCATGATGCTCACGTGATACAGCCCCGCGATGAAGTCCCAGAGTTCGCCTACGTCCTGCGGCATATCTGCCGCCCATCCGGAATGACGATCCGCCAACGTCTTCGCCGCCGCCGTGTCCTCGATACCGTCAGCATGTCCGCCAAGGTGCGGACTGGTAGGCCGGATTTCGAGGGCGTTGGCATCTACGCTACGATAGAACGTCTGTGCAGCAAGGGCGTGAGTGACAGCAATCAGGGCGATATCCGGCTGCTCACCAAGCGCGAGGCGAAGGCCAAGCGTCCGGTGCGCCGTCAGGTCGCGGGTGAGAAGATCGGTGAGCGGCTGGCCCGCATCGCCCGCATCCTCTTCCTGCGGCGCAAGGCTGGATATGTGGTCGCCCTCCCCGTCACGCTGATGGTTCTCGATAACTTCCCCGTCGGCATTGACGCGGACACCATCGATGATGCCTGCGGCATCCAGCTGTTCCGGTTCCGGTTTTTCGTCCTCGGGGCGGATGAAGCCGCGCTCGATGCGGGCCGTTCCGTCATGGTTCAGCGTCACGAAGACGCCGCCACGGCTGATATCGTCGGGATCATGACCTTCGCGCATCGCGTCGATCCGCTCGATCTCGGCTTCAAGCTCCGCGAAACGCTCGTCCACATCAGGCGGCAGGTCGTCGTCTGTGTTCTCCCACTCCGCCGTCAGATCATCGAACTCACGCTTCGCGGCGGCATAGGTGACTTCGTCTGCCTCGGAAAGCTCCACCGTTTGAGGATAGATACGCCGCATGCCGTGGGCGTGCGGGAAATCGATGAAGGCCTCGACCCATTTCCAACCCTCTGCTTCTCTGAGATCGACGGCGATCCCTTCCAGCTTGGCGATGACAAGCTGGTCCAGAAGTGCGGGATCGTCATAATATCCGCCGCGATCCTCGGTAAACAGGTCGCGGATAATGGTCCCGCCCGTTTCCGTATAGACTTCCGGGCCGACAAATATTGCCTTGCGGTCGTTCGCCTGCACATGCGTCCGTGTCAGGTCGCGGCGGATCGTCCACGGTTCACGGTTATAGCCAAGCCCGGCATAAACCTGTTCCTGCCGTGCATGGTCGTCGGTGACGGCAAAGGCCATCAACTGATCCAGCGTCAGATCGCCGTCGCGGTAGACCTGCATCAGTTTCGGGTTGACTGCGCCAAGACGCATCCGCTGCTTCACAACATGCGCCGTCACACCGAAGCGGGCAGCGATTTCCTCGGCTCCCCATCCACGATGTTCGGCAAGCTCTCGAAACGCCTCGAACTGGTCTGCCGGATGCATCGCCTCGCGGGTGACGTTTTCGTCAAGGCTGATTTCCTGAGGATCGTTTGCGGTATCAAGAACGCACCGGACGTGTTCCGACTTCCTGATCTGCTTACGCTTGACGCGCAACAGATGCGCCAGCCTGCGGCCTTCGCCGACTGTCACGAGATAGAAGCCGGTCGGTCCGCCCGCCTCGTCGGTCTCCGGTTCGACCACAAGGTTCTGCAGCATGCCCTTTGCGGCGATGCTGGCCGCAAGCGCCTCGATATGTGCCTCGCTGTGCGGGGTCTTCCTCGCATTGCGCGGCGACTTCTTGAGCTTGTCGAGGGGAATGAAGAGCTCTGCGCCGCTTATGGCTTTCGGTGCTGGCAGCGCAGCAACCACCTCTGCCACCGCTTCCCCGACGCTGCGGGTTTCCGCATTCGCTGCCGTTGCCTCTACCGCTTCCACCGTCGCAACTGTGACGGCCTTCTTCTGTGTCCTTGCCATTGTTCCAATCCTTTCCCGTTAATGCCGGAGGCATGTCCCCGACATGCCTCCCGGGGGCGCGTGAGCGCGCGGGGATGGAGGGGGCAAATGCCAGCGAGCATGGCCGGGCTGCGCGGCGAGCGGGACGGATCAGATTTGTTAGACAGTGCAAACCTATGCCCCGGCCTGCGAGCGGGCGGTCCTGCCATGCGCAGGTGGCGTTTGCAGGGGAGAAAGGGGTAAGACCCCTTGGCGTCCCCCACGATCGGCAAGGCATTGGCCGCAGCCGATCAGGGAAAAGCGAGCGCAGCTCTCGTTATGTCCATTGGCGAGTGCAGGATCTACGAGCACGCAATGACGCGGGCGGTCAACTAGACGAAGAACGCAAAATAATTTCACTTGAAGGGGGATTCGCCCGCCGCTAAATTCAAGTATTCTTACGCCAATGCCCTGTGTTTCCGCCGCATGGTCTACGATCGACTGCGTGGCGGTGCGACAAGGGACGGTGCGCTACACTGGAGGTCGCTGTCATGCCCGCGATTTCGCATTCAAATACGCCGGTCGCCGGCCCAGTCTTTGCCCGGAGCGGAATGGTGCGTTCGTGGGCGAGGATGGTCTTGTGGCAAAGCGGAAAGGGACAGCGGCAAACAGCGTGCGGGTCGTGCTCGATATGCCGGTCTACGACACGTCAAAGCCCGATCCTCGCCTCCGGGAACTTGTCCGCTTGCTTGCGCGACAGGCTGCCCGTAAATTCGTCGAAGCCGAGCAGGAGCGTGCCACCCGCGAACGCCTCCTCAAATAGGGAGGCCATCTCATGAAGGTTGCGCTCTACGCACGCTATTCATCTGACAATCAGCGCGATGCCTCCATTGAAGACCAGCTTCGTATTTGCCGCACGCGTGCCGAGCGTGAAGGCTGGACAATCGTCGACAGTTATACCGATCGCGCCATTTCCGGTGCCTCTCTGATCCGCCCGGGTATTCAGGAACTGATCGCCGACGGACTGAAGCGGCGCTTCGACGTCATCCTGACAGAGTCGCTCGACCGCCTTTCCCGCGACCAGGAAGATATCGCCGGGCTCTACAAGCGTATGCGCTTTGCCGGCGTCAGCATCGTTACGCTATCCGAGGGTGAAGTCAGCGAACTCCATATCGGTCTCAAGGGCACGATGGGCGCGCTCTACCTGAAAAACCTTGCCGACAAGACACGCCGCGGTCTGCGCGGCCGAGTAGAGGAAGGCAAATCCGGGGGCGGGCTCTGCTACGGCTACGACGTCGTGCGGCACGTCGAACTATCAGGTGAAACGAATCGCGGCGAGCGCACCATCAACGAGCCGGAAGCCAATATCGTCCGGCGGATTTTTACGGAATATCTGGCTGGCAAGTCATCGCGTACGATCGCCATGGTGCTGAACAGCGAAGGGGTGCCAGGACCGAAAGGCAGCGAATGGGGGCCATCGACCATCCATGGCAATCCGAAGCGTGGGACGGGCATTCTCAACAACGAACTGTATGTCGGGAAACTGGTCTGGAACCGCCTGCGATACCTGAAGGACCCAGATACAGGCAAGCGCGTTTCCCGTCCCAATCCGGAAACGGACTGGGTCGTTAATGAAGTGCCGGATCTGCGCATCGTCGATCAGAACCTCTGGGCTGCGGTGAGAAAGCGGCAGGAGCAACTGGCGCTGGAACCCGGAACCCTGCCTGGCGACAACCGTATCCTGAACGAACGTCGCCGGCCAAAACACCTGTTCACCGGGCTCGTCAAATGCGGTTGCTGCGGTGGCGGTTACTCGATGATTTCGAAGGACATGCTCGGTTGCACCAACGCCCGGACCAAGGGGACTTGCGACAACCGGCTGAACATCCGCCGCGACACGCTCGAACGATCCGTTCTGAACGGGCTCGACAAGCATCTGATGGAACCGGAACTCTACAAGGAGTTTTGCGACGAGTTCACGCGTGAAGTGAACAAGGCGCGGATGGAGGCCCGCGCCTCACTTGATTCATCCGCGGCTGAGATCAAACGGATCGATCGCGAACTTGACACGCTTCTCGACCTTATTCTGAAGGGTGGTGCTGCCAACAGGATCAACGCGAAGATGGTGGCGCTCGAAGCGCGCAAGAAAGAGCTGGTCGGCTTCCTCAACGATGCGGAGGAGCCACCTCCCCTGCTGCATCCCAATCTTGCAAAATATTATCATGAGGAGATCGCTGCTCTCCACTACCAGTTGGGCAATGAGGAAACGCGAGCACTGGCCGCCGACAAGCTCCGTACGCTGGTCAGCCGCATCGAACTCCTGCCCGATGGGGCGGAACTGGTCATCGTGCTGCGGGGCGATCTTGCGGCAATCCTCACCTTTGCATCTGGCAAGAGGAAGCCCGAGTTTCTCAACGAGAGGGCAATTCTCAAGGAACTCATGGGCCGAGCCGGTATGATTGAAGGACAAAAACGCAAAAAGCCCCACGAGGGGGCTTTATTGGGATCACAGGGATCGTTGGTTGCGGGGGCAGGATTTCATCTTAACTTGCGATCCTCGCTGCCCACTAATGCCATACAAAGCATTCTTCGAATCAACAGGCGTAAAGGTCTTTTTTGCACCGCGGCTTAGCTCGGCTTTGTACATTATGCGGCGAAGCAAAGCGCCTGCGTCATGCGCTTGTGGCGTTCTGTTTGGATTTTGGGAATGTCGGGGTCTGGCGGATAGTGTCGATAAATCTCCTGATCCCACAAAGTGCCGCGAACGGCGCCGATGGCATCGGAGAATGTGAAGTCGGTTTTCTTGTACCATGCGGCGGCGTAGGGACGAGCACCTTGCCCGAGCAGATCGCAGGCCCAGAGTGTGACGAGACTGTAGAGTCCCAGTAGCGACGGTGTCGTGCGCATGATGGCTTTGTCGTTCCACTGCCGTTGGGTCTCGACGCCAAGATGTGCACGCGTTTCTGCGAAGGTGACCTCGATTTGCCAGCGCCGCACGAAATAGGAAATGATCTGAGCGGGTTCAAGATTGACGTTGGTGCTCATGAATGCCTGGGGTTCACGGCGGCCTGATGGATCTTTAACGGTAACCCAGCGAATGGGCCGCGGCGGTGTTCCACGTCGATACCAGAGGCCCGTTCCTGATGTGACATCAAGGGCTTTGCCGGTCTGCCTGCCGTACTAGGAGGATACAACAATCCTTTGCCACTCGGTCTTCGGGTCCTTGAGAAGCGTTTTCAGTTTCGGCAGAGGCCTGCCTTTTTGGGCCGGCCGCCCGAGCGTATGTTCATGCCGTTGATCCGGTGGAGCAAAAAGACTGGCATCCAGGCGCAGCCGCGTGATGAGAGTGGCCGTGGCGGGAAGAGCTGCCGCCAGCGTATGGACGGCAAAGCTGCTGTCTCCGACAAATATGATCTCGCGCTTCGGCAGCCAGCGGCAAAGCTGTAAGATGCCTTGCCCAATCTGTCAGCAGCTTGTGTCTGCGGCCCTTCTTCTGATCATGACGCTCGGAGGGGCACAGGATCGTCAACACCGGCAGGGCTTTTATGCATCTGGCCCATGGGATTGGTGACAGAACCATGAAGCTCAACCATCTCAAACCGCTGGCCTTGACGAAGTGACCATGGCTGGAGCGCACGGGGTCACGATAAATTCCACGTGCGGCGATGCGTTGGCCCCAGCGTCGTTCGATTATCGTCCATGCCGATCAGGACGGGGCCGTCGGGCACGAGCCGTTCAACGATGACGGACAGCAGCCGTGCCGACAACAAGCGGGGGTTCCAGCGGGCGCGGTTGAGGAGTTGATGATAGGCGGCAAAATTGCTGGCCTCTGCTCGACCGGTGATCCGCAAACAGGCCGTCACGGTTCGCTTGCCGGGAGAAAGGATAGCACCCATCACGAGGACCAGAAGATGGTCCCAACTCGGCGTGGTAAACCAGACACGAAATGGCGAAAGCCATTGGCGAAGGATGTGAGGAACCGGGTCGCCCAGGTTATTTCTGCGATCAGGAGATTTGCTCATCCATCGGTTGGAATCCGATAGAACCGCTGGAGCAAGAGACGCAAACTGCTGCAATTTGATTCACCCAAGCCGCTCAGCAGAGCCCGAAATCAAAGCCGATTTTGTACAAAGTCGAGCTTAGAGCCTGTCCGAAAATTGGATTGAATGATCGCGTCGATGATAACTACAAGACGGCGTTCAAAGCCAGAATGGAAGCGCCATGCGGAACCATGGCTGCGGCATAATCACAACAAATCAATATAATTATTTATAAATATAAAATATAATAATAAACATTTAACCATCAATCCAAATTTATTCTGTATGCTGTGCCTTTATCTCCAGAATCTGGCTTACTGAACTGCGCCTCCAGTCATTAGACATATTTTATACTGTGACCATCGCCCCGCGGGTGGAGTTGAAAAGGCGGATTACCTGCGAGCCCCGGAAAAGTAATCCTGCACAATGTGGCCAATGCGCCCGCCTTTAGAGGCCGCCGTTCATTTTGGCTCGGCCTCTTTAAGGCTATACTGATGTAGCATCACGGGGCAATATACAGCTTCCGGGCCGATTACGTTCAACACAGACGCATTCGCAACCTAAGAAGTCGTCCTATCGGGCTTAGCATCTTTCCAGGCAGCAAAATCTTTGAACCCATGCCCTGTAACAACGCACACCACCGAATCTGTCACTCCTATCTTTCGCTCAACGAAAAGCTGACGACAGGCAGCAAGTGACGCAGCCCCGGTGGGTTCGCTAAATAGTCCTGCTTTACGAGAGAGAACAGCCATCGCATCCATGATGTCATCGTCCAAGACCGCAACTGCCTCACCATCACTTTTGCGGATGAGAGATAAAGTGTGACTGCCCTCTTCAGGATATCCGAACAACGGATCGGAAATCCCGGATGCGATAGTCTTTGGCGACTCCCACGGCTCCACTGTGTCCTTCCCTTCGGCGAAGGCACGCGCGATCGGAGCGCATCCCACGGATTGCGCTGCTACTAGTCTTGGCATCGGAACGGCTGCATCTACGAAGCCTTGATAGACGCCCTTTACCAGTGGCCCTGAACTGGTTGGGATAGCGATCCAGTCAGGAGAAACGCCACCAAGCGCCTCCACAATTTCCTGCCCGACCAGCCGCAATGCATCAACCCCGTAAGGATTGACATAAGTCGTTGTAAGGTTGACATAACCGCGCTCGTCACAGAGCTCCATCGCGCGCTTGAAAGAGTTCCCATAATGGCCCGGTACCCGTTCCAAGGTCGCACCATATGCCATGATCTGGGCAAGTTTACCATGCGGGGTCGCCTCAGGGCAGCAGATGATTGCGGGTATTCTGGCATTTGCCGCATAGCAGGCTGCGGCAGCGCCCGCATTTCCGCTAGATGCGCTGACGATGCCCCGCGCACCGAATTCGATGGCACGTGAAAGTGCCGCGGCCACCAATCTGTCCTTGAACGAACCGGATGGATTTCGCGTTTCATCCTTGACCAGAAGCGTGCCGCGAAAATTGGGATGCAGCAAGGAGGGCGATATTTGCCGAAGCGGTGTAGCGCCCTCCCCCAGCTCTACATCTCTCGAAACGAAATCACTTGTATGCCACCTACCGGCTGGCTTGGCGCGTTCCACGTCCAGAATACCGGCGCATGCAGTACAGCGGTAGAGAAGTTTGGGTGGGTAGAAGGCGTTACAGGCAATGCACCGCAATCCCGTGATGGATCCCGGTGTCGATCCCAGTTCGATTTCGGCAAGGCTCATTGCATCATACCTCTCGCGGCAACAGGAAAGACGCAATCGACGCGTTGGCCGCGCATTCCGACATACCAGTCGTAACGATCGACACTCGGGTCACAATGTCCGGGCACCAGACGCAGCATCTCGCCAACCGTCAGCGTCTCACCGCGCAAAGCAAGTGTGCCGTGTTCATCGGATGCACCGGCATAGTCGATATCCTCGCGGCCATGAACCAGCGGCAAGCCGCTATCAATCGCGATACCCTTATGGCCGCAATCGAGGACAGCGACGCCGTCACGTGCAGCGCTCATGACCGTGCTCAACACGAAGAGTGACTGCTGGAACTCTGGCCTGGGCTTGTTGCGGGCATAATCGGCATCCATGAAAATATACGAGCCGGCCTGCATTTCGTTGTATACGCCACTGGCTGCCTCATGGTGAAAAGTGCCGGTACCGGCGCCACCAACGATGTCGCAGGTAAGACCCACCATCCGGATTGCCTCTATGGTCTCCACCGTCTTGCCGATTGCGCTGTCGATTGCCTGCTCGCGCTCATCCTCGCTGCGCAGATGCTGTGCCCCGCCATGGTAGGACTGTAGTCCACCGAAGATGAGATGCGGGCTCGCTGCGATCCGCTTCGCCATCACAGCCGCTTCCATACCCGGCAAGACACCGCAACGCGTACCCGTCAGGTCGATCTCGACCAGTACGGTAATACGCTGTCCGGCCGCTTCCGCCACCTGCCCGATCAGATCGACGGTGTGCGGATCGTCTGCGCAGACCGAAACCTTCGCCATCGATTGCAAGGCGGCAAGCCGCCTCAGCTTGCGTTCCGCAACCACTTCGTTGGAGACGAGAATATCGCGGACACCGGACCAGGAGAGGATTTCCGCCTCCGCCAACTTCTGGACGCATTGCCCGACAGCCCCGCGAGCGGCCTGCCAGCCGGCAATGACCGGCGACTTGTGTGTCTTGGCATGCGGCCGCAGCCCGACCTTGGCTTTGCGGCAGAACGCAGCCATACGGTCCATGTTTGCTTCCATGGCATCGAGATCAATCACCAGTGCCGGTGTATCGATCTCGCTTTCATGCATTCCCGGCTCCGCCGGTGGGCGCTGCATCACGATATCACCTCAGGCCGCGATCGATGCGCGCGTCGCCGTGGACAGCGTTTCGAAGTTGTCGCGAATATAGGCGCTGGCCCGCAACGCCAGCGCCGAAATGGTCGGCGTAGGATTGACCACGCCACCGGTGGTCAGAACGCTGCCATCGACGATGAACAGGTTCGGAACTTCCCAGGTCTGGTGCCACTTGTTGACGACCGAGGTTTTCGGATCGCTTCCCATGCGGCAGGTGCCGATCATGTGCCATGCCGGTGTGCGGTAGACACCGTCCTTGTCGCGATAGTCATGCAGTTTGTATTCGAAGGCACCGCAGGCCTTGGCGAGGTCTTCCAGTCGATCGAGCATATAGTTCATCATCCGCTTGTCGTTTTCGCCCGGAGCATATTGTGTCTTTGCTGCCGGAACACCGTCTGAGTCTTTCAGGACGGGATCGAGCGTAACCCGGTTTTCAGGATTGGGAAGATCGTCGCCAATGGCGAACACGCCGATCGAGTGGCCGAAATGCCGCTGGAACCAATTGTGGTGATCTTTGCCCCAGGGGGCACGTGCCGAAGTGAACCAGCCTGCAGCCAGTTCTCCGGCGGAGGCCGTCGAGGTGATGCAATTGAAGTTGAAACCGTTGACGAAACCGCGCGAGACATCGGTCTCGGCAAACTGGCGCGACAGAAGCGAGGCGACATAGCCGATCTGGCCGTCGACAGGTTCATCAACCCACATCTCGCAGGCGACCAGAGTGTGGTGCAGCAGGTAACGCCCGACCTGATCGTTGCTGTTGGCGAGATTATCCGACGCAAGCAGCAAACGCGGCGTTCCGATGCCGTTTGCCGCAACGATGACGATCTTTGCCTTCTGGAAATGCTTCTGCCCGGTATTGCGGTCGATATAAAGTGCGCCGCTGGCTCGACCGTCGGCATCCTTTTCGATCTTCAGCACACGCGCATTGATCCTCAGCTCGCAGCCCGCCTCCAATGCCTTCGGCCAGATGGACTTCGAATATTTGCTCATCGAGCCGCGCGGGCAGCCGTTGCAGGTGCCGCAATTGTTGCAGGCGGGGCGACCGTCGTAATCCTCGGTAACCGCACCGGCTTCTGCGGGCCACCAGTGCCAGCCGAGTTCGTCGAACCCGGCGGCAAGGCGCTTCGCCACCTTCGAAACCGGCATCGGCCTTGTCGGACATTTTTCGCGCGTCGGCATAGCCGGATCGCCGGCCAGTCCGGAGACCCCGACCAATCGGTCGGCTTCCTCATAATATGGGGCGATGTCCTCATAGGTGATCGGCCAGTCGGGCTGCATGCTGTGTTCTGTGCCCTTGCGGAAATCGGAAGGGCGATAGCGTGGCCAGATGGCGCCATAGACGTTGGTGGACCCGCCCACAGCGTTCCACATCAGGATTTGCGATGAGTCGGAATTGACCGGGAAATCGTCGGGATGGCTACGCTTGTTGACGTCCGGGCTCCAGTTGGTACGCCGCTGCCATGTCCAGTCCGCATGGAGATGCGGATGGTCCTTCGCCTCGACCCAGGAACCCTGCTCGAGACAGACAACGTCGAGGCCGGCTTCTGCCAGCACAAGGGCGGCGAGTGAACCGGTGGCACCAGCGCCGACGATCAGGATGTCACAGGTACGGTCGTTGTTCATCGATGAACCCCCCAACGGTGCGTTTTGTTCGTGTCGAGATGAAGTCCTGACGTATCGACAGGTCGCATCTCCTCAGTTGTCAGGTAATGACCGCGTCCATGTTTCGGCGTGTCCCGCGTATAATCGAACGGTGACATCTGATAGCCAGAGACATGGGGGCGGATCGAATAGGGGCGGCCGGTCATGGCGATCGCCTCGACGATGAAGGGCGTCTCGTAGTAGGCGAGTACCACCGCCGCATAGACCTTGTCGAACAGGTCCGGATCGGCGGCCTCGAAAGCCTGCACGGCTTCGATACGTGCATCTGGATCGTCGCTGCCGAGTCCGCCCATAGGCCATCCCAGTCCCTCGGCGATCTTCTCGAACATGCCGGGGGCGCCATCGACAAAAAGGCGCAGGGCGATGATGCCATGTACACCAGCCTCGGAAGCGGAAGGCCAGCCGTCTGCGCCCGGTATCAGTTCGTCGACGAGGCATAGAAGAAGTCGTGTCTTTTCCACCGGCGTCAGGCGGACATTGCTGTCTGCCTGCGCCGCAACAGAAGCCATACTCATGAGTCAGCTCCCTTCCGATCGATGGTGATGGTAATCATCTTGAGTTCCGTCATTGCTTCCATGGTGTGGACGCCGCCGAGACGGCCGATGCCGCTCTTGGTGTTAGAACCACCGCCGAATGGCAGATGGATTTCCCACCATGTACTGCCGGCATTGATGTTGACGATGCCGGCCGGAATGGCCTTGGCGATTTCAACGCCGCGGGTCACGTCGGCAGTAAAGACGCCGACCGAGAGGCCGTATTCGCTGTCCAGCGCCAGATCCAGGGCTTCTGCTTCGTTCTGAAAGGCGAGAACCGGTACGACCGGACCGAAGGTCTCTTCACGGTTGATCTTCATATCGCGCGTCACGTCACGGATCACGGTCGGTTCGAAGTAGAGTTCGCTACCGAGGTCCGGCCGCGGCTTGCCGCCGATCAGCACCCTGGCACCTTTGCTAAGAGCGTCATCCACATGCTCCTTCACTTTGGCAGCGACCTTGGGGTTGTTGAGTGGCCCCATGGTCGCCCCCTGTTGGAAGGGATCGCCGAGGACATGCTTTGCCGCGTGTGCTGTTAGCTTCTCGCACAGGCTGTTGACGATCGAATGATGAGCAAGCACGCGGCCAGTCGCAGCGCAGACCTGGCCCGCATTGAAGAAGGCACCGCCTGCTGCGGCTGCGGCCGCCGCATCCAGGTCGGCATCCTCGAAGACGATGACCGGGCCGTTGCCGCCAAGCTCCAGAAGCAGAGGCTTACCGGCGCCACGCTCGGCGATCCGCTTACCGGTCGCAGCACTTCCGGTGAAGCCGATGGCAGCGACATCCGGATGAACGACAACCGCATCGCCCGCCGTCGCGCCCTCGCCGATGACCAGGTTCAACACGCCAGCGGGCAGGCCCGCCTTTTCTATCGCCTGCATCAGCGCGCAGGCGACCAGCGAGGTCGAAGGCGCCGGCACCCAGACGATCGCGTTGCCTGTGGCGATACCCGGCGCGAGATACTCAACCGGGATATTGACCGGGAAGTTCCACGGCGTGATCACGCCGTAGACGCCGCGGGGCTGACGAATGGTCATCACGAGCTTGGTCGCATCTTCTGCAGGAAGCGTCTGGCCCCCCATCTGCTTGATGAGCTCGGACGCGAGACGGAAGCCATCCGCGGCCTTGCCGACCTCGCCGAAGGCTTCGGCATAGACCTTGCCCTGTTCGATGGACAATATCCGGGCAATGGATTCACGTTCGGCATCGATGGCAGTACCGATCGCCACGCAGATTTCAGCGCGCTTGAACACCGGCGTTGCGGCCCATGCTCTGGCGGCCAGTTTCGCGGCTGACACCGCCGTCGCGACGGTTTCGCGGCTCGATTTCGGCAATTGGGCGATCACGGCCCCCGTCGCCGGATTGACGGCGGGCATGGTCTCCGATTCCAAGGCCCAGCTTCCGCCGATGAAATTACCGATTTTGGTGGTGGGAGTATATCCGGTATCCATGATCTTCCTCCTTATTCCGCTGCGGCGGCAACGGGTTGTGTGCTCGTGCCGACGTCGCGGCCACCAATGACCAGGCCCGCGGCAAAGAGGCGCTGAGGCGCCATCACGATCTCGCCGCGTACATCTTCGAGTGCAAACGAGCCGTTGCGGAGTTCGAGCACGCTTGCATCGCCTTCGGCGCCGATCTTGAAAGTGCCCAGTTCCGGCCGCTGCAGGGCGTTTGCCGCATTGATGGTGGATGCGGCGATCACCTCGCTCATCGGCATGCCGAGTGCGAGGAACTTCGATAAAGTTGTCACCTGGTCGTAGGCCGGACCTTCGATGCAAAGTGCATGTACATCGGATGAAATCGTATCCGGTGGAAAACCCTGGTCCAGCATGGCGCGCGCCGTCTTCCAGGAAAACGAGCCCATTCCATGACCGATGTCGAACAGGACGCCGCGCTCGCGCGCCTCGAGAATTTCAGGCTTGATCTTGCCCTTGCCATCGACAGGGGAATTGGGGAACGGGCGATAACAATGTGTCAGCACGTCGCCTTTGCGAAGACGCGAGACGACGGCTTCATAGGAAGGCGGCGGCTCGTCGATATGGCACATAACAGGAAGATTGGTCTCGTCGCCCACCTGCAATGCGATGTCGAGCGGCTGGATCCCGGATGGCCCTGAGGCGTGCTTGCCGATACGAACCTTGACGCCGATAATCACATCACGATTGGCATTGATAATTTCGACCGCCTCGCGTGCGGCCATCAGGCGCAGATCATGGCTTTCGCCCAGCATGATATTCTTGGCAAAGCCATAGATACCTGCAAACGACACGTGCAGATAAACAAGAACGCGTGCCGTGCTCTGCTCGATGACGTGCTTGCGGAAGCCGGGAAAGTTACCCGGTCCGGCGCTTCCGGTATCCACACAGGTGGAAACCGCGCTCTGGCGCGCGAACGCATCCGGATCGACGCCGAGCGAAGTGCCACCCCAATAGACATGCGTATGAAGATCGATAAGGCCCGGCGTGACGATCAGGCCAGATACGTCGCGTTCCTGCAGGCCGGTAAGATTTTCGCCGAGAGCTGCCACCTTCCCGGCGGAAAAGGCCACGTCGGCGACACGGTCAATACTTTGGGACGGATCGATGATGTGGCCATTTTTCAGTACGAGATCATATGCCATGACTGCGACTTTCGGTTATTGGCGTTATCTGGAGTGACTTACGCGGGCTCCGGTGTCAGCGTTGAAGTAGCGGAGAGCCTCGGGGCTCGCTCCAACGGTGATCGTTTCGCCCGGCGAAAGCCCGGCAATGTCGGTACAGGTGGCGCGCACGATATGCCCGCCGATCGCGATATCGAGGAACTGGAACGGACCAGCAGGTTCGACCAGCACTAGTTCGCCGCTGAGCGTGAAAGGATTGGCGATGCCGTTTCCGAGCTTCAGGTCATGGGGGCGGACGCCCACCACATGATCGGCCGCGCCGCCACAGAGATCGCCTGGTAGAAAATTCATCTGCGGGCTTCCGATGAAACCGGCAACGAAGCGATTGGCCGGACGGCTATAGACGTCCATCGGGGCGGCGAACTGCTGCAGCACGCCATTATTCATTACCGCGATCCGGTCGGATAGAACCATTGCCTCCTCCTGGTCGTGGGTGACAAAGATGACGGTGATGCCGAGTTCCTTCTGCAACCGACGGATTTCCGTGCGCATATGGACACGCAGCGATGCGTCGAGATTCGACAGAGGCTCATCCATCAGCAGGACGGAAGGATTGCGCACGATGGCGCGACCAACGGCGACACGCTGACGCTGGCCACCTGAAAGTGCTGCCGGAAGCCGGTCCAGCAGAGCCTGAATACCGAGAACGTCGGCGGCCCACGCAACCTGCTTGGCGATGGTTGCCGCATCGATCTTCTGCTGTCGCAACGGAAACGTGATATTGTCGCGAACGGTCATATGTGGATAGAGCGCGTAATCCTGGAAGACGAGTGCGATGTTGCGCTCGCGCGGCCCCAGATCCGAGATTTCACGTCCGTCAAAGCGGATCGAACCATCGGAAATCTCTTCGAGACCGGCAATGCAAAACAGAAGTGTCGACTTGCCGCAGCCCGACGGGCCAAGGAAGGAGATGAATTCTCCATCCTTGATCGAGAGGTCGAGACCTTTCAGTACATGCGTCTGGCCGTAACGTTTGTTGAGGCCGGCAATATTGATGGATGACATAGATAGCTTCCCTTCATCCGTTTTGAGTCAGCCCTTCACCGCGCCGGAAAGGGCGCCCTGAACGAGGTAGCGTTGAAAGAAGAATGCAATTGCAATTGGGGGTAGAATCGCCAGCACGCTTGCCGCGAACATCGGGCCATATTCGTAAAATCGTGCCTGGTTCAGGAAGCCCGCGATGATCACTGGGATCGTCTGGGTCTTCATGGTCGTCGTCAAGATCATGGCGAAGAGGAACTCGTTCCACGAGACGAGGAAGCAGAATATCACTGCCGCGATGATGCCTGGCCGCACGATCGGCACGAGAACCTTGATGAACATGGTCCAGCGGCTGCAACCGTCGATCTGAGCTGCCCGCTCGAGGCTCGCCGGCAAGTTCTCGAAACTCGCTTTCATCATCCACGCGGCCAGTGGCATGAGGATGGTCGAATAGGCGATGATGACGCCGAGATAGGTGTCGATCAGCCCCATGGAACGGAATAGGATGAAGAAAGGCAGGACGAGGGTGAGCGCCGGCACCATGCGCGTCAGAAGCAGGGCCCAGAGGCTGACGGCGAAGAACCGCCTGTTCGCGTAGCGCGCAAAACCGTAGCCGGCGAAGGTGCCGAGCGCGACGTTGATCAGAGAGACGATTGCACCGATGACGAAACTGTTGAACAAGGCGACCGGAACACGCTGGGCCTGCACGCTCGTAGTCCCCTCCGCCATCAGTACCATGCGGTAGTTCTCAAGCGTCAACGAAGACGGAAAAACTGAGGGCGGCGTGCGGATGAGGTCGGTCGGGGGCGACAGGCTGATCATGATGAGAATGGCAACCGGCAGAAAGGACCATACGAAGATTGCCAGAACGCCCATGCCAAAAAACACCCGCGTTAGGTTGCGTTGCGTCGTCGGATGGATAAGCGGGCGCATGTTCCATGGTGGTATGACAACCATTGCGGGGCGAACTCTGGGGATTGTTGCGACAGGCTTTCCTGGAATCTCCGACGCAGGCTTTGGCTTCTTTGGGCTTAGAACGAAGAAATACAGAACGGCGAGAGCCAGGCTCAACATGGTCAGAAGGTAGAGCGTTGCGGCTCCTTCGCCGAAGCGTAGGAACTGGAAGGACTGGACGTAACCGAGCCATGACAGTGTCGTGGTCGCCGCTCCCGGTCCGCCGCGTGTCATGATCCAGATGATGTCGAACGTCATCAGCGCATTGATGGTGGAGACGATGGTAGAGAAGAGCAGCGACGATTTCAGCCATGGCAGCGTAATCGAGAAGAAGCGCCTGACTGGACCGGCACCATCGAGTATCGCAGCGCGATGCAGGTTGCCTGGCATCGACTGCAACGCCGACAGCATCATCAGGGCTGTGAGCGGCGCCTGATTCCATATCTGAGTAATTGCTACGAGATTCAGCGCTCGAAAGCCGTCACCGAACCATGCCGTGGCAAGTGAACCTAGTCCGAGATCATGAAGCAGGCCGTTGAGGAGACCGAAATTTCCGGCATAGATGAATGACCAGAGCACGCCAATGGACACAGGCGCCATAGCCCACGGAATGAGGACGACGCTGCGCAACAGGCCGCGCCCCAAAAATCTCTGGTTCAGCACCAGTGCGAAAATGATGCCAAGCACGGTGGTACCAACAACTGCCAGTACCGAGAAATAAGCCGTTCGCCTGAGCGCCGCCCAGAAGTCAGCGTTTTGGAACACGCGGCTATAATTGGCGAAGCCGACAAATATCCATTTCTTGGTAATTGGATTGGTGCTGTTGAAGGAAAGATACAAGCTGTAGAGCAATGGGATGCCGACAATCAGCACCATAAGCACAAGGACCGGTGCCACGGTGAGGTAGGCAAAGGCGGGCGCGGTGCCGACACGGCGGCGGCGCGGCGCGACAATGTCTATTTTGGGCGCGTCTGCGGTAAGCGTCATGATATCCCTCGCATGCCATCGCAGGTAGACGCCGCATCGGCGCGCCTTACGATCATTTTGGGGGCTGAACTCCGGAATGCGGCCGCCATCGCCGACGTAAGACGGTCGCATTCTCCAACTTTGCGGATATCCGGTTTCTACTGGTACTGAGACTTGAGCTCGGTTGCCTTTTCAGCCAGACGCGTGACGAGTTCGTCCGTCGAGCTGCCTGAGCGGATATATTCCTGCACCTGCTGCATCATGAACATATCCCATTCAGGGAACCAGATGGCCTTGCCGATGGCACGCGACGTCGCCATGCCTAGCTGCTGTGACGACACATTCAGATCACGCCATTTGGAAAAGCTCTCGACGATGTCGGGATCAGCCATGACTTCCTTGTAGCCAGAGCCGAGGCCGAACTCGAGCGCCCAGCGCTTGATGACGTGATACTGGCCATCGCTTGCTTTGCCGCCAAAAAACTTCAGCAGGTTCCAAACACGTTCTTCATCTACGGGTTGTGCGCCCATCAGATAGGAGGCGGTCCAGGCCATGGTGGAGCGTGTGGCACCGGGCATCAGTGAATTGCGCACCTTGCCGGCGATCTTGGAAACAGCCGGGTCGTTGGCAACCTTGTGGTTATAGTCATGGACAACCATGAAAGTGTGTCTGCCCGAAGCATAGGATGGCACGCCTTCACCTGGCAGCGTCATGATATCAGCGGTAACGAGGCCTTCCTTGTAAAGGGTCTGGTGCACTTCGAGGATTTTTCGCAATGCCGGCTCGTCGATGAAATTGCCGTCCGCGTCAAAGACCTTCGCGCCCTCCGAATACCAGCAGGCAAACATGTTCCATGACATGTTCGGCCAGTTTTGCTGCCACATGCCGTGGAACGGCGCATCGGAAATGCCGTCGGCCTTGAGTTTGCGACAGGTTTCAAGCACCGCATCCCAAGTGGCAGGCGCTTCGACTCCAGCTTTCTGAAGATGCTCCTCGTTGTACAGGAAGGTGTTGTAACCGGCATAGTACGGCAGGCCGCACAGTTCGCCCGTCGGCAGCGACAGGGATTGGACACTGACCGGGAACATGCCGGCCTTGATCTCATCCACGCCCGGAAGCTCTTCGATGCTGCGGATCCATTCGGCCGTATGCCAACGCGCGATATAGTTCTCTTCGGCATAAAGCATGTCGAGATGCTGGCCGCCGGTCAGCTTAGTTTCAGCCAGCGGATGGTAGTCACCGGAAATGAGTTCGTAAGCGACGTTCTCGTCGTATAGTTTCATGAAAGTTTTGACGTTTTCCTCGACGATCGAAGGCTGATACTGCCAGCCTGCAAAAGTCAGGGCCGTCGATGGTGCAGCAAAGGCGCGTCCGCCAAGCATGGAAGCAGCTGCGAGGCCTCCCATCCCTTTCATTACGTGGCGTCTGGACATGAGTATTCGTTCTAGCGAAGAAGTCATGCTAGTTCCCCTTAGCGATGGCTTGTTGGAGCGGTATTCCGGTTCCCTCGGAATATGCAGAAACTAAATTTTCCCGTGTCGTGTCGACTTACAGGCGTCTCAATGCGCTACAGCCATAACTATGAGCCATTTTTTCAGGCTGTCTATAGAAATTTTACTTCCAGATCATTTTATTGCATTTCTTTGCCTCAATCTCAAATTATGCGATTTTTTTGATCAGAAAATGCAAAAAATAGCCGCTGATATTTAGTCACATAGCGGCTGCACGTCTGGCTTATCTCTGGACGTCGCCAGCTGCTGCTTCAAGCGCCGTAGCTTTTCGCGTCCGGTGTCATTTCGAGCGATCGCGACACTGTAGGCGATGATATCGATCGCGATGAGGTAGGCATATCGCATGGATGATGGGCTTAGGATGTCGTCGTCTGGAGGGCTATCTACGGCCAGGACTGCATCAACGGCTGTCGCCAAGCTGGAATTGCTGGGAGCAAGCGCCACGGTCGTTGCACCGTATTCGCGTGCAACTGAGACCGCACGTTCCAAACCGCTGTTTTCTCCGGTAAGAGAGCAGCAGACAACGAGATCCTGCTTGTCGACGGTCGAGGCAAGCATGAACTGCATCTGATGATCACAGCAGGGTATAACGCGAATACCGAGGCGAAAGAAGCGGTTCTGAATCTCTTCGATCAACCATGAGGATACACCGCCACCGCCAAAAGCGTAGAGCGTCGTACAATGGCTTACCAGATCGACTACGCGACTGGCCTGAGAAAGATCAATCCCGTGGCTTACGTCATCGATGGTCTTCTGTGCACGCTTGCTGACCCGCTCAGCGACCTCTTCGATCGAGGCAGGAGGCGTCATTGGTTCGAGATAGTGAATCCCGACCCGCACGGAGCCCATGATCTTCAGCTTCAAGTCCTTCAAACCGTCACAACCGATCGTACGCGCAAAGCGCGTAATCGTGGGCGCAGAGACATTGAGCCATGTCGTCAACTCCTCGATTGGAAGTTCGACAAAGCGATGAGGTTCGGAGAGTATTGCATCGGTGATCCGACGGTTCGATTTCGACAATGCCTCACGCGTATCGACCAGCTTCGCAAGAATGTCCTGGGCTCTCGCTTTATCATTGGTGCGAGTGGCAGCGCGTGTGACGGTTATAGTGCTTGATCGTTTCAACGTCATCGGATCTCCAATTTCTGGAGAAAATCCAACCAAAGCACTGGCCTGTCAACAAACCTGCCCCATGGAACCCATGACGTAAGGTTCACCGAAAGCTTTCGCCGGCGATCGAACGCAGCTCATTTCTCCTCGAAAGCCATATCTACTCGGATAGACGCTTGATGTGGCTGAGAATAAAAAACTTGCCTCGGCGATGTATCGGGTGGAGCGATCCGGCTCATGCTGCCTCAAACTTGAGTATATCCGCGATCTTTTCGGCCATCATGATCGTCGGAAGATTGGTGTTTGCACAAGGAATGGTCGGCATGATCGAGGCATCGCAGACATAGAGGCCCTCCATGCCCCGCACCTTGCCCGATGCACCGGTGACCGCCATCCGATCGCCTTCGGCTCCCATGCGGCACGTGCCGGACGGGTGCCAGACACCGCCGACGACTTCTGAAATATAGGCTTCGAGCTCGGCACGGTTGCCGGCAAGTCGCTTCGGATCGTCGTAATTGGCGAGCATATAGGGGAAGGCCTTTTCGCGCAGATTGCCAATCGCATCGAGACCGACCGCGCCGATAGCCGTGACGGCAGCGCCAAGGCGCGACGGTTTCGAGAACAGCTTGCCTATCTCGGACATGCCGCCGGCATAGACACCGGATACGACGGAGCCGAGGCTAGGATCGGATGTCAGGCGCACCGCGCGTTCGAAGGCATCGGCGAGACGTACAAGGTCACGGCGATCCGAAAGCATGCGGAAATCGATACGCGGCGATGCATCCGGCGCCGACGGATCGAGCAGAAGCTGACCGCGCGAATAGGACTTGTTGACCCAGAAGAATACCGAGCCGAGCTGACGGCCGACCGAATGCCAGGCGGCACGTGTGACGAAATTCATATGCATGTCTCCCTCCGGGCAGCCTTCGAGGCCGGAGGAGAAGCGGTAGCCGATAGGGATATGATAGTCCGGCACGCCCTTCTGACGCGCGCCAGGTTTCAGGAACGGCACGAGGCCTGCCGAGGGATGTTCCATCAGGTTCTGGCCGATGCCGGGCAGGTCCCGCAGCACCTCTATGCCGCAATCGACCAGATGGGTAGCCGGACCGATGCCGGATCGCATCAGCATGGCGGGCGAGGCGAGCGCGCCGGCGGAGAGTACGACGCGAGCCGCACGAAGGTCTTCCCGGACACCGGCACGAAGCGCGGTGACACCGGTCGCCCTGCCCTCTTCGATCAGCAGGCGCGAGACGGTCGTTTCCGTGCGGATCTCGAGATTGGGGCGGCGGCGGACGTCCGGCGTCAGATAGGCCCAGGCAGTGCTGACGCGACGGGCCTTTTCGTCCATGTTGACCGCCATTTCGAACAGGCCCTCCTGCCACACACCGTTCTGGTCGGGCAGAAAGGAAATGCCCTTCTTTTCGCAGATCGCCAGCATGGCGCGGGTGAAGGGCGTCCACAGGACCTCCCCACGGCGACGGATCGGAAACGGACCGGTCTGGCCGTGCAGTTCGTTATCGAAATCGAGGTCGCGCTCAAGCTTCCTGAAATACGGCAGGCATTCCTCCCAGGACCAGCCGGCAACCCCCATCTCACCCCATTCGTCATAGTCGTGAGGAGCGCCGCGATTGGCGCCGATGCCGTTGATGGCCGAGCCGCCGCCCAGAACGCGAGCCTGCTCATAGCGGGCTGCCTGTGTCTCCGGTCGGTTGGAACCGCTATGTCGATAGGAGGCCTTGAGGCTCCATGTATAGCGGGGGTTGGAATAGGCTACACCCGGATAGGGATTGGCGAGATCGGGAAAGTCTTCCGGGCGCGCAGCGTCCATGCCAGCCTCCAGCAGGATGACGCGAATACCGGGATTTTCAGTCAGCCGGGATGCGAGGACACAGCCCGCAGATCCTCCTCCGACGATAATATAGTCCGCATGAATGGTGTCCGCAGTGCTCATGTCAGTCCTCGAAGCGCCGATTGGTGTCTGGAAGAAATGCGCCGGTCAGGGCGCCTTGTAGGCGATGCAGTCGACCTCGACCTTGCAGTCGACGACCATGCGCGACTCCACGCAGCAGCGTGCCGGCGGGTTGTCGCCGAAATACTGCTCGAACACGCCGTTGAAGCTCCAGAAGTCACGTGCATCGTCAACCCAAACGCCGACGCGGACGATGTCGGAAGGCTGGTATCCAGCATCCTTGACGATGGTCAGCATATTCTCGATGGCGATTTTGGCCTGTTCGACGATGCCGCTGCCAACGACTTCGCCGTCACGCATGGGAGTCTGGCCGGAAACATACAGCCAGCCGCCGGCTTCCACCGCCTTTGCAAAAGGAAGCTTGCGGCCGCCCGAACCACGGCCCTCGCCCAGTCCGTGCCTGATGATGGTCATGATATTTTCCTCTCAATGCTTCACCGTGCCTTGGCGCCGGCTACGGGCTAGTGTCAGCGGGTGATGTCGATCGTCATGGTCTTGAGATCGCACATCTCCATCAACGTGTGTCGACCGCCGGTTCTGCCGAGCCCGCTATTGGTGCCGGCAGCTCCGCCGGCCGGGATATGCGGCTCCCAGTAGCAGCTCTTCTCGTTGACGTTGACGATGCCGCAACGAAGGCTTTCCGTGTAGAAGAAAGCCCGTTTGATGGAATTGGTGAAGACTGCTGCGTTGAGACCATAGGGGCTGGAAGCCGCAAGTTCGAGCGCCTCCTCATCGGTCTCGAAGGTGAGAACCGGTGCTACGGGTCCGAAGGACTCTTCCTTGTTGAGCAGGCTGTCGCGGGTCAGGCCTGTCACGACGGTCGGCTCGAAATAGAGATTGGTCGGCATGCCCGCAGCGATCCTGCCGCCCTTCACCACATCGGCCTTTCGCGCAAAGGCGTCGTTCATGTGCTCCAGCATCTTGTCCAGAGCAGAGGCGTTGTTGACAGGCCCCATGGTCGTCGATGGGTCGAAGGGGTCGCCCATGCGCACCTTCTCGGCGGCCTTGATCAGCCCCTCGACGAAGCGGTCGTGGATTGACTTGTGCACCAGGATGCGTTCGGTCGCGGTGCAGATCTGGCCGGCATTGGCAAAGCAACCCGCGCCGACGAGTTCGGCGGCGAGATCGATATCGGCATCCGGCAGCACGATGGTCGGGCCGTTGCCCCCCATTTCGAGCAATAGCGGCTTTCCGGCACCACGGCGGGCAATGATGCCACCAGTGACGGAGCTGCCGGTGAAGCCGATCGCGTGCGTACCTGGATGAATGACAGCCTCGTCCCCCACTTCCGCACCGTCGCCGAGCACGAGGTTGATGACGCCATCGGGAAGGCCTGCCTCGATGAGGCACTCCATCAATGCGACGGCGATCAACGAGGTGGTCGGCGCCGGAATCCAGACGACCGTGTTGCCTGTCGCGACCGCCGGGCCGAGATAATAGAGGCATGGCAGGCCGAGCGGGAAATTCCACGGCGTGATGATGGCGAGTACGCCCTTCGGCTGCAGGAAGGAGAATGCTCGCTTGTTGGCATCGGCGACCGGAAAAGCGGCCGTTTCCAGCCACTTCATCTGCTCGGCAGCATTGCGGAAACCGAGCGAGGCGGCGCCCACCTCGGCTTTTGCTTCGCTGTGAAACGGCTTGCCCTGTTCGAGGCAGAGAAGACGGGCAAGCTCGTCGGTACGACGGTCGATCTCGTCGGCGATCTTCATGCAGAGCGCCGCCCGCTGGAAAACGCCCATCTTGGAGATCAGCGGACGCGCGGCATTAGCCGCTTCGACAGCACGGCCGACATCGGCGCGGGTGGAAAGCGCGAGATAGCCGAGCTCCTCGCCCGTCGAGGGACTGTCGATCTTCAGGAATTTGCCGGAACTGCCGGGCAGCCATTGCGAACCGATACGGTTGATGCCGACACGAAGCCCCGTGGACGGCTCAGCTACGATAGGCATCCCGCGCAGGTTGGGGCCGTCGAGAGAGGATTTGAACTGGACCGTCATGGGATGCTCCTTTGACCGTATTCCGATTGAATCTTGAGTATGGTTTCGCGGCTGCGCCGCACCGCTTCGACAAACAGACGTTCGCCGGCCTCGCGTGAGGCTTCCGAAGGCGTGCCTATGACGCCATTGTCCCGGATCTGTTCGAATGGCCGCCAGACGGTGACTGCCGGCCCGGCATAGAGATGCGGATCGGGCCACGAAGGTGGCGTTCCTCCTTCGGGGATCAGGTTTTCGCGCACGCTTTCGGGGATGACATGCATCATCAGCGAGGTTTCAAGCGCGCAGGCATGTCCCGTTCCGCCGGCATGATCCGGCAGGACCTCGGACGCGACGTCCGCAATCAGATCGAAATAGGAAAAACCTGCCGAAACCACGCCTTGACGGCCGAGCGTCGTGATAGCCACCTGGATCGCCGCGCGGTTGCCGCCATGCCCGTTGATGATCACCGGCAGGAAGCCATCCTCCCACAGGCAAGTGCAGAGATCGACCAAGACGGCGATGAAGGTCTGCGGGCTGAGGCTCATCGTACCGGCAAAGGCGCGATGATGCTGCGACGATCCATAAGCAAAGGGTTCGCAAACCCGGATGCCGCGCTCTCCCTCGGCCGCGGCGTTGGCGACGGCCGAGACAAGCCAGATATCAAGCCCCATCGGCAGGTGCGGGCCGTGTTGCTCCACGGCGCCGGTCGGCAAAAGCGCCACCGGCCGGTTGGTCCCTTCACCGACGAGATATGCTGCGTCCGGTGAAGTCATCCACCCGAAAGACGACGGACCTTGCGCAAAAAAATCGTACAGAGGCTGGCTCATCGCGCCGGCTCCAGCAGACGGGTTTTGGCATAGGTCATGCCGGTATCCGCCAGAAGTGCCGCCATGATGATCGCGCCCTTGTAGAGTTCGAGGCTCGACGGATCGGTACCGAAGATGCGCAGCGCCGTGGTCAGCAGACTGACGATAAGGGCACCGACCACCGTGCCCCAGACGGTGCCACGACCACCGAAAATGCTTGTGCCGCCCAGCACGGTCGCAGCGATCGCATCGAGCAGCAGCGAGGTGCCGCCGATATTCGGTGTCACCACCGGCACTCGGCTGATCATCACCACCGCCGTCAAAAAGACGAACAGGCCTGACGCGGTGTAGATCAGGATCGTGTGACGGGTCACCGGGATGCCCGCGAGTGCTGCCGCTCCAGCATCCGAACCCAGTGCATAAGTGCGCAAACCGAAGCGGGTCAGACGCATCAGGACGGCCGCGGCGATCACGATCGCGAGCGTGGCGAAGATCACATGGGGAATTCCGAAACTGCGCTCGATTCCGATGAAGCGCAGCGTCGGATCCTTCAGCATCAACACGCCCTTGGAGGCGACGGCAAGGGTTGCTCCCTGCAGCACAACCATGGCCGCCAGCGTGGTGACGAAAGGCGGAATTTTCAGCAATGAAATGACAAGGCCGTTGACGAGGCCGACTATCAGCATCGCAGCAAGACCGATCGCAAGCGAGCCCGGCAGGCCGAAACCCGCATCGATCAGGCTTGCGATCAACACGGCGCAGAAGGCCACGCCGACGCCGGCGGCCAGATCGATACCGCCAGTCAAAAGGACGATCAGCGCTCCGATCGCCAGGACTGCGATCGGCGTCGCCTGCGATACGATGTTGATCAGGCTCTGGCTGGAAACCACGCGCGGATCGACGACGGCGAAGATCGCCATAAGGGCCACAAGAAGGATCAGCGGCGAAAGGTCGAGAACCTTCTTCAAGGCGAGATTGCGGGAGGAAATCATGTCAGTTCATCCTTCTACCCAGTCGAGATATGCAGGAATGAGAGGGAGACGCAGCTCTAATCACGTTGTGGCCTCCATGGAGAACTGACCGACGGAGGGTGCCGCACTGCGTTCTGCCCGAGGCGTGCCGACGCGGCGGTGATTTTCACCGAAGGCAAGCGCCATGACGTCCTCCTCGGTGGCGCCGCGCTTCAGTTCGCCGATCGAGCGGCCCTCGCACATGACGACGATGCGATCTGCGACACCCAGAACTTCGGGTAGCTCGGACGAGACCATGATGATCGCCGCGCCCTGTTGCTTGAGTTTGGCAATCAGGTGATGCAGGTCGGACTTGGCGCCGACATCGACCCCGCGGGTTGGCTCGTCGAGGAGAATGACGCGCGGCCTGGTGGCCAGCCACTTGCCGATCACGACTTTCTGCTGGTTTCCGCCGGAGAGTTCGATCGTCATTTTGTCGGCCTGCGCCGGGCGCACGCCAAGCGATGCGATCAATTCTCGCGCCAGCCGCCCGATGCCGGCCATGGGCAGGATGCCGAACCGACTGTGCTCACGCATCCAGGCGAGCGAAAGGTTGTCGCGGATCGACATGGTGCCGACAAAACCTTCGAGATGGCGATCTTCGGGGATGTAGACGATGCCGGCGCGATTAGCGGCTTTCAGATTGCCACCGGCCTGGCGCTCGCCAAACACGTCGAGCGTACCTTCCTGGATGGTATCAAGCCCGGCAATCAGGCGCAGTACCTCGGAACGGCCGCTGCCCATCAGACCGGCCAGTGCGACGATCTCGCCGCAGCGGACGTGCAGCGAGGCGGAATGCAACAGCTTGCCATTGGAGATGTTGTTGACCTTGACCGCGACCTCGCCGATCTCGGCCTCAAGATGCGGGAAGATGTCTCCGACCTCACGTCCAACCATCATCGAGACGATCTCGGCCTCGTCCGTCTCGGCGGTCTTGCGCTCGCCAATGAACTTGCCGTCGCGCAGCACGACGACGCGGTCGCACTGGTTGAAGATCTCCTCCATCTTGTGGGAGATGTAGAGGATGCCGGCACCCCGCGCCTTCAGCCGATCGATCAGCGTATAGAGCTGATCCCTTTCACGGTTGGAAAGCGCACTTGTCGGCTCGTCCATGACCATGAACCAGGCGTCGGCCAGCACGGCGCGGGCAATTTCCACCATCTGCTGGCGACCGACCGAAAGCGTGCGCAGTTCTGCATCGACGTCGATATCAAGCGAAAGTTCCGACATGATCGCACGTGCCTCGCGTCGCATGCGGCGACGGTCGAGAAGGCCGAAAGCGGTGCGAGGTTCGCGACCGACGAACATGTTTTCGGCCACCGTCAAGTCCGGTGACAGGCTGAAATGCTGATGGATAACGCTGATACCCTTGGCATCGTTGGGAGACGCGAACGTCACGGGCTTTCCATCGACAAGCAGCCGGCCTTCGTCCGGGCGGTAGACGCCGGAGATGCACTTGACCAGCGTCGATTTGCCGGCACCGTTCTCACCGGCAAGCGCCACCACTTCGCCGGCAGTGACAGTGAAGGAAACACCGTCGAGTGCCTTGACGCCGGGGAAGATCTTGCCGATGCCGCTGAGCGTGATCGAATGCTTTTCGCCATCGGTTTCCGCCGCGACTGCCGCTGCTGCTGATCCGGCGGCTTTCGCACGGCGCCGCATTGAGCCAACGAGCCGCGTGATGGTCTCGGGCTGGCTGGTCAGCACGGCGACGACGATCAGCGCGCCGGTAATGTAGTAGATGATAATCTGCGGCACCTGCAGGAACGAAAGGCCGGTGTTGATCACACCCAGCAGCAGCGCACCGATGGCCGTGCCCCAGATGGAGCCTCTGCCACCAGAAAGTTTGGTACCGCCGATGATGGCAGCGGTGATAGCGGTGAATTCAAGGCCGGTTCCGGCGAGCGGCTGGGCCGAACCAAGACGTCCAATGGTCAGGATAGCACCGAGGCCTGCAGTGGCGCCGGCGATCAGGTAGACCGAGATGCGCACGAGTTCGACCGGCACCATAGAGACGCGTGCGGCCTCGGCATTGCCACCGATCGCGTAGATCCAGCGACCATAGACGGTGCGGCGGAGTACGAACCACCAGACACAGAGAACAATACCGGCGATCACCACCGAGACCGGCAGCAGACCGACCGTGGCACTTCCCGCATAAAGCACGGCGGGGTCGGCTATTGGCAAGCTCGATGCGCCTGACAGGCTAAGCGAAAGCCCGCGGGCGAAAGCCATTGTCGCCAGTGTGGCGATAAAGGGAGAGATGCCGGCGAAACCGATGAGCAAACCATTGAGCAGTCCGATCAGCGCACCGCTGGCAATGGCTGCGATCAGGGTCAGCGTCGCCGAACCTGTCGACGCGAAAACTATGCCTGCCGCAACACATGCGAAGGCAAGCGTGCTGCCAACGGAAATGTCGATTCCTCGGGCGATGATGACCGCAGTCATGGCGAAGGCAACAAGTGCGATCACAGCACTTTGCTGAGCGATACTGACGAAATTGCCAGCTGAAAGGAACCGAGGGTCGATCCAGCCGAAAACGGAGATCGCGACCACGAGCACGACGACCAGAACCGGTTCGTTGTGGCGCAATAGGGATATGATCCGGGAGTGTGACACGTGCGACCTCCATCAAAAGGTGTGCACCGATCGCCGCGGTAGAAGCGATGTGCAAGCAACTATGGATTGAAGTGACCGGTGCAGGTTGGGAAGCACCGGTCATTCCATGACGGCTTTACTTGCCGACAGTCATGGCCGATGCCGGCACTTTCGGGCCGAGCTGTTCGGTATAGTTCTTGGCCTCGACGGCCTGCTTTTCGGTGTTGATATAGTCGACGGTCAGGCCGGAGGACTTCAGCTTTGCGGCCGTTTCGTCGGAGGTGACGAAATAGGTCGGCATGTAGAGATCCTTGGGAAGGTCCTCACCCTTGGCGAGGCGGGCGGCGACTGCGACGTTCCAGTAGCCGACACGGTAGGCGCCGGTCATGACGTCCATCACCATCTTGCCGCTGTCGATCAGGTCCTTCATCTCGGCGTCGCCGTCATAACCGCCATAGATGAGCTCGCTACCCATCGCGGCAGCGACGGAATCGGCTGCCAGGCAAAGGCTGTCGGAAATGCAGGCAACCGCCTTCAGGTCTGGATAGGTGGTCAGCCAGGTCTGGGCGGCGTTGGTCGCCTTGGCAGCGTCCCAGCCGGTGGGTTCGACACCGACGATCTTGATGTTGGGGAATTCCTTCTGCATCGTCTCGACAAAGCCCTTTTCGCGGGTGTCGGAGACGAAATTGCCGCGCGAGCCGACGAGAAGGGCAATTTCACCCTCGCCGCCAAGCGAGGTTCCGATGGCGCGTGCCACCATGGCCATGTTGTTATAGTCGGGATAGAGCGTCGAATAGTTTGCGCCGGCCTCGACCTTGTTGCCCATGGTGATGACCGGAATGCCGGCGGCGGTTGCCTTTTCGATGGCGGGAACGACGGCGTTCTTGTCTATTGGATCGATCAGGATAGCGCTGACGCCCTGATTGATGAAGTTCTCTATGATGCCCACCTGCTTTTCCAGGCTGCCTTCGGCACTTTGCCAGGTGGATTTGACACCGTAATCGGAGGCCGCGACGTCGCCGGCTTCCTTCATCCGGACGTAGAAGGAATTCTGCAGATCGATTGCCGCAAGGCCCAAAACCTTTTCCTGTGCCATGGACGGGGTTGCCATTGCGAGCGCGACCAGCGCGACGGATGCTTTAAGAATGCTACGCATGTTTTCGTTCTCCTCTGCCATCAGCAGTTCATTGGATGGTGGCATTTCGGGCGTTTTCCGCCTCTTGTCGGTATTGACCGATCAGGTCCGCTGCCTCAGGCAGCGGTGTCGGCGATCGCGTTCCGCATCATCGCGGTGCGCATCGTCATTTGGCCTTGACGCTCCTCAGGCGCCGAGGCCGTCCACGCCGGCGCCACAAACCAGGCCGGCAATTCTTTCTCCTTTTTGCGCTTTCACAGCACCCGACATCAGCGCGGCAAGCGAGGCCGCCCCACTCAGGTCGGCGGCAATGCCGAATTCGAACCACAGGAGTTCGGCAGCACGCTGCATGTCTTCGTCTTCAATAAGAACGATGTCATCGACATGTTGGCGGGCGATCTCGTAGATGCTTTCGTCGGTACGGCCGCAGGCCATGGTGGCGACACGGGTGGTGATCTGCGGCAGGCGCACCACCTTGCCGGCAGCAAAAGAGGCATGCAGCGTCGGCGAGCCGACCGGCTCCACACCGATGATGCGGGCTTTCGGGTTTGTCGCCTTGATGATCTGCGACATGCCGGTGATCAGTCCGCCACCGCCGATCGCAACGATATAGAGATCGACATCCGGCACCTGTTCCAGCATCTCGACCGCCACAGTCCCCTGCCCCGAAACGATCGCATCGTCGGCAAATGGGTGCATGTAGAAGGCGCCGCAATCTTTGGCGAAGGCCTGTGCCGCCTCATGCGCTTCGTCCCAGACGGAGCCTGAATAGCGGACGTCGGCCCCCCATTTCCTGAGCTTCTGCTCCTTGATCGGGCTGGCATTGGTCGGCAGGAAAATCGTCGCCGACACGCCTGACTGGCGTGCCATATAGGCGGTTGCCAGTCCATGGTTACCGCCCGAGGCGGCCACGAGCCCGTTGGCGAGCTGTTCGGGCGCAAGTGTTTTCACCCGGTTGACGGCGCCCCGGATCTTGAATGAGCCGCTGATCTGGAGGCACTCAAGCTTCAGGTGGAATTCCTGCGGAAGCTCCGCCCCGGCGCAATGGGAAAGCCGCAACATGGGTGTCTTGCGGATGAAAGGCTTGATGCGCTCTGCGGCGGCTTTGATGCTCTCAACGCTCATGGCCGACCTCCTCTTCAGCCAGTGCTTCGGGATATTCGTTGGCAAGGACGAAACAGCAATTACCGGGGCGAACGCGGCCGGGGTGACGCTTGGCGAAGACTACGCCGTCGATCGGGTGGTACAGCACCAACGGCTCGCGTTGCGGCGTACGCAGGAAGTGGATCCGGCCGGCGATATCGCCCTTGTTCACCACGGTTCCCAGTTCGGTGATCGGCTCGAATACGCCATCCTCATCCGAGATGATGTAACCTTCGGCCCCCGGAACCTTGAGGACGCGCGCATTGGCACTCGCCGGGATCTCGACCTTGCCCTGCAGGACGCCGGCATGTTTGAGGACATTGCGGATGCCGCGGCGGCATATGGCCAGCGCATCCTGGCTGACGAGACCGCCGCCGGCCATTTCGCTGCCGATAACGATCAGGCCCTGAAGGTTGGCTGCGGCAGTCGAGGTGCGGGTCTCGCCGAGATTGTCGACCATCACCACCGTAGGCGCCCCAAACGCAAGCGTCGCCCTGATGTTGCGGCGATGGCCGTCAGGCGTCGGTGACGGCTCGATAATGGCGCTTGGGAGGATCATCAGCGAGGAGCCGCCGGAATGCAGGTCGAGGAAGTAGTCGGCGATAGGAAACAGGCAGTCGTTTACATAAGCAGCGATCTGGTTCGTCAGCGTTCCGTTGAAATCTCCCGGAAAACTGCGGTTGAAGTTGAGCCCGTCGACCGGGGAAGTCCGCGTTCCAGCCTCGACGGCGCGCACATTGATGGCGGGAATGGCGATGATGCGACCACGGATGTCGGCGGGATCGATCTCGCGCAACAATTCGCCAAGCGCGATCGGGCCTTCGTATTCATCGCCGTGATTGCCAGCCTCGATCAGCACCGTCGGGCCTTCTCCATTCTTGACGACGGCGAGCGGCACCTGAACCGAACCCCAGGCATCATCGTGGGGTGACTGCGGCACATTGAAATAGCCGATCTGCTTCCCGTCGCGGTCGAGATCGATTGAGGTGAAGACGCTGTTGCGCCGAGGTGTCGCCACCTTGCGAACGGCCTGACCGGCCTTCATCGCTGTCAGATTTGTCATCGCGCCCACTCGTCTTTTTTCTCGTTGAGGTGAGTGTGACAGTTTTATATATGGAGTCAAGTTTGCATATGAAACAAATGACAATATGGTCGGAACTTTAATATGGTTGCCGTGATGACAAGGATTCGACTGATGAACGAAACCGCAATCGAGGCGGGAAAACCTGCATATTCGGCCCCTGCACTGACAAAGGGGCTGGAGGTTCTGGAGCTTCTGGCGGAAGCGCGCAACCCGTTGACCATGAAGGAAATTGCCGATGGTCTCGGCCGCTCGAAGAGCGAGATTTTCCGGATGCTGGTTGCCTTGCAGGAACGGGGATACATTACCCGCGATCCGGAGACGGATGCCTATTGCCTGACCGACCGGCTGTTCAAGCTCGGCCTGCATACGCCGAGCGCGCAGGACCTGATTACGGCGGTCATGCCTGAACTTTCCAGGATTGCCCATGACACAAGACAGTCGCCGCACCTTGTCGTGATCAATCATGGCCTGACAGTCGTGACGGCGGCCGTGCCGGGAGGCGAGGACATGTCGTTTACCCTGCGGCTCGGCTATGGCCGCCTCGCCTCGGATTCGACTTCCGGCCAGGTCATGCTCGCCTTCCAGGCGCCCGACATGGCTGAGCGTATCCTCGGCGAATGCGATGCCCATGCGACGTCGCCGGTCGACAGGGCTGCGTTGTCGGCCCATCTGACGCGCATACGCGACCGGGGCTACGAATTGCGCGAAAGCCGCGATTTCGTTGGCATTACCGACATCTGCTGCCCGATCCTTGGCACAGACGGCAACGCCGTGGCCGCGGTCATCATCGCCTACGTCAATCGTCACACCCGGGAAAGTCGACATGAGCACACCGTCCACGTATTGAAGGCGGCCTGCGATCGCATATCCGCCAAGCTTTCTAACCGTGTTCGACCGCCGGGTGAGCTGTTACCCGATTGAGAGTAGACGAAGTCGGCGCCTGCGCAGTTCTTGCCGTGAGAGCGTCAGCGCAACGCCTTGCCCTCGCGATCGAACCTGTAAGTAAACCCCTCTGCCGGGGAGAGATTGATCTTGTCGCCGACTTTTACCGACGGCGCACCGGCCATGCGCACAACGAGAGAACCTGCCTCGCCGCAAAGCACATGAACGTGGCTTTCGGCGCCAAGATTTTCGGTGAGCTCGACCGAGCCCTTCCATGTCCCTACGCCCTCGACGATCCTCAGATGTTCCGGCCGGATACCAATGGTCTCAGCCCCCATCGCAGCCGCGATCCTGCCTCCGATGCGGTTCATCTTCGGAGCGCCGATAAATTCGGCGACGAACAGGTTTGCAGGACGCTCGTAGAGTTCCTGCGGAGTTCCCACCTGTTCGATCACCCCGTGATTGAGCACCACGATCCGGTCCGCCATCGTCATCGCCTCGACCTGGTCGTGGGTGACGTAGATCATCGTGCTTTCGAGCTGCTGGTGCAGCTTCATGATTTCGAGGCGCATGCTTCCGCGAAGCGCCGCGTCGAGATTGGACAGTGGCTCGTCGAAAAGAAAGGCGGTCGGATTGCGCACGATCGCGCGACCGATTGCGACGCGCTGGCGCTGGCCGCCCGAAAGCTGTGATGGGCGACGTTCGAGAAAGCGGGTGAGATCGAGAACGCGGGCCGCATCTTCAACTTTAGCCGCCGTCGAAACCTTGCTCTCGCCGACCATTTCCAGCGGAAAGGCCATGTTCTGACGTACGGTCATGTGCGGATAAAGCGCATAGGACTGGAACACCATGGCCAGACCGCGCTCGCCGCAGGGTGTCATGGTGACATCCTTGCCCTCGATGCTGATCCTGCCACCGCTGGTCTCCTCCAGTCCGGCGATCAGGCGCAGTAGCGTCGACTTTCCACTGCCCGAAGGACCGACGAAAACGACGAATTCGCCCTTGCCGATCTCCAGATCGAGAGAGGGAATGACGGTATTCTTGCCGAACGCCTTTTTGACACCGTCGAGTGTGATCTGAGCCATGGTCAATCCGTTTCCCTGTCCGTCCGGCTCAGCCCTTGACCGCGCCTGCGGTCATGGATCCGGTCAATTGTCGATAGATGAGCATGCCGAGTACCGCAGGCGGCAGCGCACCGAGGATCATCACCGCTGACGCTACGCCCCATTGCACGCCCCCGCCGCTGGCGGAAAAGAAGAACGAGGCCCCAACGGTGACGGGCACGGCATTGCGCGTCGTCAGCATCAGGCCGAACAGATATTCGTTCCAGGCGGTGATGAAGCCGAAGATGAAAGCGGTGACGACCGCCGGGCGGATCACCGGGCGCACGATACGCCTCAGGATCACAAACGCGCTGGCACGGTCCATGCGGGCGGCCTCGTCGATCTCCGTCGGCATGTCGGAAATGGCATTGACCATCATCATCAGGCTGAGCGGCAGATTGACGATGGTGAGGATCAGCCCGAGGCCAAGACGGGTATCGAGCAGCCCGACGAACTGGAACATCATGTAGAGCGGGATGGCGAAGACCACCAGCGGCACTGCGCGCAGGTTTGCCACCAGCGGCAGGAGATGGCGACGGCCGGTGCCGGTGCGCACGATGGCATAAGCTGCCGGAAGCGTCAGAAGCAGTGCCAGCAGCGAACCTATGAGTGCCGCGACAGTGCTGTTGAGAAGATAGGCGTAGATATTGAAGCGGCTGGTATCTGTCAGCACTCTGGCGTAATTGGCAAGCGTCGGCGCCTGAATGATCAGGCCGGGATTCATCGCGATTTCCCTGGCACTCTTGAAGGAGGTGATCAGCGTCACGATCACCGGAAAATTCATGGCGAAGGCGGCGACCGCGAAAACGATCCAGCGAAGCGCGTTCATGCGGCCATCCTCCTACGGTCCAGTCGGGCTTTGAGCACGGCGGCGCCATAAAGCACGACCAGCGAGGCCAGGAACATCAATACGGAGGCGGCAACCGCCTGGCCGATCTGTCCGCCCTTGAAGAAGGATTGGTAGATATAGATCGACAGCGACATGGTGGAGCCACCTGCACCTGCTCCGGTGAGCGCAAAGACATTGTCGAACACGCGAAAACCGTCGATGAAGCGGATGCCGAGCGCGATGGCGATCGTCGCCTTCATCATCGGCAGCTCGATGCGCCACAGGATCTTCCATGCAGTGGCCCGGTCCATCGCTGCAGCCTCGCGAATTTCCGCAGGTATCGAGATGTAGGCGACATGAAACAGCAAAAAGGCGAACGGCGTCCATTGCAGCACTTCGACCACGACCAGTGTCCAGAAGGCATTGTTGGCATCGAGAAAGGCGGGGCTGTTGCCGAACCAGAGCGTCAGGTAATGGGGCAGCGGCCCGGCAAATTCATGCAACACGAGGCGATACATGAGGCCGACCATCGATGGCGCCACCATCATCGGAAGCATGATGAGAGCCAGCGTCCAGCCATGACGGCTGACAATCGGTGAAAGAAATATGGCGAGTGCCAGGCCAAGCCCGCACTCGATGATGGCGGTCAATACGCCGAAGCGAAGTGAAAACCAGCAGGCAGCCCAGAATTCGGGATCGGCAAGCACCACGCCGAAGTTTCTGAAACCCACGATTTGGGGTGCCCGCATGGTCTGGAAAGTGACGTCGGACAATGCGTAGACGATGTCGACCAGGGCCGGGAAGCTCAGGAAAACGATTAGGAAAGCAACCAGAGGCGCCAGAAGAAGCCGCCCTTCGCGTTGCTGTGGAGTGCTGTGCATGATGCCGTCCGCAAAGGTTTGCCCAGGCGGCAAGACGCCTGGGCGTTGACGCTTACTTCTTGAGCAGATCGGTCATGGTCCGGGTGGCTGCAGCTAGCGCCTCATCGAGGCTTTTCTGGCCTGCCCAATAAGCGGTGAATTCCTTGGCCTGGGCTTCATAGACCGACAGCGCACCGGCAGACGTGGCCCCGTTCATGACATAGCCATAGGCGCCGGCGAACTCACCGAGCTTGACCAGATCGGGGCGGTCCGCTGCGATTTTAGCAACGACATCCGGTGCGAGAGCCGGAGAACCACCAGCCTTGGCGTAGGCAAGGGCGGCATTTTCCGATGCCAGCCACTTCAGGAAGCGAACCGCGCCTTCCTTGTGCTTGGAGCTCTTGTTGAGGCCCAGTCCAAGACCGTGGATGTGGTCCTTGCGGCCTTCGGGACCGGATGGCGGTGCGACGACGGCGGTGTCTTCCGCAACGGCGGGAGCCGTGTCCGGGTTCATCAACTCACCCGCTGCGGCATTCCATTGCAGTGCGGTGGCAACCTGACCCGAAGTCCAGGCGGCGTTGGTCTCGGGATATTCGTAGCTGAGCGAATCCTTGGGCGTAGCGCCCGCGTCATAGAGCTTCTTGTAGAGCTCGAGGCCGGTGCGGTAAGCCTCAGAATCGACTGTTACCTTTCCGGAAGAATCCGTCCAGTCCGCACCGTAGGAGCGCGGCAGGGACTGGAATACCATCATGTTGAACAGCAGGTTCTTCATCTGCAGCACGGTGCCATAACGCACCGGGCTGTCCGGATTGATTGCCTTGGTGAAATAGAGCGCCGTCGCTGCCCAGTCGTCCCAGCTCCACTGGTCGGGATCCTTGGGGGCGAGTTCCTTGCCGAGGTATTTCTTGGCGATTTCCGCATATCTGGCCTTGGCCGCGTCGTCGGCCATCAGGGCGTCGATCAGATCCTTACGGTAATACATGAAGTGCAGCGACAGGTCGGTCGGAACGCCGTATTGCTTGCCTTCGAACTGCATGGTTTCAAGAATTGGTTTGCCGAACACCTTCTCGGCGTCGGCGCCAAGATCGACCGGCTCCATGAAGGGCGCGTAGCGGCCGATCGAATAGGTTGCGATCAGGTTGATGTCGAAAGCATCGGAACCGGCAGCGAGATCCGCCTGCAGCTTGTCGTAAAAGCCATCACGGTTGAAGAACAGCAGCTCGACCTTGTCGGCATTGGCCGTACCCGGAAGCGCGTTATAGGTTTCAACCGCGGCACGCAGAGCGGTTTCTTCAGAACCGCCGGGCCAGCCGAGCACGGTTACTTCTGCCGATGCCAGGCCAGGCATTGCTACGGTGGTAAGGAAAGCCGCCACGCTGGAGGCCACGAGGCTGCGAAATATTGTCATGATGGTTCTACCCTTCCGGAGATTGTTCGGTTTTTCTTCAAGTCTTCTTATGCGTCAGTACGAGGTCTGCAATTCCGATAATGCCGGCGCTGGCGCCGAGCTTGGCTTGCCGCAGTTCGGGCATGGAGGACGGTGCAAGAGCGATGATCTCGGCCTTGACCCTGTCGATGAAGCCCGTGGCTAGGCCGATGCCTCCACCGACGACGATCCGCGCCGGATCGATCGCCAACTGAATATCGCAGCAGAGCCGTGCAAATCGGCGGGCAACGCCGTCGATAATCACGCCTGCCCATTCCTCACTGCTCGCCGCCGCGTCAAAGACTGCCCGGGGTTCGCTGGAATGGCCCAAACGTCCAGCTTCGGCCGCAATCCACGGCCCGCAGATGCGGCTTTCGAGCGGCAGGTTGCCGCCGTCAGGATCGCGCATCTGTCCGAAATGGCCGGCAATGCCGCCGAGCAGCGTTCCGTTTGAAACGATGCCGCCGCCAAGTCCGGTCGACACGGTGATGAAAACAAGATCCGAGCGATCTTCGGAAGCCTTGTATTCGCCCCAGGCCGCAGCCTGGGCATCATTGGCGGCGATCACCGGGACATCGAAGATTTCTGCGGCGCGCGCTTCGAGTGGAAAATCATCCTCGATGCGGAGCGTCGCCTTGTTCATCGCGCTCCAGCGGCCTTGCCGCACTGCGCCGGTCACAGCTATGCCAACCGCGCTATAGCGGCCTTTCCAGTCGCGGGTAGCCGCCGCAATTGAATCGAGCCAGCCTTCGGGAGAGCCGGTACGATCGGTCGGGATTGATACGGTTTCGACCACTTCACCTGCCTGCACCAGCGAGGCCATGGTCTTCGTACCACCGAGATCGATTGCAAGCACAACCGGGGCTGCAGCGGGCTCGTAAACCTCGCGCAACGCATCGCGAAACCAGGTGGTCACATGTTCGGTACGTGTGATCGCGGATCCGACGACCACACAGCTTGCGCCGGCACGAGCAGCGGCCTGTGCCTGTTCGGGCGTACGGATACGCCCCTCTGCAATCACGTTCGGCGTCAGTTCTCTAAGGGCTGCGACAAGCGCAATGTCCGGATCAACGGGTTCCAGCCCACCCGTATAGCCAGACATTGTCGAACCAACAAAATCGACACCGACCGATAGCGCATGGCGGGCATCCTCGATGCAACTGCAATCTGCCATGGACAGTTTCCCGGCGTCGCGCACCGACTTGGCAAGCGCTGCAACGCTTTCCGGGCGTACCCTGTCGGTCGCATCGAAGGCGATGATGTCGGCGCCAGAATCGGCAAGCGACTTGACGTCGTCGAGGAAGGGAGTGATGCGCACTGGACTGTCATCGAGATCACGCTTGATAAGGCCGATGATCGGGGCATCGGTGGCTGCGCGGACGGCTGCGACGTAACGCGCCGATTCGATACGCAGTCCGGCAGCGCCTGCGGAAAGAGCCGCAAGCGCGAAAGCAACGACATAGGGACTGTCGTCCATCGCACCGCCGGGCACGGGCTGGCAGGAAACGATAAGGCCGTTCTTGAGAGTTTCAGTAAGCACGTTCACCATACCTCATATCAGCGAGGCTCACGCTAGGTGAAATAATACCAGATGACAACCAGTATCGTTCATCTACGGGCAAACTGGACTGGGTGTGGCCATACGGGGCTTGCAACTTCATCAGATTTTTTAGAGAACTAAGCGATATGCCAGCCGCAACCAGCCCTGGATTCCAACGAGGTTATCCTTCTTGAACTCGAAACTGCAGCAGGACATCGGAGAGGCCTCAACCCAGGGGGATGCGCTGCTGGACCGCTTGGCCATGAGCCTCGAAGGATCCAACGATCATTCGCCTATCTACATGCGGCTCGCGATGGCGCTCGCCGATGCGATCGATGATGGCCATCTGGGTCGCGGGCGCAGCCTGCCCAGCGAACGGCTGCTGGCAGAACGCCTCAATATCTCGCGCGTCTCCGTCCGCCGCGCCATAGCCGAACTTGAGGGCGAAGGGCGGGTCAATCGCCGCCACGGAGCCCGAACGGTGGTCCAGACACGCGTCCGCAAGGACCTTCCCAACCTGACCGGCTTTTCCGACGAGATTCGTGCGCGGGGCATGGAGCCGAGCTTCTCCTGGATTTCGCGTGGCAGCGTCATCGGTACGCTTCATGAGACGATGGCTCTCGGCCTGCCAGTACAGACCGAGGTAATCCGGCTTGTGCGCGTGCGCCAGGCCGATAGCATTCCGATTGCGCTGGAGCGCGCAGTCGTGCCGAAGTCGATCCTGCCGGACGCCATGCTGGTCATCCACTCCCTTTACGAGACACTGGCTTCGCTCAACGCTCGTCCACACCACGGCTTCCAGCGCATTCGCGCCGATGTGATGTCGATTGCCGAGGCAGAACTGCTACAAGCAGCACCGCAGACGCCGATGCTGGTGGCTGAACGCCGCTGCTTCCTCGAGGACGGCCGCGCCGTGGAGTTTACCGAGACGCGCTATAACGGCAAGGTCTACGACTTCATCTCCGATCTTCATCTCTAACGTGTTCATGAGATTGTTCAAACCAGTTTCATACCACTTTGCACTCTGGTTTATTGCTGCCGACGCATGCCGTCCGTGACGCACGATTTCATTTCCGCAGTCTTAGAATGGGGTGTTTAGGCAGCATATTCAGCGCCTATACCCACAGCCCGATTTGGACTTAATCGTTCTTGATGTATTTCGTATCGAAGATTTAGCGCGATTAATCGCAGCGCTATGGCGTATTGGATCGCAGTTTTAGGCTGCTGTAGGATATTGTGGCGTAGGAATTGGTTGCGGGGGCCCACAACCAACGGTTCCTGCGATTGGTTGAGTGTGTGGTACCAAGACTGGCAGCATAAACAGGTATGGCGATGAACCATCTCGAACGGATTCAAACCAAGAGCCCGCTTTCCTTCCCCGCAGCCACCATCGGACACGCGTCACAAAACCTTTCTGCAAACGGACTGAACTATAGGAAGGCCCGAAGCCACTTGCAGTCATCGTCTCGAATTAGCCTCACCTAGAACGCTGCGCTGCAACGCGCTCGACAGTTCCACCAAAATCGAAAATTACGGGACCAAAGCTCCGATTTGTCCTCCGCGGCGGAAAGGCAATTTTCATCGCGAGTTGCTCTGAGATTGTCGACGTTACTATCGTGAAGTCCAAGGCCCTCCAGTCAAGTCGTACAGCAAGTCGAGGACGCGCAACCAAGAGCACGGCCCCGGTGCCGACACCGTCAGGAAGATCGGCCGCATCTTGAAGCGCTATGACACGCCAATTGAGACCAGCACGTTGCAATCGATAACCGATGTCATGGGCAGTGTCCTCAACGTTCTCTTCCTCTGAAATAATGCAGACACCATATGCGTCGAGGCTTTGATCCTTGACGATTTCCACAACATCGCCTTCGGCGCGTAGTACCTTCGAGACCTCAAGCAGGCCGTCAGAAGCCGCATGCTCGTAGGTGTAGTGGAAATCGAGATCAAACTCATCATCTGAAGGTCGCTGTCCGAAGATCGGCAGGTAGTCCAACGAGATCACACTGCAGTCAGGAAAGGCTTCTCTGAGACTCCGCGAAAGCCGCTCTTTGGGTGACTTCTCTGTGATCGCAAGAATACAGTTGATCGACTTGTTGATGCGTAGTGCCGATTTTTCGTTGTCTCTAAGCCACATCATAAGAGCGGACCGGGTGATTATCTCTATACGCCTAGGCTTGTCTTTGCTGGTCCGACGAACCTCGCCTACGGCGCCATGGCCGAATGTGTCTGCGAGCCTCGCGATGGTCTCTTGGCTACCAGACGCGTTGTCAGTGACGACGAGGACGTCCTTGAGGCGGCCAAGCTGGTCCAGTTCCTCGAGGAGTAGTTCCATCAAGATGTGTCGACCGGAGCCGGGAGGCATCGACAACAACACGGACGGTATTCGTCCCTCCTTTTTCGAGAATCGAGTGACGTCTTTTATTACCGCTTCATGGAAAGGCCATGGTTCGATACGCTGTCGTCTGATCAACTGTCGTCTTGAGACAGGCATCTTTGCCTGATTTAGCCCTGTTCGGTAGAAGATTGCATTGCGTATGTTGGCGCGGCTCAAGTTCGCTCCGCTCAAATCGGCATCTGTGAAATCAAATCCAGATAGATCGGCGTCACCGAAATCTACGTCTCTTAAATCGATGCCTCGGAAATCAGTTTCCGGGGCCATGCCTGATATGCGGACAAGTTCGGCAAACTTGGTGGTACGCGTGCTCTGAAGCTGGCGGAGAACGTCTAAATCGCGATGATTAATCATTCTCTGGTTCCTCGCTCATAGTGGCGGTGCTGAAGATCACTTGACCAGACATACCTTCGAACAAGGCATTCTTCAGAAAGGCGCTCATGATTTTTTCTTTAGCAAGACCGCGCTCCTCCGGGGCGAGATCGAAGACGCAGGTGATGTCCTTTTTGCTCGCCAACACCTCCACTTCAACATTCGCCGAATTATTTGGTAGGTTTTCGATTTGACAAAGTGGCTCGTCGCCAAGCGCCCGATGCGTCATGGAATCTCCTCCACCTGGATCGGTAATGATCCAGACCCCGCCCGCCTGAGGTCTAAGTCCTGGCAGCGTGGGGTTATCGCCCAAGCGATGCGCTGATATCTTCCCAGTTGTGGATGACACGTTCACGTGTGCACGAGAGAGTGAAATCTCAGCATCAATGCCATCAGATGCCATCAGAAACGTTCCAAAACGCAGCTCCGCCAACACATCAAACTTTTCGGCGTTGCTGCCCTGCCCCACTGAAAGACTGAGCTCTACACATTTGGGATAATGATCCTGCTTCTTAGACTTGAAGTTGTCGCTTCCATATCCTTGCCGTGGACCCGATCTCAGTGCTCTTGAAGACGCCAGGGAAGAACTGCTTCTTCCTCCGATGACCTTCAAGAACTCATTGGCGGTATGCCCCCAAGTGCAGCCGTGCTCATTCTTCAGTCGATCTCGCAGACCCTTCGCGTCCAGCTTGGCTAATTCCGGATTAAGCGCGACCTCCCCAATAGCTTTAGCGACGGCAGCCACATCAGTCTTTCTCTGGGGCCCGCCCATAAAGTCGATAACTTTGATGCCAGTAGTGCCAACCGCCGATTCCACGAATCTACAGAGTCCCGTGTCCCTTCCCATTATCAGTGGGACCTCGCAGCCAATAGCTTCCCACCCCACCAGCCCAAAACCCTCATGAAACGACGGAACAATTGCCAAGTTGGCGCTCTGCAAATGCCTACGAATACGGCGCGGATCGCTCTCAAATGGCATCGGTACTACGTTCACGCGCCGAAGCGCGTTACGTTCGGCAAGTCGTTCGAGCTTCCCGTTTTTTATTCGTTGCGGATCCACTCCCAAAACTAACATCGTCGAATTCTGTAAGCGGGGAACATATGGGCCAGCGCTTTTGATGGCTTGACCAAATGCCTCGACAGCGAGTTCCACCTGTTTCAGCGATTCCGTTTCCGTGGTGAACCTACCGGCCGCAACAACGCAAAAATCTTCGTCGATTGAAGCATTCGAACTAAATTCGTCGGGAAAACCTGGGATCAAACAACGAGCGTCACCCCCACAAAGCGCTTTCGCTTTCGAGGTGAGGTAGGTTCCAACTCCAAAAATCAAGGCTCCGGGTGTCGCGAATAGATCGGCTTGCTCTTGGTAGCTGGCGCCCGTTTTCTCACCTTGGCCACCGCCGGCGTTTTGGTATTTTTCATACGCCATATGGTGGATGAGCGCGACACGGCAACGCAGTCGCCTAGCAGTTTCGACCGCCGTCCAGCCTGTAATACAATCATGACCGACAACCACGCCGTCAGGTGATTTCCAGCCGTTACGATCCAAGTATCCTTCGATCTCCCGCGAACTGTCTTTAACCGGTCTACCACTGCTGTCGGCTGAAACCTTAATCAGCTCAATATTGGCTCGACGAGCGCTTTCCTCATCACCGTCTCGTATCGCGGTCACAGCGCAAACGACGCGATCGCCGCTTTGGCAAAGCTTTGCAAGAGCGACCGCAAAAGAATAATTGAAGGAATTGATCCCACCTTCCCGCGTGCTCCACTCTGTCGCTAAAAGCACGATCAGCATTCGGACCCCCTGCTCCTGATTACTCGGATACAACTATCAGGGATTGCAATACTAGCGGGTTAACATGCAAGCTTGGGCGAATGCAATTTATCTAGCCTCCCGCGCTTGCGTAGAATGTATGGACTTCTTATGTGCCCACAGGCTGTTAAAATTTGAAAGCAAACAGCCTATAATATTTAGTTAGCCCTCCCAGTGTGCTCACCGATTTCGCCCCATGGGACGAATACTCGACGGTAGGCAAGCCAAGCCGCTCATTTGCCTCGGCCCGCGGCTGCAACTGCATGAGGCATCAGGAATGCTCCGATATCCGTGATCACATCCATCAATTCACCCGGATTATGGGCAACGTCTTCAACAAACGCTCGCCATTGCCGTTGCTTTTGCTGATCCTTGGCAAATGCTTCCGTCAAAGCATCTGGTAGGACCGTTGGGATCGGCGTCTCACGCCGTTCGAAAGTGGCGGTAATTGCCCGCCCCAACCTGTCATTGTTGAAATCGAACGACCTGCTGAGAATCCAGATGTCGTAGAAATCTTTCATCCTCGTGTTGGCACGCCCCAGCGCCACCATCGCCTGAAACTTCTCGGCAATGACGGTTTCCCGCGCGTAGCCCCGTAGTCGGGGTATTGGGAAGTCGAGCATTGAAGGATAGTCCAGCTCTTCGGCACCAGGCTCCAGTGCATCGCCAAAACCGATGTCGATCGTCAGACTGATCCGGGCGCCGCTGATCGAGGCCGTCGTCCTCAGCCTAAGCCCGCCATACTCCAGCTCCTCGCGAATACGGTCGACGCGAAGTGCATCAGCGTCGAATTCTACACCGTCACCGGCATCCTGCACTAGGATCTCACGAAACGTCGCCAGCATCGGCTCCGGGCTCGGATCGCCGAAGCCCAGCAGATCAAGATCGCGCGTGCCGCGGTACGGATCATCGAACCAGCTCATCATCAGCATCGCGCCCTTCAGCACGAAGCGGTCCGTGTGTGGTGACTGGCTGAGCCGGAAAAGCAAGCGCTCAAGAGCGAAGCGGGTCAGAACCAAGTCGAAGCTCTGGCCACTTGCCTTGGCAAGTTGCAACAGGCGCGCGCGAACCGAAGCGCCGATGTTCCTGATCTCCTTAACCATTGGCCGTCAGCGCCTCAAGGTAAGGCCGGATCACGGTAGTAACCCCGCCGTGCTCGGCCTGTCTTGCAATTTCGCCGGGAGTGGCCTTGCGCTGCCGAAGCGCTTCCTGGAGGCCCTCGATCGCCACCGACAGGCCGATCTTATTGCGATATCGGAAACAGTCCGCGATCGTTTTGACGATCCCGAAGACCTTTACGGGCACACCCTCGACGACATGGCTCTCTACGCTTTCATTGAGCAGTCTTTCGGTGAAACGCACGATACGGATCGGCGTGCCGTCGGGTTTCGGAGTCCAGTCCTTTTGGCCGATGGCCAGCCATACCTGTCTTGGAAGCTGGTCACTCAGGCCGTGAAACGCGAGGGCCGACACAAGGCAGACAACGCCCTTGGGTACCCGTTTGGCGGCCTCAGCCAGGCTATGATTGGAGTCAAGCGGCGCGTCGGAGAGCTGATAAAGGCCCCGTGCAAGCCGGAGCACCTCCCCATCCCGCTCCATGCGGCTCATCGTAGCGGCCGTTACGCCGGCGTCGCGCAGCTCTACAAGACGCGCAATTCCACGCGCCGTCAGAAGGGCTTGGGCGATTTCGCGCTGGGAGATAGATGCGGGCATTGATACGATAGCTCGGAATTGAGGTGGCATTATCCGAGGATTCGTATCAAATTCTCACGATCAAAGGAAGCTCTGGCAATCGGCAACTTTTCAATCGAGAGCTCTGCCATACATCCAATGCGGCGCCTGGACGCCAGCCGGCCAGTCGAAACGTCAAAGATCAACGCTCTCACTTTTCGTCGATGAAAGACAGATGCAGCGTCTCCTGCAATTTGCCCAATGTGCCATCCTTTCGGAAGCGAATTCCGGAAACTACAAAGCTAACACTTCCTTCGCTTGAATAAAGATAGACACTCGTCACCGAAAGCCGCTGAAGCCGACCCTTGCTCTCGGAGGTGACAATATCTCCAGGAGCAATTCCAAGAATTGACTGAGCGAGAGCGGATCGCTCTCCTTCAAGCTCCGTCTCCCAACGTTCGAGTTCAGCTTCGACATGCTGGAATGCCTCACGGGCAGCGTGGAAGGGACGCTTCTCTCCAAACCATAGACGATCAACTATAGAAAGGATGTCTGCCGGAACTTCCTTCTGCATCGAGTAGGCTGCACCGCTTATCATCTCGTAGACACGTTCGGCCTCCTGCAGGGCCCGAAGGCGGTCACTATAGGGCTTGATTGTCGCGGCAGAGATGACGGGTGAAAGGGCTCTCTGCGCAGTGGGAAAAAAGTCAATCGGCATGACGTCGCGCAATTTGATCCGATTCGTAGCATGCCGCTCAGGCGGTTCTTCTTCGCGCCAAGACTTGCGGTTCCACTCAACCCAAATCTCGCGGGCCGAAACGCAAATCCAGCTGTCCAAAAACAGGTGTGCCCCTGGCGAATAAAGATGATGGGCGGACCAGGCATGATCGGTTGCCGAGAGAGGCATGACCACGTGCTGCAATTCTTGATCTCGGACCAAACCGGCCAGTCCGGCGACCCTCTGCTGCAATGACCCCGTCAAGCGTATAAAAATCACCGGCCCGTCCGCCGTATAGGAGGTGCGTTTGCTTTCAGTTTCGAACGCCAGGAGTTGTGTTCGTGCAACGGGCAACAACCGCTCAATAAGACGGCCAACACTATTCCGGACGGATGGCCCCCACCGGGTGGGGACACGCCCATCTTCCACCCACTTTTCAGCACCACCTTGAATCAGAAGTAAGATTTGAGCAACCACATCACGATCGATCTCAGGTAGTCTTCCGCCACCCTGAGGTTTTGCAGAATCGACATCAATTCCTCGGCCGCTCAACTCGGACAGGGCTGCATCATAGAATTGGCGCTGCAATTTCGAAAGCGACTTTGCGGCACGCGCACGGGCCTGATCGCGCTGCTTGACTTCTACTTCTTCACGGAAAGCTGCCAGGGCGGGACGACGCGGTCTTTGTCCGGCCTGCATACGAGCCCAATAGCCCCGCGGCGGCTTCGGCACCTGCAATTTTGTACAGAGCTTCCCGATGGCCACGTCGGAGAGGCCAAACTCTTTCGCAATCTCACTGGTCGGTTTCTCCCAAACGAGCGCGAACAATTCTTCTCTGGAGGGCTTTTTCTGCATATTGAAGCGTTTATTTCAAGCGAAGATGTTTTTCAAATAGCTACCATTCGCTTCCGGAAAATCAGCACCGAAGGCAACTCTTCATCCTTTGCGCTTAAGCAGCCATCAGTGATAACTTCGAGACACCGGTATGCACGATCTTGTATTCAAAGCCCTGATCCGCACCAGGAACTTGCCGTTCCTGCGCCTTGCGACCCGGGGTGTATTGCGCCGCCAGACGACTGCCCGTCTGCAGGTACGGCGCAAGCAATTCTGGGCATGCATGGCCGCCATCCCGGCCGTGCCGCTCGATTTCGCCTGGTCCTGGGACGCGCCATATGAATGGCCTGAAAACACGCGGTCGCAATTCGGCATGCCACCACTTTCGATTCGTATCCCGGGGATATTCCGCCAGCAGAAGACCTTGGCCAATGTCGAAACTTGGCGCATAGAAGACACACCCCGCGACGAAAATATCGGGCGCGTGGCGGTAATCGGACATATCGCCACCCGCAAAGACAACATGCGCCAGCATGTTGGGTCGGCCCTGGCGCGCTCGATTTTCGTCAAGCTGCACGAGGGGTACGGTGTAATGAGGATAGAGTTTCGCGAGACCGCAGTTTCGACCGCGCATCTTTATCCTCATTTTTTCGAAGCGCTCGGCGCCCGCGCGGTGATCCCAAATCAGCCAAGCGACAAGATCTATTGGGTATGGGAGTGGGACGACATCGACTTCTATGAACAGCGGATTGCGGCACCACCGCACCGACGGAGGCAATAGAAAGTCATTCAGAAGGCTCAGCTTACCTCTCCGCGCAAGCATTTAATACAGGCGTCATCACCGTCACATGCTCGTAAAGCCGCTCGAATACCTTTGCGGCACGGCGCGCGCAGGAGAGAGAGCAGCAGTTTTTGCCAAGTTAGCGGCGCCTGCAGACTCTAACTATTTGCTGACAATATTCGAAGAGTGCGGCTTGCTTTTGTATACTTCCGTCCTACGACATACTGAGTGTCCGCGAGTTCCGGAGCAATCTTGGACGTTGAAAAGATGATTTGATTTTTTACCGTTGCATCATTGCTGGCTTCCACGATTAATCGCTGGAAGTTCCAGGATCGCTCCTGCACCATTCCTTTATCTTCGATGTTATCCATAAGCATGAAGCGAGGCAGGTTGAATTTTTCGTCGCTCAGCGAGGCCATGAACATGCTGAGCAAGAAGCTATTTTTCAAAACCACCATGCCGCTGGCGCTGCCGACACGGTTTTTATCACCGTTGATCGCTATCCAGTCGCCAGCGAAATCAAACGTAATCGCATCAACCTCCCCGAAGTCACTGTGTTCCGCGAGGTCGCGTGATAAAAGGTATTTCATCTTGTCGGCTATTGCGGTGAAGGCAATAGCCTTTCGGCGTTTCTGAGAGGTTTCTGTCGCTGAAATTCGGTCTTTCATTTCGCTGATGCGTGCGTTCAGAACCGACTTTTCTTCGGCAAGCCGACCAATCTGCTCGGCAAGGGCGCCGCGTTGCTGGAGTTGTTCTATCTCTCGGTCGAGATATCCAATCTTCCGGCTAACGTCCGCCAACACATTTTCAAACCTCGAGGCGGCACTGCGGCGACCAAGCTCGCTTGAGGCTAAGGCGGTCTTCAGTGTTGCATTGGCTGTCCGAAGTTGTGCTTTGAGATTTGCAACCAGCCGTTCCCTTTCTGTCTGGAGATGAACGGATTCATTTATTTGCATTTCGAGGTCGAGCTTTACCGCAAGTGCCCGTGTTTCATCGTGTCCTGCTGCGGTGGTCGTGCCGCATAGATGACAGTTCTCCTCATCATGGACATGGGCACTTGCCAGTGGCGCGAAGCATGAGGGGCAAAATTCAAATCGGACAGCACCCAGTGCAAAGAAGGTCGATGAAGCATCGTCAAATTCATCAACAGCCTCTCGGAGGTGATCGATGAATTGCTCGGCGTCGGTAATCTCGAACTCAAGAGTTTCGATCTGATCATATAGAGCTGCCGCCCGTGACTTCGCCTCGGCTAAATCCCGCCGTTGACGCTTTACTAACTGATCGGCTTCGGAGCTAAAAACGGCGTCATTTGCACGCTCTAAAAGCTGCAACATTTCTCCATGTAAGGTGTTACGACGCGCCACAGTATTGGTCACTGCAGCAGATATGTTCTCAATGAGCACACCATCACCATGGCTGCTAGCCACCGCGATTAAACTCTTCAAACGTGTCGAGACGTCATTATATTCTTTCTCGAGGTCCCGAACGAAAAGCTGCAACGCATACAAATCGTAGCCGCCAAGCCCACAAAGCAAATCGCCGACCGCCTGGCGAGTTTGCCACGTGTCAAAACTTTCGACGCGGAATATACGCTGAATAGGTGTCAGCTGATCCGAGTAAAGCACGCGAAGCAGCTGATGCATGGTAATGTTGCTAACACCATCGCTGATCGCTTCCGGAATACCTATGGCGTTGAAAAGCACCTGACTGAAGCTGTAGCCCGTCTCTGGACGACGATATGGAAATGTTTCCCAGGTCCGCAAATCAGCAGTGACCGCATTTTCATAGGTGCCGAAAAATATTTGTACCGGTCGACCGCCGGTGTCCGAAATTTCTCGCTTTAGAGTGAGGACTGCCTTACCTGCTGTTACCTCAGCCAGAACATAGTCCGCAAGCGCCGCCTCCTTGCGCCATTCACGCAAATCGCCACCCAGAGCGAAATAGATAAAATCGGCAATGGTGCTCTTTCCGGAGCCGTTATCGCCATGGATAATATTTACGCCGTCGTGAAACAGCTCGTCGTAAAGGATGTGCCTTCCACGATGCACGCTAAGCCGGTTAAGCTTTAAGTGCGCCGTCATGCGGCAATTGCCCGAACCGGAAGCCCAGCTTTACGATACATGCTGTCAGCCCCTCGAAGGGGAATCGTTGAAAATGGGCCAGTTAGAAAGGCTGTCAGGCCTCCGTCTTCAAGGTTTTTCTGAATAATCTGCTTGTTGAGGGCTTCAGGCAGCTCGCCAATCGACCTAGCGAGAAGACCCTGTTGAAGGCCGGATGATGTTACAATGCCCCTGGCGACTAACTGCGCGATGGCCGAGTTTTGATAAATCCGAAGATCCTGAAAAACAGACGATGGGCTGGGAAGCCTAATAAATATCTTCTCTGGCTTTGGAATATCCAGTTCGCGAAACAAGGTTTTCACGGGTTGGGGCATCGATGAACGGTGTAAGAGAGAGGGGTACAGCAAAAACATATCGAGGATGCGTACTCGCTCAAGTTCAACCGCATTATTTTTCGCGACGAGAAGGCGTAAAACTCTAAACGCACAATGGTATGGATCTCTCGAGGCGTGCCATACGCGTAGATTAGCCATTGTCCCATCCCACATGACAATTGCCAGCTAGGTAGTAGAACGCGCTATCGACCATCGCAGGCGTACCGTCAACGCCGTCCTCATCATGAGCTTTCAAGCAGGGATCAAGGACATTCTCCTGCAACAGCGCATCAACGACGGTCGCGTTTTGGCCCGCAGCGATGGCGGGGTGGACATATCGGTGAAACCGGGTCTCGATGTTAGACATCAAGCGAGTATAACGCCTAACAGCGGCAGGCTGGGCGATATTACGCTGGAGCGTCATACTGAACCGTTCTTTTTGGCTCTCAGCTCGTGGAATTTCATGCGCACGGTCCGCGTCCCGCAACTTCACTGCCAGCGTGCGACGGTCTACTCGGGCGTGTGAGGTGTAGGCTGTGAATTCACCCTGTATCTCGTCGCTCTGCGCTCCATTACCATCCGTCCCGCCAGCACTCCCGCATGTGATGAGGAGATCATCCATCACCATTTTGAGCGATTGGTACAGTTGAGAACTACGGTTTTCTAGCTTCGTAATACTTACATGATCAGCCTGGATTGCAACGGGATCGCAACCAAATACGTTCGGATTTGCCGTCATCTGGTCGACGACCAGCACCCCCTTGTGGCTCTCAATTTCGTAGTAGCACTCAACTTGTAACTTGATAGAATTGGCCCAATTGCTGAACCACGAACTTAGATCCAGAAGGGCATCTGAACCATGCTCCAATTCTTTCAGCGTTTTTGAGGAAATCACCCGCAAAATTGCGGTCACGGATTTGGCGAACTGCGCGCCCTGATGCGGCGTAGCAATAAAAACAACACCCAGTGCATTTTTACACAACCGCTTGCGGCGTTCATTCGATGCGTCGAGCGATTTACGAAGCATCTGCTTGACGATTAGGCCGCCCAAGCTGTGTGTAATAAAGACGATAGGCCGGTCCGGCGTGGGTCGGCTGCCAAGTCTATCGAGCAAAATACTAGCCCTATCCCCTAGGCTCGCACCGCCGCCTTTCATAATACTGACGAAGACCGACGAGTCATAGCCTGCTGAATAGACGTTTATCGATGGAAAATCTTCGGCAAGCCATCTGGGCCAAAATTCACCATTTGCGTGAGTCCAGGTTGCCTGATGATCCCCTGTAAACCCATGCACAAACACGATATCAAACGGTGCTTTGCCGCACGGCTTTGCGCGTTCACCAAAAATGTAGTCAAAACTTGAATCAGACATACTTACTCCCCGCACCGAATTGAGGGCTTGGCTATGCCGGTGTCAAGTTCAACATCAGTTTTAAGTTGTATTAAAGTGAAAACAACCCGCGGAACGACACTTGCCCAAAGGATCTTGGAAACGGTCCGCCTCGGACGTGACGTGCAGAAGGGTTTTCAGTTTCGAGAGCAGTCACAATGCAAGTGCAGCCTGAAATTTTTGCGCTTCACAACAATTCGCGAGGCGCGGACGAGTCACCGTACGTCCCTTTCCACTGGCGCCGAATTCGAGGCAGCCGGAAATTCAAAACCAGCCTGCTGCATCTTTTCCAGCATGTACTTAAGGGCATTGCGTTCGGTTCCAGCCAGCCGGATGTCGCCCCGGGTCAGTCGCCGCAGAGCAGCGTCGGACTTTGGCGTCAGAAGACGCTTTGCCCTTGCGAATGTCAGGTATGGCTCAGTGTCTTCCAGCATCGCGACAATTACCCGGTCGAAATCGATGTCGGTATCAATTTTCTTCGCCGCAATGGCCTGCTTCCGCGCTCGCTCCGCTTCGGTGCGGTCAATGACAAAGCCATCGAGCGAGCTTGAAAAGCTGTACTTGGCTCCCGAAACAGCCGCCCAGCAAGCCTGCAGCTTGCAGTAGCTGTCGATATTTCGAACCTGAGGCGGTGCGTCCTTCAAAGTAGCAGCGACTTGCGGTGCAAGTTCGCGCACGGCGGCCCCGATCTCTTCAGGAAGTTCCTGTCGCTGCCAAACGATATCGAGGTCTAGTTCGAGGTCCTGGCTCTGGAGATGGTGAACTAGCCAAGCGATTGTGTAGGTCACAATCTGGACCTTGTAGCCTCGATCTTCCTTGTACCAAGCGGAAGTTCCAACCATCTTGTCGGTCCAGTGGAATGTAATAGCCTTGGCGACAGCTCGACGAAACCAAAGTTCGTTAAAGGTCGCCTCTGAGGCCGTCCACACCTTGCCCATTGTCTCAGCAAACTCAAGAAAGCACTTCTGACCATGGCGGCTGACAATATGGGGCCGGCAGTCGAATGTAACCTCAACTTTGGCAAGCTCCGTCTTATCAATGAACTGGTCGCGCGGAAACTCGAGTTCGAACCGACTGCGCTCTGCGGGCGTACCATACGCCAGCCGGTCACGGTATTGGCCCCTGGCACGTTCATAGAACCACTTGGATCCTGAAAGCGATCCTGGTTTTGCAGGCGCGGTCTGGCGGCGGGAGATCTGTTCGAGCACAAGATGAACCGGGTGGCTGGCGAAGAAGTCGGCCTCGCTGACCTTGTTCTGAGTGTTTGCAAACCGGGAGATCTTTGGAACGATCTCCTCCAGCCGTTGGGGATTCACGACGGACAGCTTCATCTGGACGAAGACGCCCGTCAAATCTGCCTTTCGCTGGTCGCTTGCGTAGAGAATCGAAGCCGTCGTCTGCCCGCCATTCACGATCTGGAGGTTCTCGATCTCAGCGATCCCCAATGTGCCATCCGGCAGCCTCGACGTGCTGATACCCGAGGCGGTCGCCGTCAGTCCGTTGTTGTAGGCGAAGAACATCTCTGGGGCCGTCTCGAGGGTTTTGATTATCCCTGCATTCACCTTCGTCTTCGCCTGAAGAAACGTCCGGACGTTCTGCTCAAGAAGGCGTGCGCCGTAGAGTCCGTAGATGTCAGCGAGAAGCCGGCCCGGAACGGCCACCAAGTAGGAGGCATGGTCGCCACCAATGTCATGAGCGGGCAGACACGGGAGGGGCTCGCCATTCAGCTCGGTCACGTTGATCTCGATGGGCTCGGCGCCTCCGTGCGCCGCCGAAATATCGACGTATCGCGCGAAATCGAGAACATTACAGACGAATGGTACGCCAAGCACTTCCCCGGTCATTTCCGGCTTCCGCCGTGTCGACAGGCGGGCGTTGGATAGAGCGATCACCCGGATTCTCCGGATCGCCGAACGGTGCGAATGGACTATCCACGCGGCCTCGAAGGTCGGACTTGTCTCCTCTAGCGCGTTGATGAAGGTTGGCTGTACCGCCAGCTGGCAGAAGCGGCGCACCCGCTCGAACAGCGCATCGATCTGGGCGGCATTGAGGGTTTCAAGCTGCCGGTCCGATCGGAAGTCGGAAATAGCGAGGAAGAGGTCGCCGCGTTCAGCGTCGAGTGCATAACCATCGATCCAATATCCGCCTCGGCCCTCCCGATGGGCCGGCGCGTAGGCGAGATCGAGACAGTCCCCATTCTGCGTGGCGAGGTTCGAGTACAGTTGGAAGAACGCTCGTCCCAGGGGCTCTGCGGATGCCTCCGCCTCGAAGAGAAGGTCATCCCAGAATGCGGAAAACGCCTCATCGAGATCGGGGCTCATGCGAATGCCTGGCCCATGGCAAGGTCAAAATTCACGGCGAAGGGTTCGCACTCCCTTAGGGCGATGTCATAGCGCACGTTCTGGACGCCTGACGGTAGCATCGCAGGAACGATACGAGGAAACCGCTCAGTAACTTCAAAAGCTCGGCAGGAGGTGGCGACCCAGCACATCTCATCGTATTCGGCGCGATTGACGTAGCCCATAGCTTCGAGCGCCGTTTCGAAAGCGTCCCGGCCGACGTCGCCAATATCCTCCATCTGCGCCGTGATCTCATTAACGAGCGAATTCAGCGTGAAGCTACCCGGTGCGGCGACGGGCGCGGGCGCCAGAGTCTGATGACAGATCAACAACCGGGCTGATCCAGCATCAAGCTGGGCCTCCGACGAGACTTGCAGCCGTTGATCAGATGTCGAAAGCTGGGTCTTGATCTCGATCTGCCAGTGGCCCAGGGCGAAATCCTGTTCATCGCGATGCGCTCCCCTCCAGGACAGAGCCGCCTCGGTCGGTGTTCGCCGAGCGAGGACCTGATCGCGGAGAAACACCAGTTCCCCGGCCAATCCAATTGCCTCGGAATCGGAAAGCAGGTCGTCACGCCGGCGGCGAAGCAGATCATGCCATGACCGCAGCCTACGCAGGACGAGTTTCAGGCCTGCGGAATTGTCGCCCCTCGCCACACCGGCTGTCGCCTTGAGCAGATGATCTGCAAGATCCCGGAACAGGTCGAACTGATTCCGGTCCAGAAGTGTCAGTACGAGCCGCACCCTGCCCGGTGAGATCTTCTCAAGCCGCACCTCGATTCCATTGAGACGTGGCAGGTTAGGCAAACCTTCCGCCGTGGTCTCCGCCGCTAGTGATAGCAGATAGCGGCCTGCGAAATCTCTGCCGCGGAAGAACTCAAGAGGATGTCCGGCGTCGGCACGGCGCACGTTGTCCGACGTTGGCCCCGCTGCTGCGGCGATGTCTTTCCATTCATCGACTGTCACGTCAGCCTTCCTCCAGCATGGCTTCGTCGTCCTCGGCCTCGCTGTCTGCTTCCATCTGAATCTGTCGGCGATAGACAGCATTGACCTGATAGGTGCGCGCCACAGCTTCTCGCCGGGTAGCCGGCAGGCAGAAGCTTAGCGAGACCACGGGGCCACTCAACTTCAGATCTACGGTCCCTTCACCCGTTGTGAAGATATGGATGAGGAGCAGAGGCCGGGTTCTCTGGATGCAGTAGGCCTTATCTCCGCGCAGACCTCCCTCCCGCGCCTTTTCAGCTCGTCCATCGACCAGCTGGTCTTCAGTCAGAGCAATCTGGGCATCGTCGGGGTCGGCGACCCTGTTCTTGCCGCCGGTTACGCGGAAGCCACCATCGACGACCGTGCCGGAGAGTCGCTGCCGCAATGGAAAACTATGGCCAGTCACGATCACGTCGTTGGGGACAGTTCCGGACTTGGGATGCGGAATGGCGACATCCCACTCCGCAAGTTCGTCCCGGAGCCGGTCCGCAAAGTAGTCGATGAACAGGCTGCTGCCACCGCTGATCAGGCCAAGGTCCCCGTGGGCGGATGAGAAGGTGAACCCCTTCAGGAGTGCCAGAACGCGCGCGCCCGTAACGCCGCGCCAGATGACTGTCTTGTCGTCTGTGAACGCGGCCGATGGTTCACCCACTCCGCCGAGAAATGTCTTCACTTCCTCGAGATTGGCGGCGTTGATCTTCTGATCGTTGGGCAGGATGTAACCTTCGAGGTGGCGTGTCGAATAGTCCTGCGCGACCGTCATCTGGGTTGCCGAACGCATCTTGTTCGCCGCCGTGATGCGGATGGCGGTGGGGCTTTGGCGCACCTTGAGACCGAAATGCTCGGGTGTCAGTCCAAGCGCCTGCATTCGACCGACTTCATCACGTAGCTCCTCGATCGCCTCATTGATCTCCTCATAGTGGTCGAGTGAGGCCTGGGGCAGGTAGACCCGGCACAGATCATCATAGTCGGGGCGATAGCCGAACCATCGGGCCATCTGCATGAGGGTGTCGGAGGCTGCTGTGTTCCGCAGGATATAGGAGACAGTCAGGCCCTCCAGCGTCAGTCCTCGCGACAGGGCCAGACCTCCGATCGCGATGACATGCAGCCCCTTGGCCTTGTTGCGGCTGTACTCCAGTGCGCCACCCTTCATGTTCACGGTCACAGGGATAATGCTGCCGGCGGCTTCGTTCAGAACCCCGAGCACTTCCTGGAATGAAGCACCCGCCGACGCGAACTCCCTGTCAAAGTCTGCCTTAAGAAGGGCAATGACCGGATCGCCAAACGCGTTTGCGCTCAGCCCGGCGCTGACTGCCGCAGCGTCCTTGAGCGCGTCCAGGTAAGCATAGACCAGACCGTAGACCTTCTCCTGAATCGCATTGAATCGGCTCACATTGATCATCATGGAGCAATGGCTGTCGCCCTGACCGCGAAGCCCACGCACTGCACGGGTGAGGACAAAAACACGGATCGCAGTCAGCAACGATCCCGGAAGCGCAGTGACCGGATGCTCGGCCTTGTGCCGCAGGGGCAGGAGCTGGCCGTAGTCGTTGATGACGATGGTCATTGTTCGCCGCAGATCACCATCGGCGGCAAACACGCGTGATGCGCCGACATAGTTTGAGGGGGGATCGAGCGCCTTGATGAAGTGCTTGGGAAAGAGATCATCGTGGAGCATCGCGTCTTCGTTGTCAGGATCAATGAAGATATTCGCGAAAGGCGTAGCGGTGTAGCCAACGTAGGACCGGCGTTCGAAGAGCGCAAGAATCTCCCGGATCACCCCATTTATGGCGGTGGTCGCTGCGGGGTTTTTGGCAGTGTTGATGGAGGCGTTGTCCGCTTCATCGTCGATCAGCAGGAGCGGCGACGCGATCGGAGCGCCATGGCCCTGTTCGATGAGCCAGTCCCTGAGCCGGGTCAGCGGCGCTTTGTTTTTCTTGCTGACGAAGATGATAGGCTCGCTGTGCGCATCAAGACTGAAGAACATGCCGGCGGCATCACGGGTGAAGTCCCGGTCGCGTGACGTGCCGTATGCGGGAAACCTCTTCACGGTCGAGTAGGTCTGAATCGGCAGCGGTTCCTGCGCCAGGGCATGAAACACCGACTTCTTACCAATAAAAGTCTCGTCCAGGCGCTCCTGCGTCTGAGCTCTGAGGCTGTTTGTGATGCCCGCAAGAAGGATGATCGTCTTGTAACCAGCATCCGCCGCCTTACAGATCAGGGCGGAGTAGTTGGTCGTCTTGCCCGACTGAACGTGCCCCATGACCATACCACGGCGACCGCCTGTGCCGGGATCGAGGGGATCGCCGGAGAAGTCGAGAATCTCGTCCGTGACGATATCCAGCGTAGCGACTACCTGGGGCGGAATGACATTGCCCTCCAGGTAATACCGCCGCAGCCGGTTCCAGTAGTAGAAGTCTATATCACCGCGCTCCCGCCGCGCGCGCAGCCATGGCCTGAAGTCGTTGGTGACTGACGCGCCGCGCTTCTGACTTGTGGTAAAGCTCTGCTCCAGCTCGCGGATCAACCATTCCAGCTCTTCTTCGGAAAGGTCGAAGGGTCCCGCGGTGACGAACGCAGCGATGGCGCCATCGGGCAGCGATGCGCCCTGCGAAACTTCAGTCGCATACTTCTGGCCGAGCTTGCGAATATAATATGCGAGCTCGCTGTCAAGATTCTGCACGGAGCCACCCTTTTTCTTGAAGTACCGTCTCGGTCGTCTTCCACGCCTCGCACCACGGCTCGGTTACCCGGAGGAGCGCAACCAGGGCTTCCATGTCGCCATCCACCTGGTCTAACAGCAGGGGGAGTGCGCTCATCAGGTCGGCGCGGAACACTTCGGGATCGGACAGAGTTTGATGGATAGAGTCGATCTGCACAACAGCGTCGCGCCCGAAAGCCGAAACGGGAAACGCCTGTTCAATCACCTTGATTGCTGCCGAGGCCGCGCGCTTCTGCTCATCGCTTCCGGCCTGAAGTAGAGCCTCGATGATCGGGTGCTCACGATTGATCGAGTAGTGAATCTCGCCGGCCCGGGCGTGTCGGCTCCATACTGACGTAGTTCCGGAACGGTCAAGACGTCCGCCCCGGGAGCGATAGACGCGTGAGGAGCGCCGGCGCAGGCCCTCAACAATCTGATGCAGGCGGGAACGCAGGGCGGCCGGCAGCTGCGCATCCGATTTATCGATTGTGATCTTCCAGACGTGATCAAGCGCATTCGGAATATCCACGCGCACGCGGACCAGCTGGGAAAGCTCTCCGTGGCGCAAAAGCCGGAACCAGGTGCCGCTGATAATCAGGCGATGGTTCCGATAAACGTAGAAGCCCTGGTTCCGGAGAAAACCTTCTTCACCGCCAAGTCGATCATACTGGTTGGAGATCAGTTTTGAGTAGTGCGGTAGGATGAATGGCTGGATATCGATGGTTCGCCCTGCGATCCTTAGCGACTCGGGCTCAAGCTCCTGGGTCGCCTCATGATCTCGGTAGAAAGGGTCCCAAGGATCAATTTTCTGGCCGTTTAGCCGGATGACGAGACGACGCCCGCGGACTTCGCCGGCCAGATATCGATGGAAGATCAGGGCCAGTCGATTGCGGGCGTGAACGACCAGCGCGTTGAATTCGGTAACAGTCAGCGTACCGTTCTCGGATAGTCTGTCGCAGTTCGACCAGACAATCTCGACACCGTCCTTCACCAGCAGCTTAGCCGAAGCCAGATTTTCTATGTCGTCGGCCTCAAAAATACCCATCCGCCAGCCGTCGACATCATCGAGATCCCAGACACAGCCACTTATCTCGTCATTCCGGCGGGAAAGCACGGTCAGCCGCGTACATTGCGAGAACGAGGCCGATTTCATGCCCCAGCCAAAGCGGCCAAGATCATCCGGCGATCGCTCCGTCAGCGGGTTCGCACTTGCTGGCCGCATTGCCTGCCTGAGTTCCGCACCCGACATGCCATGACCATCGTCCCGTATCCGGATACTGGGTGAGCCTCCGGCAAAGTCGCAGGTCAGAGCGACCTCTCGGGCGCCAGCCTGGATGCTGTTGTCAATAAGATCGGCCATTGCGCCGGGAAGGTCATAGTTCCCAAAACTGCGAGCAGACATCATGAGAGACAGCGCATCTGGAGGGTTCGCTTCGAATTTCATTCTCCCCCCATGCCTTTGAAGCTTCGATACTCGAATCTAACGTATGGGCGACGCTATCGGCACGTGCACCGACATTCAACTGTGAATAAACAATCGAAACGCGAACACACCCTATTTTCGCTGCTGCCGTCGCTCGAATGGACATCCGCAGTTTAGTTTTCTGGTGAAACCTACATATAACTGGTGCAAACTTCATCACTCCGCATTACTGCTTGTGACGGAGATTTTAATGGCAAGATTCGCGACCGAAAAAACCAAATCAGTACGCACATCTGTGATGCTGCCATCAGATTGCTATGAGCAGATTCAGGCTATGGCCGACGCAAATCAGGTCTCCGCGGCGTGGGTCATCCGTCACGCGGTGCTGAGGTTACTGCGCGAGCAGACGGGGCAGCTAAGGCTTCCTCTGGTAAAGGAGGACCGCTAATTGGAAGCGCGCCTCGCTCGCCATAAGCTGCAGAGGATCCGTGCGGGCGGAAAACCGCCACGCGTACTTGATCTATTCTCAGGTTGCGGAGGCCTTTCGCTCGGCTTCAAGCGCGCAGGCTTTGACATCGTTGGCTCTGTAGAGTTTGATGCCCATGCAGCTGAATCTCATGGCCAGAATTTTCATCCTGGCGATCCGCGGCACTCCGTTGCACGAGATATCACAGATACGCCACCCGCAAAGCTTGCTCAGGCGCTGGGCCTGGGGGATGTGTCACTTGCCGTAGACGTTCTGGTCGGCGGCCCCCCATGCCAAGCTTTTGCCCGCGTCGGCCGTTCAAAGCTTCGTGAGGTTGCCGACCATCCCGAAGCGTTCCTCCATGATGCGAGGGCTCGGCTTTATATTGAGTATCTACGGTACGTGGAAGCGTGTGCTCCGCTTGCTGTCGTTATGGAAAACGTACCGGACATGCTCAATCATGGCGGGCATAATCTGGCGGAGGAAATCGCGGAGGTCCTGGCATCCAAGGACTACGTCTGCCAGTATTCTCTGATGAACGCCGCATTCTATGGCGTACCGCAGATGCGTGAACGCATGATCCTGATCGCGGTGCATCGGGAAGTAGCTGACACCATCTTCCTGCCTCAGCCAACTCACTGGGTAGATCTCCCAACCGGGTATACCGGAACTCGTGCCGTCGCGTTGAAGCTTTTAGGCGTCATGGAAAATGCCGGTGACGTGCATCACTATCGCGAAGCGCCTCTGGCAAGCGCTGACATGGCGCCAGCCGTCACATCTCAGGATGCCATTGGCGATCTGCCGACGATGAACGCTCGCCAGATGCTCGCCGCAGGAACGTTACGGAGAGGCCGACGGGCTTTTGATATTGCCATCCCCTATCACCAGGGCGACGCACACACAGACTACGCACGGGCCATGCGCAGCTGGCCCGGTTTTGAGGGTAAGTCCGCTGTTTACGATCACGTGATACGATATTTGCCACGGGATTATCAGATTTTCGCCGGCCTGCAGGCCGGTGATCAATACCCAGAGGCTCATCGCTACGCTCTCTCACTGTTCGAAGCGCGTCTGGAAGAGCTCAAAACATCGGGTCGGGATCCTGGCGAGGGCTCTCATGAATGGCAGGCTCTTTTAGCCAGCATCGTTCCACCATATGACGCGAGCAAGTTTCCCAATAAATGGCGGAAGATGGAACCTGACCGTCCGGCACGCACTCTCCTCGCGCATCTCGGAAAGGACGGGTACAGTCACATTCATTATGATAGTGAACAGGCGCGCCCCATCTCGGTGCGCGAAGCGGCACGCTTGCAGTCCTTTCCGGATGGCTTCACGTTCAGCGGAACTATGAACCCTGCTTTCCGGCAGATTGGTAATGCCGTCCCTCCCCTTCTGGCATGGCATATCGGGACAGCTCTGAACGCTCAGTTGAACAAGGCGGAAGGCGTCATAGAAACAGCACGCGCAACGTCCGGAGTATCCCGTTGAGCGGCTCCGAACTTATCATCGTCCGTTCACTGACAGACTCAGATATGGGGCTATTCGCGGCCCATCGGAAAGCAACCGCCAGCCGCCAGCGCGCAATCGCCCTGACAACCCGCGCAGCAAAGCGACTGCTTCATCCTGATGTTTTCGAGGAGAAGGGTGGCGACTTCGACTGTATCTGCTTATTCGGCGCTGCCATGAACAGGGAAATCCGTCGGGTAAATAAGGGCGGCAAGAACTGGCGCCTTGGAGGCAGCCAGCTTGATCACGAGGTTTTCCGCGATCTCGACAGTAGAGACTTCGCGTTGATCAGATCAGTGCCGCATAACGACGGCTCGAGTCCGATCCTGCTCACGTTCGTCGGGCGGCATTCGCATCAGTTGGTCCAGGCAGGCCTCGTGGCGATGTTAGCCAATGGCGAGCTGCAGCATAGTGTGGCCATTTTCGACGAAGGCAAAAGCGGCTTCTCCGCACTGTCGGATCTTTTCCCGGCGATCCCAGCGCGCGTTGCGGTCAGACCGCCAGCGCAACAGTCAGCGTTCGTAACATGAAGCCTGCTGTGCCGAAACCGAGATCCGATGTGCACACGCCGCAGGTGCGAAGTTATAACATGAGTAGGATCCGCGGGCGCGACACTCGCCCGGAGTTGCTGATCCGCCGTGGTTTGCACGCTCGCGGATATCGATACCGCCTGCACGATAAAGGCCTGCCTGGCCGCCCGGATATGGTTTTCTCGAAGCGCCGCGCGGTGTTGTTTGTTCACGGTTGCTTTTGGCATGGCCACGATTGCCCGCTGTTTCGCATGCCGGCAACCCGTACGGATTTCTGGGCAACAAAGATCGCTACAAACAGATCAAGGGACGCGAAGGTCCGCGCAGCTTTATCCGGCGCTGGTTGGCGAGTTCTCACCATATGGGAGTGCTCTTTGCGAGGTGCTGATCGCTGGCCACAAGAACAGATCCTGGATTTTTGTGAGGTATTTCTGAAGGGCGCGATATCTGTAGGAGAAATCGCAAACCGCAGTAAATCGACGGGCCAAATAGATGGCTAGTCGCATCTACAACGAGCGCCGCGGGTTCATTTACCGACCGGATCACCTGTTGGCGAGCGAGGTACCGTGACGAAAACCCCTCAGAAGATGCGTCGGCGCAAAGGCCTTACACCGCAACGCCAGCTGCGCGCGCGTGCCAACCGCGGCACTCTCCCCGAGAAGCTTCCGCTCGTGCATGTCACCGCTACGGGGTTTGCTCGCGAGATCGTCGAGAGCGGGCAGTTTGAGGTGCGCCGCTGTAAGGTTTTCGACAGGGATCTCGTCTATTTTTTCGTTCTCCGGCCGGCCTATCGCCGCAAAGATGGCGACGCGAAATCAGAGCGGATCAATCGATTTCCGTTCGTCTTCATAGTGTCACCCGATGCCGTGACCCCATTCCACGTTTACCCGTTCGATACCGGTGGGGCAGACGCGGGCATATTTGCAGCTCAGGCTGACGAGTTCGTCTGCCTCGAAGATTTCGAGCTGGAGCCCTCCCATGCCGCGGCAACCGGACAAATCGGATGGGCGTTCGAATCCCTTGAAGACTATTTCAACGGGGAATTGCGCAGCGGCCTTGTTGCCGACGTGCCTGCGCATGAAACCGTGACGCTTGGGTATCACGCGATCGCTGGCATGGCCCGCACTGGTAGCAACCAGCCAGACAAGCGAGCATCGGCCATTGAGATGGCAACCTCCCACAACGTACCACTCAAGGGCAACGTACTTCTGGCGGTAATTCCACGGCAGTATCTGGACGATGATGGACAGGAGAACACTTCCTTCATCAACCAGCTGAAAGCACTGTCAATCGAATGGCGGACATATGACTGGCAGCCGAACACAGCGCCTAACGAGCTCCAGGAAGAGATTTCACGGATCGTCCGTCGCTACTTCTCCGATACAAAGCTGCTTTCATGATAGGCGAGGGCATCACGGACCTGCTGCTTGCTGGGTATGTGCCACTACGCTCACACGGGTTAGCGCTGCCTTGCTATGCATCCGGCCCGCAATCAAATACATGGTACTGTGCGGTTTGCTCCATTGATGGCGACCACTCCGGAGACATCCTCGCGTTTGAGCCTTTCGAAGCGGATGACATCATCCGATTGCCGGCAGGCGCAGCGCGCGCGGTATCAATTGGGGATTCCTGGCATGATGTGCTGCTATGGAAAAGTGACGTCTACGTCGGTACGCCGGCGATCATAGTAGCGCAGCTCGGAGACCGCGTTGCAGAAATTGCTTCGAACGCGCCGCTAATCCTTCTTGACCTCGCGATGGCGTCGGATGATGTGGACCGCGCAGCCCTCGTACAAGCGGCGTATGTGCATGTCCAGGCACAGTGGGGCACCGGTGAAGCCGATCGCTGGCAGTCCGACATCTTCGTGCGTCAGCGCCTGATGGTGGAAGCGCGCAGGCTGCTGGCGGCCGCTGGCGAACACAATGCTGCCGACGTCATCCGTGGGCTGGAGGTTGGCCGCACGGCCGGTTCGCTGACGGTCGAATTTCCCGAGGCGCTGCGCGAACTGTTCCTTGCGCACCAAATTTTTCAGGCATACGCCGAGCGCGTCGCGGCCCTGTCGGCCGAAATCGGCACTATTCTGACGCCGATCTTCGCCGAAGACGATGCCACAGCTCAAGTAGAGGCCAGCCCTCTCGCAGTGACCGTCGATCCTATCGAGCGAAACCAGCGTTTGCGTATCGACCAAACCCTAGCTCGCGTGCTCGTCATTGCCTCCAGCGGTCGAGCACGGCTGCTCCTCCGCCATATACGGGCGCCCGACTGGAGGCCGGATTGGGGCGAGACACTCCATTCAGACGGGCGCGGAACACCTGGCGTGATGTCACCGCCAGCGGAACAACTCCTCCGAACCAGGCTGGACGTAGTCGCTGATGGGACGCATTTTCCGAAGCTCGATCAGTACGCAGTTATCATCTATGTAGCCGATGACGAATCTTTCGCCGGAGATAGGGGACGCGTCACTCTCGCGCAGATTCAGGCAGCCTTCGCTCATCGTGACGCACCACTGTGCATCCTGGCACCGACACTGCCCCCACAGATGCCGGCATCGGCCCTGGCGAATCGATCGGTAGCAACCGAGCCACCGCTGTTCAACACGATCCTCGACACCTCGACCGTGCGATCGCCGTTCTGGGTCGGTAATTCAAAGCGATCGATCGATCGCCGGTTTGCCGATCTGGTTTCGGCCACCGCACAGCTAGTCGGAGAAGGATCGCCGCTTCATGCTTGGTTGACCGAAGACCGGCCGCGCTATGAGCCGCTTCTGCTTTCCATTGCATCGGGCATCCGACGCGACCGAAATGAAGCAGTGCTCTCGTCGGAGGTATCCTCCGCCGGCCTGGTTTCTGGGGGTCTGAAAGACCGCGAATCTGAGTTGTTCTCCTGGGCGGAGGTGCCTCTCGGCGGCGAACGAACCCAGGTTCTACATGGCGAGGCCACGGTTCGCCGACATGATCCAGATTTCCGTGGCTTCGTCGAAGCTGTAGTTCGACGTGAGCTTCCAGGAAAGCTCCTAGCGCCGGACAACAGAATCGTAGGCGAGGTACCCGTCTCAATCGCCGACGCACTGCAATACCCGCACCTGAGTGCAGCGTTCAGAGCGGAAAACGAGCGCAGCGACGCCATCTGCGTAGTCGCCGCAGAAGCGCCGAATTTGAAGGCGCTGCGGGCGGCGGCCAAAGCCGGATGGAGTATCGTGCGCTACTCCGACGGAGAGGGTCTGCAAAGCATCGCGACGAGCAAGGGGAAGCGACCGCCGCCTCTTCCGTCAGACATATCATTGCCGAAACTGAACCGGTTAGGACGTAATCGAGGGCTTGCTATCCGGGGCGTTGATCCACGCGACGTCATCCGAATACCTGCTGACGTGTACGAAGAGCTCCGGGAACGGTTTGCTAATTCCGAACTTTTACAAGCGGTACGCTGGTATCGCAGCAGCATCAATCGCTTCCACGACCTTCCCGCTTCGGCCGGCGTCGCCGCTATCCCAACCGCTCTCTTTATGAAAGCCGAAGAACGGCACGATGAATGGGCTCGTTTTCTGCGGGAGCACGATCACGTGGAAACACGGTCGGTAGGGTTGCTTGCTAAGCGGACCTCTGACCTCAGAGCATCGTGGGCCGCGCCGGTAGACGGCGCTTGGCGGCTTATGTTCGAGGATGGTAAGCTTCCTATCCGCTTTGGCCCCGTCGACCGCGAAGAGGTTGCCGCTCAGACATTCTTCACGATCGATGGCGATGCGACCGTGGCACTGCTGTTCTCGTCACGGCTTTTTCAGGTGTGGGCGCGGGCCACCCTCTCCCGTTCTCCGAGCTGGTCGTCGCGCTTCTCCATCACCCGTACTTTCGAAACTTTTCCCCTGCCGGACGATTTCCTCGTCATCAGCAACGCCGACGGCGGCCGGGCAAGCCTTCGTGCGAATCCCACATCGCGAGTGCTGGAAACTCTGCTCGACGGCTTCGATAAGGATCTGCTTATTTCGAACAATGATTTTCTTGAATCCAGAAAGCAGAGGGCAGGCAGCGACGTTCGCCGTGACTATCTCAAGACGACGGAGGAAGTGCTGCTGAAGATGATCGGTCTCTCGGCCGAGGCGACGGATCTCGATCTTCTTGAACGCTTAGTCGAAATGAACAGGAATGCTGGCAACTACCCAGCAGCTGATGTCGAAGCTCCCGATCAGTGGTGGCCAAACTCGCTCCCTCCCCATGTCAGCAGACCGACGCTCTCGAATGGGATGGACACACAGACCCGACTAACCGGAACGGTTAAGTGGTTTGACTCGAAGAAGGGATACGGCTTCCTTAAACCCGATGATCAAGACCGAGATATCTTCGTTCATATATCGGCGTTGCAAGAAGCTGGACTGGATCGCCTCAAAGACAACCAGCGCATCTCGTTCGAGTTAATCAACGATCGCAACGGCAAAAAATCGGCTGGCCGTCTTCAGCTCATCGATTCTGAAGGGTCTGAGGATGAGGAAGTGTCGCAGGATACTGGGCTACGAACTTGATCCCATATGGCAGATTTCGATTCTTTCGGCCGACTTGTAAACAGCGCCCAGTCGAGGACGCGAGATGGCTTGGCCGGGATTGTAGATGTGGCGGGCGTGAAAGAATCCATCTCGCGTTAAATCACATGGTTCCAATACCAGTGGATGAGCCGGCGCGCTTCGCTTTGTTGAACGCTTTGTCCGTTGCCATGAACCTTTGGAGCATCGGGGCGATGAGCTTTGCCGGATCGGGCGGAGCGGGTTCACCAGCGTTGCGGGCAAGAATCGCCGCATAGGCCTGCAAATCTCGGAACACCTGCGCCGGCAGTTCGATGGTGATCTTGACCGGCCGGTCGTCAAGAATGGTGGAGAGTTTGAGTTTCGTCATGTCGGCTCCCTCGCCGCGCCATAGGGCTTCATCAGAAGGTCTCGGTTGACGATCACACGGACTGGAAAACCCGGCCGAACCGTCAATGTCGGCTGGATGTTCAGCTGGCGACCAACGATCTGCTGGCCGATGTCGGATGCACTGTCCTGGGTGCTCTCCCGGATGGCGCGGGCGATATCGCTTTCGTCGCCGGTCGAGAGTTCCGTGCCGATACCGAGCAGTGTCGAGAGTGCAGCAGCCTTGAACAGTTGTCCCCAGTGATAGTCCACCTCGTCCTCAAGTCCGGAGAACCCTCGTGTATCTGCGCCTTGCAGACGCTCCAATACGATGGATGAGCCGTCCGGCATGATGAGGCGGTTCCAGACCAGCAGTACGCGTGACTGCCCGAATGCGACCTGGCTGTCGTATTCACCGATCAGCCGCGCGCCCTGCGGAATGAGGAGATGCGAGCCGGTCGGGCTGTCATAGACATGCTCCGTCACCTGCGCGGTAATCTGCCCGGGCAGATCGGATTTGATGCCGGTAATCAGGGCGGCCGGAATAACGGTGCCCGCCTGTACGACATAGGGAGACGCCTTCTCCTGCACGCGATCGGCGCTGACCGTGCGCCGATCGACGTCGCCATTGACGAAAGCAAGCTTGCGATCCTGCATGTTCTGGGCGGAGCCGGCGTCAAGCGCCGGCGTCTCAGAGGGAAACGGCAGGCCGCTAGCGGGATCTATGCCGGAACCGGGTGCTGTCGCGGATGCGATTGTCTGGCCTCCCATGGTTCGCTCACCACGACTGTCCGTGAACAGCTTTGCCAGACGGGCGGCCTCAATCTCTGCAAGGCGTCGTTGTTCCTCTGGATCGACACGCGGCGTCTGGATGCTGGGTGTTACGACCGGCTTGCCCGCCTCCTGCGCGCGAAGGATCGGCCGACCGAGATCTCCCGGAAGGGCCGGACCCAGTTTCGGAATGTTGGTGTAATCTCTCGGCAGACCGGCCAGGCCGTCGGCCGGCGTCGCGTTGTCGACATTATAGAGTTCCGTCGCGGACTGGTTGCCGCGCCGGTTCGTATCGAGCGCCCAAAATAGTGCCGCCGCAATGGCGATACTGGCCACCCCGCCGAGCCCGATCAGCACCTTGCGCGACAGCCGCGTAACGCGCCGCGGCTCGGGCCGGAGGCGCAGTTCCGCCTGAAGGCCCATGTCCGATGATTTTGCAGCCCCTGTCATCGGCTGCGCTCCGACGAGAACAGCGTGGTCCGCTTTGCCGTCGACCGACCATCAGTGCGGACGATGCGAACACGCTTTGCGCTGTCCTTGTCACCAAGCCGCAATTCGGCCGCAGCAAACAGCCGGTCAACGACGTAATAATTCTGCCTCGCACGGTAATTGACCAATTCGGAATTACCGGACGGGCCTATGACGAAGAGCGGCGGCATTTCCCCCTGTCCGATGCCGGAGGGAAATTCGATGTAGACTTTCGTGCCATCGTCGAAGGCGCGCATTGGCCGCCATGGTGCTGCGTCACCTTCAACGCGGTAACGGAAGTTCAGCTTCGAGATGTCGATGCCGGTGGCGACTGCTTGCGTCTCCGCCGCCCTCGCATTCTGCCGTCGCAGCGCGATCAACTGGTCCTGCGGATATTGCCATGAGACCGATGCCATGTAGGTCGAAGGCGTGGACCGCAGTTCCAGATGGTAGGTGCGCCGGTCGGTGTTGATGACCAGATTGGTCTGAAGATCGGGGCGCGTCGGCTTGACCAGAATATGCACCTGCTTTGACGACGCCGTGCCGCTTTCAGTATCGCCGATGATCCAACGCACGGTGTCGCCGGCCGCCACAGGGCCTGAGCCGACCAATTGCTCGCCAGCCTGAAGGGCGATATCCGTAACCTGTCCCGGAGCGGCATAAACCTGATAGAGCGCACCGCCCGAGAAGGGATAGACCTGCACGGCGTTGATGAAGCCGTCCCGAACCGGCTGGATGCGGGCGGCTTCATTGGCCTGCGTAATCCGTACTTTCGGATCGTCAGCCTCCGCCTTCGCCTTCTCCCCATTGATCGGCTTCAACTGACCGGGCAGCGGCAGAGGTTTCGGCAACTCGACAACCTTCACCGGACCGACCGGATCGGCAGTCAGTACGGCGGGTGCCGCATCGTCGTAGTCGATCTCCGGCGGGATGTATTTCTTCGCGCAGCCGGCAAGCGCTGATGCAGATAATAGCGTTGCCAGCAGCAGTGATGCACTTTTCCGGTATGCCCCCTTCATTGCGAAAGCTCCTTCGACCAGTTGATTGCGTTGACGTAGACGCCGAGTGGATTGGCGCGCAGTTTGTCAGTGGTGCGCGGCGGTTGGACCACGACGGTCAGAATTGCGGTCCAGCGTTCGGTGGCCGAAAGCTGGCCGTTCTCGAACTGCCGTTCGGTCCAGGCGATGCGGAAACTTTCCGGCGAGGCACGGATGACGCTGGAGATCTCGACGGCGATCTGGTTCTTGCCGACCTTCGTGAACGGGTCATTTACACGCGCGTAATCGTTGAGCGCGATCGCCCCGCGATCGGTGGTGTATTCGTAGGCGCGAAGCCAGTTTTGCCGCACGATAACCGGATCGGCCGGAATGCTGCGAACCTGCTCGATGAAACGGGCGAGATGCCAGGCGATCTGCGGATCGGTCGGCCGATAGTCGGTCACGGCAGAGGCAACGGCCTGCGCCTCGCCGAACTTGTCGATCTGCACCACCCATGGCACCACAGTCCCACGCGTCGATTGCCAGACCAGCGCCGATGCAAAACCGCCAGCCAGAAACAGAGAACCGAAAGCCATCAGCCGCCAGTTTTTCGCCTGCACACGGGCAGACCCTATGCGCTCGTCCCAGACCTGCGCTGCCTTCTGATAGGGCGTTTCGGGTTCCGGGGTCCGTGCGTAGCGCACGGAAGGTCGTCTGAAGATGTTCATCATCGGGCATCCTGATTGAGAGAGACGGACATGGAGCCACCGCCGTGATCTGCGGAGCGGACCGTATGGGCGGCGGTGCTGACACCGTGACTGACGGCGCTGCTTCGCTTCATGCGCTGCGCCCATTCGGGCGGCGTCGAGGGCGATATGTCAGAGCCGCACACGGCGGCGGAACTTGCGGACTGCGAACCGGCAAACGAAGGATCGTTGGCGGCTTCGGGCATGCCGACGCCAACGTCGTTCTTGCCGCCTGTCGCCTTCCATGCGCCCGCCTGTCCGGAGCGATAGCTGGAGCTCATGGATTGGGATGCGCCGGCCCCCATGGCCCTGCCCTTGTTCACGGCAAAACCCGCGGCTGCTTTTGCGACACCGGCAAAACCGGCAGCACCACCGCCAGTCCCTGTCGATCCAGCGGTTGCATCACCAAGACCGTATGCGGTCCTGGCGCCGCCCGCGAGCGTCGCCCCTCCCCTTGCCACGCCGCTGACAGCACTTACGGCAGCACCCAGTCCAGCCCTGGCACCCATATACCCGGCGGCTCCCAAACCGGCCGCTGCAAGACCGGTTCCGACGGCAGCGCCTGCTCCAAGTTGCGGGGCGCCGGATACCAGGCCACTCGCGATACCGGGACCGAAGATCGACAGGCCCATCAGTGAAAGCGCCCCGAGAACGAGCGACAGCGCCTCGGTGATGGTCGGCTGTTCGGAGAAACCGGATGTGAACTCGTCGAACAGGCCGGAGCCAATGCCGACGATCACGGCCAGCACCAATATCTTGACGCCGGAAGCGACGATGTTGCCGAGCACCTTTTCGGCAAGGAAGGATGTCTTGTTGAACAACGCGAACGGGATCAGGACGAAGCCCGCAAGCGTCGTCAGCTTGAACTCGATCAGCGTGACAAAGATCTGGATGGCGAGAATGAAGAAGGCAACGAGAACGATGACCCAGGCGACCATCAGCACGAAGATCTGCACGAAATTCTCGAAGAAAGAGATGTAGCCCATCAGCTCGCCAGCGGCCTCAAGGATGGGATTGCCGGCATCGATGCCGACCTGCGCGACGCGGCCGGGCTGCAACAGTTCCGAGTCAGAGAGGCTGGAGCCACCGGCTTTGAGACCGAGCCCGGAAAAGCTCTCGAAGACGATGCTCGCGAGCCGGTTGAAGTTACCGATGATGAAGGCAAAGAAGCCGATATAGAGGGTCTTCTTCACCAACCGCTGCAGCACGTCCTCATCCGCGCCCCATGCCCAGAACAGACCGGCCAGCACGATATCGATGACGATCAGCGTCGAGGTGAGAAAGGCGACTTCGCCGCCGAGCAGGCCGAAGCCGCTATCAATATAGGCGGTGAAGGTTTCGAGGAAACGGTCAATGATACCGGTATTGTTCATGGCGACGGCGCCTCGCCGGTCTTCGGCGCGACCGGCCGATCGGTTGCGAAGAACCGGCGGCGATTTTCCGCCCAGGCCTTGCGGCAGGCAGCGTCATCGGCAGCGGCCACGCCAAGGTCGCGGCATCGGGAAAGCCCGGTGTTGACCGGCTCGCCGCCCGGACGCCCGATACTGGGGGCTTTTGTGTCGGTTGCGTCTTCATCTTGCAGGGCCACGATTGCGGCGGTCAGCCCTGCGCCAAGTGCGAAGACGGCAAGTATCCGGGCGGCGATCTTCAGGTCCATTTGTCTCCGTGCTCCTCAATCGTGGAACATGCGGACGCTGGACGGGCTGTAGGCCGAGCCAGTCATGAAGCGGCTGAACTGCTCACGGGCCTGTTCCTGTGCTGCCGCAGCCCTCGCCTGTTCCAGCGCACTGGCCCTGCCCTGCGCGGCGAGCATGGCCGTCAGATCAGAGATCTGTTTTGCCTGCACGGCCATGAGCTGGTTGCCGGCCTGGGTCGCCTGCAACACCCCAACCGCGGACTGGCTGGCGCCGACCAGTTCGCTGGTCTGCTGTTGCGTGCCCTCGATATTGTCGACTGCCACGGCTCCCGCCTTCAGCGAATGCTCGAAAGCGGAAACCGATTGCTGCCAGCGCTGTTGCGCGGCCGAGACCAGCTGCGTTGCCGTCCGGTCACCAGCGGCAAAATCACGATAGGTGGCGTTGAATTGCTCGTCGATATTCTGGACGTCGTAGGCAAGCTGGTCCGCTTCCCCGAGCAGGTTCTTCATCTCGGAAAAATTGTCCTCGATCTGCGACAGCATCGAGGTCGGCAGGCTGGTGAGGTTCTTCGCCTGATTGATGAGCATCTGGGCTTCGTTTTGAAGCGATGTGACCTGGTTTTTGATCTGTTCCAGTGCCCGGGCGGCCGAAAGCAGGTTCTGGCTGTAGTTGGTCGGGTCGTAGACAATCCGCCATGCAAAAGCCGGCGTCCCCAGGAATGGAACAGCGGCGCATGGCAGGGCCAGAATGGCTGCGGCGCAGGCGAGTGAGCGGACGCGGCCTTTGAGGCCGGCACGGACAACGGTAGTCTTCATGGGGCAATCTCCTCTTCGGGTAACAGCGGGATGGAGTCCGAGCCAGTCGTCTTTTCCATCGACTGGTCGATGACGTTGGTGAGATCGGGAACAAGATCGGCGGCCCAGCTCAGGCCGTTGGCCTCGAGCCAGGCTTCGAGGAAGTATGGGCGCGCGCCGTCGCGGATCAGTTCGTCGATCAGCGCATGGTCGGCCTTGGTGGATGCAGCACATAGCGTCAGCGCAACGGAGCCAAGGCCAAGCTCGAACAGCCGGTTGCCTCTGCGGCTCTGGCAGTAATAGTCCCGTTTCGGAGTCGCCCTTGCGATGATCTCAATCTGGCGCGCATTCAGACCGAAGCGTTCGTAGATCGAGGTGATCTGCGGCTCGATGGCCCGCTCGTTGGCGAGGAAGATGCGCGTCGGGCAGCTTTCGACGATGACGGGTGCGATCGGCGAGGCCTCGATGTCGGCAAGCGACTGCGAGGAGAAGACGACGCTGACATTCTTCTTGCGCAGCGTCTTCAGCCATTCCTTGATTTTCTGGGCAAAGCCGCCGTCGTCCAGTGCCCGCCAGCCTTCGTCGATGATCAGCAGGCTCGGCCGACCGTCGAAGCGGGATTCGATCCGGTGGAACAGATAGGAAAGAACGGCGGGGGCCGCTCCCGTGCCGATCAGCCCTTCGGTCTCGAAGGCCTGTACCTGCGCGTCCCCAAGCCATTCCATTTCCGCATCGAGGAGGCGACCATATGGGCCGCCGATGCAGTAGGGCCGCAGAGCCTGCTTGAGCGCAGATGATTGCAGCAGTACCGTCAGGCCGGTGATGGTCCGCTCCACGACCGGCGCGGAAGCCAGGGACGTCAACGCCGTCCAGAGATATTCCTTGATATCAGGCGTGATGGTGACACCCTCACGGATGAGGATATCGACAAGCCAGTCGGCAGCCCATGCCCGTTCCGGAGTGTCCTCGATCCCGGCGAGCGGCTGGAGTGACACGGTATTGAGGAGCGATGTATCGTCGGAGAGCGAACCGCCCAAATCCTGCCAGTCGCCATTCATGGCGAGCGTTGCGGCGCGTATGCTTCCGCCGAAGTCGAAGGCGAAGACCTGGGAACGGAGATAGCGGCGGAACTGCAGGGCCATCATCGCCAACAGCACAGACTTTCCGGCACCGGTCGGGCCGACGATCATAGCGTGGCCGACGTCGCCGACATGAAGAGAAAACCGGAACGGCGTCGATCCTTCGGTGCGTGCATAGAATAATGGTGGCGCATCGAAATGTTCGTCCTTCGCCGGACCCGCCCAGACTGCGGACAGCGGGATCATATGGGCGAGGTTTTGCGTCGAGATCGGCGGCTGGCGGACATTGGCATAGGTCTGGCCGGGAATGCTGCCGAGCCATGCCTCGATGGCATTGACGCTTTCGACGATCGCCGTGAAGTCGCGGGACTGAATGACTTTTTCGGTCAATCGCAGTTTCTCGTCGGCGATGGCCGGATCGGTGTCCCAGACGGTGACGGTGGCGGTAACGTAGACTTCCCCGACCTGATCGGAGCCGAGATCCTGTAGGGCTGCATCGGCATCGGCCGCCTTGTTGGCGGCATCGCTGTCGACCAACACCGATTGCTCGTTGGTGAGCACTTCTTTCAGGATCGCCGCAATGGATTTACGCTTGGCGAACCACTGCCGCCTGATCTTCGTCACCAGCCGCGTCGCGTCGGTCTTGTCGAGCATGATCGCCCGGGTGCTCCACCGGTAGGGAAAGGCCAGCCGGTTGAGATCGTCGAGGATGCCGGGAAAGGTGACCGTCGGAAACCCGATCACCGTCAGCGTACGCAGATGGAAGTCCCCAAGCCTAGGCTCCAAGCCGCCTGCCAAAGGCTGATCGGCCAGCAACGCGTCGAGGTGCATTGGTGTCTCCGGAATACGGACACGATGGCGTTTGGTGGAAATGGTCGAGTGCAGATAGGTGAGCGTCTCAGCGTCATCCAGCCATCCGGCTTCCGGCACGAAGCCTTCCACGAGATGAAGGACACGGTCTGTGCGATCGACAAAGCTGTTCAGAAGTTCCCACGGATCGACGCCGCTTTTCTCCCGGCCCTCGTAGAGCCAGCTTTCGATGCGCGAGGCTTCTTCCGCAGGCGGCAGCCACACGAAGGTCAGGAAATAGCTGCTCTCGTAAAGAAGGCCGGATTCATCGAATTGTTCGCACCGCTCTATATCGAGAAGCGCAGATGCCGAATCCGGAAACAGGCTTTCCGGATAGTCGGTAGCCGGATTGCGCTGTGCTTCGACGAAGATCGCCCAGCCTGAGCCGAGACGACGCAGCGCGTTGTTGAGCCGCGCCGTGGTGCCGACCAGCTCAGCCGGCGTGGCGCTGTCGAGATCGGGACCCCGAAACTGAGCGGTGCGCTGGAACGAACCGTCCTTGTTCAGGACGACGCCCGGTGCGACCAGAGCCGCCCATGGCAGGAAGTCGGAGAGGTGGGAAGCGCGTTTGCGGTATTCGGCAAGGTTCATCATCGGCAATCTCCCTCACACGCCCATATGCGCCGGATAGCGCAGGTGCCTGCGCCCGACATCGACGAATTGCGCATCGCGTTTCGCTGCCCAGACGGCCGCGAAATGGCCGATGGCCCAGATCATCAGCCCGGCGATCCAGAGGCGAAGGCCGAGACTGACGGCAGCGGCAAGCGTGCCGTTGGCGATGGCCACGGCACGGGGAGCGCCGCCGAGCAGGATCGGCTCGGCCAGCGAACGATGGACGGTTGCGTAAAAACCACGCACCTCGTCTTCCTGTTGAAAACCGCCCGCCATCAGACCAGCGCTCCGCCGCCGAAGGAGAAGAACGACAGGAAGAAGGAACTGGCCGCAAACGCGATGCTCAACCCGAAGACGATCTGGATCAGCTTGCGGAAGCCGCCGGACGTGTCGCCGAAGGCGAGCGCCAGGCCGGTGGCGATGATGATGATCACCGCGACGATCTTGGCGACCGGTCCTTCGATGGATTCCAGGATCTGCTGCAGCGGCTCCTCCCACGGCATGGACGAACCGGAGGCATGGGCGGGTGCCGTCGTTAGCAGCGCGATCGAGGCAAGTGCCGTCGCATGGACAAGGCGATTGCGCGCACGACGAAGGACAGACGAATTCATTGCTGGTCTCCTTTCGGGAGAGGTTGGTGAGCGGGAGAAAGGTGAGCATTGAGGGTGCGGTAATCGCCGGAGACGGGATCGAGCCCGTCGACCAGGGCGATTTCCACAAGGCGGCGGGCGGCACCGCGGCCTGACAGAACGGCGATGATGTCGATGGTTTCGGCGATAAGCGCGCGGGGAACCGTGACGACGGCTTCCTGCACGAGTTGTTCAAGCCGTCGTAAGGCGCCGATCGCCGTATTGGCGTGGATCGTGCCGATGCCACCCGGATGGCCAGTGCCCCAGGCCTTGAGGAGGTCGAGGGCTTCCGCGCCGCGCACCTCTCCCACTGGAATGCGATCCGGACGAAGGCGCAGGGATGACTTCACCAGATCGGAGAGCGAGGCCACGCCATCTTTGGTGCGCAGCGCCACGAGATTAGGGGCGGCGCATTGCAACTCTCTGGTATCTTCGATCAGCACCACGCGATCGGACGTCTTGGCGACTTCCGCCAGCAGCGCGTTGGTGAGTGTCGTCTTGCCGGTGGATGTGCCGCCGGCGACAAGTATGTTCTTGCGCTTCTCCACCGCCAGCCGCAGCACCTCGGCCTGGTCCTGGGTCATGATGCCGGCGGCGACATAATCGGAGAGGGTGAAGACAGCAACGGCAGGCTTTCGAATGGCAAATGTCGCGGCGGCAACGACCGGCGGCAACAATCCCTCGAAGCGTTCGCCGGTTTCCGGCAGTTCGGCCGAGACGCGTGGTGCACCGGCATGAACCTCGGCGCCAACGTGATGCGCGACCAGGCGCACGATGCGCTCGCCATCGGCCGGGATCAGTATATCGGCCGTTGCGACAAGACCTTCCTTCAGACGATCGACCCAAAGGCGTCCGTCCGGGTTCAGCATCACTTCAACGATGGCGGGATCTTCGAGATAGGCGGCGATGGCCGGCCCCAGTGCCGTGCGGAGCATTCGCGCGCCTCGCGTCAAACTCTCCGAATTCTGGTGCGATACCGCCATCCGATCCCCGATCTCGTCGGGGACGACACAGACGCGCCCCGGACGGGGATGATTAAAAGAGCCATAAGTTTGGCTGATTCAACAAGTATCTAACCGCGTGCGGCCATGGCGAAGAAAAGGCGGCAATCGGTGGGATTGGAAACTTGAGACGGATCGCCACTGATCTTTCTGCTTGCGGAGTCCCCGCGGCCGTAGCGGCGAAGATTACGGTGATCTATGTATGCTGCGGGGATGGTCGAATAGGTCAGGGAGATAATGTTGAATACCACATCACCTGTTCTCACCCTGCGTCCGCAGCCAGAACTCGATTACTACGACAGCAGGTCGGTCACGCTCCCAACCGCGATTACGCCGCTGGAGGCCTGGAATCTTATGACGGCAGAGCCTCAGCCGCTGATGCGCCTGGCTTTCAAGACGAGGGACACGATTTCCGCGTTGTTCGGTGTGAAGCGGATCGGCGGATTTTCCGGCGCGAGGCGAGAGACAGTGAAGGTTGGCGACCGGCTGGATTTCTTTCTCGTCGAGCACAGTTTTCCAGATATACTGGTTCTGACTGAACGGGACCGGCACCTTGATGTCATGATCTGCCTTTCGATAGCAGATCGCGTGCTGACGATCACATCATCTGTCATCACGCACAATGCCTTTGGTCGCATCTATATGTTGCCGGTCGGGCCGGCGCACAAACTGATCATCAATAGCGACCTCAGGCGGTTGAAGCGAAAGCTGGGTGAGATGTCGGCAATGAACATGAACCAAATTCAGCCACCCGTTTAGCTGTCGGATTCCCGCCTGGCATTGCCAGCCGCGTCCACATCGCGCGACAACTCCTTCAGGAACCGATCGCCGGTCGCGAGCCGTCGCCCGAGCGATTGCAGGAATCCGTCGAACCGCTCCGCGCCCTTGGCCCGTGCTGACGCCTGAGCGCTATCGGGCAGCGGCGGGGTCACGGTTAGCCAGAAGCGGATGAACAGCGAGAGCGTCTCGCCGAGGATGGCGAGATCCTCGTCCAGCCCATCGACCTGTCGGCCGAGCTTGTCCATGCGGCGGGCGAACACCGCCTCCAGCCGCTCGGAGGCATCGGCCGACAGGAACGACGCGACGGCCGCCTCGATCACGGCCGACTTGGATACGTTGCGGCGCAGCGCCAACGCCTCGACCTTCTTCAACAGGTCCGGATCGAAATAGACATTCATGCGGGATTTGGTCTGCATGGCGGCGGCTCCTTACAGTTCGATGCCGTCGGCAGGGTCCATCGTTGCCTGACGGGCGACGGACGTGACCTGCTGGCGCATGGTTCGGGATTTGGCGGCGTCCACGTCCGGATCGTCGTCGAGCACATCGAACTCATGCCCGACCGGGCGTTCCTCGAGCACGATCTCCTCATGCTCGGGTAGTTCCGGCTCACGGCGGATGCCGGCATTGGCGGGATCGGTGGCAGTGGCGTCAGGTGTCGGCGGTGCTGATGGTGCAATGGGCGTCGGGATCGTCAGCGCCGACCAGTCGTCACCCGATGGCGCTTTCGACGCGTTGGCCCCGGCGGACAGGTCCGGCGGGGGCAGCAACCGTTCCTTGAAGCGGGCATCCTCATAATAGCGCGCCTTCATCGCCCGGATCGGCGGCACGCCCGCGACCAGCAGCAGTTCGTCGGTCGGCGGAAGCTGCATCACCTCGCCGGGGGTGAGCAGCGGCCGCGCCGTCTCCTGCCGCGAGACCATGAGATGACCGAGCCAGGGCGACAACCGATGGCCGGCATAGTTGGTGGAATCGCGCATCTCCGTCGCGGTACCGAGCGAGTCCGACACACGCTTGGCGGTGCGCTCGTCATTGGTGGCGAAGGCGACGCGGACATGGCAGTTGTCGAGGACGGAATTGTTCGCGCCATAGGCCTTCTCGATCTGATTGAGGCTCTGCGCGATCAGGAAACTCTTGATGCCGTAGCCGGCCATAAAGGCCAGCGCCGACTCGAAGAAGTCGAGCCGCCCCAGCGCCGGAAACTCGTCGAGCATCAGCAGCAGCCGATGACGGTTGGCGGCGTTCAGTTCCTCGGTCAGCCGTCGTCCGACCTGATTGAGTATCAGGCGGATCAGCGGCTTGGTGCGCGCGATGTCTGACGGCGGCACGACGAGGTAGAGGCTGACGGGGTGTTTGCCCGAGACCAGATCGGCGATCCGCCAATCGCAGCGCGCCGTCACCTTCGCTACCACGGGATCGCGGTAGAGACCGAGGAACGACATGGCGGTGGACAGCACGCCGGAACGCTCGTTGTCGGATTTGTTGAGCAGTTCGCGCGCCGATGAGGCGATGACGGGATGGACGCCGGCTTCGCCCAGATGCGGCGTGGACATCATGGCACGCAGCGTCGCCTCCATCGGGCGCTTCGGATCGGAGAGAAAGTTGGCGACACCGGCCAGCGTCTTGTCCGGCTCGGCATAGAGGACGTGCAGGATCACGCCGACCAGCAGCGAATGGCTGGTCTTTTCCCAATGGTTGCGCTTTTCGAGCGCGCCTTCGGGATCGACCAGGATGTCGGCGATGTTCTGGACGTCGCGGACCTCCCAATCGCCGCGCCGCACCTCCAGCAGCGGATTGTAGGCGGAGGACTTCGCGTCGGTCGGGTCGAACAGCAGCACACGGCCATGCTGGGCGCGAAAACCCGCCGTCAGACCCCAGTTCTCACCCTTGATGTCATGGACGATGACGCTTCCGGGCCAGGTCAGTAGCGTCGGCACGACAAGCCCGACGCCCTTGCCGGAGCGAGTTGGCGCGAAGCACAGGACATGCTCCGGGCCGTCGTGGCGCAGATAGTCGCGATCGAGCCTGCCGAGCACCACGCCATCGGGACCAAGCAACCCGGCCGCCTTTATCTCATCGGGAGAGGCCCAGCGCGCCGAGCCGTAGGTGGCGACGTTCTTCGCCTCACGGGCGCGGATGATCGACAGGGTAATGGCTACGGCGATGGAAAGGAAACCGCCCGACGCGGCGATGATCGCGCCTTCGACGAAGATCGCAGGCGCATAGGCGTCGTAGGAATACCACCACCAGAAGAAGGCCGGCGGATAGTAGACCGGCCAACCGCCCAGCTCGAACCACGGGCTTCCGAGTTGACCTTGGAAGCCCAGCCGCCACGCCGTCCACTCGGTCGCGCCCCAGATCGTCGCCAGCACAATGACGACGACGATGGTGATCTGGCCCCAGAGGACACGGCTTCCCGACATACAGGCTCCAATCGGTAAAAGAGACGGAGCCGATCAGAGAATAGGCGGTTTGGCGACAAGCAACAGGAAAGAGCAGCGAGCGTGCTGCCGGATACCATGGCGTAGAAATCGGACGGTCTGTGCAGGCGTTTGCTGCTGGGTTCACCGGCCGGTTGACAGGCAGGCTCTCACGATGTCGAGTTGTCGGCTCAACAGACGCAACGCGTGAGCCGGTTCGGGCATCGACCAGTGAAACCATTGCGGATAGCGAAGCGCCTGCATGGCGTGAGGCCGATCCAGCGCTTCCACGAACGCGGCGAGATCCTCATCCTCCAGACGGTCTGCGCCGCCCCGGATCGCCTGGGCGTAGCACCGCTCAAGGCCGTGCCCCATCATCATCAGCCTTTCCTCATCGCGCCCCTGGTGACTGAGAATGGCTTTCAGCATCAGCTCCATGGCGTGGCCGACGAGGTGAAAGAACGGGATGCGCACCGCATCCATATCGTCGGCGCGGTCTACCAACAGCTTGGCTGCGTCGGTGTAGGCTTGGGCATAGGAGAGATATTGCTCATCGCGACGAGGACGGACTTCTCGTCCCGCCGCACCCATCACGGATGGTCGCGTGAAATGGAGCGTGCTTCCTCGACGGCCTGTTCGAGGATGCGGCGATAGCCGATCTTGGTCATCCATTGCGCGCGGGCGAGATGGCTTTCCCAGCATGTCCGCGTTCGATCGGTCTCCGCGACCGGATCGCGATGCAGCACGATCTGCGCCACCTCCGTCCAGTCCGCGCCGTCGGTCTCGGCGTCCAGCAGGCGCAGATAGGTGACGAAATGCGCCTCGTCATAAAGGGTCACGTCCGGCTCCATCGGAGCCAAATCTTCGACATCGGGATCGAGTTCGGGTTTGACACGCATCTGGCGGTCCTCCCTCGAACCTACGGTAACGAAAATCCTAAAATGGGATAATCCTGAATCAGGATTAGCGGATTGGCTCCCCTATTTCAATGGAGAGCCGTTCCGAATGCAGAAATCCTTGCGCTCGCCCCGCCAGAAACTCCTTCAGACCCTACTCTCGGCAGCGCGCAAGCATAGAAATCTGACTCAAGCAGAACTTGCCGACCGGCTGAACAAACCTCAATCCTTCGTTGCTAAGTATGAAAACGGCGAACGGCGGATCGATGTGATTGAGTTTCTCGATATTACCGGTGCACTCGATATTCGACCAGCCGATATTCTCGACCAACTCAGCGCGTAAAGAAGAGTGCCGCAATTGGCCAACTGGGATGCGGGGTCTTTAGCTCGCGTCAAGCAAGTTTGATCCTATTTGCTCATCTCGGCTGCGATATCGAGTAGGTGCCTCAGCGCCGAACTCCGATTATGCGGCGACCATACCGCGCTGAACCGCGCGCGCTCCTTTTCATCGGCGATCTTAAGGAACGTGACGCCGGGAAATGGCACATGAGTGGCAGCATCGGTCGTCAGTGTGATCCCGTCGCCATCAGCAACCATGTGCATCAAGGTGTCGCGCCCGACGTCGAAGCGGCGAATGTTCGGCGTCTTTCCCTGTTCGGCGATCCGCCTGACGATGTGGTTCTGCACCTCTGGTCCAGCGCCGCCTCTGCGGACAAGGAAAAGATTTGATGTTAGATCTTGCCATCTGACATGCCCGGCCGCAGCGAGCCGATGCTCGGACGGAACGGCAATCACAAACGCCTCGGTCCAGGTATGGCGGGAATGGCAGTCTCCCCAATCCACCGCGCCTAGGACGAAAGCGACGTCAAGCACGCCTTCTCGCACTTGCCTGATAGTGTCTGCCGACGGCCCCTCGGTGATCACGAGTTCGATGTTCGGATACGTCCCCCGATAGCGGCGGCGCAGGTCAGCGAGGAAGCCGGCGGCGATTGATGAATGTAACCCGATGGAGAGACGCCCGATTGTGCCAATCGAAATTGCGCCAGCCGTCATGATGGCGTGATCGAGATGCTCGATGCCAGCTGCAACCTCCGCTATGAAGCTGCGTCCCGCCGCGGTCAACCTCACTCCGCGATGGCGCCTCTCGAATAGCAAGATGCCAAGATCCTCTTCCAATGCCTTGATCCGGGTACTTACGCTGGACTGGCTCACGCCGAGCCAGTTAGCTGCATGCCGGAAGTTGAGATATTCGGCAACGGCAATTGCCTGTTTGAGAGCAATGAGTGGTATTCTCCCCGCACGGCGGTTCGGCGTATCTTCATCATCTCGCGCCCTTACTGAAATTCGTCTCATCGTCACATTTTGCTCGAAGCTAACTTTCCGGGTGAGCGCTGTCTCGCGCAGTGCGATCTCGATGTCGTCGATGTCGCACTGCGTCTGGATAAACTCATGAATGTAACTGCCAGCGCTTCAGAGCTACGGGCACGCCTGCGCATCGCGCGCGCATAAGCCCTATCCTCGTCGCACAAGATATCGAATTGCGCCGTGAACATGGTCGCTGGCGCGAGACCTAAAAGTCTGAAATCGAAACTATGAAAGTATTGGACATGAGCATCTTCTCAGTTTTCGGGTGAGGGGTTGAACGGACGCGAGAGGAGCCGCGCAGTGGAGCTTTCAATCATGCTCTCGAAATCCTTGGCGACGCGCCGGTTGCCGATAACACGAGCAAGACTGTGCTCAACAACCTGGTGCCGTGGCAACAAGACAAACCTCGCGCAGACAACGTGACGCGCATACAGATTAACTATTGTGGGTTGTTGTCCATGCTGCAATGTCCTACAAAATCATCGTTCGATACAGATTTGGGTATAGATATGGAGTTCGCACAACTCAGACATTTTGTCCAACTGGCAGAGGTTTTACATTTCGGCCAATGCGCACAAAAGCTCGGGATTGCCCAGCCTCATCTCAGCAGGTCGATCTCAAAACTAGAGAGTGAAATCGGAGTGAGGCTTTTCGACAGAACCAGTCGGCAGGTTTCATTGACCGACAGTGGTCGCGCATTTTTTGTCGAGGCCCGTGAAATACTAAAATCGGAGCAGAGAGCGGTACAGCAGGCGCGGTTGGCAACCGCCAAAGAACGCCATCTCATTCGACTAGGATTCGTCTCCGCAGCCTCGTACATGCTTATGCCCAAGGCTATCCGCCTATCAACCACGATCGACAATACGCACTTCGAACTCCGCGAAGCGACAACCAACGAGCAGGTCCAACTTCTCGACAATGGCCATCTCGATTTAGGTCTCGGTCATCCGCCTATAGCACCAAACAGTCGGATTAAATCAGAGGTATTCCTGGTAGACACCTTTGACGCCATTGTTCCAGAGGACCATCATCTTGCCATCCACGGCCAAGCAGAATTCGGTCAATTGGCTCGTGAGCCGTTCATCATGTTCCCTGAAACGCAAGGCCCTATTTTATATTCGAAAATCCGCGAGCTTTGTCGCGCTGCAGGACACGAGTTCACAGTCGTTCATGAGGCATCTCGACTTCAGACCCAGCTTTCTCTTGTCGCGGCCGGTTTGGGAATTAGTCTGGCGCAATCACAGTCCTCGGCTATTCAAGTCGCCGGTACCAAGAGGTTAAGAATAGAGCCCTACCCTGGGGAATTGCGCATCCAACTTGCCGCGTTCTGGGATGCACGGCGGCGGAATACTCCTTTAAATAAGCTTCTCAACCGCCTCAGAGCAATCGGCAAAGAGCAGACTGATATCAGAATTGATATCGAATAATTCCTAGATGACCATCGATGGTATCGATAGGATGTCGCATACTCCATTAGCCGCTTAAGGCCATTGATGGAGGTAAAGCAATGAAGCTGTTCAGATATATCGTGGTGACCATGATGCTTACCGCGTCACCCACCCAAGCTCATCATGGTTGGGGGTTCTATGCCACCGATCGCCCGATCTACCTAAGTGGGAAGATCACAGCCGTGGTCTGGCGTAATCCGCATCCTGAGATCGTCATCGACGTCACATCCGCCAGCGTTCCAGGCTCGTTCGCACGACTGCCCGTCCCCGCTGAACTTCGTGAACTCGGCTTTGACGATGTACTTGCGAAGACCGCGGCACCCGAGACGACCGGGGAATGGACGCTCGATCTCGCACCGATCAATAGATTAATGAATTGGGGAATGCCACGGGAACCCAAAGTCGGTGACGAGATTCAGGCCGTGGCTTTTCCCTCATGCTCCGAGAAGAACGTTTCACGACCCGCCCTTATCGTAATTGATGGGATAGGTGTCCGCCAGCAATCAGTCGCATTGCCGGCAGGATGCAGCGGTCGTCCAAGAGGGTAAGCGGCAATGGATGCCTTCTTGCACCTTGTTGAGACATGGCAACCTGTGCTGCAGTTTCGCAGCTCTGTCTGGGCCTACCCGATCGCAAGCTGGGTACACCTCGTGGGCCTTGCAATGCTCTTTGGGACTATCACCGCTGTTGATCTCGGCCTCATTGGGGTGGCCAAGAGCTTGAGAACGCAAGCCATCCGCTCAACCCTAATCCCGATGGCGCTCACTGGTTTCGGGATTGCCGTCGCGAGCGGGCTCTTGCTGTTCGCCCCGGCAGCGCGAGAATACGCAAACAGCTCGTATTTCCTCGTGAAAATAGGCCTCATTGTTGTCGCAGGAGCTAATGCTCTTCTCCTACATCAAGCCTCAAGACGGGGAGTTCCAGATACCGCCATTGGATGCAAGCTTTTCGGCACAGCATCTATAGCGATATGGGGCATGGTAATCTTCTGCGGGCGGATGCTGGCATTCGGGTAACTCATTTAATTTCCCGCACGTTGATGATGGATCAGATCTTTCCAGGCGGTTGCTGCAGTGACCGCCTGACTATAACAACCCCAGCTATGGACACTGCCATTCCAGTGATTTGAACGAGTGTCAGTGTTTCTCCGAAAATGATGAAGCTCAATGCAGCCGCGATCGGGGGCGTTGATAAAACCAGCGATGTCACGCTGACGATATCCTGACTTCGGAGCAACCTGACAAGTAGCACGTACCCGCCTACCGACAAATCCCATTGATGCCCAAAAAAGTGCGATCCAAAGCACGGGATGAGATGACCAGGACCATAAATCCCAAAATATTGCCGCCGACAGAGCTACCGCAGCAGCTCCGATATTTTGCAGCGCGCCCGCAGGTGCTAGATCACATTGATTGAGCAACTTACTCTGCAGCAACGTTCCCAGCGTTACCGAGACAACCGCTATGGCTGCAGCAGAGTATCCGACCCAATTCGCCTGCTGATCTGCAGCCGAAAACTGTGGTCCGAGCACCATGAATACGCCTAGAGTTCCAACGATAAGCCCTTGCCAAACGAGAGCTCGTAGTGGCGAACCCGACAGAAGGCTCACGACAACGGCGGTGATCGTGGGCTGGAATGCTCCCATTAGGGTCATGGCACCTACGCTCAAACCGGTTTCGACGGCGCGATAACCAGCAACTAGATACCCCCCCTGAAGCAAGGCACCGGATAGACAATGTAACAAAAGATGCTTCCTGTTGGGCCAAGTAGCACGAGAGACTGCACTCAAAACAGTGAAGAAACAAACAGCTATCGAGAACCGCAACAAGAGGAAAACACCGATCTCTGAAAACGGACTTGCAGCCTTGGCGACTAAAAAGCCCGATGACCAGCACAGAACCATCGCGACAGCGGCCAGGGATCGGTTAAGTCCAGAGCGTCCGATAGATCCGTAGAAGATCATCCAATGACGGCCCCTCTTCTCATGGCAACGCTTTGACCGCGTGAGCGGCGATCCGTAGAAGGTTGTCATCGTCATCTGGTCGACCAACAATCTGTAATCCGATCGGGAGACCATCGCTATCGACGCCAGCAGGAATGGTGATCGCTGGACATCCAACGAAGTTGGTCCACCAGAGGTTTGAAAGGTAACGCCGGGCGAAATCGTCACTCCTCTCAATTTCGACGATGCGCGGTGCTACCATCGGTACAGTCGGCGATAGTATGAAATCATACTTTTGAAAAATTTCTGAGCAGTATAGGGAAGCCAGTCCTCGCTCATACATTGCAAGGGAATATTCGCTACCTGTCCGTTTGCGGGCGCGCTCGAGACGCTCACGGGTCTCAGCCGAGAATAGATGCTGCTGCTTCAGCGAACCCATTCTCTCCATCTGAGCAAGCCTGTCCGCGTCTGAAATCACACCGAAAACGGCCCGATAGGGGCTCATGTCGATCGTCTCTTGCTGCAGCGATGATGATATCGACCCACGCGATATCTGTTGAGCCGAATCGCGAGCGATCTTCAGTACGTCGATATCCGGAGGGCATTGCGGATCAAAAGTTGCAACCCATGCGAACCGAGGTAGCTGGCTTCCTCCGGGTGTGGCCCCGAGGTCAAGTTCATCCCGCGCTGGCAAGGTTTCCGGATCGGTGGGATCGTAACCAGCCATATGGAAATGCAATTTTGCGGTGAGTTCGACCGTGCGCGTGAAACTGCCAATGCCCGTGAAAAAGAGGTTCGTGCCGAAACTGCCTATTTTGGGCACTTTTCCATTTGAGGGGCAGAATCCGATGACCCCGCAAAAAGCTGCGGGTCCTCTGATCGAGCCTCCACTGTCGGTCGCGATGGAAGCATCCCCGACGCCGGCCGCGACAGCGATGGCTGAACCGCCACTAGACCCGCCAGCGGTGCGAGATCGATCAATAGGATTTAAGCACTCTCCTCCCAACGGGCTCCGGGGTCGGACGTGCATCGCGAACTCTGCCAGATTACATTTTGCGAACACATCGACCCCCGCGCGCCGAAGTCGAGCAATCGGAACCGCATCATAGGCGGGCGTAAACTCGGAGAAAGCCTGCGACCCTCCTGTCGTCAGGAGGCCCTTGGTGAAGAGGTCATCTTTGACCGACACTGTAATTCCGGACAGTGGGCCATCACTCACGTTACCCAAGCCATGATCGGATATGGCAAGAAAGGCGTGGTGCTTTTCGCGAAGCTCACGCGCCCTTAGAAGCAAATCAGTTCGTGCTTGTGGGAAACCACGCGCATTCGAAGATCTATCGAATGCCGCAACCGTGAGCGCTGCCGCCGTTCCAAGAAATGCATCCCTTCGTGTCAGCATTCTCTGCATATCCTCATCATACAGAAAGGCTCCCCGGCCCCAATCAACAGCCCCCGACCGCATTCTCAACTATCCGCGATGACACTGCATTTTCAATTGCTTGCATGATATCAGTTGTCAGAAGATCCACTTTTTCCGTGGCGCCTAGATTCTCCACGAGTTGCTCACGGGTGCTCCCGCCTATAATCACAGTGGACACCATGGGCTGCTTGAGGCACCAGGCAACGGCGAGCTGTGCAGGACTTATCTGGAGCTCGCCCGCTATGCGGGTCAGCACCTTCGACAAAGCGAGAATACGACTGCGGTTTTTGCCAAACGCAAGAGCTTGGACCCAACTCGTGCTCCGATCGTTCAACCGGCCCTCAGCGTCCGGACGCTCACTATACCGACCGGACAAGATGCCTGAAGCGAGCGGTGACCAAGTCATCAATCCCAGTGCGGAGACCGCTCCGCCCCAGCCAACGAGCCGTTTGTAAGTGTCCCGATGCACGACATTCAACTGGGGTTGTTCGATACTTGGACCAATGAGATGGTTTTTCCCTGCGATCTCGATCAGGCGTTCGATTTCCTCAGGCGGCCACTCGGACGTTCCCCAGTAAAGAATTTTGCCTTGGAGGACGAGACTGTGCATTGTCCAGGCGAGTTCCTCAAGTGAGGTGTCGGGATCGAAACGGTGACAGAGCAGGATATCAATGTAGTCGGTCTGTAGTCGGTGAAGCGAAGCGTCACATCCCTCTAAGATATGCTTGCGGCTCAGACCTTGCTGGGTCGGACGAAGCATTGCCCTGTTTTCCCGAGTTGTAGCGCCGAAATATATTTTTGTGCAAATACAGTAAGTATCGCGTGGAAAGGGACCCGTAGACAGGACATCTCCAATCAACCGCTCCACGTCTCCCCCTTCATATGATTCTGCCGTATCGATCAGATTGACGCCAGCTTCAAGCGCATGATTGATATAGTCATGCGCATCGTTTCCCGAAATCTTTGTAGAAAGATTGAGCCAAGTCCCTAGGGAAAGCGCAGACACTTTGAGAGATGTTTGGCCCAAACGCCGATATTGCATTTAAAAACCTCTGTCTTAGAGTTTATGATTATGCGACATCCACTCTGTTCGACACCTCAACTGACAGAGGGCCAGTGATCTTCCCAGCCGAGCTTTTCCGAAAAGGCGATGTGCTGTAGTGAATCTCCAGGGGATATACGTTGCGCGGAAATTCCTCGTGCAGCGCCCGGCCAATTTCTCTCCAAAGCTGTTGGATGACAAATCGGCTGCCCCTGCAGTGAAAGTGTACGACAAACCCAGCCCCGCGGAGTGTGTCGGATGCGGCGGCGACATAGAACTCAGCCTGCGAAAATCGCCGATTAAGAAATTCCTGAAGAAAATCAAGATCGGTATTTGCGCCGTTTATCTGTATCACCCGGTCTAGCCGACCACAGAGAGCGAAGTGGCGCTCACCCGTGAACCGCACCAGATCACCAGTGCGAACGTGCGGCAGAACGTTCGTAATCGCTTCGGCTGAACTCGTCCGAGGCTGAACACATCGGGGACCGGATACAATAAGCTCGGTTAGCAGGTCAGCCTCGGTGCGATTGGGGAGCACCTCCACGTCTGAAAACAATTCCCAGTCGTTCGGAAATGACGATGTTCGCCGATGGGCAATCGCACCCGCCTCGGTCGATCCGTAAATCTCTACTCCATCGACCGCAAGGTTCGTCATGTCGACGATGGCATCGACATACGCCGTTGAGATCGGGCCGCCCGATTGCAGGATCGTCGTATGTTCGTTGCCCGAGAGCTTATCCCTGTCGCGCTCGATCGCCTTGTATGCCGCTGGTAAAGCAACGATGAGGAGCTGTCTTTTGGACCGATTGATCGGACCGATGCCCAAAGAGATGGGGCAATACTGATAGGGAATGCAATGCCGAAGGGCGAACGCGAGACCACAGAAAAACCCGAAAGCATGATTCGCAGGTGCAAAGGAAATCACCTCGTTCGGAGTCGCTGGCATACAGCCAGAGACTGCCGCAACCTCCAGATCGACTTGACGAAGTGTCTTTGAAATAACCTTTGGCCTACCGGTCGAGCCCGACGTGCTGAAATATATCGTACTCGGAAGCTTCGAAAAGAATGGTTCTGCTCCCGCATCAAAAGACCAGGGATTCGTACGCAATGAATCGTGAAGTTCCGATCGGAGGAAATTCGGGGAGCCCGGCTCAAAAATCTCTTCAACCAGTTCGTCGAAAGACAATGTTCTGACATCCGTCATGAATAATCTCCTCTTGCCGTAGCGTAGTTCTTGTCCTTATTTCGATGATTCGAGCGCTGTAAGGATGTGCCGGGGTGACTACGCTCCTGCCAAAACGGCCGCATCGTCGAGCTTCTTCTTGCAAAAGAACGCCAAGGTGTTCAGGTCACGAAAATTGGTTTGAACATCGTCGCTGTAGAGGTCTATCTGAAGATCGAACAAAATCTCGACCATTTCGACAAACTCGAGTGCGCGCAAGCTATCGAAGTTGAGTTCCGGGATTTCTGTGAAGGGAATGTCTGCAATTTCAACGGCAATCGAAACACCGAAATTTTCGTTTATTCCACGCTTGAGTTCGCTTCTGAGCTGTTCGATCTCCATCTACGATACCTCTTGTTGCCGAGATTCTGCTGACGTTGCATTGACGAAATCATCCGGGTCGACCGGTACGAGGCCCATGAAAATGTATTCATCGGACAGGCCGTCAGCGAAAATCTCGCGCGTTTTTCGAAGGATTTCCCGTCGCCATTCCTTCGGCCGCTTCTGCGAAACTTCGATCGTTACTGACGCGAAATGTCCGCTAATTGCGAGATTACGATCGGCCAGTGAGAATGGCCCTGGGTAGACATCTGAAAGCTCAACATGCTGCCAGATAAAAAGCAGGTGAGAGACCTTCACTCCCGATCGGCCAAACGCTACGGTCAGGCGCCGCGCCATTTCTCGGCGCTTCTGCTGTTCAGCAATGTTGCTAACGATGCGGACTGTTGGCATGACGCGCTCCTCTACAAAACCAACTCAGGAAGCCGAAACACGGGCTCGCCGAGTTTCCGGGAAAGGAGCCCGTGTAGTGGAAGGATAAGTGGGTCTTGCCGCGAGGCACCAAGCGGTGTCCAGCCGATGTATCCCTCACGGGTGATCAGCCGATCCAGGAAACGTGAAATTTGCGCGGGAATTTCAAGACCGTTCGCCTGAAAGGCCAACACCGTTTGATAAGTAGCGTATAGAGTAGGCGGACCGCCGAGTTGCTCAACATAACCGGACAGCCGCATCCGCTGTGGTAGATGCTGCAACAGGGAAAGCGCGCCGTCTCTATCGCCGAGCTTAACAAGCAGCCGAGAGGCCTGCGCAGTCGATGATGTTGTGATGGGACCGTTGGGTACATTCGACCCAAGTCCTTCACTGATGCAGCTCAGGATGAACGATGTCAGCCGTGCAACATCGACATGTTCGACAAAAGACTCGCCAATGACGTCGAGGGCAGAGATGGCGGCACTGGTCGACACCAGGTCAGAGCCGCGACCTTGCCAGTAGCCAAACCCGCCGTCCGGGTTTTGTAGTTTTGAGATCCAGATTGACAGGCGCCCAATGTCAGAAAATCGCCGTCCAGCATAGGCAAGAGCGGCTGTCGCCCAAAGAGAGCAGCGGATTTCAGCACCCCGGCCCGGCATGTACATGATGCCGTCTTCCCAGGGCATATGCGCCCTTTGAAGCCACGCACTCAATTGCTCAACGCTATCGGTCTCTGCTTTGTTTACAGCTGAGAAAAGCGCCGATGCTGTCGTGAGCGCGTCACCGGCCGCTGACGGCTGCCGATATGTGTACCCGGCACCATCGACTGAAAAACTTTCGATTGCACGCTGCACACGGTCCTTCTGACTGTCTTTGATCGTAACGTTCAGAGCTTGAAGAGCGCCGACAGCTGAGAAGTTTGCCCAAACATCAGATACTTCGTAGTCCTCCCAACGCGCAAAACCATCGGGCCGTTGGCGCTGGACGATCCAATTTTCGCATACTTCTGGCTCCGAGGGCTGCCAGTTCTGTATTGTTAGTGCCTTTGTCGCCCTAAAGGTTGCCCACAGGCATGGAGCATATTCAGGCGAAAAACGAAACCCGCCGGACGGCGCCTGTTGCGACTGCAGCCAGCCGAGGAGGCGCTCATCATCCCATTTGACGTCGTGATTGAGTCCCGCTGCATGCTTTGCGTGTATCGCATAGTATGCAGCCCTTGTGTCGGTTTCCGCCGTCGCGATGTTCCAGGCGAGTCCGCCATCACCACGCTGAAGCCCTGAGAGCCAATCAGCTAACCTATGCCGGTTTGGAACCGGAAGCTGTAGTATCTCCTTGAAAACCCGGGTCGCATAATAGGTCGCCCAAACGTCTGCGGTCTGCCCCGGCATCATTGCAAATGCGCCATCCTTGTCCTGAAGCGACGACATCCATTCCACGAAAGGTTCTCTGGGGGCAACGGAATGGCCGATGTCAGCAAGCGTTTGACTGCAATAGAACGTTGCCCATATGTCAGATGCGAGGCCGCGCTGCCATGAGAAGCTTCCGTCGGGATTCTGGCAAGAATGAAGATATCCAGCGACGTGCTCGCGCTTTGACAAATCAGGTAACCGGCCAATCCAACGCAGAGTACGAATAGCCGCATAGGTGGCCCATAAGTCAGAGCCGAAAGTTCCAGCGCCGCCGTCACCAGTCCTCAGAAATTCATAGGGCGGCGGAACGACCGCAGCTTGAGAGACCGCTACACTCATTTGCGTGCCTCCAAGATATTCGAGCGTTTCCAGTTTTTTAGACCAGCTCCGCTCTTTGTTGTAATCGGCAGCTGGCTGACGACCTCAACACGGACGTCGATGCCGGCATCACCAAGTATACGGGTCGCATGCTGCATGATATGGTCGGTGGAAGAACCATCCGGCATTTGTTCAACGATCACCCGCGTGACCGATCCTTCTGCCATATCCAGCAAGTAACCTGTCACGTCTGGGATCTTGTAGATGTGGTTCTCTATGTCACCGGCGAGATAAGGCACATCCCTGATGAGGATCGCCTCCTCTTTTCGGCCAAGGACTTCTAGGCTGTGAAGGCCAGACTCTGGGGCCGTAATTGATACTGTGTCACCGGTTGCGATGCGTAGCATAGGCCGTGCAAATCCATGGAGCGATGAGATGATGAGTTCGCCTCGCGCGCCCTCCGCAAGCGGTGAGACATCACCATCATCGTTTCGTAGCTCGCATAAAAATGAGTATTCGAGGACGTTGAGCCGCCCGTTTCGACCCGCTGCCGCGATTGTACCTGTCTCCGTCGACCCATAACTGGCATTGTAGACTTCCGCCTGCCACCAATGGCCAAGTGAGCGCTTCAGGCTTTCTGTTACGACTTCGCCTGAAAGCATGATCTTGACGACACTGCTCGCAATATCATCAAAGCTCTTCCGCTGTCGAAGAACCCGTGTGAACTGCAACAGCGTGCCGGGTGCGCACCAAATGACGGTTGGCCGAAAATTTCGGAATAGGACTTCCATCCGATCCCACGAAACTATGCCCTGCGTAAACGGGTAGCACCGCACTGCGGCAGACCCGATGATCTCGCAGCAACCCGCTATTAAGTCGCCGATCGGCGCTATATCCGACGGCAGCAGCACAATGGACCGATCCGACCGATCGACGACCTCGCCCCAAAGCAATGAAACGCCGACATAATTCCAGACAATATCCTCAAACGTACGTTTGGTCGGCGTCGGAACGCCTGTGGTTCCTGACGTCTCATAGTATTTTATGATTGATGCCACATCGGCTACGTCGAATGCGGAATAGGATTCCTTGAAAGTCCTTTTGTTGACCGGGGTGATCGAATCAAATTTGTGTTTTGTAAAATTACCGATATGCCGGTAGTGCTCGCTGCGAGATGCCCTGTCCCATGCGGACGACAACCACTTGTCGGTTATCTCTCGGCGGAGATCTACATTGGTAGTGTTCCTGAATTGCAGGAGTTCATCGGCACATCGCCCGTGTAAATCGGAATGTTGAAATGGAAACGGGTAGCCCACTGCATTTCTCCAATCTGGTTTAATCGGCTATTCAGGAAACTCCATTATGCAAGTCTGTAAATTCGGAATCTACACGGTGCCTTGCCCGTCTCATGGGGCGCAATTTTCCTAGCTACGATGATACTGCTGCAACGCACAATCAATGCTCGAATTGTTATTGTGCGATGCAATATATAGAATGATTATAGGCGGTGATCTTTTTGACGGCATTAGCGTCTGTCAGGGACGACATCCGTACAATCCAGCTTGCGAGACGCTCTCTCCGGTAATTTGGTTTCACGTACCACCATGATTTCCTTTGACCATGAGAGTTTACGCTGTCTGGCGACGCAGTGATTCAAAGCCGCTAGTGACTGTTGGCAGACAAATCTTTTTTGGTTCCGCCAAACCTACTCCGATAAATGCAGACTGACTGGCACGTTCTTCACAGCCCTAATCCACGCTGCCGCCCCATTTGCCACGACACCGATCCGCCTTGAACGATACCCGCCACCTCTTTGCCGAGCTGGCGGTCGATCACCGGCCGCCACGGGACCAATGTGAACTCGTGGCTCTTCTCGACGATGGCGAACTTGCCGCTGGTGAGCTGGACCGTCCCGGTGAAGACGCCGCTGACGGTCTCGCCGTCTCCGGCCGCGCGGAACGGCATCGGCTTTTTCGCCGCCAGCTCCGCCCCAGCACGGGCGACCTCCCGCGCTTCCAGTGTCGATAGAAGATCGCGGCGGTAAAGGACGCGGCCGTTTTGCTGGCGCGCGGCATCGCCCTGCTCGATCAAACGCTCGCGTCGGCGGTCCATGGCCTGACTGACCTCCTGCCCGAACCCCGCCGGTGCGATGTCGGACGGGCCGCGCCCGACCAGCTTCCGGTCGAGCCAGGTCCCGCCATCCGCCGTGATCTGCTTTTCCAGATCGAAGGTCGAGAGGACGCGGATGTTAAGCTGCCGTCCCTGGCCCGCATCGTGCGCGGCGGCGCGGACCTCGAAGTCCTGCGGGATGCGCCACTGGTCGGCGTCGATCCGCTCGACGATGCCGTTCCGGCGCAGCGGCTCCAGGCGGCGGACATGGGCATCCACGAACCCCTCATAGTCGCCGCCCGGCACGCGGCCGTCGAACCGGGCCTGCTCCAGATGGCGGCTGGGCCGGTAGACGCCGTCCTCGGCCATGCCGGCAATCGCGCGGTCGGCGGGGCGTGGTCCGGCCTCGGCCGCGCCGATCTCGATGACACTGTCGATCCGGGCGTCCGCCACCTTCGCTGGATCGACGCCGGCGATGTGATGCGTACGACCGTCAATGCCGTCGATCACCAGCGTCAGGTTCTCGCCCAGCTCGTCGGTGAGATGCTTGTCCACCACCCGACCGACGATCGGCGTCGCGGACGCGGCGTCGTGTATCTGGAAGCTCATCGGGTCGCGTTCATGCCCCTCGGCGCGCATCGCCTTCTGCATGGTGCGCACGATGTCGCCGCGCTCGCCCATCTCGCGCAGCGTCGGCTCCAGCCGATCGCTCAGTTCCCAGACGCCCGGTGATTGCTCGGTGGCGAGACCCATCTTCTCCAGCTTGCCGAGACGGCGGATGCGCAGCGTCCGGTCTTCCTGGCCGCGTATGTCATCCGGCGCGTGGCGCAGGTCGAGTGCACCGCCCTCGGCCTCGTTCAGCATCGCCCGGTCGATGCGGGTGAAGCGATCCTGGTCGATCTCGGCCGTTAGCTTGCGGCGCTGCTCGATCTCTGTGACGGGGCCGAGCTCCAGCGTTGCCAGTTCGCTCGCCCGTTCGCGCACGCCGTTGGCAAGATAGTCGCCGTTGATGACCAGATCCTCGCCGAGGTCGTCGCGGCCATTGACGATGACATGGACATGCGGATGGCCGGTGTTGAAGTGGTTGACTGCCACCCAATCGAGCTTCGTGCCGAGATCGGCTTCGAGCTGACGCATCAGGTCGCGGGTATGGCCGGTCAGGTCTTCGATCTCGGCGCCGTCTTCCGGCGAGACGATGAAGCGGAACTGGTGACGGTCGTCCTTGCCGCGATCGAGGAAGGCGTCGCCGTCGGCGCGGTCCTCATTCGCCGAATAGAGCCGGCCGCGCTCGCCGTCGCGCGAGGTGCCGTCGCGCTGGATGTAGCGCAGATGGGCTGCGGCCTTGCCGCTCTTGCCGGCGGCGCGAACCGAGCGCGATTTGACGATGACACGACGGCTGCCGGCCAGGCGATGGCTCCAGCCGTTCGACAGGTTGCGCGAGCGGACGAAGGCCGCGCCGCGCCCGCGCTTGACGCCCCGACCGGAGGCGACCGCGCCATTGCGGCCCGGCTCGCCGGTGGCTCTTCCGCTGCCGCGCGAGACCCGCCCGAAGGCCGCGCCATGCTGGCGGGCGATCTTCCGGACCTTGGTGAGGAAGCTCTTGGCCTGGCCGGCCTTCGCCGCATCGGAGCGGATGCGGCCGGGCCTTGGGCGGAAGCGGTTGTCGTCGTCGGCGCTCATCGACGGCAACCCGCCCGAAAGCGCCGGTTTTGGGCAAGAGTGCCGCCGAAAACGCGGCGGATGCTGGGTTTGCGGCAACCGGCGGCACTATGCCGCCCTAACGGCAGTGCCGTCCCCAACAGTGTGCAGACAAGGGCTTTGCCCCCGGATCGGACCCATAGGGTGCCGTCCGCTTTAATCTTGCCCTCCCGCCTTTCTATCCTTTCTGCCCGTCCTGACCCTGATTCAACCTGACCCCGCCCATATCCGCTGCACATTGGAAAGGACCGCCGGGCACACCCAACCGCCATGCTCATCGCGGGCCTCCCGTCTCCGGGCGGGCGACGAACAGGCCGCCCGGCTGCGGCACGATCGCGGAGAGATCGCGCACCGGCGTTGCCGCCGGAGTGTCGCCGGATTGCGTGTCGGGCGGCATGGGATCGGCGGATGCTGTGCGCTCGGCCTGCGCGATGAACAGCGGCGCGCGTGCCCATGACAGCGGATCGGCCACCGCGACGGCGACCGGCCCGGTGATCTCGTCGCCGCCGATCAGCGGTGCGAGCGTGGCGACATAGGCGCGCGTTTCCGCTGGCAACGGACGGCCTGCGAGATGCTCTTCGTAGCGACCGGGACCGGCATTGTAGGCGGCCAGAAACCCCGGCGATCCGTAGCGGTCATGCAACTCGCGCAGATACGCTGCGCCCGCCAGAATGTTGTCGCGTGGGTCGTAAGGATCGTTGCCGAGCCGATGACGGGTGCGCAAATCGGCCCAGGTGGTCGGCATGATCTGCATCAGACCCATCGCGCCCTTGGGCGAGATCGCCCGCGCCTCGTTGGCGCTTTCGACGCGCATGACGGCCCTGATCCACGCCGCCGGGATGCCGAACCGCTGCGCCGCCTCGGCGATATGCGCGGCATGAGGATCGGTTTGGGATGGGGGCTGGACCGGCTCCGGCTGCGCCCGACAGGGCAGCGGCATTGCGACGGCAAGCATGGCAGACAGCAAAAGGACCGCCAATCGGACGGGCGTTCTGTCTCCGCAACGACGCCAGCCTGCCAGCGTGCTCGCTGCGGTCAAGGGTTCGCGCGAAGCGCCGATCTTCGATCGCCCTTGACCTTCGCTGCACGCGCCGGCCGACCTGCGTTCGAGCGGGACGAAGGGATGAGACGGCCTGTTCGCGAACAAAGGAATGGGACTTTGACGGGACAGCAGGCGCGCAATTCTGGAGGCATGGCGCATGACCTCACTCCCGCTCGCCGCGCTTGACCGGGCGCGTCCAGTGCAGGGACCAGGCGGCCCCGCCGTCGTCGTCGCGGAACAGGTTGGCGCGGATCGGTTGCGGCAAGGCGGGATCATCGATCAGCAGTGAGATGTATTCGCCAGCGCGTTCGCCGGTGCGTTTCCAGCCCGCACCGATTTCCGGCCCGTCATCGGCGCCGTGATGGATGCGATAGTCCGGCGCGTTCTCGGCATCGGACGGCTCAGCCGGAACAATGGTGAGTTCTTGGTTGAGGGTAAGCGTATGAACACGTCCGACGAAACCCGTCGTCTCGCGCGTAAAGTGGCCGATCTGCGGCATAGAATTCTCCTTGATGCTGGGGATTGGGTGAAAGCCGGCGCGCGCCATGCCCGCCGGGATCTCGGCGGTCAGCGCGTCGCGGCGCGCCAGACGAAGCGGCCGTCGCCCGCTTCGTCGGTGTAGCTCGGCGTGGCGCGGCCGATGACGGTGCTGACCAGGATCGGGCCGAAGTAGCGGCCGTCCAGGCTGTCGCGGACATCGGCGTTCATCAGGAAAATCTCGTCACCGGCGATGCGGCGACAGCCATTCCAGACCGGCAGTTCGCGGCCCGAGCGGTCGCGGTCGAGCGCCGTGCCAAGCTCGACGCCATCGACCGTGATCGTGCGGCGGATGCGGCAGACTTCCTGCCCCGGAAGCCCCATGACGCGCTTCAAGAGCGGCACGCCGCGGCCGATATAGCCGCGCTCCACCATGAAGTGGGCGAGCGGTTCAGGCGGATCGACCGCGACCAGATCGGTGATGGTCAGATCGCCAGGCGGGTCGATATCGTAGAGACCGATCGGCGCGCTGGCGGAGACGTTCCACACCAGTCGCGTCGGCGTCGGGATGAAGGACGCGATAGCGACGCCCATGATCGAGAAATATGTCACCATCACATAGCCGAAGCGGGTCATGGCTCGGCCCTCCGGCGCTTGAGGAACGCCCGGTGCTGGTCGGCGCTGTAGGCGCGCGGTTCATGGCCGGCGGTCAGACGGTTGTGGACGTGCCGCCAATGGTCGGGCGAAACATCCTCCGGATCGATGCCGATCGCCTGGATGGCGTCGATGTGGCGGAGCACCTGTTCGACCCTGGGCCAACCGTCGATCTTCAGCAGGATGTCGCCGCCGGGACGGACGAAGGGCAGCGTCTGATAGGGTTCGCCGGGCGCGACCGCGCGCACGACATCAATGCGCGAGATGATCGTGCCGAAGTCGTTCGGCGCCCAGCGGACGAAGGCGAAGATCGCACCAGGCCGGAATGCGAAGATGCGCCGCCGCCGGTCGATGATGGTTTCCGCCGCGAGCGGACCGAAGCGAACCCAGTGTTCGATCTTCTTTTCGATATGGATCAGTTCGACATGGGTGAGATTGTCGGAGGGAAGTGCTGACGGCACGGAGCCGCCGCGCACGCGGGGAGCCGCGGTGCCGGTCATGATGGGTCTCCTGCGGTGGGTGGGAATTCGCGCGCGAGCAGCGCGCGCAGCATGTCCGCGACGGTGACGCCGCGCTGGAAGGCGACGATCTTGACCCGGCCGCGCAACTCCGGCGTGATGTCGATCGTCAGCCGGGCCGTGAACGCCGTGCCGTCGGCCACGCGGGCTGGTGGCGGTTCGCTGGCCTTGATCCAGCTTTCAGGATCGGCGGGACGCGCCGCAAAGCCGCGTTTCGGGGAACGCTCGCTCATCGGGCAATCCTTCCGATGCTGAGGCGGCCGATCTCGGCGGTCAGCGCGGCGATCTCGCGCGCGGCTGGACTGTCCGCGTCGATCTCGCAGGCGAGCCGGCCGGACTGCGCGGCATCGGCGAAGACGACGCGCTGGCCGATCGTGGCGGCGAGCAAGGGCGGATCGTGATCGGCCAGCGTCTCGGCCGTCTCACGGGCGATGACGGTGCGCGCGCCACAGCGGTTGAGCACGAAGCGCGCGTCCAACTCGGGCCGGTAGATGCGCGCTTCCGTGAGGAGCGCCAGCATCTCGGCCGAGGCCCAGCCGTCGAACGGCGACGGCTGCACCGGGATCAGCACCAGGTCGGCAGCGAGCAGCGCCGAGCGCATCAACCCGGCGACACGCGGCGGCCCGTCGATGACGACGTGATCGACGTCGCGCGCCAGCTCCGGCGCTTCCCGGTGCAAGGTATCGCGGGCCAGGCCGACGACACCGAACAGCCGTGGGCAGCCTTCACGGGCGCGTTGCTGCGACCAGTCGAGCGCAGAGCCTTGCGGGTCCGCGTCGATCAGCGTGACGCGACTGCCGGTCCTCGCCCATTCTCCGGCGAGATGCAGGGCCAGCGTCGTCTTGCCGACGCCGCCTTTTTGATTGAGCAGCGCGACGATCATGGCACGCGCCTCGATCGTCCGGCGGCACCGGCACCATGGCTCGCGCGCGCCCGCGTCAAAGATAAAGAGTTAGATTCTTGGTTAGACTCTAAGTTAGCGGTCGGATTCCGCGTTTCGGGCCAGAGGGTTAACTGCGGTCCATGCGCCCGAAATCCCGATAGTCCTGCGCCCGAAGTCCCGATACCGTTTGCGCCCGAAGTCACGAGCGTTTCCACAGCCTCGTCCACAGGCACTGTGGATAATCTGGATGGGCGGATTTGCAGCAGTTCGCGCCGCCCCTCGCGCCAGATGTCGAGCCGGTAGCCGGGCAGCGGCTGGCGGGCGACGATGCGGCGGATGTCGAGCGCGAAGTCGGACGGCCGCGCCAGGCTACCGGACTTTTCGTGGAGATGGGCGACCTCGAAGACCCAGCCATGGACCTGACGGCCGGCGTGCTTGCGGGCGACGCGGTAGAGCCAGCGTTCGATGCCGCCGGTCAGCCGGAAATAATCGGGGTCGATGGTCAGGACCAGCGAGCGGTCGGTGACACCGCGATAGAACCAGTCGGCCAGCACGAACTCCATGCCCTCGACGCGGCCGTCATGGGTGGTCAGTTCTTCCCATTCGTTGATCCAGGAGAACTGATGCCGGCGCCAATGCTCGCCGTGGCGGATGGTGGTGGCGATGACGGTCGATTGCAGGCGGGCGAACGCGCCCTTTAGCAGCCGGTATTCCCGCGCGCCGGTGCCCCGGCCGATCGCCATCAGGAGCTGGTAGGGCGTGAAGCGCAGGAAGCGCGATGTCTTCAGGCCATGGTTCTCGGCCTCGACGATCTGCGACGCCGCCCAAATCAGCACATCGGCATCCCAGATGGTCGCCATGCCATGCTCGGGCATGGCGAAGACCTCAACGCGGACGCCGCCGGATTCGTAGAGGATCGGCGTCACCCGTTTGGCCTTGGCGAGCGAGAAGAACGGCCGCTCCATCAGGTCGCGCTGGTCGCGGGGGCTGGCATCGCCCGTCGCGACGACGAAGGGATCGAGCCGCGCCCGCTCGCTACCGGCAAGGCGCTGCGGGCGCCGTGCGGCGTCCTGGGAGGGACCGCCAGACATTCAGCGTGCGCCCCGCTCGGCGGGCGTCAGCGGACGGGCCGGAAAGACTCGGCTTGCGTCCTTGTCGGTGGTGGATTTGCGGGCGGCGACCTTCGTCCAGGCTTGCAAATCGTCTAGCGCGTAGACGACGCGCCCGCCGATCTTGCGATAGGTCGGGCCGGTGCCGTAGGTGCGGTGCTTCTCCAGCGTGCGCAGCGAGATGCCGAGAAAGCGCGCTGCATCGGGCGTGCGCAGGTATCGGGGCGGCAGCCCCGTCTTCGGATCGATCATGATTGGACCTCCGGGTCGGGTTCGGCGGCTGTCGGTGGCGACAGCGGGCTATGGCAAACCGTGGCGGAGGATCGGCGGCTTGCAGCGTGCCGGAATCAGGGGGTACGATTCCGGCACCCCGGAGGTGTCGGCTCAAGCGAGGCTACGCCGCTCTTCAGCGGCGGCGTGGCACGCGGACCGGATAGTGGAGCAACTCGCGATAGCCGCCGCGCATGTAGAACAGGCCGTCCGCAACGAGGCGGCGGACTTGGTTCTTCAACGGGCTGACTTCCCAATCGTTCTTGGACCGGCCGTGAAAGCCGAGCAGCGCCTCGGCGATGACGCGATAGCTGGCGCCGGCCAGCTTCGCGTCGAGCGCGCGCAGGATCAGGATGTGCCGGTCGCGGGTCTGCGACGGAAGGTCGTGCCGCCAGTCGCCGGGCGGGCGTCCGGCCAGCGCCAGCCAGAAGCGCAAAGCCGCTTCGGCGCGCAGCTCGAACAGGGTGTCGAGCGGCAGGATGACGACGAAGCCTGTCGGACCTTCGGGCGGAGCGTTCGCGAGCCAGAAGCGGTGCTCCCCGCCCGATCCGCGCCAGAGACCGTGCCAGGCTCTGTCGACGGCCGCTCGTGCCGCGAGACCGGGAAGTCCCGGCAGCACGATGGGCATGGCGAAGTCACCGAGCGGATCGCCCGAGGGGCGAAGCTCGAAGGCGTCAGGCTGAAGCGCGGGCGTCCAGAAGAGCGCGGCGCGATCGGCGGGCTGGTCCGGGTCCGCTGCGAAATCGCAACCCCCAGCGGTTGGAGAACGCGGTCTGCGCCTCGGTGTCGTGACGGGATTGCCGTTTCATGCGATGGAAGTCGCGGCGATACTCGTCGTCGCGACGGAGGTATTCCCAAGCGAAGCCGGCGGCAGGAATGCTCTGAGCATGTCCATAAGCGGCCGGCGCGCGCCAATCAGAACTCGGCATGGCGTCACCTCTTTCTTCCCGCGCGCCGTCGGCGCTGGAAAGACGAAGTGTTCACAACTTGAGGTGTATTTTGAACTTGTTGTTATCGGATATGTAGATCGCAAAATCCGATCAATATTGGTGAAGAATTACTTAACATTGCAAAGATGGTTTGGCGAGCCGGGCGCAGCCCGGCGAGCGGCCGCCGTGTCATCGACATGGCCGTATCCGCCGATCCGTCTCCACGGATCGGCGGAAAATCTGAGATGTGCTGAACTGGAAAGACGCAAAGCCGTGCAACCGCAAATCCGGCTGCACGGCTTTACGATCATCCGCGCTTCAGGCGCTGCATTCCTTCCGCCAGCGTCCACAGCGCGCGGTTCAGTCCGACATTCTGGTCGATGCCGTTGATCGCGCGGGTCTGGCTGCGACGGATACGGCCCTCGGCATTCGTGCGGCGACCGTCCAGCCCGCCGCGTATCATGTTCTCCTGAATGACGTTGAACGTGCTCCACAGGCTTTGCCCGACATCCTCGCGGCGGCGCGGCGCGATGATCTGATCCGGGCGGACGGGGCTTTCGTCCTCGCCATAGCGGGCGACAAGGCTCGCCTCCGCCAGCACGCGCTGTTCGTCCTCAGACAACCTTGTGTCCTTCATCGTCTCCGTCGCGTCGATCAGGCGCGGAAAATCCTCCGCGACCGTATAGACGCCCTCGATAATCTGATCCTGAATGCCGCCCTTATGGGGAACGCGGACTTCCTCGAACCGCTCGCCCGCAATCATGCTGTTGGTGCAGACGAAGCGTAGCACGCCTGCGAACATCTGATAGGCCGACGTCCCATCGTGCGAATTGACGATGATGACTTCCGCCGCCTCCGGCTTGCCGATGCCGTCATCCCGGCGCAGACGCAGCATGTGCTTGGCGTGACCGTGACGGCTGCCGTCGCGCGGCACCGACTGCACGGCGAAGAACGGAAACCATCCTTCCTTTCGCAGCCCCTCCACGATCTCGATGGTAGGGACGTAAACATACCGATCCGACCGGCTGTCATGCGCCTCACGGGCGAAGACGGACGGGACGTGGCGGTAGAGGGCTTCGTTGTCGAGGGCTTCGCGCCCGCTGATCTGGTGAGAATTCCGGCCGAACCGGGTGGCGAGTTGATGATACATTTTCTGTCTCCGTGGGGTTGGAGCGCAGCGCTGCGCTGCAACCCTGGCCGTCGCCGAGACCGGGGTAGCAAGGTGCAAGGGCGGCCGGGCCGGAGCGGGATCACCCGGCCTGCACGGAACGGCGGAACGACGTGGAGGAAGGCCGGGGACACCGGCCCGGACGAGCGTCAGCGATCCCTTGCGCCGCGCGGGGGTGGAACCCCTAGCCAGATCCGTCCGGCATGAGCGCCAGCGGGCGCCGGGCATCAGGATTTTTGATCGGGATGTGCAAAGTCGCAAACCCTCAAATCCGCACATCCTGATCGCCGTATTTCTGACAGGCGGTGACGGCCATGACCATGACGAAGCCCCGCTCGGGCGAGCGGGGCTTCTGGAGATGTCCGGTGTCAGTCGCCGCTGCGGCGCGACCAGATGAGATTGTGGCCTTCGCCGTCCTCGCCCTCGACCAGGCTGGCGTAGATCGGCGCGGGGAAGCTCGGATCGTCCAGCTTGACGGAGAGATATTCGCGCTGCGTCTCACGGGCGGTCTTCTTCCAGGCCGCTCCGAATTCCGTGGCCCCTGCGAAGATGCGGAAGTCGGGACCGCGCTCACTTTCGCCCTCGGTGGGCACGAATTTCACAGTCTTGACGTTGAGGGTCATGGTCTTGACCGCGCCGGTGAAGCCAGCCGAGCCGTTGTCGTTCTTGGTGAAGGTGCCGATGGTCGCCATTGCCGTGTTCCTTTTTCCTTCGGGCCGCGCCTATCGCGACCTCGATGGTGGTCGTGCGACCGGGGACGATCGGCCCCGCACCCGTCCGGGGGTGAAACGGAGTGGAAGGCGGCCGACGACCGCTTTTTTGTTTCGCGATGCAAAGCCGCAGGCGGCGGAAAAAAGCTGGCGGCGGGCGTTGCGGGAAGACGAGTGAGGCGCAGCCGGTCTTCGGTCAGACCCAATCCATTCGAGGACGCCGTGGCGTGGCTGTCAGGGAAACAGAGGAACACGACACTGGTGGCTGTCGGCCTCCGCGCCGGACCCTGCAACGGCAGTGAATATCCGTTCGCGTCAACCTTACGCCCGACCTTCGATGGCAAGGCCCGTCCATCCTCGATGGGCGGACACGGGTTTCCCGATCTTCACCTTCTTCTCAGCGCCGACATTGGCAAGCCTGAGACGATCACCCGGTGGAGCAGCGTGACCGTTCTCACTAACCGGCGATCCAAATTTGCGCGCGTACTCCCCGGCCGAAAATGTCGATGTGGAGAACGGAGATAACGGGCTCATGGTCCTGCCGCAGGTGCGGTGAGCGTATATCTCCATGCGCTCGATCGCCCGAGCGGGGCTTCATCATTGGAAGGGCATCACCGCCGCTCTTCGCGTTAGCGATTGAAGCCGAATGGCGGAAACCCGCCCTTGGCGTGGTTCCGGCGCAGCCGAAAGCGCGGCCTGGAGGGCAACGCCCATGCCTCGCTCCGGATTTTCCGCCTCTGGAAGGCGATTCTGGTTCTGAGTAGCGTCAAGAGAGCAGACCTTGACTTAATTTCTGGTAGAGCGACAGCTATGCTCGTTGGCGGGACGATGCCAGGTGACGGACGGAATTGAGGGATGGCGAATTATTTAGAGAATATACTGGATCAGGAGAGACCGGCACTTTTGATCGGTAATGGCATTAATCGCCACAACGGCAATGCAAATTCTTCGTGGGACGAACTTCTTGCTGATCTCGCCAGAAGGCAGGGGCTTACGCTCACCGAGAACGATGCCGCTGAAATGTCGAACACCGAGTTCTTCGATATACTTGATCTCGCTCGCCCAAAGGAGGATCGAAGCAATTTGCAGGAAGAGTTCTGCAACTTGATGGGCAAATGGACACCCGCTGACCACCACGCGGAGATCGTCGGTTGGGCACAGCGACACCGGGTGCCGATTATCACCGTCAACTTCGACGAAAATCTTTCCAAGGCGGCGGAAGCGAGGTTCTTCCGGCGTGGCGAACATTTCACCCACTACTACCCTTGGAATTGCTATTTCTCAGATCGGGAGATCGGCAATCCACGGTCCAGCTTCGCGATCTGGCACGCGCACGGCATGATGCGCTACAAGTCAAGCATTCGCCTTGGTCTCACCCACTACATGGGCTCTGTGCAGCGAGCGCGCCCTTGGGTCTACAACCGCAGCGGCCTGCGCGCCAACGCTAAGATCAGCGAAAACACTTGGCTGGGGGCGGATACTTGGCTTGAAGTGCTCTTCTTTTGTCCTTTAATTCTTATCGGTTTTGGTTTCGGCAAGGACGAAAATTTCCTTCGCTGGCTTTTTCTGGAACGCGCGCGCCTGCACAAGCTGAGGCCCGACTGGGCGAGGAAGACGTGGTTTGTGGACACTGATGTGACGGATCGGAAGCATCGACGCCCGTTCCTTGAGGGACTGGGCATGGAGGTTGTGACTGTTCCTCAGTATGCCGATATCTACGACAATCCGGCTTGGCAGCGGTAATTTGGTCCACAAGTCTACTCGGCAGTGTGCCGTGTCACCTGTCCTGATCGACTGAATCTTCCACCAAACTCCACATCGCCGACAGCCCGGTGGTGGTGCCGCCGATGATGCAGAAGAGTTGCCGCCAGACCTCGGACGGCACGGCCTCGCGCGTGACGCCGTGGACAAGGGCATAACCTGCCATGGCGGCGGGCGCGGCGAAGACGAGCGCCACGATCAGGCGCAGGACCGGCGATCGCAGCGAGGCGAAGGCGAACATCAGCAGGCCGTAGGTTGCGGCCCCGGCAACGATGCCGACAAGGCCCGCGCCGATCAGGCCGGAGCCGGTGGCGTAGGCAAAGCGCGCGGCTTCGACGGCGAGCGTGAAGGGAAGCGCATAGACGGCGATCGTATAGGCCAGGACGCATAGTCCCGCGATCAAGGCCACGCTCATCAACATCACGGCGATCATGACGGTTCTCCATAGCGCCGATGGCGGTTTCGGTCATCGGACAGTCGAGGTCAGCCGGTCGCGCGGTGAACACCGCGCGACCGGCATTTTGCGGGTGTCGGACGAAAGGAAGGCCGGGACCGCTGGTGCGATCCAGGCCCGATCCTCACTCGGCGGCGATCTGGAAGGCTTCGTCGGCCTGCGGCTGGTCCAGCCAAGCGGGCCGCGACGTGCGTATGACGGCGGGAAGCCAGCCGGTCCCGGTCAGAAGCTGCTCGGCAGCCTCCGCCATTTCCGTCTTCTTCAAGCCCGCGATCCGCTCCGCCGCCTCGTCGCTGACGGCTTCGCGCACGGCGTCGAGGATATGCGCCTTGGTGACGCGGCCCAGATAGGCGCGCACGGTCGGCGTCCAGTGCGCCGTCATGTCGAGGGCCACCGCCGTCGCCAGCTTGTCGGCCGTGGCATGGGCGTGGGGCTTTCGCTCCCAAGGCTGCTTTACCGCGTTGACGGTAAGCGAAGCGCAGTGTGCGAACAGCGCCATGACGCTGGCATGGTCCAGACCGGCGACGAAGCCCCACAGGTCCGCCACATCACGCGGCATATCTGCCGCCCATCCGATATGACGATCCGCAAGCGCCTTACCCGCCGCCGTGTCCTCGATGCCGTCCGCGTGAGAAGCGAGATAGCTGCTGGTCGGGCGGATTTCGAGGCAAGCGGCGTCCGCACCGCGATAGAAGGTCTGCGCCGCCAGCGCATGGGTGACGGCGATCAGCGCCATGTCCGGCTGCTCGCCCAGCGCAAGGCGAAGGCCCAGCGTCCGGTGCGAGGTCAGATCGCGGATAAGAAGGTCCGATAGCGGCTTGCCCGCATCCCCGGCGTCCTCATCCTCGGTCTCGAGCGCGGAAGCCGGATTACCGTCCTCGTCCCGCTCGCCATCCTCGATGATCTCGCCATCGCTGTTGACGCGAACGCCATCGACCACAGCGCCACCGTCCTCTTCCGGTTGCGGCTCTGGCACCTCATCCTCGACCCGGATGAAGCCGCGCTCGATGCGGGCTTCCCCGTCATGGGAGAGAATGACGAACACGCCGCCGCGCGCGATCTCGTCGGCATCGTAGGCGTGGCGCATGGCGTCGATGCGCTCGATCTCGGCTTCCAACTCCTCGAACCGCTGATCCACGTTATCGGGCAGTTCGTCGGCGCTGTCATACTGCTCGGTCAGCGCATCGTATTCTCCTTGCGCGGCGGCATAGGCCGCCTCGTCTTCCTCCGACAAATCCACCGGATGTGGATAGGTGCGACGCAGGCCGTTGCCATCTGGGTAGTCGATATGGACGCCCGCCCACTTCCAGCCTTCCTCAACCTTCACGCTCTCCGCGATCCCGTCCAGCTTCTCGATGACAAGCCGGTCCAGCAACGCGGCATCTTCATAGAAGCCGCCGCGATCCTCGGTGAACAGGTCGCGCAGGATCACGCCGCCTGCTTCGGTATAGGCTTCCGCGCCGACGAAGACCGCTCGCCGATCCGTCGCCGCGATATGCATCCGGGTCAGGTCGCGGCGAATAGTCGAAGGGTCCTTGTTCCACGACAGGTTCTCATAGACCTGCTCTTGGAGAGCCGGATCATCCACGATGGCGAAGGCCATCAACTGCTCCAAAGTCAAATCTCCGTCGCGATAAACCTGCATCAGCTTGAGGCTGACTGCACCCAGTCGCATTCGCTGGCGCACAACATGGGCGCTCACGCCGAACCGGGCGGCGATTTCCTCCGCGCCCCAGCCGCGCGTTTCGGCAAGCTCGCGGAAGCGCTCGAACTGATCAGCGGGCGAAAGGTCTTCGCGGGTGACGTTTTCGTCCAGACTGATTTCGCTGGCATCGTTCACGGTGTCGATGACGCAGCGGATCGGCTCGGTCTTCTTGATCTGCTTGCGCTTCACGCGCAGCAACTGCGCCAGCCTGCGGCCTTCACCGATGCTGACGAGGTAGAAACCGGTCGCGCCTCCCTCGGCGTCAAGCTCCGGCTCCACCACGAGGTTCTGCAGGATGCCCTTGGCGTGGATGCTCGCCGCCTTCGCCTCAATCGACGCCTCGCTGTGCGGGGTCTTGCGGGCGTTGTTGGGGTGCTTCTTGAGCTTGTTGAGCGGGATGAACACCTCCGCGCCGTTCTCGGCGGCGAGTGTGGCGGTCGTTTCGATGGCAATGGTGGTCATGGTCTTTGCTCCTAATGGGCTTGGGTTGAAGCGCAACGCTGCGCTGCAACCCTGCCCGTCGGCGAGACCGGGGTAGCAAGGGCAAGGGCGGCCGGGGCGGAGGGGGATCACCCGGCCTGCACAAGCGGATTTCCGTAGTGACGGAATTGTTGAAAGACGTATCCGCGCGGAAGGTTGGGGAGACCACCCCGGACGGCGCGGCTTGCCGCGCTTCACCCTTGCCGGCGCGAGGGCGGATGCCCTTAGCAGACAACCCGGCGCGAGCCGGGAGAAGAACAGATCAGGATGTGCCAAACTGGAAAGTCTGAAATCCTGATTCCTGATCACCGCATACAACGTAGACCATTCTGGACATCAAGTCGGCATTCTTGCAAACAAGAAGCGTCCGTGACGTTTAGCTTATATTTCCCTGTCGCCAAGAGCAGCTCATCCCACCTGAACCATCCCTTTTCCACGCCATAGCATCCAAATTACCGCACACCTTCGCCGCGCCTCTTTTCTTGCTTTGGCTTTCAGGTCTCGATGGTTCCGCCGACTTTCCGGCATGGACCCTTGAGACGATGACGACAAAGCGGGACAGGATCAGGATCGAAACGTACCCGCCCTCCGACAAGGGGAGGTCGGCGATCGACCGACTGGCTGTTACAAACGATGCCGTAATGCATCTCGCACGACTGATCGGGAGGCAGATGGCTCGCGAAGACTTCGACCGTAAGCAGGCAAGCGAACGCAGGGGGCCGGTGATGCCTTCCGAAAAGTAACTATAGGCGTTAGTGACATACCGGTCGTCTTCGTATCCCGATGGAGGTTTCCTCTCTCGGGATGTTTCCATATTGTCATTGATCCCGTATCGGGATCATGATAGAAGGTGTCTTCATGAGGATTATTGCTCGCCGCACTTTGCGAGAATTTGTCGATAGCCTCGCGGGCCAAAAGGATCAACCGGCTGTCAAGGCAGCGCTGGACGCTTGGTTCGATGAAGTCGGCAAGGGGATCTGGGCAAGTTCCGCAGATATAAAGAGGCTTTACGCCACGGCGAGCATCGTCAGTGCTGAACGGATCGTCTTCAATATCAAGGGTAACGATTACCGTCTGGTGGTGGCGGTCGACTTTGAGAAAAGCATCGTCTGGATAAAATGGATCGGTACTCACAAGGCCTATGACAGGATCGACGTCACGGAGGTGAAGCATGATAGGTGACCTGAAGCCCATTCGCACAGAAGCAGATCACGACGCGGCGCTTGCTGAAGTTGAACGCCTGTGGGGTGCAAAGAGCGGCACGCCGGAGGGCGACCGGCTCGATGTTCTGGCAACCCTTATCGAAGTCTATGAGGCAAAGTACCATCCGATGGACCCGCCCGATCCGATCGAGGCGATCAAGTTTCGGATGGAGCAGGAGGGCATGACCCGCAAGGATCTGGAACCTATCTTCGGGACGCGCAATCGTACCTCGGAGATTCTCAACCGCCGGCGTGGGCTGTCGATCGAAATGATCCGGCAATTGCATGCAAAGCTTGGCATTTCGGCCGAAGTGCTGATCCGCCCCTCTCTTCACGACAAGGCGGCCTGAGCGGAAGGAACTGTCCTATGATCCGCGTTGCACTTTACGCCCGCTATTCTTCCGACAACCAGCGCGACGCCTCGATTGAGGATCAGCTGCGCATCTGCCGCGAAGAGGTAAAGCGTGAACAGTGGCAAATCGTCGCCACCTACAAGGATGCAGGCATCTCCGGTTCGAGCACGATCCTGCGGCCCGGCATTCAGATGTTGCTTCAAGACGCGCAAACGGGGCAATTCGACATCGTGCTAGCGGAGGCACTGGACCGCATCAGCCGTGACCAGGCCGACATTGCCACGTTGTTCAAGCACCTGAAGTTCGCCGGTGTGCCGATCGTAACGCTGGCAGAGGGCGAGATCTCCGAACTGCATATCGGCCTGAAGGGCACGATGAACGCGCTTTTCCTCAAGGACCTCGCCGCCAAGACGCATCGCGGCTTGCGCGGCCGTGTCGAGAGCGGCAAATCTGGCGGTGGTCTTTGCTATGGCTATAAGGTCGTAAAGAAGCTGGATGGCAGCGGTGACCCTATTCGCGGTGACCGTGAGGTCGATGCCCGTGAGGCCGAGATTATTCGGCGTGTTTTCCGTGATTTCGGAGCTGGGATCGGGCCGCGTGCCATCGCCAGCGCGTTGAATAGCGAGGGGATCGTTGGTCCTGAAGGCAAGCTCTGGAACGACACGACCATCCGCGGCCATGTGAAACGTGGAACCGGGCTCATCAATAATGAGCTTTATATCGGCCGGCTGATCTGGAACCGCCAGCGCTATATCAAAGACCCCTCCACCGGCAAGCGCGTCTCGCGGATGAACCCAGAATCCGAGTGGATCGTCACGGAGGTGCCAGGTCAGCGTATTATCGATGACGCTCTGTGGCAGGCGGTAAAGCAGCGCCAATCGGACATTGCCGACAAATACGCCAATGTCACGGAAGCGGTTCGAGCGCATCATCAAACCAACCGCTTGAACGGAGTGCGGCGGCCGAAGTCGTTGCTGTCGGGTTTGATCTTTTGCGGCATATGCGATGGCCCCTACTCCCTGCGTGGTGCCGATCGCTTTGCGTGCTCGAACCATATCAGCAACGGTTCCTGCACCAATACCCGGACGATACCGCGCGAAGAGTTGGAGCGGCGTGTGCTCGCTGGTCTCAAGGACCGGATGATGGCGCCGGAGATCGCAGCCGAGGCTACGCACGCTTACGCAACAGAAACCAACCGGCTTAATCGCGAGCGCAGGTCCAGCCGCGACGCATGGAACGCGGAACTCGAGAAGACCGATCGGGAGTTGGACAAAGCGGTCGATGCTATTCTTGCGGGCGTGCCACCTCAGAAGCTAAAGGACAGAATGGAGAAGCTGGAGGTGCGCAAGGCCGAACTGCTTGGCCTCCTTGACGATGTGCCTCAGGATGTGCCCGATCTGTTGCCGAGCGCCTCGGCAGTCTATTCCGGCAAGGTCGCCCGACTGACGGAAGCGCTCAATTGGCCCGAGGAACGGACCGAGGCGGCGGAGGTTCTACGAACCCTGATTGAGAAGATCGTGCTACGTCCCGGCCCACAGCGAGGCGAGATTGACGCGCTTTTGTACGGTGAATTGGGGACTATCCTGAACTGGATAGAGCGCCAAGCTGTTGGAAAGGTTGCAAAAACAAAAAATCCCGCAGCAATGGCTACGGGATTGTCGGTCTCAGTGGTTGCGGGGGCAGGATTTGAACCTGCGGCCTTCAGGTTATGAGCCTGACGAGCTACCGGGCTGCTCCACCCCGCGCCAAGCGAATTTGGCTTTGCCAAATTTCGCGTCTGCGTAAACCGCGTTGCGGTTTACGTGTAGTGCCGGAGCAAATGCGAAGGATTTGTCTCCTGTGAGGGACGCACCGACTACGAGCCAGACGTCCCTTCGGCAATTCTAAACCCCGGCAACGACAAAAGGCCGCTTTGGGAGCGGCCCTTGGTTTGGCCAGGGGCCGGTTGTTTTCGTGTATGAGAAGATTGTTTGTTCCATCCTTATGGATGGCATTGCCTTTAATAGACCTGGCAGCGACCTACTCTCCCGCGTCTTAAGACGGAGTACCATTGGCGCAGGGGTGTTTCACGGCCGTGTTCGGAAAGGGAACGGGTGCAGCCACCCCGCAATGACCACCAGGTCGATTAAGGGCAATGTATGCGTGGCAATGGGCGACCATTGCAACGTTATGTCGAGAAGCTGGCGGAGGCGAACCCCCATTTGTCTTAGTTGAACACGTCTTGTTTGCCGTCTGGTTTGTCGGAGCGCAGCTCCGCAAGGCCAGAGGCCGTCGTGACCAGTGTCACGGCCCGTCCGGAGCGTTTTTCACGCGTCAGGACAAAACAGATGTCATCATCGAGGTGCGCAGCACCTTGATGAGCATAGTCAATGAGAACGATGAAGCCAATCGGGCTATTAGTAAGGCTAAGCTTCATGCATTACTGCACGTCCACACGCCTCCTATCAACGTGGTCGTCTTCCACGGCCCTGATAGGGAATACTCGTTTTCAGGTGGGTTTCCCGCTTAGATGCCTTCAGCGGTTATCCCTTCCATATATAGCTACCCTGCTATGCCGTTGGCACGACAACAGGTCCACCAGAGATATGTCCATCCCGGTCCTCTCGTACTAGGGACAGATCCTGTCAATATTCCTACACCCACGGCAGATAGGGACCGAACTGTCTCACGACGTTCTGAACCCAGCTCACGTACCGCTTTAATTGGCGAACAGCCAAACCCTTGGGACCTGCTCCAGCCCCAGGATGCGATGAGCCGACATCGAGGTGCCAAACAACCCCGTCGATATGGACTCTTGGGGGTCATCAGCCTGTTATCCCCGGCGTACCTTTTATCCGTTGAGCGATGGCCCTTCCACGCGGGACCACCGGATCACTATGACCGACTTTCGTCTCTGCTCGACTTGTCAGTCTCGCAGTCAGGCGGGCTTATGCCATTGCACTCGACGACCGATTTCCGACCGGTCTGAGCCCACCATCGCGCGCCTCCGTTACTCTTTCGGAGGCGACCGCCCCAGTCAAACTACCCACCATACACTGTCCCGGATCCGGATAACGGACCGCGGTTAGACATCCATGACGATAAGGGTGGTATTTCAAGGATGGCTCCACGAGAACTGGCGTCCCCGCTTCAAAGCCTACCACCTATCCTACACATGCCGACACGAATGCCAGTGTAAAGCTATAGTAAAGGTGCACGGGGTCTTTCCGTCTAACCGCAGGAACCCCGCATCTTCACGGGGAATTCAATTTCACTGAGTCTATGTTGGAGACAGCGGGGAAGTCGTTACGCCATTCGTGCAGGTCGGAACTTACCCGACAAGGAATTTCGCTACCTTAGGACCGTTATAGTTACGGCCGCCGTTTACTGGGGCTTCAGTTCAAAGCTTGCACCTCTCCCTTTAACCTTCCAGCACCGGGCAGGCGTCAGGCCCTATACGTCGTCTTTCGACTTCGCAGAGCCCTGTGTTTTTGATAAACAGTCGCTACCCCCTGGTCTGTGCCACCCCTTTCCACTTGCGTAAAAAGGGGTCACGCTTCTTCCGAAGTTACGCGTGCAATTTGCCGAGTTCCTTCAACATAGTTCTCTCAAGCGCCTTGGTATGCTCTACCTGACCACCTGTGTCGGTTTCGGGTACGGTCTATACGGTGGAGCTATTTCCTGGAACCGCCCCGCTGCACATCCAATCCAATAAGGAGGTACAACTTACGCGATCCGTCACTACCACCAGGCCCACGAATATTAACGTGGTTCCCATCGACTACGCATTTCTGCCTCGCCTTAGGGGCCGGCTAACCCTGCTCAGATTAACTTTAAGCAGGAACCCTTGGTCTTTCGGCGAGGGGGTCTCTCACCCCCTTTATCGTTACTCATGTCAACATTCGCACTTCCGATATCTCCAGAGGCCCTCACGGGTCCTCCTTCACAGACTTACGGAACGCTCCGCTACCACATACACTTGCGTGCATATCCTCAGCTTCGGTGCATGGCTTTAGCCCCGTTACATTTTCGGCGCAAAGACCCTTATTTAGACCAGTGAGCTGTTACGCTTTCTTTAAATGATGGCTGCTTCTAAGCCAACATCCTGGTTGTTTTGGGATCCTCACATCCTTTCCCACTTAGCCATGACTTGGGGACCTTAGCTGGAGGTCAGGGTTGTTGCCCTCTTCACGACGGACGTTAGCACCCGCCGTGTGTCTGCCGACTAGTACTCCTCGGTATTCGGAGTTTGGTTAGGATCAGTAAGACGGTGAGTCCCCATAGCCCATCCAGTGCTCTACCCCCGAGGGTATTCGGTCGACGCTCTACCTAAATAGATTTCGCGGAGAACCAGCTATCTCCGAGTTTGATTGGCCTTTCACCCCTAGCCACAAGTCATCCCAATCTATTGCAACAGATGCGGGTTCGGCCCTCCAGTTGGTGTTACCCAACCTTCAGCCTGCTCATGGCTAGATCACTCGGTTTCGGGTCTAATGCATCTAACTAAATCGCCCTATTCAGACTCGCTTTCGCTGCGCCTACACCTACCGGCTTAAGCTTGCTAGATACACTAAGTCGTTGACCCATTATACAAAAGGTACGCCGTCAGGCCCCTTACTAAAAAGAGCGCCCTCCGACTGCTTGTAGGCATCCGGTTTCAGGTTCTATTTCACTCCCCTTGTCGGGGTGCTTTTCACCTTTCCCTCACGGTACTTGTTCGCTATCGGTCATGCACGAGTACTTAGGCTTGGAGAGTGGTCTCCCCATGTTCAGACAGGATTTCACGTGTCCCGCCCTACTCAAGGACAATGTCTGTTCTACGCTTACGGGGCTATCACCCACTCTAGCCAGGCTTTCCAACCTGTTCAGCTTTATTCAACATTGCCACTGGCCTGGTCCGCGTTCGCTCGCCACTACTTACGGAGTCTCGGTTGATGTCCTTTCCTTCAGGTACTTAGATGTTTCAGTTCCCTGAGTTCGCTTCTTACACCCTATGTATTCAGGTGTAGATACCTTATTAGCGATATCTAGAAACCTCTTCTGCTGAACCCTCGAACCCGGTATTGCCGGGTCTGTTCTGTCCTCACGCTGTCGCGACCTTGCGGTCGCTGCGCTGCGGACGGCGCGCCAAACTGTTGG
>NZ_CP191450.1:1085000-1467303 GCF_050500185.1 Neorhizobium sp. DAR64862/K0K3
ATCACTCAGTGTGATTGCGAGCGACGCGACGTTCTCCGTGAGTTGGGCGACTCGGCTCGCACCGATCAGAACCGAGGACACGCCGGGTCGGTTGACAACCCAGGCAAGCGCAACTTCCGCCGGGGAACGGCCGATCTCGTCTGCGACCGTCTTCACCACATCGACCACGTCGAAGTTGCGCTCGGTAAACAACATGCCCCCAAACGGATTGTCCCCGTTCAACCGGCCGTCGCTGTCTCCCTCGCTCGTCGGTGCACCGCTATCGGGCATCGCTGTGGCGCGCCCCGCATCGGCAATCTTGTCGCGACCATACTTGCCGGACAGCAAGCCGGCAGCGAGCGGGCTCCAGGGAACGAGCCCCAAGCCGAACTCGGCACCTGCCGGGATAACATCGAGCTCGACGCCTCTGTCGATGAGCGAATAACTGTACTGCAGGCCGATCGGCTTCGGAAGGCCGTGCGCTTCCGCAAGTGTTGCGATCTTGGCGACATACCAGGCCGGCGTGTTGGAAAAGCCGTAATGCAGGATCTTTCCGGCGTGCACCGCGTCCGCCAGGGTCTGCAGCACCTCCTCGGCGGGCGTCGTACGATCCCAGACATGGATCCAGTACATGTCGATATAATCGGTTTTCATCCGCCGCAGCGAACCCTCCATCCCGAGCCGGATGTTTTTCGCGCCATTCCCACCCCAGAGCGGCGTGCCCCGCGCGCGGGAAAAACCGGACTTGGTGGCGATCACCAGACGATCCCGGTTGCCTTTGTCCTTCATGAAAGTGCCGAGCATGGTTTCGCTTTCGCCGCCCGAATAGATGTCGGCGGTATCGACGAAGTTGCCGCCAGCGTCGGTATAGGTATCGAACAAATCACGCGACGTCTTTTCACCGGCGCCCCACCGACCGGCGCCGAACGTCATCGTTCCGAGCGCGAGCGGGCTGACGATCAGTCCGGATTTGCCGAGTGTGCGGTAATGCGTGAGATCCATGCGTCTTCTCCATGCTGGTGATGACGAAGAACCTAGCAACACCTGCTCCTGCCGATTAGAGGTTGCGGGCGGCATGAACTTGTGAGCAGCTTGCAGCAATGGAGCGCAACCACCTCAATGATCTCGTGGCGTTCGCGACGGTCGCACGAGAGTGCAGCTTTACCCGTGCGGCCGCGATCCTCGCCATGTCGCCATCGGCACTCAGCCATGCGATGCGCGGGTTGGAAGAGAGGCTGGGCGTTCGGCTTCTGGCGCGCACGACACGCAGCGTGTCTCCGACGGAAGCGGGCGAGCGGCTGCTTCGATCACTGAACCCGGCGCTGGCGGAGATAGAAGACGGCCTGCAGGCAATGGCTGAATGGCGTGACAACCCGTCTGGCACAGTGCGGATCACCACCTTTGCCTATGCGGCCAGGATCGTGCTTCTCCCGAAACTGCCGGGTTTCCTGCTTGCAAACCCGGATGTGCGCGTGGAGGTCAACATTGACGACGGTTTGACCGACATCGTCGCGGCTGGTTTCGATGCGGGCATCCGGCTGGGAGAAACGGTCGACAAGGACATGATCGCAGTCAAGATCGGCCCGGACCTGAGGACGGTGGTCGTCGGCACGCCCTCCTATTTCGAGAGATACCCGCCTCCCCTGACACCCTATGATCTCGACCGTCATGCCTGCATCGGTTATCGGCTGAAGACATCGGGCGGACTTCTTCCCTGGGAATTCCAGAGGGGTGACAAGGACATCAAGATCCGCACCCGCGGGCCTCTGGTCGCCAACGACGGCGATCTTCCGGCTGCAGCCGTACGAGCGGGCGCCGGACTCGGTTACATTATGGAGCATGACGTGGCGGAGGATATTGCGTCGGGCAAGCTCATCCAGGTCCTCGCCGAGTGGTGCCCAAGATTCCCGGGTTTTCATCTTTATCACCCGAGCCGGCGACAATCCCCGCCGGCGTTGCGGGCGCTGATCGCCGCCTTGAAAACCAGTTGAGCAAGGGCTCCGCAATTTGCTACTGGCGCGGTCAGCAACGTGTTTTTGTGCGTACGCTTGATGACATCTCCTTTCGATCTATCTGGAACTCATGAAAATTGTCGAAAAAAGAAGCGACCGGATCAAGTTCAGGGACTGCGTGCGGTTGCTCGAGCGCCCTACGGGTCGGAACGCCATCGCCATGCAGGCAGCATTTGCGGTCGTCGATCTGGCGATCCTGGCATTCTTCCTGCTCGGCCCGTATCTTCGGTCCAGCCCGTCCTATCTGATCGTCGATTACATCATCGCAGCCTGGATCGGCTTGGAGCTCATGGTCCGCGCCGTCGCAGCGCCGTCACTGCGACACTGGCTCGCAAGGCCGTTGACCTGGATCGATCTCGTCCTCCTGGTGACGCTGCTTTTCCCCGACGCGCTGTTCAACTTTGCCTTTCTTCGCGTCATGCGCCTTTGGGCCATCGGACAAAGCCCCTTGCTGAAGGAGGTTCTGCGGCGTGCAGGCTGCGTGTCCTATCTGGACGTCGTGCGCGCCGTGCTGAACTTCCTGGTGTTCCTGTTTCTGATGACCGGGTTCGTTTACACCACGTTCTTCTACAATCGTGACGGAAGCGAAGGTTTCATCGACGCGCTCTACTTCACGGTGGCAACGGTCACCACGACCGGTTTCGGCGATATCACGCTTCCGGGAACGGTCGGCAAGCTGACATCCGTCTTCACCATGATCATCGGCATCTCGCTGTTTGTCCGGCTGGCGCAGGCGATCGTCAGGCCGCACAAGGTCACGTTTCCCTGCCCGCGCTGCGCTCTGCAACGCCATGACGCAGACGCGGTGCATTGCAAGGCCTGTGGAGAGGTGTTGAACATTCCGGATGAGGGCAGCTGAACGAATGACCGGCGAGGTCTCTAACCGCCGTCGACCCTGAGGGGCAGGCGTAGCACCCAACAGTCCACGTCCCACCCTCCTCCTCCGTTACATAACCTTCTCAAAACTGTCGCAACACCGTCATGTCGCGGCTGCATAGCCCCTTCGAAAAGGAGCTCAGAATGCAGCCTCAATCGCTTAACATTGCCAGCATCGGGAAAGGCTTCGGGGCCGACGACGTCCTGAAGGGCATCGACCTATCCATCCGTCCTGGCGAGTTTCTATCGCTCGTGGGCATGTCCGGCTGCGGCAAATCCACGTTGCTCCGGATCATCGCAGGCCTTGAGACCGCGGATCGCGGAACGGTGTCGATCGGCAGCCGCGATGTCACCGATGTGGATCCGTCCGACCGCAATCTGGCAATGGTGTTCCAGTCCTACGCGCTCTATCCTCATATGACCGTGCGCGACAATATCGCGACGCCGCTGCGCATGCGCCGCCTTTCGGTCTGGTCGAGGTTGCCGCTGATCGGGCGCATGATCGCGAATGCCGAAATGCTCCGCGAGATCGACGCTTCGGTGAAAGAAGCCGCCGACGTGCTGCAGATCGGCCATCTGCTCGATCGAAGGCCGGCACAGCTTTCCGGCGGTCAGCGCCAGCGTGTGGCGCTTGCCCGCGCCCTGGTCCGTTCGCCCTCTGCCTTCCTGATGGATGAGCCGCTGTCCAATCTCGACGCAAAATTGCGCGCTCATATGCGTGGCGAACTGACCAACCTGCACAGCCGCCTCGGCGCCACCTTCATCTATGTCACCCATGACCAGATCGAAGCGATGACCATGTCGGACCGCATTGCCCTGATGTCGGAAGGCCGCATCGAGCAGCTCGGCACGCCGGACGAACTTTATCGGCGGCCGTCGACCCTGACAGTGGCGCGTTTCATCGGAACGCCATCGATCAACCTCCTGCCCGTCGAATTGGACGCATCGGGAGAGATCGTTCTGTTCGGACAAAAGCTCGGTATCACCGCGCGCAACGCATGGCCGGGACCTGCGACACTCGGCATTCGCGCTGAAGATGTCTTTCCCGCAGAAGACGGCATCGAGGCACGCCTAGTACGCACCGAAACTCAGGGCGCAGACCGTTTTGTCACCTTCAATCTCAACTGCGATCCTTCCATTTCCATCGTCATGCGGCAGCGGGTCGGTGACGATCTTGGCGCGGATGCGGATGGAAATGTTCGGCTGGCGTTTTCAAAGGAAGGCGTCCATCTTTTCGGGTCCGACGAGAAGCGCCGCGAGATCACCGTTCACGAACAGGTGCCGGCGTGAGTATGGCGGCTTCAACGGTAGAGGCAATTTCAGAGGCCCGGCCACGCAAATCCTCGACAGCACGCCGCATGGCACGCCGGGGGCTTTTCTTCGTTGCTCCGGCTGTGCTGCTGATGCTCGCCATCTACATCATTCCGATGCTTGTTCTCGCCGTCTTCTCGGTCACGGACTATCAGCTCGGCGCCATGTCCACCAGCTTCGTTGGCCTCGACAACTTTCGCAAGGCGTTCAGCGATCCGGTATTCTTGCGGGCATTGTGGAACACGGTGCTTTACGCGCTCATCGTTATTCCGGCGGGCGTCATCCTGGCGCTCGGGGTGGCCCTTCTCGTCTATAACAGAAAGCGCAGCCGCGGCTTCTGGGAGATCGCCTATTTCCTGCCGGTGACGGCAACGCTCGTTGCGATGGCAACCGTGTTCCAGTTTCTGCTGCACCCCTCGCTCGGACCGGTCAATGCGGCAATCAAGTGGTTCGGCTTCGAGCCGGTCGGCTTTCTGTCCAACCCGTCGCTGCTCATCCCGACCATGGCGATCATCGGCATCTGGCAGGTGCTGGGCTTTAACATGGTGCTCTTTCTGGCCGGCCTGACCGCGATCCCGAAGGATCTGCATGAGGCCGTCCGGCTCGACGGCGCGAAGAATCCGATCGACCGCTTCCTGACGGTCACATTGCCGATGCTGGGGCCGACGATGATGTTCGTCATCGTCACCACGTCGATATCCGCATTCAAGGTTTTCGAAACCGTCGCGGTTCTGACCAAGGGTCGCTCGGGCTCGGAAGTGCTTCTGTTCGCGCTCTACCTTGAAGGCTTCGAATATTCCAACACCGGCTATGCGGCCGCCCTCACCCTGATTTTCCTTGCCATCGTCCTGGTGCTCTCGATCGGCCAGACGGTGCATATGGACCGGAAGGTACATTACTGATGGCCGCGCTCCGCAGATATTTGCCGCATGTCGTTCTGGCCGCCGGGGCCTTCGTGATGCTGCTGCCGTTCTACTGGATGTTTCTGACCTCCATCCGTTCGCCCGCCGAGATCTTCAGCGTCTCGCTTTGGCCGATCCCGGAGAAATTTGCAGCCGTCGACAACTATTCACGCGCGGCCAGTCAGGTACCGATGCTCCGCTTCATGCTGAACGGTGTGATCGTCTGCTTCGGCATCCTGTTCGTGCAGGTGCTGACAGCTGTGCCTGCAGCCTACGCGCTCGCAAAGCTTCGCTTTCCGGGCCGCAAACTGCTGCTGACGCTGGTCATTGCCGCACTCACCGTGCCGATCCAGGCGCTGGCATTGCCCCTCTTCGTGGGGCTCGCAAAAGCGCAGCTGCTGAACACCTATTTCGCGATGATGATGCCGTTTCTTCTCTCGGTCTTTGCGATTTTCCTCTTCAATCAGTCGTTCCGCAGCTATCCCGACGAGATCATCGAAGCCGCACGCATGGACGGTTTTTCGGAACTGGAAATCTGCTTCCGGCTGGTGCTGCGCGGCTCGCTGCCTTCGCTTGCGGCCTTCTCGGTGTTCTCGCTGGTTGCCCACTGGAACGACCTCTACTGGCCGATGATCGTTGTCACCGACACCAATCTGGCGCCGCCGCCGCTCGGCATGCTGTTCTTCGCGGACGTCGAATCCGGAGCGAACTACGGCGCACTCATGGCGGGCGCGACGATCATCACCGCCCCCATGGTTGTCTGCTTTCTTCTTGCCAGAAAACATTTCATCGCCGGCATCACCATGACCGGCGTGAAGTAACTGCTCTAGCCTTACTAGCCTTAGCCTTCCTCCCTCAACCGAACCCTTCGGAGACGACAATGAACATCAAACGACGGACCGCTCTCGGCGGCCTGGCCCTTGGCCTTGCTCTGACGGGATTCTCCGCGCAGAGCTTTGCAGCGGATGTCACCCTCAACATTCTCTACAACCTGCCGGGCTTCACCAAATTTCATCAGCCGCTGGCCGATGAGTTCATGAAGAACAATCCGGACGTCAAGATCAACTTCCTGGCGCCAGCGCCCGGCTATAACGATGGCCAGCAGCAGGTTCTGCGCGCAGCCGTCACCGGCAACCTGCCGGACGTCTATTTCTCGGGCTACAATCTGACGGCAGAACTGGTCCACACACTCGCACCGCGCAAGCAGATCACCGATCTCGCGCCGTTCATCGAAAAGGAGGGCGGCCAGGCCTTCCTCGACAAGAACTATTCGCCGAAGATGTCAGCGCTCGGCATGGTTGACGGCAAGCAGTACGGCCTGCCCGTCAACGCCTCTTCGCCGATCATCTATGTCAACGCCGAACTGGTGCGCAAAGCCGGCGGCGACCCGGACAACATGCCGAAGACATTCGACGGCCTGATCCAGCTTGCGAACAAGATCCATGCGCAGGACGCCAAGGTGTCCGGCATGGGCTACGATATCAACCTGTGGCCGGATGACTGGTTGTGGCAGGCGCTCATCACCAATCAGGGCGGCAAACTGGTTGATGAGACCACCAAGACCGTCGGCTTCGACAACGAGATCGGCCTCAACGCTCTAAAGCTCGCCCGACGTTTCGTCACCGAAGGCGGCCAGAACCTGCTTGACTGGGACCAGTCTCGTCAGCAGTTCGGTGCAGGCCTGACCGGCTTCATCTTCTCGACGCCTGCCCATGTGCAGACGATCGAAGCCTTGGTCGGTGACCGCTTCAAGCTGGTGACCTCGACCTTCCCGCTGGATAACCCTGAAAAGGGCGGCGTGCCGACCGGCGGAAACTCAGCCGTGATGCTGACCCAGGACAAGGAAAAGCAGGACGCAGCCTGGAAGTATATGAAGTGGGTGACGGGCCCGGAAGCGCAGAACGTCATCGTTCGCATCACCGGCTACCTGCCAACCAACAAGCTCGCCACCGGTCCGGAATTCCTGGCGCCTTACTATGCCGAGCATCCGAACGTCAAAACCGCTTCGCTCCAGGCTGAGCGCTCACTGCCATGGGCCGGTTATCCGGGTGGTGATTCCGTGCGCATCTGGCGCACCCAGCGCGACATCATCGGCACCGTCATGCGCGGCGAAGTCACGCCCGAGGCCGGTCTGAAACAGATCGTCGAGCAGACCAACGCGTTGATGAAGTAATCACTGACCAATGCCTACGGCCGCGGGGAGCCTCTCCGCGGCCTCTTCATTCTTGAGAGAACGACGATGAAAATTCTGCAGATCACCGATACGCACCTGATGCTGTCAGGCCAGTCCGTGAACGGTGTCGACCCCGAGAAACAGCTGCGCGCAGCCGTGGCTGATGTCCTCGAGAAGCACGCCGATGCGGACCTGTTGGTGATGACCGGCGACCTCTGCAATCACGGTGATCCCGAAGCCTATGACATCCTCAAGGATATTCTGGCGCCCGTACCGTTCGAAGTGCGCCTGATGCTCGGCAACCATGACGACCGGCCGAATTTCAGGGCGGCCTTCCCTGCCCATCCGATTGATGCAAACGGATATGTCCAGTCCTTCCTCGACACGGAGTTCGGACGGCTTGTCTTTCTCGATAGCCATGAGGGCGGTGTCATTGGTGGCGTCTTCGGCGAAGACCGCATGGCGTTTCTGGACGAGGCGCTCGAAGGTGCCGGCAAGCACCCGGTCACAGTCTTTATCCATCACCCGCCGATCGACTGCGGCATTGCCCATTTCGATCACATCGGCATGCATGACGACGGGCGGATCATGCGCCGGCTTGCCGGCCACAAAGCGGGCATCCGTCATATCGTGTTCGGCCATATCCATGTTCCGATGTCGGGAACGAGCGCCGAGGGCATCGCCTACAGCTCCGGTCAGGCCTGCGCCCATCGATTCGTGACAGACCTTGCCAATCCGATGCCGTTCTGGACGGGCGGCAATCCCTGCTACCGGATCATCAACCTCGATGGACATGGCCTGCGCGCCTACGCCGTGGAAGTGGGTGAGACGATCACCGGCCAGGCGCCGATCTGCGAAGGGCCTTGATTTCGGACGGTCGAGGCGAAGTCGTGCGCCTCGACCAAAGCCTGCGTCTTGCAGAGCCTGAAAGCAGGCGATGCGTCTTTTCCACCACAGACATCAGCCGTCGATCAGACTGCAACCGAAATACCCCCGGCGAGGCTCTTCTATCGGCCTTGGATGAACTTGACGTCTATCAGGTTTTCGCGGATGGAGGTCGTCCACATGCGCGGATGAGGACGACGCGCTCTACGGGAGGAAAACACGTGTTTCATGCGTTGAACAGACGGACTTTTGCTGGCGCCGTTGCGGCTGCCACCCTTGCAGCGACCTGGGCAACCGGTGCCTTGGCACAGGCAACCGAGGTGAAGATCGCCTACGCGCTGGCGCGCGATTCCCATTACGGTGCCGCCGCCGATGGCTGGGACAAATACGTTACCGAAACCAGCCAGGGCAAATTCAAGTTCACGCATTTCCCGTCCTCCGCACAGGGTGGCGAGCGCGAAGTCATCGAAGGCCTGCAGCTTGGAACCGGCGTCCAGGCCGTCGTGGTCTCCTCCGGGGCACTTTCCAACTTCGTACCCGAGATTGGCGTCACTGATATTCCGTTCCTGTTTCGCGACCTGACGCATGCGCGCGCCGTGCTGGACGGACCGATCGGTGAAGGCATCCTTGAAAAGTTCCGCGATCGCGAGCTGATCGCCCTTGCCTGGGGCGAGCAGGGCTTTCGCCACATCACCAACAACCGCCAGCCGATCGAAAAGCCGGAGGATCTGGCCGGGCTGAAGATCCGCACCATGGAAAATCCGGTCCATATCGCGGCCTTCAAGACGGCTGGTGCCGCACCGACGCCAATGTCCTGGCCGGAAGTCATTCCAGCCCTGCAGCAGGGCGCGATCGACGGACAGGAAAACCCGCTTTCGGTCATCGTCTCCGCCAAGCTCTGGGAAGTTCAGAAGTATCTGACGGTGTCCGGACACGTCTATTCGCCGGCAATGCTGATCGTGGCGCCATCGTTCTGGGAAAGCCTTTCCGAGGACGAACAGAAGATCTTCGCGGACGGTGCGCTGAAGGGCAAAGAAGCCATGCGCGCCTTTGTCGACGCCTCCGAAAAGAACGGCGTGGAAAAGGCGAAGGCTTCAGGCATGCAGGTCAACGTGCTCAGTGACGAGCAGAAGGCCGCGTTCCAGAAGTCGATCCAGTCCGCCTATGACGGTTACTACAAGACCTATACCAAGGAACTTGTCGACCAGATCATCGCCACGAAATAAGCGCGTCAACACTTCGACGGGCGCCCTCTTCAGGTGGACGCCCGTCAGCGGATCGATCCGAGGGGCGGCGCTTCGAGCGCCGGGGGTGCAATGCAGAAATTCGAACGTATTTTCGTCGATCTCAATCGCTGGCTGCTGATCGCCATACTGTCGGCGATGGCGATCCTGGTGTTTCTCAACGTCTGCCTTCGGTTTCTCACCAATCAGTCGATCACCTGGTCGGACGAAGTGGCCCGACACCTGATGATCTGGCTGACATTCATCGGCGCCGGCATCACGCTTAGGCACGGTTCGTTGACGGCGATCGACAACGTCCAGATCGCGGTCGGAGATCGCAAAGCCCGCATCCTTCGGATCATCTCGGCGCTCATCATGTTCGCGTTCTTTGCGGTGATGATCTGGGCGGGCAAGACCTACGTTGGCCGCACGATGCTGCAGACGACGCCGTCCACGCAAATCCCTTTCGGCTATATCTATCTCGCAATCCCGATCGGCTTCACCCTTTTGACAATCCATCTTCTCCTGGTTCTGCGCACCTACGTGGTCGGCGGCATGAGTGCGCTGCAGGGCGAAGACGACCTCCCGCCGGTTGCTGCCTGACCATGATGATTTCCATTCTCTTCGTTTCGTTTTTCATCCTGATGGCCGTCGGCGTGCCGATTGCCTTCACTCTGGCGATCTCGACCTGGCTCGCCGTCATCCTGGGAAGCCGCTATCCGCAGATCGTCGTGATCAAGGAAATGTTCTCCGGCGTCGACAGCTTTCCGCTGCTTGCCGTCCCGTTCTTTATCCTGGCGGCAGAACTGATGACGGGCGGCGCCCTGACGCACCACCTTCTGCGCCTGGCGGCGCAATTCGTCGGCCGCGCCCGCGGCGGGCTCGGCTATGCCAGCATCATCTCGACGACGCTGTTTGCCGGCATTTCCGGCTCGGCACTTGCAGCAGCGGCCGGACCGGGCGCGATGACGATCCGGATGATGGAGAAAAGCGGTTACGAGAAGCGCTACGCATCCGCTTTGGCTGCGGCTGTGGCGATCGTCGATCCGATCATCCCGCCGTCGATCACCATGATCATCTATGCCCTGCAGGACAATCGCGTTTCGGTCGGCGGCCTGTTCGTTGCGGGCGTCATTCCTGGTCTCCTGATCTCCGCCGCGATGTGCCTGGTGAACTTCTACATTTCCCGCAAGCGCAACTACCGCTCGATGGATCTGCGGCCGACGCTTGCCGAGATGGTAAGGACGACGGTCTACGCGATGCCGGCAGTTGCCCTGATTGTCATCGTCGTCGGCGGCATCCGCGCCGGGTATTTCACCCCGACCGAGGCATCCGTCATCGCGGTATTCTACTCGCTGTTCTGCGGCATGTTCATCTACCGCTCCCTGCACATGCGGGATCTGCCTGATATCATCTTCCGCTCGGCGATGATCACCGTCGGCATTCTGCTCATCCTCGCTGCCGCACGCGCCTTTGCCTGGGTGCTGATCATTGAAGGCGTGCCGCAATATATGGCGGACCTGATCATATCGTGGAACCTCAGCCCGATCATGTTCCTTCTCGCCGTCAACGTGCTGTTGCTGCTTTTCGGTACATTCATGGATCCGCTTCCCGGCGTCATGATCCTGGTGCCGATCCTTGCGCCCATCGCCTTCAGCCTGGGGATCGATCCGATCCATTTTGCGATGATCGTCATTCTCAACCTGACGATCGGCCTCATAACGCCGCCAGTCGGCCAGCTTCTCTATGTCGTTTCGGCCGCGGTCAGGATCAGGGTCAGCGAGATCTCGAGGGAGATGACACCGTTCCTCGTCGCCTACGTCGTGATCCTGCTGGTGATCACCTTCATTCCGGCGCTGTCGACCTGGCTGCCGCGTCTCACCGGATTTTGATCCGGTACTCCCAAGATAGCCGCGGCGACACTCGGTAACGAAGGCCGGATATCGCCGCCAAAAGCACAGTTGTTTTCCGAAAAACACGGATAAATGTGGAACGCAGGTTCGCCGCTTGCCGAGATCGCAGCTTGCCGCCATATAGACGCCTATGACAGTCGATTCGAAGATATTTGTGGGCCTGAAGTCCATCCGCAAAAAGCCTGCGCCGCAAAGCGACACATCCGGGCCGAGATGCCAGTGGGATGGCTGCGAAAAAAAGGGTTCACACCGCGCGCCAGTCGGCCAGGGCGGCGAAGGCCTGTATCTTCTATTCTGTCTCGAGCACATCAAGGATTATAACAAGGGCTATAACTTTTCGCCCGCCCAGTCGGATCCCGTGGTCGCCCGCTACCAGAAGGAAGCGGTCGCTGGCCAGCGCTCAACGATGGGAACCGGTGTAAAGCAGCCAACCGAAATCCCGATGCCGCTGACGACCCGCTCCGGGTCGGCAAAGGCGCTCAACGCGCGAAAGAGCGCGGAGCAGCGTAAGGCGCAAAAGGCGGAACAGCAGGCAAGAAAGCTCAAGGTTCTCGAAGCAAAGGCGTTCGAGACACTCGGACTTCCGCAAGACGCAACGCCCGCGCAGATCAGGCTCCGCTACAAGGAGCGCCTCAAGATGCACCATCCCGATGCAAACCAGGGCAGCCGAACATCGGAAGACGAGCTTCGCGCATCGATCGAGGCGCACAAGATCCTCAAGCTGAACGGCTTCTGCTGAGACTTCGTGCATCGCTATAGTTGCGGGTCTTACAGTTAAGACTCGGACGCGTCCGAATGGCGGCAGGTTGTGCGATAGCTTTGTTCTATTGCGTAACCGTTCTGCACTATTGACCAAAAATCATGAGATGAGACACTTTCCTGCATCGTGAAGCTGGGTTCGCCCACCTTGCACGTGTTTTGACCCCGTTGGCTGTCGTGGAGGGCGGCTTGCGGGATCAGCGGGGAGGCCGCTCATATGAACATGCATATTTCCGCCGGTGAGTTCACCGCGCGGTCGCTGAGCATTATCGCAAGCCTGAAGCATCTCGAAGGGCCGATGCTGCCCATCCTGCATGCCATTCAGGCGGAGTTCGGTTACGTGCCGGATGAGGTCAAGCAGGTGATCGCGACCGAACTCAACCTGTCTCGCGCCGAGGTGCACGGCGTCGTCACCTTCTATCACGAATTCCGCGATCATCCGGCGGGCCGTCATGTGCTGAAGCTCTGTCGGGCCGAGGCCTGCCAGTCGATGGGCGGCGACCATATCGCGGATCGCGCCCGGCAGGTTCTCGGGATCGACTTCCACCAGACGACGCTCGATGGCGCGGTGACGCTGGAGCCGGTCTACTGCCTCGGCCTCTGCGCCTGCGCACCGGCCGCAATGATGGACGGCGAACTCTATGGTCGGGTCGACGAGCAGTGTCTCGGCGACATGGTGCGGGAGGCAAGGCGATGACGGTTACGATCTTCGTTCCGCGCGATGCCGCAGCTCTGGCGCTTGGCGCAGACAGGGTGGCAAAGGCCATCGCGCAGGAAATCGACAGCCGCGGGCTGGATGCAAGACTGGTGCGCAACGGCTCGCGCGGCATGGTCTGGCTGGAGCCGCTGGTCGAAGTGGAGACGGAACGCGGGCGCATCGCCTACGGGCCCGTCAAGGCCGGCGACGTGGCCGGGTTGTTCGATGCCGGGCTGCTGCATGGCGGAGGTCACGACCTCTGTCTCGGGCTGACGGAGGAAATTCCTTTCCTTCGTCAGCAGACCCGGCTGACCTTTGCCCGCTGCGGCATCACCGATCCCCTGTCGCTCGAGGATTACCAGCGGCACAACGGACTTGTGGGTCTTCGGAACGCCATCGCGATGTCGCAGGCGGAGATCGTCGCAAAGGTTACCGACAGCGGTCTTCGCGGCCGCGGCGGTGCCGGTTTTCCGACCGGCATCAAGTGGAAGACGGTGATGGACGCGCCGGGCGACCAGAAATACATCGTCTGCAATGCCGACGAGGGCGACAGCGGCACGTTTGCCGACCGAATGATCATGGAGGGCGACCCCTTCGTTTTGATCGAGGGGATGGCGATCTCAGGCATCGCGACCGGCGCCACGAAGGGTTACGTCTATACCCGCTCGGAATATCCGCATGCCATTGCCACGATGAGCGAGGCGGTCGAGATCGCCCGCGCGGCTGGCATCCTCGGGCGTTCAGTGATGGGCTCGGCGCATGCCTTCGACATCGAGATCCGCTCCGGCGCCGGCGCCTACGCCTGCGGGGAGGAGACGTCGCTCTTGAACTCGCTGGAAGGCAAGCGCGGTACCGTGCGCGCAAAACCGCCGCTACCGGCTTTGCAGGGATTTCTCGGCCGGCCGACGGTGGTCAACAACGTCATCTCTCTCGCCTCTGTGCCTGTGATCATGGAGCGCGGCGCAGAATTCTACCGGGATTTCGGCATGGGCCGTTCGCGCGGCACGATCCCGATCCAGATCGCCGGCAACGTCAAGCACGGCGGCCTGTTCGAGACGGCTTTCGGGCTCACGCTAGGCCAGGTCATCGATGATATCGGCGGCGGCACGGCAACCGGGCGACCGGTCAAGGCGGTGCAGGTCGGCGGTCCACTCGGCGCTTACTTCCCTAGGCAACTGTTCGATACGCCCTTCGACTACGAGGCATTTGCCGAAAGAGGCGGGCTGATCGGCCATGCCGGCATCTCGGTGTTCGATGATAGCGCCGACATGCTGAAACAGGCCCGTTTCGCGATGGAGTTCTGCGCCATCGAAAGCTGCGGCAAGTGCACCCCCTGCCGGATCGGCTCCACCCGCGGCGTCGAGACGGTCGACAAGATCCGCGCCGGCATCGAGCCTGACAAGAACAAGGTGCTGCTGGAGGATCTTTGCAACACGATGAAGTTCGGCTCGCTCTGCGCGCTCGGCGGCTTCACGCCCTATCCTGTGATGAGCGCGATGAACCATTTTCCTGAGGACTTTGCGCCGGCACCGATGGTGGAGGCCGCGGAATGATGAGGAGTGCTCTGCATAGCAGACGAAAAGCCAACGATTTGGCTTTTCGAATGACGAATGCCCGCAGCTATAGCGAAGGGCGGGCAGCAAGACCCCTCCCGCTCGCTGTGCTCGCCGCCCTCCCCACAGGTGGGAGGGCTCAGATCGCTGCACTCGCTCGTTTCCGATTGGGTGAAGTCGGTGCGGCATCTGTTCGCCCCCCTTTTGGGGGAGATGGCCGGCAGGCCAGAGCGGGTCTTTCTCCGCGCCGCCCAATCCGCACCAACATGTTCAAACAGGAGACGCATCATGTCCCTCGTTCATGAAATCGACCACGGCACACCAGTTTCGAAATCCACCGAGACGGTGACGCTGACCATCGACGGGCGCCAGATCACCGTTCCCGCCGGCACCTCGATCATGCGCGCCTCGATGGAGGCCGGCATTCAGGTGCCCAAGCTCTGTGCCACGGATATGGTCGACGCCTTCGGGTCCTGCCGGCTCTGTCTCATCGAGGTCGAGGGCCGCAACGGCACGCCGGCCTCCTGCACCACGCCGGTGGCGCCCGGGATCGTCGTCCACACGCAGACGGAGCGGCTGAAACAGATCCGCAAGGGCGTGATGGAGCTCTATATCTCCGACCACCCGCTCGATTGCCTCACCTGCGCCGCCAACGGAGACTGCGAGCTGCAGGATATGGCGGGTGCCGTCGGGCTTCGCGACGTTCGCTATGGCTACGAGGGCGACAACCATGTGAGGGCCCGGACCGACGGCGCCATCAATGCCAAGTGGATGCCGAAGGACGAGTCGAACCCTTACTTCACCTACGACCCTTCCAAATGCATCGTCTGTTCGCGCTGCGTGCGCGCCTGCGAGGAAGTGCAGGGAACGTTTGCGCTGACGATCGAGGGCCGCGGTTTTGAAAGCCGTGTCTCGCCCGGTGCGCACGAACATTTCCTCGATTCCGAATGCGTCTCCTGCGGTGCCTGCGTGCAGGCCTGTCCGACGGCGACGCTAACCGAGAAATCGGTAATCGCCATCGGCCAGCCCGAGCATTCGACGGTCACGACCTGCGCCTATTGCGGTGTCGGCTGTTCGTTCAAGGCTGAAATGCGCGGCGAAGAACTGGTACGGATGGTACCGTGGAAGGACGGCCAGGCCAATCGCGGCCATTCCTGCGTCAAGGGACGGTTCGCCTATGGCTATGCGAGCCACAAGGACCGCATCCTCAACCCGATGATCCGCGAGAAGATTTCCGATCCGTGGCGGGAAGTCAGCTGGGAAGAAGCGTTCAGCCATGTCGCCTCCGAGTTCCGGCGCATCCAGTATCAGTATGGCCGCGAATCGATCGGCGGCATCACCTCGTCGCGCTGCACCAACGAAGAGACATTCCTCGTCCAGAAGCTGATCCGGGCCGGTTTCGGCAACAACAATGTCGATACCTGTGCCCGCGTCTGCCATTCGCCGACTGGTTACGGGCTCGGCCAGGCTTTCGGCACGTCGGCCGGAACGCAGAATTTCGACAGCGTCGAGCACACCGACGTGGTCGTGATCATCGGCGCAAACCCGACCGACGGGCATCCGGTGTTCGGGTCGCGGCTGAAGAAGCGGTTGCGGCAGGGTGCGAAACTCATCGTCATCGATCCGCGCCGCACCGATATCGTCCGCTCGCCCCATGTCGAGGCAGCGTTTCACCTCCCCTTAAAGCCAGGCACCAATGTGGCTGTCCTGACCGCGCTGGCGCATGTCATCGTCACCGAGGGACTGTTTGCCGAAGCCTTTATCCGCGAGCGTTGCGACTGGTCGGAATTCGAGGATTGGGCAGCGTTTGTTTCGGAAGACGCGCACAGCCCGGAAGCGACGGAGGCCTATACCGGCGTGCCGGCAGATCTGCTGCGCGGTGCGGCCCGGCTGTTTGCGACCGGCGGCAATGGTTCGATCTATTACGGTCTCGGCGTCACCGAGCACAGCCAGGGCTCGACGACGGTGATGGCGATCGCCAACCTTGCCATGGTCACCGGCAATCTCGGTCGGCCCGGCGTCGGCGTCAATCCGCTGCGGGGACAGAACAATGTCCAGGGCGCCTGCGACATGGGCTCCTTCCCGCACGAACTGCCGGGCTATCGCCACATCTCCGACGATGCCACCCGCGAGACATTCGAGAAACTGTGGGGTGTAACGCTCAACAACGAGCCGGGCCTGCGCATCCCTAACATGCTGGATGCCGCGGTCGAGGGCACGTTCAGGGGCATCTACATCCAGGGCGAGGATATCCTGCAGTCCGACCCGGATACCAAGCATGTCTCCGCCGGTCTCGAAGCGATGGAATGCGTCGTCGTGCACGACCTGTTTCTCAACGAAACCGCAAATTACGCGCATGTCTTCCTGCCCGGCTCGACCTTCCTCGAAAAGGACGGCACGTTCACCAATGCGGAGCGGCGCATCAACCGGGTTCGCCGGGTGATGAGCCCGAAGAACGGCCTTGCCGACTGGGAAGTGACGCAGAAACTGGCGCAGGCCATGGGACTGCCGTGGAACTACACCCATCCGTCGCAGGTGATGGACGAGATCGCCGCAACGACCCCAAGCTTTGCCAAGGTGTCCTACGATTATCTCGAGGAGATGGGCTCGGTGCAGTGGCCCTGCAACGAAGCGCATCCGCTCGGTTCGCCGATCATGCATGTCGATGGCTTCGTGCGCGGCAAGGGCAAGTTCATCCGCACCGAGTATGTCGCGACCGACGAACGCACCGGGCCACGTTTCCCGCTGCTGCTCACCACCGGCCGTATCCTGTCGCAGTATAATGTCGGAGCGCAGACGCGGCGGACAGACAATGTCGTCTGGCATGCGGAGGACCGTCTCGAGATCCACCCGCACGACGCCGAGCAGCGCGGGATCAAGGACGGCGACTGGATCAAGCTCGCGAGCCGAGCCGGCGATACGACGCTGCGGACTCTGATCACCGACCGCGTGGCGCCGGGTGTCGTCTACACCACGTTCCACCATCCCGATACGCAGGCGAACGTGATCACGACCGACTATTCCGACTGGGCCACCAACTGCCCGGAATACAAGGTCACGGCGGTGCAGGTTTCGCCGTCGAATGGCCCGACGGAGTGGCAGCAGGACTACGGCGACCTGTCGCGCAGATCGCGACGCATCGCAGGTCGAATGGAGGCTGCGGAGTAATCGGAATTATCAATTGCAAATAGGCAATCGGTGAGGCCGCAGGGCTCTTGCAAACAGGTCAAGAACCAGATTAAGGGGGAGTGCCAATTTGTCGCAGAGTCCTATGACGCCACTGTTCGTCGCAAGTGCAGTTCTTGAAACTAGCCGTCGTAACGGAAACAGTGCAACTCGCTCAATCTCGGTACAAGCCAATCGTACGATAGGTTTCAGCTATCACGGCAGCCGCGCTTCAACTGCGCGGATCTCCGGACCGTATCCGGCTGCTGCAATGACGGGTCGCCTGATCGCCATCGGAGCTTTTTCCGATGGTGCATGATCAGTTGGACGACACAGTGCCACATGAAACCCACGGCCACGAAAAGCTGGTCCGGATGGCAAACCAGATCGCCACGTTTTTCTTATCCCAGCCGGAGAGCGTGCGAACCAATGGCGTTGCGACGCATATCAACAAATTCTGGGAGCCGCGCATGCGCCGGCACCTATTCGAGCATCTCGATGCCGGCGGCGCAGGATTGCTGCCGCTTGTCGTCGAGGCTTCGACACTGATCCGCCGACCGGCAGAACCGAGCGGGACGGGTATGGGAACCAAAGAGGGAACGACCGGGGGTGTTTCCGGACGTTAGGGAACGGGGCCAGATGAAACCGCTTTCCGGGAGATCACACCGGAAAGCAAAGCGTAAGCTCGCCTTCAGCTGGAGGGCGGTGGTGAGCTCACGTTGAAAGCCATTACTCAGAGAGGGATCTTCTTTTATGGCAATTGCAGGAACAGCAGGAGGCCGCGCCGAAAGCGCCGGTCTCCTGGAGAAGGAACGTATTATCGCAAAACCGGGCTTCAACCGTTGGCTTGTGCCGCCGGCAGCCCTCGCTATCCACCTTTGCATCGGCATGGCCTACGGCTTCAGCGTCTTCTGGCTGCCGCTTTCGCGCGCCATTCCAGGTGCAGCCGACCCGTCATGCACCGGAATGAGCCTGCTGACGGCCCTGGTTACAACAAGCTGCAACTGGCGCGTTGCCGATCTCGGCTGGATCTACACGCTGTTCTTCGTGTTGCTGGGCTGCTCGGCTGCCATTTGGGGCGGCTGGCTTGAAAAGGTCGGTCCACGCAAGGCTGGTTTCGTCTCCGCCTGCTGCTGGTGCGGTGGCATTCTCGTCGCAGCCATGGGCGTCATGACCCATCAGCTGTGGATGATGTGGGTCGGCGCCGGCGTTATCGGCGGCATCGGTCTCGGTCTCGGCTATATCTCGCCGGTGTCAACGCTGATCAAGTGGTTCCCGGACCGTCGCGGCATGGCGACAGGCATGGCGATCATGGGCTTCGGCGGCGGCGCAATGATTGGCGCTCCGCTCGCAAACCTTCTGATGAACTTCTTCAAGACCGACGTGTCTGTCGGTGTGTGGCAGACTTTCATCGCCATGGCTGCGATCTATTTCTGCTTCATGATGGGCGGCGCCTTCGGCTACCGCATCCCGCCGGCAGGATGGCGTCCTGAAGGCTGGACACCGCCTGCTTCCAAGTCGACGATGATCACCACGAAACACGTTCACCTGCGTGACGCCCACAAGACAAAGCAGTTCTGGCTGATCTGGGCCGTGCTTTGCCTGAACGTCTCAGCTGGTATCGGCGTTATCGGCATGGCATCGCCGATGCTGCAGGAAATCTTCGCCGGTTCGCTGATCGGTCTGCCGGACGTCGCGTTCGCGCAGCTCGACGCTGGACAGAAGGCACAGATCGCAGCAATCGCTGCAGGCTTCACCGGCCTTCTGTCGCTCTTCAACATTGGCGGACGCTTTGTCTGGGCCTCGCTCTCCGACAAGCTCGGCCGCAAGAACACCTACTATACGTTCTTCATCCTCGGCATCATCCTCTATGCAACCGCACCGACACTTGCCAACCTCGGCAACAAGGGTCTGTTCGTTCTGGCATTCGGCATCATCCTTTCCATGTATGGCGGCGGCTTCGCAACCATCCCGGCCTATCTTGCCGATATCTTCGGAACCCAGTTCGTCGGCGCGATCCACGGTCGTCTTCTGACCGCCTGGGCGACTGCCGGCATCGTCGGTCCGGTCGTGGTGAACTACATCCGCGAAGCGCAGATTGCTGCCGGCGTTGCGCCGGGACCGGCTCTCTACACCGGCACGATGTATATCCTTGCGGGCATGCTGGTGCTTGGCCTTATCGCCAACTCGCTGGTGCGGCCGCTTGCTGACAAGTGGTTCATGTCGGATGAAGAGGTTGCCTCCCTGCAGGCAAAGACCGCCGCTGCAAATGCCGGCCCGACCGGCTCGTTCGGCATCGGCAAGGGCGGGTTCTCCGCTCAGGCCGCTCTCGCCTGGGCCGTCGTCGGCATCCCGATGATCTGGGGCATCTGGGTCACGCTGAAAAGCAGCCTGGTTCTTTTCGGCTAAGCCAAAAACGCATGAGGGGCCGGCCCACGCGGCCGGCCCCTCATTACCAAAGGCTCCCGCGACGCCTAAAGCCGTGGCACACCTTCCGGCCTGATCTGCTTCTTCAGGGCCGCGATGCGGAAGATCGCATTCGCTGCGCCATAACCGCGATAATCGCGCCGCTCAACGATCTCGAAGAAGAACCCCTCCCCGAACGTGCCGCTATAGAGCTGGAAGTATTCGCCGTTCTCGTCGCGGTCGTAGAGAATGTTCTCCGCCTTCAGCCTCTCCGTCAGGTCCGGATCGAGACCGAAGCGGGTTTCCACGTCGCCATAATAGTTCGGCGAGATCGGCAAGGGACGGAAGCCGTTCGCCTTCAGGGCTGCGGCCGTCGCAAAGATATCCGCAGTTTCGAATGCCAGATGCTGGATGCCGGACCCGAATGTCTCCGCAATGAAATGTCCAGCAAGCGTTCGCCGGTTTTCCGCACCATTGAGCGTAATGCGAAGCGAGCCTTGCGGCGCTTCGACAACCTGGCTGCGCACCACGCCGGATGGGTCGATGATGTCGACCATCGGCGTCTTCTGCATCTCGAAGATCGAGGTGTAGAACAGCACCCAGGTGAGCATCTCCTCATACGCGACGGTCTGGGCGATATGATCAACGCTCAGAAGGTGGGCATCCTGCTTCTTTTCCTCGTCATCGACGGGGACGAAGTCGATATCCCATATGTTCGATAGATCCGTCTTGTCGTCGAGCAGGTAGATCAGACCTCCGCCGACACCGCGGATAGAGGGGATCGTCACCTCGCCCGTCTCGACGGGTTGATTGAACACTTCGGCGCCCAATGCCACCGCACGATCCATCGCATCGCGCGCGTCGTCCACCTTCAAAGCCATCGCATAGGCCGAGGTGCCGTGCACGGCGTAGGATGCACTCGCAAAGCCCATCTCGTCCGTATTCAGAAGCAGTTTGATATTGCCCTGCGAAAACACGCTGACTTTCTTGCTGCGGTGTTGTGCGGTCTTGGAAAAACCGAGCGTGCGCAAGATGCCGGCCAGTTCTCCGGCGTCGGCCTCGCTTGCCGAAAATTCGACGAAGCCGACCCCTTGCACGGCGCTGCGGTCCGGCATGACCGGGAGCGTCAGGCCCGACGCATTCGGATTGCGCCGCACCCGATCTCCAAGCGTGATCAGTGATCGGTGACCATCTGCCGCGATAGCCTTTGCCGAGCCGCCGCGGAACTGGTCATTGAATATCTCCAGCGAGAAATAGCCATCATAGCCGGTTTCGGCGACGGCGCTGGTAAATGCTTCGACCGGCAGATCTCCCTCGCCCGGCATGTTGCGGAAGTGTCGGCTCCAGTAAAGCAGATCCATGTCGATCAATGGCGCATCGGCCAGCTGGACGATGAAGATCTTTTCCTTCGGGATAGAGCGGATCGAATTGATGTCGATCTGTCGCGACAGCGTGTGGAAACTGTCGAGGATGATGCCGATATTCGGGTGGTTGGTGCGCCGGACAACTTCCCAGGCATCGCGATGATCGGAAATGTGTTTGCCCCAGGCGAGCGCCTCGTACCCGACTTTCAGGCCACGCTTGGCAGCGCGTTCCCCGAGTTCGTGAAAATCCGCCACTGCCCGGTCGATACCGCCGAGCGCGAGCGGCGAGACGTTCGAGCACACGAGGACCAGATCGGTGCCCAGCTCCTGCATGATGTCGAACTTGCGCTCCGCCCGGTCGAACAGCCGCGAGCGGTGCGGTTCAGGCATGCCCTCGAAATCGCGGAAGGGCTGGAACAGGGTAATCTCCAGTCCGTGATCCCGCACCATGCGCCCGACATCGGCAGGCGTACCGTCGAAGGCGAGAAAGTCGTTTTCGAAGATCTCGACACCGCTGAACCCCGCCTGCGCAATCGCTGCAAGCTTTTCCGGAAGTTCGCCGCTGATCGATACGGTCGCTATGGACGTCTTCATGACTTTTCCCTCGTTTGCTCAGCCTCGTTTGCGATGTGCCTTAAGCGCTAACGCATGCAGATACGCGCCTCGCACGCGGGTTCAATGCGACAGGATCTCGCCCAGGAAGGCGCGAGTACGGGGATGGGCCGGCGCGCTGAAGAAACTTTCGGGATCGTTTTCCTCAACGATCTCGCCATCGGCCATGAAGATGACGCGGTCGGCGACCTGGCGAGCGAAACCCATTTCATGCGTCACGCAGATCATCGTCATACCATCGCGGGCGAGCGACACCATCGTATCGAGCACTTCCTTGACCATTTCAGGGTCGAGCGCCGAGGTTGGTTCGTCAAACAGCATCGCCTTAGGTTCCATGCAGAGCGCGCGGGCAATCGCGACGCGCTGCTGCTGGCCACCGGAAAGCTGGGCCGGGTATTTGTCCGCCTGATCGCCGATGCGGACCCGCTCCAGATATTTGCGGGCCGTCTTTTCCGCCTCGGAGCGCGACAGTTTTCGCACGCGCATGGGCGCGAGAATGCAGTTTTCGAGCACAGTCTTGTGCGGAAACAGGTTGAACTGCTGAAACACCATGCCGACTTCGCGACGCACCGCATCGATCGCCTTCTGGTCGTCCTTCACGGTATGGCCCGATACGACGATCTCGCCACCCTGGCTGGCTTCCAGCCGGTTGATACAGCGGATCAGCGTCGACTTGCCCGACCCCGACGGACCGCAGAGAACGATCTTTTCGCCCTTTGCGACGGTCAGGTTGACTTTCTTGAGGGCGTAGAATGCGCCGTACCACTTTTCCACGTCGCGCATCATGATCATCGGCTCTTTGCCGGTCGACTGGGCGTTGGTGTTGGTCACAATTGCCATGGTCATTTTCCCTACTCTATCTTGCCAAACCGGCGGACATACGCCGCTCGATGCGTCGTCCCCACAGGGACAGCGGCCAACACATTGCGAAATACATGGCGCCGACGACGCCGAACACGAGAAGCGGTTGGTAGATCTGGTTGGAGACGATCGAACCTGCACGCGTCAGCTCGATGAAGCCGACGATGGCAGCAAGCGACGTGCCTTTCAGAAGCTGGACCAGGAAGCCGACGGTTGCCGGCAGCGATAGCTTGAAGGCCTGCGGCATGATGACGTCGAACATCAGGCTGCGGGTGTGGAGGCCGAGCGCATCGGCAGCTTCGGTCTGGCCCTTCGGCACGGCCTCAATCGCACCGCGCCAGATTTCGCCCAGAAATGCCGAAGCATGCGCAGTCAGCGCGATGCCGACGGCAGCCCATCCGGGCAGATCGAAGCCCAGAAGCGGTAGGCCGAAATAGGCGACGAAGAGCTGCATCAGAAGCGGCGTGCCCTGGAAGAGCCCGATCCAGCCGATTGCGATATAACGGACCAAGGCGATCCTCGACACCCGCATCAGCGCCACGATGACGCCCGAGATGATGCCGCCGACAAAGGCCATGGCGGTCAGGACAAGTGTCCAGCCGAGGCCTTGCAGCAGGTAGGTCAGTTCTTGGTATCCCATATCCTGGTCCTCCTCAGCGCTGCGGATAGTTGAAGGCACGCCGGCCGATGGCGGCAAGCGTCCACATGGTCACCATCGAAATGACGAGGTAGATGCCGGTCAGGGTGAAATAGGTCTCGAAACTACGGAAGGTTTCAGCCTCGATGCGCTGGCCGACCGATGTCAGCTCATAAGCCGAGATCGAAGTGCAGATCGCCGTCGTCAGCGTCAGCAGAATGAACTGGCTCGACAGCGACGGATAGATGGCCCGCAGCGCCGGCTTCAGCACGATCATCCGGAAGACTTCATGATTGTGGAGCCCGAGTGCCAGACCGGCTTCGGTCTGTCCCTTGGGAATGCTTTCCACACCGCCGCGAATGATCTCGATCGCATAGGCGCCGCCGTTCAATCCCAGCGCCAGAACAGCGGTCATGGTCGGATTGAGCCGGACGCCGGCCAGAGGCAGCGCAAAGAAGATGAAGTAGATCTGCACGAGGAAAGGCGTGTTGCGGATCACCTCGACGAAAGCTGTGACGAGAAAGGACGGGATGACCATGTTCGTTCTGAGGATCGCCACGCCCAGCACGCCGATAACAGTCGCAATCATCATGCCGGCTACGGCCAGGAACAGGGTTCCCAACGTGCCATAGACCAGCGATTGCCAAGCATCGGTGACGACGCTGAAATCAAGTGTCATGTTCTACCTCCCTCATTGCCTTCACCATCGCCGCGTCTCAGTCCCAATCGGGTTCCCACTCGAAACGGGAATAGCGCTCGCCACGCGCCAGCGCATGAATGGCAGCCATGTCTTCCGACGACAGTTCAAAATCGAAAATGTCCATGTTGGACCGGATGTTTTCGGCCTTCGCGGAGCGCGGAATGGCACCGACATGGTCTTGCTGGACATGCCAGCGCAACGCTATCTGACCCGCCGATTTGCCGTACTTCGCTCCGAGCTCGGTCAGCAGCTTGGAGCTGAACACCTTGCCGCGGGCAATCGGCTGATAGGCATTGAGCAGGATGTCGGCCCGGCGCATGCGCTCGAGCAGTTTTTCCTGCGACAGGAATGGATGATATTCGACCTGATTGCAAAACAGCTCGGCCTTGTGGACGTCGAGCGCCTCGTCGAGCAGTGCCACGGTGAAATTGCTGACACCGATCAGCCTTGTCTTGCCCTTGGCTTTTGCCTGCGCAAATGCACCAAGCGTTTCGCCAAGGGGCACGTCTTTGGTCGGCCAGTGAACGAGGAGCAGATCGACATAGTCGAAACCCAGCCGTTCCAAGCTCTCATCAACGCGGGCGGCGACCGTTTCCGGGTCAAGATCGTTGAACCAGATCTTGGTGGTGACGAAGAGCTCTCCCCGTGCCACGCCGCTTTCGCGAATGGCGTTGCCGACTTCGACCTCGTTTCCATAGCGTATCGCGGTATCGATCTGGCGGTAACCGAGTTCGATGGCGGTACGGATCGCCGCCTCGCCTTCCGGTCCCTTCAGTTCGAATGTACCGAAGCCGAGGCTCGGGATATCCACGCCCTGGATGGTCTTTATTTGCAAGCCGGTCATTGGGCCTCTTCGGATTCGGGTTCGAGAATTCTGCGCGACGCGATCAGCGTTCGCTTCGCCCATTCGGCGGCGGACAGGCCCGCCGATTGCTCGTCGTTGGGAATTTCCACGGCAACCGGCAGATCCGCCGGCATAGCGGCAAACATGCCGGCAAGGTCCAACTCCCCCTCGCCCGGCAGAAGCCGCGCGTGGCGGGCCGTATAGTTCAGTTCTTCCCGCGTCTCCGGGATCTTGGCCGGAGCATCGCAGATCTGCGCATAATTCAGCCACTTGCGCGGCACAGCAGTGATCTCTTCGATTGTTGTGCGGGCCCGCGAGACATGCAGCGTATCGATGATGACGCCCTGGTTCGGCTGGTCGGCAGCAGTCAGGACGCGGGTGGCAGCGCTTAGATCCCCCAGCTCCGATTGCGGCATGAACTCCAGGTCCATCGACAGGCCGAACGGACGTGCAGCCTCGCAGAGTTTGACAAAGGAGGCCGTCAGACGCCCTTCGTCGGCATCGTCACCGGCGACAAGAATGGCGCGGGCGCCGAGCTGGCCGGCACATTCGAGAAACGGCAGTAGCGGTTCCGGATCGAAATCCGGCGAAATCCGGATCATCTCGACATCGAAGACCGCGACGCCGCTGTCGTCCATGAGACTGATCAGGGATTTCACCCGCGCTGGGTCATCCATCAGCGGATAGGCGAGGCCGCCGGGAAATGCCGGCATCAGGCGCAGGCCGAGATAGTCGTATCCGGCCTCAGCTGCCGCACGCACGGCCTCTTCGGGTGCGACGCCGAGTCCGGTCAGGAAAGAGAGGGACCACTTACGTTTCATGCGGCCACCTTTGCCGGTGCAAGCATTTCGGTGAGCGTCACCGTGCGATCCTCGCGTCCGGCGAGATCGACCGCCAGCGTCGCGGCAAGCGTCGACATGCCGTCGCGCGCGCTGATCAGCGGCTGTGCATCGCCGCGGATCACATCGACGAAGTGGTCAAGCTGGTTGACATAGGTGAGCGAGCCATCGCCGGGGCGGTATTCACGAACCAGCGGATGCTGCCAGTGATCGTTTTCTTCCGCGTGCCGCCACAGGTACATGTCGGAGACAGACAGTGCTGCCTTTCGTCCGGCGAGGAAAAGGCAGGGACCAGGCTGTGCCGGATGATAGAGCGCCTGGCCGGACGTATACTCCCAGGCCCAGGGGCTGACGGCTGCGTCCGAGATCAGGAACGTGCCGAGCACGCCTTTGACGAAGCGGATCGAAATGCTTGCCGTGTCTTCCACTTCGAAGCCGCGGCGGGCCGAGGATGTGAAGGCGCGGATGCTTTCGATCTCGCCGACTAGATAGCGTAGGACGTCGATATCGTGGATGAGGTTGATCAACAACACGCCGCCGCCGCGATTGCGGCGCCATTCGGTGTTGAAATAGTCGTCCGGCTTGTCGAACAGGGTCATGCCGTTGACGGCGACCAGCGGTCCGAGCTCTCCGGCGTCGATGGCGCGTTTGGCGGACCGGATGTCGGGGCTGTGGCGGCGCTGATGGCCGACAAGGACGCGCACGCCGCTTCGCTCCGACGCCTCGACGATGCGGGCAGCCGAGGCGATGCTTTCGGCGATCGGCTTCTCGATCATGCAGGGGACGCCGCGCTCGATGCAGGCGAGAGCGGCCGGTGTATGAAGATTGTTCGGCAGCGCGATGATGGCGCCGTCGGGTTTTGCCTCGTCGAGCATGGTGTCGTAGTCGGCAAAGTACGGGACGGAGAGGCGCGCGGCGAGTTCGGCTGCAGCGGGAGAAGGATCGCAGATCGCGGCAATTTCGGCGCGGCGGTTGGACACCAGGAGGTCGGCATGTTCGCGGCCGATCAGACCAGCACCCATCAGACCGATGCGGGTCATTGCGTCATCTCCGCCATGGCCCGCAGAGCGAGGCGATAGCCGTAGGCACCGAAGCCTGCCATGACTGCCGTCGCCGTCTTAGAGACGAGCGACTTGTGATAGATTTCCTCACGCTGATGAACGTTGGAAATGTGCAGCTCGATCTTCGGCTTGTCGAAGGTCTTCAACGCATCAAGGATGGCAATCGAGGTGAACGTGTAGGCGGCCGGATTGATGATGATACCGGCGGCATCCTGGCGCGCCGCGTGAACGGACTCGATGATCTCGCCTTCGAAATTCGACTGGCGGAAGTCAATCGCGACGCCGAGTTCGGCAGCGTCCGTTTCCAGCCAGCCACGGATTTCCTCAAGTGTCGTGCGGCCGTAGATATCCGGCTCGCGCTGACCGAGAAGATTAAGATTGGGTCCGTTCAGGATAAAGATCGTGCGCATGTCCATGCCTTTTGCTGCAGATCGGGGCGCGCTTTTCCACTCGCGGCTGCGCGCCCCGTTTCGTCATGCGGTCGTGGAATTGACGCTAACTTTTACTGTACGGTGAAGGGGATGCCTTCGAGCTTTTCCGGGAAGTTCGGAAGAGCGTCTGCTGCCAGCCACTTCTTGTTGATCGCTTCGAGACGGCCATCGGCCTTGATCTTGTCGATGAACTTGTTCAGCCAGTCGTTGATTTCCTTGTCGCCAAGCTTGGTGGTCACGCCCATCCACTGTTCGTTGAAGACCAGCTTCTGCTCGTAGTCGTTGCCTGGCGATGCCCGGTCGAGGTTGATCTTGTAGGTCGTGTTGCCACCGATCGCATCGACCTGGCCGGAGACGAGAGCCTGGATGTTGGAGCTGTCGTCGTCGAAGCGGCGGATGTTGGGAACGTCACCCAAAAGGGTGGTGATCGCCTTGTCCTGCGCCGCGCCGCGTGGCACGCCGATGCGAAGGCTCTTTGCGTCCTCGATTGCGGTGATCTTGTTCTTGGCGCTTGACAGAAGAATGATCTTCAGGCCTGCATAAGGCTTGCTGAACTGCACGGCCTTGGCGCGATCCGGATACATGCCCATGACGGCCATCTGCAGATCGACCTTACCGGTCAGAAGGTTGGGGATGCGGGCCGAGACGGCGTTCGGGACGAACTCGACCTTGACGCCCATTTCCTCGCCGATCAGCTTGGCTACATCGATGTCATAACCGATGTTCTGGCCGCTGGCGTCGATCGAGCCCCATGGCGCCTGTTCGCCCATGACGCCGACCCGGATGACGCCTGCGCTCTTGATCTTCTCGAGAGCCTGCGCATGCGCAGCCGACGCGCCGAGCGCCATGCTGACGCCTGCAACGAGCGTCAATGCGAGTGTGCGGAATGAAAATTTGCCTGGCATGAAATGTCCTCCTCAGGGTTGATGCCTTTTAATGCCTGGGCGGCGACTCCTCTTCGCAACCCAGACGGAAATACCCGTATTTCAATTAACCAACCAGTTGGTTGATGTCAATCGACGTGCTATTCCTGCTCGCGGATTGATTGCTTACACTTAAGCCGCTGCTCCCTGTTGCCTGCTGTGGTAACGGGGCCGAGAGGCCGAGGAATTGAGATGACGACCACCGAAAACATGTCCACTGATACGAGTCTTGACCCGGGCCAAAGGTCGCCGGAAAGGCGCAGACGCTTTTTGCTGGAATCGGCAATCACGGAATTTTCGACCTACGGTATCGGTGGCGCACGGGTCGATCGCATCGCTCAGCGCGCGAATTCCAACAAGGCAATGGTCTACCACTACTTCGGCAGCAAGGAGGATCTCTACCTTGCCGCGATGGAGCATCTTTACACCGGCATCCGCAGTGCCGAAGACGCCCTCGTGCTCGACCCGGAAGATCCCGTCGGTGCGATGAAGGCGCTGATCGCCTTTACCTTCCGGTATTATATCGACAACCCCGCCTTCGTCCGAATGATCAACACCGAAAACCTGCACGGCGCAGCGCATCTGCAGTCGGCCGGCGACATGAAGGGGCTTAACAGCTCGGTCGTGACGAAGGTCTCGACGATCCTCGATATCGGTGCCGCAAAGGGCCTTTTCCGACGCGTGGACCCTCTCGATCTCTACATCTCGATTTCCGCCCTCGGCTTTACCTATGTTTCCAATCGCCACACGCTGAAGGTCCTGTTCGGACGCGACCTCATGGCTGCAGACGCGGTCGAGGCACGCCTGGAAACCATGACCGACATGATCCTGCGATATGTCGCTGCGGACGGTCATCAGCCCCTCCCCGCGATCGATCGGTAATGGGCGATGGTCTGTGATATTCCCTGCCGGAGGGGCGTAACCGGGATCGGGCCCAGCAGAGCCTGATTGTCGGTGGCTTTGATATCCGGCGCCATTGGCACGGCTGGGCCGCCAAAATCAATGTTTGCGCCGGGGATCTCGGCCCTGATCGCTGCGATCACGTCCGGGACGTCCTCGCAGGCACCGCCAACCGAAAACGCATGCGAGCCCTCGAACGGTCTTGTTGCCGCCGCCGCGAAGGCCGCTGCAACATCGGCGACGAAAACGAGATCCTGCGGGCCGGAATAGCCGATCGTGTAGGCATTGCCGAGAACCACTTCGCGGCATGCAAGCGTCGGGCCTGCCGTCAGCCCGCTTTCGCGCCCCGGCCCGTAGACCACCGTCGGGCGAAGGCCAATGCTGGAGATGCCCGCATCCGCCCAGTACGCGCAAGCGCTTCCTTCGCATGCAAGCTTGAAGGCGCCGTAATGCGTGACCGGATGTGGCGTCGAGCCGTCATCGGGGCCAAAGACGGCAGCGCTGCTGGCATAGGCAATCCGCGCGATCCCGTTTGCCTTGGCCGCTTCGAACACATTCAGCGTGCCGATCAGGTTCACCGTAGCACCTAGGACCGGGTCGTTCTTGCAGGCTGGCGTCAACAGAGCGGCGAGATGAATAATGGATGCGCAGTCTTTGGCGGCGGATTTGACCGCGGCGCCATCGATAATATCGCCCTCAAACCACTCGACGTGATCCGCTTCGTCGCCAGCGATTTCCCGCAATATGCGGCGGTCGGGCGAGCGATCGAAAATCCGCACGTCATGGCCTTCGGCCTTCAACGCCTTGAGGATCCAGCCGCCCAGAAAGCCGGCGCCTCCCGTCACAAGTATCCGGGTCATGTGGCGCCCCGCATATCTTCCGAGGTGAGGGAGAAGGCGGTCTCATAGATATCAGTGACCGGCGCTTGAAGGATGCCGCTTTCAACTGCCAGCCGCTCCACCTCGGGCAAGGCCGCCCGCAGTCCTGCGCTCGACGACCCCTCGACCAGAACGACGACGTCGAAGACAGTCTCGTTCATTACAGCCCGCAGCTCGGTTTCCTTGGTGCGGACGCTCGAAACCTCGTTGCGGGAAACACCGACGTGGACGCAGGAGACACCACGCACCGCGAGCATCGTGTCCGCGAGTGCCTGAGCATTTGCCCGCAGCCGGGTCTCGCCATCGTCGCCCGAAAGATCGAAGCGGATCGTCGCCATGCTGCCACCGTCACCATGGCCTGCCTCAGCAATGCGTTCGCAGGCGACGCGCAGAAAATTACGGAAACTCGGCGCAACAGCCGTCGTCCAGGGTGTCGGGTTGTTCAAACGTTCGAGGTAGTCGGGAGAACGGAAGGTCTCCAGGGTCTCGCCGGAATAGACGGTGCCGAAAACATAGCGGGAGGCAGAAGGAGCATGCAGCCGCTTGCCGGTTCTGAAGCCCGGGATCGAAAGGCGCTCGGGCATATGCTCGCGGGTATGCCATTCGATATATTCGGCATGCCCGCCCTCTTCGATGTCGTGCCAGATCGCCAGAAAGGCGTTGCCATTCATTCCCATCGTCTTCTCCTCCCATTCACTCGCCCTGCATCCTCAGCGCTTGACAAGCCGGTCATTTGCGACCCATGTAGGCCACTAGAATGTTAGTATGCTACAAATGTCAAGCGCAAGGTTTCAACCATACGAACGCGTGAAGACGACAAACGAAAAGAAAGCGGCTCTTGGGAAACGGGTCGTAATGCCAGGGAGGAGATACACATGGCGAACCAGGAAACACCTCGCGTTGCGATCGTCACAGGGGGGGCCGGCGGGCTCGGATTTCCGATCGCAGCAAGACTTGCGGCCAAGGGCCACAAGGTCGCGCTATGGGACATCAACAAGGAACGGGTCGAAGAGGCTGCTGCCAAGCTTCCGGGCGCCAAGGGTTATGTGGTCAACGTCATGGACCCCGCCGCGGTCGAGGCAGCCACGGAGCAAGCGGTCGCGGATCTCGGGCCGCTCGGCATTCTCGTGACCTGCGCCGGTCACAATGGCCCGCTCGAAAAATTCGTTGATTACCCGCATGACGGCTGGCGCTTCGTCATGTCGCTCAATCTCGATGCAGTATTCTACTGCTGCCAATCGGCGGTTCGGCAAATGCTGAAGACCGGCTATGGCCGCATCGTCAATATCGCCTCGATCGCCGGCAAGGAAGGCAATCCCAACGCGGTCGCCTACTCCGCTTCGAAGGCGGGCGTTATCGGCCTGACGAAATCGATCGGCAAGGAACTGGCAACGACGCAGATCCGCGTCAACTGCGTGACGCCGGCTGCGATCGAGACGGAAATGATGAACCAGCTGACACCGGAATTCAAAGCCTATGTAACAGCGAAGATCCCTGTCGGTCGCCTCGGCGAAGCGGAGGAAGTCGCATCGCTCGTCAACTGGCTGGCGTCTGAGGAATGCTCGTTCTCGACCGGCGCCGTGTTCGACGTCTCCGGCGGCCGCGCGACGTATTGAGGTCGCACAATGTATAAGCAACATCCCCTTTCGCTCGCCTATCTGACCGTGTTCGGTTGTCCTCCGGTCGAGAACGTCAGGATCGCAGCCGCCTGCGGTTACGATCTCGTCAGCCTGCGGCTGATTGCTCCACACGGGCTGGAGCTTGCCCATCCAATCGTTGGGAACCAGAAGCTGATCCGCGAAATCAACGCCGCGGCGTCGGACACGGGCATGTCGTTCTACGACGGCGAGGTGTTCACCCTCCTGCCGGAGACGGACATCAAAACCTGGCTTCCGGTGATCGAGACTGCCGGTGAATTCGCAATGCCGATCATGCAGATCACCTGCGAGGACCCGGATCTTTCCCGAGCAGCAGACAATCTCGGCCGCATTGCCGACGCGGCGGCGCAATACGGCATCAAAATGTCGATCGAGTTCATGCGTTGGCGTTCCACTGCCAACATCCATGATGCAAGCCGCCTGGCGAGTGCGACGGGCCGGAACAATGTCGGCCTTCTGATCGACGCGCTGCACCTGTCACGCTCCGGCGGCAGCCCCGCCGATGTCGCAAGCCTGCCGAAGGGCCAGGCGCTGTATCTCCAGCTTTGCGATGCGCCGGCCGAGCAACCGGCAGACAACGCCGGTTGCATTGCCGAGGCACGCACTGCCCGGATGTTTCCAGGCGACGGCGGCCTGTGGTTGAAGGATCTGATGGCCGCCCTGCCCGCAGATGTCGTAATCAGCGTCGAGACCCCGCATAAAGGAGACGCGGCGCTCAGCTTCATGCAGCGGGCCGAAGGGGGAGTGGCTGCCACGCGGCGCTTCCTCGACGAGATCTCCACCTGACAAGCACCCTCAGGGAATGTTGCCTCACTCCCTGAGGGCGCGTACAGAATTCGGTTATGCCGCGTCGGAGCGTATGATCCGCTCCGGGAAGGAAGGGACCGTAGGAATGGATGCAAAACCACGATCCTCGTTGGGCGCAAGGGTGACCGAGAGGCTGAGACGAGCCATCATCGATGGCGAGCTCGAGTTGGGTGACGCACTTTCGGAAGACAAGCTGGCGACCACGCTTGGCGTCAGTCGGAGCCCGGTGAAAGAAGCCTTCGCAACGCTCGAACAGCAGGGCCTCATCGATGTGCGTCCGCAAAGGGGAAGTTTCGTCTTCCTGCCGACCCGCGAAGACACGGAAAACCTGTGCGAATTCCGCAAGACGATCGAGATCGAGGCAGTTCGCCTCGCCATGTCGCGTCGTCGCGATGAAACGTTAAAGGCGATGCGGGCAGCTGCCGAAGACATGATGGCGGCGTGCGAGGCGGGCGACAACCATCGATCCGCCCGCGCTGATGATCATTTCCACGATGCATCGCTGGAGAATTGCGGCAATCCGTATCTGTTCAACGCCTACCAGCTCGTGTCGAGCAAGGTCGCGGCACTTCGATCGCACCGTTCCACGCTGCCCACGCGCAAAAACGCGAGTGCTGAACATATCGCCATCGTCGAGCTTCTGGAAAGCAATCGGATCACCGAAGGACTGGACATGCTTGGGACCCATGTCCTGATGATGGCGGTTCGGTACGGTATTGAGGAAGAGCCGCTACGACTTCCCGGTGGACGAGCCGCACGCAGCGCGAAACTCGACCATATCGGCCTTCTGCCGGACTAGTCCCGCAACCGGAACGGACCGCAGGACAGATCCGTCTCAATCGTTGTTTACGATATCGGCGCGGTGTTTCTCCGGCACGCCTTTCGTCTTCTCAACTCTGTCTCGATGCAGCGCGGCGCGTGCGAGGAGAAGGAAGGTGGCCGGCGTCGTAACCGTGACGAAGATCCCGATGAGGATCTCGTGCATCATTGGTCGACCTGATGTCACGGAGAAAAAGATCATCGACGCGACCATGACGCCGCCCACACCCCAGCTGGTGCCGAGGGTTGGCGCATGGATGCGCTCGTAAAACGTCGGCAGCCGGAGAAAGCCGATCGCGCCGATCAGCGCCAGCGACGCACCGACAAGCAGGAAGACCGCGACCGCGATGGCGGCCCAGAGCGGCAGATCAGTGGCTTCACTCATTCGATCACCTCACCCCGCATCAGAAATTTGGCGAGCGCCACGGTTGCCACGAAACCCAGCATGCCGATCACCAGCGCCGCTTCGAAATAGATGACCCGACCCGTGCCGATCCCGAACGTGACGAGCATCAGCATCGCGTTGATGTAGAGCGTGTCCAAGGCAATGATCCTGTCCTGCGCCCTCGGGCCGCCGAACATGCGCACAGAGGCGATAGCCATGGCCGCAGCCAGCATCAATTGTGCGACAGCCACAGCTGTGAAGACGATGATGGCACTCATACGAAGATCTCCATCAAGAGCTTTTCATAGCGGTTCTTGACCATATCGCGCCACTTCGCCTCGTCGTCGAGATCGAGGACATGCAACAGCACGGTATTGTCATTGGAATCGTATTCCAGCCAGGCTGAGCCGGGCGTGCTCGTCAGAACGATCGCGAGCACCGCCAGCGAGAAATGGTTGTGCGTCTGCAGCTGGATCGTCAGGAAGGCCGGATTATGCCGCCGCGAACCGCTCCTCAGGATGACTGCGGCAACCTGCGCGTTCGACTTTGCAACGTCGTAGAGCACCATCCCCAAAAGCTTCGGCAGAAGGTACCATTTGCCGAGTCTCGGCTTTTCCGGTCTCAGCGAAGCCATAGCCCAGCATGCAAAGACTGCGACCATCGTGCCGATAATCAGGTGGCCGAGCGTGAACCCGTTCAGCAGCAGCCACATGAGGACCAGGAAGACGGCAAGGATCGGGAAGGGAAACATCAATCGCCTCCCTGTCCGTTGCTGTCGGCGACGCCCTTCAGGACTGTCGCGTTTCTGACGGCGTTGATGTAATTTTCCGGGCTGGCGAGGGTCCGTATCGTCGTGTCCATGTACTGCATCGCGGGTCCAGCCTGAACCGTCAGCACAAGGGTAAGGCTCAGAAGGAACATGACTGGTACGATCTCGATGACCAGCACCCGCGGCACGGTGCCCTCGATCGAGCTCCAGAACGTCCTGATGCCAACACGCGTCATCGCGATAAGCGCTGCGACGCCTGACAGGATGACGAGAACGATGAGCGTCCAGACCGCAGCAGTCGGCGGCACGCCAATGGCGCCGGTACCCATCATCGCGGACAACATTGCGAATTTGGCGATAAAGCCAGACAGCGGCGGCAGACCGGACAGAAGGATTGCACAGGCTGCAAAGCATATGCCGAGTATCGCCATCGTCCCGGGCATCGTGACCCCGTCGCCCTCTTGCGGCTCATCGTCGTCGGCGTCGCCGTAAGCTTCCATCGTCACGGTGAGGACGCTAGCGCCCGCATCCTGACCACGCTCGACAAGTTCGATCAGCATGAAGAAGGCGCTGATCGTCAGGGTCGAGCTCACGAGATAGAGGAGTGCGCCGGACGAGACCGCACCATCGTTGATGCCGAGCACCATCAGAAGCGTGCCGGACGACACCAGAACCGAATATCCGGCCAACCGGCCCAAGGCCTGCGACGCGAGCACGCCGATCGTTCCAAACACCGCTGTCGCGATACCGCCGATGAGCAGGAATGTCGATCCGAACCCGGCCGATGGCCCGGTTTCAAACAGCAGCATGATCAGCCGCAAGATGACATAGATGCCGAGCTTGCTGAGGATCGCGAAAACGCCCGCGACGGGTGCCGAAGCGGCGCTATAGGCGGTCGGAAGCCAGAAGCAGAGCGGCCACATGCCGGCCTTGATGAGAAATGCGATCCCGAGGACGCCGGCGCCGGCTTCCATCAGCATGCGTCGGTCCGGCTCGATCTGCGGAATGCGCGCGGCAAGGTCGGCCATATTCAGCGTGCCGGCTGTTCCGTAAATCAGGCTGACACCGATCAGGAAGAGAAGTGCGGCCGCAAGATTGACGGCGATGTAATGGAGGCCGGCCTTCACCCGCAGCGGACCCGAGCCGTGGAGAAGCAGACCATAGGATGCAGCCAGCATCACCTCGAAGAAAACAAAGAGGTTGAAGAGATCGCCGGTGAGGAATGCACCATCCACCCCCATCAGCAGCAGCTGGAACATGGTGTGGAAATGGGCGCCGACCGTATGCCAGCGGGCCATCGAATAGACGAGTGACGCAAGCGCCACCAGCGCCGTCAGAAGCAGCATCATCGCCGACAGTCCGTCGAGCACCAGCACGATCCCGAACGGGGCTGCCCAGTTGCCGAGCAGGTAGACGCCTTCGAAATCACTCGGACCGCTCTCGATGCGAAACAGCACGAACGAAACGCAGACGAGGATCACTACCGAAGTAAGGCTGACCATCGCCTTGGCAACGCGCTGTCGTTCGTCGATGAACAACAGCACTGCCGCCGCAAGCAGCGGGACCAGGATCGGTGCTATGATGAGGTGATGCGCCCAGCCGTTCATGACGGGTCGCTCCTGCCGTCGACATGGTCGGATCCGGTCAGGCCGCGGGAGGCGAGCAGCACGACCAGAAACAGTGCCGTCGTGGCAAAGCCGATGACGATTGCCGTCAGCACCAGTGCTTGGGGCACCGGATCCGCGAGGCTTGCGGTAGCCGTGCCGTCCACGAGAACCGGCGGCACATTGGTCTTCACCCCGCCGACGCTGAAGATGAACAGGTTGACGGCATAGGCCAGAAGGGAAAGCCCGACGATGACCTGATAGGTCCGTGGGCGCAGGATGAGCCACACGCCGCAAAAGGTCATGACGCCGATGGCGATGGAGAGAATGATTTCCATCAGGTTTCCTTCGTCTTTGCTGCATCGATTGCCCGCAGGCGATTGATGCGGATCGACTGGTGCGCCAACGCCACCATGATCAGAACCGTCGAGCCAACGACGAGCGAGAAGACGCCGAGATCAAACAGCAATGCCGTTGCCGCCGGCATTTTCCCGACAAGCGGAAGCTCGACATACTGGAAGTGCGAGGTGAGGAACGGGTAGCCGAAAGCCCAGGCTCCGATACCCGTCAAGGCGGCAGTCAGAAGGCCAGCACCCATCCAGCGCAGCGGCAGAATTCGGATCCGATCTTCTGCCCAGCGTGTTCCGCCGGCCAGATACTGCAGCAGGAAGGCGAGCGACAGCGTCAGGCCTGCCGAGAACCCGCCGCCCGGCATGTCGTGACCACGCAGGAACAGATAGACAGCGAACATGATGATGACAGGGAAGAGCCACTGCATGATGACCGACGGGATCAGCATGTAGTCCCGAGCCGTATCGCCCGCAGACCGATCCGGCCGTTCTTCGTCGAAGCGGTTCTGTGCCCGCTGCTGCTCCGGCATTGCCATCGTGTCGTCGGCCGGCCTGAAACGGCGCAGCAGCGCATAGACGGTGAGCGCCACGACGCCGAGAACTGCGATTTCGCCAAACGTATCGAAGCCGCGGAAGTCCACGAGGATCACGTTGACGACGTTGCGGCCTCCGCCCTGCGAATAAGCGTTTTCCAGGAAGTAAGTAGCGATAGCGTCCGGCACCGGCATCGTCATCACCGCATAGGATATGAAGGTCATGCCGACACCGCAGAAAACGGCGAGCGCAAGATCCCGGAAGCGTCTCAGCCGGGCGCGGACGGTAATCGGTGCATCATTGATTTCGTTCCGCTTCGGCAACCAGCGTAGGCCGAGAAGGATCAGTACCGTCGTGATGATCTCGACCAGAAGCTGCGTGATCGCGAGATCAGGCGCCGACAGCCAAACGAACGTGACGCAGACGATCAGCCCGACGCCGCCAAGCATGACTAGCGCCGCGAGACGATGATATTTCGCGAGGAACGCGGTGCCGAGCGCCAGACAAATCCCGATCAGCCAGATGGCCGCAAAGGCCTTGTCGACCCCGGAGAAGACGAAGGGCCGTGGTTCGAACCCGGAGAGCCAGAGCGGCAAGAGACCTGCGACAAAGCCGGTGAACACGACCCAGCGCAACTGCGGCTGCAGCTTGCGGGTACCGATCCGCCGCTCCGCGAGCCTTGCCCAGCGCCATGAGACTTCGACGAGGATACGCTCGAAGATGCGCTGTCCGCGGAAGCGTCTGAACACGGGCGCACCGTCTTTGCACTGCGCAAGATAATTTCGAAGGAGGATGTAGATCAGCGCGCCGGCGACAAGAGCAACGATGCTCATAACGAGCGGAAGGTTGAAGCCGTGCCAGATCGAAAGGCTGTATTCAGGCGTATCCGGCCCGAGTACGCCCATCGCGGCCGCCTGAAGGATCGGTCCAACGGCGATCGCCGGAATGACGCCGACGACCAGACACGCGACGACCAGAAGTTCGATCGGGAACAGCATCCAGTGCGGCGGCTCGTGCGGCTTTTCCTTGGGAAGACCAACTGGCTTCGGCCCGAAAAAGACCGTGTGGATGAACCGAAGCGAATAGGCGACGCTGAACGCACCGGCGAGAGTGGCGACGTAAGGAAGGATGCGGTCCAGGAACGAGTCCGCGTGGGTCTCGACCGCTTCTGCGAAGAACATCTCCTTCGACAGGAAGCCGTTCAGCAGCGGGACGCCCGCCATCGCCGCACTGGCGACCATGGCAAGTGTGCCGGTAATCGGCATGAACCGGAACAGTCCGCTCAATTTTCGCATATCACGCGTACCGGTCTCGTGGTCGATGATACCGGCTGCCATGAACAGCGACGCCTTGAAGGTCGCGTGGTTCAGCATGTGAAAGATCGCAGCGACCGTTGCCAGCGGGCTCCCGAGGCTGAGCAGCGTGGTGATCAGGCCGAGATGGCTGATCGTGGAATAGGCGAGCAGACCCTTCAGATCCTGCTGGAACATCGCGAAGTATGCGCCCAGCAGAAGCGTGATCATGCCGGCTGCACCGACGAGAATGAACCATTCGTAACTGCCGGACAGCGCCGGAGACATGCGCGCCAGGAGAAAGACCCCGGCCTTTACCATGGTCGCAGAATGGAGATAGGCCGATACCGGCGTCGGCGCCGCCATCGCGTTCGGCAGCCAGAAATGGAACGGAAACTGCGCGCTCTTTGTCAGAGCGCCGAGCAGGACGAAGACGAGTGCCGGGACATAGAGGGAATGCGCACGAATGACGTCGCCTGCCTCCAGGATCTTGTCGAGGTCGTAGCTTCCGACGATATTGCCGAGAAGCAGGAGGCCGACGAGAAGGCAGAACCCACCGATGCCGGTCACCGTCAGGGCCATACGCGCACCATCGCGGGCAGCGGAACTGTTGTGCCAGTAACTGATCAACAGGAACGAGAAGATGCTCGTCAGTTCCCAGAAGATCGAGAGGAGGATGACGTTGCCGGAAAGCACGATCCCCATCATGGCCCCCATGAAGGCCAGAAGGAACGAGAAAAAGCGCGGAACCGAGTCCTCTTCGGACATGTAGTATCGCGCATAGATGACGACCAGCAGTCCGATGCCGGCGATCAGAAGCGCGAACATCCACGCAAAGCCATCAAGCCGTAACTTGAACTCAAGCCCAAGCTGGGGGATCCACTCGAACGTCAAGCGGACAACCTGGCCCTCGGTGATCGAAGGGTAAGAGGCGATGACGATCAGAAGGCACGCAAGCGAAACCCCACCGGCGGTCCAAGATGGCAGCACACGCGACGATGTCTTCAGAAAAAATGCCGAAGCAAGGCTGCCGACAAACGGCAGAACCAGAAGAACAAGCAGGAAATATGGCCCCAGCGTTATCCCAATGTGTCTGTTCCTCGTGTGTTTCGATGGCCTGAGAGCGCACAATACGCGCCACTAGCAATCTCTCGAAAATTGACCTATATGATTTGTATTGACCAATATGGGCAGAATAGAGCGATGGGTCAAGCCGCGCAAACTTGTATATTGTCTCCAGCGCTTTGCCGGGCGGCCCGAGGGTTCCTCGACTGGACCCAGTCGGACCTTGCCGATCGCTCAGGCGTGTCGCGCAGCACCATACGCGACTACGAGGGCCAGCGACACGATATTCACAGATCGACCGAGGCTCAGTTGCGCCAGGCGTTCGAAGGCGCGGGCCTTGCATTCGTCGTGACCGAGAATGGAATTGGGATCTGTCCCGGCGAACAGAAGCAAGAGTGCTGAGGCCGCCGATCGGCACCGCAAACCATTTCTGACCCCGGGAACCAATTCGCGCCAAGAGCTTTCTCCCTACATGTGAGGGAGGGATTATCACATGAAAATTGCTCTGCTTTCCGCATCGTTCGCCGTCGTGAGCCTAGCCGTCGCGGCTTCCTACGTCCTGCCGTCGGGCAGCACCCTGGAACGCGGCCAACCCTACAAATACGCGATGGCACGCTAATGCATCTCTCAGGCGTTTGAGAAACTCGCAACTCGCGCTGGCGTCTGACGCCGGGTCAGTTCACTTTCAACGTTTCGCACATCTGCCGGCGGCTGCTTTATGCCGCTCACGCAGCCCAGCTTCGGTCCAGCACGTCGATCCAGTTTTCGAATGAGATCTTCGCGATATCCTCGTCCGAGAAGCCATGGTTACGCAGGGCTTCGATCAGGCGCGGAAGGCCGCTTGCATCTTTCAAGTCCGAAGGCACGGTCGTACCGTCGAAATCCGAGCCTAGCGCGACGTGATTGATTCCGATCCGCTCGGCGATATAGTCAATGTGCCGCACAAGCACATCGAGGCTCGTGCTTTCGTCTCTGCGCCCGTCGTCGCGCAAGAACAGGACACCGAAATTGATGCCGACGAGCCCGCCTGTATCGCGGATCGAGTCGAGCTGGCGGTCCGTGAGGTTTCGGCTGTGCGCAGAGAGCGCGTGCGCATTGGAATGGGATGCGACAAGCGGCGCCTTCGAGATTTTTGCGACGTCCCAGAAACCGGCCTCGTTCAAATGCGACAGATCGACCATAATCCTGAGGTCGTTGCACGCACGAATCAGGTCTCGTCCGGCGTCACTCAGGCCCGGGCCGATATCCGGCGTTGACGGGAACTTGAACGGAACGCCATAGGCAAAGATGTTCGGACGGCTCCAGACGGGACCAAGAGTTCGCAAGCCCGCTTGGTGAAGCACGTAAAGCGCATCGAGATCCCCGGCAATTGCTTCGGCGCCCTCGATATGCATCACAGCGGCAAAGCTGCCCGTTGCAATCGAGCGGCGGAGATCGTCCGCAGTCCGACAGACCGTGACCCCGCCGTTGGAACGGCGCTCGATATCCAACAGGATCCGAGCCATGGCGATGGTCTGGTTCAGCGCCTCGGGTTGAGCCGGGGTCGGAAAATCGCCGTTCTGGTCCTTTGCCATGGACGGCGACGGCACATAGATGGCGCAGAGACCCCCGGCCAATCCACCCTCGCGGGCTCGCGGCAGATCGATATGACCATCCTTCCGCCCGTCCAGAAAGTCACCGACAGGATCCTTCGCGTCGCTGAGGCGCAGACGCAAGAGCACGTCGTTATGACCGTCGAAAACCGGAACGGGAGAGTTCGTCATCTGTGGAAAAGCCCTGGGGAATCATGATGCGGAAGACTTCTAGATAGGATCTCCGGCTCCGAAATACACCCGCGAGACACAGCGGAAAGAATTCGTTGCAGCCCTTTTATCATGCCCGCCTCAAGAGAAGCCGGAACATCGACGAGTCGAACCCGGTCAGGGCTTTGTCCGCAATGCGCAAGACGATCGACTGAAGTGCGAAAGCGGCAGCGGTCGTCGCAACAGCGCCCATCACCCCGAAATGCGGGACGAACAGGAAGAAGCCGGCAATCCGCACCACGACGCACACGGCCATGATCTGTAGATAGCGGCCTTCGTGGCCTGCCAGAAGCAGCATGATCACAGAGGGCCTCGTCGTTCCGAGCGCCGCAGTGCCGAGGCAGAGGACCAGCAGTTCCGGGAAATACGCAGCATAGGGCTCGTTTATCAGCAGAAGGGCGAAATAGCCGCCTACCAGAATGCCGATCAGGCCGATCGCGCTGAAGGCAAGGGTTATCCAGGCAAGGCTATCGAGCATCTTGTTGAGGGCCCGCTGTTCTCCGCGATAGTAGAGCCCCGGGAGATGGCGCGTTCCGAACAGATTGACCGAGTCCGCAGCGGCGGCGAACAAATTGGCGAGGCGAACCGTCACGAAATAGGCCCCTGCGATTACCGGGTCCATCAGATAGCCGATGATGATCACGTCTATGTACTGATTAGTAGCTTCGAGAGACGTCGCGAGCCAGAAGCGGACCGATCGCGGAAGCCATAGCCGGTAGTCCGCAACCGCACGGATACGGTTAAAGTCCGGAAAACGATGCAGGATTCGTCCGCGGATGAGATAGAGCTGCAGGAGGAGAGCAAGACCTGCTCCAACTGCCAAGGCCAGGAAAAGATGGGCCGTATCCGGTCGTGTCCCGCTGAAGAAACAGGCGAGCAGATAGAGGACGGGCACGCTTCCGACAATGGCGTTGCCCGCGCCGTCTCCCGAGGCAACGCCGATCTCGGTTCGCACAAGATGCATGCAGATCTGCAGCACGGAGACGATCATCATATAGATGACGCAGGTTATCGCTGTCTGGCCATCGACCAATGCGGAAGCCCAGAAATACAGACCGATCGCGACGATAACGGTGCCGCTGAGCGACAGAAGCAGCGTGAAGTAGAGCGCGCCTTTCAGCTTGGCCGCATTGCCTGCCGCCGTCATCTCGTTCCACATCCGCAGCACGAACGGCTCCTGTCCGGCGGCTGCCACGATGCAGAGCAGCCCCGCTGCGGAGTAGAGGATCGAGTAATGTCCGAACGCTTCGGGATCGAGAAGCCGAGCAGCAAGCGTGATCAGCGTGAAGTTGAGCAACACCATGCCGATCTTGACGCCGACGACGACAGCCATCCCGCCGATATCCGGCCGGCGGATAAGCTCGCCGATCCGAACGGCAAAGGTGCGGTGGGCAGCGGGCGCCACGTGGTCGGATGCATCACCGGACATTGGCGACCCCTTTTCTCAGGAAGTTCTTGAGCGGCTTCGCATGGTGATAAATGGCGGCGACCGCAGCACCCTTGAGTGACAGGGCTACGGTTATATTGCGCATCGTCGTTTCCGTCGGGCGAAAATGCGTTTTGTACCCGGGATCGCCGAGGCAGAGATCCATTACTCTGTGGCCGTCCTGGTGGCGCAGCTGTGCGACGCGGTAAAGGATCTGCATTCCGGCCGAGATTTTCTGATGCTTCTTGATGTCGGATGCAAGCAGCGTTGCGTGAAACTCGCCGTCGCCTGCCAGCCCGAACAGGGCAGCGACAGGTTCTCCAGCGAGATAGCTGACGTAGAGCACAGCTTCTCCTGAAGCCGCCGCTGCGACGGCATAATCACGATAGAGATCGAAATATTCATGGCGATCCAGCAGGTTCTCCGAATAACGGTCCTGTCGCGCCTCCCGAAGGAAGTCGAAGACCGCGCGGATTTCCTGCTCGTCCGTAATGGCTTTGTGCAGGTAGGGGCCGTAGGCTGCTTCCGTCTGTCGGTGCAACCTGCCAAGGTTCTTGGTGAAGTTGCGGTTCATCACCTTTAGGCGCCAATGGTCGAAATCGTCGCCGATATCGAACGCGTAGGCAGAGTTCTCTCCCCGGCTTTCGCGAGCCCCCTTGAACAGACGCTGGATGTCGAAGCCATCGGCACGAACCTTGCGGAACATCAGCAGGTCGGCACCGCGAAGCGTTTCGCGCAACGCCTTTAGAACGGCCGGTGATGCGGCGATCTGCTCGAAACGCTCCGCGTCGCAGACGATCGTGTTGTAGTCGCTGATACCGAAATCCGCAGGCTGGATTATCATCACCCCGGATGAGCGCTGCATCACGAGGGGAAGCACGGCAAGGAGACTGTCGTCGGCTTCGTTGCGGAACGTCACCGTCCGCTGCTTCGCGCCCAGGGAAGGACCGAGGCGCCGGTGAAGCATGTCGAGCCACATCGGCGCCTGAAAGGCAGTGCCCTTCCCTTCCGAATAGAGGCGGCGATATTCCGGCCCTGAAAAATCGAACGTCTCTTCTACGGTGACTTTCATGGATTCAGGGCTTTTCTCGATCGTATTCTGTCGGGGAGTTGGTCTTCGGTAGTTTGTCCTGCTCTCAGCTCAATGCGACCCGACCGCCTTCGGCCGATGCATCAAGCTTGAAATCGCGCTTGACGACGACATCACCCTTTTTCTGCTTCCCAGCCTTCTTCCAGGCAAAAGCAGCCACCGCCTTCGGATAGACATGCAGGCCCGAATTTTCGGTCGACAGGCCCTTCACGCCGAGCGTGCGGCGAAACACGCCGTTGCCATAATGGACCGCGTAGGAATTCCAGATCTGCTTCGTCCAATGCTCCATCGTCACGGAGATGTTCATGCAATCATGGTTCTGTACGCGATGCGGTGCATAAAGCGGCCATGTCACCATTTCTCCCGGATGCAGATCGACAGCCGTTGCGTATTCGTCGAACCACGTCTCGTAGGGCATTTTTTCATCGGTCTCGCGCAGCAGGATCTTCTCCACCTGCATCGGGCGCAGAAACACCTCCGAGCGCGGGTAAAGATAGACCCGCTTGCTGCCCTCGATCTGCCAAAGCGACTGGCCCTGGATATCGGCGTGGTAGAAGACGTTGGCGTTGGGAGACGAGACGAGCACTCCGAGATTGCGTTTGAAGGTCTCGAACCCGGGCATGCGGCCGGCGAATTCGGAAAAGATCGTGTCGAGCAAACGGCCATATTCCGGCGCCCAGTCCATCACGCGACGAATGTTCATCCACATGCGGCCCTTTTCGACTGCAGCGAGTGCCTCAGCGCCCGAAATGCCGTTGCGGACGCCATAGAGTCGCGATGGGTTGGTGATGTCGTCGGACATGGATTCCAGCCCGAACTCGCTATCCGGGCAGCGTTCGATCAACTTGCCGACAGCCTCCCTCGAGAACAGACCTGTCTCGAGGAGACGATGATTGAGCTTGACGATCTCATTGCCGAACAAACGCGCGTGGCGGTCTTCCCAGTTGGCAATGATGTCATTGTTCATGAGCATAGAATTCATTGAAATCCACTCCCTAACATCCGTTCGCCACCAAGGGTCGAAAACCGGTCTTGATACTTTCAGGATATCTTCGCTGGAACAGATAAAGCGAAGGTCTGACCTGGTTCTCAGATACAGCACTCCGGCCAGCGATGAGTAAACGCGGGCTTTGTTCTTTTCAAATCGGTTAACATGGAGTGAGGCCGACCATTAAAATCCGCCCTATTCTCTCGGGCAGAACTGCGACCCATCAGGCGTCCGGGTTCCACCGATACGAGCGCGGCGCAGGCGATGGCTCGTCCGGGAGCATCGACAACAACGATCCGGTGCGCGGTGCAGGCTTGCGCTCGATCTCTTTCGGATAGTCTTCGTCCAGCGTCTCGGTGCGGGCGTGTTCCGGCGCCCGTTGCGGATGATTGACATCCATCGCGATGCCGAAAGCGAGCACGCCGAGTGCACCCAGGGTCAGTCCGACTGCGGCGCCGAAAACGGCCGCCTGTGCTATGCTCGGCGGCCAGCTGCGCTCTCTCGGAGCGATGGGCGCAGAGATCACACGAAGATTGGTCGTATCCAGCTGCTGCCGCTCGGCCGCCATGCGGGCGCGCCCGAGGAACGCCTCGTAGACTGCGGCTCTCGCTGATGCCTCACGAGACAATTCCCTCAGACGCACCTGCGCATCGTTATCCGAGAACACACTGGTAGAAACGGTCTTCGATTCACCTTCCAGCTTTCCGACCACGGCCTTGGCCTGATCGTATTCGTTGCGGGCGGCTAGCGTCAGCCGGGACATTTCCCGGGCGATTTCCTGGTCGAGCGACTGCAGCCGCGACTGAACAGCGGCCCTTCTCGGATGCCTTGTACCGAACGTTAGCAACTGCTCGTCGGCTTCCTGCTTGAGGGTCGAATACTGGGCCCGCAGTGCGGCAAGCGTTGCGGACTGCATCGCCAAGGAATCGTTGCCACCGGCAAGCATTTGCTTGTAGCGCGAGTCAGCGGCGATCAGGCGTTCGCGAGCCTCGCGCAACTGGGTGTCGACCTGGACCATGGAACGGCTGCTGGAAAGCTCGCCTTGCGAAGAGCGAAGGCCGCTTTCGCGCCGAAATGTTTCGACGGCCTCTTCGGCCTCGATGACACCCTTCTTCAGCTCGGTGAGCCGTGCAAGAAGCGAATCTGTCGTTCTCTTGGCGCCGTCAACATCGCCGGCATTGAGTTCGGCCTTGAATTCCTCGATCAGCGCTTGCGAGATCCGGATGGATTTTTCGGCATCCCATGTCCAGACCGACATGAACAGCACGAAGGATTTCTCATCCCGCTGGGCTGCAAGTCTCTTGTTGAGAGATTCCAGCGCGATGATTCTCGGGTCGACCGGCGTCGCGGGTCCACCGAAGCTGAACAGGCTAAAACCGCCGGCTGGAACGAATTCGATATCGTTGGTGAGATCGAGCTTTTCGATCACCCGGAGAAGCACGTTGCGCGACAGCAGGGTTTGAAGCTTGCTGTCGGCATTGAGGAGCAGCGTTTCGCGCATGTCGTTGCGCGAACCCGTCTCTTCGCCCACGATCTGCAGACCGGCGGGATCGATGACGAGTTCACTCGTCACCGTATAACGCGGCTTGGAAATGACCGTGTAGGAAACTGCAAGCACCAATCCGATGAGGGCAGCTGCGACGATCCAGCGGAATTTTTGGCGCAGCCAATAGGCCAGCCGCCCCAGATCGATCTGAAGGTAGTTTGTCAGCCCTTCAGGTGCGGAGCTGTTCGACCGAGCTGGATATGGAGGCTGCATTCGGTTCACGTCTCACGGCTAATGGCAGAGCACCGGCTCTCTCATTCCACCGCATTTATCACAGCCTGTGCTTAAGATTGTTTTAAGCCAAGCCTGACCGATCGAACGGATAACCTTGCCGACGACCCGCCGCTTAATGCCGGTTTAAGGGTTTCAGGAGTAGGGACTTTGAGGCATTTGGATTAACGGATACGAGGCGGATTTTGAAATGGCGCATCGCTATATCGCACCGGCCATGTTCCTGCTTCTGCTTCTTTCCATGTGGGTGCCGGCCGAAGAGCTGAAGCTGCCCGCTTGGACGGAGCAGGCCCGTTATCTCGTCTTCCTGATGCTCTCCGGCTGGATCGTCGTGGTGGCGTTTATCAAGGTGGGGCTCAGGATCCCCTCCGGCATAGAATGCACCCTGCTTGCAGCGTTCCTTCTCTATGTCAGTTTTTCCGCGGTGTGGGGCGTGCAGAGTGCCGACAGCTACATCAAGGCAATCCTGATCTTCAACGCGCTGGTGACGTCGCTTGCGATCGCCAACACGCTTACGCTCGAACAGTCGCTGCGGGTCATGTTCGCGGCGCTCTCCACCTTCGTCGTGGTCTGCGTTCTGGTCGCGCTGCTGGTCCCCTCGATCGGTGTCGACAGCAGCTGGGAGCATGCGGGAAAGTGGCGCGGCATTGCCGGGCAAAAGAACGGGCTCGCAGCATATGCGGCCTACGCGCTGATCGCGGGCGTTGGTCTTCCACTGCGCCAACGCGTCACGCCGCTCGCGCAATGGGGCGCGCTCGTCGGTCGTATCGCAATGGTCGGGATCGCCTTGCTCGCGGTCTATATGGCAGGGTCCCGCGGCGGCCAGCTTATTTCAGTTCTGGGCGTCGCATCGATTGTGATTTCCAGACTGCCAAAGCTCCTCCAAAGACTAGCACTGCTCACCGGTCTCCTGTTCGCGATACCGATCATCAATCTCGTCTCGACGACGTTCGTGGTCGATGCCGACAAGATCGGCGTTGCAGGCATCACTGTCGATACCAACAGCCGCATGAAGATCTGGAGCTACGGCTTTCGTGAATTGCAGGGACGCGAGATCTTCGGCTTCGGCCTTGACAGCTTCTGGACTCCGGAACGCCTGACGAGCTTCAAAAGCGTCTATGGCTGGGTGCTCGACAACTTCCACAACGGCTATATCACGCTCATCATCGAAGGCGGCATTGCCGGCTTCCTGCTGTTTCTCGCAGCACTGTCAGCGACCTATCTTCTGCTCGTCGTATCGGTCGGAAATGTCAGAGACAAGTTCATCGGCCTGTCGTTTGCCTACGTCAACATGTACACCGTCAACAACCTCGTCGAGAACGAAATCGGTCGGTCGACGTCTCTCCTGATCTTCATCTTTCTCATCCTTGTCTTCTCGATCAGGCGACAAGTGTACCAGCACTATCCAGGACTTCAAAAAGCAGACGCAGCCTATCTGCATGGCGGCGTCCGAGTTCATCGCGGTCGTTTGCCGGCATCAACGTGAGAAGTGAAATAGTACGTTTACGATACCCGCACAAATCATCGTTACTGTTGGAAACGATGCTGTTAGCCTATTGTTTAGACGAACAATCTACTATTGCCCCACCAATTAGGAGTTGAAATTGTCCAACCGAGCCAGGCAGCCGAGGCGTGTGCTTTTTCTGCAAACTCAGGCGGAATTGGCGGGCGCGCAGGAGATCTCGCGGCTTCTCGGCCAGGAGCTTTCGCGTGGGCAACTGACGGGTGTGCCGGAATACGAAACGCACCATCTTTTCCTGTACCGGAAGACCGATGGCTGCGATCACTTCCCCAATGTCCATTTTGCAGCACCCCGCAGGCCTCAAAGCCTCGGCGAATGTCTCACCTTCGCGCGGAATTTTTTCTCCATCGTGCGCAAGATCAAGCCGGATACGATGTTGACCTTTCAGCACTACGGCAATGTGCTCGGTGCACTTGTCGGGCGGGCAATGGGCATTCCCTATATCGTCGCAAATCAGGTGTCCTCGCCCGCAACCGTGAACCGCTTTGTTGGCCTGGCCGATCGCATCCTCGGCACGCTTGGTTTCTATGACGTGATAACCGTCAACTCCCATGCGACCTGGAATTACTTCCAGTCCTATGCACGAAGCTACCGCAAACGGCTGGTCCATATTCCGCATGGCTTTGCGCAGAAAACCACGTCGTTATCGAAAGAGAAGGCAAGGGACTGTTTCGATCTGCCCAAGGATGTGACGATCATGGGAACGGTCGCCCGGTTGCATCCTCTGAAGCGCATTGATCTGGCAATCTCAACGCTGCCGCATGTGCCAAATCTGCACCTGGCCATTGCCGGCCAAGGCCCGCACAGAGAATGCCTCGAGGCTCTCGCCCATACGCTTGGCGTTGCAGACCGTGTCCATTTCGCAGGAGAGGTCAACCCGGAGCAGATCGGGACTTTCCTTGCGTGTCTCGACGTCTTCGCGTTTCCGACGGCCGCAGAGACATTCGGGCTTGCAGCCGTTGAGGCCGCGCAGGCAGGCGTGCCTGTCATTGCGAACGACCTGCCGGTGCTGCGCGAAGTCCTGCAGGTGGAAAGATCCGCCTGTGCCCTCTTCGTCGATGCCGAAAACACTGATAAATTCGTCAGCTGCATCGAGTTGCTGCTTGCAGACAAGGCGCTGTATGACCGGCTCTCCGCATCGGGACGCGAACTCGCCGAACGTTACTCTCTCAATCTGATGGTCAGCGAGTACACAAAGATCATCATCAAGAGCAACGCTGAAAAAGGGGCTCCCCGCCGCTCTTCTGCGTTCAAGACGTCGAGTTGAGGTCATGCGCCGCGCAAAACGTCCGCGCCTCACGACTTCCAAGAAAATCCCAGTAATACGCAGTATCGTTCGAAAGCTAAGTATCGTGTTTAGCCTCTCTTGAGCTTTCGCTGTCTTTATCGTCACTATACGAGTGAACCGGAAAACCTATGGCCGAGAGCGCGCAGCGACGTCCGACACGTCTTCTCTTTATCCAGACGCAAGCTGAAGCAGCGGGCGCTCAGGAGATCACGCGCCTTCTCGCCGAACAGCTGTCGAAACCAGCGATTTCCGGACAGCCCGAATTCGAGGCGCATCACCTGTTCCTCTATCGCAAGACCAGCGGCTGCGACCACTTCGAAAATGCGCATTTTGCGGCCGATCCGAGACCGCAGGGGATTTCGCAGAACCTTGCCATGCTTCGTCGTCTGTCGCAGCTCGTGCGCACGATAAAGCCCGACGTGATGCTGACCTTTCAGCATTTCGGCAATGTTGTCGCAGCTCCGGTCGGTCGCTTGCTCGGCGTACCACTGATCATTGCCAACCACGTCTCACCGCAGGCGACGATTTCCCGGCCGGTCGCCCTTGTCGATAAGGTGCTTGGCATTGCCGGCTGCTACGACGAGATCACTGTAAATTCGAAGGCCACCTGGCTGGACTACCAAGGACACCCGGCATCCTACAAGCGTCGACTGACCTATGTTCCGCACGGCTTTGCCGACAGAACCGTTTCGATGACGCAGCAGGAAGCGCGGGCAAAATTCGGCCTTCCAGCCGACGTCCCGATCATCGGAAGCGTCGCCCGTCTCAACGCCATCAAACGAATTGATCTCGCCATCAGATTGTTGCCGGTCATGCCAGATGTCCATCTGGCACTGGCAGGTCAGGGACCGGAAGCGCCACGACTGCGAGCTCTCGGCGCAGAACTCGGCGTTTCGGATCGGCTTCATTTCGCAGGCGAGATGCCGTCCAGCGAAATCGGCGCCTTCCTGAAAAGCCTCGACGTCTTCGTTTTCCCGACGTCTGGAGAGACGTTCGGCCTCGCGCCGGTGGAAGCCGCTCAGGCCGGCATTCCGGTTGTGAGTTCCGACCTGTCCGTCATGCGAGAAGTCTTGCAGGTCAGGGGAGAGCCCTGTGCCCTTTTCGTCGATACGACCGATACGGCGTCATTTGCAAAAGTAGTTCGCGCTGTACTTTCCGATCCCCTTCTGCGGCAAAGGCTATCGGAGTGCGGGCAGCGGCTGCGCGAACAACACTCGCTCGATGCAATGGTCGACGGCTACCGTCGCCTGATCCGCCGACAGCCGAAAACATCGGAAGACAGGTTGCAGGCGTCCGGACAGCTTCAGAAATAAATGACGATGGACAGCGTTTCAAACTCCGTCCCTCCGCTGACCATCGAGATTGTGGCGGAGCGCTCCTCCACATCGGCGTGGATACAGTGGCTCTGCCGTCGGCTTGAGCAGCGCGCCGCCGGTACCACGGTGCGCCTTCAATTGGTCCAAGGGGCTGATCAGGCAGCGCAGCCTGCCCTCGAAAGTCTTTTGCAGCTTGAGAAGATGGTGCTTCGACGCCATCAGCCGTGCCTCTGCGACCGTATTGAGCCGGATGCGCTGGCGGACTGGCGAACCCGGTCAGACAACACAGCTCCGGATATTGTCATCGACCTCACATCGAACCGAAGCGCATCCCCCCGATCGACACGGATCTATCGGCCGTTGTTCAACGGCCACGCCGGTGAATTCAGTCTCGCTTCGGCGCTGTTTTTCGAGGGAACACCGCATATCGAGATTGAGTGCACCCTGCCTTCCGGCGAGCGCTGGATTGTTGCCGATGGCTTTGCGTCCCTCGAAGCTGCGGCTGGTATCGGTGGCGCGATGGAAGCCGTTTGGTCACGGACAGCCATCCTTCTCATCAAGGCTTTGCCGGAAGAACCGCGCGCGCCGCGTATTGCAGACAACACGGCCCAGCCGCACGCACGCGCTATCAGCCGCAAAGCGGTGACTGTTCGTAGCGCCAAGATGCTGGCATCTGCCGCGGCCCGCGCTGCCTATCGGCTATGCTGCCACGCTCCCCACTGGCGGATCGGCTGGCGTCGGGTCACCTCTGACAATGACGTTTGGCAACGACGCGACCTCGGCGGGACACCCTGGCAGGTTCTCGCGGACCCAATCGACCATTTTTACGCAGACCCCTTTTCGTTTCGTTGGCAGGGCAAGGACTATCTCTTCTTCGAGGATCTTGATCAGAAGACCCAGAAGGGCATCATCAGCGTCGTCGAGTTTGACGAACAAGGACGGCCGGGCCCAGCCATCCCTGTTCTGGAAGAGTCCTGGCATCTGTCTTATCCGTTCCTCATCGAAGCGGATGGTGAGATCTGGATGGTTCCGGAGGCGTCTCTCAGCGGCGAGATTTCCATCTACAGGGCAACGCGCTTTCCGTTCGGCTGGGAAAAACACGCGACACTTGTTTCCGGCATCGAGGCCGCCGATGCGACGATCATCCAGCACGCGGGAAAGTTCTGGATGTTCGCTGTGACAAGGGATGGTATCGGCGGCTATTCCGATACGCTCTGCTTATGGTCGGCGGAAACGCTTCTCGGCCCCTGGCGACCGCACGCCGCGAACCCGCTTGTCATCAACGACCGATCCGCGAGACCCGCGGGCAACATGATATGGCGCGACGGCAAACTGCTGCGTCCCGTGCAGGATTGCCGCAACGGCTATGGGGCAGCTTTGAGCCTTGCCGAAGTGACGCGCCTGGATGACGAACGGTTCGATCAGGTGATCGTAAAGCACTTGAGCCCCGGCAAGCACTGGCCCGGCCGAAAGCTGCATACGCTGAATGGCAATGGTTACATGGAAGCGATCGACGGAAGCATTATCCGCCCGAAATGGTCGTTCGCGGCCGGCATCGTCGACAATTTCTACAAACCTGGCGCGTGACTCGGCTCGTAATGAGCGCATCAATGGCCTGCCTTTATCGGAAGGCAGCACCCGATCAATTCGAGTGGGTGAACAGCGCGCGAATGGCAGCCGGGTTCGACAGCAGATACCGCATCGTCAGGCGGCGCGGCTCATTATACATCCGGTAGGCCCATTCCAACCCGTACCGCTGCATCCACAACGGCGCGCGGGCGTTTTTCCCCGAGACGAAGTCGAACAGACCGCCTGAGGTCTTGATCACACCGACGGATCGCAACCGGTCGATGTTCCGGCTGACAAAGGCCTGCTCAAGTGGGAAGCCCAACCCGATCCATAGAATATCGGGCTTGCTTGCCTGGATGTCGGCGATCACCGCATCCTCTTCGCCACGCTTGAAGTAGCCGTTTCTGCGCCCAGCGAATTCGAGGTTTGGATACCTGGTCCGCATTGCGGCGACTGCCTTGGCGTTGACCTCTTCGGTTCCGCCGAGAAAATAGAAACTGACACCTGCCCGCTCTGCCTTGACTGCCACGGAATGCACGAGATCGGTCGTCGCGATCCGTTCAGTCACAGGATGCGACGAAAACATTCTGGAATACATGATCATGGGCATGCCATCGGCGTGGATCTGGTCGGCTTCCAGCATCAACTCCTGGAAGTCGGCCTTCTTCGCGCACATCGCGATCACCTGTCCGTTTGCCGAGGTGGAATAGAACGGCTTGGCACTGCTGCCCCGGTGAAGGAGCGCTTCATCGATGAAACCCTGCGCCGCCTCATCCATGCTGCAGCGGACAACGGGAAGACCGCCAAGCACCGTCGTGGGCCACTGGCCCATCGTGCTTTCCTGTGCGTAAACGTCGCCAGGGTGTAGTGATGGCTTACCCATATCTGCCTCGTTTGGAAGGTCAGACCACGGCTTGCGGGGACCTTTCTACGATGAGATATAGCCCTCGCCGTCCATCACTCAATTGATATGTAGTGCGATAGTTAATTCTGAAACAATGTCAGAACTCGTTGAAAAACAACGCGAATGAGGTGGTTGATATTCACTCAGATGCTTACCAAAAAGGACCATGCACGAGAGTGTGTGTTCCAATTCGGGACAACCGGTCCGTTCACCTGCAAAGCGTCGATCCATGAGAATCAGAGTGCTTGAACGCTGACCGTACGGGGCCCCGAGACATATTCGCGCGGCATTCTCGGCAACCCGGTCGGTCGCAGACGATCTTGATGACGGGATCGGTTTAAAGTCTGCCGGTGAACATCGATTTTCTACCGCAGAAGAAACGTCTTAACGGTTGCCGTTTCTGTACGCGTTCCGGCGGCTTTTCCGCTGCTGCTTCCGGCGGTCACGCGCGGTATAGACGACGGCCGCGACGACAATCGCGATTTCCGCGACCGCTGCCAGGCACCACATTGTGCTTCCCATGAACTCCTGCCCTTACGTTCAGACCATGCGCTTTGACCTTGGGCGATCATCCGAGCATTGCTCGTCTGAACAAACCCCAATGTCACTCCCCACTAAAGCGCGTGATACTTTCGATCGAGATAGATAAGCGACTGACCAGCCTTTGGCTGCACCGTGGTGAGCACTTCGCAGATCAGGATGTCATGCGTGTGACCGTCGGCAACGGACACAACGCGGCAATCGAAACAGACGAGAGCGTCGTCGAGTGCCGGGCTGCCCGTTGTTAGCGGCGCCCAGGTTGCTCCGGCAAACCGTTCATCGACGGGCGTCTTGCCCCCGAAAAGCTGGCTGAGGTCTGCATGGTCGGCCGAGAGGACGTTGACGCAGAGGACGCCGTTTTCCTTAAGCGGCAAATAGGCGCTCGAGGTTCGGTTGAGGCAAACGAGAAGCGTCGGGGGACTGTCGGAAACGCTGCAGACTGCGGTGGCGGCAAATCCGGCACGGCCACCCGGTCCATCCGTGGTGACGATATGAACGGCGGCGCCGAGGCGCGACATCGCGTTTCGAAAGTTCATCCGTCCGTCAACGACTTCTGGATTAACGTCGAGCGCAGGGGCAGATGCATTCACGGACATGGCTATCTCAAAACTTTCAGCTCGAGCGTACAGATGAAATCAAACCCGGCTTAGAAAATCTACCACGAGTTTGTTGAATTTCGGTGCATCAACGATATTCACCGCATGTGCGCCGAAATCCAGCAAAGCGAGTTCGGCATTGGGCATCATGTTCGAAAGCCGTACCGAGCGGGTGTAGGGCACAAGGAGATCATCCTTAGTGGCGACCAGCAAGGTCTGATGAGTGATTTCGGCAAGCCGGTCGCCGATGTCGAAGCTTCTCAGAGCTGCAATGCGCCTCATGATATTCTGCTCGCCCTGAAAATGGGCCGCTGCATGCGCCTCCTCGGCATTCATGCGTTCGGCGTTTTCAGACATCCAGACGGCCGGATAGAGAAACAGCGGTTGCGCCTTCACGAAGGCCGGGACGCCGGAGTTTTTGAGAAGCGCAATCCGCACGTCGAAACAGCGGCCGGAATGCGGATCGGCCTTGTCCCATGCATTGATCAGCACAAGCCTGTCGATCACCTCCGGCTGGCGTGCGGCGATCTCGAGCCCGATTAGACCACCAAGCGCATGGCCCATGAAGCTGAATGTCTTGAGGCCGAGCTCTTCCGCGAGCTTCATGACGTCATCCGCCATGGCCGCGATGCCGCCTTGCTCGGGCACCTCGCCAGGGGAACGGCCAGTTCCCAAGTGATCGTAGGTGATCACCCGGAAATGCTCGGAAAGCGCCTCGATCTGCGGCGTCCAGTAGGTGCCGCTGCCGCCGAGGCCGGAGGACAGAATGATGGTCAACGCGTCCTCTCCCGACGCGCCAAAAATATCGTAATGAACCATGCCGTTACTTGCCGATGTGGGCGACTGTGGCGATCTCAACGAGAGCGTCCGGCTTCACCAGGCCGCACTGAACGCAATACCTGGCCGGCTTGTCGCCCGGGAAATACTCCGCGTAGACCTTGTTCACGGCCTGATAATTCGCCCAGTCGGTGATGAAGATATGGTTCATCGTGACGTCCTCCATCGTGCCGCCGGCGGTCTCGATGACGGATTTGATGACCTCCAGGACGTGACGGGTCTGTGCTCCGGCATCACCCACATGGACGACGTCGTTGTTCTTGTCGAAGGGCAAGGTCCCCGAGACGTAGACAATGCCGTCTGCCAGCGTTCCCGGCGAATAGGGCGCGATCGGCTTCTGGGTTCCTTCCGGAACGATGATCGACTTTGGCATTCCGTTCTCCTCTTTGTTTTTCAAATTCACATATCGGTCGGAGCGGCCTGGCTGATGGCGCCACAGAAATCATTGACGGTCGCGACCCAGCCGAAGAATTTCTCGACATTGTAGACGGTCGCCTGCTGGATGAAGTCCGGCCCCAGGTGATGGGTCGCATCCTCCAGCATCACGCCGAAATATTCGAGGTGAAACGCGTCTCTCAGCGAGCTTTCGACGCAGACATTGGTGGCAATGCCGACGAAGACGAGATTGCGGATGCCGCGTGCGCGCAGCACGCTGTCCATGTTGGTGTTGAAGAAGCCCGAGTAGCGGGTCTTCGGCACAAGGATATCGCCAGGCTTCGGCTGCAGCTCGTCTACGATCGCGTAATCCCAGGTGCCCTTGGCAAGCAGTTGGCCCTGCAGTTCCGGCCGCGCCCGCATAGTCTTCAGTGCATTCGACTTGTGCCAGTTGGGAGAACCGGGGCCGCCGGCTTCCACATAGTCCTTGTCCCAGCCATTCTGGAAATAGATCACCTGCACGCCGTTCTCGCGCGCTGCATCCAGCGTCTTCTTGATGTTGGCGATCGTGCCCTTGGCGCCGGCGATGTCGAAGCCGGCGAGATCGACATAGCCGCCTTCTGTTGAATAGGCGTTCTGCATGTCGACGACGACGACGGCGGTTTCCGATGGCTTCATCGAGATCGGTTCCGGTCGTGCGGGAAGCGTCACGCTTTCCAGACGGCTTGCTGGTGCCTGATATCCTGCGACACCGGTCATTCCGCAGCCTCCAGTTCCATCTTGATGTGCTGGCGGCTTTTCATCAGCGGCTGCACGAATTGTCCGAACTTTTCGATGCCTTCGAGAAAATCGTCGAAGGTCAGCATGACACCGCCGGTGCCCGGCACTTCGGCCATCTCGTCCAGCATCGCCGCAACCTCGGCATAGGAGCCAATGATCGTTCCCATGTTGATGTTGACCGCCGAAACCGGGTTTGCCATGTGGCGGACATTTGTGTCGGAGCCGGACTTGGTATCAACAGCGCTCTGAAGGCCGAGCCACTTGATCGCGTCCTGATCGGCACCGGCCTTGTAGTGCTCCCACTTGGCCCAGGCGTCTTCGGATTTCTCTTCGGCAAGAACCATGGTCAGCACGAACGAGCGCACGTCGCGGCCGGTCTTTTCGGTCGCTGCCAGCAGGCGTTCGTTGGTCGGCGCAAAGGCCTTCGGTGTGTTGACGCCGACGCCGAAGCAAAAGCTGTAATCGGCATATTCCGCCGAGAAGGCCATGCCGGCATTGGATGAGCCCGCGCAGATCACCTTCACATCCCCTTCCGGGATCGGCTTCATGCGGCAGTCGTCCATCTGGAAATACTTGCCCTTGAGATCCGACTGGCCGGTGGTCAGGAGTTCCTTCAGAACGGTCGTATATTCGCCGAGATAGGCATAGCGATCGGCGAAATAGTCGTCGCCGGGCCAGAGCCCCATCTGGCTGTATTCGGGGCGCTGCCAGCCGGTGATCAGATTGATGCCGAAGCGTCCGCCGGAAATGCTGTCGATCGTCGTTGCCATGCGCGCGACGATTGCTGGCGGCATGATCAATGTTGCGGCGGTGCCGAACAGCTTGATCTTGGAAGTGACGGCGGCAAGGCCTGCCATCAGCGTGAAGGATTCCAGATTGTAGTCCCAGAATTCCGTCTTGCCGCCGAATCCGCGCAGCTTGATCATCGACAGCGCGAAATCAAACCCGTATTTTTCGGCCTTGAGCGTGATTTCCTTGTTCAGCTCGAACGACGGCTTGTACTGCGGTGCGTTTTCCGAAAGCAGCCAACCGTTGTTGCCGATTGGGATGAAGACTCCGACTTCCATATTCCGATCCTTCCATGCTGGATTTCCAGGCAATGCGATAAACAGAACGGACGCAAGCTACGTGCCAGTTGTAGCCTCTCATAAGTTTCAATGACTTGCCAGACGGAGCCTCAAAGATATTTTATCGGCTGATAAATTTTTGACCATCTGATAAATTTTTTGGTGGGAGATCTGCCGAAGCCGTGTGCAGCAACGGCTTCGGCAGGTCCCGTTACAGTGCGGGATGCCGGTTGACGTCCTTGTAGAGCAGGTAGCGGAAGCGGCCTGGACCGCCAGCATAGCAGGCCTGCGGGCAGTAGGAGCGCAGCCACATATAGTCGCCGGCTTCCACCTCGACCCAATCCTGGTTCAGGCGGTAGACGGCCTTGCCTTCGAGAACATAGAGCCCGTGTTCCATGATGTGGGTTTCCATGAACGGGATCACCGCACCCGGCTCGAAGGTGACGATGTTGAGGTGCATGTCATAGCGGATGTCTGAGGGATCGATGAAGCGGGTCGTCGCCCATTTGCCGTCCGTATCGGGCATAGGGTCGAGCACGCAGTCGTCTTCATGGGTAAAGATCGCCGGCGGCATGTCCAGACCATCGACCACCTGGAACGCCTTGCGAACCCAGTGGAACCGCACCGGAGCGCCACTACGGTTCCAGATCTGCCATTTCGAGCCGGCCGGAAGATAGGCAAACGACCCGGTCCGCAATTGGTTTTGCTGGCCGTCCATCTCGATCGTCATCTCGCCATCCACGACGAAGATGGCGGCCGAGGCGCGAGGGTCCGGCTCGGGACGAGCGCTGCCGCCCTGCGGAGCAACTTCCATGATGTATTGCGCGAAGGTTTCGGCGAAACCGGAGAGCGGCCGGGAAATGATCCAGGCCCGCGCATTCTCCCAATGCGGCAGCATGCTGGTGACGATGTCGCTCATGACAGTACGCGGGATGACCGCATAGGCGGTGGTGAACACCGCCTTGCTGCTGAGAAGGTCCGTCTGGGGCGGCAGGCCACCCATATTCGAGTAGTAACGGCTGGTCGTCATGCGCTGCGATTCCCCATGCTTGGCTTATCCCTCAGGTGTAAGCACGGTTTTCAGCACGGGCAATATCCGTTTTCCGTCAGGTCACGGCTCCGACCTGCCATGGCACGAATTCGTTGTCGCCATAGTCGTAGATCTCGCTCACGGTCTTTTCGCCTGACGCGACGGCGATCACATGCTCGAAAATACGCTCGCCGGACTGCTCGATCGTCTCGTCGCCGGTGACGATCCCACCGCAGTTGATGTCCATGTCTTCCTTCATGTGCTCGTACATTTCGGAATTGGTGGCGATCTTGACGCAAGGGGCCGGCTTGAAGCCGGAAACCGAGCCGCGGCCGGTGGTGAAACAGATGACGTTGCAGCCGCCGGCGACCTGGCCGGTCACGGCGACCGGATCATAGCCGGGCGTGTCCATGAAGACGAAGCCCTGCTCTGTCACCGTCTCGGCAAACTCGTAGACCGCCTTCAGCGGCATGGAGCCACCCTTGGCGACAGCACCGAGTGACTTCTCGAGAATGGTCGTGAGACCGCCAAGCTTGTTGCCGTAGGAGGGATTGTTGTTCAGCTCGTCACCGTTGCGCGCCGTATAGTCGCGCCACCAATCGATGCGCGACAGAAGCTTCTGCGCGACCTCAGGTGTCGACGCGCGACGCGTCAGCAGATGTTCTGCACCGTAGATCTCAGGCGTTTCGGCAAGAACGGTCGTGCCGCCATTGCGGACGATCAAATCCGAAGCATGGCCGAGTGCCGGGTTTGCAGAGATACCCGAATAGCCATCCGAGCCGCCGCATTCGAGAGCAAGCTTCAGCTTCGACAAGGGCTGCTCGGTGCGCACGGCGGAATTCACCATGGGCAGCATTTCCTTGATGATGGCGATCGCGGCGTCGATCGTCTTCTTGGTCCCGCCATGCTGCTGAATCGTCATCGTCCGCAGCCGCTCGCCCTCCTCCATCCGGTAATGTTCAAGGATCGGTGCGATCTGGTTGGTTTCGCAGCCGAGGCCGATCATCAGAATGCCACCGAAATTGGGATGCCGGGCATAGCCCTGGATGGTGCGGATCAGCAGGCGGTAGCCTTCCGACTTGTTGTTGATCGCGCAGCCGCTGCTATGCGTCAGCGCCACGACGCCATCGATATTGCCGAACCCGTCCAGCCCACCCATGCGGTTGAAATAGTCCGCAATGTAACGGGAGACGGTGGCGGAACAGTTCACAGAGGAGATGATGCCGATGTAGTTGCGCGTGCCGGCGCCACCGAGGCCGCGATCGAAACCCATGAATGTCCGGCGCTGCTCGAGCGGCAAAAGGGCACGCTCGCCACCATCGACGCAAAACTGGTGCTCGTGCGTCGATGGAAGCATCGCCAGATTGTGCAGGTGCACGTGATTGCCGGGCGCGATGTCCTGCGTCGCAAGACCGATCACCTGACCGTATTTCTTGACTTCCTGGCCGGCCGCAATCGCCCTGAGCGCAACCTTGTGGCCACGGCCGATCAGATCGCGCGCCATTAAGGCCTCGATACCAACGGGCGAACCCTGCTGGATCGACCGGCGGGCAACGGCAACGTCATCGGCAGTATTGAGCACGATGACCGGGGATGTCATGTCATTCATAATGGACCTCCTCCCTGGAGGTATCAAAATCGGGGTTGGTTATGGTTTTCCGCTGCTAGTGGTCAAGCCAGCGGCGTTTCGATTCCTCCAGATGCATGCGCATCATTGCTTGGGCTAGCAGCCCGTCACGCGCTTCCAGCGCGGTCAGGATTTCCTCATGCTCCGCGAGGGCGCAACTCCATGTTTCCGGTGTTTCGAAATGCTCCCGAAGCTGGGCGGAAAGAGGGCTGTGCCGATCGTCAAACAGATCGCCGATGATGCGGCCAATGACACTGTTTCCCGACTGGGTGGCGATCGTCAGGTGGAACTGGCGATCCTGGTCGACCGGTTTGCGGCCTTCCTCTATCTCGATCGCCATCGCGTCGAGCGTTTGACGAAGCGTAGCAAGCGCCTCCGGCGTGATGCGCGCGCAGGCAAGAACGATGGCGGCACCCTCGATTGTCGCACGCGCCTGCATCAGCTCGGCCGGGCTCTCTCCCATGGACCCCGACCATGCAGCGCGCCGCTCGGCGGCCGGAACGACATAGACGCCAGACCCCATGCGGATCTCGACAGTGCCGTCCAGTTCAAGCGCGATCAACGCCTCGCGTAGCGACGGGCGCGACACACCAAGCTGCTGCGCAAGCTCGCGTTCCGCCGGCAGGCGCTGGCCGAAACGAAACTGCCCATTCTGCACCAAGCCGCGGATCTGGTCTGCGATCTGTTGATAAAGCCGGCGTTCCGGGATCCGAATTCCGTTCATAAGCGCTCCAAAACTGGCCTTACCATATTGCCTGACCGCTGAACTGGCAAGGCCAATGACAACAGCTATATGTCCCGTAACGCTGAGAAAACACAAATTTCGTCCTTCGCCACGAAACTGGCTTGACCATTTTGGTAAGGCCGCCTAGCAATATTGGCCAGACCGGATGGGTGGAGCTGACCGGCAGTCGCAAGCTTGCGACAAGAGGAGGATGTGGAGGATGCAGACCGATCATTCGGTACTCGAGGCGCGTTTGCGCCCGGCCGTTGGCGTGCCAGCAGCTGACGCACTTCTGCGGCTCGACAACATCTCAAAGGAATTTCCGGGCGTCAAAGCTCTAGCCGACGTCAGCTTCGACCTTCGTCGCGGCGAAGTGCATGCCGTGTGCGGCGAAAACGGCGCAGGCAAATCAACGCTGATGAAGATCATCAGCGGCGTTTATCAGCCCACATCCGGAACCATCACCTACAAGGGCGAAGAGCGGAATTTCTCGTCGACGCGGCAGTCCGAATCCGCTGGCATCGCCATCATCCACCAGGAACTCAATCTTGTTCCGCATCTGACCGTCGCCGAAAACATCTATCTCGCCCGCGAGCCTCGCCGCGGCTTTCTCGTCGACCGCAAGAAACTCCGGGCAGATGCCAAGCGCTGTCTCGACCGGCTGGGCGTCGATATCAGCCCTGATGTCTCCGTCCGTGGGCTTTCCGTGGCGCAGTGCCAGATGGTGGAGATCGCCAAGGCATTGTCGCTGGATGCCGAAGTCCTGATCATGGACGAGCCAACCTCGTCCTTGACCGAGCAGGAAACGCGGCTTCTGTTCAAAGTCATCCGTGATCTCAAGACATCAGGCGTCGGGGTCGTCTACATTTCTCACCGGCTCGACGAAATGGCTGAGATCGTTGATCGCGTCACGGTGCTGCGCGATGGTCGTTTTATCGCCACCGACGATTTTGCAGCGACAACCGTCGATGACATCGTCTCCAAGATGGTCGGCCGCTCGCTGGAAGAAAAGTTTCCAGAGAGAACCTCGACGCCGAGTGACGACGTCATTTTCAGTGTGGACGGTCTCAATCGCACCGGCGTCTTCAGAGACATCTCGTTTACGCTTCGTCGCGGCGAAATTCTGGGCTTTGCAGGCCTGATGGGTGCCGGGCGCACGGAAGTGGCCCGCGCAATCTTCGGCGCCGATGCGATCGATGCCGGGACGATCACCCTGCATGGGCAGACACTTTCGATTTCCTCTCCGCGGGACGCGATCGATGCGGGCATCGCCTACCTCTCGGAAGACCGCAAGGCGCAGGGACTGGCGATCAAGATGCCTGTCGATGCGAACATGACGCTTGCCAACATGGAAGCGCTGTCGGATCGCTTCGGACTGATCGATTTCAAGGCGCAAGACAAGGTCGCCAACGAGTATGTCGACCTCCTCAACATTCGCACGCCTTCTATCCGGCAGCAGGTGCGGCTTCTTTCGGGCGGCAACCAGCAGAAGATCATCATCGGCAAATGGCTTTTCCGCAAGTCGAAGGTCCTGTTCTTCGACGAGCCGACCCGCGGCATCGACGTGGGCGCAAAGCTCGCAATCTACAAGATCATGGACGAACTGGCCGCAAACGGCATCGGCGTGGTGCTGATCAGTTCGGAACTGCCCGAAATCATGGGCATGACGGACCGGGTTGCGGTCTTTCATCATGGCCGGATCACCGGCGTGCTGGAAACGGCAAAGACCAACCAGGAAGAGATAATGCGCTACGCCTCCGGCTACAGCCGGACATCAGGTGCGGACGCTGGCGCAAGGAGCAAGCATGGCTGATATTACTGAACCCTCGAAGTCGCGGAGCGTTTCGCTGAGCGACCGCCAAAAGGACATCATCCAGAAGTTTGCAGCACTCGGCAGCCTGTTTGTTCTTGTGCTGGTGTTTTCATTCAGCAGCAACGCCTTCTTCACCGTCAACAATGCGATGACAATCGCCTTGCAGGTCACCTCGATTGCCCTTCTCGGCATCGGTGCCACCTGCGTCATCATTACCGGCGGCATCGATTTGTCCGTCGGCTCTGTGCTGGCGCTGGCAGGCGTCGTCGCGGCTCTCTGCGTCAAGGAGCTCGGCCTGCCGGTTCCGCTCGGCATGTTCGTCGGCATTCTCGTCGGCAGCCTCTGCGGCCTGATCAACGGCATTCTGGTGACCCAGATGAAACTGCCGCCCTTTATTGCGACGCTCGGGATGATGCTGATCGCCCGCGGCGTGGCGCTTCAGATTACCGGTGCCCGCGCTGTTTCCGGCCTTGGCGAATCCTTCGGCGTGCTTGGCAACGGCTCGTTGTTTCGCGTCGTCACCATCGGCGACGACGGCTTCCCGACGGTGGTCTTCCCGGGCATCCCCTATCCGGTCATCCTGATGATCGTGATTGCGATTGCCGTGTCCTTCATGCTGAACCGGTCCGTGCTCGGCCGCCATATCTATGCGGTCGGTTCGAACGCGGACGCTGCAAGGCTTTCTGGCGTCAACGTCGCCCGCGTCACCAATTTCACCTACATCTTGTCAGGCACGCTCGCTGGCCTGACCGGTTGCGTGCTGATGTCCCGCCTCGTGACGGCGCAGCCGAACGAAGGCGTGATGTACGAACTCGATGCCATCGCCAGCGCCGTCATCGGCGGCACCTCGCTGATCGGCGGTGTCGGCACAATTTCCGGAACGGCGATCGGCGCCTTCGTCATCGGCATCCTGCGCAACGGGCTTAACATGAACGGCGTTTCCGCCTTCACACAACAGATCATCATCGGCCTCGTCATCCTGATCACCGTCTGGATCGATCAATTGCGCAACCGCCGGTGAAGAAGGGTGCGGACCCTTTTCCGCGACAATGGGGGTGGGAGTTCCCCGGGGCGGCGAAAACGCCGTCCGTTTGAGGAGGATTGAACATGAAGAAACTAGCAACCGCGTTGCTTGCCTCGGCGCTGATCTTGGGTGCGGCCTCTGCACAGGCAGCCGAGATCGCCGTCATCGTCAAGACCGTCAACTCGACCTTCTGGCAGAACGTCCAGAAGGGCGCTGATGCCGCCATGAAGGAAGTCGGCGCCGGCAATACGATGACCTTCCAGGGTCCGGCATCGGAATCCGCCATCGCTGACCAGGTCAACATGGTCGAAAATGCCGTTAACCGCGGCGTGGCCGGCATCGTGCTTGCGCCGTCCGATCCGGACGCGCTGATCCCGGCCGTGAAAAAGGCCTGGGAAGCCCGTATTCCGGTCGTGATCGTTGACTCGATGCTGAGCAAGGGCTCGGAACAGTATTACCAGTCGTTCCTCGCAACCGACAACAAGACGGCCGGCGAACTGGCTGCCAAGGCGTTGATTGGCAAGGTCGGCACCGAAGGCAAGATCGCCGTCATGTCCTATGTGGCAGGCGCCGGTTCCGAGATCGGCCGTGTTGGTGGCTTCACCGACTATATCAAGGCCAACTCGAAGCTCCAGATCGTCGGCCCGTTCTACTCGCAGTCGCAGATGGCGACGGCGCTGAACCAGACCACGGACGTTCTGGCCGCCAATTCCGACCTCAAGGCCATCTTCGGCGCCAATGAGCCGACGGCAATCGGCATGGGCCGCGCCATCAAGCAGTCCGGCAAATCGGGCAAGCTTGTCGCGATCGGTTTCGACGGTAACCAGGACCTGCAGGAATTCGTCAAGGACGGCACGCTTCAGGCGATCGCAGTCCAGGGCTCGTTCCAGATGGGCGATCTCGGCGTCAAGACGATCTCCAAGCTCCTGAAAAAGGAAAAGGTCGAGAAGTTTGTCGATACGGGTGTCGTCGTCGTCACCAAGGACAATATCGATAAGCCGGAAGCCAAGAACGTTCTCTATTAAGCCTCCCCGCCTCGATACGCGTCGCGAATGGCGCGTATCGTCTTTCTCTGCAGTGATAAAATGAAGGTTGCCCGATGGACGCCAGTGATACCCGCAAATTCCCGCGTGTCGATTTGGATGTGACGCTGATCGGCCTCGGCTGCGCCCAGATGGGCAACCTTTATCGCGTCACGCCCTATGCGGAATCCGCTGGCGCTTTTAAGTCCGCGTGGGATGCCGGTATCCGCTATTTCGACACCGCACCCTTCTACGGCTTTACCCGCTCCGAACGCCGCCTTGGAACGATGCTGACCGATCTTCCCCGCGAAGACTATGTTCTGAGCACCAAGGTCGGGCGCGTCATGACGCCGGATGAGACGGTTGGTCCGGAAGAGGACGGCTACGCCGAGCCCCTGCCCTTTCGTCCTGTCTACGACTACAGCTATGACGGCATTCTGCGGTCCTTTGACGCAAGCCAGCAGCGCCTTGGGATTCTGAAGCCGGACATCCTCTATATTCACGATATTGGTCGCATGACGCATGGCGACCGCCACGATCACTACTGGCAGCAACTGACCGATGGCGGCGGTTTCAAGGCGCTGGGCAAATTGCGGGATGAAGGGTCGACCAAGGCTGTCGGCCTCGGCGTCAACGAATGGGAAGTCGTCGCCGACGCGATGAAGGTTTTCGACATCGATTGCACGATGCTGGCCGGTCGCTACACGCTGCTCGAACAGGAAAGTCTTGCCTTCATGGATGAATGCGCGAAGCAAGGTGTGGCGATCGTTGCCGCGGGTCCGTTCAATTCCGGGCTTCTCGCCGGAAACAAGAAGTTCAACTATACCGAAGCGCCGGCTGAGATCCTCGCCCGTGTCGAGCAGTTGCGGGCGGTCTGCGAGGAAGAAGGCGTGACCCTTCAGGCTGCGGCACTCCAGTTTCCGCTGGCGCATCCGGCGGTCGCGACGATCGTGTCCGGCGCCCGCAATGCCGAACAGATCACCTCGAATGTCGACTGGTTTGCCGAGGAGATTCCCGCCTCATTCTGGTCGCGCCTGAGGGAAAGCGGGCTTCTGGCCGAAGGCACACCACTTCCCGGCATCGGAGCCTGATCGATGCGAATCGATGCCCACCAGCATTTCTGGCGGATCGCCGACCGGGCAGGCCAATGGCCGGGGTCGGAGCTCGCTGCCATTCACAGGGATTTCCTGCCGGACGACCTGCGGCCGTTGCTGGAAGAGGCCCGCGTCGATGGCACCGTGCTGGTGCAGACGATGGAGACGCAAGCCGATACGCAGTTCATGCTGGATCTGGCCGACAACCACCCTTTCATCCTGGGCGTGGTCGGCTGGACGGATTTGAAAGCATCGGATGTGCGAGAGAATATCGGACAGCTGGCAAGGCACAGTAAGCTGAAGGGTTTCCGCCCGATGCTGCAGGACTTGGCCGACGACCGGTGGATCGACGATCCCGCGCTGGACGCCGGTATCGCAACAATGATCGAACACGACCTCGTCTTCGATGCGCTTGTGCTTCCAAGGCATCTGGCACCGCTTTGCAACTTCGCCCGACGCCATCAGAAACTTCAGATCGTCATCGACCACGGCGCCAAGCCGCCGATCGCCGAGGGACGGTTTATCGACTGGTATGCCCGCATGAAAGCGCTGGCGGCTCAACCGAACGTCCATTGCAAGCTATCGGGCCTTCTGACCGAAGCGGGAGACCAGAAGCCGCAATCCGTGCGCCCCTATGCGGAAACGATCTTCGACCTGTTCGGACCGGATCGCGTCATCTGGGGCAGCGACTGGCCTGTCCTGAGACTTGCCGGGGAATATGGTGCGTGGCTCAAACAGTGCCTGGACATCGTCCCGGAAGAGCACCATCCGGCCGTCTTCGGCGGCAATGCCAAACGTTTCTATCGACTGAAAGAGATCTAGGATGCTGACTATCATATGCGATGAACCGGGCAAACTTTCGGCGATCGAGCGAGACAAGCCCGCACGTGGCGAAGGCGAGGTGCTTCTGAAGGTCCGCCGTATCGGCGTCTGTGGTACCGACCTGCATATCTTCACCGGCAAGCAGCCCTATCTTTCCTATCCGCGCGTCATGGGTCACGAACTCGCGGCAACCGTCGAGGAAGCGCCTGAGGGAAGCTCGCTTCAGGTCGGCGATATCGTCTCGATCATCCCCTACATTTCCTGTGGCCACTGCAATGCCTGCCTGAAGGGCAAGACCAACTGCTGCCGCAATATCGGCGTGCTCGGCGTCCATCGCGATGGCGGCATGACGGAATATCTGAGCATTCCCGAGCAGTTCGCGGTGAAGGCAGACGGACTGACGCTTGATCAGGCTGCCATGGTCGAGTTTCTGGCGATCGGCGCACATGCCGTCGCCCGCGCACGGGTCGAAAACGGTCAGAAGGTTCTCGTCGTCGGGGCCGGCCCGATCGGTCTGTCGGTCGCAATTTTTGCGCAGCTGGAAGGTGCCGAGGTTACTGTCATCGACGGTCGTGAAGACAGGCTGGAGTTCGCCAAGAGCCAGTTGGGCATTACGTCCACGGTCGCGCTTTCCGCTGATGACGCCGACCAGCTTTCCGCGATCACCAATGGCGATTTTTTCGACGCGGTGTTCGACGCGACCGGTAACCCGAAAGCGATGGAGCGCGGCTTCTCCTTTGTCGGGCATGGCGGCACCTATGTCCTGGTGTCGATCGTCTCCAGCACGATCGGCTTTTCGGATCCCGAGTTTCACAAACGCGAAACGACGCTTCTCGGCAGCCGCAACGCGACGATCACAGACTTCGAGCGGGTGATGGACGCGATGCGCGCTGGTGAGGTGCCGGACGCCTTGATTACGCACCGCATGCACCTCTCAGAGGTCCCGGACCGGTTTTCCAAGCTGACCGACCCCGCGCAGGCGGTGGTCAAGGCGCTCATCGAAGTCGCCTGAGGAGTAAAGTCATGCAACGCATGGGAATGATGATCGGCGTGCAGCCGGAGATGCTTGCCAAGTATCGGGAACTGCATGCGGCGGTATGGCCGGAAATCCTCGACTTGATTTCCCGCTGCAACATCAGGAACTATACGATCTTCCTGCGCGAACCGGAAAACCTCCTGTTCGGCACATGGGAATATCACGGCACCGATTTCGCAGCCGACATGGCGCGGATGGCGGCCAATGAGAAGAACCAGGAATGGTGGGCCTTTACCATTCCCTGCCAGAAGCCCCTGGAAACGCGGGCTGAAGGTGAATGGTGGGCGATGATGGAAGAAGTTTTCCATCATGACTGACATGCAGAGAGGAGAGTTGAAGTCGATGGCAAATCTGAATGGCAAGACAGTTCTGATCACCGCGGCGGGTCAGGGGATCGGCCGCGCCAGTGCGCTTGCCTTCATCGCGGCAGGCGCCAAGGTTCATGCCACCGATATCAACGAGACGGCTCTTTCCGAGTTGCCGAAGCTCGACAACTTGACAACGGCAAAGCTCGACGTGCTGAACGAGGACGCGGTCAAGGCCTGCGTCTCTGATATCGGTCAGGTCGACGTGCTCTTCAACTGCGCAGGCGTCGTGCACGCCGGTTCGGTGCTGGAGATGCCGGATAGCGATCTCGATTTTGCCTTCGATCTCAACGTGCGGGCCATGATCCGCACGATCCGTGCCGTGCTGCCGGGCATGCTGGAGCGCAGGGATGGCGCGATCATCAACATGGCCTCGGTGGCTTCCAGCGTGAAGGGCGTGCCGAACCGTTTCGCCTATGGTGTGACCAAGGCAGCTGTGATCGGACTGACCAAATCGGTCGCGGCCGATTACGTGACGCAAGGCATCCGCTGCAATGCGATCTGCCCGGGCACAGTGGAAAGCCCGTCGCTTCAGGACCGCATGCGCGCCCAGGGCGATTATGATGCCGCCCGCGCCGCCTTCATCGCCCGCCAGCCGATGGGTCGACTTGGTTCGCCGGAAGAGATCGCCGATCTCGCCGTCTACCTTGCAACGGCCACCTATACGAGCGGACAAGCCTTCGCCATCGATGGCGGCTGGACGATCTGAGCCTTATTCCTCTGCCGTCCTAGACGGCGCACAACCCGATCATCTTGAACCGCCGACCAGCGGAAGGACTAGCCATGGCCAAAATCATCGATATGCGGGTTGTCGACCTGCGCTTTCCGACCTCGCAGAGCCTCGACGGCTCCGATGCCATGAACCCGGATCCGGATTATTCGGCCGCCTATGTGATCCTCGAAACCGACGCTCCGGCGCTGAAGGGACACGGCCTCACCTTCACGATCGGCCGCGGCAACGACATCTGCTGCATGGCGATCGAGGCGATGCGCCACCTTGTCGTCGGTGCCGATACGGAGGTGATGAAGGCCAATCCGGGTAAATTCTGGCGGCACCTCACAGGCGACAGCCAGTTGCGGTGGATCGGCCCGGACAAGGGCGCCATGCATCTTGCGACCGGCGCCGTCGTCAACGCCTTCTGGGATCTGCTCGCCAAGGAAGAAGGCAAGCCGGTCTGGCGGCTGGTGGCAGACATGTCGCCGGAAGAGATCGCCGATATCATCGACTATCGCTATCTGACCGACGTCTTCACCCGCGACGAGGCTCTTGCCATTCTCAGAAAAGCCGAGGCCGGGAAGTCGGAACGGATCGCCATTCTGGAAAGCAGGGGTTATCCCTGCTACACGACCTCCGCCGGCTGGCTTGGCTATGACGACGAAAAGCTGCGCAGGCTTTGCCAGGAAGCGATCGATGCCGGTTTCGATCATATCAAGATGAAGGTCGGTCGCGATCTGGAGGACGACATTCGCCGTCTGACCATCGCGCGCGAGGTGATCGGCCCGGACCGTTACCTGATGATCGATGCCAACCAGGTCTGGGAGGTCGACCAGGCGATCGACTGGGTGAACAAGCTCGCGTTCTCCAAGCCCTTCTTCATCGAGGAGCCGACCAGCCCGGATGACATTGCCGGTCACCGAAAGATCCGCCAGGCGATCGGGTTGGTGAAGGTTGCCACTGGCGAGATGTGCCAGAACCGTATCATGTTCAAGCAGTTCATCGCCGAGGGTGCGATCGATATCGTGCAGATCGACAGCTGCCGCATGGGCGGGCTGAACGAGGTTCTCTCCGTCCTGCTGATTGCCGCCAAATATGGCCTCCCGGTCTGGCCGCATGCCGGCGGCGTCGGCCTTTGCGAATATGTCCAGCATCTCTCGATGATCGACTACGTTGCGGTGTGCGGCACGATGGAAGGCCGCGTCATCGAGTATGTCGATCACCTGCACGAGCATTTCCTCGAACCCTGCGTCATCGAGAACGCCGCCTATATGCCGCCGAAAATGCCCGGCTTCTCGATCGAGATGAAGGCAGAGACGCTTGAGGAATTCCGCTTCGGACGTTGAGGGCGATGGCGGTCTCTGTTACTCCCGGGTAGTTGCGTCGCTTGAACTCGAGGGGGATCTCCAATGGAGCCAATCTGGGCCGTCGGCCTGATGACCGGGACCGTCCTCGACGGCAATATCGACGTTGCGCTCTTGAAGACCGACGGCGAAACGGTGGAGACAGCAGGCGCCTATACGTTGGCGCCCTATCCGCCCGAGATCCGGTCTCTTCTCGAGGAAACGCTCGCCCAAGCGCGCGTCTGGGAATTCGAAGGACCGGAGCCCGCGATCTTCGCCGTGGCCGAGGAGGCATTGACGCGGGCGCAATCGCGCGCAGTGCAGGATCTTGTTGAAAGCGCCGGCATGACGATGGCCGATATCGACATTGTCGGCTTTCACGGCCAGACCGTTCTCCACCGTGCACCGACCCGGGAACGCCTCGGCGACACGCGGCAGCTCGGTGATGGCGAATTGATGGCGTCGATCCTGGGCTGCAAGGTCGCCTATGATTTCAGAACCGCGGACGTTCGCGCCGGTGGTCAGGGCGCACCGCTTGCCGCGGTCTATCACGCGGCGCTGCTGCGTGGCGTCGATCGATCGGGAGATAGCGCCGTTCTCAACCTCGGCGGTGTCGGCAATATCAGCTGGTGGGATGGCGAGGATCTGGTGATCGCCTTTGATACCGGCCCGGCCAACGCCCCGCTCAACGATTTCATCAAGTCGCTCGGTCTTGGCGAGATGGACCGGGACGGAGCGCTTGGTGCTTCGGGCAAGGTCGATGAGGAGCGCCTGGCCCGCCTGCTTCAGCATCCGTACATGACGGCGCCCTACCCGAAATCGCTCGACCGCTATTCGTTTACCGCGGCAATGGCCGACGGGCTTTCGCCCGAAGACGGCGCGGCTACACTTTCGGCCTTCACCGCATCGACGGTCGGCAAGGCGCTCGACCTTTTGCCGAGACGTCCGAAGCGACTGATCGTTGCCGGTGGCGGACGTCGCAACCCGACGATCATGGCGATGCTAAAACAGCGCGCCGGCGTCGAGGCCATGTCCGCGGACGAGTTCGGCTGGCGGGGCGATGCCGTCGAGGCGGAACTGTTCGCATTCCTCGCCGTACGCGTGCTACGCGGTCTGCCGATCAGCTTTCCGACGACGACAGGTGCGCCAAGGCCTCTGCAGGGCGGACGACTGGCGGGCTGACTTGAGCCTCAAGCGGAATTGAGTTTCCCGGATGGGTCTTGCCGCCCTACATGACTGACATAGCCGTCACGGAGGAAACAGCTTTGCGTCTTTACCGGATCCTTGCATCCATCCTGGTGCTTCTTGCGCTTTGCGCCCCAGCCGTGGCGCAACAGCCCCCCGGCATATTCGGGCTTATCCCCGATGACAGCACGACCGAGCACGTTCTCAAAACCGAGGGCAGCGCCGATCTGCCCTATACAGCGACCGCCGGGACGCTTGACCTGTTCGGCCAGGACGGCAATCGAACGGCCAAGATCTTCTACACGGCCTATATCGCCAAGGATCGCACGCCGGGTCGTCCGCTCACATTCGCCTTCAACGGCGGCCCGGGTGCCGCATCGGCCTATCTGCATCTCGGGCTGCTGGGCCCGCGGATCATCGAATTCGGCAAGAACGGCAACGACGGAACTACACCGCAGATCAGGGACAATCCGCAAAGCTGGCTGGCATTTACCGATCTTGTCATGATCGATCCGGTTGGCACCGGGTGGAGCCGCGCCGCCAGCGACGACATTGCCAAGAATTTCTACGGCGTAAGTCAGGATGCCGACAGCCTTGCCAAGGTGATCTCGCTCTACGTCCAGAAGAACGACCGGCTGAATGCACCAAAATATCTGGTCGGCGAAAGCTATGGCGGGTTCCGCGCGGCGAAAGTCGCGATCGCGATGAAGAATAGCCAGGGCATCATCCCCTCCGGCATCATCATGCTCTCGCCGTTTATCGAAGGCCGGTTCCTCGCAAATTCCGACGATCCGCTGAGCGCCGCACTGCAACTGCCCTCGCTTGCGGCAGCCGAGATGGAGCGTACCAAAAGCTTCACGCCTGAAAAGCTCGCCGAAGCCGAACGTTTCGCGTTGCGCGATTATCTTCCGACAGTGGCGGGTGCTGCTCCGACGGGCGAAGAAGCCGAGGCTTTCTATGGAAAGCTTGCTGGTCTCACGGGTATCCCGAAAGATGTTGTTTCCAGAACGCGAGGCCTCGTCGGCGATGTCTACGGGAAGCAGATGGGCGGACCGGGTCGGGTCGTCAGCCCCTATGATGCATCCTACGCCGTGCCGGACGCCTATCCCGAGGACGCGTATGGGCGCAATGACGATCCCATTCTGGAAGGCTACACCCGCGCCTACAGTGCAGCCTTTGCCTCCTATGCGAAAGGCGAGCTGAAGTTTTCGAGCGACATGACCTACTCGCTTTTGAACGAGGATGTGAACCGCCGGTGGGAATGGAATGGCAGCCGGGGCGGCGATGCTCGCGCGCTCGCCAGCGCGTCGACGGATATCCGCGACCTGCTGTCGGTCATCCCATCCTTCCGCCTGCTGGTCGCGCATGGTCACAGCGATGCGCTGACACCCTATGGTGTGAGCCGCTACGTGATTGATCATCTGCCGACACAGTTGGCAGCCGGCCGGGCAGAACTGAAGACCTATAGCGGCGGCCACATGTTCTATACCAACCCGTCGTCGAGGGCGGCATTCCTGAGCGATGCGAAAGCGTTCTACGAGACAAAGACGGTAGAATAGGAATAAGCCCGGTCTATCGAGCTTTTCAAAAGAGTCCGGCACCCCAGGGGTGCCGGATTTCGTATGGGATATGACCCAGCCTATTTCTTTTCGGAGTGGCCGCCGAAGGCTGCCCGAAGCGCCGACAGAACCTGGTTCGAATACTGCTCGTGACCCTGCGACGAAAAGCGCTGGAAGAGAGCGGACGACAGGACCGGAAGCGGCACGCCGGTATCGATACCGGCCTTCATCATCCACCGTCCCTCGCCGGAATCCGAAACTCGACCACTGAAGGCGTCAAGCGTCGGATCGTTGTGCAGAGAGCCGGCGAGAAGATCGAGCAGCCACGACGAAACGACGCTGCCGTGACGCCAGACTTCGGTGATTTCGGCCACGTCCAGATCGTAGTGATAGTAGTGCGGATTGGCGAGCGGGCTGGTTTCCGCATCGGCGCTACGTGCCACCTTGCCGATATTGGCAGACTTCATCAGGTTGAGGCCTTCGGCATAGGCCGCCATCATGCCGTATTCGATGCCGTTGTGGACCATCTTCACGAAGTGACCTGATCCTGCCGGGCCGCAATGGATATAGCCAAGTTCCGAGGTCCGCTGTGCTTCCTTGCCGGCTCCCGGGGAGAGCGAAAGGAAGATCGGATCGAGGCGCTTCACCGCTTCATCCGGTCCGCCGATCATCAGGCAATAGCCGCGTTCCAGACCCCAGACGCCACCGCTCGTGCCGACATCGATATAGTCGAGGCCGATGCCCGAAAGACGCCCTGCGCGATCGATATCGTCCTGGTAGTTGGAGTTTCCGCCGTCGATCAGCACGTCGCCCGCCGCCATGACACCCGAGAGCTTCTCGATCGTCTGGTCGGTGATCGCCGCCGGCAACATCAGCCAAACGGTGGCCGGTTTCGCGAGCTTTGCGACCATATCTTCCAGCGAGGTGGCGCCCACGGCCCCTTCCCGCTCCAGAGCCTCGACATTGGCCTGACTGACATCGAATACCACACACTCATGGCCATCACGCAGGAGCCGTCGCACCATATTGGCGCCCATACGGCCGAGGCCTATCATTCCGATCTGCATTCCGTTTCCCTTCCGAAAAACCATGTTGTGGGTCCGAACCATCAGGCCCGACTGAGATGAGGCATATCAGTTCGTTCAGAAATTGACACGTGCAGACATGCACAGCAGATGCGCCGAAACCGCCAGCCTAGGCACGGGAAGAAAAGACTGTTGACAACCTTCAGCGAAAATGAGAACAAAGGAAGAACATCGAGGAGAACGCCATGCAGAGAACTGAAGAGGTCGTCGCCCGTGCTCTTGCCCTCGTGGCTCAGTCGAAGGCGCTCAGGGAACGTCATGACAAGGAACGCAAGGAGATCTATGGACGGATCGAGATTGCCAATCTTCGCAAGCCGCATGTTCCCAAGGGGATTCAACTGCCTCTCAACCTGCAGTGAATTGACTTTATCGTTGGAGGACGTGGTCCGCGTATACGTCTGATTCAGTCTGTTGCAAGGCTGCACTCGACTCGCTTCTGAAGAGGTGGTTCATTCCCTTCAACGGCGTAGGGGTGCTTAATGCTTCACGAATACAACGAGATCTTTATGCAGCAGCGGTATTTCATAAAGATACTGATGGCCTGGATTGGGGCAATTGCCTTGGGCTGTGTCCCCGTTTTGATGATCGTCAACGCGGTCACCATTTGAGAAGACGCTTCGGCGCTCTAGAGGTCTCGCGCATTCCATAACTGTTTCACGAAGACGTGCAGTTGACCTTCGTTTGGTCGATGTCAGAAGAGCATCGACATTTAACGGAGCTTCCCAATGGTCAACAAAATCCAGGCTTACCAGCCTGTTCTTCTCAGCATCCTGCGTATTGCCGTCGGCCTTGTCATCTTCTCCTTCGGCATGGCAAAAATCTTTCATTTCCACGCCGGTACCTTCATGCCGCCCACGGGCTCGTTGCCCTGGATCGCGGGTCTCTTTGAGCTTGTCTGCGGCTTCCTCTTCCTGGTCGGTTTCCAGACACGGATAGCGGCATTCCTCCTGTCCGGACTAATGGCCGCGGCTTACTTCATCAGCCACTTTCCCAAAAGCATTTTCCCGCCCGAAAACGGCGGAATGGCTGCTGCCGTGCTCTGCTTCGTGTTCCTGTATTTCGTCACGTCCGGAGCCGGACCGCTCAGTGTCGATGCCAAGCTGAAAAAGGCATAGGACCGGATCAAGGCAGGTTGGGAGGCTCTGCCGTGTGTCCGCAACAGTGACGAACGCGAAACGACCGCGCCGATGATGTTCGGCGCGGTCGTCTCTTGCCGCCGCTTCCCCTTCGGGAGCCTTGATCGGTCAGATCACTTCTTTGCGTCAGCCCAGCTCTTCACCAGGTCGTCGTAGTTGACGGTGATCGGCTTTTCCTTTTCGTTCTCGATCTTCAGCTGCGGAGCCAGATTGCCCTTGGCCACCGCATCCTTGTTCCAGTAGGCCAGGTCATGCTCTTCTGCGAGCTTGGGACCCATGTCCTTCTGGACGCCAGCGCGTTCCAGACGCTGGAGCACCTTTTCCTGCTCGGCGCAAAGCGAGTCCATTGCCAACTGTGGCGTCTTGGCACCCGATGCAGCATCCCCGATCGCCTGCCACCAAAGCTGTGCGAGCTTCGGATAATCAGGAACGTTGGTGCCGGTCGGCGACCACTGAACACGCGCCGGCGAGCGGTAGAACTCGATCAGGCCGCCGAGTTTCGGTGCGCGATCGGTAAAGCTCTGATGGCGGATCGAGCTTTCGCGGATCAGCGTCAGGCCCACATGGCTCTTCTTCAGGTCGACGGTCTTGGACGTGACGAACTGGGCGTAGAGCCAGGCCGCCTTTGCGCGGTCATCGGGCGTGGACTTCATCAGCGTCCAGGAACCGACGTCCTGATAGCCAAGCTTCATGCCGTCTTTCCAGTAAACGCCGTGGGGGCTTGGCGCGAAACGCCATTTCGGCGTGCCGTCCTCGTTCATGACAGGCAGGCCTGGCTTCACCATATCGGCGGTGAAGGCCGTGTACATGAACATCTGCTGAGCGATTTCGCCGCCCGCGGGGACAGGACCGGATTCCGAGAAGTTCATGCCCTGGGCAGCTGGCGGTGCATAGGCCTTCATCCAGTCGAGATATTTCTGGATCGAATAGACGGAGGCAGGACCATTGGTGTCACCGCCGCGCGCGACGCAGGAGCCGACCGGCTGTGACTTTTCGTTGACCTTGATACCCCATTCATCGACCGGCAGACCGTTCGGAAGACCCTTGTCGCCGTTGCCAGCCATCGAAAGCCACGCATCGGTGAAGCGCCAGCCGAGCGACGGGTCCTTCTTGCCGTAGTCCATGTGGCCGAAGACCTTCTTTCCGCCGATATCACGGCCGGTGAAGAATTCCGCGATGTCTTCGTAAGCGGACCAGTTGACGGGAACACCGAGGTCGTAGCCGTATTTGGCCTTGAAATCAGCCTTGTTCTTGGCGTCGTTGAACCAATCGTACCTGAACCAGTAAAGGTTGGCGAACTGCTGGTCCGGAAGCTGGTAGAGCTTCTTGTCGGGCGCGGTGGTGAACTTCAGGCCGATGAAGTCGTCGAGATCGAGGCCGGGATTGGTAACGTCCTTACCTTCCTTCGCCATGAAGTCCGTCAGGGAACGGGCCTGCTGGTAACGCCAATGCGTGCCGATCAGGTCGCTATCGTTGACATAGGCGTCATAGATGTTCTCGCCCGACTGCATCTGTGTCTGCAGCTTTTCCACGACATCGCCTTCGCCGATCAGGTCGTGGGTGATCTTGATGCCGGTGATCGCCGTGAAGGCTGGCGCCAGCACCTTCGATTCGTATTCATGCGTGGTCAGCGTTTCCGAGACCACCTTGATGTCGAGGCCGGAGAAAGGCTTCGCCGCGTCGACGAACCATTGCAGCTCTTTTTCCTGCTCGGCACGCGAGAGGGAAGAGAGGTCCTTGATTTCCTTGTCAAGGAACTGCTTCGCCTCGTTCATGCCGGCGTGAGCCGTGCCTGCCAGTGCCAGCAATAGGCCTGCTGTTGTTGTCAAAAGATGCCGTCGCATAATGTCCTCCCAGAGTTGCGATTGCGATTTCGTTTCGGCGCCAGTCCTCCCGTGCGCCGATTTTAGACTTGCCCTCAGACGAAGCGGAATACGCCGACGGCGTAGACCACAGCGAGGGCAAGAGCCCACCACAGATTGGGGCCGATTAGCCCCAACCATGCGAGATTGATGAATGCTGCACCAAGCAGCGAAATGAAGAGCCGGTCCCCCCGCGTTGTCTCGAAGCGCAGGATCCCAACCCGTGGCGCTCCCCCCGGAGAAAAATACTCCCAGATGCCCATCGCTGCAATCAAGGCGAAGATGGTCACGAAGAAAAGCGTCGTCGGCAGCGTCCAGGCCATCCATGAGAAACTCATGTGCGTTCTCCCTCTAGACCCGACCCAGGGCAAAGCCCTTGGCGATGTAGTTGCGGACAAAGTAGATCACGAGCGCGCCCGGCACGATCGTCAGCACGCCGGCGGCTGCCAGAACGCCCCAGTCCATGCCGGACGCCGACACGGTGCGGGTCATGATGGCCGAAATCGGCTTGGCGGCAGTCGTCGTCAGCGTGCGGGCAAGCAGCAGTTCGACCCACGAGAACATGAAGCAGAAGAAGGCCGCGACGCCGATGCCGGACGCGATCAGCGGCATGAAGATCTTCACGAAAAAGCGCGGGAAGGAATAGCCGTCGATATAAGCTGTTTCGTCGATTTCCTTCGGCACGCCGGACATGAAGCCTTCAAGGATCCAGACGGCCAGCGGGACGTTGAACAGGCAGTGGGCGAGTGCCACGGCGATATGCGTGTCGATCAGTCCGAAGGCGGAATAGAGCTGGAAGAATGGCAGCGCAAAGACCGCCGGTGGCGCCATCCGGTTGGTCAGCAGCCAGAAGAACAGGTGCTTGTCGCCGAGAAACCGGTAGCGCGAGAAGGCGTAGGCCGCGGGAAGTGCCGCCGCCACCGAGATCAGCGTGTTCAGACCCACATAGATAATCGAGTTGATATAGCCGTTGTACCAGGACGGATCGGTGAAGATCACTGTGTAATTCCGCAGCGTCGGGTTATGCGGGAAGAGCGAGAAGGTGCCGGTGATCTCGGCATTCTCCTTGAAGCTCATATTGACCAGCCAGTAGATCGGCAGCAGCAGGAAGATGATGTAGATCGTCGAGACGAGCCAGGAGTAGCTGCGCGCCGGCTTGAATGTGTTGACTTGAGCCATTGTAACCGTCCTCCTCACGCGTCTTTGTCGCTGCTGGTCATGACCGTGTAGAAGATCCACGACATCAGCAGGATGATGAGGAAGTAGATGATCGACATCGCCGCAGCCGGCCCGAGGTCGAACTGCCCGACCGCCATCTTCACGAGATCGATCGACAGGAAGGTTGTCGAGTTGCCGGGCCCGCCGCCGGTGACGACGAAGGGTTCGGTATAAATCATGAAACTATCCATGAAGCGCAGAAGCACGGCGATCAGCAGCACCCGCTTCATCTTCGGAAGCTGGATAAATCGGAACACCGACCAGCGCGACGCGCCATCGATTTTCGCGGCCTGATAGTAGGCATCCGGGATCGACACGAGACCGGCATAGCAGAGGAGCACGACAAGGCTCGTCCAGTGCCAGACATCCATCACGATGACGGTGACCCAGGCATCGATCGGATCGCGGACATAGTTGTAGTCGATGCCGAGGATTGCCAGCGTCCGGCCGAGAAGGCCGATATCGACGCGACCAAACACCTGCCAGATGGTGCCGACCACGTTCCACGGGATCAGCAGCGGCAGCGCCATCAAAACGAGGCAGACCGGGACGCCTAGACCCTTTTTCGGCATGTTCAGCGCGATGAAGATGCCGAGCGGAATTTCCAGCGCAAGAATGATGACAGAGAACAGCAGGTTGCGCTGCAACGCCGCCCAGAACCGATCCGAATTCAGGATTTCGGTAAACCAGCCAGTGCCTGCCCAAAAGAATTCGTTGTTGCCGAAAGTGTCCTGCACCGAGTAGTTCACAACGGTCATCAACGGTATCGCCGCTGAAAACAGGACCAGCAGCAGCACCGGAAGAACGAAGAACCAGGCCTTGTTGTTATAGGTCTTTTCCATGCCGTTCACGCCTCCCCGCCGACGCGCCAGGAATTGGCGTAGATATTGATACCTGCAGGATCAAAGCTCACGCGGGCTTCCGCCGGAATTTCCGTATTCTCGTCGGCGACGATCGCAAGCGGCTTTCCCTCGAATTCGGCACGAACGATGCGGCGGCGGCCAATATCCTCGATCCGGCTGATCTTCACCGGCATGCCTTCTCGACCGAGATGGATGAACTCCGGACGGATGCCGAGTTCGATCCGGTCGCCCAGCTTCGTCTTCGGCGACACATTGAGGTCCATCCGCTGACTGCCGACCACGACAGACCGCTCATTCAGCTGCGCCGGCAGGACGTTCATGCCGGGCGAGCCGATGAAATAGCCGACGAATGTATGGCTGGGCTTCTCGAACAATTCCGCAGGGGTGCCGATCTGCACGATCTCGCCCTCGTACATCACGACGACCTTGTCTGCGAAGGTCAGGGCTTCGGTCTGGTCGTGGGTGACATAGACCATGGTAAAGCCAAACTGCTTGTGGATCCGCTTCAACTGCGAGCGCAGCACCCATTTCATATGGGGATCGATCACGGTCAGCGGTTCATCGAACAGGATGGCGTTGACGTCGTTGCGCACCAGGCCACGGCCAAGCGAGATCTTCTGCTTCTGGTCGGCGGTCAGGCCCCGCGCCTTGCGATCTGCCCAATCGGCAAGATCGATGATCCCCAGCATGTCGCGAACGCGCTTGTCGACCTCGGCCTCTGGTACTTTGCGGTTGCGCAGCGGGAAGGCCAGATTGTCGTAGACCGTCATCGTGTCGTAGATAACCGGGAACTGGAACACCTGCGCGATGTTGCGACCCTGTGTCGAGACTTCCGTCACGTCGTTTCCATCAAACAGGATGCGTCCGTGTGACGGCTGCAGCAGACCGGAGATGATGTTGAGCAACGTGGTCTTGCCGCAGCCGGAGGGGCCAAGCAGCGCGTAGGCGCCACCGTCGTTCCATTCGTGATGAACTTCGCGAAGCGCATAGTCGCTGTCGGCGACAGGGTTGGCGCCGTAGGCGTGGCGGATATGGTCGAGGGTGATGCGTGCCATGATATTTCCCCCTAAGCCGCAGCCGCAGCGATTGCCCGGCCATCGCTGCCGAACGCCATCAGATGTCGGGTATCGAGAAAGACCTCGATGCCGGTATCTGGATCAATGTTGTGAATGCCGGGCGCCAGCATCACCCATTTCACGCCGTCATATTCAAGATGCACGAAGCTTTCCGAACCGGTGATTTCCGAGATCTGCGTGCGGGCGGCAAGGCGGGCCGAATTCTCGGTCTGCTGCGTGAAGCCCAGATGATGTGGATGAAACGCAACCGTCAGGGGACCGTCCGGTATGGTTCCGAGATGCGCAGGCAAGGGAAGAACGTCGCCTTCGCGGTGGCGGAGCCCGCCACCCGACTTGACCACCTCGATGAAATTCAGCGGCGGATCGGCAAAGGTCTTCGCGGTCGTCAGATCCGCCGGCCTTCTATAAATGTCGATCGTCGGCCCGAACTGGGTGATGCGGCCCTCGGAAAGGGTTGCCGTATTGCCGCCCAGCATCAGCGCTTCCGAAGGTTCGGTCGTCGCATAGACAAAGATTGCGCCGGACTGGGCAAAGATCTTGGGAAGCTCTTCCCGCAGTTCTTCACGCAGCTTGTAATCGAGGTTGGCGAGTGGCTCGTCCATCAGCACGAGGCTCGCGTTCTTGACCAACGCGCGGGCAAGAGCGGTGCGCTGCTGCTGGCCGCCGGACAGATGCAGCGGCGTACGGTCGAGATAGGGCGTCAACCGCAAGAGTTCCGCAGCCTTGCGCACCTCGCGGTCGACGGTCGCCTTGTCCTTGCCGGAAATGCGCATCGGCGAGGCTATGTTTTCATAGACGGTCAGGAGCGGATAGTTGATGAACTGCTGGTACACCATCGCGATATTGCGCTTTTGCACCGGCATGCCGGTCACGTCTATCCCATCGAAATAGACAGCACCCTCCGTCGGCCGGTCCAATCCAGCCATCAGCCGCATCAGCGACGTCTTGCCCGAAAGCGTCGGACCGAGCAGCACATTCAGGCTGCCACGCTCGAGCGTAAGGTCGCTCGGGTGAATATGATATTCGCCCGCCACCATTTTCGCAGCTTTTCGCAATTCCAACATGCTTGTTCCCCTGCCTCCTCACAGCGGGAACACATGCCGCTTATCCGGCGATCCTTTCCGGTATTGCGGCCATGTACTCCTCCAAAACCCTCTTCTCGTCAGCGTCGAGCCGTAGCCCGTCCTTTGTTCTCCTCCAAAGGACGTCCTCGGCGCTTAACGCCCATTCCTGATCGGCAAGATAGCGAACCTCCACCTCATAGAGTTCGCCGCCGAAATTATGCCCAAGATCCTCTGCTCGAGCAGCGTTGCCGAGCAATGTGGCGGCCCTCGTACCGTAACGCCGGACCAGCCTACGCGCATGGCGATCGGTCAGGAAGGGATATCGTGCCTTCAGCCCAGCGACTTCGCTTTCGTAGCCGCGGGCAGGGAAATCGCCACCAGGAAGGTGGCTGTCAGCGGTCCAGGGCTTGCCTTTGACGCCGATGGCTTCGCCGATCTTTTCGACCGCATGTTCCGAAAGCCGACGATAGGTGGTGAGCTTGCCACCGAACACATTGAGAAGTGGCGCTCCGCCCTCCCCGAGGCCGACCGTATCCAGCTTCAGCACATAGTCGCGGGTCGCCTCCTGCGCTTTCGAGGCGCCGTCGTCGAACAGCGGTCGGACAGCCGAGTAGGTCCAGACTATATCTTCCTTGCGCACCGGCTCCTTGAAATACTCGCTCGCCGCCTTGCAGAGATAGTTGGTTTCCTCGTCGGAGATTCGAACGTCCTTCGGATCCTCCTTGAAGTCGCGATCGGTCGTGCCGATCAGCGTGAAATCCTCTTCGTAGGGGATAGCAAAAATGATCCGGTTATCCGGGTTCTGGAAGAAATAGGCGCGCGGGTCGTCGAACTTCTTCTTGACGACGATATGGCTGCCCTGAACCAGCCGGACATGGTGCGCTTCGTTTTCGCCGAAGGCGGAGCGGATCACCTGGTCCACCCACGGGCCGGCGGCATTGACCAGCATACGAGACTTGTGGGTCTGACTGGAGCCGGTGACCGTGCTTCGGGTAACAATCGTCCAAATGCCCTCTTCGCGCCGCGCCGAAACGACTTTCGTGCGCGGAAGGATCAGGGCGCCCTTGTCGGCAGCGTCACGGGCGTTCAGCACCACCATCCGCGCGTCGTCCACCCAGCCATCGGAGTATTCGAAGGCCTTCGTAAACAGCGATTTCAAAGGCTTGCCGGCCGGATCCTTGCGCATATCAAGCGTTGCCGTCGGCGGCAGGAGCTTGCGGCCACCCAGGTGATCGTAGAGAAACAACCCCAGCCGGATCAGCCAGGCGGGTCGAACGCCACCCTTGTGATAGGGGAGAACGAAGCGCATCGGCCAGATGATATGCGGTGCCATTGCCCAGAGCACTTCGCGCTCCATGAGAGACTCGCGCACCAGCCGAAATTCATAATGTTCGAGATAGCGCAGCCCGCCATGGATAAGCTTGGTGGCGCCTGACGACGTGCCTGAAGCAAAATCGTTCATTTCTGCCAAGGCGACCGAATAGCCGCGACCCACAGCATCGCGCGCGATACCGCAACCGTTGATCCCTCCACCGATCACAAAGACGTCGTGAATTGCCTGACTCATTATCCCCTCGCTAAGCCCTGTCCCCTCACAGAGCCCGGCTCGACATGCCGGCAGCGGCAAATCGAAAGCTAACCCCATTAGAGTGAAAATATCTCGAATGTCAAACGAAAGAAGACGCGTGCGTTGCAGCATCCGCGGTGGCTGTTTCGATCAGCGCAACATTCGTCTGATGGCAAAGATCACGGATCAGTTCGGACTGGCAGGCGTCGGTGATGAACGTATGAACCTGGGAGATCTGGGCGATACGAACCGGCGCCGTTCGTTCGAATTTTGTCGAGTCGGCCACGAGGATCACATGCCGGGCGTTGGCAATGATCGCCTGCGCCACTTTCACTTCGCGAAAATCGTAGTCGAGCAGAGCGCCGTCGTGGTCGATGGCCGACGCACCGATGACCGCATAGTCAACCTTGAACTGCCGGATAAAGTCGACGGCCGCCTCGCCGACGATGCCGCCATCAGACTGGCGAACGACACCCCCGGCAATGACGACCTCGATATCGTCGACTACTCTCAACCTGTTGGCAACGTTGATATTATTTGTAATGACCATAAGGTCCTTGTGGGCGGCCAGCGCTTCACCGACGGCCTCCGTCGTGGTCCCGATGTTGATGAACAGGGACGCTCCGTCCGGAATGAGGGCTGCCGCGGCCTCGCCGATCGCCTGCTTCTCGACGGCAGCGATCTGGCGGCGCGCTTCATAGCGCATGTTCTCGATGCTGCGCGGAAACGTGGCTCCACCATGGATGCGGTTGAGGACGTCCGCCTCACAGAGATCATTCAAGTCCTTGCGGATCGTCTGCGGCGTGACGGAGAACTGAGTGGCCAGATCCTCGACCAGGACCCGCCCGGTCATCCTCGCCACCTCGACGATCCTTGCCTGCCTGTCCGTCAGATGCATCTCGTCCCCGTGCTTTCGTTTTCTTTCACTTTGAGACAAAAGCCGCGCGCAGGCAACAGCCTTTACGAAGGAGGTCGCCTGAGGACGTTGCCATAGGGTGAAAACGAAAAGAGCCCGCCGCGGGAGGAGGTGCGGCAGGCTCTTCAAAAGACGAGAGCAACGGCTGGGAGGAGGAGTGCCGGTGCTCTGCTGCAGAAACCTCTGGGAGGAGGAGGGAGGGTTCTGCGTGTCTGACGATTTGGGAGGAGGTAAATCGTTTCGACAAGATGGAAGATACGCTAAACCCGCACATTTTCTAGGCAGAAATTGTCAGGGCAGCCATGTGTCAAACGCATACCTTGCTTCGCCGTCAAAACGAGGGTTCGCCCTACGTCTTTGAAGGGCAAAAAATCACGAAAACAATTTCTGACTAATGGAATAAAATCCGGCCGGCGTTCGTATAAGCAGGTATGGACCCGAACAAACGCTCATTCGACGTGATCGCACAGCTTGCCGCGTTGAGACGCTACGCACGCTCGCTTGCGCGCAACTCTGTCGACGCCGAAGACCTGGTGCATGACGCGCTGGTCAAAGCGTATGAGAAGCGTTCAACCTTCCACTCGGGTGGAAATTTGCGGAACTGGCTGCTCTCGATTGTCCACAACACGCATCTGGACGGTCGCCGCAGCGCCCTTGCCCGTCGTCGCCGCGACGACCTGTTTGCCGATGATGGCTCGACCGCAACCGAGCCGTCCTATCCGGCAGCGCAGGAACATTCGGTTCGCCTGCAGCAGGTTCGCGAGGCTTTCATGACCTTGCCGGAGGATCAGCGCGAAGCGCTGCACCTCGTTGCGGTGGAAGACCTGTCCTATCAGGAAGCCGCCGACACGTTGGGTATTCCAGTCGGCACGCTGATGTCGCGGATATCGAGGGCCCGTGCTCGGCTGCGCAGCATGGAAGATGACAAAGGGCGTAGCGGCCACCTGAAAATCGTAGGAGGCAAAGATGAATGAGACCGGAACGGTCGTCCTGAATGACCTCGACGCCTACGTGGACAACCAGCTCGACGCGGCGGGACGCCTGCGTGTCGAGAACTACCTGTCCAGCCACCCGGAAGACGCCGCACGCGTCATGGCAGATCTCGGAATGCGGACGACGCTGAAGCTCGCTCTCACCGATGACGCCGTGCATGGCAGGACGGAGACCCGCGAGGCGGCGAGACGACTTTCCGCGAGCCTTGAAAGCCGGCGTACTTTTACCGCTCTCAGACGCGTCGCGGCGATTGCCATGCTTGTTTCGGCAGGATGGTTTGCCAATTCCTCGATCGGTCCGTTTGGTCCAAGCGAAGTCAATGCTTCGGTCCAGCCGCCGGCACTGATCGAAAACGCGGTGCGGGCGCACGAGACGTCGCTCGTTCGCGAAAAAATGCCATCCCAGCCGGAAGCAAGGACCTACGACCAGGAGGACATCCGCGCCGCAACGGCAATCGTCATGCCAGAACTGCCCAAGGGCTGGCAGGTAACCGACGTGCAGATCTTCCCTTCGGACTACGGCCCAAGCGTCGAGGCAAGTATGCGCACGGCCGATGGCGTCAGAGTATCGCTCTATGCGGTGCGACCTGGCCATTTCGCGGTCGAGCCGATCAAGGACATGAATATGCCGAAGGCCGAAGCGGCCTGGTGGCAGATCGGCGACGTGGCTTACGCCGTGGTGTCGAGCACGACCGATATCGGCCTCGCAGACGAGGCCGAGCTTCTCAAGAATTCCCTTTACTGATCAACAGGAGATTCCGAATGTATGAAAACGACCGGCGCTGGGGCGCCACGACAGCACAATCCGGCGCAGTCTTCGATGAAGGCCTTCGCCAGCACATGCTGCGCATCTACAATTACATGGGGCTTGGCCTCGTCATCACCGGTATCGTCGCCTTCATCGTCGGCACCACGCCGGCGCTTTACGTGCCGATCTTCTCCAGCCCGCTGAAGTGGGTGGTGATGCTGGCGCCGCTCGCCTTCGTGTTCTTCTTCTCGTTCAAGATCCAGTCCATGTCGGCCGCCTCTGCGCAGATGACCTTCTGGGCGTTCTGCGCCGTCATGGGTCTGTCCCTTGCTTCGGTATTCCTTGTATTTACCGGCGCAAGCATCGCCCGCACCTTCTTTATCGCCGCCACCATGTTCGGCGCGACCAGCCTTTACGGCTACGTCACCAAGCGTGACCTCGCCAAGTTCGGCTCGTTCATGATCATGGGTCTGATCGGTGTGATGATCGCTTCGATCGTCAACATCTTCCTCGGCTCCAGCGCCCTGCAGTTTGCCGTGTCGGTGATCGGTATCGTCGTATTCGTCGGCCTGACCGCTTGGGATACCCAGAACATCAAGCAGCAGTATGCAGAAAACTACGATCAGGAAAGCCAGCAGAAAATGGCCGTGATGGGCGCGCTGTCACTCTACCTGAACTTCGTCAACATCTTCCAGCTGCTGCTCAATTTCACCGGCCAGCGCGAAGAATAGACGACAAGACCAACCGGTTCCGAGACACCTTTCGGACCTTGACCAGCAGGGCGGATCACTCCGCCCTGCTTTTCTGTGACCACGCGAATGACGGCCTGCTGAAGGATATCGACCTGCGACTTCAGATGAAATAGGAATGCGTGGATCGAATTCGTTAAACACGTGTTTACGCGTCTATTCCGGCAGTAAACCGTTCAAGCTCGTTCGGTTGGAAAACCCTCAGACTGGAGTCCGCATGACATCCTCGACCGCCGGTTCGGCCGACAAAGCCGCAGGCCACCGGAAATTTCTTGTCCTGCTCTTGGGCTCGATCGGCGTCGTCTACGGTGATATTGGCACCAGTCCGCTCTACGCGTTCCGGGAGGCTCTGCGACCATTTTCAGAGAATGGCGTCCAGCCCGAACATGTCATCGGACTGATCTCTCTGATGGTTTGGACACTGACGATCATCGTCACGTTCAAATACGTCCTGTTCCTGCTTCGCGCCGATAATGACGGCGAAGGCGGCACGCTGTCGCTTCTTGCCCTTTTGATGAAGAAAACAGGTGGCTACATGCCTGTCCTGTTCTTTGCAGGCCTGATCGGTTCGGCGTTGTTCATCGGCGATGCGATGATCACACCCGCACTGTCGGTCATGTCGGCGCTTGAAGGTATGAAGCTCGTGACGCCCGCCTTTTCCGACTATGTTTTGCCGCTCTCAGCCGCAATCATGGTCGGCCTGTTTGCAATCCAGTCCAAGGGGACGGAAGCAGTTGCCAAATTCTTCGGCCCGATCACGGTCGTCTGGTTTCTGGCCATGGCATGGGGTGGCATGATCCATATCGGCGACGATTGGACCATCCTCGAGGCCCTCAACCCCATCAATGCGCTCTGGTTTATCACCCACGCCGGCTGGGCGGGTCTCATCGTGCTCGGCGCGGTATTTCTGACCGTGACGGGCGCGGAAGCCCTTTACGCCGATCTCGGCCATTTCGGTCGCAAGCCAATCAGTGTCGCCTGGTTCATCCTCGTATTTCCCGCGCTGGCATTGAATTACCTTGGGCAGGGCGCGTTGGTCCTGAGCAACCCGGCCGCCATCGAGAACCCGTTCTATCTGCTCTATCCGGACTGGGCGTTGCTGCCGATGGTCATTCTGGCAACGATGGCAACCGTCATCGCCAGCCAGGCTGTCATTACGGGCGCGTTTTCGCTTGCCCGGCAGGCCGTGCATCTCGGCTTCCTGCCGCGGCTGATGATAAAGTTCACCTCGGAAACCAATACCGGGCAGATCTATGTTCCGGCCGTGAACATGATTCTGTTCATCGGCGTCCTGGTGCTGATCTTCTCATTCGGCGATTCAGAATCGCTGGCAACCGCCTACGGTATCTCGGTCACCGGCGCGATGGTCGTGACAACGCTGATGTCGTTCCAGTTCTTGCGGGCGGTGCGCGGATACTCGGCCCTTATCGCCGGCGCACTTCTGCTGCCGCTGCTCTTGATCGAAGCGGTGTTCCTTGCCGCAAACCTTCTCAAAATCCACGACGGCGGCTGGGTGCCCGTGGCGCTCGCCTTCTTCATCATGATCCTAATGTGGACGTGGACGAAGGGTTCGAAATACATCAAGGACAAGACCGCCAGGAACGACATCCCGCTGGAAGTCTTCATTCCGATGATCGAAAAGGAATCCGATCATTCGCCGGTCGTGGTTCCCGGCACTGCAATCTTCCTCACCAGCGTTCCCAACCGGACGCCGGCAGTCCTGCTGCACAACATCAAGCACAATCATGTCCTGCACGAGCAAAACGTCATCCTGACGATCTGGACGCAGGACAAACCCTACGTTCCCGATCGCGAACGGGTGGAAATGAAACGCATCTCCAAGCGTTTTATCCGCCTCGACATCACCTTCGGCTACATGGACGAGCCAAATGTCACCAGAGCACTGACGCTCTGTCGTAAGGCGGGCTTCAAGTTCGAGATCATGCAGACCTCGTTCTATCTGGGACGGCGCAACCTGGTCAGCACACCCAATACCGGGTTGCCGGCCTGGCAGGAGCAGATCTACATGGCACTGGCCGATTTCGCGATCGACCCATCCGCCTATTTCAAGCTACCACCCAACCGTGTCGTCGAGCTGGGAGAGCAGGTAGCGATCTGACCTGATCCCGTTCGTCATCACGCGTACAGTATGCCGCATTGTACTTGCGCCGGGGTGTGCTATCGAAAGATCGAACCCCGTGCACGAGGACGCGATGGGAAGGCTGGTCGGTAAATCGGAACAATGGGCGGTGCGCATTCTATGCGCCATCGCGCTTGTTGTTCTCGGCCTCTCGCATCAGCCGCATGCCCTTGCAGCCACCGGTTTCGATCCGGCTGACTATGCCGAGTATGTGCTGCCGGACGGCACGCTGCCGACGCTCTGCGTCACGTCAAACAGCGATCGGCCTGACCGCGACGGACAACACCACCATAGCCAAGGCGCCAAGACCGACTGCGAAGCCTGCCGCATCAGCGCCGCGGCCATGGTGCCACCCGCGCCGATCCACGCAGAACGGGTATTCCTCGCCCAAGAACTGGCCAGGTATCCGTTCCCGGTGGGCGAGATCACCCGCCAGTTATATCCGCCGAATACCGGTCCCCGAGCACCCCCCTTCGCCTGATGATCATTTGAGCCTCCGCTGCGGCTTTTGCCCGCGGCTTGTTCAATGTTGCAGATCGGCACAGCCCGGCCTGCCATCAGGATGATACCGAATGACCATCTTAACTTCCGCCTCACCCGCGGAAAGCGACGCCTCGAGCGTTTCGCTTTACCGCGCCCTATGGCGCTGGCATTTCTTTGCGGGTCTTCTCGCCATTCCCTTCATGCTCAACCTCGCCATCACTGGTGGGCTCTACCTGTTCAAGGACGAAATCAACGATACGTTTTTTGCATATCGCTACCAGGTGGAAGCCGCCGGTTCGCCGCTTTCGCCGGACCGGATCGTCGAAGTCGCCGCATCCGCCGTCCCGGGTTCGGTGGCGCGCTCTTACAAGGACCCTGCTTCGGCAACACGGAGCGCCATAGTCACCGTGTCGTCCAAAGCCGGCTCCACGCTCGTCTTCGTCAATCCCTACGATGGCGACGTGCTGGATACGGTCGCGTCCGCCGAAGAGTTCAATCAGGTGGTCAGAAGCATCCACAGCCTCGCCTATTTCGGTACATTTCCCAACATCCTGACAGAGATCGCCGGCGGCTTTGCCATGGTTCTGGTCGCGACCGGGATCTATCTCTGGTGGCCGCGGCGACAGACCGGCGGTGTGGTGACGGTGCGCGGAAATCCTTCGCGGCGGGTGTTCTGGCGCGACATGCACGCGGTCACCGGCGCTTTCGGAGGGTTGCTGATCTTCTTTCTCGCCGCCACAGGCATGTTCTGGTCGAACACTTGGGGCAGCAATGTCCAAGCCTGGCTTACCGACAAGGGCCTCGGCTATCCGGCAGAGCTTTGGGACAACGTGCCGGTGTCGAAGAAGGTGACGGGCGATGTCGCGCCCAATAGCGGCTGGAGCGTCGAAAAGGCGCCGGTGCCGATGTCGGGTACGCTGACCGGCGAACCGATAGGCCTCGGAAAGGCCGTCGCGATCGCGAAGGATCTGGGCATAGCCCCGGGTTTCGATACGGCGATCCCCCGCACGGAAACGGGCGTCTATACCGCCTCCATCTTTCCTGACGACCTTTCGAAGGAAAGGACGATCCATATTGATCAGTATTCCGGAACACCGCTGGTCGACATGGGTTATCCGCTCTATCCGGCGCCTGGAAAGGCTGTCGCGTGGGGTGTCAATGTTCATATGGGCCAGGAATGGGGTCGGTTTAACCAGATGCTGATGCTCGCCACCTGCCTTGCAATCGTCTTTACCTGCGTCACCGCTGTCGTCATGTGGTGGAAACGCCGTCCATCCGGCCGCCTTGGCGTCCCGCCGATGCCGCCGAGCCGTTCCGTCTATCTCGGTCTGTGGCTCATCACGCTGGTTTTCGCCATCGCGTTTCCGATGAGCGGGATTGCGATCGTCGTGATGATCGCCTTCGACCAGATCATCGTCCGCTTCGTTCCACCGCTCAAACGCGCCTTCGCTTAAAGGAGAAACATATGCGTTCCACGATAATCGCTTCGCTCGCGATCGCAGCCCTCATGGGAGCCGCCAGCCAGGCTGCCGCCCATGCCAGCGTCAAATCGACGACGCCGACCGACAAGGCCTCCGTCGCATCGCCGGAAGAACTGGACCTGTCGTTTTCCGAAGCCCTGAACCTGCCGTTCAGCAAGCTTCACCTTCTTGGTCCCGATGGCAAGGAGATCGAGATCGGCAAGGGCATCCTGAAAGACGCGGACAAGACGCTGACGGCGCCGGTCACCGGGCCGCTCAAGCCCGGCACCTACACGGTCAAATGGAATGTGCTTTCGGTCGATGGCCACAAGACCAACGGCACTTACACGTTCACCGTGAAGCCGTGACGACTGCCGAGACCCTCATTGTAGTCTGCCGTTTCGGCTTCTACGCAAGCGCCCTGTTTCTATGGGGCGCCGCAATCTACATCGCCGGGTGTGTGCCGCACGGCTTGCGGCAGACGGTGTGGGCGAAGCTCACACCGATCCGCGGCCTGTCGGTGCTCGTAATCTGCTTGGCGACGGCTGCATCTCTACCACTCAACGCCGCCCTTCTCGGCGATGGCTGGCAGGTTGTGGCGGATCTCGGTATGCTGTGGACGGTCATAACCCAGACCGGCATCGGCACCGTCTGGATTGTGCAGGCTGTTGCCGCGGGACTTTTGTTTGCAGCCTCCACATCCTCTTTACGCTCAAAAATTTTGCCGACAGCGATGGCGGCTTTGGTCGCTCTCGCCAGCCTTCCGATCTCCGGACATGCCGCCATCCACGATGGACCGTTGCGCCTGCTGCACCGGGCGAACGATCTGCTGCATCTTCTCTCGGCCGGATTCTGGTTCGGGGCATTGTTACCGGTCGCCTTGCTTCTCCCCGCTCTCAAGGAGCAGGCGACACGACACGATGCCACGACCGCGTTGATCGGCTTTTCCAGGGCAGGTCATGTTGCCGTGGCGCTTGTGATCGTGACAGGGCTGTTCAGCACCTGGCTCATCGTCGGCGGCCTGCCAGTCGACTGGTCATTGCCCTATCAGCTGCTGCTTTCGGCCAAGGTGGTGATCGTTGCAACCATGGTCGCGCTGGCAATCGTCAACCGTTACGTCTTCGTGCGGCTGCTCGACCGCAGCCCGCTGATGTATCGAAGCCTCGTCTGCGCGACGGTCATCGAAATTGGGCTTAGCCTCGGAGTGCTCGCCCTCGTCGCCTATTTCGGTCGTTTGCAGCCGGTCTAGACGTCAGGCGAACAGGACGCAGACGGGACTGCCGATCTCGAACGGCTCGCCGATGGTCGTCAGCGTCCCGTGTTCCCCATCGATCTCAAAGAAGACCAGCGAGTGGCTGTCCTGGTTGGCGACGATGAGATAGCGACCGGTGGGATCAATGGCGAAATCCCGTGGGGTTTTGCCCATGGTGGGATACAAGCCGAGGGTTCTCAACCCGCCATCGGCAAGTATTTCATACGCGACGATCGTGTCGTGGCCGCGGTTCGAGACATACAGAAACCTGCCGTTCGGATGAATTTTGATCGCCGCGCAGGACGACGTGCCGGTAAAATCCGCCGGCACTGTGCTGGTTTCGGCGAGGAGCGTGAAATTGTCTCCCTCGATGGCATAGGCACCGACGGTGCAGGCGGCCTCATGCGCGACATAGAGCTTGCGTCCATCCTGCGAGCAGACGATATGGCGCGGCAGTGAACCGCCGGGCACGTGCAGCACGACATCCGGCTCTGAGCCTATTCCCTGATCGCCGAATGCATATCTGGCGATCTCGTCAGTCCCGAGATCGCAAACGAGAACATGCCGATCGCCAGGCATGACCAAAACCTGGTGCACATGCGGGCCTTCCTGCCTGTCGGTGACGGGGCCGGATCCTGTCCGCTCGATGACCGTGACGTCGTCGTCATTAGGAAGACCCTGATGATCAAGGCCATAAGCGACCGCACTTCCGCTGCCGTAATTGGCAACGAACAGCCGTTTCCCTGACCTGTCGAGCGAGACATGACAGGGCGCAGAACCTCTCGCCGAGACGCGCTTCGCCAAGTTTAGACCGCCGTCCCCGTCGATCTGCAGGACAACCACGCCCGCCTGCGCCTCGTCGTCGAGTTCCTCGACGGCATAGAGAACGTGTCCATCCTGCCCGAGCGCCAGATAGGTGGGGTTGCGGATCGCTTCAAACGCCGCAACCTCTTCGAACCGCGCTGTTTTTAGATCAAGGGAAAGCAGGCTGACGCCTTTTCCCTTGCCCTCCACATGCGGCATCGATTCCGTGTAGCTGCCTATGATGACGCGCGCCGTCTGAAGATCGTCCATGCTGTCCTCACCCTATCGCCATCAGGCTCGCATTGCCGCCAGCGGCCGCCGTATTCACGGAGACCGACACTTCTTCAAGCAGCCAGTTCAGGCAATAGGGATCATCCATGCCGGCGACGTCAGCTGAGGAAGCCGCCTGCGTCAGCACCAGCGGGCCGGGAAGGCTGGCAACACGGCGCGAGACGGAGATCAGGCTATTGCCGTCGCCTTCCACCAACGCACCGGCATAGGGTCCATGGTTTGCCCAATCGGAAGACCAGATGATCCGGGCAGCGATTTCGGCCGGTAGATCGGAGAACTTGCCCTCCAGGCCGGAGTCCGTGTCGATGGTGACGCTGTTGCCTGTTGCGAGCGCGGCACCCAGCTGGGAAACGAGACCCGCCTCTGTCTGCGGCACGAGCAGGATGCGCCCGCGCGGATGCAGACTATAGGTGTTGCGCTCGCCGACGGGGCCGGGAAGTTCCTGCGACATGCCGAGAGCGGATTCGCCACCCAGTTCGCGGATCGCTTCGGCGTCCTCGGTTTTGCCCTTGGCGCGCAGCCATTCGGCCAGCAACGAGATCGCCGGATCGACATGAACCGAACTGTGGCGCGGCGGCACCGGCGGCTGCTGCAGCAGGCGGCCGAGATAGAGCGGACCGCCGGCCTTGGGCCCCGTGCCCGAGAGGCCGCGTCCGCCGAACGGCTGCACGCCGACGACAGCACCGATGACGTTGCGGTTGACGTAAATATTGCCGGCCCGGACACGGCTCGTCACATGCGCAATCGTTTCGTCGAGACGCGTGTGGAGGCCGAATGCCAGTCCGTAGCCGGTGGCGTTGATATCGTCGATCAGCCGGTCAAGATCCTCACGGCGATAGCGGATGACGTGGAGGACAGGTCCGAACACTTCCCTCTCGAGGTCGGAAAGGCTGTCCAGTTCGATGATCGTCGGCGCGACGAAGGTTCCGGCGGCCGTTGCAGCGGGGATAGCGACCTGCTCAATGCGCCGGCCCTTGGCGCGCATCGCATCGATGTGGCCGTCGATAACACCCTTCGCTTCGGCTGTGATGACCGGCCCGATATCGATCTTCAGCTGGTCGGTGCGCCCGACGGTCAGTTCGGCCAGGGCGCCGCGGAGCATGGTCATCACGCGGTCCGCTATGTCTTCCTGCAGGCACAGGACACGGAGGGCCGAGCAACGCTGACCGGCGCTGTCGAAGGCGGACGCGATGACATCGCCGACCACCTGTTCGGCCAGAGCCGAGGAATCGACGATCATTGCGTTCTGGCCGCCCGTTTCGGCAATCAGCGGGATCGGCTTTCCGGCGTTCGACAGCCGGCCGGCAAGCTCGGCCTGGATCAGGCGAGCGACGTCTGTTGAACCGGTAAACATCACTCCTTGTGTTTCGGGGGCGGCCACGAGTGCTGCGCCGATCTTTCCATCACCCGTCAAAAGCTGAAGCGCGCCGCGTGGTACGCCGGCCTGATAGAGAAGTTTCACACCTGCCGCTGCGATCAACGGCGTTTCTTCGGCAGGCTTTGCCAGCACGCTGTTGCCGGCGACGAGAGCGGCCGCGATCTGTCCGGTAAAGATTGCCAGCGGGAAGTTCCACGGGCTGATGCAGACCACCGGCCCGAGCGCCTTGTGCCCCGGCCCCAGCGTGCGCTTGGCCTGTTCCGCATAATAGCGCAGGAAATCGATCGCCTCGCGCACTTCGGCAATCGCGTTCGGCAGGGATTTCCCGGCCTCGCGCATGATCAGGCCGAGAAGGGACGGCATGCTTTCCTGCATGGCATCGGCAGCCCTTTCGAGGCAGGCAGCCCGTTCCTGCGGCGCAACGGACTGCCACTCGGCAAAGGCTTCCTGTGCGAGAGACGCTGCCTTTTGCGCATCCTCCACGCTTGCTTCGGTGACTGAGCCGACCACATCCGAATGGTCAGCCGGATTGAGCACCGGCCGCGTTTCACCTGATGAAGTTCCATCGCCAAGTTCTGGAGCGGCTGTGAAGGGAGCCCGGGCGCCTTCCTGAAACACGGACGCGAGGGAGGCAAGCGTCGTTTCGTTGGCGAGATCGAACCCCAGGGAGTTCTGTCGGTCCTTGCCGAACAGGTCGGCAGGCAGAGCGATCTGATCGTGTTTTCCGCCGGAAACGGACATGCCGCGAACGACGGCGGTCGGATCGGCAATCAGCTCGTCGACGGACACCTGGTCATCGCCGATCCGGTTCACGAAGGATGAATTGGCGCCGTTTTCCAGGAGACGGCGGACGAGATAGGCGAGAAGCGTTTCGTGCGTCCCGACCGGGGCATAGATGCGGGCTGGCCGGTCGAGCTTTGACTGACCGACGACCTCTTCATAGAGCGGCTCGCCCATGCCGTGCAGGCACTGGAACTCGTAATCGCCAACCTTGAATTCGGGTCCGGCCAGCTGATAGATCGTGGCAAGCGTCTGAGCGTTGTGCGAGGCAAATTGCGGAAAGACGGCGTCGCGCGCGTCGAGCAGTTTCCGGGCGCAGGCGATGTAGGAGACATCCGTGTGCACCTTGCGGGTAAAGACCGGGAAGTCTTCGAGGCCTTCGATCTGCGCCTTCTTGATTTCCGCATCCCAATAGGCGCCCTTGACCAGACGCAGCATGATGCGGCGGTTGGAACGGCGTGCGAGGTCGATGATGAAATCAAGCACGAACGGGCATCGCTTGCCATAGGCCTGCACCACGAAGCCGATGCCGTCCCAGCCGGAAAGAGCAGGGTCGAAGCAGAGGTCCTCCAGAAGATCGAGCGACAGTTCGAGGCGATCGGCCTCCTCCGCATCGATGTTCAGACCAATATTGTAGGACTTGGCAATGGCGGCCAGCGCCTTCACGCGCGGCAGAAGTTCTTCCATGACGCGGCCGGCCTGGGCGCGGGTATAGCGCGGATGAAGTGCCGAGAGCTTGATGGAAATGCCCGGGCCGTTGTAGATCCCGCGTCCGGCAGAGGCCTTGCCGATCGCATGGATCGCCTTCTCGTAGTCCTTGTAATAGCGCTCCGCGTCTTCCCCTGTCGTCGCTGCCTCGCCAAGCATGTCGTAGGAATAGCGAAAGCCCTTCTGCTCCATGGTCCGCGAGCGGCGCAGTGCTTCCTCGATCGTCTCACCGGTGACGAACTGCTCGCCCATCATCCTCATCGCCATATCGACGCCGCGGCGGATGACCGGTTCGCCACAGCGGGCGATCAGACGCGTCAAGGCCGCTGAAAGGCTGCGATCGCTGACGGTCGAGGTCAGTTTGCCGGTCACGACAAGTCCCCAGGTCGCCGCGTTGACGAAGAGCGAACGGCCCTCGCCCACATGCGACTTCCAATTTCCGCCGGAAATCTTGTCGCGGATCAGCGCATCACGCGTCGCCATATCCGGAATGCGCAGCAGCGCCTCAGCCAGGCACATCAGGGCAATGCCTTCCTGGCTGGAAAGCGAGTATTCCTGCACAAGCGCTTCGACGCCCGACCCCTTGGCCTTGCGGCGCAGCGCGACAATCAGATCGCGCGCTGTCGAACGGACTTTGTCAGCGAGGTCGGCGGGCAGTGTTGCCTGCTCGAGAAGCGGCAGCACACTGTCGATTTCAGGTCTGCGATAGGCGGCGGTGATGGCCTTGCGCAAATCCGACTGCGGCCGGATCGGCGGGGCGAAATCTTCAAAGGGCATGGTCTCCAAAGAGCCAGGCAAGAATGTGTTGTGTTCCATCGCAGATGCCATTGTTCCGCCTCCCGAATATCAAGCCAATCTAGCGGATCAGCGACGATCCCGCGATGCGAGAAAAATAATCGAATCTGCTCTATATAGCTTCTCTGAAAATGGGTAGAATTTGGAGAAATTCACCACGTTTCGGGAGGAGGACAGAGAAAATGGAGAGGAAGAGCGATACACCTGGGGATATCGACCACTTCGACCGGAAGATCATGGATGTCCTTGTCGGCGATGGCCGGGTCTCGGTGACGGATCTTGCCGACAAAGTCGGCTTGTCCAAGACTCCGGTGAATGCGCGCCTGAAAAGGCTGATGCAGGATGGCTTCATTCTCGGCTTCCGCGCCGTTCTCAACCCGAAGAAACTCGGCCTCGACCATGTGGCTTTCGCAGAGGTGAAACTGTCCGATACACGCGAAACGGCACTCAACGCGTTTAACGCAGCAGTATGGCGAATTCCCGAGGTCGAGGAGTGCCACATGATAGCCGGACGTTTCGATTACCTCCTGAAGATTCGCACACCCAACATCCGCCGCTATCGCGAAGTGCTTGGCGAAAAAATCTCCAGTCTGCCATTTGTGGCAAGCACCTCAACCTCGGTTGCCATGGAGGCGGTGAAGGAACGATAGGTCCAAGACCACTGGTCAGAGTTGAGGCGGCAGCTTTCCGTTCAACATGTCGAGCAGCCTGACCCAATTGGCACGATGCCGGTTACCGGGACCATCCTGCGCCCAACCCAAGACCCTCTTGACGCCCCCGTTGTCCTGATAGCTGAAGGCCCGGCTGCTGTGCAGAGACAACACGAGTTTTTCGACGTCCTCGGCATGGAGCGTAACCTGTTCGCCCGAATGGTTAGGATCGCGAAACGTCATCGAGCCCGGCAGCAGCCAGTGCGTTCCGATGCCTCCATTGCTCGAAAAAACCGGCGGTATCACGATGTCATGAAAGTAAATCTTGCTGCAGTGGGTCGTTTCGTAGAGCGTTTTGAGGTCGGCGCGCAGTTCCGCTTCCATGCCGAGCCCGAGCTGTCCACCGGCTCCAAGGACAGAGTCGAAACCGAAACTTTCGCTATAGGGCCCCGCGAGAGCGGAAACATCCGCGACGATGACGTGGAGCGGGGCGAACTTTGGCGAATTGCCGCACCCGCAAGATTTGGGTTCTCGTCTCGCCGCATCGCGCAAGGCACGATACATGGTCACTGTACCGCGATTCTCGACCGTCCCGCCGTCCGTCACCCAATAACGTTTGGCCGTGCCGCTGCTCGGCATGATATCCACGGCGGCATCCGGAAACACAGGGGGGAAATTGGCGCTCAATGCTGCGGCCCGTGACACGGAGACGTCAGGTTCGTCGATGGTGACGATTTCCATCCCGGGCGACGTATTTGCCTGCATCGTCTGGGTCGATCCGATGTTGGTCAGCACAAGCCGCCCGCCCGCGCCCGCGCCATCCAGCAACCCCTGGCACCGGCTGGCCTGTTCCGGCAGCGAATACCCGTCGCCTCGGCGGCACGGATTTCCAGGATCGGGATAGGATCCGACGATCGACGAATTCAGCATCAATCCAAACGAGACGTCGCCCATCTTTCCCGCCCCCATTCGGCAGGCGAAGGATTCCGCCAGGATATGGCCGAGTTTGGAGCGGGCTGGTGCAAGGCCGCTCACAGAACCATCCGGCACCGCCGGCTCGCCGCATGTAAAACGTCTCCAGTGAAAGCGACCGAATGTGATCCGCAGGTCGCTGGCGCGATTGATGACATCTTCAATATAAGGATGCGCCATTTCCCGCGAATAGCGCTCCCAAGCCATGAAGCCGACGCCACCGCGGGAGCGCAGTTCCGCCTCGTGCAAGCCAAAATACGCAAGCGCAGCGCTCCCGCCGGAAACGCCGCTCGCCATCACCACGTCGCAGACATGTCCCGCCTCCGCCAAGCCCCTCAGCAACGAGGCGGTATAGATCGCAGCGCGTGTACCGCCTCCGGAAGCCGCGATGGCGATGCGAGGCATGCCCGCTTTCAGAGGTGAGCAGTCGCCATTTTCATAATCCTGGTTCTTCATGAACGCGAGAGCATCGCGACCTCCCCCACCCTCGGCATGGACTGTGAGCTCCGGCGGTTGCACCGCGTAATAGAACGTCAGGACAATTGGCCCGACAATCAGGCCGAAGGCCAACGTTCCGACGATGACCGGATAGATCACCGCCGCCCGCTCGAAATTGCGCAGGCTCGCCAGCAGATCGTCTGCCTTTATCATGTCGCGGGAGCGAAGCTCGATCTGGCGCCGGAACTGACCGATCAGCTCCGCGGGCGTCATGAACTGGAGCGCCGTGCCGCCGCCGGCATACCCGTCTTCGTAGTGACCCCGCAGCTTCAAGCGGCCGGCGCCATGCAAACTGATCGTGCGACCTTCGCTTTCGACGCGGCTGAGTGTCGGATCACCGTGGTAGGGATAGGCGACCGATATGGCGGTGCGCCAGTCGGGCTTGAGTGTGAGCATGCGCATGAGCCTGCGGGCAACGAACTGGTCGGCCCAGAAACCGTAGTACCAGGCGCACGCATACGAAAGCAGGATGTAAAGCATCAGGACCGGGTTGCCATAACCGGTGCTGCCGCCATTAAAGAGGTACGTGATGAAATGAATTTCCGCGAGCCGTGCCCCGGCGACGGCAATGACGAGAATGGAAATCACGCGCTGCGGACCGATGAAAAACATCCGGCCCAGCGTCTTCATGATTTCCATCAGCCGCTCGAAGAGAATGCCGAGGAAAAGCAAGATCCACATGATCCCGCCGACGAAAAGGAAAATCAGGGCAAGAAGATGGTCGGGGACGAACAGGGTCAGCAGCGACCCGGGCAGAAGGAGTTCTACCGGATAACGAACCGGAGCGATTGCCAAGGCGGAAAAGAAGGCAGCTTTCGCCCCGCCCCCCACGAAACTGTAGCGATCCTTCGGAAGAAACAGCTCCACCTCTGGCAGGGCATCGGCCAATCCTCCATCGGCTGTCGACCTGAATAGCGCTGCGGCAAAACCGAATGCAGCAGCAAGCGCGACGGTCATCGCAAGAACGACGGCCACGCCCACGTGCAGTCGGGGTGCGGCGACCATCTCTCCGTAGACCTCGGGCAGAGAACTCCACAACAGCAATGCCAGCATCGCAACCAGACATGTCAGTTGCCCGGTCAGCAGATAATTGTTGGCGACTTGGCGACGCTCGGCAAGAGCGTTGAGACCCAGAAAAAGCACAAGTCCGATCACCAGCAGAATGAGGTTCGGCCAATCGGTTTCCATGGTGGGGCCAAGCGCCAGCATGACGGTCAGAACCAGAAACAGCGCCGGCGCGTACCAGGGATAACGATCCGGGGCGAGCAGTTTCCAGTAGGCGCGTCGCCTCAACGGAAGCGGCCGGTTGGCCCACGCATCCAGACGTCGCCAGCCGCGAACGAAATCCGCAACCCTGTCGTTCAGCCAAGGATAGGCTTGCCGAACGAGAGACCGGCCGCGTGGTTGAACCTGCGTCATCACGCCATCTCCCCCTGTGGTGGCGAAAGCAAAACGTCGGCCGCCTTCTCGGCGATCATGTAGACGGCGCAGGCGAGGAAATAGCCGGGAATGCGGGGAAAGACCGACGCATCCACGATCCGCAACCCATCGACGCCATGCACCTTGAACCGGCTGTCCGTCACGCCGCCGCTGTCACGCGGCCCGATGGCGCAGGTCCCGCAGGCGTGGTGACCCCATGCGTTTTCGGCCACGTAGTTGCGCAGTGCTTCGTCGCTGTCGCGCCAGCGGCCGGGCTCTTCCTCTTCGGCAACGAGGTCGTCCATCCCTTCGGCAACTTTGCGCACGAAACGGACGCCCTTTACCATCGCATCGAGATCGCGACGGTAATCACCGCTGCCTTCAGCAAACGAATGGAACTGGATGTCCGGGTCTGTCCGCCAGTCCGAAGATCGCAGCCTCACTGTACCGGCTCGGTTTTCCGTATAGGCCTTCAGCACGACCCAGCTCAGATAGTCTTTCTTTCTGATCCGCTGCGAATAGCCTTTGTAGTAGCCGCGGAAATCACCCAGCAGCGAAAAGCAGTGGAGATCAGGCTCGTTCAGGCTGTCACGCGATTTGAGCGCCATGGAAAACAACAGGCCGTTGCTTGTGTAGTTGCCAAGACGAAAGCGCCGCCACTTGCGGTATTCTGCGTCCCGGATCGAATAGGCTGCGTTTTTAAGCGTCGCCCAGGGCTTGTTCATGCGGCTGACGACGCCGATCTCATATCGGTCCTGCAGATTGCGGCCAACGCCCGGCAGATCTTCGACAACGGCGATCTCGTGTCGAGCGAGATGAGCGGCATCGCCAATTCCCGACAGCATCAGGATCTTCGGCGATGCGAAAGCGCCGGCTGCGAGGATGACCTCTCGCCGCGCCTCAACGAAGAGTTCGTTGCCGTTCGCATCGATCGCGTGGACGCCCACGGCGCGCCTATCCTCAATCGCAATACGCGCCACCGCTGTTCTCAGCCGGATATCGAGCCTGTCGGGATACCTCGCCTTGACGTCGAGCAACCGTTCGCGCGGCCCATGCCGCACATGCCTGCGGGTGGAAAGGGGCGCGATGCGGATGCCGCTTGCGAAGGGGTTCCAGACCCGGTGCGCATTCGGATCGGTTTCCGCCGTCTCCCATTGCGTCCCGGAATGACCGAAGGCATCAGCTGCCGCGCGCACACAGCGCAGAAGCGAGCTCAACAGCAGGCGGTCGCGGATTGGTCTCAGCGGAAAAACCAGTTCCGTTTGCATCCAGCCCCACCAGCCGTGTCCGGTCGGATTGAGACCAGTGAGGAAGGAAAGCCAGCGCCAGAAAAAGATGCGGTAGCGGCAGCGTTCGATCCGTTCGAAATAGGTCTGCATATGCGGAGCCCGCCAGCTCTCGTCGCCTGTGAGGTCGCGGATATGGTTCCAGTCGCAGGCATTCGGTTTGACGATGATCATCGCATGATGGGCACTGCAGCCACCCAGCCCCTGTGCACGGGGATAGAGAATTCCGCCCTTTTCATCGCAGTACCGCCAGTCGCGTTTCTGCACGGCCGTATCCTCATAATGCCTGACATAGTAATCACGCGCCAAACCCTCGTGTTCGGACGCGAAGGCATGGAACGCCGGCACTTTATAAGCATCGGCCAGAGGCATATCGGGGTCGTCATCTGCAACCGCATCGCTGTAAGGCCGTTCGGCGAGCGGATCACCACCAGCTTCGATCACCAGAACGGTGCACCCCGCCTCCACAAGCCGCGCAGCCACGACCGCCCCACCCGCACCGGCGCCAATCACGATGTAGTCGTGGGTCGCTTCGCTCCCTGCCATGTCAAAGCTGCTTCAGAAATGAAATCAATGCGTCCTTGTCCGCCTGCGACAGATCCGAGCCGAAGGCATGTCCCGCATTGACGACGTAATCGGGGCACTTGCTGAGGGTCACGAGCCGATCGATCAGGCCGGTCTCGCGCACGACCGTCTCGGAATGGCTCCGCACCGCCGGGTCGGCGAGTTCCTGCGCGGAGCATTGCCCGCCCAGCTCTGCGAAGGCCGAAACCAGGCCGGGACCATTGGTGATCAGCCGCTTGTAAACGGGCCAGGCATCTTCGTCATGATCCGGCAAAAGCTTGGTATTGACCAGCGCATTGACCGGAAATCCCGACGGGAAGGGCCCGAGTGCAATCGATCCGTCATCCTTGAACGCCCAGGGCGCAATGCGGCTGAGCAAGCCGCTAAAGGGGCGGATCTGATCCGGCACGAAGCCTTTTGGGATGATCAGGCAGGAAGGGGCGCTGGTACGATAGATATAGCCTGGCACGGCCTCTTCGGTCGCTTTGTCCATCCGCCGCGTTTCCGGTGAAAGCATCTGCCGGATCGACGTGTCGAAGGCCGAAAGCCGGTTTTCGATACAGGGCATGTAGGGGTCTTTGGGATCCGCAGCCGGGCAGGCGCTGGGAGATCGTGGGTAGTTTCCGTTGCCGGAGTTCGCCTGCGTACCGGACGTCCCAACCGGCCCGCTTTCCGTATCCTTCCCATAACGCGGGTAGGAATAGGGGATTTCGTGCCCGACGGAATTGTTGAGGAGATAGGGCGCCGTCGACCAGAGGCTGATCAGCGAAGGCGGTCGCAAATAGCCGCGTCCGTTACCCGGTGATTGCATCGGCGTTGCTGCACCCGAAACCGGATGATGCACCGTCACTTCCTTCGGTGCAGGCAGGGTTTTGTATGTCGACGAGGTGAAGTTATCCCAGATATCGCCGGCCAGGCCATTGGTGGCGATGGCACTGCACGCATTGGTGCGCACCAGATCGATCGGCACCCTTCGTTCATTTGACAGATAGTTGTCGACGAGAAAGTCCGGTTTCTCGGCATGCGCACGCATCAATTGTTTGAACTGCGCCGATTGTGCCCATGCCCAGTAGCGGTCCCAGCATTCACGGTACTGCGGCCCCGCGCCGCCGCCCTCGCAGATGCCCTCGCCAACGCCGAATTCGGCCGGAGCCTTTGGTTGTTTGCTCGAATGGCACGCCGCGCAGTTTTCAGCGAAGACATCACGACCACGGGCTACCTGCTGCTGATCCAGCGCGGCCAGCAGCTCCTTTCCGCCCGGCGCGTCCTTGAGGAGATCGGAGCGACCGGTGACGAGAAAAAAGATCGCCATGTCGGCCGTCATCGTCTCGGTCGCCTGCCAATAGACGGAGTTCTTCTGTGCATCCGGAACGCGGATTGGCGATATCTTCTGGCCACCCAGGAAGGGGCGGAAGTGCAGAAGCCACTCTTCGCTGAACAGCCCGATGTTCAAGTAAACACGGTTGAGCGCCCCAAGCGTGCCGACGGAGTCAGACCCATCCTTCAGCACCCGCATCGAGGCAGACTTGCCATCCCGCTTGTTGAAGAAGGCATGCAGTGCTGCCGTCTGCGAGTAATCCTGAAACTGCTTGTTCGCCAGCTCGTCGCCGGTCAAATTTTCCCAGCCCGTACCGGATGCAACTCCAAGGCGCGCTACTGTCTCATAGACCGCATTCATCGTGCGAGGGTTGTTGATGTAATCGCTCGAAACGAGCGAGGTATCCAGCGAGCCCGGCGGATTGGTGTGGAACAGCTGGAAAAGGAAATTGCCTTCGTTCGAGGTCGGCTTATCGTCCTCGCCGCGCGGTTGCGTGTTCCAGAAGAAGATCCGGTCCACCCAGAAGTACTGCGCTCCCGGGTTCGAGGTGATCTGCGAAAACTGCGGCCTTTCCACATCCGCCGGCGGCGTGATCGGGTTCGGTCCGACATGGCAGAACGCGCAGGACATTCCGACGCGGTACGGACGCACCAGATCCTTGTCGTTGTAGTAGGAAGGGTCGTTATAGTAGCGGTCGGGGTCCCACTTTTTCGAGGCCTTCAAGTCGAAATCCGGGTTGGGAAACAGGCGCAGCCCCATGACGCCGGTCGGTTCCCCGTAATAGGAGCCGACCGGCAGGGTCACCTCCCGGGCTTCAAACTCAACCGGTTTACCCCGCGCACCCACTTCCACGCCTGGGTATCGCCTGTCCGCGTCCGGATTGCCGCCGAACGGATCGGGAGGCGTGTCAGTCCGGCGCTGGTCGAGCCACAGTCCGAAGTGTTTCGGGTCCGGTCCCGTCGCCTCATCGAAGCCCGGCTCATTGACGAGCCCGAGATACCGAAAGCGATTATCGCGGCCATAGGCCTGGCTCGGATGCGAGGAAACCGTCTTCAGAAGATCAAATGCTCCGATCGTGTTGCGCGCGGCAAAATCCCAGAAGCGATCATTGCCGCCGGTCCAGACAATCCAGGCATTCTGACCGCGGATTGCCGCCTGTCGGATCGCCTCGGGGTCAAGCCCCGTCGCGCCTGCAATCTGGCGGATTTCCTGCGGGTACTCCCCTCCCTCAATCCCCTTGAGGAGACCCTTGTCCATCTCGGCGAAATAGGGCTCGGTTGCGGCTGGCAGACTGGAAACGTCGCGCCGCGCAAACTTGGCCTCGTCCTCGACCTTGCCGAACTGATCGGATGGCGGCTGGATGAGCGACCAGACGACGAAGCCGGCCACGAACAGAACGATCACCACCAAAGCGGCAGCGGTCGTGACCAGCCAGAAGAGGAAACGCTTCGCTTTCTTGGTCCAACCGTGCATGCGTCCCCCTCCCCGGTTTCAAAGTGTCTTCAGATAGGCGAGCAAATTGTCCTTTTCGGCCTGCGGCAGGTCCGTGCCCCAGAGATGGCCGCCATTGCCGTTGCCCGGCAGGCTCGTGTCATAGAGAAACCCGCCCGTTTCCGGTTGCTCGGCGCTGACGAAACCCCCGTTCACCGTGTCCACGAGATCGGAGCCGCGATAAAACTGCTTCGGCCTCTGTTCCGGAGATTTGAGGAGATCGGCAAGCGTCGGAACGCTGCCATTGTGGAGATATGGCCCGCGCAACCACAGGCCCGCCATATCGACGGCCACGTAGCCTTCCGCCTTCTGGAAATGCGTGAACCCCCACCGGTAGCCAGTCTCGTAATCGGCATATCGGGACTTCGCCGCGGGGCTCCACATGTCGATGCGATGCCGATCCGTTCCGAGTTCGACAATCGGGATCGGAGATCGGTAGCGCGCACCGTTCGTGTCATGGCAAACGGCACACTGCGCCTGGTAGATCCCCTGCCCCGCATCGACGGCGGAGGCGTCAACCCGAAGGGGATCGTCCGTCTCACGACTACTCTTGAACGGCGAAGGCGGCGGCCGCTGCACCGAGGTGAAGGCGATCATCCGGTCGAGGTTTTCCTGGGTCCGCAGAAAGGTTTTGGAACTCATGCCATCGCCGATGGCGCCCGATACCGCGGTTTCGCGCACATCCGTTTGCAACCCGTCCCAATGAAGCGAGAAGTTGCGAATGTTCGTCGGGGCAAGCTCGCTCATGTTCCACAGCGGCATCATGTCGGAATTGCCGATCGTGCCGTCGTCCGGGAGCTCGAGGTTCTGGAATTTGACGGGGTTGAAAGGATCGATGCGGCCCGGGCCCCAGTCGGGTCGAGTGTCCTGCCAAGCGAACCGCCGCGCCTGATCCTGAAATGCCTTGCGCGTTGCCGGGATCAGAACGAAACGGTAGAGCAACCTCTCATAAAGCGGCATGTCGTAGATCGTGGTGATTTCCCGCATCACCCGGTCCGCGGTGAAGCGGGCATCGGCACCGACCTTGATCAGGAAGCGGATATAGGCCTGCGGATCAACGCGCGTTCCGGCACCGGCCGAGACCAGCACGCGAGGCTCATCGGGTTTCAGCCGGTAGCTGCCCTGGTGGCAGAAGGCACAGTTGGGCGAGACGCGATCGATGACACCCAGTGCCGTCACCGAAAAGCCGATCGGTACCTTGTCTCCGGCACGCCAGTACATGCCGAAGGCACCGTAGCCATCCTTGCCGTTCGGCACATGCTCCGGAAAGATCTGCGGCAGCACGCGCCAGATCCAGTAGGGCAGGCCCTGAACCTCTTCATTGCCGATCGAGCCGTGATTGAAAAGCCGGGCGAGATCCTCCGTACGAGGGGCGGCAACCGGGCGGAAAAGAAGAAGATAAACGGAAAGCGCACCCGCCACGACGACGACCAGCAGCGCCAGAAGCCCTTTCCAGAACAGCCGGGTTTTGCGCACACTCATGAGCGGCCCCCGTCGGCGAGTTCCTGTTCAAGGCGACTGATGTTGAGGAGGCAGATCAGCGTCGGGATCGCCACCGAACCATCGAGAAGGACACCGGTGATATAGCCGATCGGCTGGTCGAACACCGTCACGGCAAGCAGGAAGAACACGACGCCGGCTGTGCGCGATGGAAGGACCTGCAGCCAGGCAAAGATACGGTAGCGGTCGATATCGATCGACGCGGGAATATAGAAAACGGAGAGAATACCTAGCAGGAGGCCCGCGAACTGCGCCCAGATCACCTGGTTGACGACGATGCCGAACAGGGAAAGCAGCCATTCCGGGCAGAAGATCAGCGGCAGCACGAAACACAGGTTCAGGATCACGCCGATCCATACGACGATGGCGTGACGGGCCTTCCAGGTGCTGAGCGAGCGGGTCCTGATCATAGCGTCTTCATGTATTCGACGAGGGCGTCCTTATCGGCTCCGGAAAGCTCCGTGCCGTAAGCTTTGCCCTCGTGTCCGCGGTTGGAATTGCCGGTTTTCGAGGTGTCATAGAGAAACAGCTGATCGCCCGGTGCCGCATCGTCGGATCGATATCCGACCCGTGCCAGGTCGAGCACCTCGCTGCCGCGATACCACCGGGCCGGCCGCTGCGACGAGGGTTCGAGCAGATCGCGCAGCGTCGGTACGGACCCATTGTGCAGATAGGGTGAGCGGGCCCAGATCCCGTCGAGGGGATGGTTCGCATAGCCGTTGGTCTTGTGGAACCGCTTGAAACGCCACGGATAGCCCGCATAGAGCTGGTTCTGTGCGGCCGCAAAATCCGGTGTGTAGGAGGCCCAGCGGCCGCGATCCGTCCCGATATCGGCCAGCGCGACCGTCCGTCCGAGCCGCTTGAAATGATCGGTATTGTAGGAATAGTTTCCGCCTGTCTTCATCCCATGGCAGCCGGCGCAGGTATCCGAGAACACCTCCCTGCCGCGCTCGGCAGCGTCGACATCAACCTTTGCCGGAAACTGTGGCGCGGGAAGATCCCACATCCATTGTTCGATGCGGCGGATCGACGATCGATCCACCGTTACCGGTGTCACACCTGCGCCGAGTGCTGCGCTCAGGTTGCGCTCGGCAACCGAATTGTTATTGCCGTCCCAGTGAAGGTTCATTCCCTCCCGCGGGCGTTGCTGCCAGATCGACGGATAATCGGAGCTTCCGTTCAGCGCTGCATCACTGATCGATGCAGCGTCCATCGGAAAGTTGAACTGCAGGCTTTTATAGGGGTTGAATGTATCCACCCGCCCGGGTCCCCATTTCTCCTGCCGCGCAACGAATGTCAGCCGTTTGCCGAGATCTGCGAATGCCGCCTGGAGGCGCGGAAAGATCACATAGCGATACACCACCTGCTCGAACGCATTGAGATGACCGCCGACTTCTGGACTGTTGATCGCGGCGATCAGCCGGTCGGCGGTAAACCCGGGATCCGACCCGAGGTCGATGAAGAAGAGAATGAATTCCTGAAGCCGCAAATTGTTTGAAGGTGCACCGTAGACCAGATGCCGCTCCGTCTGGTTCGGAAGCGTGTAGGTTCCGACATGACAAACCGAGCAGTTCAGCCAGACGCGATCGACTCCGGACACGATACGCCTGGAGACGCCGATCGGCAGGTCGTCGCCCGGCTCCTCGTAAAGCATGCCGAAATGACCCCATCCGGCCGGCCCAAGCTTGTCAGCATACATCACCGGCAGCGCCTTGAAGACCCAATAGGGTGGCCCGGTCGATGCCTCGCTGCCAATCGAGCCGTAGAGGAAATGATCTTCCTGGTTTCGGAACGCGACGACATACTGGTTGACGAAAACGAGCCAGTAGACGATCGCTGCGAGCACAAGCACTGCGATCACCACGACGATTTTCCGCTTGCGCCCGAGGACGATCTCGACCGGGGTCAGCGGATCGTTGAGATCACTCATGGCTCCGCCTCCACCGCCTGAGGTGGTGTCGCCACAACGCTTCCCGGAAAGGCCGGCGGCGTAAACACCGACATCACCTCGTCGATCATGTTCTGATGCCGGGCCTCAAACGTTGACCCGGGATACCGTTTTACCTCGTAGCAGCCGAGAGGGTTCTCCAGATCATTGAGAAGACACTTGTTGCAATAGGTGCACTCGCGGCCTTTGTCCGGGCCATTCTGGGTCTTGAGGATCTTCGGCAAATCATTGTTGGCAATCAACGGTCTTGCCATGCTGACGCCATCGCAGGCGCCGCTGCGGATCGCCTCGCCGATCACATCGGCATGCTGAAAACCGCCCGTACAGAGAACCTTGACGCTTTGATCGATGCCCCGGACCGCTTCCGTGACAGCGCGGGCATAATCGAGGTTGATGCCTTCGATGACTTTCCCCCGCCGGAAACGCCACCAGGCCACAAATGCAGGTCCCAGGACCGGATTCGAAAAGATCGAATAGTTGAAACGCGCCCTTGTGCCTTGCGAAAGCATGCCGTCATACCAGCGCCGCAGGTCGTTCAGGGGCAGATCACCCGGCGGGTTGCGGGGGTGCGGAAAGGTCGACCCGCTGGAAATATGGAAGGCATCGACACCCTTGCCGCCATCCAGCAGGAGGGTACAGATCTTGACCGTCTCGTCGAGCGTATTGCCCTTCCTGATCCAGGGATAGAGCCAGTCGTTGTGATCGACCCCGTTGATCTTCATCTGCAGGTGAAAGTCCTGACCGACCTCGCGGCGAATGGCGCGAACGATCTCCAGCACGAACCGCGCCCGCCCTTCCCAGTCGCCGCCATATTCGTCGATGCGGTCATTGATGCCGCTGCTGAGAAACTGCGTGATGAGATAGCCGTTGGCGCCATGCAGCTCGACACCGTCGAGACCGGCCTCTTTGGCCCGGCGCGCGCCCTGGGCAAACTGCTCGACGACAGTGCGAATATCCTCCCTGCTCATCGCTTCGGCGAGCAGGCCGTGAAAGTAATCGCTTTTGTTCGTTGAGCTCAGTCCCCTTTTGTAGAGGTTTTCAGCACCGCCCATGTCCTGCTGGCGGCCCGAATGACTGAGCTGCATCAAGAACCGACAGTCGTGGGCGTGAACCCGTTCGCCGACCGCCCTCCAGAACGGAATTTTGTCGTCATTGTCGATCATCGCGTAGCGCACGAGGATTCGCCCACGCACGGAAACCGGCGTGAAGGACGAGATGATACAGCCGACCCCGCCGCGGGCGAATTTCTCCTCCCAATTCAGACGCGCAGAGCCGCCGTGACCGTTGTAATCGTCGAACTGCCCCGAGACATTCGATCGGAAAAGACGGTTTTTCACCGTCAAAGAGCGGAATTTCAGCTCCTGGAAGATCTGTCTGGAATTGTCTTCGTGAGTGTACTGCTGATCGTCATGCATCATCGTTCGCCCGCTGAGTTAAGAGGACGCCAAATTCAAAGGTCAGAATTTTTGGATGCTATGCGTAAAATGCTTGTGACTGATGATCACGTTATTGCAATTTTATCGAGCTTGCAACGGGAATATGCAACCTCGAAACCGGCCTCAATTCGCGAAGGTGAACTGTCGGGAGCGATCTTCTAACGACGGTTTTTCGAACGTGAGGCAAGCACGTTTCGGATGGAAAAGCTGGAATGGATCCGCAAAACCCCGGGAAGTGCCGACAGGATTTCCTTGTGGATGCGCTCGAACGCGCCGGCGCTCGCAACTTCCACCCTCAAGATATAATCCGAGCCACCGGTCATCAGGAAGCATTCCCGAATTTCCGGATGTTTCCTCACAGCAGCTTCGAACCGGTTGAGGTAATCCTCGGTCTGCCGCTCCAGCGTGATGTTGATAATCACGGCGATGGCGCTCTCGATCTGGCCATTGTCGATCAGCGCCGTATACCCGCGGATGACGCCGGCTTCTTCCAGGAGCTTGACGCGCCTGAGACACGCGGAGGCAGACAACCCGACTTCCGCGGCCAGTGCCGCATTGCTGATCCGCCCGTTCAGACGAAGGAGCCGGAGAAGGTTACGGTCGATCGCATCTATCGCTTCCATGCATATTCTTTCAAAACACGACAGAATTCACCAGAATATCGATATTTGTCGCACATCCTGTCATCAAATAGCACCAAACTCACCGAATATTCAAATAATCTGCTCTCATAGGGAGGGCAGCATCATGGATATTTCGTCCTCGTTTGGTGACGCCGAAGTACAGTTCTTTGCCGAGGGTGCATCCGGATACCTGACAATCGATCTGGGTGCCCTCCGGCGCAATTTCGAAACGCTCGTCGACATGCTTCGACCGGCACGCTGCGCAGCGGTCGTGAAGGCTGATGCCTATGGACTTGGGGCAACGGTCGTATCAAGAACGCTCGGCGATGCCGGATGCCGGGACTTTTTCGTGGCCCAGTTCGTCGAGGCCATCAGGCTCAAGGATACTCTCCCTGCCGATGCACGTCTCTATGTCCTGAACGGACTGCAGCCCGGAAATGAAGAGCGCTGCGCTGCCGACGGCATCATCCCTGTCCTCAACTCCTTGCCTCAGTTGCGCCGCTGGTCTGAGCTCGCCCGTCAGGTTGGCCGATCGCTCCCCGCAGTTCTGCAGGTCGACAGCGGCATGTCCCGTCTCGGTTTGTCGCCGGAAGAATGCAGCATCCTGTCCCGGGAAATGAACGAGCATGCCGGCTTGGAATTCCAGTTCGTCATGAGCCATCTCGCATGCGCCGACGAAGGCGGACACCTTATGAACGGCGAGCAGCTGGCGGAATTTGAAAGACTTTCTGGTCTGTTTCCGGGAATTCGGATTTGCCTCGCCAATTCCGGTGGCATCTTTCTAGGAGGCGATTTCCACCACACGCTGGCGCGGCCCGGCATTGCGCTTTACGGCGGCAACCCGACCGTCGGAGCTCCAAACCCGATGGAGCCGGTCGTCAGACTCGATGTCGCCGTGGTCCAGACACGTACCGTGCCGACCGGAACCCGGATCGGCTATGGCGGATCGCATATTGCTGACCGAGAGATGCATCTGGCAACGATCGCAGCCGGTTATGCGGACGGCCTGCCCCGTGCCCTCAGCGGCACGGGTGCAGTGTATCACGCTGGCGTACGACTGCCGATCGTCGGGCGGGTTTCCATGGACAGCATCATCATCGATGTCAGCGCGCTGCCAAAGGATACTTTGACACTCGGCAGTCTCGTCGAGGTGGTCGGGGAACACCAGACGCTGGAAGCGATTGCCGAGGCCGCCGGAACGATATCCTATGAGATACTCACGGGCCTAGGACACCGTTACCAAAGACTATACCGCCAAGTTCAGCTGCAAGACGTCTAGGGGAATGCCATGAAAGTCATCGTACTCGGCGCCGGCGTCATCGGCACGACCACCGCCTATCAACTGGCCAAGGCCGGCCACGAGGTCGTCGTTGTTGATCGCCAGACAGGCCCTGCGCTCGAAACAAGTTTCGCCAATGCCGGCGAAGTCTCGTTCGGTTACTGCTCTCCATGGGCAGCGCCGGGCATACCCCGGAAGGCGCTCAAATGGATCTTCATGGAGCACGCGCCGCTGATCCTGCGCCCGAAGCTTGATCGCGCCATGCTGTCGTGGATGTTTAAGATGCTGTCGAACTGCACCTCGGAGCGCTACGCGATCAACAAAAGCCGGATGCTGCGACTTTCCGATTACAGCCGGATCTGCCTTGCAGATGTCCGGGATGAAACCGGGATCGATTACGACGCGCGCATGCAGGGAACGCTGCAGCTGTTTCGCACGCAGCAGCAGCTCGACGCCTCTGCAAAGGACGTCAAGGCGCTCGCGGCCGATGGCATTCCCTACGAAGTGCTCGATCCCGAAGGCTGTATCCGCGTAGAACCGGCGCTCGCCCATGTGCGCGAAAAGATCGTCGGCGGACTTCTGACACCCAAGGACGAGACCGGCGACTGCTTCAAGTTCACTAATCTTCTCGCCGCCAAGGCCGAAGCGCTCGGCGTCCGGTTTGCCTATGGTACGACCATCAAACGGCTCGATGTCGAAGGCGGCAAGGTGAGGGGTGTCGTGACGGACCGCGAAACGCTACGCAGTGATGCGGTGGTGGTTGCTCTCGGCAGCTACTCGCCACTGATCGTGAAAGAGCACGGCATCGATCTGCCGGTCTATCCGGTCAAGGGATATTCGCTGACCATCCCGATCAAGGATGCCAGCCGCGCGCCGGAATCAACGATCATGGATGAGACCTACAAGATCGCCATCACGCGGCTGGGCGACCGCATCCGGGTGGGCGGCATGGCCGAAATTTCCGGCTATACGAACGATCTCGGTGCGCCGCGCAGGCGCACGCTCGAACATTCCGTGACCGACCTTTTCCCCGGCGGAGATATCACCAAGGCGTCGTTCTGGTCGGGCCTTCGTCCGATGACACCCGATGGAACGCCGGTGATCGGAGCAACCAAGATCAGTGGTCTCTACCTCAATACCGGGCACGGAACGCTGGGCTGGACGATGAGCTGCGGCTCGGCGCGGGTGATCAGCGATCTCGTCAGCGGCAAAACGCCCGACATCGATGCAACCGACCTTGCCTATGCGCGATACGCGCGCCGCTGATCGGCGTCGCACGCAAACGCGGAGCCGCGAACAAGTTCAGGAAAGGCGCTTGTCCGCGAATTCGCTTCTGACGATGCCGTGGCGCTGCAGCTTGTCGTAGAAGGTCTTGCGGGGAATGCCGAGCGCTGCAATCGTCTGCTGCACATCGCCATCACACGCAGTCAGCGTTTCACGAATGATCTCGGCTTCGTATCGCTCCAGCCGCTGGGGCAGCGAACCCGTTTCCGGATCGGCTGATTGCCGAGCGGGAGAGCTTGTCGGATCGAGCCCCAGAACCACACGCTCGGCAAAATGCGACAACTCGCGGACGTTGCCGGGCCAGTGATGATCGCGCAGATACTGGCCGATCGCCGGCGTGATCGAGAGTGCTTCCCGGTCGAAACGGGTTGCGGCACGGTCCGCGAAATAGCTGAACAGGAGCGGAATATCGTCACGCCGCTCGCGCAGCGGCGGAATGGCGATCGTGACGACGTTGAGGCGGAAATACAGGTCTTCGCGAAACGTCTCGCGCTGGCTGGGATCCCCTAGGTCCACCTTGGACGCGGCAATGATCCTGAGGTCAACAGGCCGCACTTCATTCGTCCCGAGCGGCATCACCTCGCGCATCTCCAGCACGCGCAGCATCTGCACCTGCGCAGACATCGGCATGCTTTCGATCTCATCGAGAAAAAGCGTGCCGCCGCTCGAGTGCTCGATGCGACCGATGCGCTTTTTTTGCGCGCCGGTGAAGGCGCCCGGTTCGTGACCGAACAGCTCGCTTTCGATCACCTGCTGCGGCAAGGCGCCGCAATTGAGCGCCACGAAGTTCCCGGCAGCACGGCGGCTCCATCCATGCAGAAGACCGGCAACGATTTCCTTGCCGCTTCCGGTCTCGCCGGTGACGAGGACATCGATATCGGTATCGGCGATCTGGCGAAGCATGTTGCGTAGCCGCTGCATGACCGGTGTCTGGCCGATCAACGGGGATTCCTGGCTGGAACTTTGAGCTGCTGCGCGCAGCCGGCGGTTTTCCAGTGTCAGACGTCGCTTTTCAGCAGCGCGCCGGACGCATTGCACAAGCCTGTCCGTCGCAAACGGCTTGGCAAGGAAGTCGTAGACGCCACTTTGGATGGCCTTCACAGCCATTGGAATATCGCCGTGGCCGGTCATCAGAATGACCGGCAGCTCTTCGTCCAGACTGCGGAGCCGGTCGTAAAGTTCGAGACCATCGAGCCCCGGCATTCGAATGTCGGAGACGACGATGCCCGGGAAGTCTGCGGAAATTTTAGACAGGGCGTCCGTGGCCGAGGTGAACGCGATCGGCTCGAAACCGGCAAGCTCCAGCGTCTGGCCTGTGGCGCGCAGGAGATCGGCGTCGTCGTCTATCAGAATGACCGGCACCGCGCCCATGTCAGGCTCTGTCATGATCGTTTTCCTCATCAGCTCTCACGAGCGATATTGTAAAGCAGGTCCGTCCATCGCGGCTCTCGACCTCGATGCGCCCGCCGTAATCGGTGACGATGTCTTTGGAGATGACGAGGCCGAGCCCCAGCCCTTTTTCCTTCGACGAGTTGAAGGGCTCGAACAGGGCCTTGAGAATCTGCGGCGCGATGCCGGGACCGTTGTCGCAGACATGCACCAGCACCCGATCGGCAGACACATCCGTCGTCACCTGGATACGCGCATCCGGTCGGCCCTCAACAGCCTCCAGCGCATTCTGGAACAGATTGATAAACACCTGTTCCAGCCGCAACCGGCTCCCCATCACGACCAGCCCGCTTGGCGGCGGCATGATCTTCAGCGTATCCATTCGTCCGGTGAAACGGCTGCGAACCAGCATGGTCGCACCGTCGAAGACTTCCTGCAGCAGAACCGGTTCCGGAGCCGGTCTACCTTTGCGCGCAAGTGCCTTAAGATCATCCGTAATCGCACCGATCCGTTCCGTGAGATACGCGATGTGATCTAGATTTTCGACCGCAGTCTCGGCCCTGCCCCGTTCGAGCAGTACCTTGGAATTGTCCGCATAGGCGCGGATCGTCGCGACAGGCTGGTTGATCTCGTGGGCGACACCGGCTGCAACCTGGCCGAGGATGGCAAGCCTGTTGGCATGTACCAGATCCTGCTGGACGGACTGCAGCCGGCTTTCGGTCTGCTTGTGATCCATGATCTCCGCCTCCAGCCTGTCACGCGCCAGACTGAGGTCGATCGTGCGCGCCGCAACCCGATTTTCGAGATCTTCCCGCGCAAGCCTCTGCTGGGCAATCGCCATTTCGGTCACCTGCCGACGTCGCAGCAGGAACGCTGCCAGCGCCAATAGTGTCGTTACGACCAGGATCGCCATCAGCCGTGTTTCGCGAAGCGCATCCGACATCGCCTTGGAAATTGGCAGAAGATATTCGAAGCGCCAGGGGGTCGACGGGATCGGGGTCGTGATCTCCAGGAAGTCTTCTGCTCCCGCGCCTCCCGGAAGAATAGCCTGCAGCGTCCGCGCGTTGTCTCCGACCGGCTGCTGACGGATGAATGGCAGGGGAAGAAGCGGCGCATCGCCGAATTGCAGACTTTGGCGAATGGCGCCGAGATCGTCCGGATCCAGCGGCTGGGTCGTCATGAACCGCCAGGATGGGAGGCTGGTGATCAGTACGACGTTGCTGGAATCAACAACAAACGAAGGGCGCTGCGAGTTGCGCCAGTCCGCTTCCAGCTGATCGAACTCCATCTTTGCAACGACCACGCCGAGCGGCGCTTCGGCCGGACCGACGCGTTGCGAGATGTAGAGACCGGGCCGTTTGCTGACGCTGCCCAGTGCGAAATGTTCAGCCGCCCCCTCCTGCATCGCCCGCGTGAAATAGGCACGGAACGTATAGTCGTTGCCGACGAAGCTTGTTGGCTCCCGCCAATTGCTCGACGAGATCGCAATCCCGTCCGGGCCAACGACATAGATCACGCTGGCATTGGTCTTGACAACCAGGTCTTCGAGTTTGGCATCCAGTGCCTCTCTCTTCGCGATAGCCGCATCGGCGCTCAGGTCGACCAAAGCGTCGCGGACCTCGCGGTCACCGGCCAGAAGCAACGGTAGCGCCCGCGGTCGCTCGAGCACGGCCTGCAGAAGAGCAACCTTCAAGTCCGCATCCGTTCGAGCCTGCGCTTTAAGTCGCGTTAAAGCTGATGCGCGGCCGTAGCGCTCGACCGCAAACCCTGCGGCGACCACGATGCTGATCGCAGCGACGCCAAACACGATCCAGGCCAGCCGAAACTTCCGAACCAGGTGCTCAGCAGGCTGAGGATCGTTTGTGTAGGACATCGCCCCTATGAGCATAATTTCGCACAAACATCAAGGACGAGTGCGGTACTCCGCACAACTCGTTTTGCTTCACACCGGGTTAAGATAGCGCCGTCATGTTAATTCAATAACTTAGTCGATAGGTGCGGATCTGGCACGTCCCTTGCTCGCCTCAAGTTCGATTCTAAGAACATGCCCCGGGTGGGAACCTTGAGCGGGGCGACTGGAGGACTTTATGGATATCTCGACACCCGCAGCCGGCAAGCCGGCGGCACTGCCATTCTATCGCCACCTGTATTTCCAGGTTATCGTCGCGATCATCGCGGGCATGCTGATCGGCCACTTCTGGCCTGAATTCGGCGCCAGCCTAAAGCCGCTTGGCGACGCCTTCATCCGGCTGGTCAAGATGATCATCGCTCCCGTGATCTTCCTCACCGTGGCAACCGGCATCGCCGGAATGTCCGACCTGAAGAAGGTTGGCCGGGTCGCCGGCAAGGCGATGCTCTACTTCCTGACCTTCTCGACGCTCGCACTGATCGTCGGCCTGATTGTCGGCAACCTGCTGCATCCGGGTGCCGGAATGAACATCGATCCGTCCACGCTGGACGGCAAGGCTGTGGCGACCTACGCAACCAAGGCGCATGAGACGACGATCACCGGCTTCCTGATGAACATCATCCCGGAAACCATCGTTGGCGCGTTTGCCCAAGGTGACATTCTTCAGGTCCTGTTCTTCTCGGTCCTGTTCGGTATCTCGCTCGGCATGGTCGGCGAAAAGGGCAAGCCGGTCACCGACTTCCTGATCTCGCTCACCGCTCCGATCTTCCGTCTTGTTGCGATCCTGATGAAGGCCGCTCCGATCGGCGCCTTCGGCGCGATGGCATTTACCATCGGCAAATACGGCATCGGCTCGGTCGCCAACCTCGCCTACCTGATCCTGACATTCTACATCACCGCACTTCTGTTCGTGATCGTGGTGCTGGGCGCCGTGGCGAAGTATAACGGTTTCTCGATCTTCTCGCTGATCCGCTACATCAAAGAGGAACTGCTGCTCGTTCTCGGCACCTCGTCGTCGGAAGCAGCGCTTCCCGGCCTGATGCAGAAGATGGAACGTGCGGGCTGCAAGCGCTCGGTTGTCGGCCTGGTCATCCCGACCGGTTACTCGTTCAACCTCGACGGCACCAACATTTACATGACGCTGGCAGCACTCTTCATCGCCCAGGCGACGGGAATCGACCTGTCACTTGGTGATCAGATCCTGCTTCTGCTCGTTGCCATGCTGAGTTCCAAGGGTGCCGCCGGCATCACCGGTGCAGGCTTCATCACGCTGGCTGCAACGCTATCGGTTGTTCCCTCCGTCCCAGTCGCCGGCATGGCGCTCATCCTCGGCATCGACCGCTTCATGTCGGAGTGCCGCGCCCTGACCAACCTCGTCGGCAACGCGGTTGCGACCATTGTCGTCGCACGCTGGGAAAACGAGCTGGACAAGGACATGCTGGACAAGGCGATGGCCGGTGAGCTGACCGGCGATCCGGTAGCCCCTGTCCTGCAGCCGGCGGAATAAGATACGCTCCCAAGCGTCAAAAGGGCGGTACCTTTCTAAGGTGCCGCCCTTTTGATATGTGGCCTAACCCAGGAGCGCTGCTGCGTCGCGCAGGGCAACGCCGCTGATACCGGTCTGCATCATCGCCTTGACCAGAGCCGTGATCGCATCGGCCGCGCTGGCAATCGACATCCCGCCGTCGCGGATGTTCGATATGCAGTTGCGTCGGGAATCGGGCGTGCCTGACCTCGGTTCGTAGGTGACATAGGCGCCGAGACTGTCGGCTGCCGAAAGCCCCGGTCGCTCCCCGATCAGAATGATCGATAGCTTGGCGCCCAGTGCCTCGCCGACCGGGTCGGCCAGCGCAACCCGCGCATTTTCAGCCAGAACGATCGGCGCCAGGGAAAGATTCAATTCCTTCAAGCGTGTTTGAAGCGCCTCGATCAGCGGCGTTGCGTTGATTTCCACCGCATTGGACGACAATCCATCGGCGACAACGATGACCACATCGAAATTGTCGCCGCTTTCGGGTCTCACCGAACGAAGCAAATCGACAGACGGTCCGGAAAGTTGCCGGCCAAGATCCGGGCGACGGACGTATGTTCCGCGATCTTCCGCAAGGCTTGTGACCTCGATTGCGCCAAGGCCCATCGACTTCAGGCGCTGCGAAAGGCCATGGCGATCCATCCCGCTCCACACCGCCTCGCGAGCCCGTGCGTGATCCATCAGGAACGCGAGTTGCACCTTTGTCGGCTGACCGGCGCCGAAGCGTCCGAGCGATACCCGGGCCGCGGTCATCGACCTGAGATCGAGGCTGCGCTTTTCGGCGTCTTCCACCGGGACAGGCTGATCGCGATCCGTCATGCCGAGGCTCCAAGAAGAGCAAGCTCGGACAGGTGCCGGGTCAGCCGCACCGGATCGTCCTTCAGATAGCCTGCCGGATCGGTGAGCCCCATCTCGTTCAACCATGCTTCGAATTCCGGTGCAGGCGGGCGTTTTAGAGTCTCGCGGCAGTAAACGGCGTCGTGGTGCGACAGAGTCTGGTAATTGAGCATGATATCGTCAGCGCCTGGCACGGTGATGACGAAGTTCACATTGGCGGCACAGAGAAGCGTCAGGAGCGTATCCATGTCCTCCTGATCGGCATCCGCATGGTTTGTGTAGCAGACGTCGACCCCCATCGGCAGACCCATGAGCTTGCCGCAGAAGTGGTCCTCCAACCCGGCGCGGATGATCTGCTTGCCGTTGAAGAGATATTCGGGGCCGATAAAGCCGACGACCGTGTTGACCAGAAGCGGATCGAACGCCCGAGCAACCGCATAGGCGCGCACTTCCATCGTCTGCTGATCCACACCGAAATGCGCATCGGCGGAAAGCGCCGCACCCTGTCCGGTTTCGAAATACATCAGGTTCGCATCGACAGGGCCGCGTTTGAGAGCCCGCGCCGCGTCATGGGCTTCCTTTAGGATCGCCAGATTGACACCGAAACCTTCGTTTGCCTTTTGCGAGCCGGCGATCGACTGGAACACCAGATCGACAGGAGCCTGTTGCTCGATTGCCCGGATGGCCGTCGTGACATGGCCGAGGCAGCAGGTCTGGGTAGGGATCGACAGACGGGAGCGCAACTCATCGAGCAGGGAGACGATCCGGACGTAATCCTCAATGCTATCGGTTGCAGGATTGACGCCGATCACCGCATCGCCCGACCCCATCAGTAAACCGTCGACGGCGGACGCTGCGATGCCGCGCGAGTCATCCGTTGGATGATTGGGCTGGTTGCGGGTCGAAAGCCGGCCCGAAAGACCGATCGTCGAGCGGAAGCGTGTCACGACCTCGCGTTTGGCCGCAACCGAGATCAGATCCTGAACACGCATGATCTTGGAGACCGCTGCCACCATTTCAGGCGTCAGGCCGAACGTGATTGCCTCCAGCTGACGCTGCCCCGTCTCGGGCTTCAACAGCCATTCGCGGAACTCGCCGACCGTCAGCGACGAGATCGGTGCTAATGCCGAAAGGTCGTACTGGTCGGCAATCAGTTGCGAGACCTCGTCGGTCTCGGCCGCGATCAGCTCCTCGGCGAGGAATGCCTTAAGCGGCAGGTCTGCGAGTGTGATCTGCGCCGCAAGCCGCTCTACCGGACCCTCTGCCGCCACCCCCGCAAGCTGGTCACCAGACCGCTCGGGCGTCGCCTTGGCCAAGAGATCCTTCAGATCACGGAAACGAAAGACCGTCTGCTCGATCGTGGTCTGGTAGGGCATCAGGCGATTTACCGGCTCAGAGGAACATTACGTCCATCATCACGCCAGGCTCCGACCGATGCAAGCGGCAAGCGTCATGAAATGAGATCGGCGAGCGCTTTGTGGCCGGCAAGCGCTGTTTCCAGTTCCGGAATCGTGTGATTGCCTTCCCGGAACAGGTTGATCATGACCGCAGCCGCGATACTGACGTCCGGATCGCTCCTCTCGAGATGATACTTCGCTCGCCAATTCTCGAGTACGATATCGAGGACTTCAAGTTCCGTGGGGCCGAAGGTCTTTTCCATAAATGCGGGCATGACAAACTCAAACTTCTCAGTGACGGCCATCATTTGGTCGATGCGATGCAAGCTTCAAGAGGCGGGTCATCACTTTCTTACAAATGAGATAAGTTCCAGGTCCCTGCGGAAAAACCTCTGCAACCGCAAGAAGTTAGTTGCAACGCACAATCCTCGCGGTCACGAGCAACGCACCATCGACAGCGCCGACAGCCCTTTCACTCGTTGCTGCAATGCACAGATCTGACTGTCACGACTTTCAGGAACACAACCCCAGTCAAGATCGCAACTGAAACGAAGCAAGACGCAGAAAGTGCCACGGCGGCGACAACAATCGTCGCAAGGTCGAGACAACTAGTCAGCTAGCACAGCACTTAGGGAAAGCATCATCAACGAGGTTGGCGAACGTCGGCGGATACAAGACGAACGAACCCAGGCGCACGGCAGGGAATGTCCCGCCATTAAGCGATGCGAGAGATGGAGGCGACGGACTTTGCTGTATGGATACCAGTCACCGACGCACAGAAGCCCGGGCCGATCACCCGGACTTCGATTGCAGCACCTTATAGGCAATGGGACCATGGTGAGACATGACGTCCTCATGCCCGCACCGGAGGTCAGCGCGGGAAAGAGGTTGCAACCGCCTCCAACAAAGCTTTTTATTCGACGGGAACAGCCGCGCCGTCGTCAGGCCGGCGGTAAAATGTCCTGAGCGTGCGTTCATCCTTGCTGGTGACCTGAAGCCAGGCACCCGGAATCTCCGTCAGTTCACGCAGAACGATCGAATGCTCGATGCCGAACAGCCGCGAAAAGCTGCGGCTGTCCTTGGCAACATCGAGATCGAGGGCAATGATCATCCCCGCCTGAATGCCGCTGAGGCGGGGATCCTGCTGTTGCAGCCTGGCAGTGAGCGCCATAAACCGGTCTGGATCCGGCGGGTTGCCCGTCACGCCGCCTCGCGACGGCGAACGGAGACCATCACCGATTTGGATGTGGGCGTATCGCTCTCTTCGCCCGCGCTTCCGATCGGCACGAGAACATTCAGTTCGGGGTAATAGCCGGCGATGCTGCCCCGCGGAATGTCGTAGGGAACAAGGCGGAAATCAGATGCAACGCGGGCGATGCCGTCAGTGTACTCGCAGACGACGTCGACGCGTTCCCCAGCCTTTGCGGACAGCGCCTTCACGTCCTCGGGGTGCATGAAGATGACCTGTCTTTCGCCGTAAACGCCACGATAGCGATCGTCGAGACCGTAGACCGTCGTGTTGTACTGGTCATGTGAGCGGAACGTCTGCAGCGCAAAGTGATCGTGGCGCTTGAGGGCGGCCTGATTGACGGTCTCGGACGGCAGGGCGATGTCGGAGAAGGATGCCTTGCCCGTCGGCGTGACCCACTCACGATGGGCAGCCGTGTTGCGCAGGTGGAAGCCTCGCGGCTTGCGCAGACGCGCGTTGAAATCCTCAAAGCCCGGAATGGTCGCCTCGATATGCTTGCGGATCAGGTCGTAATCGTCGGCCAGAGCCGCCCAGTTGATCATGTCCGAGCCGACGGTGGACGCGGCCATGCCGGCAACGATCGCGACTTCTGAGAGAAGATGCGGCGAGGCAGGCCTGTTGATGCCGGCCGAGCCATGCACCATGCTCATCGAATCCTCGACGCTGACGAGCTGCGAATTGCCGGCAGAGTTAAGATCGATCTCGGTGCGGCCAAGGCAGGGCAGGATGAACGAGACATCGCCCGGCATCAGATGCGAATGGTTGGGCTTGGTTGCGACATGCACGGTGAGTTTGAGCTTGCGAAGCGCCTGCTCGACCAATGCGCTATCGGGCGTGGCGCGGGCAAAATTGCCGCCGAGCCCGATGAACGCCTGTGCGGAACCATCCAGCATCGCACCGATTGCAGCGATCACGTTATGACCGTTGGCGCGCGGCACCGCGAACCCGAATTCTTTCTCGAGCGCGTCGAGGAAGGCAGCCGGAGGCTTTTCGTTGATACCGACCGTCCGATCGCCCTGAACATTGGAATGACCGCGCACAGGGCACAGTCCGGCTCCCGGCTTGCCGACATTGCCGCGCAGGAACATGAAGTTCGAGATTTCGCGAATGGTCGCGACCGAGTGCAGATGCTGGGTGATACCCATGGCCCAGGTGCAGATGACGCGCTCTGCCTGCATGTAGACGTCTGCAGCGCGTTCGATCGCTTCGCGGGTCAGGCCAGACTGCGAGATGATCTCATCCCAGCTGGTTGCCTCGACCGCGGCCAGATAGGCGTCGAAGCCTTCGCAGTGTTCGGCGATAAACGCGTGATCGAGCACGGACGGACGGCCGGCTGCAACAGCTGCTGCTTCCGCCGCCAGAACCGCTTTCGACATCCCGCGCACGGCGGCCATGTCGCCGCCCAGTTGCGGCTGAAGATAGTCGCTGGCGATATCGGTCGCGCCGCCACGCAGCATCTGCAGCTTGTCCTGCGGATCCGAGAACCGCTCCAGACCGCGCTCCTTGACCGGGTTGAAGACGACGATCTGGGCACCGCGGACCGCGGCGCGCCGCAGGTCGCCCAGCATGCGCGGATGGTTGGTACCCGGGTTCTGGCCAATCACGAAGATCGCGTCGGCCTTCTCGAAATCCTCGAGCAGGACCGTTCCCTTGCCGACGCCGATCGACTGGCGAAGAGCCACGCCGCTCGCCTCATGGCACATGTTGGAACAGTCGGGGAAATTATTGGTGCCGTAGGCGCGCACGAACAGCTGGTAGAGGAATGCCGCTTCGTTGCTGGCGCGGCCGGACGTGTAGAATTCAGCGCGGTCTGGGTTGTCGAATCCCTTGAGAATGTCGCCGATCTCGGCGAACGCGTCCTGCCATGTGACCGGGAGATAGCGATCGCTTGCCGCGTCGTAACGCATCGGATGGGTGAGACGACCGTTGAGCTCAAGCTCATAGTCGGACTGACGGCGCAGCTCGGAAACGGTGTGTGCCGCGAAAAATGCCGGTGTGGCGCGCTTTTCGGTCGCCTCCCACGAGACGGCCTTCACGCCGTTCTCGCAAAATTCGAACGAGGAGCCATGCTCCGGATCGCCCCAGGCGCAGCCGGGACAGTCGAAACCGTCAGGCTGATTGGCCTTCAACATTGCCCTCGCACCGGACAGCGGAGAGCCGCTGTTCAGCAGCTGCTTGCCGCAGCTTTTCAATGCGCCCCAGCCGCCTGCGGCCGACGATTTTTTTCCGATAAATCCTGTATCCATGCTGCATCTATTTGTCGCGGGGACGATTTGATCAAGCGGCAGAACAGCATGGCTTGATAGGAAATATCTATCGTCCTTCTAAGGGGCTCCGATTTATGGTGGTCCGTCGCGGAACTTCTCATCACCGGGATTGAAAGCGCGGCGTCTGCGGCTATTCTCGCGCCGAACTGAAGCGACATCTAGATACCGAGCGGAACGGCTACGCAGGAGAGAACATGACAGAAAGTGCCGCCATCCATATCGGCTTTGACGATCTGGTCGCTTTGCTGAAGACGATTATCGTCCACAACGGCGTATCTGAGCCAAATGCCCAGATCCTTGCCGAAAACTGTGCCGGCTGTGAGCGCGATGGCTCTTTGAGCCACGGGATTTTCCGCATGCCGGGATATGTATCCTCTCTGAAGAGCGGCTGGGTCGATGGCAAAGCCGTGCCGGAGGTGGAGGACGTCGCCCCGGCCTTTCTCCGCGTCGATGCCAACGGCGGATTTACCCAGCCGGCGTTCTTCGCCGCGCGGTCCCACCTGATCGAAAAAGTCAAAGCCAACGGCGTTGCGGTCCTTGCTATCCGTCGCTCGCATCACTTCAGCGCGCTTTGGCCGGATGTCGAACCGTTTGCGGATGAGGGGCTTGTCGCCCTGAGCGTCGTCAACAGCATGGCGTGTGTGGTACCGCACGGTGGCCACAAGGCGGTGTTTGGCACCAACCCGATTGCCTTCGCCTCGCCGCGCGCGGGCTCTGCTCCATTCGTCTTCGATCAGGCATCTTCAGCGATCGCTCACGGCGACGTGCAGATCGCGGCACGCGCCGGGCATGACCTGAAGCCCGGCATGGGTGTCGACCGCAACGGAGAACCGACAACCGACCCGAAGGCAATTCTTGACGGCGGTGCGCTGCTGCCATTCGGCGGGCATAAAGGCAATTCGATCGCATTGATGATCGAAATCCTCAGTGCGGCCCTGACCGGCGGCTATTTTTCAGGTGAGTTCGACTGGAGTGGCCACAAGGGTGCGCAGACGCCATTCACGGGCCAGTTTTTTGTGGTTATCGATCCCGAGCGGGGCGGCAATCACGCCTTTGCCGACCGTGTTGCGCAGATCTGCGACCTTGTCCTCGATGCCGGTCAAGATCGTCTTCCTGGGGAGCGGAGACATGACACTCGAAAGGCTGCCCTCGCACATGGCATACCGCTCTCGCCCCAAAACCACGACATGCTGATGGCTCTCGCTACACCCTGATGTCTCGTATTTGCAGATGCAATTTCGCGAATATGAACTTCACCGCGCGGAAGAGAAAAAACTTGTCATCGGGGGTAACTATAACGCAGCAAACCCTTTGCCTTTTGCTTGCAAGAAAACATAAGGAGGCATGTAAGGAATGCTTGGAATCAATTTACATCGACAATCTCTAGCCTGACCTACTACATTTTAACTTGAGCAAATATAAGCGACCCAATTCTCAGGAGATTTCATGCGTATCGTAATGGTTGGATCGGGCTATGTCGGGCTTGTGTCCGGAGCGTGTTTTGCAGATTTCGGCCATGACGTGATCTGCGTCGACAAGGCCGCGGAAAAGATCGATGCCCTGAAGAATGGCGTCATCCCGATCTTCGAGCCCGGCCTTGATGCCTTGGTCGAAAGCAATGCCAGGTCCGGCCGTCTTTCCTTCACGACCGAGCTTGCGCCGGCCGTCAGCGAAGCCGATGTCATCTTCATCGCTGTTGGCACCCCCTCGCGTCGTGGCGATGGTCATGCCGACCTCGGTTACGTTTATGCAGCCGCAAAAGAGATCGCAGCTTCGATCAAGGGCTTTACCGTCGTCGTGACGAAGTCCACCGTGCCTGTCGGCACCGGCGACGAAGTCGAGCGGATCATCCGGGAAGCCAATCCGGATGCGGATGTCGCCGTTGTCTCCAACCCGGAATTCCTGCGCGAAGGGGCAGCGATCGATGACTTCAAACGTCCGGACCGCATCGTTGTCGGCCTGTCGGATGACCGTGCCAAGGCTGTGATGACCGAGGTCTACCGGCCGCTGTTCATAAACCAGTCGCCGCTGCTGTTTACATCACGCCGCACATCCGAACTGATCAAATATGCCGCCAATGGTTTTCTCGCCATGAAGATTACCTTCATCAACGAGATGGCGGACCTTTGCGAGAAGGTCGGAGCCGACGTTCAGGACGTCTCGCGCGGGATCGGCCTCGACGGTCGCATCGGATCGAAATTTCTGCACGCAGGTCCGGGCTATGGCGGATCCTGCTTTCCAAAGGACACGCTGGCGCTGGCAAAGACCGCGCAGGACTTTGATGCACCCGTGCGCCTGATCGAAACAACCATCGCCGTCAACGACAGCCGCAAGCGTGCCATGGGCCGCAAGGTGATCGCCGCTGCCGGTGGCGATGTGCGCGGCAAGAAGGTCGCTCTGTTCGGCCTTACCTTCAAACCGAATACCGACGACATGCGCGACAGCCCGGCAATCGCCGTCGTTCAGGCTTTGCAGGATGCCGGCGCGATCGTGTCCGGCTATGACCCCGAAGGCATGGCAAATGCCAAGCAGATGATGGACATCGAGTTCGCAGCGGGACCCTATGAAGCAGCAGAAGGTGCGGATGTCGCCGTGCTCGTGACCGAGTGGAATGCGTTCCGAGCCCTCGACCTCGACCGCCTGAAGTCCATCATGAAAACGCCGGTTCTCGTCGACTTGCGCAATGTCTATCGCGCTCAGGAAGTTGAAGCACACGGCTTTGCCTATACGGGTGTGGGCAAGAGCATCTGAACCCGGGATCCGGCACATGGCGGTGTTGCCTTGAGCGGGACAAGCAAGAACCTTCAAAGCGACCGTAATCCCTGGCGGATTTCGAACGGGGATTACGGCGCATGCGAAAGATGATCCGCTGGTTGACCTTGCGCGCCTCACCGCAACTTGGCGAGCAGCGCAGGCGAAGGCTCGACCTTGGAAGCGAACCGTTACCCTACCCGCTTTACGCGATCGGCGATGTTCACGGCTGTCTTGACCTGCTGAAAAGGGCTGAAGCCGTCATCGCGGATGACATGAGGCGATTGGGACGCCCCGGGCTCGTTGTTCTCCTCGGCGATTACGTCGATCGGGGACCCGCATCGGCGCAGGTGCTCGAACATCTCTCGAGCCCCAGCGCTCTCGGTTTGAAACGCGTGACGCTTTGCGGCAACCACGACGATCTGTTCCTGCGCTTTCTGGAGCGTCCCGAAGCGTATATGCACTGGCTGGAAATGGGCGGCGACAAGACGCTCGCATCCTACGGCGTGGATCTGCAGCATCTGAGCCTCCGCCGCAAAGGTAGCGGCGCGTCTCTCATGCACGTCTTGCAGGAGGCGGTACCTGAAACGCACCGATCATTTCTTATGGATCTGCCTGTCAGCCTCAAGGCCGGCCAAGTCCTGTTCGTTCATGCGGGCGTGGCACCGGCCATACCGATCGAAGAGCAGCGCGATGAGGATATGATGTGGATCCGCGGGGCGTTCCTCAAGCAAGGGCCTGAACTTCCACATCTCATCGTAATCCACGGGCATACGCCGCAGGAAGATCCTGATTATGGGATCGGTCGCATCGGGATCGATACCGGAGCAGTCTATTCCGGAAAACTGACAGTTCTGCGTATCGATGGTGAGGAGATCTCGATTCTGCAGTGAGGACCAAGCCTTCTGCACTCGTTACCATCAGATGCGCTGGCGAGGCCGATCTGCGCCACGACTTCAAGCAGACATTGTTCGCATGAAAAAACCCGCGCCATCGGCATCTACCGTTGGCGCGGGCTCGTTGTTTTGCTTGTCAGATCAGACCGTGCGGCGACCGACGGTCTCCGTTACGACCACGTTCTTCTTCGTCCCGAAGCTGCCACCGACCCAGCCGGCGATTGCACCGAGTGCCAGGGCGATGAAGCCAAGGATTGCACCAGCAGATACGGCAGTTGCCGTGGCTTCTGCGGCTTCAAGTGCCTGCTGCTTTGCAGCTTCGACGTTCTCGCGGTATGTTGCCTCATACTGCTGAACCTGCTGGCGAGCCTGTTCGACCGGGATGTTCTGCGAGCGAGCGATTGCTTCAGCGGCACGGTTGCGGGCATCTTCTGCCTTTGCCTGGTCGCCGGTTACGGCTGCCTGAACGGCTGCAACTGCAGCGTTCTGGAGAGCCTGCGGATCGTTACCGGTTGTGCTGCGGATCTGCTGCTCGATACCGGCCATCGGGTTGGCGGAATTGGCAATTGCAGGCGCTGCGGTCGACGCAGCCGTTGCTGCCGTCTGGCCAACGCCACCGATGACGCTCGTCAGGCCGCTGAATGCGCCGCCGACGAGTGCGCCGATCGAGGTTGTCAGCATGTAGAGGACCACGAGCGTTGTAACAGCCCAGGTCGTCAGACCATGGTAACCGCCCGTCGAGTTGCTCGGGCGGCCGGACAGGCGGCTCGAGACGTAGCCGCCGACGAAGGCCGCAATGATCCCGGCGATGACAAACCAGATGCCGCCGGCGATTGAGAAGGTGCTGGCAGTCGGGTTGTCGGAGGTGACCGGATCAAGCACCGCGGCACCAAGACCGACGCCGAGAAGATTGAGCAGGAACTGCACTGCAAGCGCGATGACGACGCCTGCAAAGATTGCTCCCCAGGATACTTTGTTCAGTGCCGACGTCGCATTGACTGAGACGCCATGAGTGGTTTCGTGCGGTAGATGGGTTGTGACTGGTGTTACCATGATGGTGATCCTTAAAGCGCCTCACAGACGCGTGAGTGCGCCGTTAACAGTTTCGCCTCATTCAAGTTCCGTCAAAATCGTCGGACAACACGAAATATTGGAACAAAAGCAACATAATCACCTTCGACGGTTAATTCTGAGCATGAGTAATATTTCCGGGGAACAAGCATCTTGCCCGGTGGTTGGGACGAGACCTACAACCAAAGGAATACCTCAATGTTCATGCGAGTTGATCAGCTGCAGGCAAACCTGCCGGCACCGAAACGTGCTGACCCCAATGCTGCCGCAGCACTCCAGGAATTGCTTGGCGGGAAATATGGAGAAATGTCGACGCTCGGAAACTACATGTTTCAGAGCTTCAACTTTCGGTCCAAGGAAAAACTGAAGCCGTTCTACAGCCTTGTTGCCAGTATCACTGCAGAAGAACTTGGCCATGTCGAGCTTGTCAGCAATGGCGTTGGAATGCTCAACAACGGCCCGGACATTCCAGGGGGCGACGAAGGCGACGGTGGCGATATTTCGGGCGCACCCTTCGAGGATATGAAGGATATGCGGTTGGCCGCGGCTTTTCTGTCCGGTGGCGGTGGAGCGGCTCCGATCAACAGCAACGGCGTATCGTGGAATAACGATTTCATCACCAGCACGGGCAATGTCGTCGTCGATCTCTTGCACAATTTCCATCTGGAATGCGGTGCCCGACTGCACAAGCTGCGCGTCTACGAAACGCTGACGGACCCGACGGGTCGCGAAGTTTGCGGCTATCTTCTCGTGCGCGGTTCGGTTCACGCCCATGCCTACGCGTTGGCGCTGAAGAAAATCACCGGCGTTGAAATCGAAAAGTTCCTGCCGACGCCGAACATTCCGCTTTCCAAGATCCCGGAATGCCAGAAATACCTGGATGAGGGTTCGCATCGCCGGCTCTACACGTTCAGCCCGAACGACTACAAGGAAATGGCGGGCATCTGGGGCAATGGCGAAGTCGCTCTTCCGAACGATCCTCCGGGCGAACTCGAAGTGATCGATGGCATGCCCGACGGTGGCAAGATCCACCAGTTGACCGGCGTTCCCTCGGCATTCACGCCGGATTACGCGCCGGAAGAAATGTTCGAGATCGCAGAAAAGCTTTACAAGAAGTCGCGTTAATTCAGTCGGCGGCGGGGACTTTGGTCCCCGCCGTTTTTCGTTGGACGTGTCACCCGTCCAGGGTCTGCAGCAGCTCCGAAATCCTGATCGTCGAGAAGTTGGAAACCGTATCGCAGACTGCGTATGGCAATATGATCAACTCGCCGTGCCGCATTCCACCGCACGTGTAGACGACGTTCGGGACGTACCCCTCACGTTCCGACTTTTCCGGACGAACGAGCGGATCGCGTGACCGGGCGAGAACCTTCGAGGGATCCTTCTTGTCGAGAAGTGCGGCCCCGATCGCATACCGACGGACCGGGCCCACACCGTGTGTGAGAAGCAACCATCCTTCGTCGAGCTCGATTGGGGATCCGCAATTTCCCATCTGTACGAACTCCCAGGGAAATTTCGGACGCAGGATCGCTTGGCCGCCGTTCCATTCGTGCAGGTCGTCGGAGTAGATCAGGTAGAGATTTTCATTGTCCTGCCGACCGATCATCGCGTAGCGACCATCAATCTTCCGCGGAAACAGCGCCATCCCTTTGTTCATCGCCGCGGTGCCGGTCAACGGCGTCATCTTGAACGAGATGAAGTCGCTGGTCTGGAGCAATTCCGACCGGATGGCCTTGCCGCTGTAAGCGGTATAGGTCGCATAGAACGTCTTTTCCTCATTCTCCTCCGTCTCGAATTCGACGAAGCGTGCATCTTCGATGCCGTTCGACTGAGCTGGTGTCACCGGAAAGATGACGCGTTCGCTGATATGCTGGTCGGCGCTGAAACTGAGTTCGACGCTCTCATCCGGTGAGCCTGACAGTGGCGTTTGGATCGTTGGGGTGGATGCAAGCCGTGCAGTCGGTTCTATCTCCACGCCGCCATCGGGCGCGATCAGTCCCGTGCGGAACGTCAACGAGGAGACATGCCCCTCGCCGACGGCTCGCAGGCTCAAGACAAACCGGCGGCTACCCTCCGGCACGCCCGATTGATCCGGATGAGCGACGATACTGGGGTTGAACAGTGCCGAGGCTTCAAACGAATATTCGTTGAGGAAGTAGGCCCCGATCAGCTGTCGCTGCGTCGGGCTGAAAACCGTGTGCGGCGCAAAGGCTTCTTCCATCTCCTTCGCGCGTGCTTCGAACGTCGCCAGGAGGTTACGGTGGCGGCCCTCAAAATTCTCGAGCACGTCCGCAAGAAGAAGATCGGCGGCCTGCGGTTCCAGCGCCAGCACCCGATCGACAATAAGGTTCGCCCGGGTTTTATCCGTCGGATTCAGATCCCGGGGTTCGGTAGCGGGCTTGAACGGACGCACGACCACGCGGGAGGAATCGGGTCGTAGGAAGAGCGATTGGCGGTTGACAACAACGGCTTTTGACAAAGCGATCTCATTTCATTTGAACGGAATTCGGGATCAGGCACTCAGGGCGTGCAATTGGGAGGAGGTTGCCGATTGACTGCCGCTTCGCACGATCCTGCGATATTCGACGAGGCCTAAGAGGTAAGCGAGCACGGACTCGGCCCCCCTGTTCTCGTTGGGGCGTGCGCGATGCAGCCCATCGCGACAACTTCCGGTGTCGATATCCACGAGCGGGACGGAAAGATCATTGGCACCCGTAAACCAGTCCAACGCCATCCGTGCATTGCTTTGCCATTCAGGGCGTTTCTCGGCATGCCAGGCCGTCAGGCAGGCAGAGATGGTTGCGGCCGCCTCGACCGGCTGCTGGTCGAAATGCTGTGGCGGCAAGTCGACATCACCAAAACCATCCGAACCGACCGGGCGGAAATGCCCTGTCCGTGCAGTCTGCATCGTCATCAGCCAGCGCAGGCTCTGCAGGCCAGCGGAGATATGGGTTGGCTTCTCAGCGGCCAGACCCGCAAGGATCAGAGCTTGCGGAAGACGGGCGTTGTCATAGGACAACCCCTCTTCAAACCACGGCCGATCCGGTGTGGCCACACGCGAGAAAAGCGCCATCAGCCGATCTGCAAGAGTGGACCGAACCCGTCGGGCATTGATGTCGTGTCGCCGGGCCGCGCAATATCCGTCCAATCCCAGCAACGTGAATGCCCAGGCGCGAGGTGAGGTGAAATCGACTGCTGTCGGAAGGGCTTCGGCAAACAGATCGGCAGCCCAGTTGCGTCTCGCCGAACTGGTGTCGTTGAGTGCGCATTGTCCAAGCGCCCACAGCGTGCGGCCATGGCTGTCTTCCGAGCCCTTGTCTTCCAGCCATCGCCGGTCAAAACCCATGAAATTGCGAAAGTGCTTTTGATCCGGGTTCCACGCATGCTGGACAAAGGACGCAAACCGCGTGGTCAGGATATCGGGCAACTGGGTTTCGCCGGAGGCCATGAGAGTGACTGAAAGCAGCAGCGCCCTGGCATTGTCGTCGACGCAGTAACCATGCGACCGGTCCGGGACAGAATGGACGGCATGCTGGAATAGTCCGGTGTCGTCACACATCGACAAGAGGTACGCGAACTGGAGCTCGGGCACACCGGGCGAGCCGAGGGCCGACGGCTTGCGGCCAACTGGCGGGACAGCACCGGGCCGGATTTTTGGCTGGATGACCGCCTCAAACAGCGAGAGGTATCGCTGGCCCGTGCGCTGCCAGGTCATAGACCGACTGGCGGCATAGGCGCGACGGCGTATCGCGTTGCGACTGTCATCGTCGGTCAGCAATGCTGCGATTTCCCGACCGATCGCCTCGGAATCGCCGAACGGTACGAGAACGCCGGAGCCATCCGCAAGGAGCTCGCTCGCGTGCCAGTACGGGGTCGATACAACGGCTTTGCCGAGCCCGAAACTGTAAGCAAGCGTGCCTGAGGTCATCTGGGCTTCGTTGAGATAAGGCGTCGCGTAGACGTCGCACATCGAAATGAAGTCGAGGAGGGTCGGCAGGTCGACGAAACGGTCGAGGAAGACCACATGGTCTTCGATGCCGAGATCCTTTGCACGCGCTACGAGCGACTGTCGATACGTCTCGCCCTCGGTCCGCACAAGATTCGGGTGGGTCGCGCCAAGCACGACGTAGACTGCGTCCGGCCTGCTCTGCAGGATCACCGGCATCGCGTCGATCATGACCTCGATGCCCTTGTTGGGTGACAACAGGCCGAACGTCAGGATAACGGATCGACCCTCAAAGCCGAGTTTGGTCTTCGCCTCGTCCGGCTCGCTGAAGGCGATTTCCGGGATTCCGTGCGGGACGAACTCGATTTTCTCCGCCGGCACATCATAGACTTCCTGCAGCAGCTCGCGCCCCCGCGCGGCCATCACCACCACCTTCGACGAGATATCGACGATATTGTTGAAGACCCGGCGCTGAGATGGTGTCGGTTCGGCAAGAACCGTATGCAACGTCGTTACGACAGGCATCGTCAGCCGTGACAGCAGCGCCAGGATATGACTTCCGTCATTGCCTCCGAAGATGCCGAACTCGTGCTGGAGGCAGACGATATCGAATTTCTCAGCGTTCAGGTATTTCGCGGCTGCGACATATTCCGCGAGGTCGTCGTCCGCGATCTGCAGATGGACGCTGTGCGGATAGTCATACACCTGGCCATGATCCGTCATGGCAACAATCGCCGTTTCGACGTTTGCCGAGGTTTTCGATACCGCTTGCTCAAGATCCGTCGTGAAGGTCGCGATGCCGCAGCGGCGCGGCAGTGAGTTGCCGACGAAAGCGATTTTCCTGGTCTGGGTCATGACAGCGTCTCCGTTGAAGGGAACGCTGGAACGTCCGCTAAGGGTTGAACAATGGTCGTCGTGTTGGGATCCGGCATGTCCCGGAGCGGACCGACCTCCCGCAGCAAGTTTTCCCGGGCGTCTTTGCCGGCAAAGGCGAGCAAAGCTGTGATCGGATCAGCACCGGCTCGTATCGATGCGTCTTCCGCTTCCAGGAAAACGGCATCACCAAGCTTCAGCGGCATTGATCCTATCGACGCTTCGCCCGCAAGGAGAAGGAGCCAGCATTCGCTTTCGGCCCTGAGTTGCCACAGCGTGTTTGCAGCAAGTGTCACCCGCTCAAGCACGAAGAAGTCGCAGGAGACGAGTAGCGTTCTCTCTTTCGTCAGATGACGCATCGGTTCCTGGCGCGGTGCCGGTCCCAGCTGCGCCACGGAAACTGCCTGTTCGATATGGAGTTCACGCGCGCTTCCATAGTCGAAAAGACGGTATGTCGTGTCACTCGCCTGCTGGATTTCGGCAATGACGAGCCCCGCACCGATCGCGTGGATGGTTCCGGCAGGGACGAAGAACGCATCGCCCGCATAGGCTTTTTGCCAGTTGAGCAGGCCACCGATCGAACCGTCGGATATGGCGTCACGCAACACCTCCGTGGACACGGGCGTTTTCAACCCGATCCCCACTTCGGCGCCGTCGTCAGCAGAAAGGACGTACCAGGCTTCCGTCTTGCCGTTCCTCATGCCGACTCCCTGCGCGGCCGCGTCATCCGGATGAACCTGGATCGACAGCGCCTGAGACGTGAACAGCAACTTGAGCAGCAGTGCAGAAGCGTCACGGTCTGGACCGTTGCGCGCGTAGCGCAGCTCGCCAATGACAGTCGTGCCGTCCGACTGGCTCCACGGCTTCAGTTCACGACGGCCCCACGGCTTTGCTGCGGGCTGCACGCCTAGATGTTCTACCGTCATGATACCTCGTGGGTATGCCGCTAAGATCAGTTCGATCTGAGGTCGGTAGCTGCGCCAGCAAATCAGGGTGGAACGGTCGCTATCGCAACGATGTCAGGTTTTGAAACGCGCCCTGGGATATCGGAACCCGCCGGGCAATTCGCGCCGGCGGCCTGTCAGGCTTTGCGCAGGCATACCTGATATAGGGTTATGTCCTGCGAATTTCAATTTTTAAATAAAATCAGCCACCAACCGCAACAAAATAAGATTCTTCACGCATCAGAACTTTTTAAATTATAAGTATATTGGTAATTTATTCAGCTGGTACTGATGAGATACGCTTTAAAAGCGCGAAAAATGCAAAAGTGTACTATCAACACGCATTTCCACGACTTAGGAATACGCTGCAACATCTAGCCAGCATCGCCCCAATGACCGGAGAGCTGTTCGGCGCTCCTTCACACCACGTCTTCGCTCAGGACTACCTCGGCATCGTCGCGATGCATCTCGAAAACCTGCCTCCCGATTTCCGAGCTGAAGCCTGCGCGTGCAAACGATGCGAGCTCCTTGGCCTTGCGTTTCTGATCGAGCTCCACTCTCCTGAACGGGCCAAATGCCCGCTTTCGCGCGAGCACGACCGCGGCACGCAGATCGTTCACGTCAGCGACTGCCTCGGAGGCGGTTTCCCGGTCTATTCCCTTGATCACGAGCCGCTGCGAAATCGCGCGTTTCGACCGGCCGCTTCGTTGCGCAGAACGGGTCGCGACTTCTGCGTAAGCCTGATCATCGAGAGCGCTGTTGTCATAGCCGAACTTCACGGCAAACGCCGCAAGCGCCTCGACTTGCCGATCGCCGATGTCTTCGAACTTTTCCCGCGCCTTGCGCGTGATCGCTTGCCGGAGCTGTTTTTCCGTGTGCATCCGTTTGGACAGACGATAGATAGCGGAGTTGCGCGCCCATGACAGCATACGCGTCGTCGGGATATCCGATACGGGTTTTTCAGCAAGCTCGTTGCTGCTATCGTCTGGTAAAGGCTCCAAAATCAAGTCCTTGTTCCAGTTGTATCACGCGATAACTGACAATCAGAGAACCTTGTTGTATCAACCGCGGTCAGGTTTTTTCGAACTGGATCCTGGACAAGGGCATCGCAGTTGTCACGACGACACCATCCGGCTCGTAATCGGTCGTGGCGGTTCCGTAAGAATTCAGACTGGACGCGATGAGCCGAGAGCCAAATCCCTTTCTGGTCGGGATAGCGACGGGTGGCCCGCCGACTTCCCGCCAAGACGAGATTAGAAAATCCTCTCCCTCCCGGGCTTCGATTCTCCATGCAATATCGATGTGACCATTGCTCTCGGAGAGTGCGCCGTATTTGGAGGCATTCGTGAAAAGCTCGTGCAGCACCAGCGAGAACGACAGGGCGGCCTGGGGATCAAGCTCGATCTCCGGTCCCTCGATCCGGACGCGGTCGGAGCCCTCAAGACCGATGTTGATCGTTGCGGCGTTCACGATCTGGCCAAGCGTCGCGCTCACCCAGTTCTTCTGGAGCAAAATATCGTGTGCCGAGGCATAGGCCGACATGCGCGACTGGAGCTTCTCGCCGGCATCTTCGAGCGAGGCCGCATTGCGGATCGACTGCGTTGCAATCGACTGCACCACCGAGATGGTGTTTTTCATCCGGTGACCGAGCTCGAGCATGAGCAGGCGTTGCTGGTCGGCCTGTTCTCTTTCCTGCGTTCTGTCGCGAAGGATTTTGATGAAGCCTATGACGGTATCGTCATCGGATCGCAACGCCATCATCTCGCCGGACGCCCAGAAGGTTGAACCGTCCTCGCGCAGATGCCATCGCTCGTCGCTACCACGCCCCTGGCTCAGGGCGGCAGTCATCTCCCGTTGCGGAATGCCCTGCTCGCGATCCTCGAGCGTGAAGAAAGCTGTGGCCGGCCTGCCCACCATCTCGTCTGCATCCCAGCCGAGAACACGCCGAGCACCCTCGTTCCAACTGGTCACGAGACCATCGAGATCCATCGAAATGATCGCGTAGTCGATCGCGCTCTGGACGATGGCTTCGAGATACCGCTCTCTTGAGGAAATCTTGTCTGTGGGTATCTCGATCTTCATCAACTGGTCTTTCGCCATATCGGTCCCAACGTGGTGGCACGAACCAGCTCAACTGGGGAATTTTAGCACTATCTGCAATCCCTATTCAAAGAGGATCGTGGAAATCGTGTGGCACAAGATCGGCCTCCCGTCGAGCCGCCATAGGCGACCCGATCTCGAAGCTGGCGGCGAGACGACAGTTCACATCGTCGGCGTCTCCCGCCCGAGCCATACAGCGGAGGAAAGCACCGACAGCCAGTCTTACAATTCGCCCTTATGAAGAAGGGTGCGAACATCGTCGGAGACCTGGTTGGCGGCTCCCAGCGTCTCGACCAGCTGCGCCTGTCGGCTTCCTCTCAATCCCGCGGTCGTCAGCTGCTTGTCGCGGACATAGGTATAGATGCCGCTTACTGCGAAGGCAGTCGCATGGCTGATCTGGGCTTTCTGGTCGGAGAGCGTGCTCTGGAACAGATCGCCGCCGTAGAACTGCCGACGAGCAAGCGGGCTGGCGAATGCGAGCTCCAACACCGCAATGTGCCGGCGCTCGTCTGGAACAGTATGATCGACGCCGGGAGCAGGCGGTGCGGGTTTTGCGTTGTCGTAGACATCGGGCAGGTGCAGACGCACTTTCATAGCGGCAGGGTCTGAGGAAATCTTCTCGGCAAGGTTCGTCATGAACGTTACAAAGGCGAACGCATCGCCTGTCCTGGAGCCGAGATGGACATGGATGCGATCAAGTCCGTCGTCTCCGTTGGGAACTGGCTCGGCGCTGCGATCGATGAGTGTGGTTGAGCCCTTGGGAAGGGCATAGGCAACGGTTGCTGCAAACATGTTCTGCTCGTCCGCAAACAGGATCGAGCAGGCGTCATTGAATTCCTCCTGGTCGGCCGCCGTCTCGAAGCCGATCTCGACGCCGCCATCCAGGACATAGTTTTCAAATGGCAAAACTCCTTCGATTTCAGGCCAGAGATGCGCGTCCTGTTCGCGGTTGAAGTGGTTTTGTACATACCATCCAAGCCCGGGGATTCGGGAACAGAGCGGTCCATGCACATCGCGCCAATAATTGGCGAACGTTTCGTGCGGCACTTTTGGACGACGAAGGACGGTCGTGTAGGTGTTGATCGCTATGGCGGCATCGCGCGCCGCAAAATTCGTGTCGTTCGATGAAATGGACAAATGAAACTCCGATTCGTTGCACGGGGAGAACATGCAGAGGTTTCGGTTGTTCCTTTTGCCCCAACATTAGAGCCGGCAGACGAGCGGACGCAGGATCATCGCATCGGAAGCGCGCCGTCACCGAGTGACGGCGCGCTTCTATTGCTCCCAAGACCTAGCTTTTATTTTCGCCGCGCGGCCGCAACCTCACCCAGGATGTCATGCAGTTCCGGGAGTGCGTCGAGCTCTTCCAGCATGACGGACAGTTTCGGTTTCCAATTCGGATAACTGTCGCTCGTGCCAGGGACGTTGGTGGGCTGCTTTTCGTCCGTGAGATCGGCGAGCCGTACAGCCATCAGGAGGGATGGCGTTCTGGCAACGAAGGCATGGGCAGTCGCCGCCAGATTTCTACGACTGGAGTGATCGACCGCTTCCGACCCCATAAGATCGGCCGCCCGAAATGCGGAAAGCACGTCGCGCCTTTCGCTCTTTCTCTCGCTCTTCTGCTGACGGGCAGCGTCTTCGGGCACGAGATCGTTCTTTTCCCGCATCATGACGTCAGCTGCACGCCACCAGCCGGAAAACGTCTGGTGGTCATGGGTTGATACACATGCCAAGGCCAGCGCCGGATACTGGTCGGGCGGATGGAAGCCCTGCTTTCCCTGCTCGTAGGAGAGAATTCTGTAGGAGAGAATGTTGGCAGCCTCCAATTCTCCCTGCAGCCCTTGCGGCAGATTGCCGAGATCTTCTCCGATGACGAGGCAGCCATATGTGTTGGAGAGGTCCGCAAGCGTGTTGATCAACGCTTGTTGGGGGTAGCCGACATAGGCACCCTCTTCGGGGCTTTCTCCCGATGGCACAAGGAAAAGGCGCCGCAGAGCTGCTGCATGATCGATGCGAACCGCGCCCGCGTAGCGCATGACACCTTCCATCGTGGTCTCAAATGGGGACTGATTTCCCGAAGCGATCGCCGAAGGGTGAAACGCTGCAAGGTGCCAGTCCTGACCATAAACCGCCATGGGATCTGGCGGACTGCCGATGCTGGCACCTTCGACATAGGCATGACGACTGCTCCAGGTGGCCGATCCGTCCAGTGCCTCGCCGACGGCGACGTCGAGATAGAGGCCGACGCGCATGCCTGCAGCTTTTGCACGAGCTGAAACCTCGGTGAGCTGCCCATGCGCCAGATACTGGAGCCACAGGTGGAAATCGACGCGATCGCCGTGCGTTTCCGCAAACAGCTTTACCGTCTCCGACTGCGGATCCTGATATTCTTGCGGCCACGCCTTCCAACCGACGCTGCCCCCAGATGCGACAAGGGTCTCCGAGATCGCCTCGAACAGGGCGTGCAACCTCAGTTCAGCGCCGCCTTCCCGGCAGAAATCCAGAAACGCGGGGTCCTCTCGGCGTTTTTCTGTTGTCCAGATCCTGTAGAGCACCTCGCGTTTGATCCGCGCGACATGCCCGTAGTCAACCAGTTCCGTTCGTTGCAACCGGGCAATATCTTCCTCCAGCTCAGGCGAGCTTGCGAAGCCGTCGATCCGATCGACAGCAATGTAGAGGGGATTGAGAAAACGCCGGTTGGAGGGTTCGTAAGGACTGCATCGTTCGGCAGCGGCCATGAACGGCGCGTGCAGCGGATTGAGACCGACGAAATCGGCACCCCAGCCTGCGGCGAGATCGATGAAAGTGGACAGGTCGTCAAAATCGCCGATCCCCCAGTTTCGGCGCGATCTCAGTTCGTAAAGCTGCAGCGCCACGCCCCAGACCCGCTCGCCCTGCAGATCAGGAAGAAAGCACTGGGGTTGACCGGAAGCTTCGACCGAGGCGGTCTGGTCCTGGTCGCTGTTTTGCGGGTACCGCTCCAGCGACGCGAGGATTTTCGCCCGGCCGGCTGTCGAAACGGGCACGTCATTGCCCTGGGGTGAGGGTCTTTTGTTTTCGATATCGTAGGCCTCGGAGCTCTGGCCCCGATCGAGCATGGCGTCGTCAATATTCTGCTTCATTAGCCCACCTCGTCAATATTATACGGTCGGCAGGCAAAGCATGCAGCTTTCCTCCAACGTCGATTTCTGAGCCCAAACCGTCTGCGGGTTGAGGAAGTTCCCCGGCGCAATGCCCGGACTAGGAAAGAGTTTCTGCTCTGCGAGGTACATCACGCTGCAGCGGACGAAATTGCGCTACGAGTCCTGCAGCATTTGCAGGATGACAGAGCGGTACTCCGGCATGGCCAGTTCCATTGCCTCGAGGTCTTCCCGGCCAAACCAGCCCAATTCGGAATGCTCGGTGCCGAGCAGGGAAGCCTGTCCACCTTTCCAGAGCGGTACCGCATAGGTGTGGAAGGGCGATTTCTGCTTTTCGTCACGGCTCTCGTACAATGTCGCGACCTTGTTGAAGGCAAGTGGCGTGAGCCCCACCTCTTCCTCGCATTCCCGCACCAGAGCCTCGTCCAGGCCCTCGCCTTTTTCGACATGACCGCCGACCAGATCCCACAAATTTGCCGACCACTTTCGGTGCGATGCGCGCCGGACAAGCAGGATCTTTCCATTTCCGACAAAACCTGCGCATACGATCTTCGCCATTGTTTCTCCTCTGTCCTGTCGAAGCGTTCGCAGGCATTGAGGGAACCACCTGTGGCAAATTCAGTTCCCTGCCCTTGAGACGCATTGACGAGGGTATGAATGGCACCGCCGCAATTTGGGACTATCGAAGAGATCTGGCGCTACCCGGTAAGCTCGCTTGGCGGCGAGCGTTTGACCTCCGTCGAGCTGGGAACGGACGGAATCGAGGGCGATCGTTCATGGTGCGTTGCTGATGCGCAGTCCGGCCATCCGGCGGCGCCCGAGAAAGAAGCTCGCTGGAAACCGGCACTTTTCCTCCACTCGAGATCAGGTCGAGACCGGCCTGAAATCGGACTTCCGGATGGGGAGTGGCTGCGTGTCGGAGAGAGAGATACCGATGCGAAGCTGACCCTTTATTTCGGCTTCGAGGTCGAAACGCGTCCCTATGTCGCGACCGGCGATGCACAGACGGCCGTCAACCGTTATGAAGTGAGCCCGGTCCATCTCGTGACGACCAACTCACTTCGACACTTGTCCACGATCGTCGGAACCGACGATATCGACAGCCGCCGGTTTCGCCCCAACGTCGTGCTGCGAACGCCTGCGGCCGAGGGCTTTGAGGAGAAGTCATGGCTTGGATGCAGGTTGCAGATGGGAGGAGCGACCATCCACATCTGCGAAGAAGCCAAGCGGTGCGGAATGACGCTGATCGCGCAACCCGGGCTTCCCGAAAACCCCGACGTGCTTCGCTCGCTTTTGCGACAAAACAGGCGAAACTTCGGCATTTACGGCGATGTCGAGATATCCGGGAAGCTGACATTGGGTGACCCGGTCGAGATCGTGACGGGCTGACGCCTTAAGCTTGCGCGATGATCAGAGGCGGCACGTTCGATTTCAGGATCGCTTTCGAAATCACCTCGCCGATATCGCGTGCGCTGGTGATTCCCTGCACGAACGGAAGCTTGTGCAGCAGAAAAGCGATCGAACCGCAGTAGAGGTTGTTCGAGAGATTGTCTTCGAACACCAGCCGGAAATCGTCGTCGAGATCGATCCCTCCTGTCCGGACGATCTCCTGCTCGGCGCCATCAAGAGAAAACGCAGCCTTTGTTGCCGCTTTTCGAACGACACCCTGGCCAACGAGCGTCGGGAACGGAATGTCGCGGGCCGACAGCTCGTGCTGTCCTGTGGCGTCGATGAAAGCCTCAAACCGAAGCTCCCGTCCTTCCGTGCGAACTACAGCGCCCCGCTCCACGCTCTTGTTGTCGATCTCGCTGTTATTTCCGAGTGCCACGATCTCAAGCTTGCCGGTGCGATGGAGAGCGAGCAATCGGCGGATCGATTCATGCGGAACCGTCGCGTAGTCATCGATGAAGACGGTCTTGAAGTGCTTGTGGAACCGCGTGAGGTCATCAGCGTCCAGATGCGGTATCGCCTTCGCAATCACCTCATGCATCCGCAGGATGGCATAGCGCCATTCCACCGTCTGCTTCAGCTTCTTGTTCAGATCCGCTTCGGCGAGGTTGCGAGCAGCCCAGGCAAACGGGTCGTTGGTTTCCCGAGCGCGGAAATAGGCAGGCGCGATCGTCTCAACGGTCAGAAGTGACAGGCCGATGCTTGCTGCATAATCCGGATCGCAGGCCACCAGCTCCTGCTTGAACAGGTCGAAGATCGCATCCAAAAGATCTAGCTTCCGCGTGGCGATCGCGTTTTCGATCGCCGGTTCGGTACAGAATGTCAGCGGGCGGTACGGGATCTCGCAGTAGAAGTCGGCTTCTGGCAGCACCCCTTTGCGCGACATCATCGTTGCGCGGAAGGCTTCGGTTCCCGGAAGGGGCTCGTATTGAAGATCACCCTGCCCATCGAGCATGAAGGCACCATGCGCAGTCGAGACGGTGATCAGCGCATCGATGCCGCTCAGCGACGTGCCCAGAATGCCGAGATTGCATGGAGGTATGGTTTTGAGAAGCGGTGCCGGCCAGGGCGAGATGAAGTATCCGGGCCGCACCTCGGTGGTCTCCGGCCAGTCGTGGCCCGTTGCCATCACCACGTGATCGAAACCGAATTCCGCCGGTTCGTCGTCCAAGGCTTTTACGCTCAACCGGATATCGTCTGCGCGCAGCTCGATATCGACGACACGATGCCGCGCCTTGAGGTGGATGGCGTGGCCGTTGGCGGTGGCGGCATTCAGAAGCTGCTGGAACTGCGCGTGCAGGAACTCTCCTAGAACCACGCGCGGATAAAACTCCCGCTCGCTGATGGCATCGCGTTCGACGCCGAGATGCTGCAACTCCATATCCGTCTGACGGCGAAGCCACTCGGTCAACGTTTCGGAGATTGGCGGCAGCTCGATGCTGGCAATGTTGGAGAGCATCGCCGCATCGTTGAGATCGGGGCGATAGGGGGTTCCCTTGCCGGGTTCCGCGTCGCTTTCGAAGATGGTGATCTCGAGCGGTTCAGACTTCCCGATGAGGCCCTTCAGCGTGTAGATGCCGGTCGGACCGGATCCGATGATTGCAACTCTCAATGCCATATGCCCGATCTATCCTTACAGGAACCAGAAAGTCTGGAGACTGCGCCAACAAGGCTGATGCCTCGAGGTTCCGTCACGACGCAACGATCGCCGCTCCACGTCAGGATTAAGGTCCGGCTGTATGTCTGCCTGACGGTGGAACCGTTCCCATTTCCGGAAGTTTGTGACGTCGAACATCGCCATCCCGTTCTTCAGTGTCAAAGATTAGAGACGTGCATGAGACCACGGCGTATTGTCGTCATCAGTGATTTTCAGGATGGAAGCTGGAGCGGCGAAGACCTCCCGTCTCCTCGAAGCTTTGAAACGCTATGGTCATCAGGTTCACGCGGATCTCCTCCCCTGTCCATTCCGGATACGAACGACGTGGTTGTCGACGGCGGCTATATCGAGCGGCTTCCACTCGCAGCCCTCAAGGACGGGCTGGTCGATTGCGCGGAAATCTGGACGCATTGGTGCGGCGGTGATCCTCCGCCAGAGTGGCGTTCCGGCAATCCGTCGCTGGTGCGCCGTTCATTCCGGATGAACGGTCCGGAGGCTCCCTTTGCCTCGAACGACATGCTCGGGCATATCGAGGCGTTCGGCGCTCCCGACATACTGTGTGTCTGGGGACTTGGGGTGAGCGAGGAGATCATGCTTGCCTGCCGCGACAGCTTTAAGATCTACAACTCCATCGACGCCCCGGCACTTCGCGTGCCGTTCGAGGTCAGCCGTCATTTCGATCTCGTGATCACGGGAGCGGAGTGGCAGTCGGAGGTTGTTCGCACCCGGCATCCTGACATGCGCACAGTCGTGATGCCGATCGGACCCGAATTCGCATCCGAGATGACATTCCGGCCGCTGAACCTTCCCAAGATCTATGACGTGATCTATGTGGCCGCCGCCCAGCCCTACAAGCGCCACGACATGCTCTTCGAAGCGCTGGGTAAGCTACCGCGGTCGCTCCGAACCCTTTGCGTCTTCGGTTACGGAGAACTCGTACCGGAGTTGAGGCGCCATGCGGACGCGCTGGGCATCAATGTCGATTTCATTGAGCCGCCGGGAATAGCCTTCGACGACGTCAACCGGTTGATGAACCAGTCACGGATCGGCGTCGTCTGCGGCGTCGACGACGGAGCACCTGCCATTCTCACCGAATATATGCTGGCCGGCATTCCCGTCCTCGCCAACAGCGCGCTTCGGTGCGGATTACAATACATTATGCCGGAGACGGGCCGAATGGCTTCGGAGCAGGACTTTCACGACGGTATCCGGGATCTGCTCGGGCTCGCCGACGGGATGAAACCACGCGAGACAGTGCTGGAAAACTGGACGTGGCAGCATAGCATCAGCCGCCTGCGAGATTTGATGAACGACAGGTAACAGAATTATGATGAGCGTCCGGAACTTTGCTGTCCAGGCTTTGTTTGGCGGCATCTGTTTCGAGGTGCTTGATGAACGTTCTGAATTCCTTCCCGCAAACGCCTGATGCCTCCCTGCCTATCGATACGCCGCTCATCTGCTTCTCGCATCTGCGCTGGGACTTTGTCCTGCAGCGGCCGCAGCACCTGATGCAGCGCTTCTCTCAGGATCGTCAGGTCTTCTTTTTCGAGGAATTTATTCCAACCGATCATCATCTTGCCTACCTGGAAATTCACCCATTCGCCGATACGTCCGTCAAGGCGATCCGGCCAAGAGTTCCGCATTGGTGGAGCGAAGCCGAGCGGGATCGGGCGCTTAGCCGCCTGCTCGACGATCTCATCCTGCTTCACGGTGGTCGGCGGCCGATACTCTGGTTCTACACGCCGATGATGTATTCTTTCGCGCAGCATGTGGACGCGGCGGCGGTTGTCTACGACTGCATGGACGAGCTGGCCAACTTCAAGTTTGCGCCGCCTCAGCTGAAGGATATGGAAAACGCGCTGATGGCGCGCGCGGACGCGGTCTTTACCGGCGGGGTGAGCCTCTACGAGGCAAAGCGCGATCTGCATGACAACATCCATGCCTTCCCATCCAGTGTCGATTCGCACCATTTCCGCGCAGCACGAAACTCGGTTGCCGATCCAAGCGATCAGGCAAAGATCTCTCACCCACGGTTAGGCTTCTACGGCGTCATCGACGAACGCCTCGATCTCGACCTGATCCGCGCAGCGGCTGCAGCGCGACCGGACTACTCCTTCGTTTTTCTCGGTCCGATCGCCAAGATATCGCCGTCCGATCTGCCTCGCGCGGCCAATATTCACTACCTCGGGCACAAGTCCTATGCCGACCTGCCGTCCTATCTGGCGGGTTGGGATGCGGCGCTCATGCCGTTTGCGCTCAACGAGGCAACCCGTTTCATCAGCCCCACCAAGACGCCTGAATATCTGGCGGCAGGGCGACCGGTCGTCAGCACAAAGATTGCAGACGTCGTTCGTACCTACGGTGATACACCGGGCGTGTTTTTTGCCGACGATGCCGACAGCTTTGTCAGCGGATGCGATGCCGCGCTTGCCATTGCCCTCGCCGATACGTCCTGGCTCGAAGCGGTTGACAGGATGCTCGCGCGCTCGTCCTGGGATGCCACGTTCAAGAGCATGGCGATGATCGTCGACCAGACGGCTGCAGATCCTCCATTGCCATCTGCGCTGCTCGGCAAAAACGACATTCTGGTGCATTCCGAGCGTGACTAGGATGCCGCGGATAGTCCTTGCGACGGATAGCCTGGACCCATCGGGCATGGGCGAGCATATGCTTGCCTTGGCGCGCGGGCTGTGCGGGCAGGCTGATGCGTTCATTGCGCTATTGTCGGAAGACCGGGCAGGATTGCTCCCGCGCGCTGCCCGTCTCGGCCTCGGCATCAAACTTGCGGATGACATCGATGACTTTGCTCAATGGCTGTCCAGCAGCAATGTCGACCTCCTGCATGTCCATGCGGGGATCGGATGGGAGGGGCACGCGCTGGTCGAGGCCACGAACCGAGCCGGTATCCCGGTCATTCGCACGGAGCATCTTCCTTATCTCCTCACCGACCGCGACCAGCAGGACGAGTATCAGCGACGCACGCGGGATGTCGCCCATCACGTCGTGGTTTCGGAAGCCTCCCGGGACAGTTTTCGCGGGCACATTGCGCCCGACCGACTGACGGTTATCCACAACGGTATCTTCGTGCCGCAGCAGACGGCAACAGGCGACGCACTTCGTCGGGACCTCGATGTGCGTGACGAGATCGTGCTCGTGACCATTGCCCGGTTGACCGCGCAGAAGGATCACAAGACCCTCCTCGAAGCGATGCCGCAGATTCTGGAGGCGCATCCCTCCTTGTGCCTTATTCTGGTCGGATCCGGGGAGGAACGCTTGAGGCTCGGGGCATTGGCGGATGAGCTCGGCATCTCCGACCGCATTCGATTTACCGGACATCGCCCGGATGTCGCCAACATCATCGCTCTTGGCGACCTCTTCGTTCTGCCATCGTTGTTCGAAGGCCTGCCGCTTGCGGTGCTCGAGGCGATGTCGCTCGGCTGCCCGGTCGTTGCCACCCGGATCGGCGGCACCGTCGAGGCGCTCGGGGAGGACCACCCACTTTTCTCCACACCCGGCAGTTCCGCTTCAATGGCCTCTGTCGTCATCGCGGCGCTTTCGGATCGGCAGAGACTTGCGCATGTCGCCGAGGCTGCGCGCGTCCGCTTCGACAATCACTTTTCCGCACATCGCATGGCGAGGGAAACGAGAGCGGTCTACGACCAGTTCATTTCCCAGCCTGCCAATCTCATGCAAAAGGACCTATCCATGCAGAAGACACGCCTCGCCTTTATCGGCGTTGGAGGTATCGCGCACCGCCATCTCGATGTCATCTCCGGCTTCGACGATGTGGAACTCGTCGGGTTCGCGGATCCGGAAATCGGCCGCGCCGATCAGGCCGCAGCGCGCTTCGGAGCGAAATCCTTCGCCCACCACCGCGACATGCTGGACGCCGTCCGCCCCGATGCCGTCTATGTCTGCGTGCCGCCGTTTGCGCACGGGGAACCGGAGCGAGACCTGATCGAGCGCGGCATTCCTTTCTTCGTCGAAAAGCCGGTTTCGCTCGACATCGAGACGGCCGAAGAGATCTCGGCTGCCGTGACGGCGAAGGGTCTCGTGACCGGCGTCGGCTACCACTGGCGCTACCTCGACATCGTCGATGAGGCCCGCAATCTCCTAAAGGACAATCCCGCCCAGCTTCTGTCCGGCTACTGGCTGGATAGCACGCCTCCGCCGCAGTGGTGGTGGAAGCAGGACAAGTCCGGCGGACAGATGGTGGAGCAGGCGACCCATCTTCTCGACCTTGCGCGCTTTCTTGTTGGTGAGGTGACCGAGGTTTACGGACGTGCCGGTCACACGGACAGGCCCGAATTTCCGGGCCTCGACGTGCCCACCGTGACGACGGCCGCTCTGACATTCGAAACCGGCGTCGTCGCAAACGTTGCCTCCACCTGCCTTCTCGGCTGGAGCCATCGCGTCGGGCTTCACATCTTCGCAGACCGTCTCGCAATCGAGCTTACCGACCGCGACATCATGGTGGATGTCGGCCGAGGCCGGCCGGTCCGCGGAGCTGATGGCGATCCGGTGTGGCGCGAAGATCGCGACTTCATCGATGCCGTTCGCGGCGGGGAAAACCGGATCCGCTGCCCCTATTCCGAAGCCCTTGCAACGCACCGGCTGGCGCTGGCTGTCGTTGCCTCCGTGCAGGAAGGCAAGCCGGTTTCGATCGCGCCGCCAGAGATGCGCCAGCCCGAGCCTTTGCCCCTGCAATTCCAGCCTCGGCCGGAAGCACCCGCGCCGGGCTTGGCACCTGGCCACCGGATCATCCGCTCACTCGGCGTCGATGCCCCAGGGCGGTCCTATTTCTTCGAATACGAGGAAGGCCCTCCCGGCGATGGCCAGGTTCGGCTCGACACGCTCTACACCGGTCTTTCCGCAGGGACGGAACTGACGTTCCTCAAAAACACCAATCCCTATTTCCGCTCACGCTTTGACGGCGAGCGCGGGGTGTTTATCGAGAACGAACCGGACCTGCACTATCCGGTCCCGTTCCTCGGCTACATGGAAGTCGCCAGGGTCTCAGAGTCGCGCACAGGCGGTTTCGCGCAAGGCGAGGTGGTCGCATCCGCCTACGGCCATAAATCGGGCCACACGGCCAACCCGTTCCACGATCTGCTGGTGCCGTTGCCGGCCGAAATAGATCCCGTGCTCGGCGTCCTCGTCGCTCAGATGGGGCCGATTGCCGCAAACGGCATTCTGCATGCCGATGCCGAAGCCTATGGGGCTCACGTGCCCTTCCTCGGTGCGGGCGTGAAGGATCGCCCGGTTATCGTGATCGGCGCCGGCACAGTGGGGCTGATGACTGCCCTGTTTGCGAAATCCCTGGGTGCATCCGAGGTTATCGTGACCGACCCATCGGAGTTCCGCCGTCAAAAAGCGGAAGCGATGGGCCTTCAGGCCATGACCGAGGAGCACGCGTGGCAGCATGCCAAGGCCCGCTGGCATGATGGCGCGATGGGACGCGGTGCAGATCTGGTGTTCCAGACACGTGCGTATTCAGGCAGCCTCAACACAGCGTTGAAAGCCCTGCGGCCTCAGGGCACGGTGATCGACCTTGCCTTCTACCAGGGCGGCGCTGATCAGTTGCGGTTGGGCGAAGAGTTCCACCACAACGGCCTCAACATCCGTTGCGCGCAGATCAACCGCGTTCCGCGTGGTCTTGGTGCGCTCTGGAACCGCGGCCGCCTTGCCCGCGCAACGGTCGATCTTCTCCGGACGCATGGCGACATCATCCGCGAGCAGATGATCACCCACGTCATTCCGATGGACGACGCGCCGGCCTTCCTGACGGACCTGATCGAAAACCGTCCGGAATTCCTGCAGGTTGTCTTCAAGGTGAGCGAATGACACCTGAACCTCAGCCTGTACGGATTCTGTTCGTCTTCGCGTGGTTGGTGGTCGGCGGCGAGGAGACCGAAGTGCGGCTCCTCGCGGCAAACCTCGATCCTGCCCTCTACCGGATCGACGTCGTTGCCTGCTTCCGCAAGCCCGGAATGCCGGAGCAGACCCACGAGCAACTGCGGGCGCTCGGGGTCGATGTCGATACGACGCCTTACGATCTGTCCTTCGAGGACACGGTTGGCTATCTGGCCGGCAAGGTTCCTGGATACGACATCGTCGTTTCCAGCCAGAACGTTGCCGACATCTATCCGGCACTCGAACGGCTCCACCTGCGTCCACCACTGATCGAGCATGGCGGCTTGGTGTCAGAAGCCGAGGCTGGCCCGAAGCACCTCACGAGCCGGTATGTCGGCGTCTGCCGCTCCATCCGCGACGCGGCTGCGTCAAGAATGCCCGGCCGCGAGCAGCACGCGCTCGAGATACCCTCGATGGTCGATCTCTCCGAGTTCAATTCGGCGAACCGCTCGGTCATGCGGTCAAAGCTTGGGTTGCGGGACGAGCAGGTTGTCATCGGCTGGGTCGGTCGGCTGGATCCGAAAAAGAATGTCGAAGACTTCATCCATGCCGCCGCACTGGTCGTCAGAGACAATGCGCATGCGCAGTTCGTCATTGTCGGCGGACCCGATGCTTTCATGCCGGACTATGCCGATCACTTGAAGGATCTCACCCGCCGGCTGGGCTTGGCAGACAGGGTCACGTTTTTAGGCGATCGCAAGGATGTGGCCGAGCTTCTGTCGGCGTTCGACATATTTGTCTGGCTGTCGCGCGGCGAAGGCATGCCGCATGTCATTGCCGAGGCAGGTGCCGCCGCCCTGCCCGTCATCGCAACACCTGACAACGGCGCCCAGCAGCAGATCGACGACCAGGTCTCCGGCCTCTTCGTGCCCTATAACGATCCGGCCGCCGTCGCTGACAAGATCCGCTTACTTGCGGGCGACGAAGGTTTCCGCCGTTCTCTCGGACAAGCGTTGCGGCGCAAGGTCGAGGCGAGCTACTCGATCGAGCCCGTGTTGCCGCAGTGGACACAGCTTTTCAGCGACGTCCTTGCGGAGAAATCGCCGCAGGGGCCGACCGGCATCTTCAAATCGTTTCTGATGGGCGGTTTCGAATGCTCGACGCATCGGCTACGTCCCGCTGACGGCGAAACAACCGGTCGACGCCTGGATATGATTGCGGCAATCGAGCACGATCGCTTTGCGGAGCAGGATTATCGTCAGCTTGCAGGACTTGGAATCCGTACGGTCCGCGATGGTTTTCGCTGGCATCTGATCGAAAAGTCCAGGACCTATGACTGGTCGAGCGTATTGCCGATGATCGAAGCCGCGCAGAAAACCGGCACGCAGGTCATCTGGGACCTCTTACACTACGGATGGCCTGACGATCTCGATATCTGGTCGCCGCAATTCGTCGATCGGTTTGCAGCCTTCGCCGGCGCCTGCGCACGGTTGGTTCGCGACAACACAAGCGAAGTGCCGTTCTACTGCCCCGTCAACGAAATCTCATTCTTCTCGTGGGGCGGCGGAGATGCCGCCTATCTCAACCCGTTCGCGCGTGGTCGAGGATTCGAGCTCAAGGTTCAGCTTGCCCGGGCCGCAATCGCTGCCATGGAGGAAATCCTGTTGGTCGACCCCCGCGCGCGCTTCGTTCACTGCGATCCGGTTATCAATGTCGTGGCGGACCAATCGAGACCTTTCGAGTCAGGCGTTGCTGAAGGTCACAGGCAGTCGCAGTTCCAGGGATGGGACCTCATCGCCGGCCGCATGTGGCCGCAGATCGGCGGTCAGGAGCGGTTTCTCGATATCATTGGCGTCAACTACTATTTCAACAACCAATGGATCCATGGCGGGCCGCCGATCGACATCGGTCATCCCAGCTACAAGCCGCTGAGCAGGATCCTTGCCGAAACCTACGCGCGTTATGGCAAGCCGATTTTGATTGCAGAAACTGGCATCGAGGACGAGCGGCGTGGGCCTTGGTACCGTTATGTCTCGGATCAGGCAAAACGTGCCATGCAGTCCGGTGTCCCGTTCGAGGGGATTTGCCTTTACCCGATCGCCAATCATCCGGGATGGGACGACGGACGGGCTTGTCAAAACGGATTGCTAGCAAGCGTTGTGTCTTCAGGGGGCCGAGCGGTTGACCCCGGGTTGTCGTCGGCGATCCAAGGCAGCGTTGATTGAGACCCAACCGCCGAAATATCAAACAAGCGACGGCGGCACGAGTGTGCCGCCGTTTGCTATTAGATCGGTTCGAAGAACGGTTGGCTTAGAAGCCCTTGCCATTCGTCAGTTCCATCCTGATGGTTTGGAGGATGATGTAGACGTCAAGCCAGATCGAGAAATTGGCAACATAATAGAGATCGCAGGCGATGCGAGCCCGGGCTTTCGAAGCACGATCCGTTGGCCCTCGCAGGCCGCGCATTTGCGCCAGCCCGGTAAGACCAGGCCGCATGCTGTGTCGCTGGTGATAATCCGGAACGAGTTCCTCATAGGTAACGCCGGCCGCAAGCATGCCGACGGCGTGGCATCTCGGACCGACAAGAGACATGTCCCCTTTGAGCACGTTGATGAGTTGCGGCAGTTCGTCGATATTGGATTTGCGAATGAATTGGCCGACCCGTGTAATCCGGGGATCGTTCCGAGTTGTCTGTGCGACGCCAGACACATCTCCCCGGTCGGTAAACATCGATCTGAACTTATAGATTTTAATCTTGCGACCGTCCTTACCCCATCGGATCTGGGAAAACAGCGGTGACCCTCTGCTCTCCGCACGGATGATCGCGCATATCAGGACGAACAGGGGAAGAAGCGTAACCAAGGCAATCAGGGATATCAGCATGTCGACTGCGCGCTTGGCCGCAAATTCCCAAGCCGCAGGCTGATCACTATATGTAAGCTTATAATTATCATTCGCCGAACTACCGGCGAGGTACTCACTAGCATCCAGTTGTACCACCAGGTCCACAGCACTCAAGGGAACCATCCAATATACGAGAGTTAATATATGATCGTCTTATCAATACTCCATATCTCGATTCTAAACACGAGTCAGCCCGGAACTTAATAAATGGTTAAATATAAAACAAGCAATATTGCTTTATTATTACATATGAAATTAGATTTGATACGTAGATTCGCAGCAACACGCGTCGAAACCCGCCGGTCCGTTCGAGTGAGCCGTGATATTTTGCGGCGACGACTTGAGAGATCGATCAAGTTATCCGCTGCACAGTTTTAGCTGTCATTGCCGCAATAATTTCGTCGCTTCCCGCACAGTATGCGCATACCGAGATGTGCGTTGCTTCCAAGCAAAAATCCCCGGGCGCATGAGCGAAGGTTCGGGGAACGCTGCAAAAAAAGTGAACGGGTATACTTACCAAACGGGTAAGACGATCGGGTACAAGATCGACAACGGCAAGATCTGCCTGCGATTTCCGAACGGACAGAAAGGTTGCGTAAGCGTCGAAACCGACGGCAAGCGCTCTGAAATGATCACCACAAAAGGTGATCGCTCCGACCTACAATCAGGCTCTTGCCGCAGCACTCCAGGACTACGGTCACATCACTCGCCAACAGCTACGATCCATTCGGCGTGATGTTATTTGCGTCTTGCGTTTTAATCTGAAAAATATACTAGATATAGACGCAAAGTACGGGTGATTGGAGAGGTTGAGATGGCCGCTTTACACGTAATCTCGAAGTTAACTATTGCGACATTACTCCTCGCAGCTTCGCTCGGGGCGTCGGCATACGCGGCGGATATCATTCAGCGGTCGAGGTATAACGAGACGCAACCGAATACACATCTTGTACGCTCGAGCTACGTCACAGAGGAATGCGAACTGCTTGAGATCACCTACCGAGAACCGCGCCAGATCGAAATCGTCAGGGTCTGTTACCCGCCGATTTTCTGAGCGCGAAGTTTCTCGGCGAGCGTTTTCATGGTCGATCGGCGGCGCTACAGTTCGCTTCAATTTGACCGATCACACTAACTGTATTCGAACTATTGTGCGGTACATATTCCTCATCTTGTGAGGGAAAAATGTCGCGTCGTTTCAGAAATCTGTCATTTGCGTTCGGTGTCTCCATTGCTCTCTGGGCTGTCATCATCCAGGGCATCAGCCAGATTGCCGAGCACATCGGCACGCCTCACGACACGACTGTCACGGCAAGTATCAAGTAGATCCGAAACGTAACTCAGTTTGTGACTTGCTGAGCAGCGGCTTTCGGAAGCGGATACGTTCCAACGAGATTGTATCGACTTTCATCCAGCATTTCCCGCTTATATGAAATGGTTGCCGCCGCAATCTCTCTGCGAAAATCCTGCCCGCGCGCCAAGGCGTCTCCGAGCGAAATGGACAGATACGCATCGAGATCGAGCAAGCGTGCAGCAATTGCGGACGCCTGATAGGCGAGCGCTTCCCGTTCGGACAAAGTTCCGAAGCTTATTTTCAGCCGGAATGTCGCGTTCCCTGCAGCCTCCCTACCCCGGATCTGGACGAATATCGATGACTGACGTCCCAAATCCGCTCCCGTCACGAGATAGCTGCATTCCCATTTGGCGCCACCGTCTTCGCGGGTAAACACAGGCTCCACCTCGGCAAGGGCTGCAAGAGTAGCGCACTGCTCGTCAGCACGTATCGGGGCGCGGCCCTTCAAGAGGCGGGCTTTCTTTGCAAAGACCACCGACACCCCCATGCTTGCCTGTGCGGCAGACTGTGCATTGACAAAGGGCACGCTCAGGTTCGCAACGCTGCTTTGCTGGAAACCCAGCCGCAGCAACAAAAGCTTGAGGCGGGTGTGATCATTGGACAGGAGAAGGCTTGCACCGATTGCGCTTGAGAAAGCGGCGAACAGGAGCATGAAGACGACGAGACCTCCCGGCCCCCGATGCCTTCCCCCTTCCGCAAACCGCCTATCGTTGTAATATCTGCTCAAGCCAAGAAAACCTCGTGAGCACTGCAAAAAACAGGAAAGGTACTTTAGGAAATAAAAACTGAGAACAATCTGGCATGCATTAGAAATGCGCGAACCCGAATCTTTATTTACAAAGATGACAATATCGACCGCTTTTATTATTCCAATATTACATTGGCACCGAACCCGAGCGCATGCGCTACCAGGCCGCATAGTATCTTGCTACCGCAGCGCACGCTAGAGGTGTTTTGTTATTCAGCTGCTACTAAACGAACGATGATTCGACCCTAGACGCGGGTCATCACAGCCTCCGGCCAAAATCGGTTGCGAGGGCGTTGGTACAGTTCGAAGGCTCCAGATGTTCAGACGCCTAATCCGCCTTATCGTCTGAACTCATCGGCTTGCTGGTTGGTGGCGAAACACCTCCGCCGTGATCGGCCGACCACGTCTGCGGCGAGCTGTTATGAGGCTTTGAATCGCCCGCGGTTTGCTCCCGCTCCTGGCTATGCTCACCCTGCGTGCTCCCTTCCGCCTGTGGCTCCTCATTGCCGGTTTCGTCGCGTTTTTCTTCGGTCATGATGTTGCTCCTGTTCGGCGAAACAACAGCTAGAGAACGCAAGGGTTCCGCCCGGGTCTTCCGGGACAACAGATTGCGGCACGATGGCGTCTTGCCGGAAATCCTGCGCAAAGGCTGTGTCGTGGTTGCGTCGGGTCATGCGCGAAGAAAAATGAGCAAAATAATCTCATTTGCCTGTTTTATTTGCTCGATCCTCTCCTCCAACAGCACAGGTTTTCCTAGATAACACCGCATCGAAAGGCCATCAGGCCTGATGCCCGAAAGGAATGACCATGAACTGGCTGAAATCCATCGCTGCTGCCGCCCTGCTGCAGGCCGTTGCCATCACTCCGTCTGTCGCTGGCGAAAACCTCGATCAGATCAAGGCCGCCGGCGTGATCAAGATCGGGACGGAAGGCACCTATGCGCCCTTCACTTTCCACGACAGCGCCAACAAGCTGACCGGCTTCGACGTCGAGATCGGCGAGGCTGTCGCCAACAAGCTTGGCGTGAAGGCAGAATTCATCGAAGGCAAGTGGGATGGCCTCATCGCTGGCATCGATGCCAAACGCTATGATGCCGTCATCAATCAAGTCGGCATCACCGAAGCCCGCAAGCAGAAATATGCCTTCTCCGACCCCTATATCGCGTCCAAGGCCGTGCTGATCGTTCGCAGCAATGACGAGGAGATCAAAGGGTTCGAAAGCCTAAAGGGCAAGAAGTCGGCACAGTCGCTGACCAGCAACTTCGGCAAGCTGGCCGAGGCGTCTGGAGCAGAGCTCGTCGGCACCGACGGCTTTGACCAGTCGATCCAGCTGGTTCTGACCCGCCGCGCCGATGCCACGATCAACGACAGCCTCTCCTTCCTCGATTTCAAGAAGAAGCAGCCTCAGGCTCCCGTTAAGATCGTTGCCGAAAAGGCGGATGCCGATTTCTCCGGCATCATCGTTCGCAAGGGCGACGACGAGCTGGTTTCAGCCATCAACAAGGCGCTCGCCGACATCAAGGCGGACGGAACCTACAAGACGATTTCTGACAAGTATTTCGGTCAGGACGTCTCGAAGTAAGAACGGACTGTTCCGTTCTTGAAACTGCGCCATATGTATCGAGATCAGAGCGCTCGGCGACCATCGCCGGGCGTCATATGTTTTGAGGTTCGCCGTGCCGCACTGGCTTCAATTGATGATCGATTCGTTGCCGACACTTCTGTGGGCCGGCGTGCAATTTACGATCCCGCTGACACTCCTTTCCTTTGTGCTGGGCCTATCGCTGGGGCTTGTCACCGCGGTCGCACGGTTGTTCGGGCCGTGGCCGGTTTCAGCAATCGCTCGCTTCTATGTATGGATCATTCGCGGTACGCCACTCCTTGTGCAGCTCTTCGTGATCTTCTACGGCCTGCCGAGTGTGGGAATTCTGCTTGATGCCTTTACGGCGGCCCTGATCGGCTTCACGCTCAATGTCGGTGCCTACACGTCGGAAATCATCCGTGCAGCCATCTCCTCCGTCCCCAAGGGTCAGTGGGAAGCCGCCTATTCCACCGGCATGAACTGGCGCCAGGCGATGCGGCGCACGATCCTGCCGCAGGCAAGCCGGGTATCCGTGCCGCCTCTGTCAAACACGTTCATATCGCTGGTCAAGGATACCTCGCTTGCCGCGGCAATCACCGTGCCCGAACTTTTCCAGTCCGCGCAGCGTATCGTTGCCACGACGTATGAGCCGCTCATCCTCTATATCGAGGCCGCCATCATCTATCTCGCTTTGAGCTCCATCCTGTCTCACCTGCAGTCCCGGCTCGAATTTCGCTTTGCCCGATACGGCGGCATGCTGGAGGCCAACCGATGATCGAACTGTCGCATATCGAAAAGCGTTTCGGCGACGCCGTAATTCTGAAGGATATCTCTCTCAGCTTTCCGGAGGGCAGCGTTTCGGCTCTGGTCGGACCGTCGGGCGGCGGCAAGAGTACCTTGCTCCGCTGTATCAACCTCCTGGAGCAACCGACCGCCGGAAGCGTCCGCATCGGCGCTGAGAGCGTCGACTTTGAACCCGGCCGCAAGGCGCCGTGGCAATCCATTCAGAAAGTGCGCAGCCAGACGGGAATGGTGTTTCAGAACTTCCAGCTTTTCCCACATCGCACGGCCATCGAAAACGTCATGGAAGGGCTGCTTGTCGTCCAGAAATGGTCCCGCGAAAAAGCCAGGGCGCGCGCCATGGAATTGCTGACGAAAGTCGGCATGGAACACAAGGCCGATGCCTGGCCCGCCAATCTCTCAGGCGGCCAGCAGCAGCGTGTGGCAATTGCACGGGCGCTCGCGCCCTTGCCGAAGGTTCTTTTGTGCGACGAACCGACTTCGGCGCTTGACCCGGAGCTTTCCGCCGAGGTCGTCGACGTGCTTGGCACCCTTGCCAAAGAGGGCACGACCATGGTGATGGCGACGCACGATCTCCGACTTGCCTCGCAGGTTGCCAATCTCGTTGTCTTTCTCGAGGCGGGGCAGGTCGTCGAGATCGGCAGCGCCGAACAGGTCTTTCGCAACCCTGTCCACGAACGCACACGTCAGTTCGTGTCGTCGATCAACGCCGCGCAGACCTTCTCGGCGTAGCCATTCCGGTGCTGCACGCCACTGCTGAAACCGCGTGCGGCCGTTGTTTGCATATTCAAAGACAGGGGTTGCCGAGCGATGACACAGACACGACCGCTACTCGATCCCCTCACCCAGGCGACGGTCACGATCGCCTGGGTGATCGTATTCAACAAGCCATTCTATCCCGTCTATGTCTGGTATCTCGTCGGCAATGGCGTGGCTGCGTCATGCGCTACCTTGCTTGCCGCCCCCCTGTTTCTCGCGATCCCTTTCATTGCTCGCCAATCACCCTTCATGGCGCGGTTGGCGTTGCCAATCGTCGGCACGCTCGACACGTTGTTCGAGACAAAACTGTTCGGGCATGGTTCGGGGACGGCGCTTTTTTTTGGTGCCTGCTTCATGCTTTCCGCACTGTCCTTTTTTGCCCAGGAGAAGTGGTGGCAGCGCAGCATGGCGGCCTTTGTCTTCGCTGTGTTTCTATTCTCGCAGTATCTTCTCGGTCCACCATTGCGGGTCTGGAGCGATCCTGACCTTGCCATCCTGCTCAGGCTCAACATGTTCTCGGTCGCATGCCTGATGGCCTTTATTGCCATACGTTATGCCGGTCTTGAGACCAGACGTGAGCGCCACTAACCATTTGTGATCCCGCGACTGCACAGTGCCTAATCTCCGCAACATCTGGAAACACGGAATTTTCAGGTTTTCCCTAAAGAATGGAGCGGATTGCTGACGACCGTCAATTTTAACAGGATGTCGGAACCTGTCCGCGGTTAAAGCATTATTTTTCGCAACGCTTATGAGGGGCGACGGACTTTATGGCTGTGGAAAAAGATGTTCGCGGCGCAAGAGACGCAGGCGACCGGCTAATCGCCGCCCACGCATCCGGAGATCCGTTCGCAGCAGCTTTCAAAGCAACACGCATGCCGATGATCATCACCGATCCACGCCAGGTCGATAACCCGATCATCTTTTCAAATCGAGCGTTCTCGAAGTTAACCGGGTACTCGGCGCAGGAACTTGTTGGGCGCAACTGCCGCCTCTTACAGGGTCCGCAAACTGACCCTGCGGCTGTTGCCAAAATTCGGGAAGCGGTGTCGCAAGAGCGGGATCTTGCGATCGACATTCTCAACTATCGGCGCGACGGCACGACCTTCTGGAATGCTCTGTTCGTCAGCCCGGTTCGAAACGAAGATGGGCAAGTCATCTACTTCTTCGCGTCTCAGTTGGACTTTACCAACATCAAGAGCAAAGAGGCAGAACTAGCGGCGGCTCGGCATATCGCGGAAGAGGAAGTCGCAAGGCGCACAGCGGACCTGACGGACGCGCTGACAACGAAGACCGCGCTCGTTCACGAAGTCGACCACCGCGTCAAAAACAATCTTCTGACCATCGCCTCGATCGTCAAGCTCCAGGCGCGGATGGCGGAGGACGAGGTAGCAAAGCGGACCCTGTTTTCCGTCCTCAGCCGCGTCGAAGCGCTGAGCACTGTTCACCGTAAGCTTCTGAATGACGATGATGTCGGCCATTTCGATGTTGCAGAGTTCGCAGGCGACCTCATCGTTGATGTGGTCGGCGCGCTTAGGCGATCTGACATTGTGATGACAACCGACCTGCACGAAGTCATCGTCCCGGCTGACAAGGCATCACCTCTCGCTCTTATCTTGAACGAGCTGATCGGTGATGTCGTTCGACGCGGCTTGAGCGATGGCGGCGGCGAAATTCACCTGGAAGTGAGACGCCTGAACGGACACTTCTTGGTAAGGGTCGTCGACACGGTCACCCCCGTTGTCTTTGACCAGCGCGAACACGACTTCGGCAGACTGATGCTGGAGACCTGTGCCAGGCAGCTGGGCGCTGAAATCGAACGGAAAACGGATGGCAAGCGCACAGAAGTGAGCGTTACCCTGATGGTCAATGAGTAAGGAACAGAATTTTGCGCGTGATGATCGTGGAAGACGAGGCGCTGCTTGCGCTCGAACTTGAAACTGAGGTCGAGGCTGCGGGTCACGATGTTGTCGGCCAAGCGGCTTCAAGCTCAACCGCATACGAACTTGCTGAAAAGTCTGCGCCTGACTTCGCTTTCGTCGACATCCAACTTCTTGATGGCCCGACAGGGATCGACGTCGGAAAATTCCTTGCTTCGAAAAACGTCCCTTACATATTTGTTTCAGGAAATTTGAAGCGGATCCCGGACGATTTTGCAGGCGCGCTCGGCGCAATCGAGAAGCCGTACACAATGAACGGACTGCAGAACGCGTTGGATTATCTAGCGCTACGGGTCGAAGGTGGGGAAGTACCGAGCCCCCCTCCTGGCCTAATCCTGGCCTCCGAGGTCGCCTGACTGTTTAGAAGCATGGGCGCCGCCCTGTCTAACCGTGTCCATCAATCCGCAGACATCGGATACTGATGGCCTTCACTTCTCGAAAGTAGGGCCCCGCTGCTGCAGGGCCTCCACTTCTGGTGCTGGTGTAGCGATCAGGCTGCAGCCAGCGCCTTTTCGATATCCTGGATCGAATGGCCCGTAAGGTCCTTGTCGAGTTCGCCAATCAGAACGTCAGACAGCGACTTGTGGTAGCTCTTGCGCATTTCGCCGAGCGTGCGGGGCGCCGCCACGACAACAAGATTTTTGATCTTTCCATCCAGCACATGTTTGTTCAGCATGTCGGCAATGCCGTTGCTGAAACCGTCTTCGTCCTGCTGGCTGTCATCCGGGTTTGCGGAACTGCTGGAATGGCGCGCACCGGAAGAGATTTTCGAGCTGTCGATGTCCGTGGCCGGCATCGCTCTCAGCTTGACGTTTACTGCGTCACCTTCATTCTTGAAAAGGCTGAGCTTTTCGCCATCGGCAACGGCAACGATCGTGTTCTGTGGTAGCTGCATAAGGGTCTCCATAGTCAGCACCGCCTGCTTCCTTCAGGGAACCAGACAGTGCATGTTTCGAGGCCTACAGTAATCCCGCAGCGGCGGATCGGTTCCGAGCAAATGACGTGGATAGCGCTGAGTTATCTGATCCTTGACACCCGCCGTACCTGACGGAACTGTCGCAAATCGGGCACCGGCTGCGACGCGGCTCCGTCGGCTACTGCGCGGTAAAAAACGTCAGAAGCACTTTTCCTTTTTCGCCCAGAAGGCAGACGAAACGATCAGGCTTACCGGTTTCGCCGCCGCGTGCGATATAGGCATCGCCCATGACGACGGTCTTCACCGCGACATTCTCGACCTTGGTATCGGCCGAGCTCACGGCCAGGGTTTCCATGTCGAGCACGAGATCGGTGATGGCGGACGATTTTTCCTGCAGCGCCAGCAAGCCGGTCGATTGGCATGCCTGGGCTGCCTCGTCGTTGTTCGTCTGGGCGTAGGTTGCTCCGGCGGTGAGGCAAAGAGCGGCAAAGGCGGTCACGGAAAGTCGTTTCATAAGGGCCCCCAAGAAAAGTCGGCATTGACTGCGACCTCGAATGCATTTGACCTCGATTTGTTCCCTTCCACCCTGAGGCTAAGCCGCGCCGATTGTGGCACAACAGGATACGCACGGCGTGGTGGCCTTATCGATTTCCTGCGCCGATCAAGCACTCGGCTGCCGCTCGGTCATGATTAGACGTTTGAGCGTGTACCTGTTAGACCTTTGCCAACGGATCGACCGTCATGACATCGCGCTGACCGTCGCGTCAGCTTTCAAGAAAGAGAGATCGATATGGGTTGGAAAACGCCAAAGGTCGAATACGTGAACGGTTACAAGATCGTCGAGGTCGATGGGCCATCCTTCAAGGTGTACGAAGGCGATCGCCAGCTGGGCGATGACTTCCCTTATTCCGGCGAGGCTGCGGCTCTCGCGAATTCTCTGCCAAAGCTGGATATGCCGAAACCTAGTCATGGGTTGCCCTCGTTCCGCTGACGGCGGGCCATCGCCTCTTCAAGTGATGCATCGCAAGGGATTGGCGATGGATATTTCGGTTCGGCTCACGACTCACCCTGGCCTCGATGATCGGATTGTCATCGTGAGGGCTGGCGACGAGGTCGATGCCGTCTTCGTGCGGACTGATCGGTTCAATGTCCTCGTCGATACGCTTGGCACCCCATCCCTGTGTCGGGAGGCGCTAGCACTGCTCGACGACCAGATGGGCGACCGGCCTCTGCTGGTCATCAACTCCCACATGGACTGGGACCACTTTTGGGGCAATTCCGGGCTTGGCGATCGCATACCGATCATCGCGCACGCCAAGGCGCTGGAGCGGCTAAACGATCCCGCTGCACGAGATAAGCTGGTCGAAAAACAGCGCGACGCACGATTTCGGGATGTCGAGATTGTTGCCCCCAATCTATGCTTCACTGGCGAGAGCATGATCCTGGATGGCGGCGATCTGGTCCTCGAATTGCTTCACACGCCCGGACATACGCCGGATCATGTCGCGGTCTGGATCCCTTCCATCCGAACCTGTCTTGCGGTCGATGCCGTCGAGTGGCCGATCCCCGAGGTCTGGAGCAAGGATCCTCACGATCTCAAGGCGCTTTGCTGCTCGTTGAAAACAATCCGTGATCTTGATGCCCGCCACGTCGTTCTAGCTCACGGCCAGACCTCCGCACCGTCGATCGTCGAAGCGAACCTTGCTTACTTCTCACGACTGCACGACCGCATCGCCGCTCTTGACGGCCCCGCGTTGGCCAATGCTGATCTCGACCAGAAAGACGGCTTGCGCCTGCGGGACTTCCTGAGCTTGCCAGAGGATATGCCGGGCGAAACGGCAGCATTTTATGAACGCTGCCATCGGTCCAACCTTTATGCGGCAGCGGAAGCCTGGAAGGCCGGTGTCGCTTATATCTGAACCGTCCATCCTCCGGCGCGCGTGTTTGCTCGAACCGGACGGAGCGAGAGCACAATCTTCGTTCCCCTTTTGCGAGTATCAGGCTGATCGTCACGGAACTCCTGCTCTTGCTACCTGTTGGATAGGACAGAAAAGGAGCACTGCAATGAGTAAACCGGAAGACGATGCAAAGGGTCAGTACGCCCCGTCCCAGGCCGATCGCAAGGCGACAGGGGTTCACAGCGCAAAGCCGACAGTCGTAACGGGCTCTGAAGACGCGACCGTTCACCGCGATGCGCCGGGAAAGAAATCCGAAAAGGATTTTGATCTCAACTATGATTCCAAGGACATGAACGAAGGCAGTTTCCGCGGCTGAAGCACAGCACGCGGTCACCTACCCCAGCAGGATCAGCCGTGGCGCTCCATAAGATCGTCACGCTGCTCCTGCGTCAGTGGCCTGATTTTCTCGCCACGCAGCATCAGGAACAGTTTCGCCGTTTCTTCGAGCTCCTCGGTCGCGTATTGCGCCTCGCGCAGCGATTTCCCGGCAACGACCGGCCCGTGATTGGCGAGCAGGACGGCGTGACTGTCGCGAGCACGCTCCCGCACCGCCTCCGCCAAAGCGGCATCGCCTGGCGGGAAATACGGAGCCATCGGCAGTTTTCCCACCCGCATGACGTAATAAGCCGTCAGTGGCGGAAGAAGATCCTCCGGGTTCAGTCCTTCGATGAGGCTGATCGCGACGGCATTCGTCGAGTGAAGGTGAACGACCGCTGAAGCCGTGCTGCGTTCGCAATACATGCACTGGTGCAGAAACGCTTCCTTGGTCGGTTTGTCGCCGGAGACATGCACGCCCTCAGCCGAGAATTTCGAAAGGCGCGCCGGATCGAGCGCGCCAAGCGATGCGTTTGTCGGCGTCATCAGCATATCGCCATTCGATAGCCGCGCACTGATGTTGCCGGTCGATCCGAACGTGAAGCACCGGTCGAAAAGCGACTTGCCAACCGTGACGATCTCGTCGCGAAGCTTTGTTTCCTCGGAAAGAACTGCCGTCATTTCAAAAGCTCCCACGCCTTGAGGAAGAAGTCGGCGGTGCCGAAATTGCCGGATTTGAGTGCAAGCGCCATAGGTTTTCCATCACCCATCGTCAGTGTCCAGGGCACACCCGGGTCGATCTCGCGGCCGATAAACAAGGCGGACGGCGCCAGTGCTCCAACGACGGCGCCTGACGTTTCTCCGCCGGCAACGATCAGCCTCCGGACCCCGTTTTCGCGCAGTCCGATGGCGGTTTTTGCGAGGAACTGCTCGACGATCTCGCCAGCCTTTTCCTGTCCAAGGCTGTCTTGGGCTGCCAGAACATCCTTGGGATCGGCGCTCGAGTAGATCAGTGGAACGCCTTCCTGCGCCAGAGCCCATCTGATCGCTTCGTCAACGTCCATACGCCCTTGTGCGATATCGACCGGATCGAGCTTGAGCGTTGACATGCCGGCCTCGATAGCGGCCTTGATCTGGCCCCGTGTCGCCTCTGAACAGGAACCGGCAAGAATGGCGGCCCTCCCGTCCGGCGCCTGAAACTGTCCTGCCGTGATGTCTCGTTGCAAAAGCTTCGCGCGCCGAAAGTTCTCGGGCAGACCGATTGCGATGCCGGAACCGCCGGTGATCAGCGGGAACTCTGCGACTGCCTCACCGATCACGCGCAGATCCTGGTCGGTAATCGCGTCGACGACCACGACGCCGTCACCACGCCGACGCGCCTCGTCGAATGCCGCCCGAACGCTCTCGGCACCCTTTGCGACGTTCTCGTGTGAGACAAGGCCGACCTGAAGTTTGGATTGTGCCGCCATCAGACGCACCAGCGACGAATCCGTCATCGGCGTCAGGGGGTGATGGCGCATGGGACTGTCCGAGAGCAGTTGATCCGCCACGAAGAGATGACCCTTGTAGATCGTCCGGCGGTTGGCAGGGAAAGCAGGGCAGACGATCGTCAGATCCGTCCCAAGCTCGCGTGCGAGCGCATCGGTAACCGGCCCGATATTGCCCTTCGGCGTCGAATCGAAGGTTGAGCAGTATTTGAAGATGATCTGGCGGGCACCGGCCGTCTTCAGCCAACGCAGTGCCTCGAGCGACATCGCGACCGCCACGTCAGCGGGATTGGTACGGGATTTCAGGGCGACGACGACCGCGTCGACATCGCTCAGATCGAAATCGGCGGGCGGAACGCCCACCGTCTGGATCGTGCGCATGCCCTCCCTCGACAGCATCAGGGCAAGGTCCGTTGCGCCGGTCAGATCATCGGCGATTGCGCCAAGCAGCATATCATTCTCCCGTCTTGAGGATGGGCTCCGCCTTCAGGCGGTTGCCCCCTCTATAATTGAAAAACCCGTGTCGATGATCCTTGCCTCCTGCGGACGCTGAGGCGTCTCCAGCAAGGCTTCGATTGCCGTCTTGCCGATGGCAAAGCGATTGGAAAGCACCGTCGTCAGCGGCTTTGGCAGAACCTGTCCGATCTCGAGCCCGTTGAAGCCCATCAGCGCGAGACCGTCCGGCACCGGCATTCCGGCCGCCATGCAGTGCATGAAACCGCCCACCGCCATGTCGTCGTTGGAAAACGCCGCCGCATCGATGGCGGCACCGTCGGCAAGAAGACTGGCCAGAGCTCGACGTCCTTCGAGCGTCGAACTTGGCGCCTCTGTCCGATACTCCGAGACCAGTGACAAGCCCGTCTCAGACAAACCTTCGCAAAGCCCCTCATACCTTAAACGCGCGCGCCGATCCGCAGTCCAGTCATGGCCCACATAGCCGATACTCGAATAGCCGCGCTGAACGAGATGGCGTGCCATCGCGCGGCCGGCGTCGCGATGCGACAGGCCGACCGCAAGGTCGATGGGCCGGTCATCGATATCCATCAGTTCGGCGATCCGCACCCGGCTGCCTTCAAGCATGCGTCTTGCGGCCGTGGTATGCTCGAAACCTGTGGTGATGATCGCCGCCGGATGCCAGGCCAGAAGCGACGAAATAATATCCTGCTCGGTCTCGAGACTGTAATCGGTCACACCGATCATCGGGCGATAGGACGTGCCGATCAGCCCGGCATTGATACCCCTGAGCACTTCGGGAAATACGATGTTCGACAACGACGGCAAGATGACGCCGATGATCGGCGAAGACGAGGACGCAAGCGAACCGGCAGCCCTGTTAGGGACATAGCCGAGTGCGTCGATTGCCGCATTGACGCGGAGCCTTGTCTCCGGTGCGATCGGTCCCTTGTTGCGGATCACGCGCGAGACGGTGTTCTCGCTGACTTTTGCCAGCCGAGCGACATGCGCAAGCGTCGGCGTCTCAGCGGCCGAGGGCACGCTATCGTCTGCAATGGACCTTCCCTCCCCGTCCAAGTCGTTCTCTCCTCCATTTATCTCAGCGCTAACATATGTCGCTTGAACAGGGCAAGAGGATGTGGTTGAAAACATGTTAGCGCTGAGATTCTGACTACACAGCGCTTCATGGAGGTGCCGCTCATGTCCAGCCCAACCACTATCGCCATCATCGGCCTCGGCTCAATGGGACTAGGCATGGCACGCTCTGTGCTGAGCGCCGGTCACAAGGTTCGCGGCTTCGACGTCAATCGGGACGCGCTCTCGACCCTCGAAAATGAGGGTGGCGTTGCTGCCTCCTCGCCGGGCGATGCTGTTGAAGGCGCTGACATCGCGGTCGTCGTGGTCGTCAATGCGGCACAGACGGAAACAGTCCTTTTCGGCAAGGCCGGGATCGTCAGCGCGATGCATTCCGGCGGCGTCATCGTCTGCTGCGCCACCGTCTCGCCCAGCGATGCGAAATCCTTCGCCGCACGGACCGAGGCAGCCGGGCTGCTTTATCTCGACGGCCCGATCAGCGGGGGCTCGAAAAAGGCGCATTCGGGAGAACTGACCTTCATGGCATCGGGCTCGCCTGAAGCATTCAAGGCGGCGCGGCCGGCGCTCGATGCGATGGCGGCCACCGTCTACGAGCTTGGCGACCAGCCGGGTGTCGGCTCCTCCTTCAAGATCGTCAATCAGTTGCTGGCAGGTGTCCATATAGCGGCCGCCTGCGAAGCGATCACATTCGCGAAAAGCCTCGATCTCGACATTGCCAGGGTCTTTGACGTCATCACCAAATCGGCTGGCAATAGCTGGATGTTCGAAAACCGCATACCGCATGTGCTCGATGGCGATTACAGCCCTCACAGTGCGGTCTCGATCTTCACCAAGGATCTCGGCATTGTCTCCGACATAGGCCGCCAGCAGAAGTTTCCGCTTCCGATCACCGCGGCCGCATTGCAACTCTTCATCATGACCGAGGCCGCCGGGATGGGTCGCGATGACGACAGTTCGGTTGCGCGGCTGCTCGCCCAGATCACCGGGCTTCACCTGCCCGGCATGCCAGAGAAAGAATAGGCCCATGCCGAAGTTTGCCGCAAACCTGTCGATGATGTTCAACGAGCGACCGTTCCTGGAGCGGTTCGCGGCTGCGGCCACGGCTGGCTTTAGCGCCGTCGAGTATCTCTTCCCTTACGACTATCCAGCCGAGGTCGTCGCCGAGAAGCTTCGTGATGCCGGGCTAAACCAGGCCCTGTTCAACATGCCACCCGGGAATTGGACAGGCGGCGATCGGGGTCTTGCGAGCCTTTCCGACCGGCGCGAGGAGTTCGAGTCGTCGCTGGTCAAGGCAATTGCCTATGGCAAGGCGCTCGGAACGCCGCTTCTTCACATGATGGCCGGGATCGCGCCAGCGGATGATCCCACCGCTGCATCCTGCTATGTGGACAATCTGAAAAAGGCGGCCGATGCAACGGCCGAAGCCGGTATCGGTCTCGTCATCGAGCCTATCAACAAACGCGATATGCCGGGATATTTTCTCAACGACTTCAATCGCGCATTCGATCTCGTCGCCGATCTCGATCGCCCCAATGTCAGTCTGCAGTTCGACATCTATCACCGCCAGATCATGCATGGAGATGTCATCACAGCCTTGAGGCAGATGGCGCCGCGCATCGGGCATATCCAGATTGCGGCGGTTCCTACCCGGCATGAACCCATGACAGGCGAACTCAACGACCGCATGATCTTCGAAGAGATCGACGCCCTCGGCTATCAGGGTTATGTCGGCTGCGAATACCGGCCTGCGGGAGTAACCGAGGACGGACTGGGCTGGATGAGTTCGATCTGAACCCGGCTCACCCCTTTACCGAAGTATGCATCCGGCTTGCATCATCCGTCGCTCGTCAGTTCCGCCCTGATCCGTCGCTGTTCTTGCAGCGCCGTCTGGAGTTGCGTCAAGAACGCCTCGACGCCGGGCGTCATCGGGCGATCTCGACGCGTGACGATCCCGTATGATCCCATCACCGCAGGCAGCGTGACCGGGATCTCGACCAGCAGGTTATGGCGGATGTAGAAGTCCGATACGTCGCCGGGCATCACGGCCAGCATGTCGCTCTCGTGCATCAGCGCCACCATCGTCATCATTGACGAAGTTTCGACGATGTTTTGGGGACCGGACAGTCGCATTTCGGCAAAGACGGGCGCCAGAACCTTTCGCATCGGGCTTCCGGCCGGCAGAAGCGTCCAGGGCCATTCGCCGAGCTCGCGCACCGTGACGGACGACCTGCTCGCGAGCGGATGGTCCCGCCGGCCGACGACTTTCAGCGGTTCGTCGATGAGATCGACGTAATCGAAGTCGTTGCGATCGCCGAGCACGATCGGTCGTGCCAGCAGCACATCGAGGTGACCGTTCAACAGGGAGCCAACGAGCGCATCGCTTGTCCCAGCATCGATCGAGACCTGCAGGCCGGGATGCTCGCGCTTGAGCGCAGCGACAGCCTTTGCCAGCAGAAACGGAACGGCGCTGATGACAGCCCCGATCCGCAACGTGCCGGATGCGCCCGACGACAGCGAATCGAGATCCTCCCTCGTCCGGACGATTTCCATCTGCATGAGCCGCGCATGTCTGATCATCACCTCGCCATAGGGCGTTGCGCGCATGCCCCTGGAACTGCGCTCGAACAGCGGATGGCCGACGGCCGCTTCCAGATCCTGAATCAGTTTCGTCGCCGTCGGCTGCGTCATGTTGAGAGCCGACGCGGCTTTTCGCAGGCTCGCGACCTTTCCAAGCTCGACGAGAAGCAGGAGTTGCGTGCTTTTCAGATGGCGCAGGAGCGACAGCCCGCGGTCGAAACGCTCTGATGTCATTGGCGCAATCCATTTCAGCCGGCGGATGCCGTGATCGGAAAAGCCGATCACATGATCTGTATATTTCATTATTTCGGCATAGCCAGTCAACTATATTCCCGGGATGCACGGTGGAGAGGAACGCCGATCAAGGAGGTCGGTGACAACCGGGTGGATGCAAGCCTGATGAGGCCTGCGCCGACAAGTCAGGGAGGATTTGTATCTATGTCCGAAATTGAACAGCAACCCGTTGCCGCTGGCCGCGTGGAGCTAAAGGGTAAAGCGGCAACGAATGTACGATGGTACATCTTCGTCGTCGTTTTCCTGCTCGTTGTCATCAACATGGTCGACCGTACGGCTCTGTCGATCGCCATGCCCAGCATTGCCGCCGAATTCTCGCTCGGCCCCGCCATGCAGGGTCTTATCCTGAGCTCCTTCTTCTGGAGCTATGCATTGATGCAGATCCCCGGAGGCATGCTGATCGACCGCTTTGGCGCACGCTCGGTCATCACGGTGTCCACACTCGGTTGGGGTATCTTCCAGACCATTGCGGGCTTCACGACCGGCGGCATCTCGCTTCTGTTGACGCGCATCGGTCTCGGCGCGGCGGAAGCGCCTCTCTTCCCGGCCGGAGCAAAACTCAATTCGATCTGGCTTTCGAAACGGGAACGGGCACGCGGTGCCGTTTTCATGGATAGCGGTGCCCCGCTCGGGGCTGCCATCGGCGGCGTCCTGATCAGCTGGCTCATCCTTACGCTCGGAAGCTGGCGGCTTGCCTTCATCGTCGCCGGGCTCGTGACCATTCTTTTGGGCTGGCTCGCATGGCGTTACCTCCGTGACAATCCGTCCACGCATCCGGGCATCAACGCTACGGAAATGGATATCATCAACGAAGTGGGGCAACCGAAGTCCGAGGCTACGGAAAGCGAACCGACCGAAATCCTTCGCCGGTCGATCGTCAGCCTCGTGGCAGGTCGCGCCGGATGGGCGATGATCAATTTCGGTCTGCTGACCTGGGGCCCGAGCTATCTTGCGCAGGCGCGCAACTTCAACCTGAAGGAAATGGGCGGAGCGACTTTCGTCATCTTCCTCGCCGGCATGCTGGGTTCGCTCGCGAGCGGCTTTGTCGCCGACAAGATGGTGGCCGCAGGGTTTAAACGATCCGTCGTCTACAAGCTTCTTCTGGGCATCACTGGCCTCGGCGTCGCCGCCACATTCATCGCTCTGCCGCATGTGAGCAGCCCGGTTGCCGCGGTCGCGCTTCTTTCCGCCACGCTTTTCCTGCTCTACTTCGGCAGCCTTTACTGGAGCCTTCCCTCCATCCTCGCGCCTAAGAGCCGGGTCGGCGTCATCGGCGGCACAATGAATTTTGCCGGCAGTGTCAGCGGCATCATCGTCCCGATCCTGACAGGCTTCATCCTTCAATGGACCGGTGGCTCCTATGGCACCGTGCTCGGCTTCTTTGCGGGCTGCGCCGTCGTCTATGTCATCGCCACTCTCACCATCGACTTCAACGAAGGTACTCGTGAACGGAAGGGCAGCTAATTGGACGACTTTCCTCTTTGGGACGGCCCTATCGTCGATGCGCATCAGCATTTCTGGGACCCCGTCGCCAACGACCATCCCTGGCTAAAGCCGGAGGCAAAAATCCCCTTTCGGTATGGCGACTACAGCTCGATCAAGCGGCGCTATCTTCCGCCCGACTACCTGAAGGACGCGGAAGGTCACAACGTCGTGCAGACGGTCTATGTCGAGACCGAGTGGGATCCGGCCGATCCCATTGGGGAAAGCCGATACGCAACCAAGGTCGCGGATGAATTCGGGCTTCCCAATGCCATCGTCGCCCAGGCATGGCTCGATAGGCCCGATGTGGCTGATGTCCTTGCCGATCAGGCAGCGTTCGAGCTGGTGCGCAGCGTGCGTCACAAGCCGGGCGGCGCCGAAAGCGCCGCTGTTGCTGCCGATCACCGAACTCTCATGACCGACGAGACCTGGCGCAAAGGCTACGCCCTTCTCGAGACGCATGGACTGAGCTTCGATCTCCAGACGAACTGGTGGCATCTCGACGAGGCCATGCTGCTGGCACGGGATTTTCCTTCCACGACCATCATCCTCAACCACACGGGTCTGCCATCGGATCGATCCAGCGAAGGGATGAAGGGATGGCACGCGGCGATGGGCAAGTTTGCGGATATGCCCAATGTCTGCGTCAAGATTTCTGGGATCGGCCAGAAAGGGCGGCCTTGGTCAATCGAGGACAACAGCGCCATCATTACCGAAACCATTGCTATGTTCTCAGCCGAGCGGACGATGTTTGCCAGCAATTTCCCGGTCGATAGTCTATGCGGTTCATTTGACACGATCTATTCGGGCTTCAAGGACGTGGCGGCACGCTATTCCCTGAGAGATCAGGCAAAACTCTTTGCGGGGACTGCGCGCAAATACTACCGGCTGCCGATGGCGAACGAAGCCGGCATGACCGGCACCGCGCCTGAGGTCGCCCGGACGGCTCTCTTTGGGTAGCACGCAGTCGAAGGCTGAATAGACCTGGCTGCGATCGCGAATCGCCGATCGGGACCTGACTCTAAGGTTGCTGCTGTGCTATCCGCATGACGGTTTCCGGTGCCGATCAGCCTAAGTTCTCTAAAAAAAATCTCGTGATCCGTTCAAACTCGTGTTCGCAAACGCGAGTGAGAACAGTCGAGCTATGGCCTAAATCAAGAGCAAATCGATTAGATCAAGCTGATTGCTCGTATCGCCGCGCGAACCCTCCTGTCCGCAAAATTTTGTATACAAAATTCTGAAGACTTGATGTGTGCTAATAGATGGCCTATGATTTTCCTCGGATGGAGGAGATTATGGCGTCAGGACGAAGCCCAAAATCAGTCGGACTTGCGCCCGCAAAGGCCGTCTCGGCGAGGCCCAGCCGCCACGATCAGAGTGGCTTCAGCACGCTCGCTTCTTTCTCATTCGAATTCAAAGAACTGCCCGACATCACGAGATCGCAGCCGGCGTCTGCCTGGCCGCTCATTGCCGGGTCGATCTCACGAGGTGCGCCGAGGACGCAGTTCGCTGCCGCTTCGTGAACACGAAGACCGATCGGCTGTAGGCAAACCTGCAGCCATTTCATCTAAAGGAGGAATAAGATGAAGAAGCTATCCGTAGGATTGACATTTGCGGCCGCGGTCGTGCTGGCGGGACAGGCGCTTGCCTTTGAACCGACACGCCCCGTCGAGTTCGTCGTCGCATCCGGCCCTGGCGGCGGCACCGACAACTTTGCCCGCACCATCCAGTCGATCATCGCCAAGCACAAGCTGATGGAAAAATCGATGGTGGTCCTCAACAAGGGCGGAGGCAGCGGTGCGGAAGCGTTCCTCTACGCTCGCAAGAATGAAGGCGATCCGAACAAGCTCTACTTCGGAACCAACAACGCCTATCTCCTGCCGCATGTCGCAAAGCTCGCCTATTCGATGGAGGACCTGCGTCCCGTCGCAGCGCTCGCATTCGACGAATTTCTGATCTGGGTGAAGGGCGATTCCGAATACGCGACGCCGACGGATCTCATCGAAGCCGCGAAAGCTGCGCCGAACAAGCTTTCCTTCGCCGGCAGCCAGTCGAAGGACACGGATGAAACCCTGGTCGCTCTGATCGAGCAGACGACGGGCACCAATTTCAAGTATCTGCCCTTTAATGGCGGTGGCGAAGTCGGCGTTCAGCTGGCCGGCGGCCATGTCGCTGCCAACGTCAACAATCCGAACGAGAATGTAGGCCAGTGGCAGGCGGGCGCGATCAAGCCGCTTTGCGTCTTCTCCGACAAGCCGATGGCCAAGAGCGATCCGGTCCATGACGGCAAGGGCTGGGGCGACATCCCGACCTGCGCCTCGAGCGGCGTCAACATTCCGTCCTACAAGATGCCCCGCACGGTCTGGACCGCTGCCGGAACGCCTGATGACGCGGTCGCCTACTACAGCGACGTTCTGAAGAAGGTCAGCGAGACTCCGGAATGGGCTGACTATCTCCGCAAGACCTCGCAGACCGGCGATTTCATGGCGGGTCAGAAGCTGCAGGACTTCATTGTGACCAGCGAGAAGAACGCCGTCGGTGTCTTCGAGGCCGAAGGTTGGCTGGTTAAGTAAAGTCCTGACGCCAATGCGATTTTAGGTCCGGCATGTTCGTGCCGGATCTTTCGATCGAGGGAAATCAATCATGCGCATCAAGCGACTCCATGTCGAGATCGTCACCGCCATCACTCTTGCCGCCGTCGGCGCGCTGGGTGCGACAGGTGCCCTGGAACTCGGCGTCAGCTGGAGTGAATCCGGCCCCATGCCGGGCTACTTTCCGTTTTATGTCGGCATCATCCTGATCGTTGCGGCTTTTGCCAGTGCGGCCCAGGCCATTTTCAGGTTGAAAATGGGCAGCGAGGAGATGCGCGAGACGTTCCTTGAACCGGAGCAGACGCGACGGGTTCTTTCCTTCCTTCTGCCGATGATCGTCTTCGTCATCGTGACGGTCTTTCTCGGCACCTATATCGGGACCGCGCTGTATCTCTTCTACGTCGCCTGGCGCAACGGCGGCTACAAGCCTTGGATCGCGATCCTGATCGGTATTGCCTTCTCCATCGCGCTTTATTTCGTCTTCGAAAAAGCGTTCCAGGTGCCGCTGCATAAGGGCCCGATCGAAGAAATGCTCGGCATTTACTAAGCACCCGGAGCTTGATCATGGAAAATTTTGAACTGCTTATGGGTGGCTTTGCGACGGCACTTACGCCGATGCACATCACCCTGATGATCGTCGGCGTCCTTCTCGGGCTGATCGTCGGCGTCCTCCCCGGCCTCGGGGCTCCGAACGGCGTATCGCTTCTCATTCCGCTGACCTTCACGATGGACCCCGTCTCGGCGATCATCCTGCTGGCGTCGATGTATTGGGGCGCGCTGTTCGGCGGCTCGACGACGTCGATCCTCTTCAACATTCCCGGCGAGCCGAGTTCGGTGGCGACCACATTCGATGGTTATCCGATGGCGCGATCCGGGCAGTCGACCCGCGCGCTCACGCTTGCCTTCATGTCGGCGGGCATCGGCGCCTTCGTCGGTATCGTCGTCATCACGCTTCTGTCCACCTGGGCGGCCCGCTTCGCGCTTCGCTTCGGCGCGGCTGAATATTTCGCCGTCTACTTCCTCGCATTCTGCGCTTTTGTCGGCATGGGCAGTGCCTCTCCGATCAAGACGGCCGTCTCGCTTAGCCTCGGCCTCCTTCTATCCACTGTCGGCATGGATACCGTTACCGGATCGCTTCGCCTGACATTCGGCATCGAAGCACTTTTGAGCGGCGTCAGCTTCCTGGTCGTCGTCATCGGTCTGTTCGGGATCGGCGAACTTCTGGCAACTGTTCAGGACGGGCTGAAATTCCGCGGCGTAGCTTCCCGTATCGATCCGCGCGACGTCTTCAAGACCATGCTGGAGCTGCCGAAATACTTCACCACGATCGTGCGCTCGTCTGCCGTCGGGATCTGGATGGGCATCACGCCCGGTGGCCCGACCGCAGCATCGTTCATGAGCTATGGTCTCGCACGCCAGTGGTCGAAGCCGGGCGAAAAGTTTGGTACCGGTCGTCCGGAAGGTATCGTTGCACCGGAAACCGCCGACCATTCGGCCGGCACCTGCGCCATGCTGCCGATGCTTGCCCTAGGCGTTCCAAGCTCTGCAACAGCCGCCGTAATGATGGGCGGCCTGATGATATGGGGCCTGACGCCCGGCCCGATGCTGTTCACCACACAGCCGGACTTCGTCTGGGGCCTGATCGCCAGCATGTATATCTCCAACTTCGTCGGTGTCATCCTGGTTCTGTTGACGGTACCGTTCTTCGCCGCCCTGCTTCGCATCCCGTTTTCGATCATCGGACCGATGATCGTGGCGATCTGCTTTGTTGGCGCCTATACGGTGGCGAACTCGACCTCCGACCTCTGGCTCGTGCTGATCTTCGGCGTCGTCGGTTTCGTCTTCAACAAGCTGGAATTTCCGCTGGCACCATTGGTTCTCGCCATGGTTCTCGGCAGCAAGGCGGAAAGCTCGTTCCACCAGTCGATGATCGCCTCCGACGGATCGCTCGGGATCTTCTTCTCGAACTATCTGGTCGGCTCGATCATGACAGTGGCACTCGCGCTTCTCATCATTCCGCAGAGCCTGAAGTTCATCAAGTACCTCAGAAGCCACAAGAACGTGGACGCGGCGGCATAAGCCGCGCCCACGCCTTTTTCGTTTCGGTTTAGGAGGGGAACACCATGAACTATCACACCTATTTCGGCAGAGAGTCCGCCCCGGTGGAATGCTGCATCGTCGGCACCGGCGGCTTCGGCCGCAGCTTCATCGCGCAGAGTTTGAAGACGCCACTGATCAGCACCCGCGTTGCGGTCGATCTGAAGGCGCAAACCGCGACAGACGTTCTGCGGGGCCTTGGGATCGATCCGTCCAGGATTGCCCAATGCGCAACCGCGAGCGAGGCGAAGACGGCCTGGGAGAACGGTCAGTATATCGCGGCGGGAGACCTTTCCGTCGTCCTCGACCTTCCGATCTCCGTGGTTGTCGAAGCCACCGGTCACCCTGAAGCGGGTGCCAAGCACTGCCGACTTGCGATCGATGCCGGCAAGCATGTCGCGCTCGTCTCCAAGGAAGTCGATAGCGTCGTCGGTCCCGGCCTTGCGCTTCGCGCCCGCAACAACAATGTCATCGTGACGCCGGTCGATGGCGATCAGCCGAGCCTGTTGATGGGTCTGGTCACCTGGGCCGAAGTGCTCGGCCTGGATATCATCGCCGCCGGCAAGGCCAGCGAATACGATTTCGTCTATGACCCAAAACAGAAGACATTGAGCTCGAACGGCAAGACCGCGTCTGCACCTGATTTCGGCGACTGGATCGAACCGGCTTCGCTTGACCTGGCGACCATCGCGGCAAGACGATCGGAAATCGCAGCGGAGTTTCCGCAGCGGGCAGTTCCGGACTTGTGTGAAATGACGCTGGTTGCCAATGCCACGGGCTTTCTGGTCGACCGGGCCGACCTGCATGTTCCGATCGCGCGGATCACCGAAGTTGCCGATTTCTTTTCCGAGCGTTCGAGCGGGGGATTGCTCGGCGCGCCAAAGGTGCTCGACGTCTTCCACTGCCTGCGGCTTCCCGGCGAATTGAGCTTTGCCGGCGGCGTCTTCGTGACGGTGCGTTGCGACGACGCGGAGACTTGGCAGATGCTGGCGGAAAAAGGCCATGTCGTGAGCCGCAAGGGCGATGTCGCCATGCTCTACATTCCACGCCATCTTCTGGGCGTCGAGGCTGCAACGAGCATTCTGGAAGTGGGACTGCGCGGCGTCTCCAGTGGTGCGGCCGAGCCGCGGCCGGTGATCGACCTCGTCGCGCATGCGGATGCAGATATCGAAGCCGGAACAGTTCTGACGGCAAGCGGCCACCATCACTCGATCGTCAACGTTTATGCGCGGATGATCCCGGCCGGCCCGCTCTCGGATGACAGGGCCGTTCCCTTCTACCTGGCAGCCAATCGCACCCTAAAGAGAGCGGTCAGGGCGGGCCAGCCGATCCTTTGCGGCGACGTCGAACTTGATGAGACCTCGGCATTGCTCGAACTGCGGCGCGAGCAGGACAAGGCATTCTTCTAAGCCTCCCAAGGCAATGCGCGGCCGGCGCGAACGCTGGCCGCGCGCTCTCAAAGGCCCTGTGGCCGAACTCGCGTCGAGGATAAGCCTTGCTCTCCTATATCCTCGTCTGCGCCATAGGCTTTGTCGCCGGTTGCCTGAGCGGGGTGATCGGCACCGGCGCCAGCCTCATTCTCCTGCCCGTCCTTGTTCCGATGTTTGACCCTGCTCGCGCCATTCCGGTCATGGCGATCGCCGGGCTGATGGCGAATGCCGCGCGTGTGATGGCTTGGCACAGGCATGTCAATTGGCGGGCCGTTCTCGCTTATGCGCTCCCCGGCATGCCGGCAGCGTCGCTGGGCGCTGTCAGCCTGGTCCATTTGCCGGCAGCCGTCAGCGGCACCCTGCTCGGCCTCTTCATCATGTTGCTTGTCCCGTTTCGGCGATACATTCGCCACCGCAACATGTCCATCGGTCTCGGTGGAATGGCGATCGCCGGTGCCGTCGTCGGGTTTCTGACCGGGATGTTTCTGTCCACCGGTCCACTCAGCATTCCAGCCTTCCTGGCCTTCGGGCTGACCAAGGGCGCCTTCCTGTCGACGGAAGCGGCGGCATCGATTTTCGTCCAGGCCGCAAAGGTTTTCACGTTCTATCAGGCAGGTGCGCTGACCCATGATCTCGCGATCAGCGGTCTCGTGATTGGTTCGTCACTGATGGCCGGAACGTTCTTTGCCAAACGGTATGTCCTCAGCATGTCCGAGCGCAAGTTTGGCCTCTTGATGGATGCCATTACCCTGGCATCCGGCCTGTGGCTCACATGTGTCGGTCTGTTCGGCTGAAACCGAACAGACCTTCTCAGGGCCAGCCGCGGCTGGCGATAAAGCCGGCAGCAAGCTGCGCCACCATGGACAGCGATACAGCGCCAGCATCCGGATGGCCGATGCTCTTTTCCGCAAGCGGACGAGCACGCCCGAGCCGCGGCGTCAGTGCAGCTGTTGCTTCGGCAGCCGCGCTCGAAGCGTCGGCTGCAGCCTTGAAGGCTTCCGGCAGGGACTTGCCGGCCGCGGTCTTCTCCGTCAGCGTCTCGACGAACGGAATAAGCGAATCCACGAGCGTCTTGTCGCCGATACGGGCGCGGCCGAGACTGGTGACGGCATCGAGCGCCCTGCGCGCGCCTTCGGCAATCGCCGCTTCATCAGGCACGTCGTTATCGCTCAGTGCGCTGCTCCACGACCGCAGCAACAATCCCCAGATCGCGCCTGATGTGCCGCCGGCACGGTCAGCCCAGGCATCGCCGCCCAGCGCAAGCGTCGTCTGCGCGCCGGCGCCAGCCGATACGGCAGCGGCCATCGCCTTAGCAGCGGCATCGGAACCACGCTGCATTCCCTGCCCATGGTCGCCGTCGCCGGCAATCGCATCGATGCGTCCAAGCTCGGATTCCTTGTCCGTGAGCATGGCGGCAATCCTGGCAAACAGATCCGAGATGCAGGCGGCCGACTTTCGCGACGCTTCGGATGCCGCCGGGATGACCGGAGCAGCTTCCTCATCGGTGATGACATCGGTGCGCAATTCAGCGACTTCAGGCCGTCCGCGACGAAATGCCGGCGCATCGCAGGGTGCCGCCCAATAGCGCTCAAGCTCTTCATCGAGCCAAGTCAGCGTCAGCGAGCAACCCTGCATGTCGAGGCTGGTGACGAATTCCCCGGCTTCCGGCAGGACGATCTGAAGGTCGGACCCGGTGAGTTTCTTCTGGACGGCGGTCCACAGCACGAAGAGTTCTTCGTATTTCGTCGAACCGAGACCGTTGAGAATGGCCGCGACGCGCGTGCAGCCCTGCGGCCTTTCGGCCAGCAGTTTGTCCGTGAGAACATCCGCGAGGTCCGTCGCGCTCGCGATATCCTGCTCGCTAATGCCAGGTTCGCCGTGAATGCCGAGGCCGAGAGCCATCCGGCCTTTCGGGACCGTGAACAACGGCTGCTTTGCACCTGGAAGGGTGCAGCCTGCAAAGGCGACGCCGAACGAAACCGTGCGTTCATTGGCATGCCGGGCGATACGCTCCACCTCGTCAAGCGAAAGCCCCGCTTCCGCCGCCGCTCCCGCTATCTTGAAGACCATGAGGTCGCCGGCGATGCCGCGGCGCTTGGCGTGTTCGTCAGCCGACGCACTCGCAACGTCATCGGTCACGGCAATGATGCGCACATCGATGCCTTCGGCACGAAGACGCTCTGCAGCGACCCCGAAATTCAGCACGTCGCCTGCATAATTGCCGAAGCCGAGAATGATGCCGCCGCCATTGTCGGCATGGCGGCAGACACGTGCAACCGCTGCCGTCGATGGAGACGCAAACACGTCACCTGCAACCGCTGCATCGGCCATACCCTGGCCGACATAGCCCGCGAAAGCCGGATAATGACCCGAGCCGCCGCCGACAACCACCGACACCTTGCCATCAGGCACTTTCGTGGCTCGCACGACACCGTTGGTGATGAGGCGTACGTGGTTGGGATAGATCTGACAAAAGCCGGCAAGCGCAGTCGAGGCGAATTCGTCTGGGGCATCAAAGATCGTCGTCATTTAAGCGGTCCTCAATTACGCGGCAGAATGCGCCGGAGATAGTCGCGGTTGGTCGCGCTGACGGAAAGGCCGTCGCCACCATAATGCTCGCACAGGAACGGGCTGTTGAAGCCGTGTTCCAGCGCAAGCTTGATTGCTGTGCGATAGTTGATCAAGCCGGATTCGAGCGGAACTGGGTGGCTGGCGATCAGGCCCGCATGCTCGTCCTCGATCCGCATGTAGTTCTTGACGTGCCAGTATTTGGCGAAAGGCGCGACTTTCGTCATCATCTGTAGCCAGTGCTCGACCGGCCGATGGAGACGGATGAGATTGCCGAGATCGGCGTTGATGCCGACATTGGCCAGATCGACTTCCTCGACGAAGCGGACAGAACTGTCCGCCGTTCCGAGATACGTGTCCTCGTACATTTCGAGGGAAACCTCGATCCCGACTTCTGCGGCGTGCCTGCCGAGTTCGGCAACGCGGGCCACCGCCTTGTTCCACGTCGCGGGATCATCGGGGTTTTTGGCACCCTGTTCGGTCCAGAACCACAACGTGCTTTTCTGCTTGTCCGTCAGCGGCTCGAAAAAGCCGAAGGAAACGCTCTGCGCGCCGATCTCGGCGGCAGTCTCGATGACGCGGTGGCTGTAGGCGAGGTAATCGTCGCCGTGTTTCTCGTCGATGACGCTGCGCCGCGATGTCGATATCGCCGGGATGGTCATGCCTGCATCTTTCACGACCTCGCAGAACGCACGACGGCGATCAGCCGAAAGATCGGCGACGCGGAGCCAGCTGTCCGTGGGATCGAGTTCGGTAAAGCCTGCATCTGCGACTTCGCCGACAGTCTTGGCCCATTCCTCGACGGTCTGATCCTGAACCGAACGACCGTCCGGCAACATATTGGGGTATTGAATCATTGCGGCCGCGATCGGCCAGGTCTCACGCGTCCACTTGGGAGCTGAACTTGTCATTGTCGTCCTCCAACCGCGACGCCACCGCGCTCTTGATGGCACAGGGAAGCCGCACACTCTGACATTTGGCAGCCGGCGTTCAAGCCGACCGACATGCGCCAAGCCCGCGTCCTCTCGGGCTGAGATGACCGGCCATTCACGGCCGGTCATTTATGATCAAGTGATCACGCGGCCTGTGCTGCCAGGCGCTGGCGCTTTGCCATACGAGTCGCAAGCATGATCGCTTCACGGGTCGCGCCGATATCGGCTATTCCCTTGCCTGCGATGTCATAGGCCGTGCCATGAGCCGGCGTGCAAAGCGGGAATGGCAGGCCACCCATCATCGTCACGCCCTTGTCGAAGCCAATCAGCTTCATGGCGATCTGACCTTGGTCATGATACATGGTGAGGACGGCGTGATAGCCTTCCTTCATGGCGCGAAGAAACACGGTATCGGCCGGGAACGGACCCTCGACGCCGTAACCGCGCGCCTTTGCTTCGGCAACGGCGGGTTCAATAATCTCGATTTCTTCCATTCCGAAGCTGCCGCCATCGCCCGCATGCGGGTTGAGACCGGCGACCGCGACGCGCGGCTCATCGATACCGGCGGCCCTCAGGCAAGAAACAGTCAGTTCGAGTTCCGACAGAAGCCGGTCCACGGACAGGTTGGCAGCCACTTCCTTGAGCGGGATGTGCGAGCTGACACGTGCGTTCCAGATCTTTTCGAGAACGTTGAACTCGCGGATCTTGCCGGTGAACGACAGAACGTCCGAGACGAAACGGATTTCGTCATCGTAGCCCGGATAGGCAAAGCGCATCGCCTTCTTGTTGAACGGCGTGAAGCAGACCGCATCGGCCTTTCCGGCATGGGCGAGCTCAAGGGCGGTGCGGAAGTTGCGCGTGGCGAACGTGCCGCCGGCCAGCGTCGCTTCGCCGCGCTCCACCTCTTCCGGAGCGAGATGGCCCAAATCGATAAATGCGTGCTTCGAGCGATCGAGACCCGAAAGATCATCGAGCGAAGCCGAGATCAGATCTGGCTGAACGCCTGCTTCCTGCGCGCCCTTATCGAGAATGCGCCGATCGCCGATCACAACGATATAGGCCTGCTCTCTGATGTCATCCAAAGCCAGAAGCTGTGCGGTCAGTTCGGGGCTGATACCGGCCGGGTCTCCCATCGCAAGCGCAATGGTTGGACGGCTATCGTGATGCTGGGTGATATCCATGGGTCAATTCTCCTACCTCGGTGAGGACGTTTCTAAGCCATCCGGAATCGCAGGACAAGTCTTTTGCATTTTGTATGCAGCATTTTTACGTTTGGTGCCGTTCGGGTTCTGGTATAATCCTGGCGAGACGCTTTGATCATCACGGCGGTCCAGAAATCGAGCTTTCAAAATGAGTGATACACTGCCCGAATCGCCTGTCTCGCCATCCGGCCCCATCCGGCGGACGGCCTTGCACGACACGCTCGTCACTCGGTTGCGCGACATGATCATCGAGGGAGAGCTTGCCCCCGGTTCGCGGATGCACGAAAGCCAGCTCGGCGAACAGCTGGGCGTTTCGCGCACGCCGCTGCGGGAAGCGATCAAGTACCTTGCCAGCGAAGGGCTCGTCGAACTCATTCCAAGCCGCGGCGCGATCGTCAAAAGGTTCAGCGGCAAGGATGTGCACGACATGCTCATCGTTCTGAAGAACCTGGAGGAGCTTGCCGGAAGCCTTGCCTGCGAGACCGCGACGGATGACGATATCGCCCGGGTCAGGCAACTGCATGACGAGATGCGGGCCTGCTACGACGTGAAGGATCGCCTGCGCTACTACAAGCTCAACCAGGCCATCCATACCGAAATCTGTCGGATCGCGGACAACCAAGCACTTAGCAGCGTTCAAGCGCAACTGCAGTCGCGCTTGAAGAGAATCCGGTTCATCGGCCACGAGGGTCCGGACAAGTGGTCGGCGGCCATGGCCGAGCATGAGGAGATGATCGTCGCGCTCGAAGCGCGGGACGGAGAAACCTTGTCCAAGGTATTGGGGCTTCATTTGCTCAATGCGTGGCAGCGCGTCAAAGACGCGATATAGCGCAAGTCGAAATCTCCAGAGCCAACATGGCTGCCACAAAATCACATCCATAATGTTGATTATAACAATATAGGTGTTATATCCGTTTCATCCCACGCGGACGGTCTCGGATGAAGCGCGAAGAACGACACCAACGGATCATAAATCTGCTGATCGAAAAGCGAACCGTCGATCTCGACGATCTGGCGGAGCTTTTTGCCATCTCCAAGATGACCGTTCACCGTGATCTGGACGAGCTTGAGCAGGCAGGGGTGCTTCGCAAAGTGCGCGGCGGCGCAACGATCGACGCAGGTACCCAGTTCGAGAGCGATTTTCGGATCCGCGAACGTCAGGATCATGCCGCCAAGCACGCCATCAGCAAGGCAGCTGTCGATCTGGTCGAACCCGGCATGACCGTCATGGTCAATGACGGATCGATGGCGGCCGTGCTCGGCGAGGCACTGGCCGACAAACGTCCGCTGACGGTTATCACCAACAACGCGGCCGTCATGGAGCGGCTGAAAACCGAGACCGGCATCACGCTGATCGCCCTCGGCGGCGTCTATTCGCCCAAGTTCAACGCATTCTTCGGCGTGGTCACGGAAGAGGCTTTATCGCGGCTGCGAGCTGACGTTGCGTTCATCTCAACCCCGGCCGTCGCATCGGGGCAGGCCTATCACATGGACGACGCCGTGATCCGGGTTAAACGGGCGACGATGGCATCGTCGGCGCGCGCTTACCTGCTCGTCAACCACGAGCGGATTGGCCAAACGGCGCTACATGTCCTCGCCGGTCTCGATCAATTCGACGCCGTCATCACCAACCATCAGCCTGAGGCCCAACTGCTTCGAGACATCGAAGACACGGGCGTCACACTGACCATCGCATCGTCGGGAGGATCACATCCATGACCACATCGCCAAGCTTCTGGATCGGCACCAGCTGGAAGATGAACAAGACGCTTGCCGAAGCTCTGGAATTCGCGGCTGCCGTGAAGGCAGCTGATGAAGACAGGGATTCGCGCATCCAGCGATTTGTCATTCCGCCATTTACCGCCACGCGCGAGGTCAAGGCTGCCCTTGCCGGAACCTCCGTCAAGGTCGGCGCGCAGAACATGCACTGGGCTGATCAGGGTGCCTGGACCGGCGAGATCTCGCCGCTGATGCTGAAGGACTGCAAGCTCGACATCGTCGAGCTCGGCCATTCCGAGCGGCGCGAGCATTTCGGCGAGACGAATGAAACCGTCGGGCTGAAAACCGAAGCAGCGGTTCGCCACGGGCTCATCCCGCTGATCTGCATCGGAGAGACGCTCGCCGATCGCGACAGCGGCAACGCACAGCAGGTCCTTGCGGATGAGGTTCGCGGTGCCCTTTCCAAACTGTCGGGCGACCAGAAGAATGCCGAGATCCTGCTCGCCTACGAACCGGTCTGGGCGATCGGCGAGAATGGCATACCCGCCACCGCAGATTACGCATCCGCCCGCCATGCCGAGATCATCGATGTGGCGCAGTCCATCCTTGGACGCCGCATCCCCTGCCTCTATGGCGGGTCGGTCAATCCCGGCAATTGCGAAGAACTGATTTCGAGCCCTCATATCGACGGGCTCTTCATTGGCCGTTCCGCCTGGAATGCCGAGGGCTATCTCGACATCCTGGCAAAATGTGCCGCCAAACTCTGAGGAGACATGACCATGAAGCTTGCAATTGCAGGAGACAGCGCCGGCGAAGGCCTTGCAAAGGTTCTCGCTGATCATCTGAAAGACCGTTTCGACGTGCATGAAGTATCGCGTACCGATGCCGGTCCCGATGCGTTCTACGCGACGCTTTCCGACCGTGTCGCCTCCGGTGTCATCGACGGCACCTATGACAAGGCCATCCTGGTTTGCGGAACCGGCATCGGTGTCTGCATCTCGGCCAACAAGGTCCCCGGCATCCGCGCCGCACTGACACACGATACCTATTCGGCTGAACGCGCCGCCCTCTCCAACAACGCCCAGATCATTACCATGGGTGCCCGCGTGATCGGCACCGAACTGGCCAAGGCGATTGCGGACGCCTTTCTGGCGCAGACTTTTGACGAGAACGGTCGCTCGGCCGGAAATGTCCAGGCGATCAACGAGGTAGACGGGAAGTACAACGCCCGCTGAACCTTTTCCTCCCCGACTGACAGATGTCGACACAAGATTCACGTGTCCTTTTCCGTGGCCATACCCCGTCGACGCTCTCTCAACGGGCAGGCCTACGGGCGACTGGAAACCTAGTCCCCACACCTCTCAAAAATCCTAGTGTCTATCGTCTTTCCGGCGGCAGGAACCTTAATGTTCCAAACTACGTTTCTGCGCCACCTGCGGGTATCAGGGGAGGAGAAACGATGATTGAACATAGCGTTTTCGTACAACGCCACTTTGGCACTCCAGCAAAGCAAATCATGTTTGAAACGAGAGCGATTGCCGCAGCGCAGCTTGTCGCTTTAGCAGCGCCATTCGATCCGCAGGCATAGGCCACACCTACCCCACCTGCTTTCCGTTTCCGTCAATCTTTCTACAGTTTCTAAGTGCGCTGCCCAGCGGACGATCTCGACCGGAGTGTCAATGTCAGAAACCACCTCGACCAAGCCAGGCGCAACAGCCGCCACCCTTACCCCGGAACAGGCAGAACAGGCACGGCGCGCCTATCTTCTCAAACGTTTCTGGGTCAGCGCTCGCGGCTACTGGGGTCGCGATGGCGACAAGATCGCCTGGGTATGCTCGATAACGCTTCTCGCGCTCATCGGTGTCAACGTCGCTTTCCAATATGGTATCAACGTCTGGAACCGCGGACTGTTCGATGCGATCGAGCAGCGGAATGCCGATCAGGTCTATTCGCTAGGCCTTCTGTTTCCGCCGCTCGTGCTTGGAAGCGTCGCGCTCGTCAGTTCGCAGGTCTATCTGCGCATGCTGATGCAGCGCCGCTGGCGCTCGTGGCTCACGAAATCATTGATCTCGCGGTGGCTTACGAATGGGCGCTACTACCAGCTGAACCTGATCGGCGGCGATCACCAGAACCCGGAAGCCCGCATTTCCGAGGATATGCGGATCGCGACGGAATCGCCCGTGGATTTCACGTCAGGGGTGATTTCGGCTTTCGTGTCGGCGTCAACCTTCATCGTCGTCCTGTGGACGATCGGTGGCGCGCTGACGATTCCGATCGCCGGAAATTACGTCACCATACCTGGCTTCCTCGTGATTGCGGCGGTCGTCTATGCCATCATCACATCGAGTTCGATCGCGGTCATCGGCCGGAACTTTGTGAAAGTGTCCGAGAATAAGAACCAGGTCGAAGCGGAGTTCCGCTACACGCTGACGCGCGTGCGCGAAAACGGCGAGAGCATTGCGCTGCTGGGCGGCGAAGAGGAAGAGCGCAACGATCTCGATCGGACCTTCGCAAATGTCCGTCAGCAGTGGCGGCTGCTTGCGTGGCAATATATGCGCACGTCCTTGGTCTCACACGGATCGATGCTCATTGCACCGGTCGTTCCGGTCTTGCTCTGTGCGCCAAAGTTCCTCGATGGCAGCATGTCACTGGGTCAGGTCATGCAGGCGGCGTCGGCATTCACAATCGTTCAAGGTGCGTTTGGATGGCTGGTCGACAACTATCCCCGTCTCGCCGACTGGAATGCGTGCGCCCGTCGCGTAGCCTCGCTGATGGTTTCGCTTGATGGTCTGGAACAGGCCGAAGAGAACGAAACTGTCGGACGGATCAAGCATGGCGAAACTGAGGGCGACACCATGCTCAGCCTGAACGAGGTCTCCGTCTCGCTTGGCGACGGCACTGCCGTTGTCAAGGAAACGCAGGTGGAGATCGGGCCTGGCGAACGCGTCCTCGTGGCGGGTGAATCCGGTTCGGGCAAGAGTACGCTGGTGCGAGCCATTGCGGGGCTGTGGCCATGGGGAGAAGGAAGTGTCAACTTCCGCAAGGGCCAGGAACTGTTCATGCTGCCCCAGAAACCATACATCCCCTCGGGCACACTACGTCGCGCCGTCGCCTACCCGAAACCAGCAGACACGTGGTCGGCAGAAGAAATTCATGTTGCCCTCGACAAAGTCGGGCTCGGGCACCTGCGCGACAGGATCGAGGACGAAGCGCCATGGGACCACACGCTGTCAGGAGGAGAGAAGCAGAGGTTGGCGTTTGCCCGGCTTCTCCTCAACGACCCTGACATCATTGTCCTTGATGAAGCCACCTCCGCTCTCGACGAAAAGACGCAGGACAAAATCATGGAGATGATGATCGACGAGCTGCCCAATGCCACAATCCTGAGCGTGGCACACCGCGTAGAGCTCGAACAGTTTCACAGCCGGAAGATCACGCTCGAGCGCCGGGAGGGCGGGGCAAGGCTGGTTAGCGACGTCGATCTCGCGCCTTACACACGCGGCCGAAACGTCTTGTCGCGACTTCTCGTTCGCCCGATCATCAAGCCGTAGAGGATGTGAATGAGAGTTCGGCTCAGATTCAGGCAACGCCTGTGTAAAAGTCGGAACTGATGCCTCGCCAAAATGTTCAATTGTACGGTAACGTACAGAGAATGTGATGCCGAGGTCCGAAATGAGCCAAGCCGGAGTTATTCTCGTCGTTGAAGATGAGCCCGTCCTCCGATTTATATTGGTGGAGGAGTTGCAGGATGCCGGGTACGAGGTGTTCGCCGCGGTCGATGCAGCCCAAGCCATAGACATCCTGGAGAGCAACTTCGATATCCAACTTCTCCTGACGGATATCGACCTGTTTGCCGAGGGTGAAGGCGTGGAACTCGCTCGGATGGTGCGCGATAGATGGCCCCCGATCCGGATCATCCTCACGTCGGGAAACTGGACGCTTCAACAATCCGAGCTTACGTTTGCAGAACGCTTTATCCCCAAACCCCATGGGCCGGGCGTCCTTCTCCAGACCATCAGAGAGTGTATGCTTTGACATGCTCTTATGGAACCATTTTGCGCAAACGACGTTTTGCGGAGCGACCAAGGGATGACTCCGCGTTTACCGTTACGACGCGAGGAATTGCTTGAGGCGACGAATTCGACTGAGACCTTTGCATAAATGACAATGACCGGGGCCCCGTCCGACGCACGGGATGGAGATACGAAACCCATGCACCGCAAATTGCTTGAATCGTTTTACGGCTACGGTGCCGCAACAACAGTCGTCGCTGTTGGTCTTTTGGCGGTGTGGTTAATTCGGTGACCTCTTGCTCCGTACCGAGGGCTCGCTGACTCATACCGGTCCGGCAGGACGCCGCCTTTGGTTTTTCCGGAGACAGCAGTTGCGCGAGAAGACCGGCTTCTCGGGAATATTCTGCGGAAACAACGCTTCGCCTTAGAGGTTGAACACAGACTGTGGCCACTATCCTCCACGCGTCAAACACCGTCTCCCCACCCCTCCCGTTTTCTGTTAGACCCGATCTCCAGACTGAAGCCATTAAACTGAAATGAGCGTAGCCTTCATGTGCCGAACAGCCAGTGAGCCTCTGACGTGATGCAGATCCTTTCAGAGATAGAAGGCGAAATGGCTTCGCGGATTCGCGCGGTCGATTGGAGCACAACCAGCTTAGGACCTATCGAGGACTGGCCGATAGAGCTGCAGACCACGCTGGCCTTGTGCCTCAATACCGACCTGCCAACTGCCATCTACTGGGGAGACGAAATGCGTCTCCTTTATAACGATGCGTGGTCGCCGATCGCTGGAGAGAAACACCCGTGGGCATTGGGTCGCCCCGCGTCGACCGTCTGGGCGGACATTTGGGATATCATAAAACCGCAACTCATGGCCGTCGTCGAGACGGGCAAGGGTTTTCGTGTGGCCGATCAAATGCTGCCGATGCTTCGCGGCGGACGCGTTCAGCATACGCATTGGGACTACAGCTTCGCACCGATCTTTTCGGCGGAAGGTCGTGTCGTCGGGGTTTTCAACCAAGGTACCGAGACGACCGCCCGCCTCTCTGCGCAACGGGCGTTGCGTGCGAGCGAAGAGCGACTGGAATACGCACTCGGCGCCTCAGAGACTGTCGGGACGTGGGACTGGGACATCCCGAACGACAGCGTGGTGGCCGACGCGCGATTTGCCAAGATCTACGGCGTTGAGCGGAGCGTTGCCGCCAGCGGCGCTCCGATCGGTGCTTTTTTCCGTCTGGTTCATCCCGATGATCTGCCGGCCCTTCAATCCGCGATCGACGAAGCGCTGAAGACGGGCACTATATTTTCGCAGGAATACCGGCTCGTCGACGCGGATGGTTCCGTCCGGTGGGTGACTGCCCAAGGCCGCGTCACGCTTGCGCCGGACGGTACACCACTGCGGTTTCCGGGTGTGTCATTTGACATCACCGATCGCCGCGTTGTCGAAATCGCGCTGCGGGAGAGCGAGGAACGCTTCCGTGCGATCACCAATTCGATCGACCAGATGATCTGGGCCACGCAACCCGACGGCCACCACGATTATTACAACCAGCGTTGGTACGACTTCACGGGCGTCCCGCAAGGCTCGACAGACGGCGAGGAATGGAACGGCGTTTTCCACCCTGACGATCAGGATCGCGCCTGGTCCACCTGGCGTCGCAGCCTCGTCACAGGAGAGCCCTACCACATCGAGTACCGCCTCCGACATCGTAGCGGTAACTATCGATGGGTTCTCGGCCGCGCGCAGCCTGTGCGGAAGGAGGATGGCGAAATCAGCCGCTGGTTCGGGACATGCACCGATATCCAGGACATCGTTGATGCACGCGATATTCTGTCGAAGTCCCGCGAGGAACTGGCGCGTGAAGTGGAAGAAAGAACCGCGAAGCTGGTCGACGCGCAGGACCAGTTGCGCCAGGCGCAGAAAATGGAAGCCGTTGGCCAGCTCACGGGCGGCATCGCGCATGACTTCAACAATATGCTTGCCGTCATACTGGGTTCGATCAGCCTGCTCGAAAAGCGGTTGGCGCGAGGTGAGGTCGATGTCGGCCGCTACATCGAGGCCGCAAAGGATGGCGCAACGAGAGCTGCGTCACTGACGCACCGCCTGCTCGCTTTCTCGCGACGGCAACCGCTTCAGCCGGAGGTGATCGACCCCAATCGCATGATTGCCGGAATGTCGGAATTGCTGACCCGCACGCTCGGGGAGCATGTTTCCGTGGAAACCGTCTTGGCGGCCGGACTGTGGAAAGTCTATGCCGACAGCAGTCAGCTGGAAAACGCCATTCTCAACCTCGCCGTGAATGGCCGCGATGCCATGCCCCGCGGCGGCAACCTGACGGTCGAAACCGCAAACTCGTATCTTTCCGACGAATACGCGCAGGACAATGCAGTGGCAGCCGGGCAATATGTCATGATTGCCGTATCGGATACCGGAACGGGGATGACGCCCGAGGTTATGGCGAAGGCTTTCGATCCGTTTTTCACCACCAAGGAGGTCGGCAAGGGATCGGGTCTGGGACTAAGCCAGATCTTCGGCTTCGTCAGGCAGTCGAGCGGGCACGTCAAAATTTATTCGGAAGAGGGCGTCGGGTCATCTATCAAGATCTACCTGCCGCGGCATCACGGTGAGGTTGAAGCCCCCGTAAACATCCAGGGCGTCGTCAAGCAGCCGGGCCGGGGCAGCGTTTCCGAGACGATCCTTGTCGTAGAGGACGACCAGCGCGTGCGCGTTTTCTCCACCGAGGCGCTTCGGGAACTGGGATATACCGTCGTCGAAGCCGCATCGGGCGAGCAGGCGCTCACCTTGATCAGGGCAGGTCTCAAGCCGACCTTGTTGTTTACAGATGTCGTGATGCCGGGGATGACAGGCCGAGAATTGGCCGACGCCGCCAAGGTTCTGATGCCGGAATTGAATATTCTCTATACGACTGGCTACACCCGCAACGCCGTTGTCCATAACGGCGTGCTGGAGGGGGGAACGCACCTCTTGCAAAAACCCTTCAGCCTCGATCAGCTTGCCGATAAAATACGGAAGGTGCTGGACCAGTAGCCTTCGCGAATAAAGCGGGGCGGCGTGAGGAGCGTTCGAACTCGGGGCTGGACCGACGGGCAAGCATGTCTGCGCACAGCTCGCGGTCCGATCAGAGAATGGACAATCGACGAGCGAAATGGGAGGCGGCGGCGCGTACACTCGCGCCGTCATCATTGGCCTGTGATTTTCGCGTATAGCAATGCAACGCTTCGACCCCGTCGGCATTCACCGGATAGACAAGATCGACATGCTCCCTCTTCGATCCCGACCTCTGCTCTTGCAGGGGTTTGGCGGAAAGGCACGGTATCCGTCACTATAGGAGAGGATCAAAGGAGCCGTGAATCCAACCCGCAACCTCATTTTCATTCTTGGCGATCAGCTATCCTTGTCGGTATCGAGCCTTGAGGGTGCCGATCCCACGCAGGATATGGTCCTGATGTGCGAGGTGGTGGAGGAGGCGACCTATGTCGAGCATCACAAACTGAAACTCGCCTTCATCTTTTCCGCAATGCGCCATTTTGCCGATGAGCTGCGTGCGAAAGGCTTCTGCGTCCGGTACGTGCGGCTTGATGACCGCGACAATTCAGGCTCCTTCACGACCGAGCTTTTGCGCGCGATTGCAGAGACGTCACCCCGATCGATCATCGTCACCCAAGCTGCCGAGTGGCGCGTTCTTTCGGCCATGGAAGACTGGCAAGGTCTGGTAAATCTGCCGGTAGAGGTGCGGCAGGACACGCGGTTTATCTGTTCGACGACGGAGTTCAAAGCCTGGGCCAAGGACCGCAAGGCTCTGACGATGGAGTATTTCTATCGGGACATGCGGCGCAAGACCGGCCTGTTGATGAACGGGGACCACCCCGAAGGTGGCCGGTGGAATTTCGACAGTGAAAATCGCAAACCTGCCAAACCCGACCTGTTTCGCCCGAAGCATCATGTCTTTCCGCCCGACGCAGCAACGCAGGAGGTTCTTGCGCTCGTCGAGCGCACGTTCCCGAACAATATGGGTTCGACGGAGAATTTCTCGTTTGCAGTGACCCGCACCGATGCGGAGAAGGCAGCCGATGGATTCATCCGCGATTTCCTACCGAATTTCGGCGAAACGCAGGACGCGATGCTGGCCGAAGAGCCGTTCCTGAACCACGCGCTTCTCTCCTTCTACATCAATGTTGGACTGCTCGATCCGCTCGCACTATGCCGGGCTGCGGAGCGCGCGTATTTCGAAGGACACGCGCCGCTGAATGCGGTCGAGGCTTTCATCCGCCAAATCATCGGCTGGCGCGAATATATCCGTGGCATCTATTGGCTGAAAATGCCGGGATACGAGACAAGCAATTTCTTCGCCGCATCCCGTCCCCTGCCGGACTTTTTCTGGAGCGGTGAAACGGACATGGCCTGCATGTCCACAGTGATCAAACACACGATTACCCATGCCTACGCGCATCATATCCAGCGTCTGATGGTGGTCGGAAATTTCTCGATGCTGGCAGGTCTTGATCCCTACGCGGTCCATCGCTGGTATCTGGAAGTCTATGCCGACGCCTACGAATGGGTTGAACTGCCCAATGTGATCGGAATGAGTCAGTTTGCCGACGGTGGGTTTATGGCCTCCAAGCCATACGCCGCAGGCGGCGCGTATATTTCTCGTATGTCCAATTACTGCGAAAGCTGCCGGTATGACGTGTCGCAGAAAACTGGCGAGAAAGCCTGTCCCTTCAATGCCTTGTACTGGGATTTCCTCGCCCGTAATGCCGAGTCACTGTCGGGCAACCACCGTTTGGCGCAGATGTATGCGTCATGGCGACGGATGTCGGCAGGAACGCAGCAGGCCTATCGCAACAGTGCTTCTGCATTTCTCGGGAAACTGGATGACGGAAGCCGTGTTTGACCGTGTGGAAATAGGCCGGCGACGGAGCATCTGAGGAGCGCCCCCCGCAGAATGAATGGATCCGATCGCTGACGGGTTCCGTGTCTCTACCCGCAAGAGTGAGCCGGGATCATGCGGAATGGTCCTCCGCTCTCGGAAGGAAAAACAGGGCGGAGGCGAACCGGGTTCACTTGTTCCTTCGAGAACTGGTCGCGACCGACCGTCCTCGAACGATCTGACGCCCGGTCCGGATGGACGAATCTATCTCCCCGTTTTGTCGCGCAACGATCGACCGAGATGACAATCTTGCGCGTAAGATAGGACCTCATGGGCAAGGACTGGGTTCGCCAAAGGCAAACGCCGCCGCAGGGCAGCGCCTTTCAAGGAGCATACCACCGCAAGATCCGCTTTCAGCGGTGCTGCCGCGAGGGTAAGGCTCGGCTGCGTTAGGCGATTGTACAAGCGGAACCGCGCCGCAATCGTGTTTTCTTCTGCGGGGGCGTAAAGCTGCGACAGCGTGACGAGCTTTGCGATTTCCTCTGGCTGTTCCCCGACCGCTTGCCTGACCATTGCATACCGGACCCAGAAGTTTCCATCACTCGGGAGGCAGTGAAGCGCAAAGCGCACCACGTTCTCTGCCTCCCCAAGCGCGCTCGACCAGTTGTCGTAATCGACATCCGGGCTTTGCGTATCCAGCCGGACGAGCGCAACCGTTACAGCTGCTTTGACGAACTCGCTTTGGCAAACATCGTCTCTGAGAAGCAGTCTCATCTGCGGTAGAGTTCCTTCGAGCAACTCCCGCGAGACCGGTCTGTCGCGTTCAATCTGGGCCGCGATGTGTCGCATGGTCCCGAACCGGGCGTAGCGTGAGATCTGTGTCACCGAGATCGCCAGGCTTCCCATGCAGAGCAGGACGACCGCTCCGATGAGAAGCGATCTGCGACCACGCCGCGTCATTCTCAGCCTTCCTGGTAGTACTGGGAGTATCGCGAGTAATAATATTCGCTGGAGCCATAGGCTCGGTAGAGCTTCATCCGTTCCTGGTCGACCTTGTTCAGCACAACACCAAGACACTTGTCGCGGACATAGGGATCGGAAGCGAGAACCTGACGAACGACCCGGCGTGCTGTCTTGCCCCATTCGGTGACGAAGATGAACCCGTCAATTCGGCCTGCAATGGCGCGGGCATCGACGACCGGGCCAAGAGGCGGCAGATCGATAATGATATAGTCTGCGGTATTGCTGATGTCTGCGAGCACCTGGCGCATGCGCGCGGACGATAGCAGTTCGGACGAATGCGGAATGCGGTGACGGACAACTGCAGGCAAGAACGCAAGTTTAGTCCGATCGTTTCGGAGGAAAAGCGACTGCGGATCCTTGTTGTCGATGAGCACTTCGAGAAGGCCGGATTCCGCATGTCTCCCGATCGCCCGCGTCGCGCCCGGGTTGCGCAAATCGCCGTCGATCAGGACGGTTCTGTTTCCTTGCCCCGCCAGCAACTCGGCAAAATTCACCGCAATCGTTGACTTGCCTTCTCCAGGCAATGACGAAACGACGCCGATGATCTTGCAACTCTTGCCGGTAAGCGCGAGGTCTGCAGCAATCTTGGCGCTTCGAAGCGTTTCCGCGAAGGCGGAGAGTGGGTGATCGATGACGTAATTCGAAACGGCATGGGTCTTTCGAACCTGGCCAAAGCCACGACCGTCAGAGCTATCCGGAGCATCGACGGCCTTTCCGGGAGCCACTATTGGCGCGATGCCCAGAAACTCCAGATTGAGAACGTCGCGAACCTGTTCGCCGGTTCTGAAGAAACGGTCCCGGAACTCGCGAAACGCGCCAAGGCCACTCCCGACCGCGGCACCGATGATCACGAACAGCGCCAGTACCAATGGCTTGCGGGGATGGCTCGGACTGTCGGGTGCAGCCGCTCGCGTGATGATACGTGCTTCGGTGACCGGGAAGGACTGTTGCTGTATGGCTTCCTGATACCGCTGCAGGAAGGTCTGGTACATGTTCTTGTAGGTGTCAGCTTCCCGCTCGAGTTCTCTCAGCTGTACCTGGGTCTCGCTCGCGGTGGCGCTGATGCCTGTGGCCTGCGCGACCGAATCCGTCAGGCTCTTTTCCCGGGCCTTGGCAACGTTGAGATCGCTCTTGTAGCTTTCGGCAATACGATTGACCTCTTCGAACATCAGACGGTTGTATTCCGTCATTTCGCTGCGCAGCCTGATCGCTTGAATATGATTGACTCCGAGACGATCGGAGATCTGCGCTTCCCGCTTGGAGGCATCGAGATATTTCTGGCGCAGTTCGTTGGAAATCGAACTGTCGAGAACATCCGTAACGATCGCGTCTCCTTGGCCCGAAGCGATGATCTGCGCGATCCGCTGCAGGCGCGCCTCAGCTTTTGCGGTATCGGACTGCGCGACGATCAATGCGCTGTTGAGTTCGGACAACTGCTGGTCAGCAACCAGAACCGAGCCGGCAGCAACGAGGCCGTTGGAACTGCGGAACTTCTGGACGGCAAGATCCGAGTCCAAAGCCTTCTGGCGCAGTTCGGCTATGCGATCCTGCAGCCAGCCGCTTGCGCGCCTGGTTGCCTCATATTTCGAATTGAGCTTGTCAACCAGATAGGCCTCTCCGATCGCGTTGGCGATCTTCGCAGAGAGAGAAGACGATGGAGAGGTGTAGCTGATGCTCAAAACATAAGTGCGACCAACGCGGCTGATCTCCATGTTCCAAAGGAGCGTGTTCGCAGCGGCGCGGCGTTTCGCCTCCACCTGATCGCTGGTTTCGGGTTCAACAACGAACCACGAAGAGACATTTGCCAGCGACCGGAGCGTTCCGGCCATTGTTCCAATGACAGACCCTCCGGCACTCGCAAACGCCGCATCATTCGTAAGGTCGAGCTTATCCACGACGGACAAGGCAATCGTGTCCGATTTCAGGAGTTCAACTTGACTGAGAACGGAACCCTCGTCGTCGACCACGCCACCAATTGTCGAAAGCTGCTGAACGACTTCTCTATTGCCTTGGTCGATCAAGACGCTGACGTTGGACGTATAAAGAGGAACTGCCGTGAATATATACGCCAATCCTAGGACAATAGCGGCCGCCACTGCGGCCGCTACGATCATCCATTGTCGTCTGGCGATCGCTAAAACAGCGTCGAAATCAATTCCTTGAACGGAGCGCTCTAGATCGACATCGTCGCCTTGCAGGCCACCAGAGAAACTCTTGTTATGAATCTGCAAGAAAAACCTCGCTCAATGAAATGCCAGACAGTAGCCGCCTCAGAACGACGCCGTGGTCGAACTGCCTTCGACGATCGTCGTCGAGCCGCCGTCTTCGCTCGCGTAATATCCGCTACCGCCGCCGGAAGAGAAGCTGGACGAGCCCGAGCCGGTCGACGCAGTCGTTCCAGCGCCACCATTGCTGCCGCCACCTGGCGTGCCGCCGCCGCCAATCGCGCCAGCGCCACCGGTTGCCGAGCCGCCACCGCTGAGGCCGCCGCCAAGAGACGCAGTCTGCGTTTCGCTGTTGGCCGCGAGAAACGCTGTCTCGAGGGCGCGATTGCCGCTGTCCGCGATAGCGTCCTGGATACGGGAGGCATATTCGGGATTGACGGTAGCGCAGGCCCTTGCGGCACGAGCAAGCCCCGCGCCGATCGCGGCAGCCTGACCGGCATTAGCCTTTGCAGCGATGGCAATCAGCGGGGACAGTGCGTCGGCGCTGGATCCGGCGAGCGAACGAGCCTGATTGGACAGTGGAAGTCCGCCAGACGAGAACTGCGACAACAGACTTTCTGGAGCTGCGAGAAACGCGCTGATCTCGGCATCAGACATCCGGGCCGGCGCGACGAAGCATCCCGCCGTTGGCAAAGCCGACTGTGCATGAGCCGAAGAAAGGTCAGCAATACCTGAAACTAGAGCAGTGACAAGCGCGATACCTGCAATATTACTTATAAAAACCTTATGCATGACTGTCTCCCGAAGATTACTAAACTAATCAATCCATCGCACAGAAGTAAAAAATCATCAATAGAGAGATTAAATTACTGTTAACTTGTGAATTTGAGGCCAAAACTCACGGGGCGAGTTCTCGAACAGCATCGCGGGTGGCGATGGCATCCGACGGAACACCAGCGACAGTCGACGTCACAGAATTCAGGATGTTGAGGAACTTCAGCGTTTCGACGGAGTCGGAGTTGGACACATAGATCGTGTCCTTATCCTGCATCGGGAACTTCTGGACAGCGAAGAGAGCCGAAGGATCTCTCATATTGGCTCTGAAGATGACGGGAACCATTTCGCCGCTGAACCGACTGGTATCTACGCCCAGCTTAGCCAGGAAGTCTTTCTTGACTGTGCGGTAGAGCATGACCTGCGCCGGATTTGCACGCGAGTCCAGCAATCCGCCCGCCTTCCCCAGTGCTTCACCAAGGGTCAGCTTCGATTCCTCGAAGTCAAACCTGCCATTGAGACCCGAGGCGCCAAATGCAAGGTAGGTTCGACGTTCACGATCGACCAGAATGGTGTCGCCAGGTGCGACATAGATGTTTTCAGACGGCGTGGCGACCAGATAATCGTAAAGGACAGTCGCCGATTTTCCGCGTCTTTGCAGCGTAATGTAGGTTTCGATGCCGGGCGAGCTCAGGCCGCCGGCTTCGGAAACGACGTCAAGCACGCGCTCACCAGCTTCCGTCAACTCTATCTTCGCAGGCGAGCGTACGTCGCCCAGAACCGCGACCTGAGCAGATCGGCTGCTGACCTTCGTGATCAACACCTGCGGCTCAATCGCGCGATTGGCGAGTGCATCCTCAACTTGTCGCTGGACGTCCTCCACCGGACGCCCGGCGGCCGGGATACGACCGGCGTAAGGGACGCTGATCGTACCCTCCCGATCGATTGTCTGGTTCGGTAGCGACACATAGTTACCAGGACGACTCCCGGCGTCGTTGGGAATAAACAGGCCGCCGGACTGGGATTCAAAGACGGAGACCTGAACGACGTCACCAACGCCGAGCGGCAAGCTCGGGGCTCCGCCACGACCGCCGCCGAACCCCCCTTTGAGGGAGGTCGCCTTTGTATCCTCTACATAAGCAAGCACAGATTTACTAATGTCGACGAGAGCATAGTCGATCCCGACGGCCTGTGCCTTTTTGGCTGATGTAACCTTTGCAGTTGCCTGCGCCTCCACCTGCCGAGAATCTGGTCCAGAGTTTGGCAGCGCCGTGCATCCCGACAGGAATGACGTCGCCACAAGAACAAAAGTCGATGCGGTTTTGATTTTCACGTGTGTCCCCTTAGAAGCCCCAAGCGAAAATTGCACACGAGATTATTTATTTCTAGTTTAGATTAGAACGTAACAAATAAATCTGGAACGAAACGAAGATTTGTTGCTGATAAATCACAGATTTAACTAATAATTATATATATTATTTGTGACTAAGCTATAAAATAGTACAATAGAATTTATCTTACTAATGTAGATGCTTTGGATAAGCTGCATATCTCAAGCAGCAGGCAACTGTTTATCTCGCAGGCTGGCCGCCGACGGCAATTGCCCCGCCACACTTGTTTGGATCGTTCGATTTCGCCTGTTTTTCGACCCGACTTTTAGATCGGCAACGCAGACAACGACGATCGGCGCCAAGGTCGCAGCCACGAAAATGGCGAGGCCGGAGATCTGGATTGAGAAGTCGAAGGCGGAGTGAACGAGAAGCAGCAACACCACCGCGAAGCCGGATTCCGGGACATAACGAAGGCGACGCCTCGCTGCCATTCCTCTGACGAGGCACGATAAGATAAAGGCCAGTCCAAACGCGATAATGAATATGCCGGCGACGCCCAACGCGAAGACCGCTTCGAGATAGACATCGTGGGCACGATTCCAAACCGTATAGACGCCGCAGTCCGGATCGCGATACGCTGTAAAAGCGGTTTCGAAACTTGCCAGTCCGGTCCCGAACGGAAAATGATCGGATACCCCCGAGCCCAATCCCGGCATGATGCAAAAGCGGCCGTCGCTTGCGCCCTGCACTTCTGCTCGGAGCAAAGCTCTCCCAGAAAACGACAGGAAGCCTGCTGCGAATAGGCCGGTTAAAGCAATCGCTATCAGAAATGCGCCAACGCGAATGGATCTAAGGCCGGTACTCCGAAGCGCAGGGACAGGATGCTTGTTCTGCGAAGATCTGAACACGAACAACAGGGTCATCAACAGAAGCGCGGCAAAACTTGCCGCAACCCCGGCCCGGGACTTCGTCAGCACAAGAGCCGTGACCGATACCATAAACAGTATCGCAAAGCTTAGTGCTCCTCGAACTGCCTTTCGTTGATCGAATGGAAGACCCCTGCCTTGATCCAGCGACGTGAGAATTCGCCGGACCCCAACACACCGCAGGTGAGACGAAAGGATTCCATAGTTCAGGATGGCGACAATCCCGAAATAGGTTGCGGCGGTGTTCCGATTGACAAAGAAGCCGGTTAGGCTGTCGAGGTAAGCCGTCTTTGCGATGAAGAGGAGTGTATTGGGCGCGATCAGGAATTGGGCGATGGAGAGAAGAGCGACAACGGCTCCTGCTATCGCCAGGCCTTTGAGGGTGGCGATAGCTCGTTCGTCGCTGTCGCACAAAATAATCCCGAGCAGAAAGACCTCAACCGGCACGAGGAAACGAAGCAAAGATGCCCAGTCATCCGCAGGCGTCAAGGATATCACCGGGGAAGCATCGAGCTGAAACTTGGCCAGGTCTCTCCACGACGGTTGACTAAAGATTGCTTCAGGCAGCGGAGTAGTCTGGAACATTACCCATGCGAAGGCGACCAGAGCCAATACGATAGCCGCTTTCACTGCCGGCTCCCCTGCCTTGGGGATCCCTCGGACGAAGACGGCGATACAAAGCAGGAGAGCACTTGCTAATCCGTAGATCGCGAGAGTGGAAATTTGCACGGCGCCAAAATTCAAAAGCACCAACGCGAATGCTGACCAGTGCAAAACTAGAATGGATCGACAGCTTAAATCTTTTTGGAGCAAATTTTCTTGACGATCTTGCACGATCTCTCCTAATCCTAGATTTTCGATATTGGTTAGCGCTCGAAAACATACGGCACACGAGATAGACTATACTTTAGAAATCGATCAGTATTGAATGAACCACGGGATTTCGCACTCCATCAGCGTTAACTATATTTAATTATATACTCTCGCTTTTAACAAGCGGGCATCTATAGCTACCTCCCATATTTTTATGGTATTGGGTCCCGCAACCATTGATCCATCCAATCGAAACAGACGCATCATGAAATTTGGAACAAGCGGCCTTCGCGGTCTTGTCGTTGACCTCGAGGGGAGAGCCTCGGCGCTCTATGCGACGGCGTTTGCGCGCCATCTTCTTGAGGCCGGGCTTGCGAAACCGGGTGATCCGGTCTTGGTTGGTCGTGACTTTCGCGCTTCGAGCCCCGGTATATCGGCAACATGTATCGGCGCCCTGCAGCGAGCAGGACTCTGCGCGATCGACTGCGGTGCCGTTCCCACACCCGCGCTTGCACTATACGGTATGAAGCTCTCGGCTGCCTGCCTGATGATCACAGGATCGCATATCCCGGATGATCGCAACGGCATCAAATTCTACCGTGCCGATGGTGAGATCGACAAACAGGACGAGATCCGGATCACGGCGATCGCCGGCGCCATGGCAGATGAAGAGATCGACGCCACTCCGGGCGAAGCTTCGGATCAGCACGTGGAGGCCGAAGCACTTTTCGTCGAACGGAACGTCATGCTGCTTGCTCCGGATGCATTGGCCGGATTGCGTGTCGGCGTCTATCAGCATTCCACAGTCGCGCGCGATCTCTTCGTTCAGGTTCTTGAAAAGCTGGGGGCGCAGGTCGTGCCGCTCGGACGCTCTGAGCGTTTCATTCCCGTCGATACGGAAGCCGTCTCTGCCGAGACGATTGCGCTGCTGCAGGGTTGGGCCCCACAATATCATCTCGACGCGATCGTGTCCGCGGATGGTGACGGCGACCGCCCGCTCGTCGCAGACGAAAAGGGGCAGCCGCTCAGAGGCGATCTGCTGGGCCTCATCACGGCAAACTTCCTTCATGCCAAGGTGGTCGCCACGCCGGTCACGTCCAATTCACGGATAGAATCTGCCGGCGATTACAGGGTTGTCAGGACGAAGGTCGGCTCTCCCTTCGTGATTGCGGCCATGCAATCCGCTGCCGACGCCGGTGAAACGGCGATCGTTGGCTTTGAGGCAAATGGCGGCACGTTGACCGGCTCCGATTTCACAGTAGCCGGAGGCACATTGAAGGCGCTGCCGACTCGCGACAGTTTCCTTCCCGCGCTCGCGACGCTTTCGCTTGTGGCGAAAGCCAAGCAGCCGCTGTCGCGTGTTGTTGCCGATCATCCGCTTGCTTTTGCAGCGGCGGACCGGTTGGAAAACTTCCCCGTTGAAACGAGTGCGGCACTGATGGCGCATCTGCGCGCAGCCGACGACAACCTTGCTGCTTTCCTCGCACCGATCGGCTCGGTCGCTGTGAAAAGCGACATCGACGGGCTTCGCGCGACACTCGAAGACGGGCGGATCATTCATCTTCGTCCTTCTGGCAATGCTCCGGAAATGCGCTGCTACGTCGAAGCGCCGGATGAACGGGCCGCCTTGGAATTGTTGGCTCAAGGGCTTGATCTCATTCGGCGTTGGGCGGCAGAACGTAACCGATGACAAATCTCAAAAGCAAAAGCGTCAGTGGAGACTGAGACTATGGTTGGCAAGATCATTCCCGTAATCATGGCAGGCGGCAAGGGCACGCGGCTGTGGCCGTTGTCACGGTCTTCTGCACCAAAGCAGTTTATACAGTTCGTCGGCGACCAGACGCTGTTCCAGTCCACGCTTGCGCGTGTTGCCGACGAGACGCTCTATGAGCCTGCAATCGTCATCACCAACGAAGATTTCCGCTTCCTTGCCGCCGAACAGGCACGCGAGCTTGGCCTGCCACTCACGGCGATCATGCTGGAGCCGTCCGCGCGCAACACGGCACCGGCCGTTGCCGCAGCCGCTGCCTTCGTCGCCGAGAAGTTCGGCGACGACGCGATCTTGCAGGTGCTGGCCTCCGACCACGAAATCGAAGCGGGCAAGGCCTATTTCGATGCCATTCAGACCGCACGCAAGACGGCAGCAAGCGGCAAGCTCGTCACCTTCGGCATTACACCGACCGAGCCTTCGACCGGCTATGGCTATATCGAGATCGGTGACCAGCTCTCAAGCGGTGCGAACACAGTAAAGCGCTTCGTCGAAAAGCCTGCCCTGCCGGACGCTGAAAAGATGCTGGCGAGCGGTGGTTTTGTCTGGAACTCCGGCATCTTCATGTTCCAGGCCGGCGTGGTTCTCAGCGAGTTCGCCCGCTTTGCGCCCGCTGTTGCTGAAGCTGCAAGCGCTGCCGTTGCAAAGGCATCCGGTGACCTCGATTTCTTGCGCCTCGACGAGGCATCGTTTTCGGCCAGCCCGAACATCTCGGTCGACTATGCGATCATGGAAAAGACAGCAAACGCTGCTGTCGTGCCGGCGTCCTTCACTTGGTCAGACATGGGCAGCTGGGATGCGGTCTGGAAGCTGGGCGAGCAGGATGCCGATGGCAATGTCGCGCTCGGCAACGCGACGCTGATCAACACGAAGAACTCGCTCGTCCTGTCGCGCCACGGTCATATGGCCGTGCAGGGTGTGGATGGAATTGCCGTCATCGCCAGCGAGGACGCTGTCTATGTCGGCCGCCTCGACGACAGTCAGAACGTCGGCAACATCGTCAAGCAACTCGCCGCCGCCAAGGCGACTTCGGCTCTCACCGAAACACATCCAACCTCCTACCGCCCCTGGGGTGGCTATACCTCGATCCTCAACGGCGATCGGTTCCAGGTGAAACGGCTGTTTGTGACGCCAGGCAAGAAGCTCTCTCTCCAAAAGCATCACCACCGCTCGGAGCACTGGATCTGCGTCAAGGGCACGGCCGAGGTGACGATCGGTGACACCGTGCAGACGGTCCGCGAAAACGAGAGCGTGTACATTCCACAGGGTGAAGTCCATCGCCTGGCCAACCCCGGCAAGATCATGCTTGAAATGATCGAGGTCCAGACCGGTTCCTATCTTGGGGAAGACGACATTATCCGCATCGTCGACGAGTTCGGACGGGGCTGATCAAGACCCCGCAGACGGCGACGTGCTGCTTGCAGACCGCCTGAACGAAGTGAATGGCGTGCCGTGGCATAACGGCACTATCCTTTCCGGCGGCTTTTCGAATATGAGAAGGCTACTCATGTTCTCACATCTGGCCTGCATCGCTGCAGGCCGGATGTGACATCGTCTGCAGGTCAGCATGCTTCGCCGCTTCTTCTCCTATTACCAGCCTTACAAGGGCCTATTCCTCCTCGACTTCGGCTGCGCCATCGTGTCCGGCCTCCTCGAGCTTGGATTTCCCATGGCGGTGAAGCTGTTTGTGGACAGGCTTCTGCTGAGCCAGGAATGGCTGCTGATCATCCTCGCGTCCGCTGGCCTTCTCGTCATCTATGTCCTCAACACAGGGTTGATGGCCGTGGTCACTTATTGGGGCCATATGCTCGGCATCAATATCGAGACAGACATGCGGCGGGCGGCGTTCAACCACCTGCAGAAGCTGTCGTTCGGCTATTTTGACAATCAAAAAACTGGTCATATCGTCGGGCGCCTGACCAAGGACCTGGAGGAAATCGGCGAAGTCGCGCATCACGGGCCTGAAGACCTGTTCATTGCGCTGATGACCTTTGTCGGCGCTCTGCTGCTGATGTTTTCAGTCAATTGGCAGATGGCGGTCATCACTGCGACCATCGTTCCTGTGACCGCCTGGGCAACAAGCCATTTTGGCGGCCGCATGACTGAAAATTTCCATCGGCTTTTCAGCCGGATCGGCGAGTTCAACGCACGCATTGAGGAAAACGTCGGTGGTATGCGTGTCGTGCAGGCTTTCGCCAACGAGGGTCACGAGCGCGCGCTGTTCGAAAAGGACAACCAAAGCTATCGCCGCGTGAAGCTGGAAGCCTACAAGCTAATGGCCGCCACCAGCTCCATGAGTTACCTCAGCATGCGGCTGACCCAGATGGTGGTGATGGTGACCGGCGCCTATTTCGTGCTCGCCGGCGAGCTGACGGCGGGCGGCTTCATCGGTTTTCTGCTTCTCGTCGGCATCTTCTTTCGTCCGGTGGAAAAGATCAATTCGGTGATCGAGACCTATCCGAAGGGGATCGCCAGCTTCAGACGGTTTACCGAACTGATCGATACGGAGCCAGATATTGCCGATGCACCGGATGCGGTCGCCGTTGATCACCTGAAAGGCGAGATCGCGTACCGGTCCGTGACGTTCGGTTACACCGCGACGAAGACTGTCTTCGAAGAGATCAACCTCGATATCCTCGCTGGCGAGACGATCGCGTTCGTGGGGCCCTCGGGCGCCGGCAAGACAACCATATGCTCGCTTCTTCCGCGGTTCTACGAAGTCGTGTCGGGGAGCATCACGATCGACGGGATCGACATCCGCAAGATGACGAAGGAATCCCTTCGCCAGCAGATCGGCATCGTGCAGCAGGATGTCTTCCTGTTCGGTGGTACGCTGCGGGAAAATATCGCCTATGGAAGACTGGGCGCTTCCGAGGCTGATATTGTCGAAGCCGCGCACCGCGCACGTCTTGAGGACATGCTGGCAAACCTGCCGGAGGGTCTCGATACGGTCATCGGTGAGCGCGGTGTGAAATTGTCCGGCGGCCAGAAGCAGCGGGTGGCGATTGCCCGCATGTTCCTCAAAAATCCTCCTATCCTGATCCTCGATGAAGCGACTTCGGCGCTCGACACTGAAACCGAGCGCGCGATCCAGCGATCGCTTGCCGAACTGTCGCAGGGGCGGACGACGCTGATCATCGCCCATCGCCTCGCCACGATCCAGGGCGCCGATCGAATCGTCGTCATTGATGATTCTGGAATTGCCGAACAGGGCACCCATCAGGACCTCATCGAACGTCGGGGCGCTTATAACCGGCTGCATTCCGGCCAGGTCTGATCGGCGATCACGATCGAGCCGCTCACGATCGCCCGACCTTAGCCGACACCGACGTAGCGGGATAAAAGAGAAGGATCGGCTCTCAGCGCCTCAACCGGCATAACCGCCTGCGCCTTGCCGTTCTCGACGAAACAGACGCGGTCGGCGATCGACAACACAGCTTCGACCCGCTGCTCGACCAGCAGGATTGCTTTCCCCTGGTTGCGCAGCGTCACCACGACATCACGGATCGTGGCGATCATCGAGGGCATCAGCCCTTCGGTCGGTTCGTCCAGCAGGATGACCTTGGGATCGATACACAAGGCGCGCGCGGTCGCCAGCATCTGCTGCTCGCCGCCGGACAGTGTTCCGGACACCTGGCCGAGCCGCTCCTGCAGCCGGGGAAACAGCGAAAGCGTTTCGTCGAGCACGCGCTGCGGACTGCGCCGCGTCATCATGCCGATTTCGAGGTTCTCGCGCACGGTCAGCTCTGAGAACAACCGGCGGCCTTGAGGCACGTAGCCGATGCCGAGGCGTGGCCGTTCGTGCGCCGGCAGCGCCGAAATTTCGGTGCCATCGAGCCGGATACTTCCGGCACCGGCCGTTGCGAGACCCATGATCGCACGCAGGGTCGTCGTCTTGCCCGCACCATTGCGGCCGAGCAGGCAGAGAACCTCACCCTTTTGCAGCGTCAGTGACATACCCTGCAGCGTCTTGCTGCTGTCGTGGTAGACATCGAGATTGGAGACTTCGAGCATATCAACCGGTTCCCAGATAGGCTGCCTGCACGGCTGCGTTGGCACGGATGTCACTGGGCGGCCCCTCGGCGAGGATTTGACCGTGGTTGAGCACCGTGATCGTGTCGGCGAGCTGCATGACGACGGGCATGTTGTGCTCGATCAGCAGCACCGTTGCAGACCTAGCGATTTCCTTCACCAGCCGGCAGAAACTTTCAATCTCACTATCCGACAAGCCTTGCGTCGGCTCATCGAGGATCAGGAGTTTCGGCTCCAACGCCAGTCCCATTGCGACCTCAAGAAGCCGCTGGTGGCCATAGGCCATGGTCCCGGCCTTTTCTCCCATTCGATCGGCAAGTCCGACGCGGTCCAGGGCTTCACTTGCCTTCTCGGCAATGTCAGACTGTTTCGAGCCGGGGTGACGCCTCAGCGCGCTTTGTGCAGACAGCGCCACGTTGTCGAACACGGTCAGCGTCGGATAGATGCTGGTGATCTGGAATGTATAGGCAATGCCGTCGCGCACGCGCTTATGCGCCGGTCGGTCGGTGATGTCCTTGCCCAGGAACTCGATCGACCCGACGCTCGGCGCGATACGGCCGGCGAGCAGCGAGACGAACGTCGTCTTTCCGGCACCGTTCGGTCCGATCAGCGCGCGGATCTCGCCTTCTATGATGGTAAAGTCGACATTGTCGACGGCTTTCAGCCCTCCAAAATGGCGGCTGAGTGCTTTTGTCGAAAGCAGGCTCACGGAAGCCATGGCAGCCACCTTTCGCGGATCGTCCCCAGAATGCCTTTCGGAAAGAAGAGGACCAGAACAACCAGGGCCACGCCGGTCACGAGCAGATAGGCCTGCGTGTATTCGCTGGTGATGTCGATCATGTAGAACATCAGGATCGAGCCGAGCAGCGGCCCGAGGACGGTTCCGGCACCGCCGAGCAATGTGAAGAGCAGCGCCTCGATCGAATACTGGATGGTGGCAAAGGTAGCGCCGACATAGGCGAACATTAGCCCGTAGGCGGCACCGGCCATCGCAGAGATCGTGCCAGAAAGGACGAGCGCACCGAGTTTCATCCTGAATGTGTCGAAGCCCAGCATCAGCGTGCGCGTCTCGTTTTCGCGGATCGCGATCAGCACCCTGCCGATTGGTCCCCGCACGACGACGAAGATGACGAGCAGTGTCAAAGCCAGAAGGCCGAGCGCCAGATTGTAGCGCTGGACGGCATTCGTCAGGTCGACGTGGAGACCGAGGAGATCGAAACTGCGCGCAGAGGTCGGCATCGTCAGGCCTTCTTCGCCGCGGGTATAGTCGGTGAAGTAGGTGATCGTGAGATAGGCAACCTGGCCGAACATCATGGTGACAATCATGAAGGCCACGCCTGTCGTGCGCAGCGCGATCACGCCGATGACGAGCGACAGGGCTGCACCCCAGCAAATTCCGATGAGAAACGCGAGCGGCACGCCGAGATCGGTGTAATAGGCCGTCATGCCGGCGCCGTAGAGACCGGCGGCAAAGAACATCGCATGTCCGAGGCTCAGCAGGCCCGTATAGCCGAACAGCATGTTGTAGCCCATGGCATAGATCGCCAACAGCATGACGCGGGTCAGGGCGAGGTGGTGATAATCGGGCAGCACGAACTGGACAAGAAAGAGAGCTGCCAGCACGCCCACGTGAAGCGCGATGACGCGGATGGTGTTTTCGCTTCTCATCGCGCCTTTGCCCCAAACAGACCTTCCGGCTTGAACACCAGCACAAGGGCGACAAGCAGGGTCGAGATGATCTTTGCAAGCGTTGGTGAGAAGAACATCGAAATGATGCCGTCGCTCAGTCCGATCAGGAGGGCTGCGATGACGGTGCCGCGCAGACTGCCAAGGCCGCCAAGGATGACGACGATGAAGGAGAGAAGCAACGGATCGAGCCCCATCAGATAATGGGCTTGACGGATCGGCACGATCAGCACCGCAGCGACCGCCGCCAGCATGGCGCCGGCGGCAAAGACGAAGGCATAGACGCGTTCGATCGGTATGCCGAAAGCCTGCGCCATTTCGCGATCGAACTGCGTTGCGCGCATGATGAGGCCGAGCCGGGTGCGGCTCAGCACGAACCAGACCGCCAGCAGCAAGACGATCGCCGCTGCAATGACGAACAGGTTGTAACCGGAATAGCCGAACCACGGCAGCTGGATGCGGTAATAGAATGGAGCCGACACCGGACGCGCATCCGGACCATAGGTCAAAAGGACCGTCTGCTGGATGATATAGAGCATGCCGATCGTGGCGACGATGGTCGATTCCGGATCGTAGTTCAGGCGCTTCAGGATCAGCCGCTCGCTGGCGAACGCGATCGCGCCGACGATCAGCGGGCTGATGACGAGCGCTGCGAAGAAACCGACTGCCGGATGCAGCGAGAACATCGACGCCACCCACCAGGCAACGACCGCGCCGAGCATATAGAATTCGCCATGGGCGACATTGACGACGCGCATGACGCCGAACACCAGAGACAGGCCGAGTGCGGTCAATGTGAGGACCGCGGCCTGCAGCAGTCCTTCCAATGTCGCCAGCAGCAGAAACGGACCGAACGCCAAACCCTAGCTCCTATGCACGGACACGACTGTCCCCTTGCCTGATTTGCTGCGGTTAGACAGGAAAAACGACGCGGGGTGAAGAGCGAAGGGACCGGTCAACCGATCCCTTCCGAAAGCAGGGGTCAGAGGGACATCTTCGTGTAGTCCGCCGTCACCTCGTACATGCCGTCTTCGATCGAGGTCCGGTGCACGACATCCATCCGGCCGCCTTCGACCTTCGAGATGTTCTGATGGCCGTAAACCTGATGGTTCTTGCCGTTGAAAATCTTGTTGCCCTGCGGATGGTCGCGGCCTTCCTGGAATGTCTCGATCGCTTCCAGGGCTTCGATGAATTTGGCCTTGTCCTGCGGGCCGCTATATCCGGATGCCTGCATCGCCTGCTTGATGGTGAACAGCGTTTCCCAGACCCCGTACATATGGGCGTAGGTGGCGATGTCCTTCGGATCGGCGATGCTTGCACCATTCTCGTTGACGCCGACTGCCGTGCGATAGAACTTGTCCCATTCGCTCTGGTCCTTCTGGGCGTAGCGGGGCATGCCCTCCCAGAAATAGGTCCCATCGAGGAAGCTCAGTTGCGGCGTCGAAAGATCGACGGCCTCGACGCTATCGATGAAGCCGAAGATCTGGGGTCGCTGCGAGCCGTAGAACTGACCGAGCTCGGTGACGAAGGTGAGAACCGCCGGACCGACCATGATGTGGTAGAGCACGTCGGTGTCTGCGGGAATTCGCGGCAGGTAGCGCGTAAACGATGTTTCCGTCGGTGGCACCGCAATCATCTCGACGACCTCACCACCCTGCGCCTTGATTGCGGGCGGAAGATTATCGCGGTGGTCATAGCCGAAGGCGTAGTCCGGGAAGATCATCGTGACTTTCTTGCCGAGGTTTTGCGTGATCCAAGGTGCCACTGACGTGACCTGGCTGCGAACGTCGGTGATGCCGGGCTGGAAGCAGTAGCGGTTGAGGCTGCCCGAAGACACGTGGGTGCCTTCCGACACCACGAGATAGGGCATCTTCAATTCGCCCGCCCGCGGCGCGGCGGCGACGACGACGTGTGAAAACAGCGTTCCGAACACAGCATCGACCTTATGCTGGGTCGCGAATTTCTCGACGACTTCGGCGCCTCGTTTCGGATCCGTGCCATCGTCTTCAACGATCAGTTCCACGGGACGACCGTTGATGCCGCCCTCCTCGTTGATGATTTTGACGGCAGCCCGTGCGACACGCTCGTACCAGCGACCATAGGATGCGCCGATACCGGTGCGGTGGCATTCAAAGCCGAGCTTGATCGGGGCGGAGGTCTGGGCGTGCGAGTATCGGACGAAGCCCGGTGAGACGGAAGACAGAATGCCCGCACCCGTTGCCGCGCCCATTCCAAGAAGGGTCGTCCGGCGGGTCACCGACGCTTTCGGTGCTGAAGTCTTGTCGGTCATTCGAAATTTTCCTCTCAACCGTACTGACGCCCATCATGCTGATGCGATAGTCGATGGTCTACCAGGTGCCACCGACAATAAGAGCCCTACCATGTCCTATAGCAAAGAATTCCGCTGATCAGGAGACCTGACAGGAGCGGCACGAGGCCCAGTCTGAGCGAAGATGTCGTGGTATGGAATACGCTTCTCCATCCCGGCATGATGTTTCAGCCGATCACGCCACCAGACGCAGGATGAACCCGTTGCCGTCATTTCCCCGAAAACACCGGTTGCCGGCCTGTCCATCGGCGACGGCAGCTCTCTTGTGGACGCTCATGCCCTGCACGGCCAGCGCGCACGGGACGGAACGCGGGCTGGTGATGCTGCTGCCGACCGAATATTACCTGACAGGCGGCGCGATCGTCGTCGCAGTTACCTTCGTCGCATTGCTGCTGGTTCCGTCGCGCTGGTTCACACATGCTGGCAGTGCCTCCATCACGCTCGATCGCCGGCCGGTGCCGCCGATCGTGATGGTCAGCACTCTGAGCTTCGTGCTTCTGCTGGTACTGATCGCCGCCGGCCGCTATTCGACAGGCGATCCGCTCGAAAATCCGCTGCCGCTTGTCGTCTGGACGCTGTTCTGGGTCGGCCTGACCTTGGTGCAGGCCTTGGTTGGAAACCTGTGGCCATGGCTCAATCCCTGGACGGGTCCTCTTCGCCTCCTGCGGCGAGCGACGGGCGGCAGGCTTGGCGAAGCTCCCCTGTTGAAGCTGCCGGAGGCCGTCGGTTACATCCCCGCGATCCTCCTGTTTCTGATGTTTACCTGGTACGAGCTGGTTTCGCTCGCCCCGGAGGACCCTCCCCGTCTCGCCATCGCCGTCTCGGTCTACTGGATTCTCAATTTCATCGCCATGCTGGTTTTCGGAGAGCGAGATTGGACAGAGCGGGGCGAACCCTTCTCGGTGTATTTCCGCATGATCGGCATGATCGCGCCCTTTGAAATCACGCCGCCGAAATCCGGAATATGGGCGAGTGTCCGGTTCCGCTGGCCGGGACAAGACTGCGTCGCGGCGGAGCCGCCGCCGATCAGCGCCGCCCTGTTTCTGCTGCTGACGCTCGGAACGGCGTCCTTCGATGGCTTTGCAGAGACCTTCACCTGGCTCTCGATGATCGGGGTGAACCCGCTGGAATTTCCCGGCCGCAGCGCTGTGACCCTGCCGAATACGCTCGGCTTGATCGCCGCTCCGGCGGTGCTCGCAGTGATCTATTTCGCGGCTGCCATATCAGGAGCCCGGCTTGCCGGAGAGGCACGATTAGTCGCTGATCGAGGGGTGATCACGCATCTGGTCTATTCGATCATTCCGATAGCGGTTGCCTTCCATGCAGCCCACTATCTCAGCCTGCTTCTGATCAACGGGCAATATCTCTACTCTGCGATCTCGGATCCCTTTGCGCTTGGCTGGGATCTGTTCGGAACCGCCGATCGGCACGTCACGGCATCGATGCTGATCGACATCAGCAGTGTCGAAAAGCTCTGGATCGCACAGACCGCGATCATCGTGGCCGGGCACTGCATCGGCATTCTGATCGCCCACATGATTGCGCTCAAGCACTTCGTGAAACCGGCAAGCGCCACCATCAGTCAGGCTTTTCTGGCCCTTGCGATGATAGGCTATACCGTCTTCGGCCTCTGGCTTCTTTCCACCCCGACAGCGGGATGATCGGGGTGGCAACCAATCAGCGGAGGAGAAGCATATCCCAGTGCCCGACTTCGCAGGCCGAACGCGATGCCATCTCGAGACGCATCCGTCGCCAGTCGTCCAGAACGCTTTCGTCAAGCCGGTCTGTTTCAGACGCAGCGTTTGCCATGCCGGCAATGAAATGCCGCTGCAATTCCGCTTGATCTCCGCCGAGGCGCCAAGGGCTCTGACCGGTGAGAACCTTGAAGCCCGCCTGCTCCGCCAACCGGGACAAGACCGGTTCCGCCGTTGGACCAAGCGCCGGTCCAAAGCCCTTGTCGCGGCGTTGGTGGGCGTTGAACGCTTCGACAACCAAGGCATCCGCTTCGTGCGCGATTTCCCAGCTGCAGACGCCATCGTAGTTGAGCGCCGTATACAGGCCGATGTCACGCTTCGCGAGGAGATGCAGAAGACGCTCCAGAAATTCGGCGGAGACCAGGTCGAAAAGCGCCGACGCTGTCACCAGCCTCGCATCCGTGAAGAGCTCAGGCGCCAACTGGCTAAGGTCGGCCTGCAGGCATTTCACCTGGTCGGGCATGTCGAGCCTGTTTGCGGCTTCTTCGAGCAGTTGCAGATCGTTGTCGACAAGCCGCCAGTGCCAGGACAAACTCTGGGGCGCAAGTGCGCGGACAGTGGAGCCGGTTCCGCAGCCGAGATCGACGACCGTCGCGCCGTTCCCGTCTGCGGTCACACTTTCGATGGCAGACCGCCGGAGCTCGGGTTCACGCGCAGCATTGTCCGCGGGCTCGCGCAGATCGAGCCAGACTGTGTCGAAGCCACTCATCGCATTTCCTCCAGGAAGTCGGAAAGCACCTTTGCCGTTGCGGGCCAATCGGGCAGCTGCTGGCCCACGGCAAGTGCGCCCGCAGAATAAGCTTGTCGCGTTTCCGGCTGGTCGATCAGCAGCGCCAGAGCTTCGGCGAGCCCGGCAATGTCGCCCGGTTCCACGAGGATCCCGGCATCGTCAGTCACCAGATCCGGTATCGCCCCGCCGCGACAGCCAACGATCGGCAGGCCGCGCACCATGGCTTCCGCAAAGGCCATGCCGTAGCCTTCATATTGGCTGGCGAGTGCAAAAATATCCGCTTGGGCATATTCGACCGCCACATCATCAAGCGCGCCCGTCAAAGTCACCCGGTCGGAGAGCCCGCACGCCTCGATCTGTCGTCGCAGATCGGCAGCGCATTGACGATCCATGTCATCGCTGCCTGCTATCCGGCACTGCCATGGGCGATCGGAGATGCGCTCGAGCGCTGAAATCAACGCCGCATGATCCTTGCGCTGCGTCAGCGATCCGACCGACAGGATTATCACCCCGTCCCCGGCCGTGCTGCCCGATGCAGGCTTTGCCTGCTCCGTTCCAGGCACGGCGACACGCACGAGATCCGGCGCCACGCGGAATTGCGATACCAGAGTTCGCGCCGTGCTGGGGCTTGTGACGACGACACCTTTGGCTGCACCTAGCGCTGTCATCTCGCTTTTTCGCAACCGCTCGGCAACGCCGGCCGGAATGCCGCTTTCGAGTGCCAACGGATGATGGACGAGCGCAATCATGCGGAGGCGGGTCGCCTCCTGCATGGCAATTGCCGGCATTGCCCCAAACGCAAGGCCATCGATCAGAACGAGACTATCGTCGGCGAGGGCTGCGAGTTTTTCGGCTGTTTCGGCAAGCTCGCTTTCGCTCGGTTCCGGAAAGCCGCCGGGAAGCTGCAGGTGCTCGACTGTCCAGCCGATTGCCCTAAGCTCCTCGATCATCCGCCGGTCATAGCCATACCCGCCGCTGCGGGTGTCGATATCGCCGGGGATGGCGAATACCAGCCGTCGCTCCCTTGATGCGGCGTTCAAATCGCAGCCTCATACCAGGCTCGGGCCACATGGCTTTCATGCAGGGTTACCTTGAGGCGGCGGATGCGCACGCCACCCGGACCAAGATCGCCGGCAGCGATACCGGCTTTCAGCTGATCGAAGACGTGCTTGGCGAGCACCTCCGTCGTGGTGACCTTGCCGCGAAAGATTTCGAGTTCGTCGAGGTTCTGGTAGTTGAGCGGCGCAACGATTGCTTTCAGCACCGTCGTTGCAAGGCCGATATCGACGCCGAGCCCGTTTTCGTCGAGATCTTCGGTCATGAAGGCGGCATCGACGATAAAGGTCGCGCCATGCATCGCCTGGGCCGGGCCGAATACCTCCCGTGGCAAGCTATGGGCAATCATCATGTGGTCGCGAACTTCAACTGCAAACATGCGGGGAATGTCCTTTCAGACTAACGGTATCGGATACGGTGGCAAAGGGTGCCGGGATCGGCGAGAATTTGGCAATAGTCTTGCGCAAGGTCGGGAAAGTCCGTCTCGCCGGAGAAGAGTTTGTCGAGGCGGTCATCCGCAAGCAATGCAAGTGCCGCGGCCAGACGTCGCGAAAACGGCCACCTTGCGCGCCTTTGAACCGGTACGTTGCCGACCTGCGAAGCGACGATCGACAGGCGTTGACTGTGGAAACGACCGCCCAGCGGAATCTTCACGCTGCCTTCGCCATACCACGACATCTCGACGATCCGCGCCTCGAAGCCGGCGAGCGCAATGGATGTGGCAAGACCTGCGGCCGTGGCCGACGTGTGGATCACCACATCGCATCCGCCGTCACCGTCGTTCGCCTGTTCGGGTGATGCAAACCGGCATCCGAAATCTTCGGCAAGACCACGGCGATCGCCATTGACGTCCACGACGGTGACTTCGGTGCCCGGGATCCTTGCGGCGAGATAGGCAATCAGAAGCCCGACGAGCCCTGCACCGACGACCGCGACCTTGTCTCCAGGAAGAATGCCGGCATCCCAAACGCCGTTGAGGGCCGTCTCCATATTGGCTGCAAGGACGGCGCGCGAGGCGGGCACGCCTGCTGGAACCGGCACGACCATCTCAGCGGGGGCGTGGAAGGCATCCTGATGCGGATAGAGGCAGAATACTGTCCGGCCGACAAGCGCTTCCGGGCCGTCCTTTGCGGTTCCGACCACCGCGTAGCCGTACTTGATCGGAAACGGGAATTCTCCATCCTGCAACGGCGCGCGCATGCTGTCGTATTCGCTTTCGGGGACCGAGCCGGCTGCCACCAGCGATTCGGTACCGCGGCTGATGGCGCCGAACAGGCTTTCCACCAGGACATCGCCGTGCCCGAGCGGACCAAGCGGCGTCTCCCGCAATTCAGGCTGGTTTTCTCGCACCAGCCACAAGGCTTGCGCTATCGTCATGCCTGGCCATCGCGTGCCGGCTTGGGAAACTTGCCTTCGACTCTGACGGACGGACGACGCCAGAGACGGGCTTCATGCGGAACGAGGCGGGTGAGGACCCGCGGAAGACAGCCTTCCTCGGGAATTGCGAACAGTCCGAGACGGGTCGTCCAGTAACCGAACCGCTGCGAGGCCGTGAAGACCGTGAACGGGATCGCCAGACAGAGACCGGCGACCACAGGCAGAGCCCAGAAGATCGCGTACCCACCGATCAGGCCAGTGATGATCGTAGCGAGGACAACGCCGATCAATGTCTGGAGGCCCATCGCCTTGACGGCGGTGCCGAGCGTAACGCCGAGCCGGTCGCGGTTCTGACCGCTCCAGGTGACCGAACGTCCGAACAGAAGACCGATCAGGAACACCGAGACATAGACGGCAACGATGGGCGCCATGATCATCGAGGCCAGGAGTTCGATCACCGCCGACAGACCGAAGCGCAATGGTCCGCCATAGGAGCGGATCGCGCCGGGGGTAAGCAGCACATCGACGACGCCGGCGATCTTGGGGGTGACCGACAGAAGAAAGATGGTGATGAACGACCAGAAGCCGAGTTCGATATAGGTCGCATCAAAGCCGCCGGTCACACCCTTCCATGCGGCGGCAAACGTCGCGACGATCCAGGCCGGCGGTGCCACATACATCAGGACGGCCTGAAAAAGCTGAAACCTGCTGAGCAGCTTGAGGCCCGGCTCAAAAAGGAAACGCCAATACTGCATGTTGCCTTGGCACCATCGCAGATCTCGCTTGGCAAACTCCAGCAATGTCGGTGGGTTGGCTTCGAAGCTCTGTGTCTCGATCGGCAGCACACGAACTTCGTAGCCGCCCCGACGCATATAGGTCGCTTCCAGCTGGTCGTGGCTCAGCACATGGCCGCCCAATGGCGGCGATCCCGGGAGAACGGGCAGATTGCAGTGGGCCTCAAATGCCGCGGCGCGGATCAGTGCGTTGTGCCCCCAGTAAGGCCCGCAATCAGCGCTCCACCATGCGGAGCCGAGCGTGAAAGACCGCATTCCGTGACGCATACCGAACTGGAACATCCGGGCAAAGCCGCTTTCGGCGGGCACTCCGACGACCAGGGTCTGCAGAATCCCGAGCTCAGGTCGTGCCTCCATGGCAGCCACCAGCCGTATCATCACGTCGCCGGACATGACGCTGTCGGAATCCAGCGGCAGGAAAAAGTCGTAGCGGCTTCCGTGTTCCTTCAGGAAGTCCTGAATATTGCCCGCCTTGTAACCGGCATTGTCAGCACGACGACGATAGACCGGCCGGTTACCGCCATCCGCCACGACATGAGCGGCAACGAGATCGAAGCCCGCTTCTTCCAACTGGATGATGTCTGGCTCGGACGTGTCGCTGAGGACGAAGAACCGAAAGTGGCGTTGAAGGCCGGTCGCCTGAAGGCTCTTCTGCATCGCCTCTATCCGGGCAAAGACGGGCCGCGGATCTTCGTTGCGCAGGAATATCGTCAGCGCTGTCCGCGACGACAAAGCGATCGGCTGGCTTCCCTGACCCTGCGGATAGAAGGGGTAGATGCTTTTGGAGGGAGCGCCGGGGCCATGCTGGAGGACCATCCCGATCACGGCGTTCCAGAACCCAAGCACCGTCCACGGCGTTGCCAGCATGAACCCGATCAGCATGACGGCTTCCGCACCATCAATGCCATCTGGGGAAAGAAGTCGGTAGACGACATACCCAAGCCCCGCGATCGTTGCGAGGTTGAGCGCCAGAACAATACGACGGCGCCACCGGACTGGAAGTCCGGAATATTGGAAGTCGGGACTTCGTTCGGGATCCGACTGCCAGCCCGTTGCACTTTGGTCGGCAGCCATCGCGTTGAGAACGCCTTCTTTTAAATTGCCCATGCGCAACACTTAGGCTGAACCTCCGTCCTAGCAAGCGCCGAGCGATTTCAAATGAAGTTTACCGGCGCCGTTGCCCCGCTCCAGATCCGCGCCAGTGCGCAAACAGCCGCAGGTTTTACTGGGATCCTTTTGGATCGTCCGTCACCGCTCGACGTAGGATGATCCTTCATCCGTCGCCTGGTCAGCTTGCATCGACTTCATTGGGGCGCACCGGAACGACACCGTGCGTCGGCGTTCTTTGCCCGCGTATATTGTATAGATGATCCCCAGAATTGACAGGGTTGCAGTACTGGACACAAAGAAAAACACTCAGTAGAAAGCTCAAGCGACGTTGTCAGACATCGGACAACAGATTGACGGGTGGAGGCCTGATCGATCGGCCGCTTGGAGGATCATAATGACTATACATGGCGGGCTGACGCCCGAACTGATTTTGCCGCAGGATTCCGAGACCGCCACTCTGGTTGGTCGTGTCTGGTCGAAGGCTGCGGACGGCCCCTGCCCTGTCCTTTACCGGAATGGCAGGCTTCTGGATCTTTCGTCGCTCGCTGCGACGCTGTCAGCACTGCTTGAGATCGACGGCCTGGTGGAGCGCCTGACGGCCGCTACCGATTGGACGGATCTCGGCTCTCTCAATGACTTCCTAGACGGCACTGCCGGAACGCTGCTGGCGCCTGTTGACCTGCAGGCGATCAAAGCCGCAGGCGTAACTTTCGCAGACAGCATGCTGGAACGGGTCATCGAGGAACAGGCCAAGGGCGATCCGCTTCGGGCCCAGGAGATCCGTGGTCGCTTGGCGCCGGTACTGGGCGACAGCCTCAAGGGGCTTGTGGCCGGCTCGGAAAAGGCAGCAAGCGTGAAGGCGCTGTTGCAGGATATGGGGCTCTGGTCGCAGTATCTCGAAGTCGGGATCGGTCCGGATGCGGAAATCTTCACTAAGGCTCAACCCATGTCGGCCGTCGGCTGCGGGTCGCTGGTCGGCATTCACCCGAAGTCGGATTGGAACAATCCCGAACCGGAAGTGGTGCTTGCTGTCACATCCACGGGTGCGATTGTCGGCGCGACGCTTGGCAATGACGTCAATCTTCGCGATTTCGAAGGACGGTCCGCCCTCCTTCTCAGCAAGGCAAAAGACAACAACGCATCCTGTTCTCTCGGTCCCTTCATCCGACTGTTCGACGGCGAATTTTCGCTCGAAGACGTCAAGAAATCGGAGATCTCGCTTGTGGTCGAGGGCCCTGAAGGTTTCGAGATGACGGGCGTTAGCCCGATGCAGGCCATCAGCCGTACGCCGGAAGATCTCGTGTCGCAGCTTCTCAACCGCAACCATCAATACCCTGATGGCGCCGTATTGTTTCTCGGCACCATGTTTGCGCCGGTCAAGGATCGGCGCGGCAAGGGTCTGGGCTTTACGCACGAGATCGGCGACCGCGTCGAGATTTCGTCGCCAAGGCTTGGGCGACTGGTGAATTGGGTGGAAAACAGTGAAGCCTGCCCGCCCTGGGACTTCGGGCTGACGGCTTTGATGAAGAACCTCGCGAAGCGCAAGCTCTTGTAGCCGCCGCGGTTGATGGGAGGAGGAACCCGATGCAACGAATCAACGATCTCTTTTACCGCTTCCTGGAACTGCTGCTGATCCTGCTTTTGGCAGGCATGGCAATCATGGTGTTCCTCAACGTGGTGCTGCGCTACGGTTTCAACTCCGGCCTCAACATATCGGAAGAGCTGTCGCGCTACTTCTTCGTCTGGCTGACCTTCATCGGTGCTGTCGTTGCGTTTCGCGAACATTCCCACCTTGGTGTGGAGTCGCTGGTCGCCATGCTCGGTCGCTCGGGCCGTATCGCCTGCATGATCATTTCGAACCTGCTGATCATCCTGTGTTCGGCAATTTTCTTCTGGGGAACATGGGTCCAGTTGCCGATCAACGCCAGCATGGTCGCGCCTGTGACCGGGCTTTCCATGGCATGGGTCTACGGCATCGGCTTCTTCACCGGTGGAGGATGTGTGCTGATCGCGCTTGAACGGCTGTTCCGCCTGATCACCGGTCGCGTCACCGACGCGGAAATCGCAGCCTTCACGGGTGAAAACATGACGATCGAACAACTGGCGGAGCGGACCTAAATGACTCTTTTCGTCTTTGTTGGATCGCTGCTTGGGGCGATGGCCGTTGGCGTCCCCGTCGCGTTCTCGCTGATTTTCTGCGGCGTCGTGCTCATGTGGTACATGGACATGTTCAACAGCCAGATCATCGCGCAGAACATGATTGCCGGCGCAGATACATTTACCCTGCTCGCCATCCCCTTCTTCATTCTCGCCGGCGAATTGATGAATTCCGGCGGTTTGTCGAAGCGTATCATCGATTTCGCGATCGCCTGCGTCGGTCACATCAGAGGTGGTCTCGGGATCGTTGCGATTTTTGCAGCGCTCATCATGGCCAGCATTTCGGGTTCGGCCGCTGCCGATACGGCCGCCCTTGCCGCCATCCTCATCCCGATGATGGCCAAGGCAGGCTATAATATTCCCCGCTCTGGCGGTCTGATCGCTGCCGGCGGCATCATCGCCCCGGTCATTCCGCCGTCGATGGCGTTTATCGTGTTCGGCGTTGCCGCGAACGTGTCGATCACCCAGCTCTTCATGGCGGGCATCTTCCCCGGCATCCTGATGGCCGTCTCACTGATCATCACCTGGCTGATCGTGGTGCGCAAGGATAACGTCCAGGCGCTTCCAAAAACCACCTACAAGGAACGCCTGCACGCAACCGGACGCGCTGCCTGGGCGCTCGGCATGCCTGTGATTATCCTCGGCGGCATCAAGATCGGCATCGTGACGCCGACCGAAGCTGCCGTCGTTGCCGCCGTCTATGCGATGTTCGTCGGCATGGTAATCTACAAGGAACTGAAGCCGAGAGACCTTCCGCACGTCATTCTGCAAGCCGCCAAGACGACTTCGGTCATCATGTTCCTCGTCTGCGCGGCACTCGTATCGGCATGGCTCATCACGGCTGCGAATATTCCGGCAGAAATCGCCGGCTATATCGAACCGTTGATCGATCGCCCGACGCTGTTGATGTTCGTCATCATGATCCTGGTTCTGGTTGTCGGTACGGCACTCGATCTGACGCCGACCATCCTGATCCTGACGCCGGTTCTCATGCCGATCATCAAGCAGGCGGGGATCGATCCGGTCTATTTCGGCGTGCTCTTTATCATCAACAACTCGATCGGCCTCATCACGCCGCCGGTCGGTGTTGTGCTCAACGTCGTCAGCGGTGTCGGGAGAATACCGCTTGGCAAGGTGACGGCCGGCGTGTGGCCGTTCCTTCTTGCGCAGTCGCTCGTGCTTTTCCTGCTCGTGCTGTTTCCCGATCTTGTGATCGTGCCCGCACGTTGGTTGCATTGACGGCCTGCCATTCAACCTGTTCACATCAACGTCCAACTGGGAGGACTACTATGAAGAGACTGCTTCTTGCCACTACAGCGATCGCGCTTGCCTGCTCCACAGCGGCACCGGCCTTCGCCGAATTCAAGAGCCGCAACATTCGCGTTTCTAACGGCATCAATGCCGACCATCCGGTCGGTAACGGAATCAAGGCCATGCAGGAATGCCTGGACCAGAAGTCCGGCGGCAAGCTGAAGCTGACCGCTTTCTGGGGCGGCGCTCTTGGCGGCGACCTTCAGGCAACCCAGGCGCTGCGCTCGGGCGTTCAGGAAGCCGTCGTCACATCCTCGTCTCCGCTCGTCGGCATCATTCCGGCACTCGGCGTCTTCGACCTGCCGTTCCTGTTCCGCGATGCCCCTGAGGCCTACAAGGTGCTCGACGGCAAATTTGGCGACGAGATGAACAAGAAGCTCGACGGCGCCGGTCTGGTCAATCTTGCCTATTGGGAAAACGGCTTCCGCAACCTGTCGAATTCCAAGCGCGCCGTCACCAAGTGGGAAGATTTCTCGGGGATGAAGGTTCGCGTCATGCAGAACAACATCTTCCTCGACACCTTCCAGAACCTTGGTGCAAACGCGACCCCGATGGCCTTCGGCGAAGTCTATTCGGCGCTCGAGACCAACGCGATCGACGCGCAGGAAAACCCCTATGTGACGATCGACACCTCGAAGTTCTTCGAAGTGCAGAAATACGTCACCGAGACCAACCACGCATATACGCCTTTCCTCTTCCTCTTCTCCAAGGCGATCTTCAACACCTATTCACCGGAAGAACAGACTGCACTGCGTGAATGCGCAGTGGTCGGTCGCGATGTGGAGCGCCAGGTGATCGGCGATCTCAACAAGAAGTCTCTGGAAAAGATCAAGGCCGCCGGCCTGGAAGTGAACACGCTGTCGCCTGAGGAGCAGGCTCGCATCCGTGAAAAGTCGCTTGCTGTCTATGAAAAGCACAAGGACCAGATTGGTGCCGATGTGGTTGATGGCATCCTGGCGGAACTTAAGGAAGTCCGTAAGTAAGCATCAGGCTTAGGCAGACGAGCCCGCGACGTTACCGTCGCGGGCTTTTTTCATGGCTATTCGAGCGCGATCGGCTGCACCCTTTGGCGCTTCTTCAGCGTCTGCTCGCGCAGGAAGATGAAGACGCCGGAACCGACGATCAGTGCTGCACCGATCAGCATTCCGAATCTCGGCATATCGCCAAAGAACAGCCAGCCGAACAGAACCGCCCAGAGCAAAAGCGTGTACTGTAAGGGAGCGACCGTTGCCGCATCCGAGATCTTCAATGCTCTGTTAACGAGAACATGAGCGGTCATCGCCACTATACCGAGCAATGCAAGCAGGCCAAAATCGCGGGTAGAAGCGATCGGCGACCAGTCGAAAGGCGCGAAAGCAAGGCCTGCAAGTGCCGCACCGACGATCTGGAAAAAGACAAGCGTCCGGTCTGGGGTGGCCCTCAGGAAACGACCTGAAATCATCATGAACGCGAAGGCGGCACTGCCGAAGATGGATACGATCGCTGGCGGACTGATCATCGCGCTCGACGGTTCGAGCGTGATGACGACACCGATAAAGCCGATGCCGATTGCAGTCCACCGACGCCAGCCGACTTTTTCACCCAGTAGCAGTGGCGAGGCCGCGGCGACATAGATCGGTGCTGCGAGCCAGTAGGTCATGACGTCTGCGAGCGGAAGATACATCACGGCATAGTAGAAGCAGAAAACCTCGGCGGTGGAGCAGAACACCCGAAGGGCCTGCATGCCGGGTCGTTCGACCTTCAGCAGCGAGCCGAATCCCTGAAAGAACAGGAAAGGCAGCAAGATGACAAGTGCGGCGAGGCTGCGCAGAAGCACGACCTGTCCAAGGCCGTAGCTCGAAACGAGCCACTTCCCCATGGCGTCGTTAAGCGCAAACATGACCATGCCGAGCAGCATGATGAGGGGCCCGGCCATGCGCGCCGAGACGATTTGCTTGGAGATGGATGCGATCATGCCGCGATGCCCTACATGTCTGCGAGGTTTGAGAAACGCCGTGTTACGGTGAAGACCTTGTCCAGGTCTGGATTGAGGTCCATTCCGAGGCCAGGACCAGGCGGAACCGTGATCATGCCGTTCTTCACTTCAGGCAGTGCGGTGACGAGATCGCGGTACCACGTCTTGTAGAACGCGCGCACACTTTCCTGCACCAGCGCATTGGGTGCGTTAAGCGACAGGTGCGTCGATGCGCCGAGGACAACCGGTCCGGTGCAATCGTGCGGAGCGATCGGCAAATGCCAAGCCTCCGCCATCGAGGCGATCTTGCGCGCTTCAGAAAGTCCGCCGCACCAGGAAATATCAAGCATGACGATGCCAGCGACGCCGGTTTCGAGATAATCCCGAAATCCCCAGCGCGTTGCCAAGGTTTCGGACGCGGAGATCGGCGCCGGCGATACCTCGGCATAACGCCTCAGGCTCGACAGGCTATCCATCTTGATCGGGTCTTCATGCCAGAACGTCCCATAGGGCGTCAGCGCCTTGGCGATCTGCATCGCAGGGAGAAGCTGCCACATGGAGTGAAACTCGACCATGATGTCGATCTTGTCGCCGACGGCGTTGCGGATCTTTTCGAAAGGCTGAAGCGCTGCGTTGAGATCGAAAGGGGAAATATATTGCCCCCTGGTCTTCTCCGCGGCGGCATCAAACGGCCAGATTTTCATCGCCGTGATCCCCTCCTCCAGCAGCGAATGCGCCAGTTCGTCCGCACGGTTGAGAAATCCGTTGAGATCGTCGTAGTCCGAGCCGGTCGACAGGCCATAGTTGCCCGTGGTCTGGCCAGTGGATTTCTTGATATACTCGGTGCCGGCGCAGGTATTGTAGGTGCGGATTTCCTTGCGGCTGAAGCCGCCCAACAACTGCGCGATCGGCTGGCCCGTGACCTTGCCGAACAGATCCCACAACGCGATGTCGAAAGCCGAGTTGCCACGCACCTCGGCACCCGAGGATCGGAACCCGACATAGCCCACGAGGTCCTGTGCGAGAAGATCGATGGCAAGCGGATCGCGGCCGAGCACCCGCGGTGCAATATATTCGTGAATGTAGCTTTCGACCGTCTCTGCCCCGAAGAACGTCTCGCCGAGACCGGTCAGACCTTCATCCGTATGAACCAGAACCCAGATCAGGTTTGCGCGCTCTGCAACTCGCACGGTTTCGAGTTTCGTGATCTTCATTGATACCTCCCTTAATGTCCTCCACGACATACCCTCATCATTAGGGGATCGTTTGGACGATAGAAAGGCCGGGAACACTAGTTTCAGTTCGCTTTTGTCTTTATTTGCAACGCGTTAACCCGTCAGATCAAAGTATTCCCCAGGCGCGAAAGCGCCCTCGCCCGGTAAATTCACGAAGATTGAGTTCGGCAGCAATCTTCAGCGCGCCCTGCGGGGTTATCTCCAGTGCGTCGGCAATCATCCCGCTCGAAACAAGCGGGCGCGACAAGACAAGTTCGATTAGCTGGGGAAGCCGCGACGACTGTCGCCGACCCACCAGACGGCGCTCGAGCTGCTGCTTGGCGAGCAACAACCGCTGGTGCTCTTTCATGCCATGCTCGGACGCGAGCGCAATTGCTTCCGTGAACGCGAGAAGCCTCACCATGCGGTTCCTGCTCATTCTGCGCTCCCGCGACACCTGCCGGAGACCGAAGTTGGCCGCGGACAACTGCGTTTCGGTTAACCCGGCTTCGCGCAACACCGCGCTCGCCAGCAAACGTCCAAGCCATGGCGCATGCTTCGACACCTGCAGGTGAAACCAAGCGTCCCACGCAACGGCGGCCTTGAGGAGGGGCGGCATGGACTGCGTTTCGTCCAGCACCACGCGCCATTCCGACAGACGAGCGTCCTCGTCCCAGTCCTCGTCATAGATGAGAGCGTCCCGGCCTGGTATCTTCATCGCACGAACGCTTACGGCGTCCGCAAGCAACGCCTGGCTTCGCGCGAGAACAGCATCGATAGCTGCCAAGGGATCCTCGAAATCATCGTCACGCGAGATCGTTGCGAGCCCTCTCGGTGCCGCTTTGATCTCAATGTCTTGAGCCTCGTCATGACGACCGGACCGCAGCGCGGCAAGACCAGCAGCGCTCAATGCCCATTCCGGTTCGCTCGCCGCAATTCGCCGGCGCGTTCGCAGTACGTCATGGGCAACTGTCAATTCGTGAGTGGAGGCTCGAACTGCCATCCCTGCGTCATGGAGAACAAGGTCTTCGATATGGACAAGTTCCCCATCGATCCAAAGGGACGAGCAGGCGTCCGAGAAATGGGCGCGATCGATCCAGCCTTGCCGTACGGGGGAACTAGCGATCCGCTCATCGAGTCGTACAGCGCCGGCTGTCGCTGCCGAGATCGGTCCGAACAACTCACCAGAGTCTATTTTTGAGAGATCGTAACGCATTGCAAGCGTTATAGTTCAATGCCGTTGTGAAAGCTAGCGTCACGTTCGGTTTCGCTACCGGACACAAGGTGGATGCGTCCGTTTGATTGAACCGTTTAGCTTCTGGCGTGATGGATCAAGCTAGCATCTGTATGGTGATAAGCAAGCACCATAAACACTTATAGACAGGTTAAAGATGGCAAAGGTTTAGCGATCCACTCAGCAGAATCTGATACCTTACCCTGCCCCACTTCTCGTTGTCCGCGGACAACGAGCGCGACTTTTGCTCTCCACAGGCGCAAAATTCATTTGCATTGAATCATTTGTACAACTCGTGCGAATCGGGTCATATTCAACTGCGCAGTTTTCCGAAGAACTTCGCCAATTGCGCAGTTGGAGAGAAAGATGCCGCAGCCAAGCTTGAAAGTCGACGAACCTCAGGAGCACTTGCCAACGACTCTGGCAACAGATGCCCAGGAGCTTGCGCATCAACTTCAGATGCATCAAGCGAAAATCTTCGCACCGACATCTCAAAAGACAATCCGGCCCTTCCAGCCAGCCGAAGCCGCGAGCTTCATCGGCATCGGAGAAGGCTATCTCCGTCAGGTTGCCGCAGAAGGATACGGACCCGAGCCGCTGGCGAACGGTCGGCGTGTTTATCTTCCGACCGACATGGATCGTATTCGTCAGGTTCTCGACGAAAAGAACGGCGTGGCGAAATACGTACCGGCCCGCCGTCCTGGCGAAAAGCTGCAAGTCATTTCCGTCATGAACTTCAAGGGCGGAAGCGGCAAGACGACGACGTCCGCGCATCTGTCTCAATATCTTGCCCTTCGTGGTTACAAGACGCTCGCGATCGATCTCGATCCGCAGGCGTCTCTGTCGGCGTTGTTCGGGCATCAACCCGAGCTCGATGTGGGCGAAGGCGAGACGCTCTATGGTGCGATCCGCTATGAGGATCCGCGCCCTATTTCGGAAATTGTCCGCTCCACCTACACACCGAACCTGCATATCCTGCCGGGCAACCTCGAACTGATGGAGTTCGAGCACGAAACGCCCAAGGCCATGGCGTCGGGACAGGTTGCGACGATGTTCTTTGCCCGCATCGGCGAAGTTCTTGCCGATATCGAAGACCTTTACGATGTCGTCGTCATCGATTGCCCGCCGCAGCTCGGCTTCCTGACCATGTCGGCGCTTTGCGCCTCGACATCGACCTTGATTACCGTTCACCCGCAGATGCTCGACGTCATGTCGATGTCGCAGTTTCTCTCGATGACCAGCGAACTGATGTCGGTTGTCGAGCGGGCAGGGGGGCGGACAAGCTATGACTGGATGCGATATCTTGTGACGCGGTTTGAACCCAATGACGGCCCACAGAGCCAGATGACGGGCTTTATGCGCGCCATCTTCGGCAATCGTATGCTTCACAACGCCATGTTGAAGTCGACAGCGATCTCCGATGCCGGCGTCACGAAACAGACACTGTATGAGGTCGAGCGCAATCAGTTCACCCGCGGCACCTATGACCGGGCGATGGACTCGCTCAATGCCGTGAACCTCGAGATTGAAGAATTGATCCGGTCCGTGTGGGGAAGGCGCTAAGAGATGGCACGTAAAAACCTGATCGGCATCTTCGAACCTTCGGCGCCGGACAACAGTTCAGCACCAGCGCCGACACCGGCCGCACCCCCGGCTGCTCAATCGTCACGCCCTTTGGCCGGGATGGCACCGGCCGTCCGCAGCGGTGTCCCCGTTGGTGGCATCACGAGAACGCTTGGCAGCATCACGCAGAAGATGGAACGGGCGCAGGATCTCGAGCGGCAGCTTTCGGAAGGGCTTTCCGTCGTCGAACTGGATCCATCGCTGATCGACAGTTCCTTTGTTTCCGACCGTATGCTGATCGATGGCGAAGCGCTGTCCCAGCTGGTCGAGCAGGTTCGCGAGCATGGACAGCAGGTGCCGATCCTCGTGCGGCCTCATCCCGACCAGTCGGGCCGGTTCCAGGTCGCCTACGGTCACCGCCGACTTGCAGCCGTCAGACAGCTGGGCCTCAAGGTCAAGGCGGTTGTCCGCGTTCTGACCGATGACCAGCTGGTCGTCAGCCAGGGCCAGGAAAACAACGCCCGCACGAACCTCTCGCATATCGAACGCGCCTTGTTCGCCACCCGTCTCGAGGATCGTTCGTTCACGCGCGATATCATCATGGCAGCGCTTGGCGTCGACAAGGCAGCCTTGTCAAAAATGATCAGCCTGGTCCGGGCGATTCCGATGGAAATCATCGATGCGGTCGGTCCGGCACCTGAGGTTGGCCGCAGGCGGTGGACGGAGCTGTCGGAAAAGCTCAATGCCGGAAACATTCCAAGGCTGCTCTCGTCGCTTCAGAAGGGCAGGGCAGAGGGTAAGACAAGCGACGAGCGTTTCCAGCTCGCCTTTACACAGTTGTCCGCGAAACCTGAGGATAGTGGCAAGCCGGCTCAAGCACAGCTGAGCGGTCTGCCGGTTGTCATGCGCAAATCGGGAAACCGGTCGACATTCGTGTTCGATGCGAAAAGCGCGCCGGGTTTTGACGACTTCGTCAGCGAACGGCTCACAGAGCTTTTCGCAGAATTTAAACGCAACAAGGGAGTTTGATCAGCAAAAGAAAAAGGCCCCCGAACGACCAAGGTCGTGGAAGCCTCTCTCCGATTTCTAGCAAGATCGAGAATCGCACTTCCATGAATCACAGTCAAGAGTCTTTGGCACCGTTTCGGTGAGCGGCTTTCTTTTGCCTGAAAAAAGGTGAGAGAAAATGGAGAGTGGAACTGTAACGACGCCCTTTGGGCGGCGGGCGATGTCGTATGGGCTGTTGGCAAACCATCAAAAAGCCAGCGAAATTGCATCCGGAATCAAGAGATCGAAGTGGAAACTGTTTCGATCGATCTGCGAATCACGGTCATCCCTCGGGATCAGTGACCGGGCACTGACTGTGCTCGACGCACTTTTGACCTTCTATCCGGGCGATGAACTTTGCGAGGATGGCAATCTCATCGTTTTCCCGTCCAATGCACAGTTGTCGCTTAGAGCGCGTGGAATGGCACCGGCAACACTTCGCCGCCATCTCTCGGTGCTGGTGGAAACCGGACTGATCCTGCGCAAGGACAGCCCGAACGGCAAACGCTATGCGCGCCGCAGTTCAGGTGGCAAACTCGATGATGCTTTCGGCTTCAGTCTCGCACCACTTCTGGCACGCGCACGAGAGATCGAAACGATGGCAGCGGAGATCGCTCTTAGCCGTGAACAACTCAAGGCTGCAAAAGAGAGAATTACTCTTTGCCGAAGAGATCTCGCAAAGCTGATTACTTTTGCCGTGGATGAAAAGATTTCCGGTGACTGGGAGCAGGCACAGACAAATCTGCAATGCGTCCTACAGGCAATTCCGCGCGTCCTCACTCTCGATATCGCAGAGCCGCTCCTCACAAAACTCTCGGTACTTCGTGAAGAAGTCGTCAACCAATTGAAATTAAATATGAAATCACCAGAGATGAGCGCCAATGAATCTCAAAGTGAGCGCCACATACAGGATTCAAAAACAAATATCATTTCTGAATCTGAACCGGTGTCGAAAGGGCTTTCAACCGAACAAGCACCGGAACACACTTTGGCGAACGGCACAGCAATCGAAGAGATTGACGATCAACGCGATACTCGACAAAAGCGCCCTCGTTTGAGCTCGATCACCACACACAAAGCTCTACCACTCCCATTCATCCTGCAAGCCTGCACCCAGATCAACGATTATGGGCCAAGAGGTGGGATCGCGTCCTGGAGGGATCTGATTACGGCAGCCTATGTTGTTCGTTCCACTCTCGACATCACGCCAGCTGTCTATGAACGCGCAGCAATCGTGATGGGGCCTGAGAACGCCGCAACAGTGCTTGCCTGCATGCTCGAACGCGCTGAGCATATCACGTCTGCTGGAGGCTATCTGAGAGACCTGACCCGCCGGGCAGAGAAGGGTGGATTCGCGACCGCGCCGATGCTGATGGCTCTGATGAGAGGCAGTCGATCGAAGCCTGAAACATACCCAAGCACGACCTCACCCCGACAAGGCCCGACCAAAACCGCTTGGGTTTGCTGATGATGACATCGGGGAATTTTCGGTCGATCCCCGTCGACAAAGAGGTCCGCGGAACCATCGTTCGGAGTTTGTTAAACAAAGAGAAACCTCTCCTTCCTGACGGCCAGCGCGTCTGGAGATCGCGTCAACGAGTGGAAATCGAACACACAGACAAACGTCACATCCGCGTAACATTGGTCCCCTAGAGCTACGCCAAGTCAGCGGCGCGGTTGAGGTCCTCCCGAAACACGCGGCCAGCCGGCTCAAATTTGTTTGTCGATTTCGAGTGGCATCTGACGCGGAAACCATTGTGTTTTCCGTGAACGCATTCACTCGCCCACAGGAGAGATCCAATGCTTTCTATCAACCGTCGCCACGCTTTGGGGCTGATGTCAGCTGCAGCAGGCACCATTGTCCTTCCACGCATGTCCTTTAGCCAGTCGACACGCCCATCGGTGACGATTGCCGTTCAGAAGATCACCAACAACAACACGTTGGACGTCTGGAACGAACAGTCGAACGTTGGCGAACGCGTGTTCTTCCCCAACCTCTGGGAAGGCCTGATCGGCCGCGACTGGATGGGCAATCAGGGGCCTGTTGCTAGCCTCGCGACCGAATGGAAGCGCATCGACGACAAGACGCTCGAACTGAAGCTGCGTCAGGGCGTGAAATTCCACAACGGCGACGAACTGACCGCTGAAGATGTTGCATTCTCCTTCTCCAAGGAACGCCTGTTTGGAAATACCGAACCGAAGGGCGGCAAGACCGTCTTTGAAGCCGACAACAAGCCAACGACGGTCAAGGAACTGCCGGCGATCGTTCCCGGTGTCGCTCGTCGTCTCTGGCCGGCGCTTGCCGGTGTCGAAGTTGTCGACAATCACACCGTGCGTTTCCACAATGCTACACCTGACATTACGCTGGAAGGCCGCCTATATTCCTTCGGCAGCCAGATCACCAACCGCCGCGCCTGGGACGAAGCCAAGAGCTATACGGATTGGGCCCGCAAGCCGGTCACGACCGGTCCTTACATGGTGTCCGAATTCAAGCCTGACGTGTCGCTGACGCTCGTCGCTTTCGATGAATACTGGGGTGGCCGTCCGCCGCTGCAGCAGATCCGCTTTGTCGAGGTTCCGGAAGTCGCTTCCCGCGTCAACGGCCTGCTCTCAGGTGAATACGACTTTGCCTGCGACCTGCCGCCAGACCAGATCTCGGCGATCAAAGCCGCTCCTGGCCTCGAAGTGCAGAGCTCGACCATCTGGAACCACCGCATCTCCACATTCAACACGCAGAACCCGGTTCTCGCTAACCCGCTCGTCCGTCGCGCTATGACGCACTCGATCGACCGTCAGGGGATCGTGGAAGCGCTGTGGGCAGGCCAGACTGTTGTTCCAGCAGGCCTTCAGTTCGACTCCTTCAAGACATCCAACATGTATGTCGAAGGCTGGGCTGCTCCGGAATTCAACCCAGATCTCGCTAAGAAGCTTCTTAAGGAAGCCAACTACAAGGGCGACGCCATCCCGTATCGCCTTCTCAACAACTACTACACCAACCAGACTGCGAACGCGCAGATCATGGTCGAGATGTGGAAGCAGGTTGGCCTCAACGTCGAGATCCAGATGAAGGAAAACTGGGCGCAGATCCACGATCCTGCAGGCGTCAAGGGTGTGCGCGACTGGTCGGCTTCCAACTCGATCAACGATCCGATCACGCCACTCGTCGTCCAGTTCGGACCAAACGGCGAAGCGCAGCAGAAGAAGGACTGGACGAACGAGGAGGTCAACAAGCTTTCCGTCATCATGGAAACCTCGACCGACCGCGCCCAGCGCCACAAGGCTTTTGCCCGTATGCTGGAAATCTGCGAGCGCGAAGACCCGGCCTATCAGGTCCTGCACCAGAACGCCGTCTTTACCGGCATGAAGAAGTCTCTGAAGTGGAAGGCAGCACCTGCCTTCGCGATGGACTTCCGCACAGCCAACTGGAACGCCTGATCGTTCTTAATTCTCACGCCGGCCGCGAAAATCGCGGCCGGCGCATCTGCTTATAAAATGGAGGTGCGTTCCATGGTGAAAAACCTTGTGGAACTGCGCGGCCTGAAGGTCGCTTTCGATGGCGTTCAGGTACTGCATGGTATCGATCTCGATATCGCCCGCGGCGAGGCGATCGGCCTTGTCGGTGAATCCGGTTGCGGCAAGTCCGTCACCTGGCTCGCGGCACTCGGGCTTCTGCCCGGAAAAGCGACGGTCAGCGGTTCGGTGCGCGTCGACGGACAGGAAATCCTCGGCCAGCCACGCAACGTTCTCGAAGGCGTGCGCGGCAAGCGGATCGCAATGATCTTTCAGGATCCGTCCAGCTCGCTCAATCCGGTTCTGCGCGTCGGTCGCCAGATCACCGAGGCGTTGGCGATCCATCGCGGCCTTCACGGGGAGGCTGCAAAGGCGGAAGCGCTGCGGCTGCTCGATATGGTCGGCATTCCGGATGCACGCCGGCGCATCGATCTCTTTCCCCACGAATTCTCTGGCGGCCAGTGTCAGCGCGTGATGATCGCCATGGCGCTTGCCGGCGAGCCGGATCTGCTCGTTGCCGACGAGCCGACAACGGCTCTCGACGCGACGATTCAGGCTCAGATCCTTGATCTTCTCATCGCATTGCGCGCCGAAACCGGCATGGCGACCATCTTTATCAGCCATGATCTGGGCGCTGTCTCGCAGGTCTGCGAGCGCGCCTGCGTCATGTATGCCGGCCGTATCGTGGAGCAGGGGACAATCCAGGCCCTGTTCGACAACCCGCGCCATCCTTACACGCGCGGTCTCTTCGATGCCATTCCGCGTCTGGATGGCCCGCGCGAACGATTGATCCCCATTCCGGGGACCGTTCCCAATCCACGCGACCTCCCGGAAGGCTGCGCCTTCTCGCCACGCTGTTCGCATGCCGCAATCGACTGTCGCACCCGCATGCCGGTTCTTTCGGCAACGGACGACGGGCGGCTTTTGTCCTGTCACCATCCCGTCGGTTCCCATCCTCCGATCGGCGTCACGCATCCGGTTGGGGCTCGCGTTCTGGAGGCGCTGTCATGAGCGAGCACTTCAAAACGCCGCTCATCGAAGCGAAAGGTCTCGTCAGAACCTACGAGGTTCGCCAGGGCATGTTCGGACGGGCGACACCGGTCCGCGCCGTCGATGGGATCGATCTCAGGGTCATGCCCGGAGAGACGCTCGGCATCGTCGGCGAGTCCGGTTCCGGCAAGTCCACGCTCGGCCGCATGCTGCTGGGTATCGATCCGCCGCAGGAAGGGCAGGCTCTCTTCGAAGGCAAGCCGATGCCGAAGCTTGCAACGCCAGAATGGCGTGCATTGCGGGCAAAAATGCAGTTCGTCTATCAGGATCCGCTGGCAGCGCTCGACCGCCGTCTGACGATTGCCGAGCAGATCGGCGAGCCGCTCGCCATCCACAACCTCGTGCCGAAGCCCCATCGGGAAACGCGCGTCGCCGAGCTGATGTCGGCTGTGGGACTGAGACCGGATCAGGCCGGGCGCTATCCGCACGAGCTTTCGGGCGGTCAGCGTCAGCGCGCCGTCATTGCGAGGGCACTTGCGTCGCGGCCGAAGCTTCTGGTTTGCGACGAACCAGTTTCGGCGCTCGACGTGTCGATCCAGGCGCAAGTGGTCAACATGCTGCGCGACCTGCAGGAGAAAAACCACATCGCCATGGTGTTTATCAGCCATGATCTGAAAGTGGTCCGCAATATCGCTGATCGCGTCGCCGTCATGTATCTCGGTCGCATCGTTGAAGAGGCGTCCTCGGACGTCATCTTCAAGACGCCGCTCCATCCCTATACCAAGGCGCTGGTGTCCAGTGTGCCGGTGCCGGGCAAGTTGCTTCAGGGCCGCGTCATCCTGCAGGGGGAGCCGCCGAACCCTGCCAACCGCCCATCCGGCTGTGCCTTCCATCCCCGCTGCCCGATGGCCGCCGATATCTGCCGTACCAGCGTGCCGCAGCTTCTGTCGGTTGCCGACGGTCGAACCGCGGCCTGTCACATGGTGACCCGCGCCGAGGCGTCGGTCGCGGCCTAAAGGAATTCCCGATGTTTCGTTTCGCTTCCATTCGCCTTCTTCGCGCGCTCATCACCATCCTTGCCGTCATCACCTTTGCCTTCGTCGTGTTGCGGCTGTCTGGTGATCCGGCCCAGGTCATGCTTGGTCCCGATGTTCCGCAAGAATCCGTTGATGCCTTCCGCAAGGCCTGGGGCCTCGATCAGCCGCTGTGGATCCAGTACCTGTCCTACATCCGGGCGATTTTCACGGGCGATTTCGGCGTTTCCATGCGTGACAAGGCCTCCGCCATGCAGCTGGTGATCGAGCGCATTCCGGCGACCCTGCAGCTGACGATCCCGGCGCTGTTCCTGAAGGTCGTGATCGGCATCCCGGCCGGCGTCTATGCGGCCCTGCATCGCCAGAGCGCGATCGATCGCGGCGTTATTCTGGCTGCCATTTTCGGCTTCACCATTCCGTCCTTCGTCATGGGCCTGCTTCTGGTGCTGATCTTTTCGATCACGCTCGGGCTGCTTCCATCCGGTGGGCAGGACACGTGGCAGCACGGCATCCTGCCGACGCTGACGATGAGCATCGGCGGTATCGGCATTCTCGCGCGCTTTTCGAGAAGTGCGATGATCGAGGTGATGGGCCAGCCCTATATCCGCACGGCTTCTGCCAAGGGGATGAAGTGGCAGGATGTCGTCTGGAAGCATGCGCTGCCGAATGCCGCTGTTCCGATCGTCACCATCGTCGGTTTCATGGTCGGCACGTTGATCGCCGGCGCGGTCGTGGTGGAATCGATCTTCTCCTGGCCCGGCATCGGTCGCCTGCTCGTCGTCTCGGTCAGCAACCGGGATCTCGCTGTGGTCCAGTGCATCCTGCTCCTAGTCGCCGCAACCATGGTCGTGTCGAACCTTATCGTCGACCTGCTGTACGGCTTTCTCGATCCACGGCTTCGCGCCCAGAGCGCTCACTAGAGAGGAGGCCGGTCATGACTGTTACTGATATCGCCCGCCCACAATCGCCCAACCTGTCTCTCTTCACCCGCTTCATCAAGCAGGTCCGCAAGGTCCCGTTCTCCGTTACCTTCGGCATCGTCTGGCTGGTCGGGATGGTGGTGGTTGCCGTGTTTGCAGACGTCATCCGCCCCTATGGCATTACCGCCATGGATCTGCGCGCCCGTCTGTCGCTGCCGGGCAATCCCGCGCATCTGCTGGGTACGGATGAGCTGGGGCGCGATGTCCTGTCGCGCCTGCTTCAGTCGATCCGTGTGTCGCTGGCGATCGCCTTTGGTGCAACGATCATCTCCGCCGTGTTCGGTACCGTGCTCGGCTTTGCCGCGGCAAAGTTTCGGGGCGCGGTCGAGCATCTTGTCCTCGTTCTCGCCGATTTCCAGGCGGCCCTTCCGTTCCTGATCATGTCGCTCGCCGTGCTTGCCTTCTTCGGTTCGTCGATGCCGCTTTTGATTGGTTTGATGGGTTTTTATGGCTGGGAACGCTATGCCCGCATCGCCCGAGGTCTCGCGATTTCGGCCAGCGCGCAAGGCTATGCGTCTGCCGTTGTGCAGCTCGGTGCTACGCCTGGACGCGTCTATCTTCACCACATCCTGCCGAACGTGGCCTCGACGCTGATCGTCTCGATGACGCTGACCTTTCCGGAAATCATCCTGATGGAGAGCGGGCTCTCGTTTTTGGGGCTCGGTGTGCAGCCGCCGGAAACCAGCCTCGGCAACATGGTCGGCTTCGGCCGCGAATACCTGACGCGGGCGCCGTGGATCATGCTGGCGCCGGCCTTCGTCATCATGGTGACGACGCTTTCCATCTCGCTCGTCGGCGACTGGCTGCGCGACAAGCTCGATCCGACACTTCGCTGATCACACTTCAGGAGACCACAATGACGAAGATCACCGGCCACCGGGGAGCCCGCAATCTCTGGCCTGAAAACTCCATGACCGGCTTTCGCAACGTGCTGGATCTGGGTGTGGATGCGATCGAATTCGACGTGCACCTGACCGATACCGGCGAACTGGTCGTCATCCACGACGCGACGCTCGATCGCACGACGGACAAGACCGGCCCGGTCCGCTCGCTGACGCCGGACATGCGCGGCGAAACGCATCTCGACGGTTCTGATGACACGGTGCCGACGCTGGCCGACGTCCTCGCCGTCCTGGCGACATCCGAGGGCAAGCAACTGCATGTCGAAATCAAGTCCGACGAAGCAAAGCAACCCTATCCTGGCATTGCGGAAAAAGTCGTCGCGGAAATCGAGCGGTTCGGTCTGGCCGAGCGCTGCCATCTGACCTCCTTCGACCTCTCCGTTCTCGAGGAATGCCAGCGCATTGCTCCGCATATTGCGCGCCTCGTGTCTGTCAATGCGGAATGGGCCGACAAACAAGGCGGCCTCGAACGCTTTCTCGAGAAGGTCGTCGATCTTGGCGATATCATCGCTGTCCATCACGAGCTGATGGATGCCGAATGGGCGCTCATCACCGGCAGGCTTCCGCTCGAGCGCCTTTGCGTCTGGACCCTGAACGACGAGGCGCTGATCCGGCGCTGGCTCGAACGGGGCATCGGTCACCTGACCTCCGACAGCCCGGACCTCGCACTCAAGCTGAGACGCGAAACCCAGTTCCAATCCGAACCTGCCTGAAAAGGAATACGACAATGAGCAACATCATCGGCACAGGCTTCAATGCCGGCTCCACCAATGGAGAGTTTGAAAGCCTAGAAAAGGAACTTCGCATCCTGAGCGAGATCGGCGTCGATACCGTCGAACTCGGCCTGACCAGCCTCGATCTCATCGCTGGCGGACGCATCATCGAAGAGCGCGCCGATCGGCTTGTAGCGCTGACAAAGCAGTTCGACTTCCGCTACACGGTTCATGGCCTCGTCTCCTCGAACTTCATGGAGCCGGAAACCTGCCGCTACCAGCTCGACGCCGCCAAGGCGCTTGCGCAGATCTGCGACCGCATCGGTGCCGGCATCCTGGTCCAGCACGGCGGTAACCTGCGCGCCGAACAGATCATGGAGCGCGCCGAAGCCGACGCCCGAGAACGCGAAGCGCTGTTCGAACTCGCCGAATTCTGCAAGCCTTACGGTGTTCGGGTCGCGTTTGAAAACATCTTCACCACGGAGCCCGGCCAGTATCGCCAGACACCGACACAGATCGCCGAAACGGTCAAGACGATCGGGCATCCGAACCTCGTGGCACTGATCGACTTCAGCCACGCCTATATCGAGTCGACCTATCGCGGCCTGAACTTCCGTGAGGAGCTGCGTGCCATGGCGTCTGTTGCCGGCCATCTGCATGTCCATGACAGCTTCGGCCGTCCACAGGCTTTCTACAAGGGTTACCACGTGCAGGAAAATACCGCGCTCGGCATTGGCGATCTGCACATGCCGCTCGGCTGGGGTGACATCGACTGGGAAGATATCTTCTCCGAACTGACCTTCCTGCCCGGCACCGTGCTGATGATGGAAATCGGACGGCGCTACCATGCCGAACAGCCTGCAAGTCTGGAACGGGCAAAGGGCCTCATGGCCTTGAACGGACGCAGCGCAGCTATCGCGGCAGAATAACGTCGGCAGGGCGGGGAGGGATACTTCCCCGCTCTTTAGTCGTGAGGTCTGGCCTCAGGGAACGGTGAGTTCCAGATTGAGACGGCCGGACGCGCCATCGAGATGATCGCGCATGGCGCTTCGTGCCCGGGATGCGTCGCGGGCCGCAATCGCGTCGCGGATTGCCACATGTTCGGCGATCGTCACCTCCACGATCTCCTCCAGCACCGCCTTCGCCCTCGCGGCGTTGATGGTGAGCTGGATACGCTCGGCGATAAAGCCGATGAACTGGATGAAATAATCGTTGCGGGTTGCAGCAGCGACAGCGCGGTGGAAGGCGAGATCAGCAACGATGCCTTCCTCGGTCCATTTGGCGGCACCGGTCATCTGCGCCAGAACCTCGTCGAGGCGCTTCAGATCATCAGGCGTATGGCTGACGGCCGCAAGCGCTGCCGCTTCGACTTCAAGCGCCAGACGCAGCTGAAACAGGTCTCGGAAATTTTCCGGATCAGAGAGGTCGGCGGGCTCGACGCGGATCATCTGGCGACGTTCCTTTTCCGTTGCAAATGCACCGACGCCCTGGCGTGTCTCCACCAGTCCTTCGTTGCGCAACTGTGCGATGGCTTCGCGAACGACCGACCGGCTGACGCCGAATGTCTGGGCAAGCAGATGTTCGGTCGGCAGCTTTTCTCCGGACGCGATCCGTCCCTCGACGATCTCGCGTCCGATTTCCGCGGCGATCCGGGCCGGTAGATGCGCGTTGCGCCTGATCTGGTTGAAGTCCGTCAAAGCCAAGGCCGCCTTCTTGTTCCGGATGGTTTCTACGACTCTGCCGATAAATTCAACTGGCATCCCGGGTTCATCACGAGGTCGGGATCGATCGCCCGCTTGATCGCAGTCAGCAACCTGCGTTTTACCTCGGGCAGTCTGGTATCGAAATCCATCTGCTTCAGGCGGCCGATGCCGTGTTCGGCGCTGATGCTGCCGGCATATTGGTCCACCACCTCATTGAGCACGGTCTTTGACCGATAGATCCGTTCAGCTTTGTCCGCTGCCGAAAGATCCGAAGGCGGCAAACAGTTGAGATGAACATTGCCATCGCCGACATGTCCGTAGGACACGCAGATGCAATCGGGCAGGGCGGCATGGATCGCATCTTCCGCATCACGGACGAAGGCCGGCAGTTGCGACAGTGGCACGGAGACATCGCTTCGCATATGTGCGCCCCGCTTTGCCTGTCCCTCGTTCATGCCCTCGCGGATCAGCCAGAGGTTTTTTGCCTGCGCCTGAGAGGATGCGAGTGTCCCGTCGAGGACGAGACCGTCCTCCATCACGCCTTCCAGAAAGCGCTCCATCAGGTCCTGGATGTCGACAAGGCCGCATCCGGATATCTCCATCAGGACATAGGCCGGATAATCGCCCGACATCGGCAACGGCAGGTCGGGGATCGCTTCTCTCGCGAGCGTCAAGGCGAGAGGCGGCATGAATTCGAAGGCCGACATCAGGTCGCAGCAATCCCGGCGGGCGCGACGGTAAAGCGTAATGACGTCCTCGAGTGAGGCAAGGCCGAGCAGCGCAGTCGCAACCTGATCGGGGTAGGGGGTAAGCTTTACCGAGACGGCGGTGATGATCCCGAGCGTGCCCTCGGCGCCGATGAACAGTTGCTTGAGGTCAATGCCGCGGTTGTCCTTGCGCAGGGTCGAGAGCCCGTTGAGGATCGAGCCGTCGGGCAGCACCACCTCAAGCCCGAGCACAAGCTCGCGGGTCATGCCGTAGCGCAGCACGTTGATGCCGCCGGCATTGGTGGAGACGTTGCCGCCAATCCGGCAGCTGCCCTGCGCGCCAAGCGCAAGCGGAAAGAACATCGCCTTGTCGGCGATCGCGTCCTTGAGTTCGGAGAGGATGCACCCGGCCTCGACGACGGCGGAAAAATCGTCCGCGTCGATATTGCGGATCGCGTTCATCCGCTCGAGACTGATGACGACCTGGCGTACCGGATCGTCCGGTATGCCGCCGAGCACGAGCCCGGTATTGCCGCCCTGCGGAACGATCGCCAAGTTCAACGCGTGACAGGCCTTCACACAGGCGGCGACGTCCTGCGTCGAGCGCGGCCGGAGAACTGCAACGGCGCTGCTGGAAACGTCGCCGTGCCAGTCGCGGCAGTAGCGCGCAATTTCGGTCTCGTCGCGGATCACGATGTCGCTGCCCAACGAGGCGGTCAGCGACATGGCCGGGCTATCCTCAAGATCCAATGCCATGGTGTCTCTCCCTTGGGCTCATCCGTCCGCTCTTTGGAAAGGCGCGGCTTCTTGATAACCTCTTTTTCACCCGGTAAGGCTGGACAAACCATATAAGGTTATCAGACAACCGTACAAGAAAAATCATGCCGGGTTCGCAACGCTCTGCGAACTCTCGGAAAAGGGAGGTTCCATGCATATCTTGATTATCGGCGCGGCCGGAATGGTCGGGCGCAAACTGACGACGCGGCTGCTTCGGGAGGGAGCGGTCGGTGGCGCCGCGATCGAAAAATTGACGCTGGTCGACGTGGTCACTCCGGAAAAACCCGAAACCACCGTGGCGATCGACAGTTTCGCGGTGGATCTGTCGACGCCGGGCGTCGCCGAAACCCTGGTCGAAGGTCGTCCGGATCTGATCTATCATCTCGCAGCCATCGTCTCGGCCGAAGCCGAACTCGATTTCGACAAAGGTTACCGGATCAATCTCGACGGCACGCGCTATCTGTTCGATGCGATCCGCCTGGCCCACCAGGCTGACGGCTACAAGCCGCGTGTGGTCTTCACCTCGTCGATCGCCGTGGTCGGCGCGCCCTTGCCGCCGTCGATCCCGGATGATTTCCACCTGACGCCGCTCACCAGCTACGGCACCCAGAAGGCGATATCCGAACTGTTGTTGGCAGACTATTCGCGTCGCGGCTTTTTCGATGGCATCGGCATCCGCCTGCCCACCGTCTGCATCAGACCGGGCAAGCCGAACAAGGCCGCATCCGGCTTCTTTTCCAATATCCTGCGCGAACCGCTGATCGGCGAGGAGGCCATTCTGCCGGTGCCGGAAAGCACCCGTCACTGGCACACGTCGCCGCGCTCGGCGGTGGGGTATCTTGTTCACGCAGCGGATCTCGATCTGGCGCAGCTTGGATCGCAGAGGAGCCTTTCGATGCCAGGCGTCAGCGCCACGGTCGGCGATCAGATCGAAGCACTGCGGCGGATCGCGGGCGACAAGGCGGTCAGCCTCATCCGGCGCGAGCCGAACGAGATGATCATGAAGATGGTCGCAGGCTGGGCACCGGGTTTCGAGGCAAAACGCGCGATCGAACTGGGGTTTACGGCCGAGAAGAACTTCGACGAGATCATCCAGGTTCATATCGAGGATGAACTTGGGGGGAAGCTGCCATGACTGTCGCAAACCCCTCGAAAAAGATCGCCTTCCTCGGAACAGGTCTGATGGGTGCGCCGATGGCGCGCCGGCTGCTTCACGCGGGATGTTCTCTCACCGTCTGGAACCGTAATACGGATAAGGCCAAGGCGCTCGAGAGCGATGGGGCTACCGTCGCGGCATCACCGGTAGAGGCCGTCGATGGCGCCGATATCGTCATCACCATGCTGACGGATGGCAAGGCCGTTGGCGACGTCCTGTTCGAAAGCGGTTGTGCCGATCGTCTGGCCAAGGGCGCCAAGGTGATCGACATGAGTTCGATTGCGCCTGCCATCGCCAAGGAGCATTCAGCAAAGCTTGGAGAATTGGGCATCGCCCATGTGGACGCGCCGGTGTCCGGCGGTGTGGTCGGAGCGGAGGCTGGCACGCTTGCGATCATGGCGGGCGGCGATGCGGATGTGGTCGCGAGCCTCCACGACGTGTTTTCGGCAATGGGTCGGGTAACGCATGTGGGCCCGAGCGGCGCGGGACAGATCTGCAAGCTCGCCAACCAGCAGATCGTTGCAGTCACGATCGGCGCCGTGGCCGAGGCCATGATCCTTGTCGAGGCCGGTGGCGCTTCCCGCGAAGCCTTCCGCAACGCGATCCGCGGCGGTTTCGCCGACAGTCGCATCCTCGAAATTCATGGTCGCCGCATGGTCGAGCGGACGTTCGAGCCGGGTGGCACGGCAAAGAACCAGTTGAAGGATCTCAACGCCGTCATGGACGTTGCCGACGCCCTCTCCCTCACGCTGCCGCTGACAAGTGGGGTGAGGGCGGAGTTCACCGATTTCGTCGAGGGCGGCGGTGGGCCGCTCGATCACAGCGGATTGCTCCTTCATCTCGAAAAGCTGAACCCGTAGTTCTTTGGAAAGGCTTGACCCGGCTGGCTGAGGCGATACCTGATAGGCTGTCGATTGAAACGAAGCGCTGAGGGGGATGCTTTTGTCAAAAGATAACGGGGAAAAGACCCAGGCCTGGAAAGCTCTTGCCGAGCGGGAGCTGAAGGCTTCGCCTGACACGCTGGTCTGGCACACGGCTGAAGGGATCGACATCAAGCCGCTTTATACGGCTGATGATCTCGAGGGTATTTCGCATCTCGATACGATGCCGGGGATCAAGCCTTTCGTGCGGGGTCCGCGGGCGACGATGTATGCCGGTCGCCCTTGGACGATCCGTCAATATGCCGGTTTTTCGACGGCGCAGGCTTCGAACGCCTTTTACCGGCGCAACCTTGCCGCGGGCCAGAAGGGCCTGTCCGTCGCCTTCGACCTTGCCACCCACCGCGGCTATGACAGCGACCACCCGCGCGTCGAGGGCGATGTCGGCAAGGCGGGCGTGGCGATCGACTCGGTCGAGGACATGAAGATCCTGTTCGACGGCATTCCGCTGAAAGACATGTCCGTGTCGATGACCATGAACGGTGCGGTGATCCCTATCCTTGCCTCTTTCATCGTCGCCGGCGAGGAACAGGGTTGCGAGCGCTCGCAGCTTTCGGGCACGATCCAGAACGACATCCTTAAGGAGTTCATGGTCCGCAACACCTATATCTATCCGCCCGAACCCTCGATGCGGATCGTTGCCGACATCATCGAATACACCGCAAGAGAAATGCCGCGCTTCAACTCGATCTCGATCTCCGGCTATCACATGCAGGAGGCGGGTGCGACGCTGGTGCAGGAACTGGCCTTCACGCTGGCGGACGGCCGCGAATATGTGCGTGCCGCGATCGCCAAGGGCCTCGATGTCGACGAGTTCGCCGGACGTCTTTCCTTCTTCTTCGCCATCGGCATGAACTTCTTCATGGAGGCGGCGAAGCTGCGCGCCGCCCGCCTTCTGTGGTCGAGGATCATGGAGGAGTTCGCGCCGAAGAAGCCGGGCTCGCTGATGCTGCGCACCCATTGCCAGACCTCCGGTGTGTCTCTGGCCGAGCAGGATCCCTACAACAACGTCATCCGCACGGCATACGAGGCAATGTCGGCCGTGCTCGGCGGCACCCAGTCGCTACACACCAACGCGCTCGACGAGGCGATGGCACTGCCGACCGAATTCTCCGCCCGCATCGCGCGCAATACCCAGCTGATCCTCGCCCACGAGACAGGCGTCACCAAGGTCGTCGATCCGCTGGCCGGCTCCTATTATGTCGAAAGCCTGACCAGCGAGTTGGGCGAAAAGGCCTGGGCGCTGATCGAGGAGATCGAGGCGCTCGGCGGCATGACCAAGGCTGTCGCCGACGGCCTGCCGAAACGGCTGATCGAGGAAGCGGCGACGCTGCGCCAGGTCAAGGTCGACCGCGGCGAGGAGATCATTGTCGGCGTCAACAAGTACCGGCTAGAGACGGAGGACGACATCGACATCCTTGCCATCGACAATACGGCCGTGCGCAACGGCCAGATCGAGCGGCTGGAAGAGGTGCGCCGCAAGCGCGATCCGCAAAAGGTGGAAACGACGCTGGCAGCCCTCGGCGACGTCGCGACATCCGGGCGCGGCAATCTTCTGGCGGCGGCCGTCGAGGCGGCGCGCGCGCGTGCCACGGTCGGCGAGATGTCGGACGCGATGCGCAAGGCATTCGGCGACCATGCGGCCATGCCGGATGTGGTCAGCGATATCTATGGCCCCGCCTATGAGGGCGACCCGGAATACGAGACGCTGACCAGGCGCCTTGCCGAATACACGTCGACCAAGGCCAAGCCGAAGATCATGGTCGCAAAGCTCGGCCAGGACGGCCACGATCGTGGCGCCAAGGTCATCGCCTCGGCATTCGGCGATATCGGCTTCGAGGTTCTGGCCGGCCCGCTGTTCCAGACGCCGGATGAGGCCGCCAATCTGGCAATCCAGCAGAAGGTTCAGGTGGTCGGCATGTCGTCGCTGGCAGCCGGTCACAGGACGCTTGCCCCGCAACTGGTCGATGCGCTCAGGCGCAAGGGCGCAAACGACATCATCGTCGTGGTCGGCGGCGTCATTCCGCGTCAGGACTACGACTACCTCCTCGAAAACGGCGTCGCTGCCGTATTCGGGCCCGGCACAAACGTCCTCGATGCCGCCAACGCCGTGATCGATCTCCTCGAAGGAAAACGCCGGAATGTGTGAGGCACAATGATCGGGAAGCTCAATCACGTCGCGATCGCGGTGCCGGATCTGGCGGCGGCATCCGATCAGTATCGCGGCCTCGGTGCTTCGGTCTCCGCGCCACAGGATTTGGCCGAGCACGGCGTGACCGTTGTCTTCGTCGAACTGCCCAACACCAAGATCGAGCTTCTCCACCCCTTCGGAGAGACGTCACCGATCACGAGCTTTCTGGACAAGAACCCGTCCGGCGGCATCCACCACCTGTGCTTCGAGGTCGACGACATCAAAGCCGCCTCCGCAAGGATCGTCGAGACGGGCGCACGCATTCTGGGCGACGGCCAGCCGAAGATCGGCGCCCACGGAAAACCGGTGATCTTCGTTCACCCCAAGGATTTTCAAGGCACGCTGATTGAGTTCGAGCAGGCCTGACGGGTAACTGTTGGCTGCCTGCGAGCGCCACCCAATGCAACGAACCAATCCAGATCATGTGCCGAAGTTGAGGCAGTCGCTCATACCGAAGCCGGGATCTCCTGGAGCCACGGGTGGAGTTCTCTGTCCGAGACCACGTAGCGGGCTATGTCATCGGCATAGCTTGCCGTCAGGTCGAGATCATCCCAGCCGTTGAGGAGCTTGGTGCGCCAGACGGGCTCTATCTCGAAGCGGAAGACATGGTTGGCGAGCCGGATCTCGCAGGTTTCGAGATCGACAAAGGCACGGTTCTGGCCATTTTCGAGCAGGGAAAGAATGGTCTCCGCATCCTCTTCGGTCACCCGCGCCGGCAAGAGGCCGTTGTTGACCGAGTTCGATGCGAAGATGTCGCCGAAGCTCGGTGCGATGACACAGCGGAAACCGTAGTCGACAAGCGCGTAAACGGCCGCCTCTCGCGAGGAACCTGCGCCAAAATTCCGCCGTCCAACAAGGATTTCGGCGCCTGCGCGGGCAGGGTTGTTCAACGGGAAATCCTGGATCGGATTTCCTTCTCCGTCGAAGCGCATGTCGTAGAGAAGATACTGGCCGTATCCCTCCGATCGCGAGCGCTTCATGAAGCGTGCCGGGATCAGCTGATCGGTATCGACGCTTGCAAAAGGCAGTGGCGCTGCTTTTGCGTCGAGGGTCTTGAACGGTCTCAACTGCGGCCTCCCATCAGATCTCGAACATCGGTCAGGCGCCCGGTCACAGCTGCCGCAGCGACCATGGCCGGCGACATCAGGTGCGTGCGCGACTTCGGGCCCTGGCGGCCTTTGAAATTCCGGTTGGTGGTGGAGGCGCAGCGTTCGCCGGGCGGAACGAGATCACCATTCATGCCGACACACATCGAACAGCCGGAATCGACCCATTCCAATCCGGCGTCCACGAAAATCCGGTCGAGGCCCTCTTGCTCGGCCTGGTGTTTCACAAGCGACGATCCTGGTGATACCAGGCCTGGAACGGCAGATTTGCGGCCGGAAAGCACGGCTGCGGCTGCTCTGAGGTCTTCGATGCGGCTGTTGGTGCAAGAGCCGATAAAGACGCGGTCAACCGGAATATCCGTCAACGGCATGCCGGGCTTCAGTCCCATATAGTCGATCGCTTCGCGCGTATGGGCCGCGCGTGACTCGTCGGTCATCGCGTCCGGCATGGGTACCGCGGATGTGATCGGCAGCGCGTCCTCGGGGCTGATCCCCCAGGTGACGACAGGTGCAATCTCGCTGCCGTCAATCACCAGCTCGCGCTCGAAGGAGGCGTCGCCGTCGCCGCGCAGGGAAAGCCAGGCTTCCGCTGCTCGCTCGAAGAGATCGCCCTTCGGTGCGAGCGGCCGGTGGCGCAGGAAGTTCACGGTCGTCATGTCGGGGGCGATAAGGCCGCAGCGCGCGCCGCTCTCGATCGAAAGGTTGCAGAGTGTCAGGCGACCTTCCATCGACAACCCCTCGACCGCCGAGCCGGTATATTCGATCGCATGGCCCTGGGCGCCATCGGCACCGATCGCGGCGATCATCGCCAGAGCCATGTCCTTGGCGGTGATACCGGGCCCGAGCTTGCCATCGAAGCGGACCCGCATCGATTTCGGTTTTTTCTGCCACAGGGTCTGGGTCATCAAGACATGCGCCACTTCCGATGCGCCGATGCCGAACGCGATTGCGCCGAAAGCGCCATGGGTCGAGGTGTGGCTGTCGCCGCACACGATGGTGGCGCCGGGCAGCGTGATTGCCTGTTCCGGGCCGACCACATGGACAATGCCCTGGCGCGGGTCGTTCAGCCCGAAGATGCGCACATCATTGGCAAGACAGTTCTCCTCCAGCTGGGTGATCATCCCCGCAATGTCGGCATCGATCCGGGTAATGTCGCGTATCCGCGTCGGCGCATAATGGTCGACGATACCGAAGGTGAGGTCCGGCCGGGAGACCCGCGCATTCTTGTCCTTGAGCTTGTTGAAACCGTGGAACGACCCTTCGTGAACCAGGTGCCGATCAATGAACAGCAACTGCTGACCATCCGTCTGCGATGCGATCACGTGGTTCTGCCAGATCCTGTCGAACAGTGTCTGTGGACGGTGTTCCCTCGGCATTATCAACTCCTCAAGGCCGGCTAAGGCCCTCAAAATCTGTATTGAGATTAAGACAGATTCAATTTGCAAATCAAGCGATGATGACAGACGATCCGAAGTGTTCGATTTCTCCTGAAGGGTGATGCATGTTCTCTCCTCAATGCCTTGAAGGCCGCGTCGCCATCATCACCGGAGCAGGCGGCGATATCGGGCGGGCGATCGCGGAAAAATTCACCTGGGCGGGTGCGCGCGTCGCGATGCTCGATCTCGACGCTGTTCCAACCGATGGCTTTGACCCGGATCGCTGCCTTACCATGCCATGCGATGTTGCCGATCCGGCTTCGGTCGAGGCCTGCATCGACGCGGTCGCGAGCCGCTTCGGCCGTATCGATATCCTCGTCAACAACGCCGCAACCGAGACGCCGCTTGGCACCGTCTGCGACATCCCGTTCGAAAGCTGGCGCAAGACATTGGATGTCAATCTCACGGGCGCCTTCCTGATCTGCAAATACGGCGTGCCGCATCTCGCTAAACAGGGCGGCGTCATCCTCAATATCGCGTCCCAGCTCGGCCATGTGACGACGCCCGGGCGTGCCGCCTATTCGGCCAGCAAGGCCGGGCTGCTTTCGCTCACCCGCAGTCTCGCGCTCGATCACGCCGACCAGGGCATTCGTGCCGTCAGTCTGTCGCCGGGTGCGGTGCTGACGAGCCGCGTCACCCGTCAGGCCGGCAGCGAGGCGGCGGTCATCGAGATGCTCGCTCCGCTTCATCCGATCGGCCGGATCGGCACACCGCAGGAAATTGCTGCGACGGCGCTTTTTCTCGCCTCGGACGACGCAAGCTTTATCACTGGCACCGACGTGCTGGCCGACGGCGGCTATACGGCGCGGTAGGTCACGCGCCATGGGTCTGATCGGCAAGCCAGCCGACATAGTCTGCGCAGGCCTCGTCCGGCGCCATGAAGCGGAAGCCGAAATCCGTTTCGAATTTTTCGGCCGAAACCGCATGGCGACGTCGGGAGAGGTCGTCGTTGAAGGCGATCGCGCTGTCGCTGCCATCGGCCTTTCCATCAGCAAAGCGCCAGCCGGGATAGGCTTTCGCCAGATGCGCACTGAGGCGGCTTACATGCCAGGTTTCGCCAACACTGAGATTGTAGAGATCGGACGGCAAGCTTTCCCGCATTGCAAGCAGCGCAAGCGCTTTCGCGATGTCTCGGCTGCTCGTCCAGTCGCGGGCGCCTCCTGCAGGCAAGAGAACATCCTCACCCGCCACGGCCTTGGCGGCGATCTGGAATGGCGGGCTCATCGTTTCGCGCACGCCGGTTTCATGCTCGTGCGGCCCGAACACCGCGGTGATGCGCGCCCGCACAGTGGATATGCCAAAACTTTTCCCCGCTTCGACAACCAGTCTTTCGCTGGCAAGCTTGGTAAAGCCGTAAAGCGTCGTGGGCATCGGGTTCGTCTCTTCGGTCACGGCTGCGCCATCGAAGGGCGCCGCGCCGTAGACGGCGGAGGAGCTCGGGTAGACGAAGCGGCGGATGCCGGCTTTCCGACCCTCCTCAAGCAGGATCGCGACCGAGACCGTATTGACGTCGAAGGCGTCGCTTGCCGATGCGATGGCACTCTTTGGCCCAAGTGTAATCGCAGCCGCATGGATGATGCAGGTAATGTCGTGGCGCGAAAGAATATCGGCGATCGCCACGCGATCCCGCACGTCCGCCAATTCGACCGTGACACCCGGCTTTGCGGCAAAAGCTGCCGGCAGAGGGCGATCGTTGAGGGCAACGACTGGTTGGCTCTGGGCATTCATGACCTCGATCAGGTTAAGCCCGAGGAAGCCGCCTGCACCCGTTATCAGAATGCTCATCAAGTTTTACTCCTTCCAGATCTCATAGGTCTCGAGCGGCAAGATGGCCGTGATAGACCGCTTCAAGGGCCGTGCGGGGCGCAAGGTTGTCGCCGATCTGTCGGACGGGCACGGCGAGATGACGGAGCTGCTGGAACAGGGAATGGTCCGCGAAATTGTGTTCGGCGGCGACGACACCGGTGAACCCCATATGCAACTCACTCTCGCCGGTCGAAAGATCCTCAACCGTCAGGGTCTCGCCGTCGAAGGCTGTAACCTTCCGGAGCGTGGCGAGCCTCACCTTTTTCTCGCGCAGCCGTTTCAGGTTTGCGAGTGTCGAGTAGATGGTCGTGCGCCAGGCGATGCCGCCAGCCGGCGAAAAGAACGTCACCTTTTTGCCAAGGTCGGCGAGATGTTCCGCAAGCGTCAGTGCGGCCCACTCGCCGGTGCGGTCGAACAGGGCCACGTCGGTGCCGAGCACTGCCGGGTCGTCAAGTGCCTCGACGATCGTGAAGGCCTTTCCGCCACCGGCAAATTCTGCGCGAACGGGCATCGAACCTGTCGCCAGAAACACTGCATCGGCCGCAAAATCGGCAATCGATGCGGCATCGGCATGCTTGCCTGTTACCACCGTCACACCGAACCGACCGAGATCGGCAATCTGCTCTTCCATCAGGGTTCGGAATTCGGCGCGCTTCGGCATCTTCACCGCGTCGCGAAACTGACCGCCGAGATCGTCCTGCTTTTCCCACAGCGTCACGATATGGCCGCGCTCCGCTGCCGTACGCGCCGCCTCCAACCCGGCCGGCCCGCCGCCGACCACAAGCAAGCGTTTGGGTTGTTGCGTGCCGGTCTTGGCAAGCTCCGCCCATTCGCCTTCCAGCCCGGCACGCGGATTGACCAGACAGCGGATCGGCAGGTTCTTTTCCAGCATCCCGGCGCAACCCTGATTGCAGGCAATGCAGGTGCGGATTTCGTTCATGCGGCCTTCGACCGTCTTGTTGACGATGGCCGGCTCGGCAAGATGAGCACGCGCCATACCAACCGCATCCGCGCCACCGGCCGCAATGATCGCGTCGGCCTCCGCCAGCGTGTTGAACCGACAGACGGCGAAGACGGGAATGTCGTGGCCCTCACTGCGCAAAGCGATGCGGATCCGCGCCGGCAACGACCGGAATGGTTCCGGATCGATTGCCATGTCGGCCATTTGCGAAGCGAGCGAATAGGAGGCGTGATAGGCGGAATGCGAGACATTGAAGAAGTCGATCTTTTCGGCCGCCGCAAGTGACACCGCGGTCCTCTCGGCCTGATCGATGGTGATCCCGCCCTCGACATACTCATCGCCGCTGAGGCGAATGCCCAGACAGAAATCGCGACCCACTTCCGCTCGGACAGCCTGAAGGACCTCCAGCGGAAAGCGCATCCGGTTTTCCGCCGAGCCGCCGTACGCGTCGTCGCGTGTGTTGGAAAGCGGTGACAGGAACTGCTGCAGAAGATGGCCATGCGCCATCTGCAGCTCTATCCCCTCAAAGCCCGCCGCCACGAGATGGCGGGCGGTCAGCACATGCCCTTCGATGACCGCATCCATGTCGGCGCGATCCATCGGGCGCGGCGGCAGGGCAGACGTCGCCCACGGAATCGGCGACGGTCCAAAGGAGACGGTCCGCTCGAAATCGCCCTCAACCTGCCGGCCGAGATGGATGATCTGGCCAAGGATCCGCGCGCCTTCCGCTTTGACAGCGTCGGTGATCCTGCGGAACGGTTCGATACTGGCAGGGTCGAAGCCACAGACGGCCTGCGGCCGGCCAAGCGAGTTCGCGTGAACGCGGATGGATTCAAAGATGAGCGCACCGACACCGCCCCTCGCACGTTCGCGATGGTAGGCAAGGTGGCGCTCGCTCGGCAGGTGGTTTTCGCCGAAATTAGTCGTATGCGCCGGAACGAGAATGCGGTTTCGAAACGTGAGATTGCCGACGGCAAGCGGCACCATCGCATGTGAAAACTCGGTTTCCGCAAATCTCTCTTGCATCGCACAATCTCGCATGTTGCACTGCATATAGGCAAATACGTCTGCTGAGTGTTATATGGGCATTGACGAGATCTGTCAGCCGTTTTATACAAAACCTGTATTAAAAATAAGATAGATTGGGAGCTCACGTTGAGGCCGGCGACCGAACCCTTGAAGACTCAGAAGGTCTATCTTCTGCTGCGGGACAAGATCGTTTCGGGCGAGCTGAAGGCCGGCATGCGCCTGCCGAGCGAGCTTGCGTTGGCTGAACAATACGGGGTTTCGCGGGTCACGGTCCGGCTCGCGCTCGATCTACTTTCCGCCGAAGACCTGGTCGACAAGCGGGTCGGATCCGGCACCTATGTGCGGGGCTCCAACTTTGCCCAGATGGCCACGGCCGACCTCTCGAATGCCTTTGCTCACCTCATTGAAATGGGGCGGACAACGGCCGTCAAGCTGATCTCGTTCGACTATATCGAGGCACCCGAGAAGGTTGCCGAGGCCTTGCATCTCGAAGACGACGAGCGGGTTCAGAAGTCGGTGCGCGTACGCTCCTTCGACGACCTTCCGTTCTCCTATCTGACGGCCTACGTGCCCGAACGCGTCGGTCGCGAATATTCACGTGACGACCTGGCTCATATGGCTCTGCTCGAACTGATGGAGAGAGCCGGTCTGCGTGCTGAAACGGCATGGCAGGAAGTGGGTGCGGTTCTTGCCAATCCGGAAGTGGCCGAGGCCCTTGGTATCGGTGTGGGTTCGCCCCTCATCGCGCTGACCCGTGTCGTCTACGGCAAGGGAGGGCGCGGCATGGAGTATCTCCAAGCGCTCTACCGTCCCGATAGATACAGCCTGCAAATGAACCTCGTACGCAAGGGCACTGAAGGGAGCCGGCACTGGAGCCCTACGTCCGAGGTCTACCGTAACGAGCGGGCATCCGGCCCCCGCAATCCTAAGAGGGTGGTGAAGGAATGAAGAAGCTCACGAACTCGGTCTCCCGGCGCACGGTGCTGAAAGTTGGCGGTGTCTCGGCGATGGTCCTTGCGGCACCCGGTCTCAGCCGGGCACAGGCACCGACGGTCAAGATCGCTCTGCTGCAGCCGATGACCGGTGGCTTTGCCGGAGACGGCGATCTGGCACGGATCGGCGCGGAATATGCGATCAAGGAAATCAACGATGCCGGCGGCATCAAGTCGCTCGGCGGCGCCAAGCTCGAACTTCTGATCGGCGACAGCCGTTCGAATGCCGAAGCCGGCGCCCAGGCGACCGAACAGCTGAAGGCGGATGGCGCTGCGATCGTCGTCGGTGGTTTTGCCAGCGGCATTTCCATGACCGCGACCCAGGCCGCGGCCCGCTACGAGCTTCCCTTCATCATCGACTGCGCCGTCTCCGACGCGCTGATGACCCGCAACCTCAAAAACGTCTTCCGTTTCAACCCGAGCTTCTCGATGGCGGCCGACGTCGCGCTGAAGAACCTCGTAACTATCAACGACGCTTCCGGCAAGGCCGCAAAGACTGTGGCGATCGTCCATGAAGACGGTCTTCTCGGCTCGGGTCTCGCCAAGCTGATGCAGGCTCGCCTGCCTGCCCTCGGCTTCGAAGTGGTCGAGGCGATTTCGCACCCGACACCGGCACGCGACATGTCGAATGTGGTGCTCCGCCTGCGTTCGCTGCAGCCCGACCTCATCATTCCCTCGCATTACTTCAACGAATTCGTGCTGTTCGCCCGGACCCTGCAACAGCAGCGGGTCAAGCCGAAGGGCGGTATCTATGCTCTCTTCGGCGGTGCGGCTTCCAGCTACCGGTTCGTCAAGGAATTCCCGGAAGCGGCAGAAGGCGTGATGGACGTCAACCACTGGGGCGATCCCAAGAACCCGACCAACGACAAGCTGATGCAGGCCGTTCAGGCCGCCGGCAAGTTCTACGCCTACAACGCGCCGATCAATTACTCGGTCGTCAAGGTCGCAGCGCAGGCGCTGGAATTTGCGAAGAGTGCCGAAAGCGGCGCGATCATCGAAGCCTTGCAGAAGAACGAGTTCGACAGCGGCGTGATGCCCTACGGCAAGTCGAAGTTCGATGCGACAGGCCAGAACGTCAACGCGCTTCCGCTCAATACCCAGGTTCAGGGTGGCCAGATCAAGGTCATCTATCCGGACCAGTTCGCCCAGGCCAAGCCCAAGTTCCCGGCCAACGGCTAATCCATACCCAGCGAGTGCGGCAGGCCCGGGGCGGCGTTTTTGTCCCGGGCCATTCCGGCAAGCCCTTCTTCGAAGGAACATCATGTATTCGCCGACAATCATTTTCGAAGCGTTGATGAACGGCCTGATGCTCGGTGCCGTCTACGCGCTGATCGCTCTCGGGCTCACCCTCATCTACGGCGTGCTGCACATCGTCAACTTCGCCCACGGCGCCTTGCTGACGGTCGCGATGTATCTCGTCTGGCTGGCCTCAGACAGGTTCGGCCTTGATCCCTACGTCGCCATCCTCGTCGTCACGCCTATGATGTTCGCGATCGGCTATTGTCTGCAGCGCTTTATCATCGGTCCGGCCAGTCGCGGCTCGGACAACGGTATTTTGCTCGCCACCCTTGGTCTGTCGATCGTCATCCAGAACCTGCTTCTCGCCGGGTTCAATTCCGACACCCGCACCATTGCGACAGATTACGCGTTCGAGATCGTGCCGCTCGGTCCGCTCCTTCTCTCGCTGCCGAGGGTGATCGGGCTCGTAGTCTCGGTCGTGACCGCCGTCCTTCTGTGGGCGATCCTCAACCGAACCGATATCGGCAAGGCGATCCGCGCCGTTGCCAAGGAAAAACTCGGCGCCAGCCTTGTCGGGATCAATGTCGCGCATGTCTATGCCATGACGTTTGCGATCGGTACCGCCTGTCTGGCGATTGCCGGCGGCCTGCTGATGCCCTCGTTCTATGTCAGCCCCACCACAGGGGCGGCCTTTGTTCTCGTCGCTTTCACCATTGTCGTTCTCGGCGGCATGGGATCGATCCCCGGCGCCCTGATCGGCGGCCTGCTGATCGGCGTCGTCGAAGCCATTTCCAGCCTCTTCCTCGGCGATAGCCTCGGCCAGATCGGCATCTTCCTCATTTTCATTCTCGTGCTTCTGGTGAAGCCCACCGGCCTGTTTGGAGCACGCGCATGAAGAAGAATTTTGAATTCATCGCGGCCCTTGCCTTTCTCGGCGTGGTCGGCATCGCAGCCGTTGCCGGGCTGCCCGGCAACATTCTCAATCTCCTGATCTTCATGATGATCATCGCGCTCACGGCGCAGGGCTGGAATGTTCTCGGCGGCTATGGCGGGCTCTCCTCCTTCGGACACGCGGCCTTTTTCGGTACCGGCGCCTATACGACGACGATCCTGCAGACGAGCTTCGGCATCAATGCCTGGGTCGGCCTTGTCTGCGGCGTCATTCTCGGTGCGGCCGTCGGCGCCATGATCGGCTTTCTGAGCTTCCGGGCAGGCCTGAAAGGATCCTATTTCGCGCTGATCACGCTGGCATTTGCGGAAGTGCTGCGCATCCTCGCCAACAGCTGGGATTTCACCGGTGGCGCTGCCGGCATGCTGGTCTCGATCAACAACGGCTTTGCCTATCTGCAATTTTCCGACCGCCGCTGGTTCCTGCTGATCCTCATCGGCTTCGTGGCAGGCGGCCTGCTTCTGACCCGCTGGCTGGAACGATCCGCTTTTGGCGCCTATCTCATTGCGCTTCGTGAAAACGATCAGGCAGCCCAGGCGCTCGGTGTCGATATCTTCAAGATCAAGATGCAGGCAATCACGCTGTCAGCCGCGATCACCGCGCTTGCCGGCTGCCTCTACGTGCAGAACTTCCTCTTCATCGATGCCAATGTCGCCTACGGCTCGTGGATCTCGATCGAGGCGCTGTTTGCGGCAATCGTCGGTGGCGCAGGCACGATGCTCGGTCCGCTGATCGGCTCGGTCCTGCTTTTGGGTCTCGGCGAAATCACCAAGTCGTTTTCGGGCGGCATCGCCGGCGTCGATCTCGTCGTCTTCGGCATCATTCTCATTCTCTGCGTCGCTTTCGCACCGAACGGGATCCGAGGTTTCGTGGCGGATCTCTGGTATCGGCGCAAAAGCCGCGGCAAGGCGATGTGAGGGGCATGACCATGTTGAAAGCGCACAATCTCACCAAGCGATTTTCCGGGCTTCTCGCCGTCGACGATGCAACGATCGATGTGGCGGAGGGTTCGATCACCGGGCTGATCGGTCCCAATGGGGCCGGCAAGACGACGCTGTTTGCAATGATCGCCGGCTTCCTCAACCCCAATGCGGGAACCGTCACGTTTCAGAATGAGGACATTACCAGCGAAAAGCCGCATTTGAGGGCACGCCGAGGACTGGCGCGCACGTTCCAGATTGTCCAGCCCTTTGCGGGTCTCGACGTTCGCGACAACATCGCCGTCGGTGCCTTCCTGCACACCAAGGATCCGGCTGAGGCGAGGCGTCTTGCGACCCTGACGGCCGAAAAAGTCGGTCTTGGCCACGAACTCGACAAACTTGCCTCGGGCCTCACGATTGCCGGCCGCAAGCGGCTCGAACTGGCAAGGGCACTCGCGACGCAGCCGAAGCTGTTGCTACTCGATGAGGTGCTGGCGGGGCTCAACCCATCCGAAATCCGTGACGTTTTGCCGATCATCCGGCAGATCCGCGAAGAGGGTGTCACGATCCTGATGATCGAACACATCATGCAGGCGGTGATGAACCTCTGCGACACCGTCTACGTGCTCTCGCAGGGCAAGATGATTGCAAGCGGCGAGCCGCGTTTGGTGTGTACCGATACGGCTGTCATCGAGGCCTATCTCGGCCACGGCGCTGCAGCGCGCATCAAGGCGGAAGGGGCAGCCCATGCTTGAGATCGCAGACCTGCGCGCCGGCTATGGCGGAACCGAAGTCCTTCGCGGCCTCAGCCTTTCCGTCGGCAAGGGCGAGGTGGTCGCCGTGCTCGGATCGAACGGCGTCGGCAAGACCACGCTCAACAAGGTACTGTCAGGGGTGCAGCCCGCCCGCAGCGGCTCGGTTCGTTTCGACGGCCGTGAGATACTGGGCGCCACTGCCCGCGAAATCGTCGCATCCGGCCTCATCCACGTGCCGGAAGGTCGCAAGATCTTTCCCAACCTGACCATTCTGGAAAATCTCGAACTCGGTGGCTATTGCCGGCCGAAGCGGGTCCGGGCCGGCAATATCGAAAAGGTGTTCGCAATCTTTCCGCGGCTGAAGGAACGGACCCGGCAGTTCGCCGGCACGCTGTCGGGCGGCGAGCAGCAGATGTTGGCGATCGGCCGCGGCCTGATGAGCGAACCCAAGCTTCTGATCCTCGACGAGCCTTCGCTCGGCCTGTCGCCGCTTCTGGTCGAGGAGATGTTCTCGCTCATCCGCCGCCTGAGCGACGATGGCCTGCCGATCATGCTGGTGGAGCAGAACGTCATGCAGTCGCTGGACCTCGCGAGCCGGGCCTACATCCTGGAGAACGGTTCGGTCGCACTATCAGGCGATGCCGCCGAACTTCGCGACAATCCTGAATTGAAACGGGCTTATCTCGGCCTTTGAGCGACAAGAACACGGCCCAGAGAGGCCGGGAAGAACAAGGAAACATACCATGAGTCTCAGCCAGGATTTGAAGAGCGGCATTCCGATTGTCGCGCCTGGAGTGTTTGACGCCCTCACGGCGTCGATCGCAGCGGGCGCCGGCTTTCGCGCAGTGTATTTGAGCGGCGCGGCCATCGCCTACACCCATCTTGGGCGACCCGATATCGGCCTCGTGTCGATGGCGGAAGTGGCCGACCGGATCGCGATGATCTGCGACCGGATGACCGTGCCCGTTATCGTCGATGCCGACACGGGCTACGGCAATGCGCTCAACGTCCAGCGCACGGTGCGGCTGTTTGAAAAGATGGGCGCCCAGGGCATCCAGCTTGAAGACCAGACCACGCCGAAGCGCTGCGGGCACCTGAACGACAAGTCGGTCGTCTCCACCGGAGAGATGGTCGGAAAGATCAAGGCGGCGGTCGACGCAAGGGCAAGCGAGCAGACGCTGATCATCGCGCGCACCGATGCGCTGCAGATGGAAGGGATCGATCGGGCGCTGGAACGCGCGCATCTTTACGCGCAAGCCGGTGCCGACATTCTGTTCGTCGAGGCGCCGAAGAGTGGCGAGCAGCTGGGCGATATCGCAGGCGCGCTGAAGGGCGTCAGGCCACTGGTTGCCAACATGGTCGAGGGCGGCACGACGCCAATCCACAACGCAGCTGAATTGTCCGACCTTGGCTTCCAGATCGTCATCTTTCCGGGCGGAATCGTCCGGGCAATGGCGAAGACGGCGGTCGATTATTACGCCTCTCTGGCCGCTGCCGGATCCAACGCGCCGTTCGCGGACCGGATGTTCGATTTCAACGGGCTCAATGCGCTGATCGGCACGCCCGACATGCTCGCGCTCGGCAAAAGCTATGAAGATGCCGATCGCCAGGACACACGAGAAGAGGACGCGAGATGAGTTCGCAAGCTACCGTCACACGTGATTCAGTGACGCTTGATCCCGTGACATTGGCGGTTCTGAAGGGCCGGCTGGAGCAGATTGCAGACGAGATGGATGCGACGCTCTATCGCTCGGCTTTCAACCCGACAATCGCCGAAGCCAAGGATGCCTGCCACGGCATCTATCACGCCACGACCGGCGACACGCTGGTGCAGGGCACGTCCGGCCTGCCGATTTTCGTCGGGGCCATGGCGTTTGCCGTGCGCGCCGTCATCGCCAAGGTCGAGCGGGAAGGGGGCTTGCAAGAGAACGATACGTTCATCTTCAACGACCCTTACGAGGGCGGGACACATCTCAACGACTTCCGTCTGGTGCGGCCGATCTTTCGGGATGGAAAGCTGTTTTGCTGGATGGCCTCGGTCGGTCACTGGCTCGACATCGGCGGCAATGTCGCCGGCAGCTACAATCCGAAGGCGGTCGAAAGCTTCCAGGAAGGTGTGCGGATCCCGGTCGTCAAGCTGATCTCCGCAGGCACGATGAACAACGACATCATCGAAATCCTGTCCGCCAATTCCCGCGTTCCGATGTCGAACTGGGGCGATCTCAACGGTCAGCTCAATGCGCTCGATCTCGGCGAGAAACGGCTTGGCGCTCTTCTCGGCGAATATGGTCCAGCGACAGTCGATGCGGCGTTCGAGGCTTTCTCAAACCGCGCCGAAGCGCTGATGCGCTCAGCGATCGCTTCAATCCCCAATGGTACCTATTCGTTCGAAGACGTGCTCGACAATGACGGCATCACCGACGAGATGCTGACGGTAGCGCTCGACCTGACGATTTCCGGCGACACGATGGCGCTTGATTTCTCGCGCTCCACCCAGTCGGCCCAGGGTCCGATCAATATCTCGCGCTCGACGACGATTGCCGCCTGCTACGTGGCGCTGAAGCACATCTTTACCGAAGTGCCGGCGAATGCGGGTTGCCTTCGCCCGATCTCGTTCACCATCGTCGATAATTCCCTGCTCGGCGCAAATGCTCCAAAGCCGGTTGCCGGCTATACGGAAACCATCCTGCGCCTGATCGGCGTCGTTCTCGGCGCCATTGCCCAGGCTGATCCGGCGCGTGCAACTGCTGCCCCGTTCGGCACGATCAACGCATTGTCGCTCGCCGGCTACAGGGCAGACCACAAGCGATGGGTGATGTTCTCGTTCTTCGGTGGCGGTCTCGGCGGCAATCCGATGTCCGACGGCTTGAACCATGCCAACAACCCGATTTCGACGGCGACCATTCCACCGGTCGAGATCCTCGAAGCCGCCTATCCCGTCATGTTCACGCAATGGGCGCTGCGGCCGGATTCGGCCGGTGCCGGCACCCATCGCGGCGGCGTTGGCTCAGTCTATGAACTGGAGCTGCTCACCGGCGGCGACGTGGCGCTGCTCGGCGAACGCGGCAGACGCGCGCCGTTCGGCGTCGTCGGCGGAGAGTCAGCGGCATTGAACAGGTTCTCGTGGCAAACGGAAGATGGCGGCGAAGCCGTTCCGCCGATGGCGTCGAAGATTACCGATCTGAGGCTGAAGCCCGGCAAGCGGATCCGCTTGGAGACACCTGGCGGCGGCGGCTGGGGCGATCCCCACAGGCGCGATCCGGACAAGGTTCTGCATGACGTGCGCCTCGGCTTCGTCAGCACCAGTCAGGCCGAAGCCCTCTACGGCGTGGTGATCGGCGCAGATGGCGAGATCGACCACGAAGCAACCGACAAGCTGCGCAAGGGAGTGGCCGCGTGAGCGATCTGGGAACAACAAAACAACAAAATGAAAAACTGGGCCAGTCGGGATTGGGCAGGATCGTCGGCGTCGATGTCGGCGGCACCTTTACTGATCTCTTCTATTTCGATGAAGCGTCTGCGAAATTCCGCACCAACAAGGTCCCCTCCAACCGCGGTGATGAAGCTGTTGGCTTCCTCGATGGTCTGAAGGGTTTCGGCGCCATCGCTGACCTGTCTTCGATCGTGCACGGCACCACCGTCGGCACCAACGCGCTGCTGGAGCGCAAGGGCGCCAGGGTTGGTCTGATCACTACCGAAGGCTTTCGTGACGTACTGGAAATGCGACGCCGGGACCGGCCGAATACCTGGGGCCTATGGGGCGATTTCATACCCGTCGTCGAACGTGACATGCGTCTGGAAGTGGCGGAACGCACGCTCGCCGACGGTACGATCCGTCTTGGCGTCGATGTCAATGCCGTCCGCGTCGCTGCCGAAAAGCTGAAGGCGATGGGTGCGGAGGCGCTCGCGATCGTCTTCGTCAACGCCTATGCCAATCCAGAAAACGAGGAGCGTGCGGTGGAAGCCGCCCGTGCGGTCTGGGACAACGAGAACCTCGCCTGCTCGACGCAGATCCTGCCCGAAATCCGTGAATTCGAGCGCACGTCGACGACCGTCCTCAATGCCTATCTGCAGCCGGTGGTCGGCTCCTATCTCGGCAAGCTGGAAACGGCACTGGCAAGCGAAGACTTCGCCGGCCGCTTCCATATCGTCCAGTCGAACGGCGGCGTCATGTCGACGGAGACGGCGCGCAGGCTTCCGGCCCGCACAGCGCTGTCCGGTCCGGCGGCAGGCGTCATTGCCGCAGCCGCGATCGCAAAAGCGGCAGGCTTTCCAAACGTCATCACCGGCGATCTCGGCGGCACGTCCTTCGATGTCTCGCTGATTGCCGACGGCAAGGCAGCGCTCGCGGCCCAGACGACGATCGATTTCGGCCTCGTTATCCGAACACCGATGATCGAGATCACCACGATCGGTGCCGGCGGCGGTTCGATTGCGCATGTGGATGCCGGCGGCCTGCTGCAGGTCGGCCCCGAAAGTGCCGGTTCACGGCCCGGCCCGGTCTGCTACGGTCAGGGCAATACCCGGCCAACGCTGACGGATGCCAACGTCGTGCTCGGCCGTATAAACGCGGACCGGCCGATCGGCGGCAAGCTTGCCCGTCTCGACGTGGAGGCCGCCAAGGCCGCGATCGACCAGCATGTCGCAAAGCCGCTCGGCCTCGGTGTGATGGAAGCGGCCGAAGCGATCGTGAAGATTGCCGACAGCCGCATGGCCGGCGCGATCCGGCTGATGTCGATCGAGCGCGGTCACGATCCGCAGAAGTTCGCGGCCGTTCCCTTCGGTGGCGGCGGGGCATTGCATGTCTCGGCGCTGATTCGCGAAGTCGGGCTGAAGGCGGCGCTTGTGCCGCGTTATCCGGGTGTGACATCTGCGCTGGGTTGCGTCATCGCCGACATCCGCCACGACCAGGTCCAGACCTTGAACCTCTCGCTCGAGGGCATCGACGTTGCGGCGATCGACGCCCGCATGGTCGAGGAGGCGGGCAAGGCGCGCGCCGTCGTCGAGGATGCGCATCTGACGGTCGAGCGGATCGATACGCTGTTCGAGCTCGACATGCACTATGTCGGTCAGACCCATACGGTTCGGGTCACACTGCCGGCAACGATCAGCGGGAGCCAAACCGATGTCAGCGAGGCGATGATCCAGCAGGCTTTCGAGGATGCCTATCAGGCAAGTTTCAGCCGGCTTCTGCCGGGTGTTCCGATGCGGATCGTCAACCTTCGCACCAGCGCGATCGGCATTCGTCCGAGCTTCGATCTGAAGGCGCTGGCCGCACCTGTCGATACGACGGTTGCCTCCGCAACGACGGGCTCGCGACAGGTCTGGTTCGACGGCGCCTGGCATGAAACGACGATCTACGATCGCCTGCAACTGCCGGAGAGTTCCGAAATCCAGGGCCCGGCGATCCTCGAACAGCCGGATGCAACGACAGTCGTCTCGCCGGAATTCAAGGCACGCGTCGATCTCTACGGAAATATCATCGTGGAGCGGAAATCATGAGCGGACATTCGATCCCCATAGAAAAGACCGGCCTGATCATCGTCGATCTGACCAATGATTTTCTGGCCCCCGACGGCGCCTATGGCCGTGCCGGTCAAGGCGCGCCTGAGATCGCGGCATTGCAGGAACGCATCAAGCCACTTGTGGACGTAATGCGCGCAAAAGGCGGCTACATCATCTCGGCCCAGTTCACGCTGGTGCCGGGCAAGGGTGGCGAGCCGATCATCTCACCGCATCTGAAGGAACTCCGGCCCTTTCTCGGCAAGGGCGATTTTGCGCCAGGCACCTGGGGCAACAGCCTGATCGATGATCTGGCGCCGGCCGATCTCATTGTCGAGAAAGTCGCCTATTCGGCGTTCTACATGACCCGGCTCGAATGGGTCCTGCGCAAATGCGGCATCGAGAAGCTGGTGGTCGGCGGCATCGTCACCAATGGCGGTGTCGCCTCCACCGTTCGTGACGCCCATGTCCGCGATTTCGAAACGATCACCCTGTCGGATGGTTCGGCCGCCTTCTCGCAGGAAACGCACGAGACCGCGATCGCAGCATTGAAACCTGTCAGCCGGATCGCGACAATCGAAGACATGATCGCCGAGTTCGACGCCCAATGAGAAAGGTCGAAGTCTCGGACCGGGAATTCGAGGTGATGGTGCCGCTTGTCGTGATCGGCGCCGGTGCCGCCGGTATGGTTGCAGCACTTTCCGCCAATGCGGGAGGCGTCGAGGTGATTGTGCTGGAGCGCGATCCGCTGCCGCGCGGCTCGACGGCGCTGTCGGCCGGCCTCATTCCGGCAGCAGGCACGCGCTGGCAGCGCGCGATCGGTGTCGAGGACACGCCGGAAGCCTTCGGGGCGGATATCCTGCACAAGGCGGATGGCGAGCCGGATGTGGATCTCGTTCGGCTGGTCACCGAAACAGTCGGACCAACGCTGGAATGGCTGGCGGAGGACCACGGCCTGGCGTTTTCGCTGGTCGACAATTTTCGCTATCCCGGCCACTCGCACCTTCGAATGCATGGTCTTCCCTCCCGGTCCGGCGAGGAGTTGATCGATCGTCTGCGCGACGCCGCGGAAGAAGCCGGCATCGATATCCTGACCGAAGCCCATGTGGACACACTCGTCGTAGGCTCCGACGGCAAGCCGCGCGGCATGACCCTGTCGCGACCGGATGGGTCCCGCGAAGACATCGGCTGCGAGGCCGTGATCCTTGCCTGCAATGGCTATGGCGGCAATCCGGCGCTGGTTGCCGACCACATTCCGGACATGCGGGATGCACTCTATTTCGGCCACCCGGGCAACCAGGGCGATGCGATCGTCTGGGGTGAGGCGCTGGGTGCTGCGACGCGGCATCTGAGTGGTCATCAGGGCCATGGATCGGTCGCCCATCCTGCCGGGATCCTGATCACTTGGGCGACCGTGATGGAAGGCGGCTTCCAGGTGAATGTCGCAGGCGAACGCTTTTCCAACGAGGCGAAGGGGTATTCCGAGCAGGCGTCCAACGTGCTTGCCCAGCCGGAAGGGATCGCATGGACCGTGTTCGACACGCGGATCGCCGAGATCGCCGGCCAGTTCGAGGATTTCAGAAGCGCCGAGCGTATGCAGGCGATCATCGAGGCCGATACGATCGAGGCGCTTGCGGAGCGGATGCAGGTCTCGCCGGAGAAACTGACGGCAAGCTTCCGTGCTTTCGAGAATTGCAAAGCCGAGGGTGGGGCGGACCCGTTCGGCCGTTCTCTGGCAGACGTGCCGCCACTTCGAGCGCCCTTCAAAGCGGTAAGGGTCACCGGCGCACTCTTCCACACCCAGGGCGGGCTTGTTGTTGACGGCGAGGCGCGTGTGGTTCGACGCGACGGTTCGACCATCGCAAACCTTTTTGCCGCCGGAGGCGCCGCCTGTGGCGTATCGGGCAGCAAAGCGAGCGGCTACCTGTCCGGGAACGGTCTCCTGACTGCAGTGGCGCTCGGACGCATTTCGGGTCTTCGCGCCGCCGCTTACCTGCGCAACTGCTAGAATCGAAGGACAGCCGGAAACATCTCGTTCGTCACAGTTACCGTACCCAACCCGTCCATCTCTTGTTTCCACGCCAGTTTGCGCTAAGTCAAAAGTCGCAAAAGGAAAAAACATGATCGACGGCTTGAGTACAAAGGCGAGGACAGGCGTTCTGGGACTGGACGATGTATTATCGGGCGGTTTGACTCGCCGCCATGTTTTCCTGCTCGAAGGGACGCCGGGCACGGGCAAAACTACGATCGCCCTGCAATTTCTTTTGGAAGGCGCGACACTCAAGGAGCGCTGTCTTTATATCAGCCTGTCGGAGAGCGAAGAAGAACTGCGGGAAAGCGCGCTTTCGCACGGTATCGAATTCGGAAATTCGATCGAAATCTTCGAGCTCGTCCCCCCGGAAAGCCTGCTTGACGCAGACCAGCAGCAAAGCCTGCTTTACTCCTCAGATCTGGAGCTCGGCGAGACGACCAAGCTGATCTTCGAGGCCTTCGAGCGTCTGAAACCGCAGCGTGTGGTGATCGACAGCCTGTCGGAAATCCGTCTGTTGGCACAGAGTTCTCTCCGCTACCGCCGCCAGATCCTGGCCATGAAGCATTTCTTTTCTCGATCCGACGCCACAGTCCTTTTGCTCGACGACATGACGTCAGACAATCTCGACAAAACCGTCCACAGCGTCGTTCACGGCGTTCTTCATCTCGAGCAGCTGGCTCCCGACTATGGTTCGGAACGCCGCCGCCTGCGGGTGATCAAATATCGCGGCCAGGCGTTCCGCGGCGGCTATCATGATTTCGTCATCAAGACCGGAGGCGTCTCGGTCTTTCCGCGGCTGCGTGCGATCGAGCACAAGACGGCATTCGACCGAGCTATTTTAAAAAGCGGCATTGCCGAATTCGACGATCTACTTGGCGGTGGTATAGAACGCGGGTCGAGCACGCTGCTCATCGGACCTGCCGGTACCGGCAAAAGCCTGTTCGCGCTCCAGTTTGTAGCAGCTGCCGTGAAGCGCGGTGAGAAAGCAGCCGTCTTCATATTCGACGAAGAGCTCGGCCTGTTGTTCTCGCGTACGAAAGCAATGGGGATCGACCTTGAGAAGATGCGCGACGATGGCGCTATTCACATCGAGCAGCTGGATGCGGCCGAGCTTTCGCCGGGGGAATTCTCGCAACGCGTGCGGGATCGCGTGGCGACCTTCAAGGCCGGGACAGTCGTGATCGATAGCGTGAACGGCTACCAGGCGTCGATGCCCGAGGAAAACGCGCTGATCCTGCACGTGCATGAACTGCTGCAATACCTCAATCGGCAAGGCGCCAATACGTTTCTGACAGTTGCCCAGCACGGGCTCGTCGGAGACATGAAATCCCCGGTCGATGTCACCTACCTCGCCGATACAGTTATCCTGCTGCGCTATTTCGAGGCACTGGGCAGGGTTCGGCGTGCAGTCTCGGTCATCAAGAAGCGAACCGGTCGGCACGAAGAAACCATCCGCGAGTTTCGCATCACCGATGCGGGGCTGACACTGGGCGATCCGCTTTCCGGTTTCCAGGGCGTGTTGCGCGGCGTACCGACGCTTGTCGGCGAAAAGCAGCAACTGCTGGAGCTTTCAAACGAGGACGAAAGCCATTCCTAACAGAGATGCCGTCGGCCTCATTCATGCCCCACACGGTCGCGATGCGCAGATTGCGGCATCCCTCCTGAAGGAAGCCGGTATCGCTTCGAAGGCGGCCCCGGACCTGTCCGGTTTCGTCGACAGCCTTGACGACAACATCGCGCTCGCTGTCATCACCGAGGAAGCTCTGCGCTCCGCCGACCTGCGCGCCATCTCCCAGTGGATCGAGAACCAGCCGAGCTGGTCGGATCTACCTTTCGTCATTCTGACAAACCGCGGCGGTGGTCCGGAGCGTAATCCCGCAGCTGCGCGGCTGTCGGAGGTCCTTGGCAATGTCAGCTTCATCGAGCGCCCTTTCCACGCAACGACATTCATCAGCGTTGCCCGTTCTGCCGCACGCGGGCGTCGGCGCCAATATGATGCACGTCTGCGGATGGAAGCTCTCGACGAAGGAGAGCGGCGTTTGCAGACAGCACTCGAGGCCGGTCGCCTCGGCGCTTGGGAACTGGATCTTGCAACCGATGTCCTGAGCACGTCTGCGACCTGCAAGAGCATTTTCGGACGCGGTCCGGAAGAGGCGTTCACCTATCAGGACCTTTTTGCCAGCATCCATCCCGATGACCGGCAACGCGTACAGGATGCTCATACCGCAACAGCCGAGAGCGGTGAGGATTATTCTGTCGAATACCGCACCGTCTGGCGCGACGGCACCGTGCGCTGGGCAGAGGTGCGGGCACAGCTCTACCGCGACCACTCGGGCAAGGCGGTCAAGCTGGTCGGCGTATCCGCCGACATTACCGACCGGGTCATCAACGAGAAGCAGCAGCGGCAGATCAACGAACTGCTTGAAGAGCGTGTCGCCGAGCGGACGCGTGAACTTGAACAGGCCCATTCGGTCGTGATGGACGAGGTGTCGCAGCGTGAGCGGGCGGAAGATCAACTGCGCCAGGCGCAGAAGATGGAGGCGATCGGCCAACTGACCGGCGGCGTCGCCCACGATTTCAACAACCTGTTGATGGCAGTGCTCGGCAATCTCGAATTGCTCCGCAAGCTCGTTGCGGGCGATCCGAAAGCGGAACGGCTGATCGATGGCGCCCTCCAGGGCGCAAGACGCGGGGCGTCGTTGACCCAGCGGCTGCTCGCCTTTGCCCGCCGCCAGGATCTGCAGATCGGTCCCGTTGACCTTGGCGCCCTGATCGGTGGCATGCGCGACCTTCTCGAACGCTCGGTCGGGTCGACCATCCTCGTCGAAACCGCGATACCGGATCATCTGCCGAAGGTTTCGGCAGATGCCAACCAGATCGAGCTGGCGCTTCTCAACCTTGCCGTCAACTCGCGTGACGCCATGCCCGACGGCGGCACGCTGCGGATCAGCCTCAGCCAGGAAGAGCAGAGGTTCTCAAACGATACGCTTGCAGCCGGACGATACGTCGTGCTCTCGGTCAAGGACGAAGGCCAAGGCATGGACGAGGCGACGCTGCAGAAAGCCATCGAACCGTTTTTCTCAACGAAGGAACTGGGCAAGGGAACGGGCCTCGGATTGTCGATGATCCACGGCCTGGCGTCCCAGTTAAAGGGAAAGTTGAAGTTGTCGAGCAGGATCGGTTCCGGCACTACCGCCGAATTGTGGATTCCGGTCTCTTCCGCTGCCGAGCAGCCGAGGCAGGCCGAGGCACCATCGCCTCCGGCAGAATATCAGGGTGGTCCCAAGCGTATCCTGCTTGTTGACGACGACGTCCTCATCGCCATGAGTTCCGCCGACATGCTGCTGGATCTCGGACACGACGTGGTCGAAGCCCATTCCGGCAAGGAGGCGCTGGAGCATCTGGGTAAGGGACCAAAGTTCGATCTGATGATCACCGACTACTCCATGCCTGGCATGACCGGGGGCGAACTCTCGAAGGCTGCACGAGCCTTGCTGCCCGAATTGCCAATCCTGATCGCCTCCGGCTACGCGGATCTTCCGCCTGGCGTTGATCTTGAGGTTGCGCGGCTCGGAAAGCCGTATACGCAGGCACAGCTGGCGGAACAGATCGGCAAGCTTACGTCGCCGCGCTAGGTGCTCTCGCAACCGGGCTCGACGTCATAAAGCTCAAAGGGTCAGAAACTCGGCACGGCTATTACGCCTGCCCGTCTCCGCCCATCGGCAGTTCGTCCGTGATCACTTCGAACCTTGCCAGGATCGCCGGGCCGAAGGCCGTCGACAACGCGACATCGGTCGCATCGCGACCGGTCGCCATCAGGATCCGGCCGATACGAGGTTTGTTGTGACGGGCATCGACAGTGTGCCAGCGTCCGCCGAGATAGACTTCGAACCATGCACTGAAGTCCATCGGATTGTGATCCTTGGGAACACCGATGTCGCCGAGATAACCCGTGCAGTAGCGTGCGGGAATGTTCATGCACCGGCAAAGGGTGATCGCCAGATGCGCGTAGTCCCGGCACACGCCCGTCTGGTCGTTGAAGCCGCCGAACGCGGTCCGCAGCGAATCGGCGTTCTGATAGTTGAACGCAATGCGGTTGTGCGCGAAATCAAGAATGGCTTTGACGCGCGGCCAACCCAGATCAGTTGAGGAAAACGTGTTCCAGGCGAAGTCTGACAGACGGTCCGTGTCGCAATAACGGCTGCCCAGCAGGAACACCAGAACGTCGTCGGGTAGATCCTGGATGAGGTGCTGCTGCGCATCTTCCGGGATCGGGTCCGGAAGCCCGGTGTCATAGATCTCGAACTCGGTCGAGATCGTCGTCAGGCCGGGCGGTGCAACGATGCGGCTGCAGGCGTTCCCGAAGACATCCTGATAACCCCAGGCCTCGATCGGTCTGTCGAAGGTCAGCACCTGTTCGGTCAATAGATCTACGCGACGGGAGGGGTGGATATTCAACGCCAGAAGCATGGCAGTCGGCTGTTGGCATTCATAGCCCAGATGAAAACCGGCGCGTATCCTCATGAAGCGATGTCTCCTAAATACCGTTGACGAGATGGCAGCAATGCGGCAATGCCCGGGCGTTGATACGGTTCCGTTTAGCCATGAAGTTTGGCCTGGAACTCGTCGGTCGTGACGTTGACCTGCACTGACATGCTTTTGAAATCTTCCGCCTCACCGTCATAGCTGCCACGAAGCGGGATAGCCTGTTTCGGGTCGCGGGCGACGCCGACGCGAATGAGGTCGCGGTTACCGACAATGCCGTTGGTCGGATCAAATTCCACCCATCCGGCTCCCGGCAGGTAGACCTGGCACCAGGCGTGGGTAGACCCGCCTCCAAGCGTCGTCGATCCGTCGCGATCGGGAACGTAGATATAGCCGGTGACGAAACGGGCAGCGAGGCCGAGGGCCCGTGCGGCTTCCATCATCAAAAGCGCAAAGTCGCGGCAGGTCCCGCGACGCAGCTGCAGCGTCTCGAGCGGAGCCTGGGTGCCGTGTTCGTGGCGACGGGCATAGACGAAGCTTTCACGGATCGCGTAGCAGAGCGTCATCAGCAATCGGCCGGTCTCGGTCGGCTGGCCGGGTTTGACGAACTGCCGCGCCCATTTGCCAACCTCGTCGTTGGCATCCGGGTAATGGCGACGGATGGTGCATTCCAGATCGAACGCTTCCACCGGGTCATAGGTGAAGGGATAGGTGAGGGCTTCCTCGTCGATCTGAAAATCCATCGCGAGCTGCGGCGTATGATCGAGCCTGATGGTCGTTTCGAACTGGAGCTTCTGAGACGCACCCTCAAAACCGACCAGCGCCACGCAGTTCCCAAACACGTCATGGATCCAGCGGACATAGGCAGGCTTTGGAAAGACCTCGAGGCGCGACACGAGCAGCGTCTGGTCGAAACTGTCCCTTGGTCGGAACAGCAGCCTGTGTTCGCCGAACTCGACCGGCTTATGATACTGGTAGGACGTAAGGTGACGAACCGAAAAGATCGTCATGCGATCACCGAGCCGAGTTCGACTGACATTGGGTCAGATCGGAAAAATACATCATGTCGGGACGATGAGCGATGGCGCTCAGCAGAAGTCTGTTCATTTGAAGTTCTCGAGATCTAGCATGATGGATTGTGCGTTTTTAGCCTTGTAGGCAGCCTGGGCCGCCTTCAGGATCTTCGGTCGTAGCGCATCGAAAGAGGCAAGATAATCATCGCTGACGGCAGTTCTTTCAACAAGGTTGCTGCTGAGAACTTCAGCAGCGACGAAGAACCGAACCTCGAACATGCCGTCATGACCCAGAAAGCGGACGCGTCTTTTCGATTCATCGTAACTGCGCGCGGGATTTGGGAAAGAAAGTGTCATGGCAGCCTCTGTCGTCAGCGTGGCTCCGAATGTCGGACTACCACGTTTGCATGTCGGGTATCTTGCTGCCATCCGCTTAGTCGATGATAACAAGCCCAGTGACGTTTCGCAGGTAACCGGCTTTTTGGTCCCGCAGTCCGTATTGAGGCAGCGCCGCCAATTTTCCAAACGCCGGATCGATGGCATTCTATGCCGACGAACCATATGACTAGGTCACGTTGAGCCCCCGAAGTCCAACGCGAAATGGCGAGCCTGCTGCGACAGACCGCATTTTAAGCCTGAATGGGCGGGGGGAGGCTTGGGGTGGGCAAGCCGGTCTCAGCTCGAGGCCGGAGCAAAGCGTGCAGTGATCGCATGGCTGTCGGAAGGGTAGCTGAACCGCACCGACGTCACGGGGCCGGAAACGTCCCAGGTCTTGCGTTCTACCACGAGGCAGGCAGACTGCGGCGGGATTTCCAGCCGCCTTGCCAGCTGTTCGTCCGCAAGCAGGGCCGAGATCCGATGTTCCGCAGCGGTCCATGGTATCTGCGCGATCAGCCACTTGCCCGGTGAAACCGTCGAGAAATCCATGTCCTTTGCCTGCGGCACGGTCTTCAGATTGATCAGTCGTTCCTCGAGACAGAACGGCTTCCCGTCGGCGAAATGCAGGCAGACGACGTAGATGGATTTTTCCTTGCCGGAGACGCTCAGGCGCAGCCGGTCCGTTGCCACAGTCTTCCGCTCCCGGCATTCCTCCATCCGGAAATGGTAGTCCTTGTTCAGGGCGCGGACTTCATCTTCGATGTCGTAGATCTCAAGAATGGCAGCCTGGTTGCGCGGCTGGGCAACAAAGGAGCCCGATTTCTTGCGCCGCTCGATCAGCCCGGCATTGGCAAGCTGGGTCAGAACCTTGTTCGCGGTCATCCGCGAGACATTGTAGTGCTTGGCGAGCTCGACCTCAAAAGGGATCCTGTATCCCGGGGGCCATTCGCCGCTGACGATATTGTTCTCGATGTCGCCCAGGATCTTCTGGTGCAGTGTGCCCACCGCACGCGTCGCCTTGATCTCTTTTTCTCCGGTCAAGGCGAAGTCCTTCGGCTCTCTGCGTCAAAAGGGTTCTCCACCATATCCGGTTAGCCGGCGTCAAGCAGAGCGGCCATCACTGCCTGGAACCTCGGCAGGATCGTCTCTCGGCTCACATGCCGACCGCCCGTCACCAGCTTCTTGCCCGCCGCCCAGACGCAATCCACCTTGATCGTATCAGCGAAGATCCACTGGTCGAGAACCTGATCTGCCGAAAGGTAGGGGGCGGCCTCAAGGTCGAGCGAAACGAAATCCGCCGATGCACCTGATACGATGTCGTCCTGCGACTGCAATGCGCGGGCGCCACCTTTCAGCGCTTCCTGGAACAGGCGCGCACCCGTCGATTGCTGCGGTAGTGCCACGACGTTTCGCGAGCGAAGTCCGAGACGCTGCGAATATTCGAGCTGCCGAAGTTCATGCGCGACGGAAATCGAGATGTTCGAGTCCGAGCCGACGCCGAAATGGCCGCCTTCCTCGAGGAATGCCGGCGCCGGAAATATGCCGTCGCCGAGGTTGGCTTCCGTGATGGGGCAGAGACCGGCAATGGCCCCTCGGCGTGCCATGTCGCGCGTTTCCGCCTCGGTCATATGGGTAGCGTGGATCAGGCACCAGCGCTCATCGACCGGCATGTTGGCGAGCAGCCATTCGAGGGGACGTGCGCCCGACCACGCGATACAGTCCTCGACCTCTTTCGTTTGCTCGGCGATATGGATGTGGATCGGGCCTCCACCTGCCATCGGCAGAACGTCCCGCAGTTCTTCCGGCTTCGCGGCCCGCAGACTGTGCGGCGCGATGCCGAGTTGGCCGCCGGGAAGCGCAGACGTGATCTTCCGGCATTCCTCCATCAGCGTGGAAAAGCTTTCGACCGAGTTGATGAAGCGTCGCTGGCCCTCCGTCGGTGCCATTCCCCCGAAACCGGAGCGGGCGTAGAAGACTGGCAGCAGGGTGAGGCCGATCCCGGTCGCAGCACTTGCCGCACCAATCCGCGCCGCGTGCTCGGCGATATTGGCGTAGTGGCGCCCATCGCGGTCGTGGTGAAGGTAATGAAACTCGCCGACGCGGGTAAAGCCCGCCTCCAGCATTTCCATATAGAGCTGCGCTGCGACCGCCTCGATATCGTCAGGTGTCATGGACAGGGCGAATTTGTACATCAGCGTGCGCCAGCTCCAGAAGCTGTCGCTTGTCGATCCGCGAACCTCCGTCAGTCCCGCCATGGCGCGCTGGAAAGCATGGCTGTGGAGATTGGCCATGCCGGGCACGATCAGCCGGTGCCGCTCGTCGTTGCGGGCAGGGATCGCGTCGCGCTCGATCGACTGCACGGTGCCATGCTCTATCGTCAGGCGAGTGCTGCTCGCCCATTCCCCGCCGATCAGTGCGCTTTCTGCAAAAATGGTGTTCACTGCCAACTCCACTCGTCGGTCCCGTCTGCGTCAGCAGGCGCCTGAAAATTCTTCTTGCCTTGGTTTTTTATGTATATACATTAAAACAAAAAGAGGAAGGCTTCGTGGTCGAGAATAGCGACAATTCACCGGTGGTGCCAACCAGAACGCTATGGCGCAACGCTCGGCTGCTCACGCTTGCCGACGAGGCACAAGGTCTTGCTCTCATTGAGGACGGAGCGCTCGCAGTGGAGGGTGACAGGATCATCTTCGCCGGTCCCCAGTCCGCTCTAGCGTCAACCTTTCTGGAAGCCGATGAGATCATCGACGTGGAGGGCAGGGTAATCACGCCCGGCCTGATCGACTGCCATACGCATCTGATCTTCGGCGGCGATCGCGCGATGGAATTCGAAATGCGGCTCGAAGGGGCCACCTATGAAGAGGTCGCGCGCGCAGGCGGCGGCATCGTCTCCTCCGTCAAGGCGACCAACGCTCTTTCCGTCGACGGGCTTGTGAAGGCGGCCCTGCCAAGGGTCGATGCGCTTCTCGCGGAAGGTGTTTCGACGCTCGAGATCAAATCCGGTTACGGCCTGTCGATCGAGGGCGAACTGAACATGCTGCGCGCCGCCCGGGCGCTCGAAAAAATCCGCCCGGTGCGGGTCGTCACCTCCTTCCTCGGCGCCCACGCAACGCCCGTCGAGTACCGCGGACGCAACGGCGACTACATTACCGACGTGGTGCTGCCCGCTATGGACCTTGCCCATGCGGAAGGCCTGGTGGATGCAGTCGACGGGTTCTGCGAAGGTATCGCGTTTTCGGTTGCGGAGATGCGCCGCGTCTTCGATCACGCGACGTCGCTCGGCCTGCCCGTGAAGCTGCACGCCGAACAGCTTTCCAATCTCGGCGGTGCCGCCATGGCGGCATCCTACGGTGCCTTGTCCGCCGATCATCTCGAATATCTCGATACCGAAGGTGCTGCCGCGATGGCTGCGTCCGGCACGGTTGCGGTTCTTCTGCCGGGCGCCTTTTATGCGATCAACGAAACGCAGAAGCCGCCGGTCCAGCTGCTGCGCGATGCCGGCGTCCGGATCGCGATTGCGACCGATTGCAATCCCGGCACGTCGCCGCTCACCTCGCTGCTGCTGACGATGAACATGTCGGCGACACTCTTCCGGCTGACCGTCGAAGAATGCATCGCAGGCGCGACGCGCGAGGCGGCGAGGGCGCTCGGTCTTCTCTCCGAAACCGGCACGCTGGAGGCCGGAAAATCGGCGGACTTCGCCATCTGGAACATCCAGCGACCCGCCGAGCTGGTTTACCGCATCGGCTTCAACCCGCTCCATTCGAACGTCTTCAGAGGTCAACAGCTATGACGATCACGCTTCACCCCGGCAGCGTTACTCTGGCCGAGCTTTCCGATCTCTACTGGAACAATGGTTCGGCGGTTCTCGATCGCTCCTTCGATGCAGGCATCGAAAAGGCAGCGAGACGCATTGCGGAGATCGCCGCCGGAAATGCACCGGTCTACGGCATCAACACCGGCTTCGGTAAGCTTGCCTCGATCAAGATCGACAGTGCCGATCTCGCCACCCTGCAGCGCAACCTCATCCTGTCGCATTGCTGTGGCATCGGCCAGCCGCTGCCGGAAAATGTCGTGCGGCTGATCATGGCGTTGAAACTCATCTCGCTCGGCCGTGGCGCTTCCGGTGTCCGGATCGAGTTGATCCGCCTGATCGAGGGCATGCTGGAAAAGGGCGTCATCCCGGTCATTCCGGAAAAAGGCTCGGTCGGCGCATCCGGCGATCTGGCACCGCTTGCCCATATGGCCGCCACCATGATGGGCGAAGGCGAGGCCTTCCTGCAGGGAGAACGACTGGCGTCTGCCGATGCGCTCGCCAAGGTGGGTCTGACACCAGTCGTGCTCGCTGCCAAGGAAGGGCTGGCGCTGATCAACGGTACCCAGACCTCCACCGCACTGGCGCTTGCGGGCCTGTTTCGCACGCATCGCGCCGCCCAGACGGCACTTGTTACAGGCGCCCTGTCGACCGACGCGGCTATGGGCTCTTCCGCGCCGTTTCATCCCGACATCCACACCCTGCGCGGCCACAAGGGACAGATCGATGCCGGTGCCGCACTTCGCAACCTATTGGAAGGCTCCGAAATCCGTGCGAGCCACATCGAAGGCGACGAGCGGGTTCAGGATCCCTATTGTATCCGTTGCCAGCCACAGGTCGACGGCGCCTGCCTCGATCTGTTGCGGTCCGTGGCAAGGACGCTGGAAATCGAGGCGAATGCCGTCACCGACAATCCGCTGGTTCTGTCTGACAATTCCGTCGTCTCCGGCGGCAACTTTCATGCCGAGCCGGTCGCCTTTGCCGCGGATCAGACCGCGCTCGCGATCTGCGAGATCGGTGCGATCGCCCAGCGTCGCATCGCGCTTCTGGTCGATCCAGCTCTGTCCTATGGACTGCCGGCATTTCTCTCGAAGAAGCCCGGTCTTAACTCGGGGCTGATGATCGCCGAAGTCACGTCGGCGGCGTTGATGAGCGAGAACAAGCAGATGTCGCATCCCGCCTCGGTCGATTCGACGCCGACCTCCGCCAATCAGGAGGACCATGTGTCGATGGCCTGCCACGGCGCCCGCCGCCTGCTCGGCATGACCGAAAACCTGTTCGGCATTCTCGGGATCGAAGCGCTGACGGCCGTCCAGGGCGTGGAACTGCGCGGGCCGCTCAAGACCAGTCCCGAGCTCGAAAAAGCCGTTGCCGTGCTGCGGGCTTCCGTCCCTGCGCTCCACGATGACCGTTACCTAGCGCCGGATCTCAAGGCCGCAAGCGAACTGGTCGCGTCCGGTGCCTTCGCCCACGCCATCTCGCCGGGCATCCTGCCGGTCCTTGAAGTTTGATCATCAGAAGAAATTGGGGAGCCACGACATGACCAATCCACGCCACAACATTCGCGATGTCCGCTCGCCCAAGGGCACCGAGCTCAATGCCAAGAGCTGGATGACCGAAGCACCGCTTCGGATGCTGATGAACAACCTCGATCCGGATGTTGCGGAAAACCCGCATGAACTCGTCGTCTATGGCGGCATCGGCCGGGCCGCCCGCACTTGGGACGATTTCGACAAGATCGTCGCGACGTTGAAGACGCTAACGGAGGAGGAGACGCTGCTCGTCCAGTCCGGCAAGCCGGTCGGCGTGTTTCGCACCCACAAGGATGCACCGCGCGTGCTGATCGCCAACTCCAACCTCGTGCCGCATTGGGCAACCTGGGACCATTTCAACGAATTGGATAGGAAGGGCCTGGCCATGTACGGCCAGATGACCGCCGGATCGTGGATCTATATCGGCACACAGGGCATCGTTCAGGGTACCTACGAGACCTTCGTGGAAGCTGGCCGCCAGCATTATGGCGGCAGCCTCAAGGGCAAGTGGATCCTGACCGGCGGCCTCGGCGGCATGGGCGGCGCACAGCCGCTCGCAGCCGTCATGGCAGGCGCCTGCTGCCTCGCGGTTGAATGCGACGAGACCCGCATCGATTTTCGTCTGCGCACCCGTTATGTCGATGCCAAGGCGAAGACGCTGGACGAAGCACTGGCGCTGATCGACCAATGGACCAAGGCGGGCGAAGCGAAATCGGTCGGTCTGCTCGGCAACGCTGCCGAAATCTTCCCCGAACTGGTCGCCCGCATGAAGGCCGGAGGCGCTCGCCCGGATATCGTCACCGATCAGACATCCGCCCATGACCCGCGCAACGGCTACCTGCCGGTCGGCTGGACCGTCGAGGAAGCCAAAGCCAAGCGCGAAAGCGATCCGAAATCGGTGGAGGTCGCGGCCCGCGCATCTATGAGGGCGCATGTGGAAGCGATGGTCGCGTTCTGGGATGCCGGCGTGCCGACGCTCGACTACGGCAATAACATCCGCCAGGTCGCCAAGGACGAAGGCCTGGAAAATGCCTTTGCCTTTCCGGGCTTCGTCCCGGCCTATATCCGTCCGCTGTTTTGCCGCGGCATCGGCCCGTTCCGCTGGGCGGCGCTGTCGGGCGATCCTGAGGACATCTACAAGACCGATGCGAAGGTGAAGGAGCTGCTGCCTGACAACACTCACCTGCACAACTGGCTGGACATGGCGCGTGAGCGCATCGCCTTCCAGGGACTTCCGGCGCGGATCTGCTGGGTGGGTCTCGGTGATCGCCACAAGCTCGGCCTCGCCTTCAACGAGATGGTGAGGAGCGGTGAGTTGTCCGCGCCTGTTGTCATCGGCCGCGACCATCTCGATTCCGGTTCCGTCGCCTCGCCGAACCGCGAGACGGAAGCGATGAAGGATGGCTCGGACGCCGTGTCCGACTGGCCGCTCCTCAACGCGCTGCTCAACACCGCATCGGGCGCCACCTGGGTATCGCTGCACCATGGCGGCGGCGTCGGCATGGGATATTCGCAGCATTCCGGCATGGTCATCTGCGCTGACGGAACGGACGATGCAGCCCGCCGGATCGAACGCGTCCTGTGGAACGACCCGGCAACCGGCGTCATGCGTCACGCCGATGCGGGATACGAGATCGCAATCGATTGCGCCGAAGACAAGGGCCTTCGCCTGCCTGGCATCCTCGGGAACTGACGCGCATGCGCATCCTGCGTGCATCGGACTATAGGCGGATGCCCTGGAAGAACGGCAAGGGCGAGACGGTGGAGATCGCCGTCTTTCCCGAGACCGCCACGGTCGATGATTTCGACTGGCGTATCAGCATGGCGACGGTGGCCGAGGACGGCCCGTTCTCAGTGTTTCCCGACATCGACCGGACCCTCAGCGTTTTGACGGGCGACGGGATCGAGCTTTCGGTCGCGGGCCAACCAGATCATGTCCTGCGCCCCCAGACCGCGCCTCATGCTTTCCCTGCCGATGCCGTCACCAGCGCAAAGCTTCTTTCGGGCCCGATCACCGATCTCAACGTCATGACCCGGCGTGGAAGGTTCACCCACAGCGTGACGCTGCTGCCCACCGGCCGGAGCGCCGTTAGATCCGACAGTTCGGCTCTAACGCTGGTTCTGGTGACGTCGGATGTGCTGCTGAAAGATGGCACATTGCTTGCCGCCTATGATGCGATCCTGCTGCATCCGGGCGATTCGGATGTCGAATTTCATCTGACTGTAACGGCCACGACTTTTCTTGTCCGCATCGCCTCACGGCAAAAAGCCTCGGTTTCGTTACAGGTTTGACGCATTTGTGAAGATGCCGTGAGGCTGGCCGCAGCGATCGCGCTAAAGAACCGGAAACGCGATATTTCGTCTCTTTCCGGTGATCACATCTGCCCGGTTCCAGACCGGGTTTGGCGGAGGCGACGGCGCAGAAGGTGAAAGTTTTAACTTTCCGGTAACCGCCTCCTCCCCCTATGGGATCACATACGGATGCATTCGTACCCGTATTTCCCTTGCCATTCCCAACAGGAGACGAGATGTCCTTCAAACCTTTCGCCCTTGCGCCTCTCTTTGCAGCCGTGATTGCCCTGCCGGCATTTGCCCAGCCGAGCCCGACGATGCTGAGGCAGTTCGGCGACTGGAACGTCTATTCCTATCAGGCGGGAGCTTCGAAAAGCTGCTACGTCCTGACCATTCCGAAACAGGCGACGCCCGCAAGCGTCAACCACGGCGATAACTTCTTCCTCGTGGCGCCCAAGCCTTCGGGCAGCGGATATTATCCGCAGGCCATCATGGGATATGATCTTCAAAACAGCTCACAGATAACGGTCACGATCGATGGCAAATCTTTTGCCATGACGCCGCGGGGCAACTCCGGCTGGACGCAGCAGGAAAGCAATGATTCCGCGATGATCGACGCCATGCGTACGGGAAGCAATATGACGCTTCAGGCGGTCTCGGGGAGAGGCACCCGCACATCCTACACGTTCTCGCTCAGCGGCGTGACCGCAGCCCTCAACCAGGCCGGTCAGTGCAACTGACGTCGATCTCTTAAGATCTCTGATGGGTGGAGGGCGAAACCGGCATTCGCCCATCGCCGATCTTGACGAGCTCGTCCGGTCAACGTCGGCGGATATAGGCGAATAGCCGCTCGGCCGCGTCTTCGATCTGCTTCGGGTCGCGCAGAAAACATGCTCTCATGAAGGGGGCGCCGCCGGGGCCGAATGCGGTGCCCGGCGCCATGCCGACGCCGGTTTCGTCGACAATCCTGAAGGCTTCGGCGCGGCTGTCGGTCACGCCGTCGATCTTCAGGAACGCGTAGAGCGCGCCGTCGGGCTTTCGCGTTTCGACACGGTTGGTGGCGACCAGCGCGTCACACAGAATGTCGCGCGAGGTTCGGGCACGCTCGACATTGGAGCGAATGAACTCGTCGCCAAGGTCGAGTGCCGCAATCGCGCCCTTCTGCATGAACTGCGCAACGCCTGAAGTGGAATACTGTATGAGATTGGTGAGCGTCTGGCCGATCTCCGCCGGCGCCACTACCCAGCCGATACGCCAGCCGGTCATGCACCAGTTCTTCGAGAACGAGTTGGCAAAGATGATGCGGTCTTCCCCGTCCATGACATCCATGAACGACGGCGCCCGCGTGCCTTCGAAATAGTAGAGCCCGTAGATCTCGTCGGCGATGATCCAGAGACCATGGCGGCGCGCAAGGCGGAGAATCGCCTCGAGATCATCCTTCGTTGCCGTCCAGCCCGTCGGGTTGGATGGCGTGTTGATGAACAGCGCCCGGGTTTTCGGCGTGATCGCAGCTTCGAGACGGCCCGCATCGAGCACCCACCGGCCATCGATGAAATCGAGGACGACAGGCACGGCCTTTGCCTCGGAAACACTTGCGGCATGGGCAGCGTTCGGCCAAGCCGGTGACAAATAGATCACCTCGTCGCCGGCCGATGCGACCGTCTGGATCGCCAGCACGATCGACTGCATGCCCGATCCGGTGACATAGATGTTGTCGACCGAGAGATCGGCCGTGTAGTGGCGCTGGTAGTAGCGCAGGATTGCCTGGCGAAGCTCCGGGATTCCTTGCGTCCAGGTATAGAATGTCTCGCCTGCGAGAAGCGCGTCGCTGGCCGCGCGGGTGATGAACTCGGGCGTCGCAAGGTCGCCTTCGCCGATCCACAGCGGCATGAGGTTGTCACGACCGCGTGCATAGGTGACGATTTCGCCAATACCGCTACGCGGAGCGGCCGCAGCGCGGGCGCTGATGTCGGGTCGGATGGTCGTCATGCGAATCTCGGCTGAGTATGGCGGGGAACTATGCCTAGGCCAAGTTCCGACGTACGGTCAACCGGTTGCAGGCCGCATCGGACACGGAACCTTCGGTCCGAAAGCGTTGATTTGGCGTTGGTTTCGACGGCTCTTCGGGCGTGCCCGGTTTCGCCACCGGGGCGAAGGTCAGCGCCTCGATCAGGAAATACGCAGATTGGACAAGTTCGTCTTCGCCCATGTCATCCTCGAACTGCGGTTCGTCTTCGGAAAACTGCTCTTCAGGAAGGATTTTCATAAGGATGCGGTGCATTGCTGATTCAAGAACCGCTGCTTTACGCCGATTGGTCGAAAAAGGCCATGCGCGGATTGGCGCATGGCGTTGATTCGTTATCAGATGCGGCGCATCGCCTCGATAAATAGCTTGGCCTTCGCCGCCACCGACGCAACATCGTCACCCGGCTTGTAAAGCGATCCGCCGATGCCGAAGCCGTTCGTGCCGGCGTCGATAAAGGATTTCATGTTGTCAGGCGTAATCCCGCCAACGGCCAGAACCGGCATATCCTTCGGCAGAACCGCCCGCCAGGCCTTGATGACCATGGGCGGGATCGCTTCCGCCGGAAAGGCCTTGATGCCGGTCGCACCGGCGCCGATTGCCGCAAAGGCTTCCGACGGCGTCGCGACGCCCGGCAGGCTGATCATGCCGCGCGAGACGCTCGCTTCGATGACCGAGAGGTTCGCGTTCGGCGAGATGATGACGGTTGCGCCCGTCGAGGCGACGTCCGCGACCTGAGCGGTCGTCAGCACCGTTCCCGCACCAATCAGCGCCCGGTCACCGAACCGCTTCTGCAGTTTTTCGATGCTCTTCAGCGGGTCCGGCGAATTGAGCGGAACTTCGATGATGCGCCAGCCGGCTTCGATCAGCGCCTCGCCGATCGGCTCGGCCTCGTCAGGCGTGATGCCGCGCAGGATGGCAACCAGATTGCAGGCTTGCAGCGCGTCTTGGAACGTCATCGAACTATCCTTCGTTCGTCAGTTGCAATTGTCCGGCGATCAACTGGACGCCGCGCTTGGCGGCATCGGTTGGGCCCGGCTCTATATCGAGATCAAACAGCGGAGCGACGCGGCTGTAGCGGCTGTTGAGTACGTTGTTGCCGACAATGCCGATGGCTTCACCTGGCTTCAGCCAGCCCGCGGCACGGGCCTGCCGGAACTCCGAACCGATGACGAGACCGGAAACGTAGTCGCCGATATCGTCAGGCGCGAGAACGCCGGCGAGCACGCCGGTGCGGGCGCTGAAGACCGCAGACAGGAATGCGTCGGCAGAACGCGCGTCGCTTGCGGCAAACCCAGCACCCCGGTCGAATGCCTCCCAGCGCGGCTCGGCGCCCAGTGCAGGCTCCGATGCCTTGGCGATAAAGGAATGCTTGGTCAGCAGTGCGAAGATTTCACCGGTCGTATAGGTCTGGAAACCGGCGATCCGGCCACTCTCGACCCGTGCCCACTTGCTGTGGGTTCCAGGCAGAACCAGGGTGCGGTTCTTCTCCAGCCCGAAGCCGACGATCTGCGTTTCCTCGCCGCGCATCACATCCGGAAACGGTTTTGCCGCGGGATCGCGCATGCCGGGCAGGAAGGTGACGACCGCGCCGTTGCCAAGCGTGGTCTGCCGCATGCCGGCTGCCAGTTCGGCAAGACCCGCGGGCGCATCGACGTAAGGCACCTCAATCCAGCCATTGCGGCTGGTGATCATGCCGCTCGCGAGGACTGGGATTGCGCCGTGCGCGTCGAACCATGCCCCGACCGTTTCCATCAGGGCGGCCTCGAAGGCCCCATCCTTAACGAACTGGATGCCGCCGCTTGTCGTATCCCGGGTATCGAGCGTTTCGCCCGTTTCAGATACGAGCGCGGCACGGAGCGAACTCGTGCCCCAATCTAGGATGATCGACTTAGGCTCTGGCATCTCTCGGTTTCCTCCCCGAACATTTTGGCCTTCGATAGCGCGGGCAGGCCCGCCTTGTCGAGAGCAAGTGCTGCGAAAAGTCATACTTTTGAGGAGGGGCTTGAGGTTTGTAAATCGAGGCTCAGGCTTCGGGATCGAGAATGCAGCACTGTTCCGGTACAGGCACCAGAACAGCGCTCGTGCCAGGGTCGTATGGTTCGGATAGTGCTCCATTCGCCGTGATCTCGCCGGCGACGGTCACACACTTGTATTGGTAGGCGCGGCCGAGATAGGTGCGGGTGCCAAGGGTCGCGGGAATGCCTTCGCCGGACTGGCGGGCGACAAGGCCGTCGGCGCGGGTGGCCAGAACGAAATCGTCCTTGATCGCACCGAAGACATCCTGCGAGAACGACAATCGCGCACCGCCGGCAGCCTCGGCTGTGACGGTTGCGCCGTCGCGGGAGACCACCTTCATCGGAATGAGGTTCTCGAAGCCCACAAAACTGGCGACGAAGGCGTTGGCCGGTTTGCGGTAGAGGACTTCGGGCGTGTCGAGCTGCATGATGCGGCCTGCATTCATGATCGCCACGCGGTCGGAGATCGAGAAGGCTTCTTCCTGATCGTGGGTGACATAAAGCGATGTCGTACCGTTCGCCTTCTGCAACTGGCGGATTTCGACGCGCATGTCCACGCGCAACTTGGCATCGAGGTTCGAAAGCGGCTCATCGAACATCAGGAGCGGTGGTTCGATGACGAGCGCACGGGCCAGTGCCACGCGTTGCTTCTGGCCGCCTGATAGTGCCGACGGAAGGCGGTCGGCCAGGTGCGAAAGGCCGACGCGGTCCAGCATGCTTCCCGCGCGCTTGGCCCGATCGGGTTTGGCAATGCCGCGCTGTTTCAGACCGAAGGCGACGTTCTCCATCACGGTCAGGTGGGGGAAGAGCGCGTAGTTCTGGAACACAAGCCCGATATCGCGGGCATGCGCCGGAAGGGTGGTGAGGTCGCGATCCCCAAGCCGCACGCGGCCGCTGGTCGGCTCCAGGAAGCCTGCGACGATCCGCAGCGTCGTCGTCTTGCCGCAGCCGGACGAGCCAAGCAGCGACACGAGTTCACCGGCCGCGACCGAGATCGACAGATCCTTGAGGACCGGTGTCGATCCGTAATGGGCCGAGAGGTTTTCGATGGTGAGCGATACGGTCAAGAGGGTTCTACTCGTCTTACTTGGTCAGGAAGGTGAGGCCGAGCGTGGCTTCGACGATGGCCATCACGCCAACCGTCACCAGCATCAAAAGCACGGAGACGGAGGCGATGGTGGGGTCGAAAAACTGTTCCATATGGGCCAGAAGCTGGATCGGCAGCGTGGAAATGCCGGGACCGGTCAGAAACACCGAGATGGACACGTCGTTGATCGAGGTGATGAAGGCAAGGATGAAGGCGGCGATGACGCCGGCGCGAATGTTCGGCAGCACCACCGTCAGGAAGGTCTTGAGCGGCGGGCAACCAAGGCTGATTGCCGCTTCCTCCACGGAGAAGTCAAAGGCGGCAAGGCTCGCACCGACGACGCGAACGGAATAGGGCAGAACCAGAAGTGCGTGACCGAGGATTAGGCTCGGATAGACCGGCAGGCCGAAGCCGATGGTAATCGACTTCAGAAGCGAGAAGCCGAACACGATTTCCGGGACCAGGATCGGCAGGACGAACAGCGTGGAAAGCCATTTCGGTAGTTCGACGCGGTATCGGTTCAGCGCATAGGCGGCGGGAATGCCCATCAGCAGCGACAGCGCCGTTCCGAGGATCGCCACCTGGAAGCTGGTGATCGCGGTGTTCCGGAAGGCGGAGATCTCGAAAATATTGGCAAACCACCGCAGTGTCAGGCCCTGCGGCGGAAACGTCAGGTAGGATGTGTCGGAAAGCGACGCACCGACGATGATGACGAGCGGCGCGAGCAGGAAAAGAAAGACGAGGGCGGCGAAGGCGCCGAGAACGGGATGGATGCGTGTGGTCATCTTTTCATACCGCCATCGGGTTGAGGCGCCGCGCCATGCGGCTCATGATCGTCACTACGGCAATGGTGATGACCACCATGATCGCTGCGATGGTGGAGGCGCCCACCCAGTCGAAGGTGACCATGGCGCGCTGATAGAGCAGCGTTCCCATCATCATCATCTGCTCGCCGCCAAGCAGCTGCGGCGTCGCGTAGGAGGTGAAGCTGCCGGTAAAGACGAGGACCGCGCCGACGATGAGGCCCGGCACGGCAAGCGGCAGGATGACCTGGAAGAATGTGGCGATCGGCGTGGCACCCAGAGAGGTTGAGGCTTCGACGACTTCGCGCGGAATGCCCTCGAGCACCCCGGTCAGGGTGAGGATCATCAGCGGCACGAACAGATAGACCATCGCAACGATTACCGATCCCTCGGTATAGAGCATGGACAGCGGCTCAGAGATGATGCCGAGCGACATGAGCGTGTCGTTGACGATGCCGTTCTTGCCGAGGATGATCAGCCAGGCAAATGAGCGAACCACGACGCCGGTCAGAAGCGGGAAAACCGCAGCGATGATGGCGACAGACTTCAGCCGCCCCGGCATGCGGGCGATCACGTAAGCCGTCAGAAAGCCGATGACCAGCGAGATCGCGGTGGTGATGAGGGCGATACGCAGCGTGCGGTAAAGGATATTGGTCCGAAAGCCGCTGTTGAAGAAGGCGGTGTAGGTCGAAAAGGCGCCTTTCGGCTCACCGAACGTGGTGGCGATGGTCAAGAGAACCGGAATAACGAGAGCGACGACGACAGCAATCGTCGCCGGCATCGTCAGCCCCCATTTGGCAAAACGCTTCATGTCTGTTCTTTCAAATTCCGGGCTGCCCTGCGACTTTCCGGCACCGGCGTTTCGGCAGCGGATGTGCTCCGCAATCCCTGCCCGGATCAGGAAAAGTCCTCTCCTTGGATCGAGGAGAGGACTCGTCGTCTGTGACTGGGATTACTGGCCGAAAACCTCGTTCCACTGGTCGATCCAGTCGGTCTTGGCGTCGTTCAGCTTGGCGTAATCGATGCGGCCGAGCTTCGAGACCTGGTCTGCGCCATAGGTCCACATCTTTGCCTGTTCCGGCGAAAGCTCGACCTTGCTGTTGATCGGCGCATCGACGCCCTGTTCGGCTTCCTTCTGCTGAACTTCCTTCGACAGAACGAAGTTGATGAACTGGTGCGCCAGCTCGACATTTTCGGAGCCCTTGGGAATATTGACCATGTTGAGGGTGGCGATATCGCCTTCCTTCAGTGTCGCCCAGGTCATCGTCTTGACGGCTGCCTGCATCGAAGCAAGCGTGAAATCCTGCGCCAGGGCAACGCGCACCTCGCCGGTCGAGATCAGGTTCACCAGTTCGGAGCCGGTATTGTAGTTCTTGACCACATTCGGCTTCAGCGCGGTGATGGCCTCGAAGGCTTTTTCGGAATCCTCGTAGGCATCGACGCCCGCATGCTTGCCGGCCTGCAACACGACCATCGGGCCGGCCGTTGTAGTGATGCCCGGCAGCGAGACCGAGCTCTTCATGTCGGCGCGCCACAGATCGGCCCAGGATGTAATCGCCGGATCCACCTTGGCGCTGTCATAGACGAGACCGACGCGGCCGATCGTGTAGGCCGGACCATACTTGCCCTGCGGGTTGCGGCCGAGTTCGTAGATTTCCGAAAGGTTCGGGATCTTGGATGCGTCGACTTCCTGAAACAGGCCCTGTGCGACGCCGAGCTGGGAGAAGCTATCCGAGAGGTAGATCACGTCCACGCCCTTGCCGTCGCGCAGCTTCAGCTTGTTCAAGCGGTCGGCATTGTTGCCGGTTTCAAACACAATGTCGCAGCCGCAGATCTTCTTGAACGGCTCGATGATGTTGGCTTTCATCTTGTCGCCGTTATAGCCCCACCAGGAAATGGTGAAGGTCTTCGTCTGGGCACTGGCCGAGGCGACGCCGGAAAACGTGGCAAGAATTGCAAGCGCTGCAAACTTGGTGAGGCGATGAGCCTTCATGAGGTGATCCTTTGTCGAACAATCGGTGTTGAATTGGCTGCTCGGACAGCGCCGAGCGTAGAACGACAGTATTTTTTCATCGCTTTCCCCGCAAGCTCAATAATTGTGCACGCGCAATATCCATGTGGATATGCACTGCTGCAATAGGAACGCACGTGTGGGCGTTTTCCCTCTTGCAGCTCTAGTGGCTAGAGGTTGTAGACACGAGAGGTGATCTGAGACGAACGGCAGGGAACCAGCACGATGACGGCAGTAAATCAGGCGCGATACAAGGTCGGCGGCATGGACTGCGCCAGCTGCGCCACCAAGATCGACACGGCTGTCCGCCGCATGCCCGGCGTCGAGGATGTTTCGGTATCGGTTGCCGCGGGCACGATGACGGTCAGCCACAATGACAGCGTCGATCTTAGCGCCGTCGAAAAGCGTGTTTCCGGTCTCGGTTATCCGCTGAGACAGCTTTCGCAGCGGAATCGTTCGGCTGAGCCGGTCATTCCCGTTGCGGATCACGCCGACCATCATGATCACGATCATGGAAGCAGTCATGACCATTCCCATCATGAGCGCGACACAGCCGCCACTGAAGGCCTGCATGGGCATGACCACGGCCCGATGGAGGGCCCATGGTGGAAATCCGCCAAGGGCCGACTGACCATTATAGCCGGCCTGGCATTTGCAGTTGCCTATGGGCTCGGCCACCTGTTTCCCGCTTACGAGACCTATATTTTCACAGCCGCGATGCTGATCGGTCTCGTGCCGATCGCGCGGCGCGCGATCATGGCAGCGCTCGCCGGCACGCCGTTCTCGATCGAAATGCTGATGACGATCGCAGCTTTCGGCGCCGTTGTGATCGATGCATCGGAGGAAGCAGCGGCGGTCGTCTTCCTGTTTCTCGTCGGTGAATTGCTGGAAGGCGTTGCGGCCGGAAAGGCACGCGACAGCATCAGAAGCCTCTCCGCTCTGGTCCCGAAGGAAGCGCTCCTGGAGGAGGGCGGCCAGACGCGAACCGTGCCGGCCGAAAGCCTTGCGATCGGTTCGATCATCCTGGTCAGGCCCGGCGACCGGATATCCGCCGATGGCGTCATCATGTCGGGCCAGAGCGCGGTCGATCAGGCGCCCGTGACGGGCGAAAGCACGCCGGTTGCCAAGGGCGTCGACGATGTCGTGTTTGCCGGCACCATCAACACCGATGGCGCGCTTCGGGTGCGTGTCGCCGCTGCTGCCGAAGACAACACCATCGCCCGCGTCGTTCGCCTTGTCGAGGAAGCGCAGGAAAAGAAGGCGCCGACCGAACGCTTCATCGACCGCTTCTCGCGCTATTATACGCCCGGCGTCGTTGCCGTTGCCGCTCTGGTCGCCATCCTGCCGCCGCTCATTGCCGGTGGTGATTGGAACGAATGGATCTACAAGGGGCTTGCCATCCTGCTGATCGGTTGCCCCTGCGCACTTGTCATCTCGACGCCTGCGGCCATTGCTGCGTCGCTTTCATCCGGTGCCCGCCGTGGCCTGCTGATCAAGGGCGGTGCCGTGCTGGAGACACTCGGAAAGCTCACCGCCGTCGCCCTCGACAAGACCGGCACGCTGACCGAGGGACGGCCACAGGTCACCGATGTCATTGCGTTCGGCCACAGTGCCGATGAGGTGCTGCGGATTGCGGCCGCGCTGGAAATCGGCTCCAGCCATCCACTTGCAAAGGCCATCCTCGCGAAAGCTGAAGAAGACGAAGTGGTCATTCCGCAGTCTAGCGACGGCAAGGCGCTCGGCGGAAAAGGTTTGACAGCAGAGGTCGAGGGACAGGACGTCTTCTTCGGCTCTCCCAAGGCTGCCGCCGAGCGGGTGCCGATGTCGATGGCGCATAGCCGCCGGATCGCAGCGCTCAATGACGAGGGCAAAACGGTTTCCGTGCTGATCGTCGGCAGTGTGCTCGCCGGTGCGATCGCCATGCGCGACGAGCCGCGCGCCGATGCCAAGGCTGGGCTTCTGGCTCTGACCGAAGCGGGCGTGAAAACGGTGATGCTGACCGGCGACAATGCGCGCACGGCAAGTGCAATCGGACAGGAGCTCGGCATCGAGGTCCGCGCCGACCTTCTTCCTGAAGACAAGAGCCGGATCGTCGGTGAACTGAAGCGTGACGGTTTCGTCGTCGGTAAGGTCGGGGACGGCATCAACGACGCGCCGGCGCTGGCTGCGGCGGATGTCGGCATCGCCATGGGCGGCGGCACGGATGTTGCGCTCGAAACCGCCGATGCCGCTGTGCTGCATGGCCGGGTGGCAGATATCGCAGCAATGATTGCCCTGTCGAAGAAGACGATGCGCAACATCCACCAGAACATCACCATCGCGCTCGGGCTGAAGGCCGTCTTTCTGGTCACGACGGTGATCGGCGTGACCGGGCTCTGGCCGGCAATCCTGGCCGACACCGGCGCAACGGTTCTGGTGACGATCAATGCGCTCAGGTTGTTGCGGAAATAGGTGTGTGGCCTGCGCTTACGGGCGCAGGGCTCTCTAAAACTGAAGACTTTTCGTCATGGCATCCGGTGCAGGATGGCGAAGGCCTCATACGGCTTCAGAACCACCGTCTCACCCAGCGCTTCTATCGGCTGGTAGTTGGAGATGAGGCAATTGCCGGATATCTTCAGTTCTTTCGGCAGGTCCAGACTGACCTCATGCGCTGAAAAACTGCCGATGACGACCAGTAGGTCCCTGTCCAGTTTGCGGGTGTAAACAAAGACGTCGGGATTGTCGTCGAGCCACGACTGGTATTTGCCGTAGACGATGACCGGATGGGATTTCCGCAAGGCAATCAGCTGGCGATAATGGTTCCAGACCGAACGCTCGTCGCTCATCGCCACGTCCGCATTGATCGACGCATAGTTCGGATTGACGCCGATCCAGGGCTCCACGGTGGAAAAACCGCCATAAGCTGCGCTGTTCCACTGCATCGGCGTGCGGGCGTTGTCGCGGCCGTTCGCGTTGGCGCCCATGATGAAATCCTCAGGCGAACGGCCGGCATCCACATGCAGCTGATACATGTTGAGCGTCTCGATATCACGGTACTGCTCGATCGCGCTAAACGGCATGTTGGTCATGCCGATTTCCTCGCCTTGATAGATGAACGGCGTGCCTTTCAGCAGATGCAGGACCGTCGCCAGCATCTTGGCGGATTCGACGGGATAGCCTGTAGCGTCACCATATTTCGAAACGGCACGCGGCAGGTCATGATTGCCCCAGAACAGGGAATTCCAGCCATCGTCGGCCAGCGCGTTCTGCCATTTGCTCAGCACCGACTTCAGTTCGATGAGGTCGAAGGTTTTCGGCTGCCATTTGCCGTAGGTTTCATCCCATTGGCGGGTCACGTGTTCGAACTGGAACACCATCGAGAGTTCCTGCCGCTCGCGACCGGAATAGAGAAGTGCCGATGCAGGTGTGGCACTCCACGCCTCGCCGACGGTCAGGACGTTGCGGCCACCGAAGGTCTCGCGGTTCATCGCCTGTAGATATTCGTGCAGGTGCGCACCGTCGGTCACCACGCCCTGGTCCACCTGTTTGCCGATATAATCGATGACATCCATCCGGAAACCGGAAATGCCGCGTTCCAGCCACCAGTTCATCATGTCATGAACTTCGGCACGGACCTTTGGGTTTTCCCAGTTCAGATCGGGCTGGCGGCGCGAGAAGAGATGCAGGTAGTATTCGCCGGTCGTCTCGTCGAGCGTCCAGGCGGGGCCGCCGAATGTCGACTGGAGATCGTTGGGCGGTCCGCCGTCAGGACCCGGCTTGCGCCAGACGTAGAAGTCACGAAACGGATTGTCGAGAGAGGCTCGTGAGTTCTGATACCACGGGTGTTCGTCGGACGTGTGATTGACAACCAGATCGAGCAGGATGCCGATGCCCCGGCGTCGAGCCTCGGCAACCAGCAGATCGAAATCGGCAAGCGTTCCAAATTCGGGCGCGATATCGCGATAGTCCGAGATGTCGTAACCGTTGTCATCCATCGGCGATTTGAAGATCGGGGAGAGCCATATGACGTCGATGCCGAGAGACGCGATATAATCCAGTTTCGAGATAATGCCCGGAATATCGCCGATGCCGTCACCGTTCAGATCGCAGAAGCTGCGCGGATAGATCTGGTAGACGGTCGAGCTATGCCACCACTGCCGTTCGAGGGGTGGCGCCGCTTCCTGGACAAGTGCTGCCAGCTGATCCTCGAGCTGATCCCGTAACTGGTCCATCCATGTCTCCTTGAGATATATTCGACAACCGAACGCCAACGCCGCATGGAGAGTTCCAAACGAGCGTCTTCCGGATCAAATCAAGACTGCCTGGCCGATCGCGTGGCGCCCCTCGCGGGCTCATTGCGCTCACCTGACGCCCTCGTGACTGAAGTGTTATCGATTTCGCCTCTCTAGACGTCATCCTGCAGGGCTTGGAGCACCTCCGTAAAGATTGCATTCAGTATTTCCCGGTAAGGTCCCGTTAGTAAACGTGCGGCGCTGATCGTCTGCTGCACGGATTCCGTTTTGTATCGAGTACGGGTTCCTTATGCGTCTTACGGCTGTATCACTGCTCGTTCTGGCCCTCGCTGCGACTGGATGTACCTCCAGCAGCGATCTGGAATCCGCTGTGCCCGCTTCATCCGGGTCTGCAAAGACGTCGCGTCTGGCTGCAAGAACGGCTCCGCTGGTTCCCGCTGTCGACGTCGGGACGACGGCCGGCATTCCGTCACCACCGCAGAAGCCATTGGCCTGGGGCGGGCCTGTGCCGCAGTCGCCGGCGTTCCGCAACATCGCGCCGGGTCCTTCGGTCGAAGCGCCAGGCAATCCGATGATCACGACCGTCGGCATGCCGATGCCGGCTCAGCGGCCCGTATCGGCGCTCACTCCGGTTTCCCTGCCCGACATGAGGCCAGGCCTCGGGGTTTCGCCGGGTGGCCGCTCGCGGATCTACAGCCACAGCTTCCGCGATGCCAAACCGATCAATTTCGGCAAGGTCTCGCCACGAAAGATGTCCGTTCACGGCGTCGACGTTTCTCGCTGGCAGGGCGATATCGATTGGGCAAAGCTGCGGACGCAGGGCGCCAACTTTGCCTATATCAAGGCGACCGACGGCGGCGATCATCTGGATCCGATGTTCAAGACCAACTGGCGCAAGGCCAAGGAGGCCGGCGTCAAGCGCGGTGCCTACCACTTCTTCTACTGGTGCCGCGTTGCGAGCGACCAGGCCGAATGGTTCATCCGCAATGTTCCGAAAGATCCCGACGCGCTGCCGCCTGTGATCGACGTCGAATATAACGGCGAGTCGAGCTGCAAAATGCGTCTGTCGCGCGCCAAGGTGCTCGAAAAGATGCAGGTCTTCATGGACATGCTGGAGCGTCATTACGGCAAGCGGCCGGTGATCTACACGGCGCCGGATTTCTACAAGGACAACCTGCGCGGCGAATTCCTCAACTACCCATTCTGGTTGCGCGCGGTCGCTCAGCATCCGTCGGTGGTCTATCCCGATCGCAGATGGGTGTTCTGGCAGTATTCCGGATCCGGCCTCTCGCAGGGCGTCGAGGGTAAGATCGATCTCAACGTCTTCCGCGGCGGCGAGGGTGATTGGCATGACTGGGTCGCCCGCAACTGATGGGATCGACTTCAGACGATAATCGGCGAGCGCCCCGCGTCAGCGTCTGATGCGGGGCGTTTTGCTATCCGGGATATGCAGGTTCCGCTGACGCCATCGCCACTTCGGCTTAGCGCGTCTCTACCTCCGCAGCTGCTGCACTCTCCTGAGCGATATCGATCTTGGCCACGACGGACATGCCGGGCACAAGACGGTCCGTCAGGGCCTGTTCGGTATCGATGGCAATGCGCACCGGAATACGCTGAGCGACCTTGGTGAAGTTGCCGGTCGCGTTGTCGGATTTGATCACGGAGAATTCCGAGCCTGTCGCCGGGGCGAAACGCTCGATCGTTCCCGTGAACGCCTGATGACCCAGAGCATCGACCGTGAATGTCACGCGCTGGCCGACGGTCATGTTCTCCAGCTGGGTTTCCTTGAAGTTTGCGACCACCCAGACGTGATTGGGCACGAGCGAAGCGACCTGTGTGCCAACGGAAACATATTGACCGATGCGGCCGGTCACCTCTCCAAGGGTTCCGTCCTGCGGTGCGATGATCCTGGTGTTTTGCAGGTCGATCCGCGTTAGTTCGACCGCGGCCTTGGCGCTTCCGACGCTCGCTTCCAGCGAACGACGACTGACGACGATCGTGTTGAGGTCCTGTTCGGCCACCAGTTCGGTCGCCTGTGCCTGGTGGAGGCTCGCCTGCGCCTGGTCATAGGCGGCGCGGTTCTTCTCCGACTCGCTTTGGGTGGTGACGTTGTTTTTGAGCAAAGTCTCGGTGCGCTCATAGGTCAGCTTGGCCGCGTTCAGTGCTGCCTGCGCACTTTCGATGCCGGCCTTTGCCGAGACGATATTGGCCTCCGCCGATTTGCGGCTTTGCTCGGAATTGTCGAGCGAAGCTTCAGCGGTGGCGAGTTGCGCCTCTGCCTGTTCGAGCTTCTGGGCATAGATGCGGTCATCGATCTTGACGATCAGATCGCCCTTCTTGACCTTCTGGTAGTCCTGCACCGGCACGTCGACGATGACTCCCGCCAGTTGCGGACTGAGCAACGTCACCTGTCCGCGGACATAGGCATCGTTCGTGGTCTCGACCGTGCCGTGGAAGGGGGGCAGGTTCCAGGCGTAAAGCACGATAAACACGCCGACAATCCCGACGATCAGCGCGACGTATGTGGAAATGGATCTGAAGGCAGCGTTCATAGCTCTGTTCTTTTTCTAAAGTGTATCGAATTGACGGTCAGGCCTGCGTGGAGGCAGACGCATGCGGTATGAGCCGATCGCGGTGGGTCCACGCGAGATGGCATACAAGCATCACGATCGCGCCGATTGCGATCAGGAAAGTCACGTAGAAGGCGTCGTTATAGGCGAGCACATAGGCTTGTTGCTGAACGGCCTTGGCGAAGGTCGTGGTGCCCTGGATCGTGCGCTGGGTCAGATCGGATGTCGACCGCGCGTAGGCGCCGACATACTGCTGGATTCTCGCCGTCACCATCGGATCGGTGGGCAGAAGTCGGGATGTCAGGATCGACGAGTGATATTGCTCGCGCCAGGTGACAAAGGTGCCGAACAAGCCGCTGCCGAGGAACGCGCCGACCTTCTGGGTAAACAGGAAGACAGCGATAAAGCTGATGACGTAGGTCAGGCCCTTCTTCAGCGCGGCGGCAAAACCCACCGCCATGGCCGGCGGTAGAAACAGACCGCTTCCGAATGCGATCATGGCCTGGCTGACATACATCTGTTCCGGCCGGGTCAGGACCGTGGATTGGCTGTCCATGTAGCATCCCGCCGCAATCAGGATCAACGCGACGAGGTGGATGAAGCCTTCCCGGCCGGGCTTCATCACAAGCGCGCAGACGAGGCCTGAAATCACGCTGGCAATCAGGATCGCCCAGTAGAGCCCAGCCATCTGTTCGTTGAACAGCCCGAGCTGTTTGAAGAAGTTGATCGCGCCTGTGGATTGCTCGGTCAAAAGCATGCGGAAGACCAGGAGAACGCCTGCAAAATGGATGATCTCGCGCGAGGTGATCCAGCGCACGTCGATCAGGTTTGTCTTGCGGTTGAGTTCGATGATCGTCATCAGAACGCCGGTGACGATCGCGACGACAAGCATCCAGCCGAGCCAGTCCGCTTCCAACCACCAATACAGGCGGCCCATGGTGAAGACGACGGCAAGGCATCCCATGCTGGTGGCCAGAAGCGCATAACTGACAAAGTCGAGCGGCGCGATCACCTTGGCTCTTGGAGGCGAGGTGAGTGGCAGCAGGAACACAAGGCCGAACACGATCAGTGCGAGGCCCAGTTCCAGAAGGTAGAGGCCCTGAAGGTCGCGCTCGTCGAGCAGCGATGGCGACACGAGACCGGCAATCGGCGTTGCCAGAAGCAGACCGATCAGCGCCAGACAGATACCGATATTCAGCTTCTTCTCCGGCGGAAAGATCTCCAGCATGTAGAGAATTGCGATGGAGGAGACAGGCGCGGCCGCGGCTCCCGCAAAAAACCGGAGGGCAATGGCAACGCTGAGATCGTTCACCCACAGATGTGCCAAGCTGATGATCACGTAAGGGATAATGGCGATTTCGCAGAAGTTGCGGATACCGTATTGCGTGCGGACCTTGAACAGAAACAGACCAAGGCTGGCGTTGGGAAACAGATAGGCGGCCACCAGCCAGGACGCTTCGGTCTGGGTCGCTTCCATCGGGCCGGCAATCTGCTGGAGGTTGGCCGAAATCAGACTTGTGCCCAGGCCCTGCATGACCGCCGCGGCAATCGACGCGAATGCATAGAGGAGCGCAATCGGAAGCGGTTTCGGAACGAAAGCCGGGGGGGCTACAGGCGGCGCAACGGCAGGGGCCGCATCCTGCACAGCTGAGGCGGCCGATCGCCCCGCATCGGGGCTCGCATCTGAATTTTCGACGTCGTCTTTCACGACTGTTGTGTCACGTGATGACATTGAAGCTCTCCAGATCGGCAAGATTGGTGCCGATCGCGTCCAGGAGGTCGTTGGCACGGCGGATATCGTCGTGGTCGAGGCCTGCAAAAATCTGTTTCCGGATCTGGTCCGCGAGGGAGCGCACGAAGTCTGCCTGCTCCTTGCCGTGGGACGTCAGCGAGATCAGTTTCGCGCGTCGGTCGCCGGGATCGGGCCTGCGCTCGATCAGGCCGTTCTGTTCCATGCGGTCAAGCAGCCGGACCAGTGTCGCCTGCTCGAGCTCAAGCTCAAACGCAAGCTCGGTCTGTGTCATGCTCTGCTTTTTAGTCAGCCGAAACAACGCACGGGCGCGCGGATAGGTCAGGCCGTGGGCGGTGACCTGCTGATTGAACGCCGTGCGGATTTTCCGGCTTACCTTGGTAAGCGATTCCAGAAAATCAGAGCTTGCGAGATCCTGATCCATAAAAGGTTAGTGTGCTAAGTTTATGATGACCATTAGTTAGCATGCGTACTATTCCGGTTCAAGGTCGGGATCGCCCTGTCTGCCGGCTTCAGCAACGCCATTATCGCATTGCGGACCCCGTTCTGCTGCATGGGTCCGGAGTGTCCGCTCCCATACTGACGTGCCTATTCCATAGAAAATGCCGCGCTCTTGGGAAGCGCGGCAGGACTTATCGCTGTATCGCAGAAAACCTGCGGCCAGCACTTGGTGTTAGCGGCAAACCTTCGTTTCCTTGATGATCACGGCACCGTGACGCATCGTCTTGACCTTCTTCACGACGCAACCGCGGCGCTGATGATGACGGTCACGTTCGCGCATCATGCGCGGCGGCGGCGGTCCACGGCGGTCGTCGGTAACGATCGTAACGCTCTGAGCCTGTGCAAAAGGTACAAATGATACAGTCGATGTAATAGCAATAGCGGCTGCGATAATAAAATTCTTCACGTTTCCTGCCCTCCTTGATGGCGGACAGTAACGCGAATGTCATCGACTGGTTCCACGCCTTTACATCTTAGCGAAGAAGGCTTTGCCCGCCGTCGACGAAGATCGGCGTTCCAGTGATGTGACGGGAGCGATTGGACGCTAGAAACAGCACGACGTCAGCAACATCCTCACTTTCGCCTGCCTTGCCTCCGGTGATCGGAATTTCCCCTGCCGGGAAAACGACAGGGACAGCCGTTTCGTCCTTGCCGCGAAGACTTGTATTGTCGTCGATGCTTGTCCCGATCGATCCCGGGCAGATCGCATTCACGCGGATCCTGTGCTTGCCAAGTTCGAGTGCCAGTTGCTGCACCATCGCAACCTGGGCAGCCTTGGTGGCAGAATAGGCGGTAGCGCCCGGCGTTGTGAACGTGCGGTTGCCGTTGATCGAGGAGATTACGACGACCGACCCGCCCTGTTTCTTGAGATGCGGCACGGTGACGTGAAAGGATAGGTAGGTGCCGCGCAGGTTGACGCGGATCGTGGTGTCCCACTCGTCCGGCTTCATGTCGTCGATCGGGGCCCAGACGCCATTGATACCGGCGTTGATCACAACGATGTCCAGTTGGCCATAGGCTTCGACGAGATGATCAACCGCTGCTCTCATTGCGGCTTCGTCCGCAACGTCGGCATCCAGCACGAGGGCGTCGCCGCCTCCGGCCGTGATTTCGTCAGCCGTCTCTTCCAGTTCGCTGCGCGTATGGCCGAGAAGCCCGATTCTGGCTCCCGATTGGGCCAGCTTGAGCGCTGCCGCCTTGCCAATTCCAGATCCGGCGCCAGTGACCAGGGCGACCTGCGTTTTCAATTCCATGAGCACATTCCTTGCTGCGACGCGAAAATCAGCGAAGGGCAAACGGCAAACGTAAATCGTGGTTCCCAATCCGGACGTCAAAAGTGACCGCATGGAGAGACCCCCGTCGCCGGCGCCTCTTAATAGGAGCTCCAGGATCAAGGGCAGCGTCCCGCATTCGAGCCCGTCACAGTTCTCGTTCAGGCTCCGCCGGATCCTGCTTTGGAGGGGGGAACTCCAAACGCGTTTGCGACGTTGGGTAGCAATCTCAGATGGAGCCAACCCATGCGCTTTCGCCGCCCGATCATCGCCTGCATCGCCAGCCTTCTCAGCTTGCCCGTATCGGCACAGGAGTCTTCCTTTCTTCCCACGCTCAAGGGCAGCTGGACCGGCGTCGGCACCGTCGTGACGCGCATCGGTGCAAAGCCGATCAACGTGACGTGCAAATTCGATATGTCGGGTGGGCGCACGGCGTTTTCGATGGACGGCACCTGCCGCGGCCTGCTGGTCGTCCAGCGCAAAATATCCGCCACACTTCAGGAAAGCGGCAATGGCTACCGCGGCACCTATACCGGCCCTTCCGGTCAGCCTTCGACCCTTTCGGGAAGACAATCCGGCAACCGGATCAATCTGTCCGTCCGTTGGGCACGTGTCATCAACGGCGATCGGACTGCCAATATGACAATCGAATCGCGCGGTGCTGGCAGCCTGCGTCTACAGACGGTCGACAAGGATCCGAGCACGGGCAAGACCGTCGTAACCAGCAGCATCAATTTAACCCGGTAGGCGCTCGAAAGCGCCTCGCCACGCACCTCGACCGCAGGGCGGGGAAATGAACTTTTCGCTGCACTGCACGTTGTCTTGCGCCATTGATCATTCGGAGAGATAATTTTGGACATCATCCGCATCCTTTTTGCCTTCCTCCTGCCGCCGCTTGGCGTGTTCCTGCAGGTCGGCCTCGGCCTCCACTTCTGGCTGAACATCCTCCTCACCCTGTGCGGCTTTCTTCCGGGTATCGTGCACGCGCTGTGGGTCATCCTGAAGAAATAACAGGATCGCGGCGCTTGACGCGCCGTCGCGTCTCACTCGGACTTTCGCGATACTGCGCCCTGTAGCTGCGCGATAAGGCGGAAGCCGAGTTGAAACCGGTCTCGGCGGCTATGTCGGCGATCGTCCCTGAGGTCTCGATGACCCTTCGTCGGGCTGCGTTCAGACGCAGGGCAATATAATGAGTGTGTGGTCCCACACCCATCGTTGTCTGGAACATGTCTTGAAGATGCCGGGCGCTTACACCTACGCGCTTTGCGAGCCTGGTGAGAACCAAGGGAGCATCGACAGTCTCCTCCATCAATCGCACCGCCGCCTGAACTCTGGCGTCGCGTCCCTGTCTGACGGAAGTGACGGCCGAACCATGCTCGCGGTCTAGGCGGTGACCGTATTCATAGAGAAACAGCCTGGACACTTCGAGCGCAAGCGTATGGCCATGGGCCCTGCGGATCAGTTCCAGCATCAGGTCGAGCGTCGGAACCGGTCCGCCTGTCGTAATGCGCTTGCTGTCGATCACGAAGCGGTCTCGAACAAGCTCGACCTCCGGATAAACCAGCGAAAAGGCCTCCAGATCCTCCCAGTGGATGGTTGCACGCGACCCGTCCAGCAGGCCAGCCTCGGCCAGCACGAAGGTTCCGGTCTCAATACCCGCGATCAGGCTTCGATGTCTCGCTGTGCGAGCAAGCTGCGCCTTCAGGTCGTTCGTGACGCTTTTCTTCCAGTCATAACTCGACAAGACGAACAGCGGGTCCGTTTCCCTTGCCGGTCGAAACGCGCCAGCCACCGCGATCGGTATTCCGCATGTCGTGTCGACCGGCGTTCCGTCAGGAGAATGCAGTGTCCAGCGATAGAGGTCGCCCCCGGCAATGCGATTTGCAGCCCGCAACGGTTCGATCACAGACGCCAGAAGGATGAGGTTGGTCTCTGGCAGAAGAAGGATATCGAAGTGCTGACTGGGGGCCTTTTGGCTCATTCACCGTAATCCGTGCTGATTGCCGATAGTGTATGAAATGGCTCCGATAATGCAAAGCATTCCATCCGCCTCTCGGTCGTAATACGCTCAATCAGAAGGAGCATATGATGCCGCTTGAGATGAACCGCGAGGTTTTCATAACCTGCGCCGTGACGGGTGCCGGAGATACGACATCACGATCGTCACACGTGCCCATCACGCCGAAGCAGATCGCCAATTCTGCGATCGACGCGGCGAAGGCGGGAGCCGCCGTGGTTCACTGCCATGTGCGCAACCCGGAAACCGGTGCCGCGGCCCGCAATATCGAACTCTACAGGCAAGTGACCGATCGCATCCGCTCGGCCGATGTCGATGTGGTCCTTAATCTGACCGCCGGCATGGGCGGCGACCTCGTGTTCGGCAATGTCGAAGCGCCGTTCCCGGTCAATCCTGATGGAACCGACATGGCCGGCGCGACCGAGCGTGTGGCGCATGTGGCGGAGTGCCTGCCGGAGATCTGCACGCTCGACTGCGGCACCATGAATTTTTCGCTCGGCGATTACGTCATGACCAACACGCCGTCGATGCTGCGCGAAATGGCAAGGCAGATGACGGCGCTTGGCGTGCGTCCCGAGATCGAGGCTTTCGATACCGGCCATCTGTGGTTTGCCAAGCAACTCGTCGAGGAAGGCCTGATCGAGGATCCGGTGCTGATCCAGCTCTGCATGGGAATTCCATGGGGCGCGCCCGACGACCTGAACACGTTCATGGCCATGGTCAACAACGTTCCGAAAACCTGGACGTTCTCGGCCTTCTCGATCGGCCGCAACGCGCTTGCCTATCCGGCGGCAGCGGTGCTGGCCGGCGGCAATGTGCGGGTCGGTCTTGAAGACAATCTCTATGCCGGCAAGGGGCAACTCGCGACCAATGCGCAGCTCGTCGAAAAAGCGGTCGGTGTGATCGAGGGCATGGGCGCAAAGATCATCGGCCCGGCCGAGGTGCGCGAAAAACTCAAGCTGCAGAAAAGGTGACCGGCATGAGCAAGATCAAGAAGGCAGCCTGTATCGGCGGCGGTGTCATCGGTGGCGCCTGGGCCGCGCGTTTCCTGCTTGGCGGCATCGACGTTTCCATCTTCGATCCGCATCCGGATGCCGAGCGCATCGTCACGGAGGTGGTGGCCAATGCGGAGCGCGCCTATGGCATGCTCACCATGGCGCCGCTGCCGCCCCGGGAAAGCTCACCTTTTGCGCGACGCTGGAGGAGGCGGTAACAGGCGCCGACTGGATCCAGGAAAGCGTCCCGGAACGGCTGGAGCTGAAACGCGGCGTGCTGACGAAAATCGATGCCGCTGCCGATCCGAAGGCGCTGATCGGCTCGTCCACATCCGGGCTGATGCCGACGCAACTGCAGCGCGACATGCGGCATCCCGAGCGTATGTTCGTCGCGCATCCCTACAACCCTGTCTACCTCCTGCCGCTGGCCGAACTGGTCGGCGGCGAACGCACAAGCCCGGAGACCCTGCTTCTCGCCCGCGAGCGGCTGGCGCCGATCGGCATGAAGGGCGTGATCCTCAAGAAGGAGATCGAAGCCTTTGTCGGCGACCGTCTGCTGGAAGCCTTCTGGCGCGAGGCGCTGTGGCTGATCCATGACGATATCTGCGATACCGAGACACTCGACGATGTGATCCGCTATTCATTCGGCATGCGCTGGGCGCAGATGGGACTGTTCGAAACCTACCGCATTGCGGGTGGCGAAGCGGGCATGCGGCATTTTCTGGCGCAGTTCGGCCCCTGCCTCGCCTGGCCCTGGACCAAGCTGACCGACGTGGTCGATCTCGACGACGCTCTGGTCGACAAGATCGCAGCCCAATCGGATGCCCAGTCCGGCGCCTATGGTATCCGTGATTTGGAGCGGATCCGGGATGAAAACCTCGTCGGAATCATGCAGGCGCTGAAGGCCGGCGACGGCGGCAAGGGCTGGGGCGCGGGCAAAATCCTGTCCGAGTTCGAGACGCATCTCTGGTCCGAAGGTGGCGGAAACGGCAAGGGGACAAGCCTGTCCGTCGACACCTCGGCCCCGCTGCGGCTGGTCGATACCAAGGTCAACGCCGCCTGGGTCGATTACAATGGCCACATGACGGAGCACCGATACCTCCAGGTGTTCGGCGACACGTCCGATGCCCTGCTGCGCCTGATCGGCGTCGACTTCGCGTATGTCGAGGCGGGCCACAGCTATTACACGGTCGAGACGCATATCCGGCATCTGGGCGAGGCCAAGCTCGGCCAGGCGATCTACGCCACACTGCAGATCCTGTCCGTCGACGAAAAGCGCGTCCGATTTTTCTCGACCATTCACGACTCGAAGACTGACGGCATCATCGCGACGGCAGAGCAACTGATGCTGCATGTGGATGCAAGCGCCGGCAAATCCGTTGTCGCTCCTCCGGAAGTGATGGCAAAGCTTGCGCCGATTGCGCAGGCGCATGCCAAGCTAACGTTCCCGGACGGGGCAGGCCGCTCAGTCGGGCAGAAAAATTAGCTCAGCGGAAGCGTTAGGCGGCCGGAACAATAACCGCATCTCCTCTGTTTCTGACAACAAGGAGAGATGCGCCATGACCTACGAGTTAAGGGCCGTCCGAGGCGATCAGATCATTCGGGAAAGTTTCGCAACGGCGCAGGATGCCGTCTCTTCGATCGATGCGTTGCGGGGACAGGGGGTGCGGGTGGAAGTAGCCATCGACAGCACCGCAGTCCAGCCTGATACACTGACGGATTCGGAACGGCTGATCATCGTGAGAGAAGGCCGGAGATCCGCGGCAAGCGGCAACACGCTGGACACCTGCCCTTACACGGATGATCTTGACCGTCGCGCACTTTGGCTGGAAGGATATCAGGATCCGAGCTGATTGATTTTTCTGCCGGACGATCACACGTATCGCAATAAGGCAAAAATCATGCAGATTCGTCCGTTTAGCGCCGGGGACACCGATGAACTTGCGGGACTGCTCGAGGAAATGCAGGACTATTACGGCGTGTTCTGCCCTCCGCGGGACGCAATCGTCGCGGGGATTCTCAACCGGCCGCTCAATACCGAGATCATCGTCGCCGGAACCAGCCGCGTGATCGGCTTTGCCGCCTTCGCTTCGATCTTTCCCGGTCCCGGCCTGGTGCCGGGCCTGTTCCTCAAAGAGCTTTTCGTGTCAGCTTCCGAGCGGGGCCAAGAGGTTGGTATCAAACTGATGCAGCGGCTTGCAGCGATTGCCGTCGAACGGAAGTTTGGCCGCGTCGATTGGACGGCGGCGCGCACGAACCAGCGGCTTTTGAAGTTCTACGACGACCTCGGCGGCGAGCGGAAGGAAACCCACATCTTCTACCGTCTCGAGGGTGCGAAACTGAACGCGCTGGCTGAACGGAGCTAGCTTAGAAAGCGCCGTCCTATCCAGGAAGCACGGACAGCCAGCACCCTCGCTATGACATTCCTGCCACAGTTTGACCCCGCTTTCCCGTTCCGGGCAACTCTTGCTTTGAGCAAAAGAGTTCAGCCGTTGACTTGCAAAAGCCCTCCCGATAATTCCTGATCAAAATAATCATGATTTCCTTTCCGCTTGGTCTGAAGCGGCGGGGCGTCGTGGAAGGAATTTTAGTACGAGGGGAATTTCGCGTGGCGTTTCGGTCAAGACCTTTTCAAATCAATCGTTTTTCACGGATTTCGATGGGGCGCCGGGTAAGCGCCCAACGGATAGCGCTTCTTTCCAGTGTGGCAATCCTGCTGCCGCTGCAGGCTCTTGCACAGACAGCTGATGCCACCGGCACAACGCTCGCCCCGATTGTGCTCGAAAGCGGTGGCAATGGAGTGGGTCCCGATGCGACGATCGTTGCCAAGGCTTCCCGTTCCAGCAGCAAGACCGATACCCCTCTGCTCGACGCGCCCGCTTCGGTTTCCGTCGTGACGGAAGAAGAACTGGAAAAGCGCGGCGTCACGACGCTCGACGAGGCTCTGGCCTACACGCCGGGTGTTTCGACCGACATCTACGGCTCCGATAATCGCTACGATCACTATCTGATCCGCGGGTTCTACTCGACCGGCAACGCGACCTATCGCGACGGTCTCCCGATGTACACGGGTGGCGATTTTACGACCAACCGTATCGAACCCTATGCGATGCAGCGCATCGAAGTGCTGAAGGGTTCCAACTCGTCTCTGTTCGGACTGTCGGGACCGGGTGGTATCGTCAATGCGGTGACCAAGCTTCCGCAGGACGAGAAATTCGGCGAAGTCTACACGACACTCGGCGACGGTCATGTCGAGACTGGAACCGATTTCGGCGGCCCGCTGGATGCAGACGGTATCTGGAGCTATCGTTTGACCGGCAAGTGGCAGAATGCCGACGCAGGGATCGACGAGACCGAGGACGATCGCATCTACGTCGCGCCGGCGCTGACCTGGTCTCCGACCGCGGATACGTCCTTCACGCTTCTGATGGACTACAACAAGCGTGACGGCAGCACGTCTCACGGCATTCCGCTCGGCTCCGGCATCGATTCCGAGACCTATCTCGGCGAGCAAGATTTCGACAACATGGACGTAATCGAGAAGAATATCGGTTACCAGTTCCGCCACGATTTCGGCAATGGTCTCGAGTTCCGCCAGAACGCCAGGTACACCAAACTCGATGTCACCTACGAGAGTGTCTACAATTCGGCTGATCCAGCCACGAGCCGGAACGCTCTTGCAGTCTACGGCGAATCCACGCGTTTCCACATCGACAACCAGCTGCAATACGAGGCGAGCTTTGGTGCCTTCGACAGCCGGACGCTGTTCGGCTTCGACTACGGTCGCGACAGCAACGAGGAAATGCGGTTTGACGGTACTGCACTCGGCGTCGGCGATATCCGCAATCCGGTATACTGCGGTCGAAGCTGCGTGTCATTCGGTGCCGGCGTTGCGTCCGAGTCCGATCTCACGACCAAGGGTCTCTATATTCAGGAAGAGCTGACCTACGACGATCGTCTGATCTTTACCGTCGGCGGTAGGTATGACCATGCCGAAACTGAAAGTACCTCCTACGGCACCGACTACGACGCGGTCGACGAGAATTTCTCCAAGCGAGCCGGTGTGACCTACAAGGCCACGAGCGAAGTCTCTGTCTACGCCAACTACTCGGAATCCTTCCTTCCGGTTGCGGCCAATCGCAGCTACTTCATCGGCACCCCTAAACCGCAGGAAGGCAGGCAGTACGAAATTGGCATCAAGTATGAGCCGACCGGCATCGATGCGCTCTTCACGGCGGCACTGTTCGACCTGACGCAGACCAATGTTGCACAATGGGCACCGGACTATTCGGCACAGTACCAGGTCGGAAAGATCAACGTTCGCGGTCTCGAACTGGAAGCCAAGGTCGCGCTGTCCAATCGGATCAACTTTACCGCCGGATATTCCTACCTGGATGCAGAGATCGAGGAGGATGTCGACCCCACTCTCGTCGGCAACCGGCCGTATCTGGTTCCCAAGCACATGGCGTCGGCATGGTTCGACTACACGCTTCCCGGCAACGGCGCGCGCGGCGATCTGACGCTCGGCGTTGGCGGACGCCTGGTCGGCAGTTCCTATGCCGATAACGCCAACACGGATCCCGTTCCGTCGAGGGTCCTGTTCGACGCAGCCGTGAAATATCAGATCCGCGACAACGTCGCTCTCTCGGCGAACGTCACGAACCTGCTCGATAAGGAATATATCAGCCAGATCGACGGCTTCAGCAACACCGCCTATTACGGCGATCGCCGTACGGTTCTCGCAACGCTGAAATACACTTGGTAACCGGGCTTCGCCTCAATGGGGCACTCGAACTGTGAAACCTGATTATACCAAGACATGACTGTGGAAAGGACCGTTTACAGATGCCTATCTGCCAGACAGCGATCGGCTTCGGTATCGTTGCACCCACGAGACGACAGGTTCTGACGGCTATCGCGTCGGGGTTTGCCGCTGCGGCGACCGGAGGCCTTCCTGGTGTCGCGATGGCGGAAGACGAACTTCGCTTTGTCCATGCCTTCGGTGAAACGGTACTGCCGCAGCCGGCCAGGCGTGTGGTCTCGCTCGGGTACTCCACCCATGATCCTCTCATGGCGCTGGGTGTCGTCCCTGTCGCCACGCGCCAATGGTTCGGAGGCTATCCCTACAACGTCTGGCCTTGGGCCCAGGCGCTGATGGGCGATGCCCAGCCGCAGGTCATCTCGGGTGAAGTGTCAATGGAGATCGTCGCTTCGCTCCAACCGGACCTGATTATCGGCATCGGATCAGGTATCTCGCAGGCCGAATACGATATCCTATCCCAGATTGCGCCTGTCCTGATGCAGGAAAAGGGCGATCTCGCCTATGGCACCACCTGGGACGCCCAGACCCGCGTCATCGGTCGCGCGGTCGGCAACACTGGCAAGGCTGAGGAACTCATCGAAGGCGTCAAGTCGAGGTTTGCGGACATCAGGACACGGCATCCGCAATGGGCGGAACAGACCGCTGTCTGCGCCTACAATTTCGGCGGAGAAACCGGTGCCTTCATCGGCACCGATACCCGCGCGACGTTCCTGAAGGAATTGGGTTTCAGGCCGCCGCCAGCACTCGCCAACCTCGAAACAAACGAGGGTTTTTACGCCCGGCTTTCCCCGGAGGATCTTTCCAGTCTCGACGCGGACCTGCTGATCTGGGTCTCCACGTCCGATGCCGTGCCGGACATCGTCTCAATGCCGATGCGCAAGACGCTGAAGGCCCATGTCGAGGGTCGTGAGGTCCTGGCCGGAGCGCTTCTGGCCGGAGCGTTGACCTTCGGCAGCGTTCTTTCCCTGCCGTTCGCGCTTGAGCGGCTTGAAGCGGAGATCGGGTTGGCTTTGGACGGAAAAGCCGAGACAAAGGTTCCATCAAGCGTTGCCGCCGGGCTTGCCCCGTGAAGTCAGCTGCCATCCTTGGCCTGATTTTCCTCTTCGCCGTGGTGCTGACACTTGGCGTCGGGGTGCGCGATGTCACGCCTATCGATGTGTTCCAGGCAATCTTTGCATATGATGAGAGCAATCCGGTCCATATCGTCATCGGTTCCGTCCGAATGCCGCGCCTTGTCGCGGCGCTGATCGCCGGTGCGGGCCTCGGTATCGCCGGCACGATCATGCAGGCGCTCACTCGTAATCCGCTGGCGGATCCCGGCATCATGGGCGTCAACTCCGGTGCCGCCTTCGCAGTGGTGATTGCGGCTTTGCTGACAGGGCGGTCCGATAGTGGCTTGATGTCTGCCATGGCCTTTCCGGGCGCAGCACTCGCCGCCGCCGCCGTGTTCATGCTGGGCGGTGGACTACGCGGCGATGCAGGCCCCGTCCGGCTGGCGCTCGCGGGCACAGCGCTCAATGCGATGCTTCTGTCTCTGGTCTCGGCCATCGTCCTTGCCCGCAACGAGACGCTCGAAATTCTCCGTTTCTGGATCACAGGATCGCTGGCACAGGCTGGCGCGCGTCCGCTCGCCGGCATGGGGAGCGCCGCTGCCATCGGTATCGGGGTGGCTCTCCTGATTGCGCCGCGCATCGAGGCACTTTCACTCGGGTCTTCGCTTGCCCGCGGGCTGGGCACGAAACCGGCGCGCGTGCAGGCCGGAGCCCTCGTGGCGATCACGCTCACGACGGGTGCTGCGGTCGCGGTCGCGGGCCCCATCGCTTTCATCGGCCTTCTGGTCCCGCCACTCGCACGGCGCGTCGCCGGACACGCCCTGCGGTTCGAGCTGATGGCCGCCGCAGTCATCGGCGCGTCGATTCTGCTCTATGCGGATACGCTCGGGCGTATCATCCTCGCACCATCGGAAATTCGCGTCGGCATCATGACGGCGCTGATCGGTGCCCCGGCTTTCGTCATCATCGCACGGCGGCTTCGTCCCGGAGCGACATCGTGACGGCGCGAGGCAATGGTCGGGCGAGGGGTGGCGGCAGGGCTGGCGTCGTCCTGCTGGTTGGCCTGCTGCTTTCCTCCATTCTCGCATCGCTCATGCTCGGCCAGATCTTTTTGACACCGCAGGATCTGTGGACCGGTCTATGGACGGGGACCGGGCCAGGAGCGCTGACGCTGCGTGTCTTGCGAGGCCCGGGAATTGCGACGGCAGTCGGTGTCGGGGCAGTTCTTGGTGCGTCCGGCACGATCTTCCAGATCCTGCTGCGCAATCCGCTGGCGGCGCCAGATGTGATGGGTTTCATGCAAGGCGCTGGCCTTGCGGTGATCTGCGGCGTCGCCTTAGGCCTTTCCCTGCCGCTGCCATTTCTGGCCGCCGCCGGCGGACTGATTGCGGCTGTCATTGTTGCGGGACTTTCTTACCGGCGGCACGGTACGCAGGCGGCGCTGACGCTTATTCTCGTCGGCCTCGGAATGGGTTTTTTCTGTTCTGCTGCAAGCAGCTTCCTGATGACCCGCCTGCCGCTCCAGGAGGCTGCGGATGCGCAGCGCTGGCTTGCAGGCTCTCTGGCCGCCCGCAACTGGGGACATGCGCTTCAGGTTTCCTCCACCGGCGGCGTTCTGTTTGCTTTGCTGGCCTTTCAGGTGCGCTCGCTCGGCCTGCTCGAACTGGGCGATGAGCTTGCAACGGGTCTCGGCGCGCGTGTGCGCCGGTCGAAATATCTGCTGATCGCCACGGGTGTGCTGCTGGCCGGCGCCGGTGTCGCCGTGGCGGGGCCGGTGCCGTTCGTGGCGCTGATGGCCGGGCCGCTCGGCTCGCGGATGACTAAGGCCAGCAGTCCGGGATCGCGGCTTGCAGCAGCCGCCGTCACAGGTGCCACAATTACTGTACTCGCGGATCTCGTCGCGCGCTCGCTTGTGCCGGGTCTGCAGCTACCGGTCGGCGTGATGACAGGGATCATGGGAGCGCCCTATCTACTGTGGCTGCTCTCGCGTGAAATGGAGACTGGAGACCTGTGACAGGCAAGGCGCTGAAAACCGAACTCCTGACCCTTGGCTATCGCGACCGGATCGTGATCCAGGATCTGTCGCTCACACTGCCGGACGGCAAGATCACGACCATTCTCGGGCCGAACGGATGCGGAAAATCGACGCTTCTGAAAGCGTTGGCACGGCTTATCCCGCCGCTGCACGGCACTGTGACGCTGGGGGGGGATGATATTGCGAAGATCGACACGAGAGCTCTCGCACGAAGGCTCGCCATCCTGCCGCAGGCATCCAAGGCCCCGGAAGGCATCAGTGTGTCTGATCTGGTGCGGCGAGGCCGCACACCCTGGCGCGGACTGCTCGCGCCCTGGAGCGAGACCGATGCGATCGCCTGCGAACGGGCGTTGTCACAGGTCGGCCTTGCCGATCTCGCCGACAGGCCGCTCGACGAACTGTCCGGCGGCCAGAGGCAGCGGGCCTGGATCGCGCTCGTGCTCGCACAGGATACGCCCTACCTTTTGCTCGATGAGCCGACGACATGGCTTGACCTCAGCCACCAGATGGACGTGCTTTCCGTGCTGCGCGAGCGCAATCGCAACCACGGAACGACGGTTGTGGCCGTACTGCACGATCTCAATCTAGCCGTCCGGTTTTCCGATCATCTCGTGTTGCTCGGCAGTAACGGACTGGTGGATGTCGGAAGCCCCGAGCAGATCATGACGGAAGCCAATCTCGACGAGGCTTTCGGTTTGAAATCAATGATCATTGCCGATCCGGTGACGGGAAAACCGATGGTCGTCCCGCGGTAAACTGGCCAATGCCGGCGGCATGCCGACAAGCCTCGCGCCAGAAACGTGATATATATTCACATCGCGGGGAAGATCTCATTCATGAAAACTAACAGTGATTGTTTTCGCTTAAGAATTTGGAATGTTTATTGCCGCGAAGCAAATCCGTGCCGGATTCACGAATCTATACTGTTGCGCTAGATTCTGCTCAGCAAATGATTCGCCGTCACGATGCATTTATCTAGTGAGGCCACATTGGACGCAGTAAGCCACAGGTTTGAAGACCAGAGTTCATCAGTCGAATACTGGGCCATGAACAGGGCCCATCAGATTGTCGTCCACCACGGTATGAGCCTGATCGAAGCCGCGCAGTGCCTTGACCGCAAGCGAACCAGCGCAAGCACCTACGCGCTCAGAAAAGCGATCATGGATTGCCTTGTCGAAGCGCTCACACAAGGCGCCCAGCAGGAGGTGACGCCTGCAGAATGAGTCTCATCACTGAGAGTTGAAGTCGAGTTCGCGCAACTGCATCGAAGCTTTCCAATCCTGTGTTACTGTTTTCACCAGTACAAACGCAGTGATTGGAGTGCAGATGCTTGCAACACTCGCGATGCTGATCAGCCTGTCTTCGGCTGCAACGCCCGTCGTACAATCGCCTGCCACTGCGGGCGGTCCGTCCGGCGAGGTCGATGTCGAACTCGTCCTCGCCGTCGATACCTCCCGTTCCATGGATTTCGAAGAGGTCGCCATCCAGCGCGAAGGCTATATCGAAGCTCTCCAGCACAGGGAATTTCTCGATGCGGTCAGGTCAGGCATGACCGGCCGCATTGCGATCAGCTATTTCGAATGGGCTGGCGGGGTCGTGCCGGGGTCGGTCATCGACTGGCACGTGATCGAAAATGCGCAGGATGCGCTCGTCTTTACGCAAAAACTGGCAGCGCGTCCGATCGAGACACAGAGGCGGACGTCGATTTCCGCGGCGATCACGCAAGGGGCGACGATGATCGTCTCCAACCCGTTGAGGGGCATGCGGCAGGTCATCGATATCTCGGGCGATGGGCCCAACAATTCCGGCAACCCGGTTGAGCCTGCAAGGAACAAGGCGGTCGAGGCCGGAATCGTCATCAACGGTCTGGCTCTGATGCTGCGACCGTCTGGTGCACCGGGCGGCCTGGACAAGTATTACGCGGATTGCGTGACGGGTGGTCCGGGCTCCTTCGTTCTCCCGGTTCACCGCATCGAGGATTTCGCAGTTGCGGTGCGCCGCAAGCTGGTGATGGAGGTGAGCGGCATCACGCCTCCGGAGAAAGTCATGAAGATTGCGTCCGGGCCGAAAAGCGATTGCATGATGGGCGAGAAACAGTGGCAGGACATTTTCGACCGTTAACCGGGACGCAGAATAGGGCTGTCGGGATCAAAGCCGCGCGGACCAGCTTTTGACGTGGGCCGCAACTGTCTTCAGGTGATCGTCGGCGGAATAGCCTGAAACGGTTTTTCGCGGCTTCAGATCGTGATCGCCATCGGGAAGCCACAGGAGTTCGATCGCGTCCGAAAGATCGTAGCCTTTGACCTCCTCTTCGCTGCCGAGCGGGTCGCGGGTTCCCTGGCAGATCAGCGTCGGCGTCTTAAGGTCGCTCAGATGTGCGGTGCGGAGCTTGTCCGGCTTGGCCGGCGGGTGGAACGGATAACCCAGGCAGAGGAGACCGGCGATCCTGCCATCGGCAAACTCCAGGTCAGCAACCATGCTGGCGACGCGTCCGCCCATGGATTTTCCGCCTATAACCAGCTTCGATTTCCCATCGAGATCGCCGATGGCCTGGCGGTATTCGTCCTGCAATCGTTCGGCTTTCGGTGGCGGCCTTTTGCTGCCGCCCTCCCGCCGCGCCGCCATGTATGCGAACTCGAACCGCGCCACGCGAAACCCTTCGGCAGCGAGAGCCTCAGTGACGGCTGTCATCGCGCCTGAATCCATCGGAGCGCCTGCGCCATGCGCAAGAAGGATGGTCACCGGCGCGTCTTGTCGTCCATCGATCAGAAATTGTGTCGCCATCGTCAAGACGCCCTTCCGCAAACTGAGGATAAGTCCTTTTATCGGCAGAGGGATAGCTAGCCAATCGGGGCCATGTTCCTATCTATGCCATTCAGGCGTGTAAGCGAAAGCGACCGGTTTGGGCGGAACTGCCAGTATCGAAAACAGCAAGACGCAAGCCGATGGCGAATTGCGGCGCTTTCTCGTGGGCCTTGGCCGGGGTGCCGCGGGCGCGATGCTGTTCGGCATTCCCATGCTGATGACGATGGAGCTGTGGGAACTGGGTTTCTATATCGAGCAATCCCGGCTCCTGATCCTGCTCCTCGTCAACATCCCGCTCCTGATCGTGCTTGCGCATCTCATCGGGTTTGAGCGGACCTCTACCTTCTGGCAGGCCGTGCGCGACGCGTTGACGGCCTTCGCGCTCGGGATCGTCATGAGTGGTGCGGCACTTGTGATGCTCGGCGTGCTGAAGGCCGATATGCCCATGGCAACGATCATCGGCAAGATCGCCATCCAGGCGGTTCCGGCAAGCATCGGCGCCATGCTCGGGCGCTCCCAGCTGGGTGGAGAGGATAACGCTGACGACGAGGACGACGAGACGTCCCAGTCATCAGATGCCGTTCCCGACAGTCTTTCGACGAACTACGTGCGCGAGCTGTTTCTGATGGCGATCGGTGCACTGTTTCTCAACCTCAATGTCGCGCCGACGGAAGAAGTCGTCCTGATTTCCTACAAGATGATGAACTGGCACGGGGTGGTAACAATCCTGGTGTCGATCGCCATCATGCACTGTTTCGTCTACGCGGTGTCTTTTCGCGGCGGGCACAGAATGCCGGAAGACAGCTCACGCTGGCCTATCTTCTTCCGCTACACGCTTCCCGGTTATATGGTCGCGATGCTGGTCAGTCTCTATGTGTTGTGGATCTTCGGCCGGCTGGATGGCATGGCCGCAACGCCGGTGCTGATCTCGGTCATCGTCCTCTCATTCCCGGGGGCGATCGGCGCTGCCGCGGCCCGACTGATCCTTTAGCGAGGCCCTGATGAAAGACACGAGCGATATCGGCAAGGTCACCGAAAAGGGTGAGGCACACTGGATCGAGTGGGTCACTGCGATCGTTTCGACGCTGATTGTTGCGGGCGTCCTAGGCTGGGTTGGCTGGCGCGCCGTAAGTGAGGAGAAAGTCCCGCCCGCGTTCCGTATCGAGATCACCGAGCGCATGCCCGTCGAGGGCGGCTACCGCATCCGGTTCGTTGTTTCCAACAGCGCTAACCGAACGGCGGCAGCGGTCGTCGTGCGCGGCGAGGTCATGGATGGTGATGCGGCCGTCGAACAGGCGGATGTCACCTTCGATTACGTTCCCGCGCAATCGAAAGCCTCGGGAGCCATCCTTTTCGCCCGTGAGCCGCGTCAGGACCAGATCCGGTTGCGGACGATCAGCTTCACCGATCCCTGAACGGGCGCCGCCAGCCGATCATGGCTTTTCGACGGGCGCCGCCAATGCAATCCACTCACGTTCTGGAATCCGGCGTGACATTTCGTGTAGCGATGACGGGATCGATTCGGAGTCATGTGCGTTTATGTTCGCTGCCTGCGACCGACCAAGAGGTGAGGTCGCGGTAAAAGAAGAATTAAATGGAGTACAGGGATGAATAAGACTTTCGCCGCGGCTGTTGCCGCCCTGCCGATCGTTCTCACCGCAACGACCGCCTTTTCTGCTGACGTGATTTCGCGCAGGGATGCACCATACCAGGAAGCTGACCAGCGCGGCGGCGTCCGTATCGGCTATCTCGATTGCCAGGTCGGCGGTGGCGTCGGTTACGTCATCGGTTCCGCCAAGGAAGCCGAATGCACCTTCTCGTCCACGATGGGCAGCGAGCCGATCGATCAGTACACCGGCGTCATTCGCAAGATGGGTGTCGATCTCGGCTTCACCACGCGCAGCCGCTTGATCTGGGCAGTCTTCGCACCGACCGCTGGCTATCACCACGGTTCGCTCGGCGGCCTCTACCAGGGCGCAACGGCTGAAGCGACTGTCGGTGCCGGCATCGGCGCCAACATTCTCGTCGGCGGCACATCCGGTTCGATCCATCTCCAGACCGTCAGCATCACCGGTCAGCTCGGCCTGAACGTTGCTGCGACAGGTACTTCGGTTACGCTGACCCCAGCCAACTGATCTATCGGCCAGACGTCAAGTCATTTGGAAGGCCGCCGGGTAACTCCGGCGGCCTTTCCATGTCTGGTAGCAACCTCTTGAACCGGTCCGCGCAAAATCATATTTTGACCCTGTCGCTTGGAAACAGCGTGCAGTTTGCGATCAATCAATTCGGCTAGGCGGCCGCGCCCCTACCGCGACAAGATAAGGATCGGCATCATGGATATAGAGAAAATCTTGGCGTCCGTCGTCGCGGTACGCGCCTCCATTCCCGATAACGCGTTCACGGCCGATGCTCTCGGCGTCCGGCGCGAAGGCAGCGGTGTGGTCATCCGGGAAAACGGTCTTATCCTGACGATCGGCTATCTGATTACCGAGGCCGATGACGTGTGGATCACGAGCCGTGATGGCCGCAAGGTCCCGGGCCATGCACTCGCCTACGATCAGGAAAGCGGCTTCGGTCTCGTCCAGGCCTTGGCGCCCTTGGAACTGCCGGCGCTCGAGATCGGCGATTCCGACAATGCTGCTGTCGGAGATCCGATCGTTTTTGCGGACGGGGAGGGCCAGTATGTGCGCGGCAATATCGTCGCCAAGCAGGAGTTCGCCGGATACTGGGAGTACCTGCTCGACGAGGCGATATTCATCACGCCAGCGCATCCCTCCTGGGGAGGCGCCGCGATGGTCGATGCCGAAGGCCGGTTGATCGGTGTCGGCTCCCTACGACTGCAGATGAGCAAGGGCGGAGAGATCGCCGATATCAATATGGTGGTCCCGATCAACCTACTGGCTCCAATCTTGGATGACCTGCTCAACAGCGGCGAATTCAAGCGCCAGCCGCGCCCTTGGCTCGGCGCGTTCTCGGCAGAAACGAATGGCGACGTCGTTGTCATGAGCGTCACCGAAAATGGCCCGGCCGCAAAGGCAGGGCTCAAGCGTGGCGACGTCATCTCGGAAATCCGCGATGGTGAGGTCGACGGGTTGGCTGACTTCTACCGCAAGGTTTGGGAAAGCGGTCCGCCTGGTGCCGAAATTCCCATGCGTGTTCTCCGTGACGGCCGCGAAGCCTGGCTTCGCGTGAAATCGGCGGACCGCAACGACTTCCTTCTGAAACCGCAACTGCAGTGAACGCCAGCCGGATTACCGGATCAGGATTGCCCTGAAATCGTTGACATTCGTGCCCGTCGGGCCGGTGACGAACAGGTCACCGGTCGCTTCGAAGCCGGTATAGCTGTCGTTGCGTGACAGAAGCGCGCGTCCTTCCTGTCCGGCCGCGATCAGTCGCCTTGTCGTGCTGCCGTCGCAAAAGGAGCCGGCGTTGTTTTCGGAGCCGTCGATCCCATCCGTATCGGCTGTCAGCGCAGTGATCTCGAGGCCGTCGATAGCTAGCGCAAGGGCCAGTGCGAATTCGCCGTTGCGTCCGCCACGTCCGCCGTCGGAGCGCAGCGTCACAGTCGTTTCGCCACCTGAGAGAAGCACGGCAGGCTTGGCGAACGGCCGGTCGTGCTTTGCAATTTCCCGCGCAATCGCTGCATGAACGAGCGCCACATCGCGCGCTTCACCTTCGATGGAATCCGACAGGATATGCGGCGTCAGGCCGTGTGCCAGCGCTATCTCGGCGGCGGCCTGCAGCGAAACGCCGGCCGAGGCGATGACGTGATGCTCGTTCCGGGCGAAAACCGGGTCTGAAGGATCCGGAGCATCGGCCGCGGGCGACGTCAGATGCGCCATCATGGCCCGCGTGAGATTGAGTCCGTAGTTTTCGACGATGGCCAAGGCATCGTGCCGCGTGCTTTCGTCGGGGATTGTCGGGCCGGACGCGACAAAGGCCGGATTGTCGCCGGGGATGTCGGAGACGATCAGGCTGACGACCCTGGCCTGGGTTGCTGCCGCAAGACGGCCACCCTTGATCGTCGACAGATGCTTGCGGACAACGTTCATCGCTGAAATCGGCGCGCCCGATGCCAGCAGGGTCTCGTTGAGCGCGATCTCGTCATCGAGCGTCAGTCCCTCCGGTGGCGCCGGCAGAAGGGCAGAACCGCCGCCGCAGACCAGTGCAATCACCAGATCCCGTTCCGTCAGATCAGAGACCGTTTCCATGATCTTCACCGCAGCGGCGAGACCGGCCGCATCAGGCACAGGGTGAGACGCTTCCAGAACCTCGATAAACCGTGTTTCGCAACCGTAGCCGTAACGGGTGACGACGACGCCTGAGAGCTCGCCGGGCCATATCGTTTCCAGCGCAGCGGCCATCTGGGCCGCGCCCTTGCCGGCACCGACAACGACGGTACGGCCGTCTTGCGGCTTCGCTGGCAGGTGCCGGCTGATGCCGGTTAGAGGATCGGCTGCCTTTACCGCTGCGCGGAACATCGCCTCCAACAATTCCCGATCCTGCATTCTCCGCTCCCTCATGCCTTCATTCGTCCGTTCGATCACGGTGACCTGCGGTCGTCAATCGCGTTTGCCCGCCGCCCCTGCAATGTCACGCGCCGCCTGGCGGATCGTCTGCATTAGAATATCGAGTGGCGCGGGGACACCGGCCTCGGCCTTGAGGGTCAGCCCCACCGGACCCTTCGTCTCCGCCGTGTCGATGGGCAGCGTTGCCAGCAGGCCGTGGGCGATATCGGCCGCCACAACGCCGTAGGAGATGATCCAGATAGCGTCGCTGGTCTGGACGAAGGCGCGACCGAACGTATCGGAAACCGTCTCGATCTGGACCGGGAGATCGGTAATGCCGTGGGTGATCAGAAACTGCTCGACGACCGGCCGAATGATCGATCCGCGCGTCGGCATCAGGATCGGGAAATTGCCAAGCGTTTCAAACAGCGACTGTTTTGCATCGAGCAGTCGATGCCCGGTGCGGACCGCAAACACGACCTGTTCCGAATAGAGATGCTCGAAGCTCAACCCCGCCATTTTCTCGGGCGCCGCAAGCCGTCCCACCACCAGATCGAGATCGCCGAGGCGTAGCTGTTCCATCAGGACGGCATTCTCGCCCGTCACGATCTTGACTTGGCCGCCTGCATTCTCGGCAAGAAAAAGCGTCATTGCCCGCGGCATGATGTTGCTGGCGACCGTCGGAAGTGCGCCGATCCGCAGCGGCATCGAGTCACCAAAGCGTGTGGTGGAAACGGCATCCATGCCCCTCTTCAAAGAGGCGAGCGTGGTCCCGGCGTGGCGCAGAAACACTTCCCCTGATCGCGTCAAGCGCAGACCGCGGCCTTCGCGCTCGAACACCGTCACACCAAGCGCCTCCTCCATTTCGCGAATGGTCTTCGTCACCGCCGGCTGGCTGACATTCAGCACCTTGGAGGCCTGCACTACACTCTTCTGCCGGGCGACCTCGACAAAGGTCTGCAGGTGGCGGAACTTGATCTTGAGATTGTCCAAATTCATAACCCATGGGTTAAGCAATGGCCAAAAATTATCATTTTACTTAACCGCAAGCCAGTGCGAACACTGTGCCCAGGAGGATTTGGTTCATGCAGTTTGTCGATTTCGACGGCGTCGCGGTTCACTACGATATCGACTGGGCGGGAGATAACCGGCCGGTCGTGGTGCTCGTGAATTCGCTCGGTACGGATAGCCGTATCTGGCATCACGTTGTCCCCAAGCTGGCAGGCGACTACACCGTGTTGACCTACGACAAGCGTGGTCACGGGTTGTCGGATCTTGGAAGCCCTCCCTATTCCATCGAGGACCTCTCCGGAGAGCTTGCAGCGCTGCTCGATCATCTCGGCCTGTCCGATGTCATCGTCTGCGGCCTTTCCGTGGGTGGATTGATTGCCCAGAGCCTCTACGTGTCGCGGCCGGATCTCGTTCGCGCGCTGATCCTTTCCAACACGGCGCACAAGATCGGGACACCGCAGATGTGGGCTGACCGTATCGGCGCCGTCGAGCAAAACGGGATCGGCAGCATTCTCGAACCTGTCATGCAGCGATGGTTCACCGCAGCATTCCGCGAGCCCGGAAATGCCGCCTACAAGGCCTATTGCAACATGCTGGTGCGCCAACCCGCCCTCGGCTACAGCGGCACATGTGCTGCGATCAGCAAGGCGGATTACACGGAGCAGGCAGCCCGGATCGCGGTGCCGACGCTTTGCATCGCAGGCGATCAAGATGGATCGACCCCGCCCGAACTGGTGCAGTCGCTTGCGGATCTCATTCCCGGTGCACGCTATGAAGTCATCGAAGGCACGGCGCATATACCCTGTATCGAAGCGCCTGGCGCCTACGCGGCCTTGGTCCGCGGCTTTCTCGAAGAACTGGAGTCCTGAACGACATGGCAGAAGCTTCCATCCCGTCGGAACGCTACAAGCAGGGACTGGCGACGCGCCGCTCGGTTCTCGGCGAGGCGCATGTGGACCGCGCTCTTGCCAACGAGACGCCGTTCGACCAGCCGTTCCAGCAGTTGATCACCGAAGGCGCCTGGGGCTCCGTCTGGTCTCGCGAGCAATGGTCGAAGCGCGAACGGTCGATGGTGACGATCGCGCTTCTGGCCGCACTCGGCCATGATGAAGAGGTGGCGATGCATATCCGCGCCACGGCCAATACGGGAGCGACGCGCGAGGATATCTGCGAGGCGCTGATGCATGTGGCGATCTACGCAGGCGTGCCCGCCGCCAACCATGCTTTCAAGATCGCCAAGGCCACCTATGCCGAAATCGATGCGGCAAAGCCTGCTGCGGAGGAGCAGAAATGAGCAACGCACCACCAGAAACGACACCCTTTTTCGCACGCGACAGGGACCGGCACCCTCCGGCATACACACCAGGCTACAAGACCTCGGTGTTGCGCTCGCCGCAGCGGGCGTTGATCTCGCTCGAAGGCACGCGCAGCGAAATCACCGGGCCGGTGTTCGGCCATAACATTCTCGGCGAATTCGATAACGACCTGATCGTCAACTACGCCAAGCCCGGTGAATCCGCGATCGGCGAGCGCATCATGGTCTATGGCCGTGTGCTCGATGAACGGGGTAGGGGCGTTGCGGGGGCTCTCGTCGAATTCTGGCAGGCCAATGCCGGTGGACGCTATCGCCACAAGAAGGAAAGCTATCTTGCACCGCTCGATCCCAATTTCGGCGGTTTCGGCCGGGCGATTGCGGATGTAGAGGGCTATTACTGTTTCCGCACGATAAAGCCCGGTCCCTATCCCTGGCCGAACGGAGTCAACGACTGGCGTCCGGCGCATATCCATTTCTCGGTATTCGGGAACGGTTTTGCCCAGCGCCTGATCACGCAGATGTATTTCGAGGGTGATCCGATGATCTGGCTCTGCCCGATCGTCAAGACGATCCCGGACAGGCACGCGATCGAAAGCCTGATCGCACCGCTCGACATGAATGCCTCGATCCCGCACGATCTGCGGGCCTACAAGTTTGATATCATCCTGCGCGGGCGCCGCTCGACCCTTTTCGAAAATCGTCTGGAAGGCAATTGATCATGGCGCAGCCGCTGAACTACCTCAAGGAAACGCCATCCCAGACGGCCGGACCCTACGTGCATATCGGTTGCACGCCGAATTTCGCAGGCCTTGAAGGCATCTACGACCAGGATCTTGGGTCCGGGCCGATGGCCAGCGACAAGACCAAGGGCGAACGGATCACCATCAGGGGTTTTGTCTATGACGGTGCCGGCGCACCGCTGAAGGATGCGCTGATCGAGATCTGGCAGGCCGACGCGGACGGGATCTACAACAGCCCGTCGGAAACGCGCGGTGCGGCCGATCCCAATTTCTTGGGGTGGGGCCGTTGTCCCGGCGATATGGCAACCGGCGAGTTCGCTTTCGAAACGATCAAGCCCGGGCGCGTGCCGTTCCGGGACGGCCGGCTGATGGCGCCGCATGTCACGTTCTGGATCGTGGCGCGTGGCATCAATCTTGGCCTGCAGACGCGGATGTATTTCTCCGACGAGGAAACCGCCAATGCGGAGGATCCGGTCCTTGCCCGCATCGAGCATCGCGTGCGGGTGCCGACCCTCATAGGTCAGCGGGACGGCGATACGGTTCGCTTCGATATCCATCTCCAGGGTGACAAGGAAACGATATTCTTCGATATCTGACGGACACTCTGAGAGAGACCAGCAAGGTGACAATTCCGGCATGACCGTTTCCGCATTCGAACATCCCTTCCTGTCTGGTCTGCTCGGCGATGAGGAAGTGTCTCGGCTTCTGTCTCCAGAGGCCGAGATCACGGCGATGCTGGCGTTCGAAGCGGCTCTCGCCACCGCGCAGGCAAAAAGCGGTCTGATACCGGATGCATCCGCACAGGCGATCGCTGCGGCATGCGCGTCGTTTTCGCCCGATATAGCCAAGTTGAAGCAGGCGACAGGCCGCGACGGTGTCGTCGTGCCGGAGTTGGTCCGACAGCTGCGCGGTGCGATCGGGGTTGAGGCGGCCCCGCATATCCATTTCGGCGCGACCAGCCAGGACGTGATCGATACCGCACTTATGCTGCGCCTGAAATCGGTCGCCGCGCTTCTGTCGGGGCGACTGCAGGATCTGGCCGAGCGGTTCGGTGAAGTTGACCGGGCGCACGGTTCCCGCGCGATGATGGGGCATACGCGCATGCAGGCGGCTTTGCCGATCAAGGTATCGGACCGCGTGGATGCCTGGCGCCATCCGCTTATCCGCCAGAAACATTTACTTGCCGCCTTTGCCGAGGATGGCTTTGCGCTGCAGTTTGGCGGTGCCGTCGGCACGCTGGAGAAATTGGGGGACCACGCGGCTCAAGTCCGCGCCATCATGGCCGCCGAGCTTGGTCTTGCCGATGCTCCGCAATGGCAGAGCCAGCGGGGCAGGCTTGCCGAGTTCGCCGGCATCCTTGCCACCATTTCCGGAAGTCTCGGAAAATTCGGACAGGATATCGCCCTTCTCGCGCAAATGGGGGGCGAGATAACCTTGTCGGGCGGTGGTGCCTCATCGGCCATGGCGCACAAGCAGAACCCGGTGGCGGCCGAAGCGCTTGTCGCTCTTTCGCGCTACACAGCGGTTCAGCTTTCCGGCATGCAACTCGCCATGGTCCACGAGCAGGAACGCTCGGGCGCTGCCTGGACGCTGGAATGGCTGGTCCTGCCGCATATCGTAATGGCGGCGGGTGCGGGCCTGCGGCTGGCCGGCGAGCTCGCTTTCAACATCACCGCGCTCGGCCGCGATGCCCCGCGCGATATTTGACGAATAGCAATCGGCTGACACGCCGATTTCGGTTTTACATTGCAGCACCGCATGCAATCTTCTCGCAACGTTACATCGGGAGGCGATGCGACACATGGCACGGGAGAGCCTAATGAAGACGCTGATTTCAACTGTTTTCGCACTGACCTTGATGTCGGGAGCCAGCTATGCCGAGACCATCAAGGTCGGCGTCGTCGGTCCCTTCTCGGGCCCTTTCGCGCTGCAGGGAAAAAACTTCAAAGCCGGTATCGATGCCTTCTTTGCCCTGAACGGCAAGAAGGTTGGCGATAACGAGATCGAGGTGGTCTATCGCGACGTGCCGACCGCCGATCCCGCCAAGTCCAAAGCGATGTCGCAGGAGCTGATCGTTCGCGAGAAGGTCCAGTATCTCGCCGGATATTATTTCACGCCAGACGCGATGGCGGCGGCCCCCATGCTGCAGCAAGGGAATGTGCCGATGGTTGTCATGAACGCCGCCACGTCCGCAATCGTGAACGCGAGCCCTTATGTGGTCCGCACCTCGTTTACCACCTGGCAGACGGCCACGCCGCTCGCCAAGGTCGCCAAGGATGGCGGCGTCACCAAGACGATCACGCTGGTCAGCGATTACGGCCCAGGCGCCGATGCCGAGACGGCTTTCAAAACAGCGTTCGAGAAAGAGGGCGGGCAGGTTGTCGAATCCATCCGGATGCCGCTTTCGACAACGGATTTCGCACCCCTGATGCAGCGGATCAAGGATTCCGGCGCGCAGGCGCTGTTCACCTTCCTGCCATCCGGCCCACCGACGCTTGCCTTCGTGAAGGCCTATAACGACACCGGTCTCAAGGCTGCGGGGATCAAGTTCTTCGCAACGGGCGATCTGACGCAGGAATCCGATCTGCCGGCTCTGGGCGAAGCCGGCCTTGGCCTCACCACCAGTTTCCACTACGCGGTCTCGCATGACTCGGCCGAAAACAAGGCTTTCGTCGAAGCAGCGCAAAAGGCGATCGGCAACCCTGCCGAACTCTCCTTCCCGGCTGTCGGGGCGTTCGATGGCATGCATGTCATCGCAAAAATGATAGAGGCGACCGGCGGCAAGCAGGATGCGGCCAAGGCCGTCGAGGCCGTCAAGGGCCTGTCATGGACCAGTCCGCGCGGCCCTGTGACGATCGATCCTGCCAGCCGGCACATCACCCAGAACATCTATCTGCGCAGCGTCGAGAAAGGCGCAGACGGCAAATACTTCAACAAGGAAATCCAGACCTTCGAGAAACAGGGCGATCCGGGTCTGGCCTTCACCAAGAAGTAGGCGTTCCGGCTGAGAGCTGCTCCGGCCTGTCAATGGGTTTGTAGGACCAACCCAATTGTCAAAAAGGCCCTGCTGAGCCCGTGTTCAGCAGGGTTGGAAAGCCTTCGAGTTAGGATGCCCGGCTCGCCGACACGTTCACAGCATCCGTTAGTTTGCAAAGCGCCATTACCCTTTTTACTCATGTCGATCGGATCGTAGGCGTCCTCAGTCGGGCTACGCGTCGGAGAACCCAAACGGAGCCTCCGTCCTCCGATAGTTGTCCGGAAGTACCTGCCGTCCAATCGGCGGTTCGGCACGCGAAGTGCATTCTGTGCGCTGACAGAGCTGGCACGCAATGCCGATAGGCGTCGGCTTATGTGTCTGAGGATGCTCGGAGGCGTAGACAAGCCGGTCTGCATATCGAGCCTCACAGACGATCGCGATCGCGCGGTCGACGCTCGGAAGGCCGTGGCTGCCACCGCCCGAGTGCACGGTTCGAGCTATCGAGAAGAACCTTTGGCCATCAGGCAGCTCCATCCATTGTGTCACGACCCGCCTTGGAGAGGTAAACACCTGATGGACCGTCCACAACGGACAGCCGCCGCCGTGTCGTGCAAAGGGAAAGGCGCCGCTGTTCAGTCTCTTGGAGACGTTTCCGGCAACGTCGACCTTTATGAAGAAGAAGGGAACTCTCTCGTGTCCGGGCTTCTGGAGCGTCGTGAGCCGGTGTGCAGTCTGCTCGAAGCTCGTCCCGAAGAAACGGGCTAATGAGTCTATATCGTATCGGCGAGCCTCCACAGCTTTGGCAAAGGCAGCATACGGCATGAGGATTGCCCCCGCGCAATAGGCAGCGATGGCTCGATGAGCAAGCCGCTCCGAATTCTGCGATTCGAAATTGCCTTCGGCAACGGTGCTTGCAATCTCGTTCTCAAACTCAAGGTAGGCGAGCTGCTGCGCCATCTGAAAATTCTGGCTTGAATGATCCAGAGCTTCGTTGAGCAGCAGTTCCTTGCGATGCCAGTCAAGTCGCCGGAGGGATCCTGACATCACCTCTGTGGGAAGCCTTCGGACTTTAAACCCGTGCTCGTTCTGGAGGAAGGCTGGCAAACCGCCGCCTTGACTTATCCGGCCCGCCAGCTTTTCCGACAGCGTGTCCAAAACCGGGAAGAAGTTCTTTCGGGCGGCTAGAAAGCTTCTGACGGCGGCGATGGAATCCCCTTCAAACGGGCGTCCGTCGTTTGTCGTGTGTTGGCGCCGGTCGGCTAAAGCGAACTGCTCCTCTTTGTATGCCGTGTAAAGTCGCAGCAGCGCTTCAGCAAACCCGGGAAAGCTGTGCGCGATATCCGCGATATCGACCGCATTCAAATCGATGTCAGTGAAGATCGCGTCTCGTGCTGCAAGCCGTAACTGCGCGACAAGATCCTGGCCTGAGTCAGCGGTAAATTCGCTAAAATCGATCTTATACGCCTTGGCGAGGCGCAGCAGTATTTCAGCTGTCACCGGGCGCTGATTGCGTTCCATCAGCGCGACATAGGATGGCGAGATGTCGAGGTCACTCGCCATCTCTACCTGCTTCAGGCCCAAGTCCCGGCGAAGTCTTCGCAAGCGCGGCCCAAGGTAAACACGGTTATCCATACAAGCATTACAGCATTACGAAGAACTTCTGTAAAGTTTGACAGCTTGACTTCAGCGTGGCTCGCCATGGCCTTACCGGCTGTTATGCTCCCATGGACAGAAACATTGGAGGGTCTCATGTCGTATCAAAAGCTACTCGAAGAAGCCGAGCACCTGATAGGTGCGAATGAATGCTGGACTGGAATGACACCCGAGGCCGTTGCGAGGATCAGGCTTCAGAACCGGTTCAAGACCGGCCTCGACATCGCCAAATACACCGCCAAGGTCATGCGGCGAGACATGGACGCGTATGATAACGACCCGTCCAAGTACACGCAGTCGCTCGGGTGCTGGCATGGGTTCATCGGTCAGCAGAAGATCATATCGATCAAAAAGCATTTTAAAAGCACGGAGCGGCGCTACCTTTACCTCTCCGGCTGGATGGTCGCCGCGTTACGCTCGGAGTTCGGGCCGCTGCCAGACCAGTCGATGCACGAGAAGACGACCGTACCGGCATTGATCAACGAGCTTTACACGTTCCTGCGGCAAGCCGATGCTCGTGAACTGGGCGACATATTCCGGCAAATCGACAAAGCCCGGGAGGCAGGCGATGCTGTCAAGGAACGGCAGCTCACCTCCGCGATCGATGATTTCCAAACGCACGTCGTCCCGGTCATAGCCGATATTGACGCCGGGTTCGGCAATGCCGAAGCGACCTACCTGCTCGCCAAGAAAATGATCGAGGCAGGGGCCTGCGCTCTTCAGATCGAAAACCAGGTCTCCGACGAGAAGCAGTGTGGCCATCAGGATGGTAAAGTTACCGTCCCTCATGAAGACTTTGTCGCGAAGATCCGTGCGTTGCGCTACGCCTTTCTCGAGATGGGAGTGGACGACGGCGTCATCGTGGCTCGCACGGATTCTTTGGGCGCCGGGCTGACCAAACAGATCGCCTTTTCGGTCTCCGAAGGCGATATCGGCGACCAGTACAATTCGTTTCTGGATTGCGAGGAGGTCGGCGCGGGCCAGCGATTGAACGGTGACGTCCTGCTGACCCGTGGCGACAAGGTTCTGCGTCCGAAGCGCCTCCGCTCGAACCTCTACCAGTTCCGACCCGGCACGGGTGCCGATCGTTGCGTGCTCGATTGCATCAATGCGCTTCAGAACGGCGCGGACCTTCTCTGGATCGAGACCGAGAAACCGCACATCGAGCAGATCGCCGGGATGGTCGACCGCATTCGCGATGTCGTTCCGAACGCGAAGCTCATCTATAACAACTCGCCTTCCTTCAACTGGACGCTGAACTTCCGGCAACAGGTCTTTGACGTGTGGGTCGAGCAGGGCAGGGACGTTTCGGCGTATGACCGTGCGAAGCTCATGAGCGTCGACTACGACGGTACGGAACTCGGCAAAGAAGCTGATGAGCGCATCCGGACATTTCAGCGTGACGCAGCAAAGCGAGCAGGCATCTTCCATCATCTGATCACCCTGCCGACCTACCACACGGCCGCTCTTTCGACCGACAATCTTGCGAAGGAGTACTTCGGCGATCAGGGAATGCTTGGCTACGTCGCCGGCGTTCAGCGGCAGGAAATTCGCCAGGGGATCGCAGCGGTGAAGCACCAGAATATGGCCGGTTCGGATCTGGGCGACGATCACAAGGAATATTTTGGTGGCGATGCGGCGCTGAAGGCGGCTGGAGAGCACAATACGATGAACCAGTTTGCAGCTTGAGCTGCAGGATCATACGCCTCGAAGGAGCGATGCTCCTTCGAGGTACACTTTCAACGGAGGAGCTGAAATGTCGACAAATACTGAGACCAAGACGTCACAACCCGAACGATCGAGAGCCGTCTTCTCAAACCAGGACTTCGAACTCATCCGGGTCGCGATCAGTCACTATTTGCAGGAAATCAAGGAGCAGCCGGAGGCGGTAAAATACTCGAACCTGTACCACCGGCTCGGTCGCGTTGTTTGAACCCGCAAAGCAGCACCGGTGATAGAGACTATCGGTGCTGCGCTCGATGCTGGTGCTTGGGGCCGATTGCTGTGGAGGAGCGTTCTGGATCGGCTTACCCGGCGAGATATTTCGCCGAATATATCCCTTGGCAAAAATTCCCCGTGCGATATATCGAGATGGATATCTTGCTTATGCCTCGGAGCGCGATTGGATGAATGGTAAGACACGACGTTCCTGTGTTTTTCAAGGGTTGCTGACCGTCCTCGCAGTCTCCCTGTCTCTCGCCTTGCTGGCTGCTCCGGCCGCGGCGGATGAGAAGGTGACGGTGTTTGCTGCAGCCAGCATGAAGAATGCGCTCGACGCTGCCAACAAGGCCTATGGCAAGCCGGTGACCGCCTCCTATGCGGCAAGCTCGGCGCTCGCCAAGCAGATCGAAAGCGGTGCGCCGGCAGACGTGTTCGTCTCCGCGGATCTCGACTGGATGAACTATCTGTCCGGCAAGGCTCTGGTGAAGGAAGACACAAAGTCCAACTGGCTCGGAAATCAAATCGTGCTGGTCGCGCCCAAAGAGAATGCCGCACCGGTCGATATCATCAGGGGTCTCGACCTTGCCCGGCTTCTGAACGGCGGCAAGCTTGCCATGGGTGAGCCGAATTCGGTTCCTGCGGGCAAATACGCAAAGTCGGCGCTGGAAAAACTCGGCATCTGGTCGTCGGTCGAAAAAAGCGTCGCCGGTGCCGAAAGTGTGAGGGCAGCCCTCGCGCTCGTGTCGCGTGGAGAAGTGCCTTACGGCATCGTCTATGCAACCGATGCCGCTGCCGATCCGGGTGTCGCGGTGGTCGGAACCTTCCCTGCGGACAGCCACGCGCCGATTATCTACCCGATTGCGATTCTCTCGGATTCAAAATCGCCGGATGCCGCGGGTTATCTCGATTACCTGAAGTCCGCCAAAGCCGCACCTTTCTTCGAAAAGGAAGGCTTTACGGTTCTGAAGTAAGCCAGTTTGACTTGGCCCCCCTGGGCTGATGTCTGAAGGGAAGCGGCGTTGGACTGGTTGGTACTCAGCGAGGAGGAATGGACGGCGGTGCGCCTGAGCCTTCGGGTCTCAAGCGTGGCAGTTCTTGTCAGCCTTCCGCTCGGCATTCTTGTCGCCTATATCCTGGCGCGCGGAAAATTCTGGGGCAAATCGATTCTCAACGGCATCGTGCTTTTGCCGCTGATCCTGCCGCCTGTTGTGACCGGGTTCCTGTTGCTCATCGTCTTCGGCAGACGTGGCGTGGTGGGCTCGTTCCTCGCGGATTATCTCGGCATCGTCCTCTCCTTTCGCTGGACGGGTGCCGCCCTTGCCTGCGGGGTGATGGGATTTCCCCTGATGGTCCGCTCGATCCGGCTGTCGATCGAGACTGTCGATCGGAAGCTGGAGGAGGCGGCCGGCACGCTTGGCGCCAGTCCTCTCTGGGTCTTCCTCACCGTTACCCTGCCGCTCATTCTTCCCGGCATTATCGCCGGCATGATCCTCGCATTCGCAAAGGCCATGGGTGAATTCGGTGCGACGATCACATTCGTGTCCAATATCCCCGGCGAAACGCAGACGCTGTCGGCAGCGATCTACACGTTCACGCAGGTTCCCGGCGGTGATGTCGGCGCCATGCGTCTTACTATCGTGGCGATCGCGATCTCGTTTGCGGCGCTGCTCGCGTCCGAATTCATGGCCTATCTGGTCGGACGCAAGGTGGCGGTCGAATGACGATGATCGTGGACGTGCGGCAGTCGTTCAAGAGCTTCGTGCTCGACGCATCCTTCACCTCGACAGGCGGCGTGACGGCGCTGTTCGGCCGCTCGGGATCCGGAAAGACATCGCTGGTGCGCGCCATTGCCGGCCTCTCCAAACCGCAGCGCGGACGGATCGAGATTGACGGCGATGTCTTGCTGGATACCGACCGTGGCATCTTCGTGCCAATGCACAGGCGTCGCTTCGGATATGTCTTCCAGGAAGCACGGCTCTTCCCGCATCTAAGCGTCCGTCAGAATCTTCTTTACGGAAAATGGTTCGCGCCCAAGTCAGGGCAGGTCGAGAATATCTCGCATGTTGTCGAACTGCTCGGCATCGGTCCGCTCCTCGACCGCCGGCCGGGCAACCTTTCCGGTGGCGAAAAGCAGCGCGTGGCGATCGGCCGAGCGCTTTTGTCGTCACCCAGACTGCTCCTGATGGACGAACCACTCGCAGCGCTCGACGACGAGCGAAAGGCCGAAATCCTGCCCTATCTGGAGCGGATGCGCGATGAGACCGCGATGCCCATCGTCTATGTCAGCCATTCGGTCGCGGAAGTGGCGAGGCTCTCGGACCGCGTCGTGATGATGAGCGACGGTCGGGTGGAGATATCAGGCACACCGTCGGACGTGCTGTCCGGCAGCCAAGTGCTGGCCACAGAGCGCCGCGAAGCCGGCGTGGTGCTTTCCGGAACCGTCGAAGCGATCGATTCGGCGCATGGCTTGGCGACTGTGCGGCTTTCGTCCGAAGTTCTCGTCGTTTCGAACGCGCGGGCGCAGGTTGGACAGAGCGTCAGGCTCCATGTGCCGGAGCGAGATGTGATGCTCGCCACCAGGAAGCCCGAAGGGCTGAGCGCCCTCAACATTCTGGAAGGGCAGATCGCCCAGATGGATGCCGAAGGGGAGGGCATGGTGCGCGTCAAGATCCGGTGTGGCGAAGACGTGGTGCTTGCCCGGATCACCGGCCTGTCGGTTGAGCGTCTTGCACTTCAAACCGGACTGCCCGTCTATGCGGTGATCAAGACCGTCGCCCTGGCACGGTAATTAGCCGTGTACGCCGTGCCCGAAATAAAAAGGGCCAGCGCTGGCTGACCCTTTTCGTCTGTCTATAGGCTTAAACCCGTTCGATCAGGTCGTGACGCCCTGCGGGCTGTCGGCCGACCTGTCAGGTGCACGGCTGAGCATCAGGGCGACGATCGTGCAGATGGCACCCGAAATCAGGTATCCGCCGATGAAGATGATGCCGAACTGGCTCGCGAGACCGAGCGCGGTCAGTGGCGCAAAACCTGCGCCGACCAACCATGCGAGGTCGGACGTCAGGGCCGAACCGGTGTAACGGTAAGGCTGGCTGAAGCGCGACGAAACCGAACCGGAGGCCTGACCAAAGGAAAGGCCGAGGATGGCAAAGCCGATGATGATAAACGCATCCTGGCCGGTACCGCCCGCATTCAGCAGGAACGGGGCCGTAAAGCTGAAGATGGCGATGATCACCGCACCAATGATCAACTGGCGGCGACGACCGATCCTGTCTGCAAGAAGACCGGAGATCACGACCGTCACGAGTCCGAGCAAAGCACCGATGACCTGGACGAACAGGAATTTCCCGGCGCTCTGGCCACCGAAAAGTGTCACCCAGCTCAGCGGGAAGATCGTTACAAGGTGGAACATCGCGAAGCTTGCAAGCGGGGCAAAGGCGCCGAGAACGACGTCGCCCCCGTGAACGCGCAGCACTTCCAGAACCGGCTTTGCCTGCAATTCGTGCGCTTCGAGCGCATCGCCGAACTCTTTCGATGCAACAATGCGCAGACGAGCAAACAGGGCCACAACGTTGATGGCAAACGCGACGAAGAACGGATAGCGCCAGCCCCAGCTCAGGAAGTCGGCGTCGGAGAGATTGAAGACGAAATAGCCGAACAGGACGCTCGCGAGCGCAAACCCGAATGGCGCGCCGAGCTGCGGGATCATCGCGTAAAGGCCGCGGCGGTTCGGGGGTGCATTCAGTGCCAGCAGCGATGCAAGACCGTCCCAGGCTCCACCCAGCGCAAAACCCTGGCCGAGACGGAACAGCGCCAGCAGAGCCGGCGACCAGTATCCGATCGTCTCATAGCCGGGCAGGAAGGCGATCGAGGCCGTCGAGCCACCGAGCACGAGAAGGGCAATCGTCAGCTTCGTGCCGCGTCCATAGGTACGGTCGACCCACATGAAGACCACCGAGCCAACAGGACGCGCGATGAACGCGAGCGAGAAGATCGCAAACGAGTAAAGTGTGGCGGTGACCGGGTCTCCGGCAAACGGAAAGACCACGCGAGGGAAAACCAGGACCGAGGCGAGGCCGTACACGAAGAAGTCGAAAAATTCCGACATTCTGCCGATGACGACCCCGATAGCAATATTGCTCGGTTCGACCGGCTTGTCGTCGTGGATCTGCCGGGCATCCCGTTCCATCTCTGTGGATGTAGGATTGGCAAGTTGGCTCATGAATGTGTTCTCCTGCACGTCTGTTTCCACATGAGAATGTCGGGCGTACCAGCTGTCAATCAAGACGTCGCGCAAAAAGCATATTTTGGGCGGATTTTGGTGTTTTCTGAGGCACCCATGGCAACAGATGGACATTGAGGCGGAGTTGATGTTTTTGCAACGACCATCATCAATCCACACACCCCGCTTGCATTGCAGCGCGAAAAAGTTATTGCACTGCGACGAAACACCTCATGGAGATCAGTTGCTTGCTCCGTTAGGCCGACTGGACACATCGAAAGTTTCGAGCAGACCAATGTTCCCAATGTTGAAACGTCTCATCCAAATCGCTTTGCTGCCGCTTTTGGCCACCCTTTCGGGCTGCAATCTCGTCGTGATGTCGCCATCAGGCGATATCGCCAGGCAGCAGGCAGATCTGATTATCGTCTCGACCGTTCTGATGCTGCTGATCATCGTGCCGGTCGTGTTTCTCACGCTCTACTTCGCCTGGCACTATCGTCATGCGAACACCACAGCAAAATACGATCCGGAATGGCATCACTCGACACGGCTCGAAGTGGTTATCTGGGCCGCGCCGCTGGCGATCATTGTCGCGCTCGGTGCGATCACCTGGATCAGCACCCACCGTCTCGACCCGTATCGTCCTCTCGACCGCCTCGATGCGGAACGTCCGGTTCCCGCCGAAACGCGGCCTCTGACGGTTCAGGTCGTGGCGCTCGACTGGAAGTGGCTGTTCTTCTATCCGGAATACGGCATCGCCACGGTCAACGAAATGGCCGCACCGGTCGATCGCCCGATCACGTTCGAGATCACCTCGAGCTCGGTGATGAACTCGTTCTACATTCCGGCGCTCGCCGGCCAGATCTACGCGATGCCGGGGATGCAGACCAAACTGCACGCCGTCATCAACAAGGAAGGCGAGTTCGAGGGACTTTCGGCAAACTACAGCGGTGCCGGGTTCTCGCACATGCGCTTCAAGTTCCACGGCTACACGGCCGAAGGCTTCGACGGCTGGATCGCAAAGGTCAAGCAGCAGGGTACCGCACTCAACCGCGATGCCTATCTGAAGCTTGAGAAGCCGTCCGAGCGCGAGCCGATCCGCTATTTTGCGGCGGCCGACAAGGATCTCTACAGCGCGATCCTCAACATGTGTGCCGAACCGGGCAAGATGTGCATGAACGAAATGATGCATATCGACATGATGGGTGGTGCCGGCACTGAGAGCCACGAGAACCGCGCGAAACTTCAGTATGACAATCGTCGTATCGGAGATGCGGAAGGTACAAACGCCGCGACTTTCCCCGCGACTGGCACACCTGCCAAGAGCGATGAACAGCCGCACAATGAGCAAGGTCACGGCAACCACTCGATGCCGGACACGAACAATGGCGACGCCGATCCGGCGCCTGCGCAGATCAACAATTAACGGGTTGTCCCATGTTTTCCAATCCTGACATCCTGAAGTTTATCTTCGGAAGGTTGTCCTTCGAATCACTGCCGTTTCACGAACCGATCCTGATCGTGACGTTTGCGGCCGTGTGTCTGGGCGGCATCGGCGTGGTGGGTCTCATGACCTACTTCAAGCTCTGGGGGCCATTCTGGCGCGACTGGGTTTGCAGTGTCGATCACAAGAAAATCGGCATCATGTACATCGTGCTGGCCATCATCATGCTGTTCCGCGGCTTTGCCGACGCCATCATGATGCGCGTACAGCAGGCCATCGCCTTCAACGGCAACGAGGGTTACCTCAACTCTCACCACTACGACCAGATCTTCACCGCCCATGGCGTGATCATGATCTTCTTCGTGGCGATGCCCTTCGTTACCGGTTTCATGAACTATATCGTGCCGCTGCAGATCGGCGCGCGTGACGTCTCGTTCCCGTTCCTGAACAACTTCTCGTTCTGGATGACGACGGCCGGTGCGATCATCATCATGATCTCGCTGTTCATCGGCGAGTTCGCACGTACCGGCTGGCTGGCCTATCCGCCACTGTCGGGCGCCGATTACAGCCCGGGCGTCGGGGTCGATTATTACATCTGGGGTCTGCAGGTGGCCGGTGTCGGCACGACGTTATCGGGTATCAACCTGATCGCGACAATCGTGAAGATGCGTGCTCCCGGCATGTCCTTCATGAAGATGCCGATCTTCACCTGGACGGCACTCTGCACCAACATCCTGATCGTTGCCTCGTTCCCTATCCTGACCGCAACCCTCGTGCTGCTGTCGCTTGACCGTTACGTCGGCACCAACTTCTTCACGAACGACCTCGGCGGTAATCCGATGATGTACGTGAACCTGATCTGGATCTGGGGTCACCCGGAAGTCTACATCCTGATCCTTCCGGTCTTCGGGATCTTCTCGGAAATCGTTGCGACCTTCTCCGGCAAGCGCCTGTTCGGCTATGCCTCGATGGTCTACGCGACCTGCGTGATCATGATCCTGTCCTACCTCGTGTGGCTGCACCACTTCTTCACGATGGGTTCGGGTGCTTCGGTCAACGCCTTCTTCGGCATCACCACGATGATCATCTCGATCCCGACGGGCGCGAAGATGTTCAACTGGCTGTTCACGATGTATCGCGGTCGTATTCGCTACGACGTCCCGATGCTCTGGACGGTCGGCTTCATGGTGACCTTCGCCATCGGTGGTATGACCGGCGTCATGCTGGCTGTTCCGCCTGCCGACTTCGTGCTCCACAACTCGCTGTTCCTGATCGCCCACTTCCACAACGTCATCATCGGCGGCGTGCTGTTCGGCCTTCTCGCAGGCGTCAACTACTGGTTCCCGAAGGCGTTCGGCTTCAAGCTGAACCAATTCTGGGGCAAGGTATCGTTCTGGTTCTGGTTTGTCGGCTTCTACTTCGCCTTCATGCCGCTCTACGTTCTTGGCCTGATGGGCGTCACCCGCCGCGTATCGCAGTTCGAAGATCCGTCGCTGCAGATCTGGTTCATCATCGCAGCATGCGGTGCAGGTATGATTGCCATCGGTATCGCCTCATTCATCATCCAGATCGGCGTCAGCGTCTGGAAGCGTGATGAACTGAGGGACGAAACGGGCGACCCATGGCACGGCCGTACTCTGGAATGGTCGACGTCGTCGCCGCCACCGGACTACAACTTCGCCTTCACTCCGGTGGTCCACGATCACGACAGCTGGTACGACATGAAGAACCGCGGTTATGCGCGTCCTCTTCAGGGTTTCAAGCCGATCCACATGCCGAAGAACACCGGCACCGGCGCGATCCTCTCCGGCATCAGCGTGGCACTCGCCTTCGGCCTGATCTGGTACATGTGGTGGCTTGCTGCCCTGTCCTTCATCGCCATCATCGTTGTGTCGATCGTCCATACGTTCAACTACAACCGCGACTACTACATTCCGGCGGACGACGTTGTCGCGGAAGAGAACAAGCGGACCGAACTGCTCGCTAGGCAGGTGTGATAACCATGAGTGCTTCTAAAACAGAGACGGCGGAAAACCCGCAATTCTACCTGGAAGAAGATCATCATCCGGAGAACAGCACCAATCTTGGGTTCTGGCTCTACCTGATGAGCGACTGCCTGATCTTCGCGATCCTGTTCGCCACCTACGCTGTCGTCGGCCGCAATTATGCGGCCGGCCCATCGCCGGCGGATCTGTTCGACCTGCCGCTCGTCGCGCTCAACACCGCGATGCTGCTGTTCTCGTCGATCACCTACGGGTTCGCGATGCTTCAGATGGAGCGTGGCGCCAAGGCGGAGACACTGTTCTGGCTGGGCGTGACCGGCGTGTTCGGTCTCGCCTTCCTGGGCATCGAGCTCTACGAATTCAGCCATCTCCTGCACGAAGGTGCCGGCCCGCAGCGCTCTGCGTTCCTGTCGGCGTTCTTCACGCTGGTCGGAACCCACGGTCTGCACGTTACCTTCGGTATCATCTGGTTGGTCACGCTGATGGTGCAGGTTTCCAAGCATGGCCTGATCCCGGAAAACCGCCGTCGCCTGATGTGCCTGTCGATGTTCTGGCACTTCCTCGACGTCATCTGGATCGGCGTCTTCTCCGTCGTTTACCTCATGGGAGTCCTCGGATGACCGACAAAGCACCCGCGCACGAAGATGCGCACGCCGCGCATCACGCCCATAGCCACGGGCACGAGGCGAGCCACGGTTCGCTGAAAAGCTATACGACCGGCTTCATCCTGTCGGTGATCCTGACGGCGATACCGTTCTGGCTTGTGATGGGAGATGTCTTCGACAACAAGGCTGTCACCGGCGCTCTGGTGATGATCTTCGGCGTCATCCAGATCGTCGTGCACATGATCTACTTCCTGCACATGAACACCAAGTCCGAAGGCGGCTGGACGGCGATGGCACTGATCTTCACGATCGTCATCGTGGTCATCGCTCTCTCCGGCTCGCTCTGGGTCATGCACCATCTCAATGCAAACATGATGGTCATGTCGCCGGAGATGATGAAGAACATGCCTTGAGGCGGTCATGAGACCGGTTGAGACAGACACCAATCAAAGTGGCGCGGGTCATTCCGCGCCACTTTCCCGTTCTCGATCCCATATCATGCGGGCGTTTCTGGTCTTTGCGGCGCTGATTTTCGTGGCGCTCGGGTCCTGGCAGGTGCAGCGCCTGTTCTGGAAGCTTGATCTCATCGCAAGGGTCGATGCCCGTGTGCATGCGACGCCGGTGGCACCTCCGGCAGCCGGCCAGTCACCTGACGATATCGAATATTTCCACGTCGCCATCTCCGGGTCCTTCGATCACACGAAGGAAGCGCTGGTTCAGGCCGTGACGAAGCTCGGGCCCGGATACTGGGTCGTGACGCCTCTGAAGCTTGAAGACGGCAGGACGATCCTGATCAATCGCGGCTTCGTGCCCCCTGACCGCAGGGATCCCTCAACCCGGGTTGAAAGCCAGACCGTCGGCGAAGCCGCCGTGACAGGTCTTGTCCGCCTCTCCGAACCCGGCGGCGGCTTCCTGCGGGAGAACGATCCGGGCAACGAGCGTTGGTATTCGCGCGATGTCGCAGCGATCAGCGCGTCGCGTGGTCTTCAGGGCGTCATGCCCTATTTCATCGATGCGGACGCAACGTCGAACCCGGGTGGCTATCCGGTCGGCGGCCTGACCGTCATCCAATTTCCCAACAGTCATCTGAGTTACGCACTGACCTGGTTTGCGCTCGCAATCATGTCTCTCGGTGCTGCGATCTTCTTCGGACGCTTGCAGCGCGCGGCCGGTTGATCCGCAACGATTTCATCTTGAGGAGAACGCGCCTTGGATACTCCCGCCATCAACGATATTGGCCTCGATTCTGATGTCGAGATCGCGGTTCGCCAGGAATTGACGCTCGTCGCACTTGGCAAGTTGCCAGCCGATACGGCGCTCCGGGTAGGCCGGCTGCTCGATGTCAGCACGCGGACATGGCGCACGAATCAGGAAATCATCATCAAGGGCCGCCGCATTGCCTATGTCGGCGATGCGGGATCCTATCCGGGCACCGTCGCTCACCGGGTGCATGAACCCGATCTGGCTGCCATTCCAGGGCTTGGAGAGGTGCACAAGCATATCGAAAGCTCGCATTTGACACCGGAATGGGAAGCAGCACTCGTTCTTCCCCGCGGCAATACCTGGACCTGTGAGGCAAGCCATGAGTTTTCGAACGTCAACGGCGCAAAGACGCTCGAATTCTGGCTGAAGGCCCGCGCCGCCGGCTCGCCGCTCAAGATCTTCCCGCTGCCCGGATCGGCCGTGCCGCCCACCGGTTATGAGCATGGCGGCGGGTATCTCGGTTATGACGAGCAAAAGCAGTTCATGTCCGAAAGCCTGATGGTTGCGGGCCTCGACGAGGTGATGGACTGGCCGGGCGTGTGGGACAGAACCAGCCCTTCCTACGACCGCCTTTGGGGCATGATCCGAGCAACGTTCGAGAAGCGCGGAGTCGTTGAAGGTCACGCGGCGGGCATTCGCGACATCCCAACGATCAACGCTTTCGCCGCGGCCGGTCTGGCATCGGATCACGAAGCCTGGACGGTCGAGGAGTTCTGGGACAAGCTGACCCGCGGCCTGTTCATGGAACTGCGCCCGCACAGTTTGCCGGAGGTTATCGCCGGTCTCCTCGAGAAGGGCCTCGCCGACTGGTCGCAGATCGCGCTGACGACCGACGATCGCAGCGCCTCCGATACTCTGAAACTCGGCGCCACCGATTACAACGTTCGCCTCGCCATCGAGGCAGGCCTTGCGCCCGAGATCGCCATACAGTGCGTGACCATCAATCCGGCCCGTCACATGCGCCTGACGCCCTGGGTGGGCACGATCGCGCCGGGACGTTATGCCGATATCGTGCTTCTGTCCGACGTCGAAAAGTTCCAGATCGCCAAGGTCTGGGCCGATGGCATCCAGGTTTCCGATGGCAAGCGCTATCTGCCCGAGGTGCCCAAAATCGACTGGCCGGACTGGGCGACGAAGACAATCAATATCGGCCGCGTGCTGAAAGCTGCGGATTTCGCAATCGCCGCTCACCCCGGACGCGAGACAATGACGGCTGCGGTGTTGCGGCCGTTCCACTGGACCGATGATTTCCTGACCTTCGACCTTCCCGTCGAAGATGGGTTCGTCCAGCGCGATGCCGATCGCAACATCACCAAGTTCTCGATCATCGACCGGTTCTCGGGCAAGGGAGCGGTGTCGAAAATGTTCTGGCTTGGCTGCGGGCCGCGGACGCCGGATACGGCGCTTGCCTGCTCCATGGCGCATGACAAGCACAATATCTGGTGCGTCGGCTCATCGGACGAAGCGATGGCCGCAGCTGTCAACGCCGTCGCTGCCAATGATGGTGGCTGGGCATTGGTTCGCGATGGAAAGGTCGTCGCGCGGGTTCGCTACGAGGTGGCGGGGCTGATGAGCTGCCGGTCGGCGGACGCTCTGCATGAGGAGATGCAAGTGCTCTATGCCGAGGGCGAAAAGGTCGAGTGGATGTTCGAGCCGAGTTTTCATCCGCGCTGGTCCGCAGGTTTCCCGGAGCGTCTCGCCTTTGCGACGCTCACCTGCGCGCCCTGGCGCTGGGTTCTGGTCGCCCCGAGCGATTACGCGCCGGAGGGGCTCGTCAACGTCCAGACCGGCAAAACCCATCCGGTCGTATTTTGACGCCGCTTCACCTTCCGAGCTTCGGCCAGGTATCCGAAAGACGGTAACCGCCCGGCCAAGGGTCCGACGGATCCAGCATCGATTGATGCGTTCCGGTAATCCAGGCGCGGCCGGAGATCAGCGGATAGATTGCCTCGCGATCGCCGAGAAGCGTCGTCGAGTCAATACGGCAGTGGAATTCCGAACCGATGATCGAGCGTCCGATATAGGTGTCGCCGATTGCCATCTCGCCACGCGCAAGGAGAACCGCCATGCGCGCCGAGCAGCCCGTGCCGGTGGGAGACCTGTCGATCTTGCCCGGCTGGATGACGACGGCGTTTGCGCCGCTCAGCACGTCGTTTTCCCGGGTAAGGGGAGCGGCGATCTGGCAGAAGGAAATGTGGTCCCAGCCGGCATTGTCCGGATGGGTAAAGCCGATCTGCTCGTTGGCAGCCGCGGTAATCTTCACGCCCGCTTCTGCAATTTCGCGTGCCTCGTCGGGTTTCACCTCGAACCCCAGTGAAGCCGCATCGACGATGACGAAACTGTCTCCGCCATAGGCTGTGTCAACCGTCAGTGTTCCGAAGCCGCCCACTTCCAGCGACACTGCGAGCTTGTCTGCAAAGGATGGCACGTTGCGCACCGTAATCCGTTCGGCCTTGCCGTCGCGGCATTCCGCGGTGACCTCGACCAGGCCGCCTGGCGCTTCGAGCGTCATGCGTGTCACCGGCTCGGTCATGGGAATGATGCCGGTGTCGAGCAGTACGGTCGCAACACAGATGGAGTTGGAGCCGGACATCGGTGGCGTGTCGGCGGGCTCCATGATGATCCAGCCCATCTGGGCGCGCGGATCCTTCGGCGGCACCAGCAGATTGACATGCCGGAAGACACCGCCACGGGGCTCGTTCAGCACGAAGTTGCGCAGCGTTTCGTCACGGGCGATGAAGCGGGACTGGTCCCAGAGTGTATCGCCCGGCGGCGGGAGTACACCGCCGACGATGACGTCCCCGACTTCGCCCTCCGCATGGCAGCTGACGATGTGGATGACCTTTGATGTGCGCAACGCGACCCCCCGGCAGATGTTACCGCTTGGGTGTCATCAGGTAATGCCCGACGCCCCAGACCTCTCCCTTGTCATGGCCGAACAATCCGGCAGTGGCAAGAAAGAACAGACGCCAGCGGCGCTGCCAGAGGCAGGCGTCCTTGCCGTAGACATCCTTCAGGATCGGCTGGATTTGCCCGATCTCGCGATCGAAATTTTCAAGCCAGTGCATCGCGGTGCGGCGATAGTTGAGACCCGACCAGCGCCAGTCTTGTTCGACGGTGAAAATATCATCGAAACGCCGCGGCAGGTCGTGCGCGGGCATGATGCCGCCGGTGAAGAAATGGTGGGCAATCCAGTCCGCTGGGTTGTCGTGCTCGAACCGGTAGGACCGATCCTTGTGGGCGAACACGTGCAGGAACAGCTTTCCGTCGGGCTTCAGCCAGCCTCTTGTGCGCTCCATAAGGCCTCGCCAGTTCGACATGTGTTCGAACATTTCCACCGAAACGACCCGGTCGTAGGTCTCATCCGTCGAAAAGTCGTTCATGTCGGCGGTGATGACGGTGAGGTTGTCGAGCTTCAGCCGCTCGATTTCGCTGAGGATGTGTTGACGCTGCGGGGCCGAGTTGGAGACGGAGGTGATTCGGGCATTGGGAAAATGCTGGGCCATGTAGAGCGACAACGAACCCCAGCCGCAGCCGAGCTCGAGAATGTCCATTCCATCACTCAGTTCCGCGTGACGCACGGTCTCGGCCAGCGCGTAGGATTCCGCTTCCGCAAGCGTGGTATCGTCAGCCAGATACAATGCGCAGGAGTATTTCCGCTGTGGACCGAGAGCGAGGCTGAAGAACTCTGGCGGCAGTTCGTAATGCTGGCGGTTGGCATCATCCGTATGGGTGGCGATCGGAAAGTCGGCCATCGACCTTGCGAACGCGTCCTCGGCGGTTGCCGGCGTGGAGGCCAGCTTTCGCTTGGTGCGACCGCATAGAAAGTCGATCCCGGCAAGCGTCACGCCATCGCTTAAGGGTGCTCGTTCAGCCGTATTGATGGCAAAGGCCAGCATGTTCATCGTGGCGTTCCCTTATTGTGTTGAGAGTTTGGATCGACGCGGACCGGGGAAAAATGCGTTGACGCGTGCCTGGACAGCACGGAACTGGTCACCCCGGGATTTCAGCATGTGTTCCTCAAGCGGCGGAATGCCGGAGACGTGCACCAGCAGCCAGTACATCATCACCGGTGCGAGAAGCGCGATCGCGGCAAAGCCCAGCGCCGGAAGCGCCATCAGCGGCCAGCTGCACCAGAACAGCCACTCAAAGAAATAGTTAGGGTGGCGGGAATAGGCCCACAGCCCCTTCTGGCAGATTTCCCGCTTGGCTTCCGGCGTCTTGCGGAATCTCGAGAGCTGAACGTCGGCTACCATCTCGCCGATAACGGCAATCGCTGCCACGGCAAGCGCGAGAAGATCGCCCACCTGCGGGTATTCTGCCGGGTTCGAAGCGGCGCAGTAGACTGCAAGCACAAGAATGAAGGCAGCGACCGCCTGGATCTGGAGAAAATAGAACAGGCGGAAGGAAGCGCGATCGCCCCATTCCTTGATAAGCTTTTCGTAGCGGGGATCCTCGCCACCGAGCCGCGTGCGGGCGCCAATATGGAAGGCAAGCCTCAGCGACCAGGCCGCAACGATGACGATTGCCGTCACGCGGCGCTCGACGGGACCGGCCGCCAGATAGGCTGCAGCCACGCCGCCGACGCCGACCGCCAGCGACCAGATCGTGTCTATCCAGCCGCTCGCACCCGTCGCGCGTTGTACGGCCCAGGAGACCGCCATGGCCAGCGACAGGCCTATCGCCAGAAAAATGAGGTGAATGTAATCCATTGGTCTCCTCGAACGTAGAAAGCCCGACACGTTCTTTGTGTCCCTCTACGGCTGACATAGCCAATCAGTTTCATGGGCTTGGAAAAAATGTCGCAAAAAGAAGTGATATTGCGTGAAACTCTCTATCTCAATCTCTCGTAATGATTACAGAGCCCACAGGGCAGGTGATCGATTGCTTTGGGAGCTGGGGGAATTGTATGGCATTTCGTGAGACGCATAGGACCTCGGGACGTCGACGCATCGCAGTTGTCGGCAGTGGAATATCCGGCATGTCCGCTGCATGGCTTCTGGCCAAGGCCCACGATGTTACCATATTCGAGGCAGCCGATCGTATCGGCGGCCACAGCCATACCGTGGATTTCGACGCATCGGGAAGAACCGTTTCCGTCGACACCGGCTTCATCGTCTATAACGAGGTGACCTATCCTAATCTGACGGCGTTGTTCCGTCATCTGGATGTTCCAACCACGGCCTCCAGCATGTCCTTCGCCGTCTCGCTCGACGATGGCGGTTTCGAATATTCTGGTGGCACAGGGTTCGGACTGTTCGCCCAGAAGTCCAACATCGTCAGCCCACGCTTCTGGTCGATGATGCGCGATCTCGTCCGCTTCTACCGCAATGCTCCCCGTGATCTGTCGACGATGGGCGGTTTGTCACTCGATGACTACCTCGACCGACATCACTACGGACGGGCGTTCCGCGACGACCATCTCTACCCGATGGCGGCTGCGATCTGGTCGATGCCCGCGGGTAAGGTGGGTGAGTATCCCGCGGTCAACTTCGTCCGCTTCTGCGGCAATCACGGGCTGCTCGAACTCTGGAACCGGCCGATCTGGCGCACGGTGACGGGCGGAAGCCGGGAATATGTGGATCGCCTGACAGCTGACTTTCGCGATCGCATTCGCCTGTCGACGCCCGTCCAGGCGATCAGGAGAACCGGTGGCGGTGTTGAAATTTCCACCGGACCGGACGGATGGCAGGCATTTGACGAGGTGGTGATCGCAACGCATGCCGATCAGGCACGTCGTCTCCTGTCGGACGTTGATGACCACGAGGCACGCATTCTGGGGGCCTTCCGCTATTCCCGCAACGAGGCGATCCTGCACAGCGACCAGAGCTTCATGCCGAAGCGCAAGGGCGCATGGTCCAGCTGGAATTATTCGGCAAAGACCGGCGAGGCGCAGGTCCAGCCTGCCATCACCTACTGGATGAACAAGCTGCAGCCGCTTGGCGATGCGCCGCCGACCTTCGTGACGCTCAATCCCCCGCGTCAGCCCCGCGAGGACGCCGTCATTCGGCGCGAGATCTACGAGCATCCGATCTTCGACATGGCAACCGAACGGGCACAACGGGAAATCTGGTCGCTTCAGGGTGTGCGCAACACATGGTTCTGCGGCGCCCACTTCGGCTCGGGCTTTCATGAAGACGGCCTCCAGGCAGGCCTGGCGGTCGCGGAAGATCTTGGCGGCGTTCGGCGTCCCTGGAAGGTCGCCGAGGAAAGCGCCCGGATCGTGCGCCGGCCGCTCGGTGCTACCGTTCCGATCGAGGTCACGGCATGACGGCTTCGTTTCGGTCGGCGCTTTATCCCGGTCATGTCACGCATGCACGCATGCGGCCGAAAGAGCATCGGCTGGCCTACAGGATCTATTCGCTGCTGATCGATCTCGATGAGCTCGACGCGCTTGATCGCGGCCTGAAACTGTTTTCCGTCGACCGGTTCAATCTATTCTCGTTTCGGCAAAGAGATCGCGGCGACCGCTCGGGATCCGATCTTCGGGGCCAGATAGAGCAATGGATGCGCGCCGCAGGGCTCGAGCCTGATGGCGGGTCGATCAAGCTTCTCACCATGCCGAGAATACTCGGCTGGGCCTTCAATCCGCTCAGCATCTTCTTCTGCTACGGGCTCGACGGCGAGGTGAAGGCGATCCTGTGGGAAGTGGACAACACATTCGGAGAACGACATGGCTACCTCATCCCGGCCGATAATCGTGTCGGCGGCGAGATCGTCCAGCACTGCGACAAAGCATTTTATGTCTCGCCGTTCATGGACATGGACCAGCGCTATACCTTTCGCGTGACGCCGCCGTCCGAACGGCTGTCGATCAAGATCGATACATTCGACGCCGAGGGGCTGATGCTGACCGCGCGTCATCTCGCGCACCGCCGTGATCTGACAGACCGGGCGCTTCTCAAGGCCTTCTTCGCCATTCCCTTCCTGACGCTCCGTGTCGTCGGCGGCATCCATTGGGAAGCACTGAAAATCTGGCTCAAGGGCGTGCGTTTGCGCAAGCGTCCAAGGCCACCGGGAAACCCCGTCTCCGTCACTCCTGCTGTTCCCCTACGCAAAGTGGAAATCCATGAGCCAATCTGACGAATTCACCTCCGTGACGACCGATCGCACACCCGGAGCTGGCGTTGCCGGCTTCGGCGCGCGGGTTGTGAACCGGCTGCTGAGCGGTATCCGCTACGGTTCCATTGGCGTTGTGCTGCCTTCCGGTCGCACCATCGAGATGGCCGGGCCGGAAAAAGGGCCGGACGCCGTTATCGTCATCAAGCGCTGGCGGATGCTGAGCCGCGTTCTGCATGCGGGCGACATCGGTTTTGCAGAAGGATATCTCAAGCAGGAATGGACGACACCTGATCTTACCAATGTGATCCGGTTTGCTGCGCGCAACCGGCATGGGCTGACGCTTGCGACCCATGGGGGCTATCTCGGCCGGATCGCGGTTCGCCTGTCGCATCTTCTCAACGCCAATACCAAGCGTGGCAGCAAACGCAATATCGAGGCCCATTACGATCTCGGCAACGAGTTCTACGCTGAGTGGCTAGACCCTTCGATGTTCTATTCCTCGGCGCTCTACGAGCATCAGGGACAGTCTCTCGAAGATGCCCAGCGTCAAAAACTCGAGCGTATCCGCGAAAAGCTCGCCATGAGCCACGGCGACAGCGTGCTTGAGATCGGCTGCGGCTGGGGCGCTCTTGCCTTGGACCTCGCACAAAACGTCAATGCCCGGGTCACCGGCCTTACTCTTTCTCCTTCGCAGCTGGCCTTTGCAAACGAGCGCATCCGGCAGGCCGGCGTGGAAGGGCAGATCGATCTCCGACTGCAGGACTACCGCGATACATCAGGGCAATTCGACCGGATCGTCTCGATCGAGATGTTCGAAGCGGTCGGAGAGGCCTATTGGCCAGCTTATTTCGACACCATCCGTCGCTGTTTGAAGCCCGGTGGCCGTGCGGTTTTGCAGGTGATCTCGATCAACGAGGACCGCTTCGATTCCTACAGGCGCAATCCGGATTTCATCCAGAAATACGTGTTTCCGGGAGGATTTCTTCCCTCGGACAGCGCGTTCACGGCAGCCGTTGAGAAATCCGGGCTTGTCGTCAGCGACATCGAACATTTTGGCGCGTCCTATGCGCGGACGCTGGCCGAGTGGCGGACGCGGTTTCACGCCGCTTGGCCGAAGATTGCGGAACTCGGTTTCGACGGCCGTTTCCGTAGGTTGTGGGACTACTACCTTTGCTATTGCGAGGCTGGCTTCGAGGAGGAAGCGATCAATGTTGGCTTCTATACGATTGAACATGCGTAATCTGGGTTTGCGAATCGGTGCTGTCGCAGCACTCTTGTCACTGTCGGCAGGGCCGCTTCTTGCCGCTGATCTGGACGGCAACTGGGCTCGTGGCGACGGCAATGCCAAGGTCGAGATTGCGCCTTGCGGCGCCCAGATCTGCGCCACCAACACATGGATCAAGCCCGGATCGGGGAGCGAGAAGGCCGGCGACAAGCTGGTCATGACGATCGACCGGACAGCTGACGGCTCCTATTCCGGTACCGCCTTTGATCCACAACGCAACATGACGTTCAAGATCACAGTCGTTGTCGCGGAAAAGAAGATGACGACGAAAGGCTGCGTTGCTGGCGGTATTCTTTGCCGTGCCGTCAACTGGTCCCGCATCGACTGACACAGAAAGAGGGAACGAACCCATGGCGAAGATCTCGCTGAAGACGCTGGCTCTTGCCTACATCACCACGTTCATCGTGTTCGGCGCGATAGACTCCGTCTGGCTCAGCACGATGACAAGCCTGCTTTACCGGCCGGTCATGGGCGACATGCTTCTGCCGAGTTTCCGTCTCGCGCCTGCCGTGATCTTCTACCTTCTCTACATCGGCGGACTGACGCTGATGGCAGTGCGTCCGGCCCTGATTGCAGGCGGTGTCGGAGCAGCGGTGCGGCAGGGAGCGGCGATCGGGTTCATGTCGTACATGACCTACGATCTCACCAACCATGCGGTCATGAAGAACTGGTCGACGCTGCTTTCCGTGGCCGACATCATTTGGGGAACCTTGCTTTCGGGTCTCGCCAGCGGTCTTGCCACCTGGATCGTTCTGCGGTTCTTCAGAACAAAACACCACTAGCGTTCGAAAACAATATGGCCGGGAAATCCCGGCCATATCTTTGAGCTATTACTGTTCAGGCTCCTCGGCCACGGTCGGCTGACCGCGCTGGTCGAGTATCTCTCGTTTGCCCACATGGTTGGCCGGTCCGACCAGCCCATCCTTCTCCATGCGTTCGACAAGCGATGCGGCCCTGTTGTAGCCGATCGACAGGCGGCGCTGGATGTAGGAGGTCGAGCACTTCTTGTCGCGCATGACGACCTTGATCGCCTGCTCGTACATCTCGTCCCGGTCTTCCTCGCTGATCGCGGACCTGTCGAAGACCGCCTGGTCTTCTTCCTCGACCTCTTCACCCTCTTCGTCTTCGGTGACGCTGCCGAGATAGAGCGGCTGGCCTTGGGTCTTCAGATGCGCAACGATGCGCTCGACTTCCTGGTCCGATACGAAGGGACCGTGAACGCGAGCAATGCGTCCGCCGCCCACCATATGCAGCATGTCGCCCTGACCGAGCAGGTTTTCAGCACCCTGTTCGCCAAGGATCGTACGGCTGTCGATCTTGGACGTCACCTGGAAGGAGATACGGGTCGGGAAGTTCGCCTTGATCGTACCGGTGATGACGTCGACCGAAGGCCGCTGCGTCGCCATGATCAGGTGGATGCCGGCAGCACGCGCCATCTGCGCAAGCCGCTGGATCGCACCTTCGATCTCCTTGCCGGCCACCATCATCAGGTCGGCCATCTCGTCGACGATGACGACGATATACGGCAACGGCGTCAGGTCCATGTCCTGCTGCTCGTTGATCGGCTCGCCGGTCTGACGGTCGAAACCGACCTGGACGCTGATCGAGATGACCTCGCCGGATGCGGACGCGGCCGCCACACGAGCGTTGAAGCCGTCGATATTGCGAACGCCGAGACGCGACATCTTGCGATAGCGGTCTTCCATTTCGCGCACGGCCCATTTCAGCGCCAGAACCGCTTTCTTGGGGTCGGTCACGACAGGGGTGAGCAGATGCGGGATACCGTCATAGGCCGACAATTCGAGCATCTTCGGATCGACCATGATCAGCCTGCACTGGTCCGGCCGCAGACGGTAGATCAGCGATAGGATCATCGTGTTGACCGCGACCGACTTGCCTGAACCGGTCGTGCCGGCGACGAGCAGATGCGGCATCTTCGCAAGCTCGGCGACGACGGGTTCTCCGCCGATCGTTTTGCCAAGGCAAAGCGGAAGCCTGAAGCCGGTACCCGCATAGGTGCCGCTTTCGATCAGCTCACGCAGGTAGACGGTTTCGCGCACGGGATTTGGCAGTTCGATACCGATCACGTTGCGACCGGGAACGACAGCCACGCGGGCCGAAAGCGCTGACATGGAGCGGGCGATATCGTCCGAAAGACCGATGACGCGCGAGGATTTGACGCCGGGTGCCGGGGCGAATTCGTAGAGCGTCACGACAGGGCCGGGACGAACGTCGATGATCTCGCCGCGGATGCCGAAATCCTCCAGCACGCTTTCCAAAAGCCCGGCGCTCTGTTCCAGGCTTTCCTGGCTGACGGGGCTGATCTGGTCGTCCACCGGTGCCTGCAGCAATTCGATCGACGGGAACTCGTAGTCGTCGGACGCATGCAGCGGTTCGGTGTTAAACGGCCGGATCGGAGAGATCGCGCGGGTCGCCATGACAACCTGCCGCGTCGACTTTACTGGCACAACGGGAGCGACCGCAGGCGCCGGGGCCTCGACGACGGTCTCAGCGATGACGGGCGCAACGATAACAGGCTCAGGAATGACAGGCTCAGGAATGACCGGAGCAGCGATGACGGGCGCATCCTGCACTGGAGGCACCACCGGATTTGGCGCAGCATCGTGGCCGGCCTGGCGCAACGTGATCGAACGATAGAGATCAAGCGGCGACGGCCCCACCGGAATTTCTTCAACCAGACGTTTGGTCAGGGTCTCGATCGGCTGGCGAATGACCGGCGCCCTCAGGGCAACCCGCACAGGTTCGGGCCGGACCGGCTGTTTCGGATAGGTCGGGAGCGGACGCTGAGCAACGAACACAGGTCTCTGCTCGACCTTTGGAGGGGGAGGCGGGGTCAGCGCGAACTCTTCGCCGGTGGCCTCTCCAAGGCTCATCACCTCGAAGAACAGATGATCCGGCAGGTTGGCGATCGGAGACTGTCTTTCAGTGCTAATCACGGGAGCATCAATCACTGCTTCAGGCTGCGGCGGCGCAACTGCGACCAGCACCGGTTCAACGGTTTCCCTGGCAAACGTGGCCCGGCGTTCCCTCAGCGCCTGATCGAGAGTGCCGACGAGATTGCGGGCGCCGGGTTCAGGCGACAGGAAGCTGGCGATAGAGGTCGACAGCGCGTCGCCGTCATGTCTTTGGGTGAAAGTAATCTCGGAAATCTCCTGAACGGCTGGCGCCGCCATAGAGGGAATGACAGCCTCGGGGACGGCGTGGGAAGCGACGGCTTCGCCCTCCGCTTCCGGGCCGGAGGGTGCCCCACGCCTGGAGATGGTTTTCTCCGGCGTGCGGGTGAAACGAACGGTCGGGCCCAACATGAAGGCCTTCTGCCAGTCCGGCAGCGCCTCGATCTCGTGGGCCTGCATCTGGACTGTCGACACGATGTCGCAAGCCACCTGTTGCCCCGCATTCGGGGGCTCAGGCGGATTTATGGGGTGAGAGTGGCCGGTATCCGGCAGTTCGGAAGCCTGGGCTTCCAGCTTGTCAGTTTCGCGAAATTGCGGGCCTGTGAGACGCATTGCCACCAATGAAACCATATGAACAAATCTGGGACACGAACGTCCTTGGATATAAAACAAACATTAACCATGCGTTGCCGGCGCCGATAAATCGTCGAGCGCGGTGATGGCCTGTGACAAAAGGCGCCGGTGAAATGGTCTTTGGGACGGAACAGACTCGGGCAGTTGGTGGTTATTGGGTCAACTGTAGTCGTCAAGATGGAGCCCCCATGTCGAGTCCGAATTCGTTTGAAATGTCACGACGGGATCTTCTCGTCGCAACCGCTGCCGGCTCTGTGGCCGTGGCAAATAGCAACAGAGCTGCAAATGCGCAGGCGGCAACACCGCCTCCTCGGCCGGGGACGGCGACGTCGCGGGTGGGTTTTGTCGTCAACGGCACACGCCAGGATCTCGATCTCGACAACCGCACGACCCTGCTCGACGCGTTGCGTGAGAACCTGCACCTGACCGGCACCAAGAAGGGTTGCGATCACGGCCAGTGCGGCGCCTGTACTGTCATGGTCGATGGTCGCCGCATCAATTCGTGCCTGTCGCTTGCCATCATGCACGAGGGCTCCGAGATCACCACGATCGAAGGCCTTGGCACACCGGACGAGATGCATCCGATGCAGACGGCATTCGTCAAGCACGATGGCTTCCAGTGCGGCTATTGCACCCCTGGGCAAATCTGTTCCTCCGTCGCCGTTCTTGAAGAAATCAAGGCCGGCATACCGAGCCATGTAACGGAAGACCTGACAGCCCCCACGCAGGTTTCCGAGATGGAAATCCGCGAACGTATGAGCGGCAATATCTGTCGATGCGGGGCCTACCCGAACATTGTTGCGGCTATCACGGAAGTTTCGGGGAGGCAGGCATGAAACAGTTTACTTATGAACGCGCCGCATCACCGGCTGAAGCTGCGTCCAAGGCCGCCAACAACCAGAACGCCAAGTTCATCGCGGGAGGCACCAACCTCCTTGACCTGATGAAGCTAGAGATCGAATCACCGACCCATCTCATCGACGTCAACGGTCTCGACCTCGACAAGATCGAGCAGAGCGAAGATGGCGGCGTCCGGATCGGGGCGCTCGTGCGCAATACGGATCTCGCCTCGGACGAGCGCATCCGCCGCGACTACGGCGTGCTTTCGCGCGCACTTCTCGCAGGCGCATCGGGTCAGCTCCGCAACAAGGCAACGACGGCCGGCAACCTGTTGCAGCGGACGCGCTGTCCCTACTTCTACGACACCGCCCAGCCTTGCAACAAGCGCAAGCCCGGTAGCGGTTGTTCCGCCATCGGCGGCGTGACCCGCCAGCTGGGCGTGATCGGCGTCAGCGATGCTTGCATCGCCACCCACCCGGGCGACATGGCAATCGCCATGCGTGCCCTCGATGCAACTATCGAGACGGTCAAGCCCGATGGCGCAACACGCGCGATCCCGATGGCGGATTTCCACAAACTGCCCGGCGATACGCCCGAGATCGAAACCACGCTTGAGCGCGGCGAGATCATCACGGCTGTTACGCTGCCGGCACCTGTGGGCGGCAAGCACGTCTATCGCAAGGTGAGAGACCGTGCGTCCTACGCTTTCGCTCTTGTGTCGGTTGCCGCCATCATCCAGCCGGATGGCACCGGTCGCGTTGCGGTCGGCGGTGTGGCTCCCAAACCATGGCGCGTCGAAGAGGCGGAAGCCGACCTGCCGCAGGGATCCAAGGCCATGATGGCCAAGGTCTTTGCCGGCGCAAAGCCAACAGAAGAAAATTCATTCAAGGTGACACTGGCGGAGCGCACTCTGGCCGGCATCCTCGAAGAAACCAAGGGGTAAGCCATGCTATTCGATCGTCCCGCAACGACCAATCCCATCGATCAGATGAAGGTGGTTGGCCAGCACATCACGCGTATCGACGGCCCTAAGAAGGTCACCGGCACGGCGACCTATGCCTATGAATGGAACCATGCCAACCTCAATGTTGCCTACGGCTATCCCGTTGGCGCCGGTATAGCCAAGGGTCGGATCAGCTCGATGGATATCCAGGCGGCCCGCAACGCTCCGGGCGTTCTGGCTGTCGTCACGGCTGAAACGGCTGGCAAGCTCTCTAAGGGCAAGATGAATGCGGCCAAGCTTCTCGGTGGCCCCGAGATCTCGCATTATCACCAGGCCATCGCCGTCGTCGTCGCTGAAACCTTTGAGCAGGCCCGCGCCGCAGCGAGCCTTATCAAGGTGGATTACGTTCGCGCTCCCGGTTCCTACGATCTGGAAGCAGCGAAGGACACGGCCAAGAAGCCGGAGGGCTCCGAAGGTGAAGACGCAGACACCTCTGCCGGCAACTTCGACAAGGCGTTCGCCGAGGCAGCGGTCAAGTTCGACCAGACCTACACGACACCCGACCAGTCACATGCGATGATGGAGCCGCATTCGTCTCTCGCCATGTGGGACGGGGACGAAGTTACGGTCTGGACCTCGAACCAGATGATTGCCTGGAACAAGTCCGAAATGGCGATCACGCTCGGCATTGATCCGGAAAAGGTCCATATCATGTCGCCGTTTGTCGGCGGTGGTTTCGGCTCAAAGCTTTTCCTCCGGTCGGATGCGGTGCTTGCAGCGCTTGGTGCGAAAGCGGCGGGACGCCCCGTCAAGCTCGCGCTTCCGCGTCCGTTTGTGATGAACAACACGACGCACCGCCCGGCTACGATCCAGCGCATCCGCATCGGAACGACGCAGGAAGGCAAGATCACCGCGATTGCCCACGAAAGCTGGAACGGCAACCTGCCGGGTGGCAGCCTGGAGACAGCCGTGGCGCAGACTCGCCTTCTCTACGCCGGCGAAAACCGGATGACCTCCATGCGGCTTGCTGCACTCGATCTGCCCGAAGGCAATGCGATGCGCGCACCGGGCGAAGCGCCTGGCCTCATGGCGCTTGAAATCGCCATGGACGAACTGGCCGAGCAGCTCAAACTCGACCCCGTCGAATTGCGGATCATCAACGACACGCAGGTTGATCCGGAAAAGCCTGAACGGAAGTTCTCGCACCGTCAGCTGGTCGAATGTCTTCGCCGGGGTGCTGAAACCTTCGGCTGGGACAAGCGCAACGCCGAGACGGGTCGCGTCAAGGATGGACGCTGGATGGTTGGCATGGGTGTTGCGGCAGCGTTCCGCAACAACATGAACATGAAGTCTGGCGCCCGCGTGCGGCTCGATTCCGAAGGCGTCGTGACTGTCGAAACCGACATGACGGATATCGGTACGGGTAGCTACACGATCATCGCCCAGACCGCGGCCGAAATGATGGGCGTAACGATCGATAAGGTTGCCGTAGAGCTCGGCGATTCCCGCTTTCCGGCGTCGTCGGGATCGGGCGGACAGTGGGGCGGAAACAGCTCCACCGCCGGCGTCTACGCCGCATGCGTGGCGCTGCGAGATGCGATCTCGCAAAAGGTCGGCTTCAACTCAGCAGATGTCACGTTTGCGGACGGCCAGATCCGTTCCGGCAACCGCAGCATTGCTCTTGCTGAGGCAGCTGGCAAGGATGGTGTCGTTGCGGAAGATACGATCGAGTATGGCGATCTCGCAGAAGAGATGCAGCAGTCGACTTTCGGTGCCCATTTCGTCGAGGTCGGCGTCGACATGTACACGGCTGAAATCCGCGTTCGACGCATGCTGAGCGTCTGTGCAGCAGGGCGCATTCTCAACCCGATCACGGCCCGCAGCCAGGTCATCGGTGCGATGACGATGGGCGTAGGCGGCGCCTTCATGGAAGAACTGGCCGTCGACAAGCGCCGCGGCTTCTTCGTCAACCATGATCTGGCCGGCTACGAAGTTCCTGTCCATGCCGATATTCCGCATCAGGATGTCATCTTCCTCGATGAGACGGATCCGACCACCTCGCCGATGAAGGCAAAGGGTGTTGGCGAACTCGGCCTTTGCGGTGTGGCGGCAGCGCTTTCCAACGCCGTGCACAACGCAACCGGCGTGCGTATCCGGGATTACCCTGTCACGCTCGACAAGCTGCTGCGGGACATGCCGCAGGTCGGCTGATCCGCTCGGCACCATTACGCAAACCTTTGGCCGGAGCATCCACAGATGCTCCGGCCTTATATTTTTAGAACCTCGTCGCGCCAGAAGACGATAACATAGCCGCCGCGTGCTTCAGCGTTGGATGCCCATGCCTTGAACTGCGGCATATAGGGCGGATGACGCCACAGATCGGGATAGTCGGGATCGGCAAGGACCGTAATCTGCTGTCCTTCCCCATAGACCATCAGGTGGGATCTTTGAGGAGCCCACTCGTCGCCCAGTCCTTCGCGCGTTAGCCAATGGCACACGAAGTCGCGGCAAAGCATCGGTCGATCCTGGTAGATGGAACAGCCTTGTCCGGCAACGCAGTGCCTGCACCACTCGTCCGCAGGCTTGTTGAGATCATCAATGTCCGGCAACCGGCAGCAAAGGGTGCAGGTTCCGCACGCGCGGCCCTCGACAATGGCTGGTGTCATTCTTGCGATACGCTTCCTGCGTCTTGGGGATACCCCCGGTCTGCGACCTTCAAACAGTTTCGTTCAAGAGCCGCACGCGATTGAAGAGGCTGCCGGATCCAGAGTTGGGTGCGGGAGGCCGCAAAACGGCACCGCCCGGATATCACCGCAGGGGTGTGTGACGCAAGAAAAGCGCTTTGGTTTCGACGCATGCGGGAAACGGAAGTTTAATCGATGAGCCTTAAGTCTGATGCAAACGGAGATTTTTCCATAATGACGACGAGTTGCCAAGGCTGCCGCGACGGCGCAGCATTCGAACTACCGTTCTCGATGGCATTCCAGCCGATCGTCGACATCGCAACAGGCAAGATTTTCGCCCACGAAGCGCTTGTTCGCGGTCTAAACGGAGAAGGCGCCGGGTCAGTTCTATCGCAGGTGCAGGCCGACAACCGCTATGCGTTCGATCAGCAGTGCCGGGTCAAGGCGATCGAACTTGCCGCGCAGCTCTACGACCCCGCTGACGACGTGAAACTGTCGATCAACTTCATGCCGAACGCCGTCTACGAACCGCGGGCGTGTATCCGCCTGACGCTTGCCACGGCCATGAAGACGGGTTTTCCGCTTGATCGCATCATCTTCGAGTTCACCGAGAACGAGGAGTTGGATACCAAGCACGTCCTTCACATCCTGCGGACATACCGGGATATGGGCTTCAAAACTGCGATCGACGACTTCGGTTCAGGCCACTCCGGCCTCGGCCTCCTCAGTCATTTCCAGCCCGATATCGTCAAGCTGGATATGGACATGATCAGAGGGATCGACACCGATCCGGTCCGGCGCACCATCGTCAAGCACACGTTGCGGATGCTCGAAGAACTCAACATCGTGCCGCTCTGCGAAGGCGTCGAAACCGTCGGCGAAATGTCGGCCCTGCGGGACCTGGGCGTGTCCCTCATCCAGGGCTACCTGCTCGCCAAGCCAAGCTTCGAACACCTCGCCATCCCGGCTTCCGCGAAGGCGATGCTTGCTGCTGCTGCCTGAGAAGCGGCGGGATAGGCGACCCAGAGCGGAATGAAGGTCCGGGATCGGTATCGACGCAGTGGAAACAGGCAGAGATGCCGACTGGACGCTGGCAAGGGCAAGCTCAGGCTAGCTCGATTTGACGAGTGAAACAGCGCGTTCGTTCACGTTCGAGACAGCTTGACGTCAATCGAGACAGTACTTTTCGCGCCTGAATGCAGGTGGGGGATATTTCCAGAAGGGATGCAAAATCAACGCTCTCTAGAGCGAGTGGTGCACCGCGCGGGATAGAAACGCGAACCACCGTAAGTATTGGAAAATACTGATTAATATTGATCTATACAATGGTGGAGATTTAACTAGAAGGGTTCACGCCATGAAAAATGCAGGGGCTACTCCGATGGCTATCGCCTTAGATTTGGGCATGACACGTAGCGCGGTACAGCACCGTCTAACGCAACAGGAGCCAGATCCTGGTGAGCGAGTCGCGTTCAAACTTAATATTAATGGCTCGTAAGACACGAGTCAGCCCAGGATCCATCCAGCCTCTAAACGTTTTCAGGAATATTGTACGACGTCGATGCAAATCAGTTTTCAGTTCTCTTGCGTTTGGAAAGCGGAATGTTGTTTAGGGCATTGAGCTTTCCCGGATCGGCCTTGGTGTTTGCATTGAACAGTCCCCATCCTCTGCCATCGACTGGCGCGACGAATTCGATCCCCTGATCTTCATAGAAGCGCTGTAGCGAAGCTACGTAATGAACGATGACGTCGTCGCCTCGCTCGATTCGTTGAATCGTTTTGCGTGAAACCCCGACCACGGCTTCGACATCGTCCTGACTAAGGCCGAGGAACTCTCGAGCGATCTTCAAAATAGGGCGCGGAACATGCTGCATCAGGATTCATAACCACAGAAATCGGCGCGGAGCAAAATGCACGAGCAAAAATTGTTGACGCCCGCGTGTCTTTGTCCATAGTAGACGCCATTGGCGCCTTTAAGGCCTAATTGGAAACGAGTGCGCATCAAGAATTCATTGTGCACTTTCCATCAACCGTCTGAGGATACGACTCATGGATTTTCTCATCAGATCGCAAACCGCCCGTTTGAGGACACTGATTTCTGATCTCGAAAGTTTGGAGGCCGGTGAGGTTTCCGCTTCTGCATTGATGGGGTCGCCCTACCTGGATAACTGGCGTCAGGTTTTCAGAAGGTCGAGTTGCCTAGAGGGGGTTGTTATGGGACATCCCTCTCTTCCGGACGGCCACGTCATTTCTACAGGTGAAATCTGGGCGCAATTTCACGACGATGATGGGCACTTTGTTCGAACCCTCAATCGTTGGTATCGTCTGGTTGAACGGGGGAAAACTCCTGACGGATCTACCGATGGGCTTCCTTCTTTCGAGGGGGCACGAGAATGAAACTTCTTAGGTTTGACGAGCCGGATGACAATTCTTCGCTTCGGGCTATCAATTCAAGGCAGCGCATCCACAAGGAGTTGGCGGCGGACCTCCGGCTTGTTCTGAAAGAGCGATCCATGCCGCAACTCGATCCAGACGCGGTGACGCTGGTCGAGGACTGGACCATAGAGACATATACGTGCCCCATGCTCGTCGGTAGCTTCCGAAATCCGAGGAAGCGGGACGGCCTTCCTGCAGATTGGCTGAGTTTCAGTGGGCCGTTGGAACTGCTTTCACTAAACGCCAAAGTGGCTCGCTCTCTTACGCAATGGTACCGCCTTGGCGAACCATCACTTTTGGCAGAGAAGGCCTTGGAGATCTGGAGCTTTCCAGATGGACGATAACAGCGTCTATCTTGTCGAAGTCCCTCCTAGAAGCGCCTCGAGTCGACTTCGCGACTACTTCAGGAAGGCCCCTGGAGTCTTTGTCTTGCACGCGGCCTTCCGCCGAGCGCTACGATCGCAGCATCGACTTAGAAACGGCCTGCCGTCTACGGTAGTCGTGATTGTTGACACTGAGGAAATCGGCGATAGCCACCGTAAAGCGGCGGAGCTTGCGCTAACGGGACGTGTTGAGGCGTGGCCACATCTGCGAAGCCAATCGAAAGCCTACGTCCATGTGCTCGATCCGCCTTCAAAGAAAAAGCGGAAATCTCCGACTGCAATCCTTGAGCAGCACGGCGGGCACGACCTCATTCTCGTCCTTGCACGCAACAGATCCGAGGTGCCGGAAGAGTTGACAATTCTGGCCGACGACATTGTCGATCTGGAACCGCCCACAGCGGCCCACATCAACGCAGTTCGCCAACTCTTGGGACGTGACCGTATTGACGTATGTACCGCATCGGCAATCGCCAAATTGGATTTCTCGGTAATGGTGCCACTGGCGTGCAAGCCGCGGGTATCGCTGGATGTCGTACGTAGACTGACGAACGCCTCCAAGATTGCGATTGAAGACGATATGCCACGGCTTGAGGACCTGCCTGGCTACGGAAACGCACGAGAATGGGCGCTTGCCTTTGTTGAGGATGTTCGTCGATTCCATCGCGGAGAGATGGATTGGAAACATATGGACCGGGGCATCCTGATCTATGGACCACCAGGGACCGGCAAAACACTTCTCGCACAGGCGCTTGCAAAATCAGCAGGCCTGCCGCTGATCACTGCATCGGTTTCACAATGGCAATCGTACGGCCATTTAGGGGATCTACTCGGAGCGATGCGTCGGACATTCGAGACTGCTCAAGCGCAACAACCGGCTATTGTCTTCCTTGACGAGATTGATGCGATCGGCGACCGAACAAAGTTCTCAGACCACCATGCCAGCTATTCACGTCAGGTGGTCAACTACCTTCTCGAATCCATCGACGGCGCAGGTGGACGGCATCAGATCGTTGTCATCGGAGCAACGAATATGCCGGAAGCCATTGATGCCGCCCTGCTGCGAAGTGGGCGCCTGGAGCGGCATATCTCAGTGGACTTGCCCGACCAGAACGAGCGTCTCGACATACTGCAATTTCACCTTAAACTGACAGACGATATTACGAAGCTGAGGGAAATCGCGGAGGATCTGAACGGATGGAATGGTGCCGATCTGGAGATGATTGCCCGCGACGCCAAAAGGATTGGACGAAGGCAGAGCCGACCAGTCCAGATCGCCGACGTCGCCAATTCCCTACCGCCGGTTCAGGAAATCTCCGACGAATGTCTGCGACGCATAGCAATTCATGAAGCGGGTCATGTTGTTGTCGCAAATGTGCTGTCGCCAAATGCCAAGATCAGTGTTGCAATACGACGGAGAGTGAGATGGCTCGGCTCGCAAGTCCGTCAGCGCGGCGGCGCGGTGACATACGAGCTGCCAGAAGACGAGCGCTCAGTCGATACCAGCGATCACTTTGAATCCTTGATCTGCCGGATGCTGGCCGGCGCCGCGGCCGAGGATTGCGTGCTTGGGTATCGTTCGAGCGGCTTCTCTGGCTCGAAGGGAAGCGATCTCGACAAAGCCACTATCTTGGCAACCCAAATGGTGGCCTCGTACGGGATGGGAAATAGCCTTCCATTCCACATTGACGCCCGCGAGGTCACCGTCGAGAGCATAGGAAGGTTGCCAGACGCGGTCCGTGAAAATGTGAGCCAAATCCTCGACAAGCAATATTCCCGCGCGATTTCCATATTGATCGAAAACTACGCGCTTCTCGACAAAATTGCTGTTGAGTTAGTCCGGAGAGAAACGCTTACGGCGAAGGATGTGTACGCATTAGTAGCAGGCAGTGAGGCGGGTATGATACCGCCAATAGACCTTAAGCCTTCACGCTGAGGGCGCGGAACGGAAATCACTTGCGAATAGGGGCCTTCAGGTGACTGGCAGACTTAAATGCAGACCCGTATTTGCGGCCGTGGGGGAACGTGGTGCTAGAGGCAGGTGCCCATCGTATTCAATGCTTTTGCTGGAGGCGTTTCTCAACACGCATAACTACTGAAAGCATACTGACAAAGGCCCCTAAGTGAAATCGAATACCAACACGCGGTCTCTGGCTGTCGGTAGACTGAGAAAGCAAAGATGGGGACGATTACCTATCAATTTCTGCGCAATATCATTGGTTATTTCGCATCGTCACTCGCATTCGCGTCCCTGTCAGGCTAGGTTCGAAAAGATATGGCTAACCAACATAAATACACGCTAAGCGGACGCGTCACATCGGGTCACGTTTCCCTGAACCGCACATTTCACGAACTCTCCCGCTACGCAAGCGGGAGCGACGATAATGACGTTCTGCAGGCAATTTACGTTGGCAACTCGCTCACTTGGGAAGAGTTACTTACAGAGTATCGCGTAGTAATCCTCTCCGAAGCCGGGTCAGGTAAGACAGAAGAAATTCGTCAAACCGCCAAACGGTTACGGGACGAAGGTAAGGACGCATTTTTTCTCCGATTGGAGAACATACCAAGCCATTTCGAAGACGCTTTCGAAGAAGGCACTGTCGAACAATTCGATCAGTGGCTGGCATCCGGTCGCGAGGGTTGGTTGCTGTTAGACTCGGTCGACGAGGCACGGCTGCGGCATGCGCACGACTTCGAATTGGCGATCAAGAAGCTAGGTAACCGGATCAGGCTTGGGCTCGATCGCGCGCACCTAATTCTTACCGGCAGAGCATCGGCCTGGCGCCCGAAGACCGATCTCGAAAAATGTAAGCGCTATCTACCCTTTGCGCCCATTGTCGAAGCTGCAACACCAGATGTAGCGGCTGGGGATGCCGATTTTTTCGATTTCGACGAAGGGGAACAGAGCGCCTCTAAGGGGCGTGCCGGATCAACTGAGGCATCTGCAGAACAAAATGCGACCGCACCGTTCCGCATCGTAACTCTCGACCACCTGACTAAAGATCAGGTCAACCTTTTCGCTCAAAGGCGGGGTATCATCGACTCCCACGATTTTATCGATGCCATCGAACGCGCCGACGCATGGTCATTCACGACGCGCCCGCAAGACTTAGAAGACCTCATTGTCTTTTGGCTGGATCGCAGACTGATAGGCGGACGCCTTGAGATCATGCGGAACAGCATAGAACGCAGGCTGAAGGAACGAGATCAGAACCGCGCCGATACGCTGCCGCTTTCATACGAGAAAGCTCTAGCGGGCGCGCGCCTCTTGGCTGCCGCAACTACACTCGGTAGCAACCCGGCGATCCAGGTGCCAGACGAGGCTGAAGATTTGCAGGGGATCTCGGTAGAGAAGGTCTTGCCGGGCTGGACCGCAAGTGAGCGAAAAGCGCTTCTCCAGCGACCTGTTTTCGATCCTCCAACATACGGCGCAGTTCGCTTTCATCATCGGACCGTTCGCGAATACCTGACGGCAGAATGGCTTAACGAGCTGCTGATACATCCAACATCCCGCAGAGTAGTGGAGGATATGTTCTTCAAGGCCCAGTATGGCGAAGAGATTGTCGTCCCGCTCACCCGTCCTGTGCTTCCTTGGCTTGCACTGTTCGACGAAAAAATCCGCGAACGAGTAGCTAAAGTTGCGCCGGAGGTCCTCTTCGAAGGCGGAGATCCGGCAGCATTGCCGTTGCCGCTCCGCCGACGAATTCTCGACGACGTGACGAGCGAAATCGCACAAAGCAATACTCCAAAATCCCCGACCAGCATTGCAGCGGTTCAAAGGTTCGCAAATCGAGATCTGGGAGCAGACATTCGACGGCTTCTCTGCCAGTACGAAGATGTCGAAGACGCAGCGGCATTCTTACTGCGTATGATCTGGCTAGGACAAATCAACGATGCCCTTCCGGAGGCAAAGCGGCAAGCGTTCAAGGCCACAGCCGGAACGTATCGCCGGATAGCCGCGTTCCGCGCCGTGAAGGAAGTTGGTGCGCCATCCGATATCGGAGACGTTCGGAACGCCGTATTACGGGAAGCCACCACTATTCGGCGCGAATGGGTGAGCGAGCTTATTAGAGATCTTAAGGCAGGAGAGGCAGAAGTTCGGTGGCTTCTATCAGCTATCTCGAAGGCGGCTGTTAGCCAACGTTACACTCTCGATATGCTCGGAGATGCCGTTGAAAAATTCGTACTGCAGGCGCCAGTAGATCAACTGCAGAGTCTCATTGGCGGTTTCTATGAACTGCTTGTAAGGCCACCCCACATCGATGCTGGATATGCGCCAGTTTCCAAGGAATTTACGTGGCTGCTTCAGTCCAGCGTTAAAGCATTGGAACGTCTCGTGGTCGAAAGGAACCCGGCTTCGCTATCGCTGGCTGCGCTCGGCATTATTCACATGGCGCACTCTGTCAAGCATTTCGCCCACGACCTCCGCGAGACGAAAACAGATCTCCCTAACTTGGTCCCCGCCTGGTCTGAACTAAACCGTGCGAGTTTTTGGTTCGAGATCGCAGAGGCACGGCGTTCGCGTCGCGGGAACGCAATTACCAGCTACTGGCAGGCATCGCGCTTTGGGCAGTTTTGGAGTTTTGGTGCGGACGATTTTGACTATCTGCTTGGAGAGATCCACTCGCGATCGGTTAGTGACGATAAGCTCGTTGCGCTGTCGGCGGCTTCTCAGTCCTATATCCAAGGTGGACGTCGACGTGATCAATACGAGAGGTTGAAATCGGCGACTAAAGACGATCCAATGCTTCTACACCAATTTAGAGCTTTCATGGACCCTCCGCCGCCTAGGGCGATCTCTACCCAGGAAGCGCGTTGGCAGGTTCAGATGAAAGCGAGAGAACGGCGGGAAAAGTCTAATCGACTTAGAGCTCGCGAGCAAATTCGACAACAAGTTGACACTATCAAAGATCCTGGTTTCAACAATCCCAATGATATTTCCAGAACGCAGTGGTATCTGCAGCACCAGATACGTGAGCAATCGGATCGAACCGGCAAATGGGCGACCGGTAACTGGCGAGCGCTCGAGCCCGAGTTCGGTGAGGAGGTTGCTCGTGCGTTTCGCGACGGTGCTATTGCACACTGGCGCCGAGCGGTTCCCAAGCTGCTCTCAGAAGGCGCCGAAGCCAATCAAACGCCAGCCTCCGTCGTCTTTGGCCTCACAGGCCTTGCAATAGACTCTCTTGAGACACTGCATTGGGAACAAACCTTAAGCCGGGAAGAAGCACTACTGGCGGCAAGGTATGCAATGCACGAGCTCAATGGTTTTCCGGATTGGTTCCCGCGCCTCTACATGGTTCATACCGATTCCATCTCGGATTTTCTCATGCATGAAATAGAGTTTGAGATTAATCGCGGAGGTGAAGAGGGAATGCACTATATCGTAGACGATTTGGCGTGGTCGGGTCAGTGGGCGTGGCCGGTGCTCGGCCCGCGTATCCTTGATCTTCTGCAAAAATTCGAACCTAAAAATGCGGAAGCGCTTAATAAGCTTATTGAGGTCGTTCTTAACTCAGCCGTTGACAGCGCTAGTATCGGCGCTCTGGTTAAAAGGCGGCTCGACTCCCGCCACACTCTACGGCACCCAGTTCAGTGGTATACAGTCTGGACAGGGATAGACCCTGAAAAAGCAGTGCCGGCTTTCGAAAAATATTTGCTGGGGCTTCCCAACGAACAAGCTAAATCTAACGCTGCTATGAGCTACATAACTCATCTGTTTGGGGACAAGCATCACGAAAAACCCTTAGCTCGGGCTGCGTTCCGCACGCCGCCGATCCTAAGGGATTTATACGTGCTTATGCATCGATACATTCGGCGAGCCGACGACATAGACCGCGCCAACGGAGGTGTGTATTCGCCTACGTTACGCGACAAGGCGCAAGATGCCCGCAATGCCATCTTCAACGTCCTAAATGGCATCCCCGGAAAGGACGCCTATATTGCGATGATTGAGATCGCAGAGGCCGAGAGCGACACCTCAACAAAATCGTGGATTCGGTTTCGTGCCCATGAGAAAGCTGAACTGGAGGGAAATCTCGCTCCTTGGACGCCTGAGCAAATTCGCGACTTTCACGACAAACAGGATAGGACTCCGTCCAATCACACTGACCTAGCGGACCTGGTGGTCAACCGCATTCTTGATCTCAAAGACGACCTCGAGAACGGAGATAGCAGCATTGCCCGCATCCTCATGTCAGTCGACGAGGAAACCGACATGCGCAATTTTCTCGGTCGCGAGTTCAGAGAAAAAGCTGCAGGGCGCTATTGCCTTTCGCAGGAAGGAGAACCTGCTGATCCTAAATCGACCGAGCTGAGGTTCCAAGGAATCTGCTTTGATGGGCCTTTCCCGGTTGAAACAAGATTAGCAGACAATTGGACCGGGACTGAACTCTTCGAACGTTTGGAAAATCAATTGTCCGGAGAGTGCTTGGGCGATAGACGGTCATCGCGCGGCGCGTTCCTGATGGTCTATCAAGGAAACAGAGCGACTTGGGAATTGCCGAACGGGAGGCAAATGTCTTTTGATGGTCTTGTAGAGGCTTTGAAAAAGCACTGGATCGATCTTTCGCCTAGCTACCCAAATGTCGACGAATTGACAATCATCGGGTTGGATCTCACCCGCCAATAGTGCGGCCTATTGCTCCTCCGCTGACTTCTGCGGAGTCGATTTCAAATGGACGGCAATGGAGGCTAAAGCCATTTCGTACTCTACCGGCGAAGCATTTCGCTTTACCAACGTTCCTATTTGCCTCTCGAACTCCGGGGTGGATGGTGTCGTATCTGCATCTATGCTTCCATTGCCGAACCTGATCAGATTGCACATGACGACCAAGGCTGCCCCTTTAGAGGTTCTCGGAACGACTACATCGCCCAGCCAACGAACGTGTTGACCGTATTCGTCGAAATGTGGGTGGACGATCTTATAGTGTGCGGATTGGTCCGGGAATGAAACGCGGTTCGGATCGACGCGGACTTCGCTGTCTAACTTTGCGCCGTTGCAGTCTTTGCAACTCGCTGCCAAATTCCTGGGCACGAACATGAATTTGGGGGCGAGAGCTTTAGGAATGACGTGCTCGCCGTCCCATACGCCATTATGTGCGGTTGGATACTCTTTATGGCAATAGCAACACAGGCGCTGCTGCTGGGCAATATAATGATCCTTTATCTGCTTGCGGACAGGTGAAACGACCTCGTCGCTCCAATACTTGTGGTCCTGCAATGCATTGTCGCGTCCATTATACTCTTCAACGATCGCAACACAGTTGCCGCTGTACACAACGGGAATCAATTTTTCGCCTCCGTGCCGGCGGAAGCGGCTACGTTCGACAAGTCTTCAATCAATTTCCGTGCGGGATCGGTGTCGCCGAGCTCAACGGACAATCTGCGCAAATCCGATAGGGTGCGTTTGAACTCGTCCGAATGAACGTCGCCGTTTCCCGCAAGGCGTAAGGCGCGAACAACACGTTCTCTTATGTACAAATTTCCCGGCAAGGGAGAGCCGAAAACCTCAGCGAGTAGATAGTCGGAAGACTGTCCAGCGATATCGTTGAGCGGAGGCAAGCGAGATTTATCAAGAGCTATAATATTCGCACCCTTCGGCAACTCCGATATAACTAATGGTGAATGTGTCGCGATGATAAAGTGGCATCCGGAAAATTGAGAGAATGCCTGCATCAACAGACCGACGTAATCCGTTTGCCATTCCGGGTGTAAGCTTAACTCAGGTTCGTCGATGAGCACTAGGCTTCCATCGGTGATCACGGATGCCAGTGACAGCAGAGACGAAATCATGCTAAGTTGCCCCGAACTTGCACGCTTTAGATCGGAGACCAACCCATTCGCTTGGGTTACTTCAACTCCGGCGATCTTAAGGAAGCCGGCTCGGCGCAATGGCTGTAGAATTTTGAAGGTCTCGTCTACTTCTCCCCCGTTACTGAAGTCGGCAGTCGTTCGGATTATGCCTTTCTCGCCTCGAAGCAACGCCAGCTCAAGCAAATCATGAAGATAATTCTCGTCGAACCCGCCTTTTAACATTTCCTCGACGCGCAAGCGTTGATCGTTGTTAGTCAGAATACCAGACGAAACTAGACTCTTGCCGTGATACAGCATATTTCTAAGCTCTGAAGCGATTTTGATACGATAAACCACTGTCAATGTGGGGAGAAGCTTCAGGAAATCAAAGACAGAGCCAATATTAGCTCGTCGGCGGTCGTCCTTCTGCTCCTCTTCAAATAAAGTATTTAACGACCGAAAGAGGAGATTATCGATCGACGCCTTATAAAAACGATCTCTTAAGCCGAGATATTGGTAAAGAGACGTATCGGCTGGGGCTACCGAATTACGTAGTAATCTTGGCACGGGAAATTTGTCGAATGGACTTATAGTAAGTGCCACTACTCGCTTCGGCAGAGGAAAATCAAAGATATCCGTGTCTTGCCCATCCACTTTTAATTCCAGACGCCTATGCGGCTTCCTTTCGACGGTGCAGTGCCTGCCATCGATCCTATAAGCTAGGAATTCGAGAGCAAGGTTGGCGACAGACGTCCTTTTTCCGATTTGCAACTCTTCGAGCGAGACGAATGTCTGCACGATCGATGTCAATAGGTGGGATTTCCCCGTACCGTTTTTACCGATTACCGCGGTGATATGCTGGGACGTGTCTCCGCCACCATTCGATTCCTCGGAGAAACGGACGCGAGGATTCATATATGGTGTGTTTTTGCGCCACGGTAATTCTATGCGTACGTCGCCTGTTCGAGATTCGAGTAATTGGAAGTCTTCTTTTGCGTACATTGCTCCCCCCAGGAGCTACGTACCGGCGCCCGGCCTGCTCTTACGGAATGTAGGCGCCTCACACCGGCAGCTTCCACTCTCCGTTATCAAACGCAAGATTTCAGTCAAGGGTTGTCTGGCGACGAAATTCCACTGACTTGCCCACGGATGCTCTTTATGGTGTGACGACGTCGGTCGGGCCCGGTCGTAGACTTCTCAGGAAAACAGATTTTGGCTGAAGGACTGTTTAGATTAGACGCCGCACGACTGGACCCCACGGCCAAAATGGGAGCGCGAAGCGGAAATTGTTGCCGCTGTCCGCTGGAGCCTACCTCCGTGTCGCGCCTGAGAACCGCTACTTCGAGGCCGCTAAGTTTATATACTTCAAAGAGCCAGAACTCGGAGTCGGAGAAAGCCGTCTGGTCGGATATCGACAGAACATTCTCAGTCCCTACCAGCAGGCCAGTGGACCGAAACGAGTCCTTTGACCATAACAGACGTTAGGTCGGGATATCTGCTTTCAGGTTCTTTTCACCACGGCGTGTACGACTGAAATGGAGGAGCTTAGTGAAAACATTCCCGGCGCTGGGCCTAGAAAGGCCGTCAGAACTAAGGCTGTAAATCGGCAAAGCCGACGAGTTCTATCGACACGAGAGGCTTTACGACCATGCGTAAGTCGTGACCTTTTTCCAGCGTAGTGACGTAACGCCATACTTTACAGCATAGGATGCACCGAGCGTACAAGCATGCAGGTGGAAAATGCGCGCGTTCTTGACAAGTGCTGTCTGTCGCGGCTGAGCGCCAAGGTATTGCTGAACTAAGAAAATATGCGATATGTCGTTGGCTTGGTCTTGCCCAATTAATTCTGTGACCACAAGAACATACCGGCTGGGAATCACCCGCGTTTTTTCCAGATCGCGTGCGCCGTCAATTAAGCCGGTTATCGACTGCTGGTAGACCCTATTGGCATACTCGCGCACCGGCATGAAATAGCGCGAAACTTGCCGCCGTTTAGGCTTGCGATCCATGCGTCAAATGTCACCGCAATGGGAACCAGGGGCTTCAGCAGCGTTCCTTGAGAGGTCGCCTCCTGGCGCTTGGCGATCCAGTCTTCGAAACGCTCGCCAAGCGAAACCTCTTCAGGCATAAATGCGCGAAATTTGACCCACTCGTCGCGGTCGAGTTCTGGAAAGATAAGCCCGACGACCGGACTTTTCTCAATTCCGGTACTATTCTGCCGCGGCCGTCCATTGACGTAGAAATCGGAGCTTCTCCCCAGCGGCGGCGCAGGTTTGACGAACGTTTTTCCGCGGAAATTGAAACCCGTATCGAGGATTGGCCCTTTTGTCATATCGGCCGATAGGCCATTGACCATCGCGTCAGTCATAGCGCGCTCGGCGTATCTATGGAACGCATTCCGTAAGTCTTCGAACTCGGGAAAGGGCTGGTCAAGTGAGATCGGCACATAGTCGATTGGCCACAATGCGAAAGTATCGAAACCATCGCTGTGAAGGTAGGCGCCAGCTACGACAACGCCATCGATGTCATCAGTGTCGTTCCGCGCGCGCCTGCCTACCATCTGGATGATCTCATCATGATCAAGTGCTGTGTTAGCGTTGTTGACTAGCATCAAGATCGATCGCTTCGTACCAGGGTATTCCGAACGGGATTGTACGAGCTGACCTTTCGCGCTTTTGACGGCACCTTTGATTGGGCTTTCCATCGTCCGGTCGTAGTTACGCTGACCAGCCGAATCGAGCCGTTCACGATCTAGCACGTGAACAGGTCTCTCCGGATCGAGAACGGAAAAGAGGGCAGCAAGCTTTGACTGCCGCTCGACTTTGCTGAAGCCGTCATCGTCAAGGATCTTCAATTCAATGACTGCGTCACCGAGAATGTAGTCCGCATTTCTCGCGGCTCTCCGATCATGATCAGGATGGGCACGCCGTCCTCCTGCAAGTTCGATTATCTCGTTGATAATCTCCTCCTTGAGAGGCCGAATGCGAGTCGTTGCAAAATCTAGCATGCGTCGCAACCTATTGGCGGGGTGGCATCTGAAGTGAGTTGACTGATCGCAGGCAATAGGTCGCGCCAGACCTGCGGTGGGACTGGTAGACGGTGGCATCGACACGCTGTAAGCACGATCGGCCAGTGGCCGAAACGGACCGCCGAAAGCGCATCATAGTGTGGATTGCAAGCCGCCTCTTCGAGTATAAAATCGAATGTGTCCCGCGTGCGCGCGGTTACGGGAATGCCTGTTAGCACTGCACCGTGATTGTCGCGCCCAAGGTAGAGATTTTCTTCACTGTCTTCATCCGGCAGCCAGGTTTGAAACGTGCAGTGCCCAAGCGATTTGGCCTTAAATGAGGCTAGTTCATCAAACAGGTCCTGCTTACCGCGTGCAGCCGCCCATTGTGCGAGCATCGGATAGAGAATGCTGCCCTCGGTGGAGCTTTTACGATAAGCCTCGCTGCGCTCAGATGGATGGTCTACGAGGTCCCAATAGGAGCGACTTATCGCCGGATAGCGGCCATGCACGTCGAATGCGAACATGCTACGCCTCGCCAGCTCTTCGTTCCATTGATCGATCGCGCTATGATTAGCGGGACGGCAGGCTAGAAGCGTGAAAGCAAGGCCAATATCGATCGCCTGCCAATCGCCGATCGGCGACAGTAATGTGCGATTGTTGCTGACGATCTGTATGAGTTGCATGCAAAGTCTGTCGATTCGCGCGACTATCGTATTATTGGTCTCTGCCAACACTACCGGGAGCGTCTGGAGATAATCCTCATTGAGCACGACTGGGCCTTTAGCCGGCGCAAGCTGCCACACCAGCCACAGACCACGCAACGCCAAGCGACCGATAAGCTCGAACAGCTTGAGATTTACGTCGAGAGATGCGTGTGACCCAACTGCCGATGAAAGCGCGTGACGCACATTCGCGTGCGGAAGGATCTTCGTCTCGAAGAATTCGTCCCAGATTGCGAAATGCAACTCAAATAGCTCATTAATAGCGAAACCGGCGGCTTCGGCGGTCTTGCCTGAGTGAGCGACATCAGCTTTTAGGAGATGCCACATTTCGAGTTGAGCGCGTTCGCTGGCTCGATAGGGCGCCTCCACATTGTTTGCCTCGCGCGCCCAGACAAACATGATCCACAGGCAGATGTTGATCATGCGAGCCTGTGACAGTCGCGTCGCTAAGCTCTTGCCAGGCTTGTCGGCTACCCCTCGAAGTAGTTGGCCGAACTGTTCGACTGCGATATCAGGCTCCTCGACCATCGCGACACTCTTGCGCAAATGGCTGCGCATAGCGGGCGGCAACAAGCCTTCGCGCAGGATACCGTCAAGAATCACGTTCGCTAAGCGATCACCATTCCACTCCTCATAGCTGATGCGCTCGTTGGTGTTTCTGTTCATATAACCGGTAACTTCCGCCCGGACCTGCTCGTCGATCGCACCGCCAAACGTAAGGCAAATGGCGATCGGTAAGGTGGCATATTCGGGCGGAATGCGACTCGTGATGTAATGATCGAGAATTTCGTCGAGCGATGGCCTTAGACTTTGCGGTGATGCCGTGTTCCAGTCATTGCGGTTAAGATCGCCAGATTTGACCGAAAACAGATGGACGCGGCTAACGCCATCACGCCCGGTGCCCACCGCGGCGACGTCGACGCCATATTGGCGAGTTCCCCGAGCCGGACGTGAGTATACGGTAAAACCTAGCTCGGTAAGCAGATCGGGCAATACGGCGTCGAGTTCGCCGCGTTCACGCAGAGAAGCGAGATATTCACGAATGACAAGCTTCATGATTTCGTTTCTTCCATGGCCCGGAATACCCGCAGCTTGTAATCAAGGTCGAATGGTTCGAAAACTTCGAGGCGGGGCGACTCGATGCTGTGGCTGAAGCTATGCAGCTTGGTCTCGTTGCGCTGTTTCTTGCCACCTAACCCGTCGAAGTAGCTGATTGATCGATTGCCATAGAGCAAGACTGAACGGCTGACGAGTGACATGAATACCGATTTTTTTTCCGCTTCCTTGTGTACTTGGCGCATCGAGTCTTGCTGGCGATTGCCTTCAATCATCCGCTCGCGTTCCGATGGGCGCAACTCCATGGCCCGACCAGCCTTGCGCAAGCCTTCAATATAAGTCTCTAGCCGGGCAAGCAGGTCGTTGATGATAGGTTGCATTGGATCGCTATCAGTCTTGGCACGCTCGCTGAACCAGTCTGCCAACGCGCCTGAATAATTGATCAGCAAAGGATCGAAGAGAAGCTCAATCAGCACAGGGCGTCGGGCCTCGGCAAGGGCGGGTATAAGCCCGAGTACTATTGAAGCAGCCGTGATCGGATGCATGAATAGATAGCCGATGGCCCGATGAGCGAGCAGGATCTTATCGGCGTCCGGTCTCGCGACGGTGATGCGATCGACCTCAAGAATAATAGGCGCGTCGCCCAAATGATTGCTGACAAGCGACAGAGCCGCTTGGCCAAGATGGTGATCTAAAGACAGAAGCCAATCAATGATCACTTTCGCTAGTTGGTTCGGTGCGAGCTCGCGCAAAGAGTGGGAAAAGCTGTCGAACACTTCAAGCGATGCAAGCTCGTCATGCGCCGCGACCAGTGGCGAGATAAGGGCAAGTGCTTCATCCAGCCGTCCATTAGTAACCAGTTTAGCGCCAGCGGTGTCGAGATTGTCGAGCGTTCCAAGATTGGCAACGGCGACGCTTTGCATAATTGCTGTCAAGCCTGCTATGATTCTTGGCGGCAGCTCCTCGCCATAAAACATGAGCTCGAGTGAGAGTTGGTAGATCGCTTGTTCGCCAACCCGCGGGGCGGCAGTATTGATTAACGAGACGGCTGTGGCTTCCATATCGGGATGAGCGCGGGCGATTTCGCATATGGCAGTTAGAATATGACCAAGACTATTGTCGTCAGCAGTATCGGCGGCGGTGATAAGAGCGTCGGCGGCGCGACTCCGCGTCTCCGGGCTCTCCAGTAAAATCGTGCCGATCGCCTTGGCCGCAGCCGAGCGCCCTGGTGACGTTGGGCCTTCTAGGTAGGCAATCGCTTCAATGAGGGCGTCATTGGGCAAACTCTTGGCAAGCGCTTGAAGGCCAAGGAACACATACGCGGAGTCCTCGGGGCTTTGCACGTTAATTATAGCAAGCGTCGCCCGTGCGCGGTCGCCTTGCTCAGCCCATGCTCGATAAGCGCTATTAGGCATCCCGGACGCGAGGTCTTCGCCAGCCCGCGCGACCAATGCCTTGACCGCGGCCAGCATAGCAGGAACCTCAGCCTGAAGGGTTGGAATGAGTTGGCAATAGACGTGCATGACAGTGAAAAAGTCATGCTGACTGATCGAAGAACCAGAAATCGTGCGCGCCGCTTCAAGTACATCTATCTTGCGGTTATTGTGGAGTTTAGTCAGAATTGCCTGAAAAGCCTTACCGGCGTCATCGCTGTACTGGCGCCTCGTCTGCTCAACGAGAAGCTCCGGAAGAGTACCTGCCAAATGACACTCGATGATTTCTTTTTCGTCTGCCATGCCCCCCCCCCCGCGTTGCGGATAGAAATACCGCTTCTTCAATGCAATGGATACGTCAAGCTTACCTATAACCCACAGACGGGTAACACCTGTCATAACCTGAAGTTGTCGGCTGCGCTTATAGGAAGGCTATCTTAGAAAACCTAAAGTAGTTTCGCGGGTACGGCTGCGGCTTCAAAGCCGCCATGCGTCGAAATCGGCAATCTTGTTGCACGCTGTCTTCTTGGGGAATCAGTAATCCACACAATTTCGCGACGTGGTCGGACGTCCTGTCAGGAAATACGCCGCTGTCAAATTTCTATTGTCTATACTAGGCAAGCGATTCGAATACTCCGGCACCGCGCTTCACGTCAAACGATGGAATGGGGGAATAACGTCGATTATGCTCGACCAAATGTTCACTGCGGAGAATTTCCGTCGCATCTACGACATCGAGAACCGCAAGGGGCTTGACTTAGCGAAGCGCTACTTCCCGACGCTCGAACCGCTGATCCTTTCGGTTCGTGACAAGATCCAGGATATCCGCAATCATCGCGCAATGGAAGTGACGATGGCCGCCGACGTATTCGAGGCCACGCTGGTGGCGCTGAAAGCCGAACTCACCGCCTTGAAGGCCGATAAGTCAGCCGCTGTTGATGAATTGATGGACGAGATCAGCCAGAAGGTTCTCAAGCCGAGCTTTAAGATCGGGCTTTCACAGAAGGCCGGGCCCAAGAATAAGCCCGTGTTCTGCATCGACGCCGAGCCGGCAACCTTCTTCGTCATCAAACAACTTCAGTGGAACATCCACCGCATCTACGGGGTCAAACAGGCAAATCGACACGAACTTGTGTGCCAGCTCCGCGATATGCTCGGCAGCAGTTTCCCATTCGAGCTGGTTCGCACCGACATCTCGTCATTCTACGAGAGCATTGACCGCAAGCGATTGGTAGAGAAGCTTGACCGCGACCAGCTTCTCAGCCCCTCCTCGAAGAAATACATAAAGCAGGTAATGGACTCGTATGGCACGATATCTGGCGCTGCGACTGGCATTCCACGCGGTGTCGGGATCAGCGCGTATCTGGCCGAGCTGTATCTTCGACCAGTCGATAAGGCAATCAAGGGGATTCCCGGCTTAGTCCTCTATTGCCGCTTCGTCGACGACATTGTGGCCGTGTTTGCGCGTTCGCCCGCCGGCAATAATCTCGGCTCATTCAAGGATCTAATCATCGCGATTTTCGGCGAAAATGCGCTCAATCATAACCTAGGCAAAACGCACGAATTCGCGCTGGCCGATGCCGAGCCGAAAAAGTTCGAATATCTCGGCTACCGTTTCCACCTTAAGCAAGGAGCGTTCAAAATCAGCCCGAGCGCGGCGAAGGTGGCAAAATACCGCGCACGCATGAATGCCGCCTTCGCGGAATACTGGCGAGAGAAGCCGGTTAATCCGAAGGGCGCTTTCCGCAAGCTCGTTGGTCGCATCAAATTCCTGACGGGCAACACCCGGCTATCCAACAGCAAGTCACGGGCGGCGACAGGCATATATTTCAACAACTCGATCGCGACCGACCTAACGAGCCTTGCAATGCTCGACAAGAGACTCAAGACGCGCATCGCGGAGCTAAAGCGGACCAGCCTTCAAAAACAGTTGAAGAAGCTCAAGTTCACCACTGGCTTTGAGCAGCGCCGGTATCACAATTTCAGTACGCGAGAGTTACAAATGATTGTGAGGGCCTGGAAACATGGTTAAGCGGCGCGTCTCGCTCACCCACAGGAAGCAGCGGTCTGTCCTCACCGACATGCTGCCTTTCGAGGTGCCGCCCACCTTCTCCAACAGAGGTTTCTACCGTTTCCTGCGCGACAAAAGCATCGAGATCGAAAATAAGCAGTTGCGATGGATATGCGAAACGGATGCGCTCGACCGGACGATGCGGCTCTTGTTCGGCATCGACCCTACCGCTGTGATCGCGACCGAGGTTGTGACTGAATGGGGAAAACGGAAAACCCGCCGGTCGGTGCCTATCAAAGAGTGCCAGATGGCGACCATCCCGTTCAATTTCCGTGTTGCCCACAATCTGGACGGTCGCACTTTGAGCGTCGTGCATCCGCGCAATCAGGTCGAGGTGGCGAGCTTCTATACCACACATAGCGCGTTGATCATCTATCACACATCGGTCAGCGAATTTTCGATCCGTCACCCGGTGTCGGTGTCGCGCTATGCCTATTTCAAGGATAAGCTCCATGAAGAGCGGCTGGATTCTACGGTCGGACTGGAGGAGGAGGAGCGCGAGTACGAGCAGCTCGGCTCGTACTTCGTGTACCGGAAATACCGAAACATCCATCGCTTCTTCGAATCCTACAAATATCACCGCAGCGAAAAGAAGTACGATGCGATGGTGCAGATCGATGTCAGCAAATGCTTCGACAGCATCTACACGCACTCACTACCTTGGGCAGTACTGGGCAAAGACCAGACCAAGTTCAGCCTCGATGAGTCGAGGACTACTTTCGGCGGGCGCTTTGACGCCCTCATGCAGAACCTGAACCATAAAGAGACCAACGGTATCGTCATCGGCCCCGAGTTTTCCCGGATTTTCGCTGAGATCATTTTGCAGTCTGTCGATGCCGAGTTGATCAAGCAATTGGCCGAGGGGCCGAAATTAATCCACAAGCTAGACTACGAGATTTTCCGGTACGTCGATGATTTTTTCGTTTTCTACCACGAGGAGTCAACCCAGCATAAGATCTTCGAGACACTTCAGGAGATCCTCAAGAGCAAAAAGCTCAGCATCAACACGGCCAAGATCAAGCACTATCAGAAGCCGATCATCACCGAGATCACGGTTGCCAAGGAGCGCATCTCGGCACTTCTGAATTCCGAGATCGATCCAGTTTGCGAGGAAGAGCCCCTTGCTGATATCGCCATGCCGCCCTTGCGGAAGCTTGTCTGCGCGGTCAGTGCGAACCGCCTAATTATTCTATATAAGGTCGCAATTAAGGAGGCGGGGGTCACCTATGGCGACCTCCTAAATTACACCTTCGCCATCATCGAGAACAAGGTCGAGAAACTTCTCAAGGCTTATGTCACGAGTAACATGTCAGCCCGCGACCGCAAGCGGCTGTGCGATGCCCTGCTGGCGATCATGGAGTTCGCTTTTTTCGTTTATTCCGCCAGCCCGAAAGTCAATCACACCATCCGGCTTTGTCGGATTATCGCGACTTCCGTAGGGTTCCTCCACGCGCAGGGCCTGCCCTACGAGCAGAAGCACCTGCTCTTCAAATACGTCCACGACAACGTGATGCAGCAGCTCGAAAAGAACAAGATGAGCGTGCATCGCGAGGTTGAGAGCCTCTATTTGCTCATTTCGCTCTCGCAGATCGGCCGGGAATACTGGCTGCCGGTCTCAGTCCTGCTCGGGCATTTCCTGATCAAGGAAGACGAGGGCACAGGCAACTATGTTCGCCCAACCGGCTTCATGAACCATTTCTCCGTCACCGTTCTGCTGTCTTACATCAAGGACAAGGTCCGATATTCAAAGCTGAAGGCCTTCCTAGAGGAGCATGTCATTACAAAGCTCGAACATATGAAAGCCCACTGCCCAAACGACGCCGAGACACTGATAATGCTGCTCGATTTCGTTGTCTGCCCATATATCAGCGCCACCACTAAGAATTCGATTGGGGAAATTTTCAGGTTGGATGCGGTGAAGCTCGCATCCGTACAGGCCGCCAATGACTACTGGTTCACGGCTTGGGGTGACAAATTTGATCTCGGTAAGGAACTGGACGCGAAGCGCAGCCGTGAGGTATATTGATCTTGGCGCTCCGCTTTGCCCGTTAATGGCTGTAGGCAGCTCACACACAAGCGCCCTCTCTTCCCTTATATCAATTGGGGGTTGGGTAATCGGACGGTAGGAGCGGGCCGTCTAACTTACTTCGTGAGGTCGCAGCACAAGCGGCAAGGCCAGTGCGAGTTCCCGTAATTTGACTGCGCAGCCCTTTTTCTCCCATTTGATGCGCCTTCCGCCTCATAGGCTTGTAAGTGCAACGCGTTGGACCTCCACGTCCCGAACGTATTGAGTCTTACCGCTTCTTAGATTCGGTTCTGCAGATGGCGGGTTTTGGCATCGCGCTGAATTTAGCTGAACAGGTCTTGGTAGGATTCACAGAGAACAGTCGCGCTTTAAGGGCGCCTCAAATTACGGCAACTAATAATTGCAATTGCCGAGAATAGCGTACTTTTCTTCGTTTAGGTAACGGGATTTCCAGCAAAAAATTTCGCGAATTCGAGCTCTGAAGGAACAAAAAATTCTGAGCCCAGCAGCTTTATTGTCAACAATTGACCAGAACAAACCGTGAACTTGCGGGACTCGTTGACCCTTTTAAAGGACTCAAGTCGAATATCAAGCCTCTGAAAACGCTAACGATTCCGGAGCCTGCGACCGACCGCCTTGGATTGCGCGGCTCGTGTTTCTGTGTTCTCATGGCGCGGTCCGAACAGCGGAAGCATACTAAAATCAGGAGAACAGAGGTGAGTCATGAACGTGAGCGCCAGCAGTATCCCGTATCCAGTCCACAAGCTTGAGCCACTCAAAAGGCGATCGCCACCACGCATATCTCAGTTTGAGAACAGAGAAAAGAGCCCACCACAATCAGATCCGTCCAGAAGGGTCGCCTTCTACGCTCGGTCTGCAAGTGTCAGCCGAGCAGAGACAGACAAGCAGTTGGCACTCCTGTTTGATTTCGCAAAAACGGGGCGTGGCTGGATGGCGACGACATGCTTCACCGACTGGGGTAGTGGATTGAAAAAGGGTGCCGGCCTAAGCGCGCTGATAAACGCAATAACGCTACCGAACAGCGAGTTCGATGTGATCTTTGTTACGAACTGGTGCCGGATTTCCAGGAGCATAGACATATTTAACGAGGTCCAAGAAACGGCGAGCAGGAGCGCGGTCTCCTTATTCTCGCTCTCTGAAATACAAGATCCTACGCCGACGTCGCAATTTAGTTACGACGTGTTTGAGGCTTACGAGCAGTCTCGAACGCGCAGAATTAAGCCCTGCAACAAGTAGGTCCGCGGCCGCATCCGCACAGGAGCTAGTCATGAAAGGCTCGATCCAATCAACATGCCTCGCAATCGTTCCAACAGTAAGGAGTATGGACGAAATGGATAGATCGAAAAAACCGGACAAGAAGCGAGGCTTAACAGGTCGGCCGTTGCCTTTCTTCGCAAGAGGCTTGAAAGCCAAATTCACCTCGGCGCAGATCCGCAAGTCCAGTCGTTATGCCATTGTATCTGAGGGGCTTGAGTCGCAGCCGGTAACGGACGCTGAAGTGCGGGTTCTTCTACTGAGGCTTCGCGACGATCTGCAAGGCATCTTGGAAGGGGAAACGCCATGAACTCTCGGTCGTTTATTCAGATTGGTGGAGATGGCAATACGAACAAAACTAGACGGAAGAAAGCCACCGTCGCCACCAAGCGCCAGTATCTCGATGCCACAACGAGTGAAAGTGCAGTTCCTGAAGAGAGACAAGTCCGGGTCGCAATCTACTCGCGCGTGTCGAGTGACGATAGCGTTGACAGCAATCTATCTCTCCCGAACCAAGAGGATCTGGGGTTTCAACACTGCGCGAAAAACAATTGGAAAGTTGTTGCAGTATATCGGGAGGAAGGCAAGTCAGCCAAGACTGACGACAGGCGGAAATTCCTGCAAATGATCAATGATGCAATGCAGGGAACACGTCCTTTCGACGTCATCGTTGTGCATTCGACAAGTCGTTTCGCCAGGAATGTAGAGCATTATTTAAAGTACAAGAGAAAGCTTCATGGGGAGGGGATTGAGCTAATAAGCTTAACCCAAACATTCGCCCGTGACACCGGCGGCTTCCTTGCCGAAATGACGACCTCTGGCTTTGACGAGTATCATTCACGCCGGACATCGGCCGACGTTACACGCTCCATGACTGCCATGGCAAAAGCCGGCTATTATCCTGGGGGCGTACTCCCATTAGGCTACAAAGCCATTCCCGCGCCCGACAACGCACGCCGAAAGCTTATAGTCATTGACGAACTCGAGCGTCCGCTCGCGCGCCTGATCTTCGATCTTGCACTCTTTGGAACTGACAAAACAGGGCCGCTCGGTATCAGCGCAATTCGAGACCACCTTCACAAAAATGGTCACCGCACGCGTAAAGGCAGCTTGTTTTCAATCAACACCATCCATTCAACTTTGACGAACAGCATCTACGCCGGCACGAAGTCATACAACGTTGATCCGCTTGTTAAAGAGTGGGAGCCTGGCCCTGCTGAGCGAGTGCACATCACAGTGCCTGCCATAGTAGGACATGATGAATTCGCCCGACTTCAGAACATGCTCAGGGCAAAGGACCCGCGATCTGGAACAGCGAAGACTATGAGTAGCCCGTTGCTGCTCGCTGGACTTGCGAGGTGTAAGTGCGGTGGTGCAATGTGCCTAGGCACTGGAACCAGCGCGCGTGGGCCCGTTTATCGTTATTACCATTGCAATACCTCTAAGAGGAAGGGAGCGCTTGCCTGTGCCGGAACGCGGATCTCTGAGGAGCTTCTTGATGAGATGCTATTAAAAGAAGTTCTGTCGCAAGTCCTAAGGGTCGAGCGCCTGACTGAAATTTTGGGCCGCATACAGGAACAGTTAGCGCAGGAGAATTTGGAGGGAAGTCGTAGGCTCTCGGATCTTCAGCGAGAGACCGAGATTTCTCGCAGGGAGTACGAGAACCTTATTGCGATTGCGTCTCACTCGGCGGACTTTGGATCCGATCCTATCATTCTTGAGAAGCTACGTTCGGCTCAAGGTCATCATCAACGCAATGTACGGGCATTGGAGGGTCTGCTCGTGCAGGACGGTCAGATCATCGAGCTCACAGACGAGCATATCCAGTATTTTTCTGAGCTCGTATCGAAGCGATTGCGGGCGCCTGATAAGATGTTGGCTAAGGCATACCTGAACGCGATCGTTTTGAAAGTCGAGGTCGACGGCGAAAAAGTGGTTATCGTCGGGAGCGTCCCGGATCTAAAAAAAAGAGTTGAAGAATTCACTACAAAAATGTTCGACGAAACCGCTGAGACAAAAGTTCGCGGTTATGTAGCAGAATGGTGCCCCATGCCGGCGCACCTGAAATCAATGAATACAATGGGGTTAGTGAGCGTCTGGACACTTGGTGACGCCACGCGATCGTTATGTTTTTTTGAAAAGTGTCCAGACCTTGAGGATGTAAATTCAAGCGAGTGACCGCTGAACTCGAGGCGCAACCGGGAGGGCCGTCGACCGAAGGGGCCGATACCCTCTCTCCAGCAGCGCCTTCACACTCTAGACCGCTCTCAGCGGGCAGTAATATAGTGCATACTTGACGTGCGCCAAAATCGTGTCAGGCTTGTCTTCCTTACGACAATGCAACCACCACTACCGAGGTTTGGGTAATGTCGCCTGACCGTTTCAGGGAATGCCTACGCGTTATACGTTGGACCCCGATCAACATCGCCTCTCTGCTGGAATGTGATCTGTCTTGGATAGAGGCGCTCGAAGCGGGCACTGAAGAGGTTCCCGTTGGACTTGCTGCTTGGCTTGAAGTGCTGGCGCAATCGCACGAGGCCTTGCCCTCTCCTCGCACCTACAGGGGTCGTCGCGCTGCACCGTCCTTCTGGGAGCGCCCCCGGCACACTCTTTCCTGACAGCCGCCGATAGTCTCATATTAAGTTTGTTCTTGCCTTGTTCTTTTTACGCGACCGATTTAGGTTCGCAGCATGAGCGAGATCGGAACCATAGGCGACGCATTCAATCAAGGTTGGCAGCTCTCTGCCGCCTGCCGTCATGGCCTTGTCGATACTGGCAGCAGCAGCCGGAAATGCGACTGGAAGTACAACCTCGACATGACGACCTTGGTCGCAACTCGCGGCCGCGACTTTCCGATCGATAGGGTCTCTGAGCGCTTGCGTTGTCCCAGATGCGGAAGCCGCAAGATCTCAGTGTTTTTCGTGACGCCATCGATGCCGACTAGAAGGACGGCTGGCCGTTGAGAACCAACAGTATCAGGTGCCCGCATCCTTGAAACCAATGCCACTGGATTACCAGGTTCAAGAAGCTCTCAAAATCCTTGCCCGCTACAAGCATGTCAGTAAGGGGGACTTCATCCTTCGAAGGGTCGGCGCGACGGCGATCGCTTCGCTTGTGGAAACCGGCCTTGCGACGGTCGACCGGGGACTGAACGGGGGCATCGTGTACACACTCACCGCAGCAGGGAAGGCACGACTACCGTCAGACCCGTAGCTCGACATAATCGAAAAAGAGCCCGCAAACCCTAAGGGGCAGCGGGCTAGTTTGGGGAAGGCCGGAATGCCTTCGGGGTAAGGGTAATTCTCGCAGCAACGAGAATCAACCATTCAACGATGGCAGCTCTCCATGCGGGTACAGTCGATCTCTCACTGCCAGAACTGCTAGTCGATCATCCTCGCGTCCACTGCTACGGTAACAAACCGAAGGAGAAGATGATGCACAGAATGAAGTCAGAAGACATTCCCGCGTTCGTCGAGGAAGTGGCCGCAACCGGCTGCAACATTACGGGGATCGCAGGCGTGGGTTACCTAATCGGCGATGCGGACCTTCCAGACGACCAGTTTGAGGAGGTGATGCCGAAGCTATCCGAAATCACGGATGCCTACGGTAAGCGCGACCATCTCCTTGAGGAAATCACTGAGTATCTCGTTTCGATCGGTCGAAGCTATCCGCCGCCGGAGATGCACTAACACTTAAGGAAAGGTGTCGAACGAGCACGAGGCATCTCAAACCGCGACACAACTACAATTTAACCAATCATATTAACGGAACGGATGTGTTCTCTAGGTAGAAACATGACACGTTGGGACAACCCGTTCCACGACACGAACGACGGGGGATAGCATGTCGGTTTTTGCACGTTTTATGAAGGACGAGTCGGGCGCTACTGCGATCGAATACGGTCTCATCGCGGCTCTTATCTCAGTCGCGCTGATCGCCGGGGCGACCACGCTAGGTGGCGCACTGAATAACCAGTTCACAAACCTTTCGAAGAAGCTCAGCTGTGGATCCGCTGCCACCACTTGCTAATCGATGGTCGGCTGCGACGTCGCCTGACTAAAGATGGCGAATGAACTCAAGTATTCGGGTCAGCCTTTCACCTCTAGTTAACGTCCAGATTGTACCTCGGGAAATGGACACCATTTCCAGGGTCCGGCACTCAACTCACCGAACAATGGGACCTCCGTTGTTCGGTTTTTTGCTTGTAAGGCCCCTTGCCCTCTGGCCTTCGAGATCCGGTAGGGTTGTGAGGGCTTGGATATCCTTGGTGTAGCCGGTGGGACTTCATGTCGCTGTCTAATGTCTATGCTGTTTCGATATCATAGCGTCCCCGCACCGTGCATGAAACACCCGTTGATTTCCTTAAGCTATTCGCGCAACCGACCGCACCGGGGCGGTAAAAAAATCGGCGTATTAACCCGCTGTTGCAACGTCACGTGGCAACCTCCTCCTTCGACACAGCATGGGGGCTAAGCAGTGCACAAATCGTTTTTCGGCTTTTACCATCCCACGGAACAGGAGTTCGACAGGCTCTGGAGAGAAGCCCTGATAGTGTTCGATTCGAGCGCTTTACTAGATCTCTATCGTTTGCCGCCAATAGCGAGGGAGGACATGTTCAAGGCTCTGGAGCACTTCAAAGAACGGCTTTGGATACCGTACCAAGTCGGCCTGGAAGTACAACGAAACCGCTTCACTGTAATCAACGGTAAGCGCAAGGGTATGACTGCCGCTGGGGATAACGTGCAGGCTCTTCTTGCTCAGATCGAAGCCCAGATAGCTAAATTAAAACTCGAGCAGCACGAGATCGGTTTCGAGCCTGAACCGTTCTTAAAACGGCTTGCGGGTCCGGTGGAGGATCTAAGTGAAGCTATTGAGAAGGCGCAAGAGGGTGAACCACACGTCTCCGCGTCTGACCAAATACGCGATCGGCTTGATCGTATTTACGACGGGAAGGTAGGCCCTGGACCACGAACCCAGGAGGAGCTCGACATACTCTGCGAGAATGCCGATTTCCGCTATCAAAATGAAATACCGCCTGGCTTCGCCGACGCCGAAAAGAAAGAAAAACAAAAGTTTATTCATGATCACCTGCTCTATCACAACAAGTACGGCGACCTGATACTCTGGCGGCAATCTATCACGCATGTAAAAAGCTTGGGGCTGAAGTGCGTTATGTTTGTGACAAGTGAGCAAAAGGAAGATTGGTGGTGGAAGGAAGGTCAAAACAAGGTTATTGGGCCGCATCAAGAGTTAATGCGGGAGATGCAGCGCGAAGCTGGTATCGACCTGTTCTGGATGTATCGTTCGGACTCTTTTCTGAACTACTCGCAACGGTATACTCAGGAAAAGGTCACGCCCGAATCTGTCGCTGAGGTTACTGATCTAGTTCAGAGCTCCGCTCATCGCACTGCAGGCTTGTGGACTTCGCATCGAACGCCGAGGCCCCTATGGGGACCGGCACTGGTTAAGCGGAAAAGGCTCGCTGTAGAAGCAGTTCGTCGTTGGGCGGAAAACGTTCGGGGTAGCTCATACTTTGTTCAAGATACAGGCTTTGACTTCGTATCTGAGGTTGATGGGAAAGAACGGGGATATATCGTGCTTTCTAGTGGAGTTAGCCTCATTTCGCCGTGGTCGTCAGAGGTTTTTACTCGACAAATTGATAGCCTCAAAGTCCTACTCGAAAATTCCCGCTTTGATCAGAATGCTGCTGTGATTGTCCTACCCGATGGGGACAAGGTATTCGAGCGCTTCTCTCAAAATCTCCTGGACTTTGTTGCTCAGGCCCGGGCAGCAGGCATCGACGAATTAGTCATCGGTGCAATCCGCGATGAGTTCCAGCCGTTCGCGATCTTCTCGAACGATGATACCGAGATCCTGTAGTGGCGGGTTTATGCAGATACCAATTGTACTGCGATTTGTTGCCGATTATACAATAAAAACAATCATATGAGTGGAAGGTAAGGGGCTTTCCGTCGCATTTGATATTGCTTCTGAAATTTACATGCTCCCCGCACCACTTCCGATCTTCCTTCAATATGCAATGATGACAGCGCAAAAATGTCGGAGGGTCGGAAAGTATGCAGGGATCTGGTTACGACGATGCTTGGTGGATCGCGCTTGCTCTACCGTTGGGAATATCATTCTTCATCTTTCAGACATCATGGGCACTACGTGCAACCCGTAGAAAATTCAGTCTTACGTTCACGCTGAATGAACAAAGAAACGCACATATATCATCTGTTACAACGTCGACGCTGACCGTATGGAACGACGGAACGGAGCTTATCGAGGCCACCAGTTTCGCGAGAAACTCGCCTCTGACAATAAAGCTCGATGGCGCTAACGTCTTCCGGAGTGAAGTCATTAGGGTTTCAAGGCCGGAGAACGAGGTACTTGTTCAGCTACCCATTGGGGATAATAGGTTGCAAGTCCAGTTTGATTTTCTTGCGCCTGGCGAGGGGTTCCGCTGGCAGGGCGATCACGATGGAGCACCTGGTTTACTTAGGCTTGAGGGCTGGATAAAGGGGGCTTCTAGCCCACTGCTGCGTTACAGAGCGATATCTCCTCAACTTAAAGCCGGCGCGATTTTCGTGTTGCTTGGAGTGTGGTACGAGTTGGTCTTTTACGGGACCAATCTCCTAATTCATGAAGGAGTGCGGTCATGGATGTTCCTGACGTGGCTTCCCTTCCCAATCTTCGCAATTGCAGGGTCTGCCATAATAGTAGGTAGCCTAGCCAATGAGTGGAGAAATCCAGGGCCGAGGCTCTTACGTGCTTGGGAGAGGGAAGCTGTCAGATCTAAGCTTCCACAGCCAAAGGCATAAGACCGGGTCGTTTGGCGCATCGGCATCCGTGGTATTCAGCTTGGGAAGCTTCGAGAACAAGCAGGAAAATCAATCCAGCGTTTCACTGGGCAGAGACCCCGTCGACTTCCAGTAGGCGGGGTTTTCGACATTCCCTGGTTTGATACCTTCTATTAGCATTGCTGATGCTATTGTTGCCGCGAACGCCGCTGTCGCCATAGAGAACCAGTAATGACCGAGAATGTTGAGCCGCAAGAGAAGAGCCTAAGGGACGAGTTCGCAATTGCTGCTATGAATGCGTTGCTGATCAGTGACCGTGCCTTCAGCAAATATCTGGTCGCCGACGCGGCAAAACGTTCATACGAGGTAGCGGACGCGATGATGGTGGCCAGCGGCGCCATAGTGGAGCCCTCGCTACCCAACAGCCCAACGACAGAGACTGGGGAAAACGGGCTTAATGTGAAACCGCTTGATTGGGGGTATCGTCCGTTCTCCGCAAGGCAATGGGCCGCATCTTCCGTAGCGGGCGACTACTTTGTGGGCTCTGTTGGAGAGAAGGCGGTCTGGAGCCGCTTATTGGAGCCTGATAGGCCTTGCGACTCGATAGAAGATGCAAAAAGCGCTGCCCAAGCCGACTACGAGGATCGAATCCGATCAGCTCTCGCCTAATGCCCCGAACGGGTCTACACTTTTGCCATGGATGACATCACCCCGCCCAAACCTGGCTCGCAGGTACGGTTCATTGACTGCCAACTTGCGGTCGAAACCCGGGTGCATCAGATCGTCGAGGATGCCTATATCGCCGGATGGGAGCCCGGCGAAGTTCTTGCGGCTATCATCGAGGTTGCCGACAACATAGCCTTGCAGTTTGGGGAGAATGAAGCGCTCCGAGATCTACTGTCGCGCTTGAAAGATAATCGGCCGAGCGACGACTAAGGCTGACCGATCCGCTCGCGCTCCACACGATCGAGGCGCTGCCTCAGATCCATGATGACGTCTCTCGCTCCATAGACGCTGCCCTGCGCCTGCTTCAGGTCGTCGACCTGCCGTTGCTGGTCCTGGAAGCGCTGATCATAGTTCGCCCAGACACGCTCGTGTTCCGCCCTCGGCACCAGCCCATCGCGAATGTCCTTTATGGCCGTCTCGGTTCGCTGTCGATCCTCCTGTCCGCGAGCCGTCCGCCATTCCATCTCTTTCTGCGTGACCATGCTTCCGACGATCGTTGACAGGCTGTCCTTCGTCTCGATCGCCCGCATGCGCATGTCCTCGCGCATCGTGGTGATGTTGTCCTTGATCGGCTGCAGCGCCATGAAGCCGAGACCGCCAAGGACCGTGATCGTCACCGAGCAGAACCCGATGATAATCGGCCACTGTGTCTTGGATCCACCACGAATGTCGTCGACCAGCGAGCGGATCTGCGAGGCGATCTCGGAGAAGCCCTTGCCCATCCGGTTGTCGAGGTCGCCGATTTGGCGCGATTGATTCTCGACGCGCTCGCCGAGCTGCGCATACTTCGCTTCTGGATCAAAGCCGCCGTTTGGCATGTCGTTTCTCCCAGTCATTCGTTTTCAGCCCTCTGGCATTCTCGCGCGATGGCGGGTGTTGACTCATGTCAAAGATTGAGAACATAGTAAGAACGAAAACGCCGCATGAAGTCGGCATCACCATCCTTTTTGAAGGCGAACACGTGCGCCGTGCGCGAGCGAGAACCCGTGTCCGAACGACAGACGAAACCAGCTATGCCGCTTCCAACGCTCCGAGATTATCGCGCCGAGACCATTGAGATGGTCTGCACTCCCTGCGCTCGCCAAGGTGTTTTCAGCCACAGGAGCCTGGTCAAAAAGTTCGGAGCGAACGCAGAGTTCGTCCAGATTCGACGCGTGCTGGCGATGGGATGCGAGCACGCCGGGACCGAGAAATGTCGGGCAAGGTTTCCCTGCCTTTTGCAAGCACACATCCTCTGGGAGCCACGCTAATGAGCGACGAGACCAGGACAGTCCTGAACGGACCGACGAAGCTTTACGTCCATTGGTGCAGCGTCCCCTCATGCCGGGAGTGGGGCGGCTTTGGCTTCTCGAACAATCGCGGAGAGCCGCAATGGTGGTGCTGGGAGCATTATCCGCACAAACCCAACCAGGCGCGCAGCGAAGCGGCCGAGATTGCAGAGATGCTGCGTTGAATGCCGGCGACAACGACCAACAGAGTAAGTGAGAGTATCATGGCGAAATCGGATACAAGTGCAGGCTTCAACGCTTGGTGGGACTTGCTTCCAGACGAAACCAAGAAGGGGATCGATCGGCGCGTGGCGTGGATGGCATTCGTAGCAGGATCCAGACACCGGATGTATCCTCCGAAGAACACGTATCGTTTTCGGGCCGGTCGTTGGATCGTCACGGTGACGGCCGACTCATATGAAGACGCCCGGACAAAGGCTGCCGAGAAGTTGGACCAGCGTGCGGGAAAGCTAGGGGCCACGCCTCCGCCAAGCGGCTGGCCCCTAACCAAGATCGCTGGCTCGACCTGAAGAGGTTATGGCGGGGCCTGGACGGCTTCGTCGTGCTTCCGGCACTGATCCTTCGTCCAGATCTGAGCGGCGCACAGAGATGCCACTGTCCGGCCGATTTTGCGGTTGTCGGTCGACGTCAGACCGCGAGCACCTATCAGGTCAGTTCCCACCACCCGCTTAAGGCCGTCTGCACTTGCCGGAGCTGCTGTCGAACACCCCGCCAGCGTCGAAGCACTCATCAAAGCGGCTCCGAGCACGATCAGATGCGGTACCTGCTTCACTATTCTGCCTTTCGATTGAGTTCAGTGTGTCAGCGCCGCCGGCTTTGTAGAGCCAAGTCGCTGCGCCGATGATGGCGGTGACGATCGCGAAGATGATGATGATGCGCAGCGTGGACGACATCAGCCCACCTCCGCCTTGATCTCGCGAACGGCCGAGATGATCTGGCTGCGCAGCAGGATGAACAGCAACAGCACGACGATCAGGATCACGCCACCGGCGACGACGGCCTGCCAGTTCATGCCAGTCAGCCAACCAAGGCCGATCGTGCTCAAGCCGCCGCCACCGGTGAGCCAGGTCAGCCAGTTGGATTTCTGCTTGACCTTCTCCTCAACTTTCGCCGGCACGACCTGCTTCTCGACTGAGACCGCGACCGCCACCAACTTCTCTTGGGTTACGATAACCTTGTCGGCGTCAGGGATCTCGCCGGCGAGCGCCGCCTTGAGTTCCTTCTCGACGTTGATGCGCTTGGAGCTTCCCCAGTCCGGCGTACCCTTTGCGGTAACACGGGTGTATTCCACCATCTTGCCAGTATTCGACCACTTGCCAGTGAAGAAGAGGTCGCGTTCGGCCTGGCGGCGTGGAACGATCGCTTTCGGCTTCGAGTAGTTCATGAACGCCTTCTTGGCTTCCGCCAACTTACCATCCTTGAACAGCTTGACCCATGAGGCCGTACCGATCTTCCCGGTATTCCAATGGAACGACAGCGCTGCGGCAAACTGCTCCTTAGAAAGCTCGATGCCGGCGAAGGCTTTGCGGACCGCGTCGGCGTAGTTGTCCAGCGCCCAGACATAGACGCGGAGGCAATGCTCAAGCGATTGAGGCTTGCCGATGTACCGTTCGACCACATGGCCGGTCGCGGACGTGAGCCCCACAGACCATGTCCATATGCCTTTACTGTCCTTGTAGGCCTGGCGGATAATCGCCTCATGGCTGGCGACTTCCATCGCCACGTCATAGTCGACGACCAGCGCCGCGCCGGTGGGCACGTTCGTGTTCATGGTGTTCTCCGATGTTAAAGTAGAAGCCGAGAGTGCGCGCTTCGCCGCAGAAAAGCGCATGATGTTGTTGACGAGTTTGCTGCATACGCTCTAACTGCGCATGGAGAGACGATGCCCGAGCTAATACCTGACGAAATTGAGACGCTGCGCATGCTTGCGGGTCAACTGCCTCGACGGCTTGGCTCCAAGCACATCATCTGTATCCAAGAGCTCGTGGCTCAGGGACTTTGCACAGATGAACCGTACCGGCTCACCTTGGAGGGGCTTCAGTGCCTCGAAGTAGCTACTGGAACCATTGACCTGCGCTCCCGCAGAGTCGCTTAGGCCATCGGCAGGAATTTTCCCGTAGGCTTGCAGCTACGGATGAATAATGTAGCGTGCGGCCATGAAGCAAATCATAGCCAAACTCGCATCCGCCGCGGTCATTCTTGCCGCACTCCTACCAGTCTCCGAAGCGTCAGCTTGGACGTGGCAGGGTCACCAAGTTGTTGCGAACGTTGCCGAGACGCACCTGAACCCCGTTGCGCTGGCTGAAGTTACTCGACTGCTGCAAACGGAGGGCAAGTCGCGCATGTCCGAGATATCGTCGTGGGCTGATGACATGCGGTCATTGGCGTCACCCAGGCAGCTCCCCCACTCGGTTCGTCTCCCCCTCGACGATAGCGGCTTTGAACCGAAGAGAGACTGCAAGAACGGCCGGTGTATTTTAGCAGCTATCGATGGCGACTTGAAAACACTCGAGGATCAGAAGGCTCCCGATGCTGCGCGCGTAGCGGCCCTAAAGTACCTGGTGCATTTCATCGGCGATCTTCACCAGCCTCTGCACACCAGCATCAGGAACGGCGTAGAAGAAGTTGTTGTCGATGGGAAAACAGTACCAATCCATGAGGTTTGGGATCGATATCTCGTCACCTGCAAGAGAATGGATGTCGACGAACTTTCAACGTACATCGACAGCAACTTCAGATCGGAAACAACTGGCGGAGATCCTGTCGATTGGGCGATCGAGGGCAGAGATATCGCTAGAGACCAGATATATCCGAACCTGCGGTCAATCTCTAACAGTAGTCCGGTGGTCCTGCCTGACGACTACTGCCAAACATTCGCACCAATCGTCGATCAGAGGCTCAAGCAGGCCGGAGCCCGCCTTGCTGCAATGCTCAACGCCGCGCTTCATCCTTGATCGATTTTCGATCAAATTTCACAGAGGGCTGATGCAGTCCGGAGAACTCTCATGACTATTCAATCCCTAATATACGATTTGAAGCGGGCCTCGAAGCCCAATCGCCGCATCGATATTGAGATCGCGGAAGCACTAAAATTCAAAGAGGTTGCTGAAGAAGGCACAGGCGGGAAGCGGACGGTATGGGAGAATCCGTTTACCGGCGAACGCGGCAAATTGCCGTGGTTCACAAGCTCGATTGATGAAGCACGCGCGCTTCTGACCAGCGTATGGCCGACTCACGTGGCTGCCGTGAAGGTAGAAGACGGAGTAGCATCAGCGATTATCGACGGCGGCCCGTCCGTTGAGGCCTCGACTCCAGCATTAGCTCTATGCCTTGCTCTTTTCTCAGCTGTGGCCGAGCGACAGGCGACTCTAAAACCCCAATAGACGTTCCCTGAACTTCGCTCTTTTTGGCTCCAGGAATACGGCGCGAGCAGCGTAAGCCGCAGCTCCTTCGAGATCTCCGATGCGGTCTGCTGCCTTGGAAAACGTGAACGCAATAGCTCCAACCATGACAGAGCTTGGTGGGTTCGCCGCCATGATATCTTTAGCGTCGTCCGTCTTGCCGCACCTGCTTCCGAAATAGGCCGCCTGGCTGGCGTTGGATTGATCCGTAGGGTAGAGGGCATATGCCTTCGAAAAGGCTGCATACGCCTTCTTTTTTTGCCCAATAATCGCAGACAGTGCGTGCCCCTGTGCGGCATACAGACCTGGCATATCTCCATGCGCCGTGATCAGTTTCTGTGCCAACTTGGCAGCCGTTGTGTAGTCCTTCGCCTTAATGAGATCGAAACAATAGATCCCGCCGGTCAGAGCGCTGGGGGCGAGCTCGTATGCGAGGGCTGAATGCTTCACCACCTCGTCTGTCTTTCCTTCCATGCGCAGATGATGAGCGCACATCAGATTGAGGTACGGGAATCGCTTGTTCATCGACTGGCGCATGAACTTCGGATAATGGTTGTCGACAGCTGCGTAGCTTGGCGCCAGCTCCATCGCCGCATAGTGGCTCTGCCCAAAGCAGATTTGCGCAGACTCTCGCAGGATCGATTCCGCACGACTTGGCCGGCCACGGCGAAGGGAGTCCACAGCGCGCATGTGCATGTAGGTATGGGTTTCGGGATCGATTGCGAAGGCTTGGCTCAGTAGCACATCCCGCTCTTCTTCCGAGATAACGTCAGCCATTTCGCCCGCTACCCACTGAAGGTTCTTTGCGCGCTCTAAGGTGGTATAGTGCTGAGGGTATAGCGCCAGGTCATCCATGATATCGTAGTAGAGGGCCGCCCTCTCGGCGTACTTGACAACCTCTTTTACGGGCACGCCGCCCATCAATGCGGCAGCCATGGTGAAGACGCTTCGGCTGGCGAAAATTGTTTCGCACTGCGCCATGAGAGCGATATCGTAAACTGCTCTTTCAGTCTTCGTCTGCAGCTCTGCCGCGCCGTAATCGAGAGACGTGCCAATATTGAACTGGGCCTTCAGATTTACGACGGTAGGCTCGTCATCGCTGAAGAAAAGGACGGACACGCCTTGCTCGGATAGTCGGCGTATGATGGTCCGGACTGCTGCAAGAGGCATGTACTTACGATTGAACAAGCGCTTGCGGTATTCGCCGTAAACGATGTCGCCGCGTCTAGCATGTACAGCGACAAACGGACCATTGATCTCGATCTTCGCTTTCTCGATCACAGCCTTGATAGGTTCACTGAACCCGATCTTGTTGAAGACGGCCGCCATGTCTTCGATTGCAAGATGGGGCATACCCTCGATGTCAACAGGCCCATTCCAATGGTTGATAGCAATGCCCCGTAGTGCTCGGCTTTGTTCGATGACCTCTGACGTAATTGGCCTATCCATCACGCCGACAAACGATCGTGGGGCTATTGTTTGATCAAGGTGCTGAGCCAAAAACTCAGGGCTAAAAATCTCTTCGGGTGGCGCGATGGCATGATGACCAGCATCGGTTTTCATCTCGGGCCAAGAGAAGCGGAACTCCCGTCCCATCCGTTCAGCCACAGATAGCCCGTTAGCTATTGCGCAGATACGTGCCCCGAAACCGTCGCCGCGGTATGCCACGATCATTTCACCGGTATTGCTCTTCATTGTTACGCGTCCTTTTCGACTTTCCAGAACCTTATGAGAGGCAGGAAGAAGCGGGTCAAGAACACAAAAGTGGCTAGTAGTAGCGAGATCTCCGTTATATGACGCCTATGTGACATTTGAGAGTAAGCCATGACAGCGCAGGAAATCATCGAAGGTCTACGAACTTCGCAAGAGCCGAGCCGTGAGCTCGATGCCCAGATTGCTGAATTTGTGGGGTTCAAAAAAGTAGAACAGGGAAGCAAGGTTATCTGGCTTGCCCCTTGGGGAACGGAACCAACGAAGATCCCTTACTATTCCCGCTCTATCGATCAAGCGCTACAGCTGGCCCAAGAGCGCTTTCCCAGTGATATGTGCGCGTTCTCTTGGGAGCCCAACAACGCTTCCGCAAAACTCGGGAAGAATGAGTTTGTGACGGCTGCGAACCCAGCGTTGGCTATCTGTTTAGCCGTCTTCACAGCAGCCACACTACCTCAAAATGTGACCAACCTCAGATAGACGTAAACCGCCCTGCGGAAGAACGCGTTATCCGTTGATCGCGTCCATTATCGGCGTTGCGTCGTAGATGGCATATTCCGATAAGGTTAGAAGATGACTGATTGCGGCGTTATCCGCGTTCCAACCTTCCTTTATCAGGATGTTGTTCCCGGCGAGAACCATCACGTGGAAGACGCGATCAATATATTTTCGGTCTAAGGTGCGGCGGTTGATGCTTACCGTCACCGCCATACCAGGTTTGATCTCTTCGAACGTTAATCCGTCAGGGATCTGCGTAGCAGTTTCGAAGTCTTGGCGGTGAGGAATCTCGTTATCTTCAAAAGGAGATGTGTCGTCCCACTCAGTGAGCGGGTCGAATAAGTGTTCCGTGCCAGGTTGAGGCTTCCATTCTGTAGCCATATCGCCCTCCGATGAGATCGGAAGGCGGTAGCATGGCGGCACGCGATTGTGAAGGTTTCACGACGCAGGAGCGTTTTTCTTCAAACCCTCTCCGGCCGCCTTGGGCATTACATTCCTTTTTTCGTCAGGCGCATATTCTTCCTCAATCTCTGCAGACTGGATACGCTGCACCAAGTCAGCGACGATCATTACTGCCGCGCCGCTGATCTGAGCACTTTGAATTAGGCCGAGAAGTACCTGGCGATCTTGTTCGTTATCGAGTTTCATCGTTTTTCCTTTAGCTCACTCTGTATTGGACGACAGAACCATTGCGGTACAGGTCGCCGACTTCGACTCCTGCAGTAGCGGCAGCGCTGTCATTGGCTGCGTTAACGAGTGTCGCAATGTTGATGCGGCCACTGGATTTGATTGTCAGGCGCGTTACCGGAACCGACGTTCCGTCGGCAGACGTCTGAAACTCCCACCGACCCGGCATATCGCCAGATGGCCCAGGCACGCCGTCAACAAGCACGCGAAGGGCAGCTGCAGCGTCGAAGTTCGATCCGTTCGCGCCTTGGAATTGCAGTGTGCCAAGAACGTCGCCGTTCTGGACGATCGCGTTCGCGCCGATTGTCGCGCCACGCGACTTGTTGAAAAGGAGGAACGGGGAACCGTTGTTCGCGGAATATCTGGACAGATGTTGCGAGGCGTCGGCCAAGCCGGAACCTGCAATCTGAAGCCGCGCATTGACGGTGTTCGCGGTAAGAGCGGATGTCGCTCCAAGTAGGACGCGCACATCATCGTCGACCAGAAAGCCCAAGTCGCCATTGATCTGTTTGCGGACCTGGAACAGGCCTGCAGAAAGATCCGTCAGCAGGGTATTAATGCCGAAGCGGCCGGAAGCGAAGTTGCCGGTCACAAGCGGCCGGCGAGTCGCACCCCTGATGTTTGCGAGAACGAAGATATCGTCTCCGAGGCCAGCGAGATCGCGCCCTGCATCGTTGCCGATAAAGATCGACCGGTTGGCGATCGATACGCCGGCGCCTGCATGGAAACCCATAAATAAATTGAGGTCGCCCTTGATCAGGTCGAGCCCTGCGCCGGAGCCGAAGAAGCCGTTGAAACTGCCTTCCTGGAAATAGCGGCCTGCCTGATCACCAAACGCCGCGTTGCTCGATCCGAAAACCAGGCTTTGCAGAGCCTTGTATGCGAAGGCAGCGTTCGCATCGCCATTGAGCAGCAGCCACAACGACTGGTAGCCCGTGCCGGTGTTGTAGACACCTTTCACCAGCTCGAGGATGCTATCGCGGCCGATCCCGACATTGCCCGTTACTTGATCGGAGTTCGTCGCCCAGTCCGAGTAGGCTGCGATCTTCGCTCGCATACCCGGGTTGCGGGTCTCAAGACTGACCACATCCCACGTCGGATCAGACGGATGCTTCGGCCAAAACATGTCGTGAAACCAATAGTCAGGATGCGCTTCCTGCGTAATGGTTTGACCGAGCCACTGCATGTTCAGAGTGCCGACGGCTGTCACCCTGTTCCCGAAACGGGCATACCGCATAGCGGAGTTGCCGATGATGTCGCAGCGTTCCAGCTCTTCAAAGTTTGCGGCTGCGCCCACACCGACAACCGTCGAGCGCCATGCACGGTTCAAAGCTGTGTCAACTCGCTTGCTACCGGGAGCGAGGAAGATGTTGTCGTAACGCTGGATGCCCGGAATATTAGGCGGAGTGATGCCGCCTCGTCCGTCTTTCCCACCATCGAAATAGATCTCCGGTTGGAAGAACACGTTAGCTCTGTCAGCCTCATACTCTAGCTGTGAACCACCAATCTCGAACCCGTCGATGACGAGTTTGCCAGGCCCG
>NZ_CP191451.1:0-192261 GCF_050500185.1 Neorhizobium sp. DAR64862/K0K3
ACACCGGATGGCCGAGCATCAGCCACGCCTCGTCGAGAATGATCAGGCTAGGCGCGCCGGTCAGGCGTTTCTCGATGCGCCGAAACAGGTAGGTGAGAACAGGGACGAGATTGCGCTCGCCCATGTTCATCAGTTCCTCGATCTCGAAGCACTGGAAGGCGCCAAGCGCCAGACCGTCCTCCTCGGCGTCGAGCAACTGGCCCATCGGACCATCGACGGTATAGTGATGCAGCGCGTCCTTGATCTCGCGCATCTGCACGCCGGAAACGAAGTCCGACAGCGATCGGCCGCGCGATTCTGCCATCAGCGCCAACTGCCGGGAAATGGCGTTGCGATAGTCCGGGGTGATGGTCACACCTTGCAGCGCCACCAGCATTTCGATCCACTCTGCCGCCCAGGCGCGGTCACCATCGGTCGACAGTTCGGCGAGCGGGCAGAAGGCAAGTGCCCTTACCTCGCCACCAACCAACGGGCCGATATCGCCGCCGATCTGGTAGTGATCGCCGTCGAGGCCCAGCGTCAGGGGCAGCATCGATCCGCCCTTGTCGAAGGCGAACACCTGGGCATCGGCATAACGCCGGAACTGCGCTGCAATCAGCGCCAGCAGCGTCGACTTGCCGGAGCCCGTTGGGCCGAAGATCAGCGTATGGCCGACATCGTCAACATGCAGGTTGAGCCGAAACGGCGTCGAGCCGGATGCCACCTGCATCAAGGGTGGCGAGGCCGGCGGGTAGAAGGGGCACGGCGCGGTCGGACTGCCCGACCAGACGGAGTTCAGCGGGATGAGATCAGCGAGATTACGGGTGTTGATCAGCGGCTCGCGGATATTGGCGTAGGAGACGCCTGGCAGGCTGCCGAGGAACGCATCCGTGGCGTTCAACGTTTCGATGCGCGCGCCAAAACCGTCGGCCTGGATCAGGCGGCGGATAGCCTCGCACTTTTCCTGGAGGCGGGTGGGGTCTTCTTCAAATATCACGATGACCGGTGTGTAATAGCCATAGGCGACGAGCTGCGAGGAGGCTTCGGCAATGGCATCTTCAGTCTCAGCCACCATCAGCATCGCGTCCTGATCGACCGAGCGGCTCTGGGTTTGGAAAAGCTGGTCGAAGAATGGACGTACTTTCTGCTGCCACTTCTTGCGGGTGCGTTCGAGCTTTGCCCGTGCTTCCTCGGCGTCGAGGAAGACGAAGCGGGACGACCAGCGATAGGTGAGCGGCATCCGGTCGAGCGTGTTGAGAATGCCCGGCCAGCTCTCGCCTGGCAGGCCGTCGATCGCCACCACGCCGAGAAACCGGTTCTCGACCAGTGGGGTCAGTCCATGCTGAAGCTCAGCCGTCACCAGCCAGTCGAGATACATGGGAATATCAGGCAGGCGCACCGGATGGTTCTCACCGGTGATGCAGAAACGGATGAACTGGAAAAGCTCGTCGTACCGTGCGACACGGAACCCGCCACGCTCCGGCGTTTCCCGCGTCATCATCCGGCGGATCGATACGACATTGGCGAGATACTGCTCGACCTCCCGGATCGAGGTCAGGAAACTCTCGAGTGCCTTGTCGGCGTACGTGGCAGAGCGGCTGGCCGCATCGGAATAGATATACCGCGTCAGGCCGGAGCGCCGCGGCTCCGGCGGCCGCCAGGTCAGGATCAGAGCATGCCGGCTCTCGAAATGCCCCTTCTCCTTCTGGAAATGCGCTCGCCTCTCGTCGTCGATGGCGCGCGTTACCGCATCGGGAAAGCGGGATTCGGCCTCAGTCGGATAATCGCCGGTTGGCACCCTGATAGCCTCTACCTGGATCATCCATCCCGAACCCAGCCGCGACAAGATGGCGTTGATCTGTCGCGACACCTCGTTGCACTCTGCGTCGGTCGAGCTCTCGCTATCCGGCCCAGCGAAATACCAACCCGCCATCAGGGAGCCGTCTTTCAGCAGGATGACCCCATCATCGACGAGACCGGCATAAGGCACCAGATCGGCAAACGATGGTCCGGAATGGCGGAATGATTTGAGCGCTACCATCCCTCAGAACTTGCGCCACGGCGACGACGTCGCGCGGTAAAAGGTCTTGTAGGAAATATGCCGGAGGTAGACCCGGCGCATCAGTGGATCGGATTTGGCCATCATGCGCAGCGCCGCGACTGCGACCAGCCAGATCGCAATGCCGAATAGTGCCGCGTACCAGGTCAGGACAACGAAGATCAGGATGATGGCGGCCAGCGCCGTCAGCAGCACGAGCTCGCGGTCAGCACCCATGAGCAGGTTTGGCCGAGAGAGTGCCCGGTGTACCCGCGAACGTGCCAGAGAAGAGCCGGCCTCAGCCATGAGCCCCCTCCCCCTCAGTGGCCGCCGTTATCGGCGGTTCGGGAGCGTTTTGCTCGGCCCGTGCATGAGCCTCGCCGATGGAGGCTCCGGTGGCGCCGAAGAGAGCAACGATCTGGGTAGCACCGAGGAGTACCCCGCCCACCAGCGCGACATAGCAAAGCCGTCTCGCGAAATCATTCAGCTCGCCGCCGAAGATCAGCATGGCGCCGGCAATGGCGACGGCGGCCAGCGCGATGAACCCGGCGACAGGGCCTGTGATCGATTGCTGGATCTGTTGCAGCGGCGACTCCCAGGGAAGACCGCCGCCGCCCGATGAGGCCAGCGCGGGATCGGTGAAGCCGATCGAAATGGCGACAAGCGTCGCACCGGTGAGAAGAATGGAGATTTTACGCGACATGGCTGTCCTCATCGATCTGGGCATAATGTTCGGTCTGGTAGCGGCCGTTGCGGTATCCTTCGAGGTGGATCACCTCACGGACCCGCCTCCCCTTTCCCGTTCGCTCAATAGAGACGACGAGATCGACGGCTTCGCCGATCACCTCCTGCATCGGCTGCTGGCTGGCCTCCGCCGTTAGTTGCTCCAGTCGGCGTAAGGCTGACATGGCGGTGTTGGAATGGATTGTGGTGACGCCGCCCGGATGACCGGTATTCCAGGCCTTGAGCAGCGTCAGTGCCGCGCCATCGCGGACCTCGCCGACGATGATGCGATCAGGACGCAGGCGCATCGTGCTTTTCAGCAGACGCGCCATGTCGATCGTATCGCTGGTATGTAGGGACACGGCGTTCTCGGCCGCGCATTGAATTTCGGCGGTGTCTTCGAGAATGACCATCCGATCGTCCGGGGCCGCAGTGACGATCTCGGCGATGATGGCGTTGGCGAGCGTCGTTTTGCCCGACCCCGTGCCACCGGAGATGACGATATTCATCCGAGCGTCGATCGCGCTTCGAATCGCCGATGCCTGGGCTTCGGTCATGACCTTCGACTTCACGTATTCTGTCAGTGGAATGAGACGCGAAGCACGACGCCGGATCGTGAATGCCGGTCCGGATACCACCGGCGGCAACAGGCCCTCGAATCGGTGTCCGCCAATCGGAAGTTCGCCAGAGATGATCGGCCGCTCGTCGTCGGCCTCCGACTGCAGGGCATGCGCAACACTGCCTATGACAACTTCGGCTGCAGCAGAGCTCATTGCACCGGCCGGCGCGACGCCGTGCCCCAGCCGTTCGATGAACAGCCGGCCGTCCGGATTGAGCATGATCTCGACAACGGTGGCGTCATCGAGGGCGATGCAGAGTTGGTCACCGAGTGCATCCTGCAGTTTCCGGACCAGGCGGGGATGGGAGCGGAGCTGGGTCACGCAGCGCTCCTGAGCAATGAGCCATCGATCTGCGGGGTCGAACGGTAACCATGCGGGCAAACCTGCTCAAAGCTGCCGCGGTCGGCCGGCAGGCTTCCGGCGATAGCGATGGTGTTGCCGATCGGAGCCGGTTCGCCGAGACGCCGCATCGGCCACCCTGCTCGCTTCAGGATGCGCTCGAAGCGGAGATCGGTGGCCGTGACGATCTCGCGGTAGCCGCTCGCCATCGACCATTCAATGATACCGGCGAACAAGGTGAGCGTCGCAAGATGCAGTTGGCTTGCGTCCCTCTGCGAGGCGAGTGAGGTATCGACGCAGAAGCGTGAACTCTCGACCATGCCAGAATGAGGGCGAAGCGAACCTGCATCAAGAAGCTGGGGAAAGGTCTGCTCCAGCATTGTGGGACCAGAAGCTGGAAGGAGACGAACGCAACCTGCGACCTTTCCACCGTCGGCAATCGCCAGAAAATAAGTCGGTCTGCAATCATCGTACTGGTCACGCTCTTCTCCCGCGGTGATGGAGACGTCCCAGGCGAGACGTCCGCCAAATACCGTCGCGCGAAGACGGTGCATCTGTCTCAGGAAGTCGCGATGGCGCTCGTATTTCTCGGGTGCGACGGTCAATATCCGCATGATGATCTCCGCTTGAACAAGGTCATGCGGACAGAAATCATCTCATTCAGCGTGTGCCTATGTGCAGATCTGCACCTCAGGTGATTCTAGCGAGTCGCTGGTCCGGCTCTTCGAAAGTGAGCCTGTGGCGAGCTACGAGGAGCAGATTCATGTGCAAATCTGCATTTTGCCCCGACGAGATCGACTTACGCAAACAGATGTAAGTGACAGATTCCAATCAATGAATCGGAATCGGCCTTTGATCGAGCGAAAACGCGTTAACTATTGATTAACTTTAAATATCTTGCAAACCGTAGTGGAATAGGTTGTGCTATCCACGGTAAATAGGTGTGTTTACGAAAATTACCGTGTGTACGAGAGGAAGTCGTGGAAAATCCCGCTCAGCTTCAAAAGGCTATTCATAAACTGATCGCTGCCCACGCGCGAGACCTCTCTGGTGCCTTGCACGAACACCGTGTGAAGTTGTACCCGCCAGAGGCGCGCAAAACTTTGCGTTCCTTCTCCTCAACGGAAGCTGCAAAGCTTATCGGTGTCAACGACGGATATCTCCGTCACCTCTCGATCGAGGGAAAAGGTCCGCAGCCGGAAATTGGCAACAACAATCGCCGTTCCTATACCGTGGAAACGATTCAGGCCCTACGCGAATACCTTGATCTAACCGGGAAAAACGATCGCCGCTACTCACCCAAACGCTCAGGCAAAGAGCATTTGCAGGTTATCACTGTTGTCAATTTCAAAGGTGGCAGCGGAAAGACGACGACGGCCGCGCACTTGGCGCAATATCTCGCATTGAACGGCTATCGTGTTCTTGCCATCGATCTTGATCCGCAGGCCAGTATGTCGGCACTGCACGGGTTTCAGCCTGAGTTCGACGTCAAGGACAATGAGACGCTATACGGTGCGATGCGCTATGACGCTGAACGTCGTCCGTTGAAAGACGTCATCAAGAAGACCTATTTTGCCAACCTCGATCTGGTGCCAGGCAACCTTGAACTAATGGAGTTCGAGCACGATACGGCGAAGGTCTTAGGCTCGAACGATCGGAAAAACATCTTCTTCACGCGCATGGACGACGCGATTGCTTCGGTCGCAGACGACTATGATGTCGTCGTGGTCGACTGCCCCCCCCAGCTTGGATTTTTGACCATTTCCGCTCTGTGTGCAGCGACCGCCGTTCTCGTCACGGTCCATCCGCAGATGCTGGACGTCATGTCTATGTGCCAGTTTCTATTGATGACGTCGGAATTGCTAAGCGTCGTCGCCGATGCCGGCGGAAGCATGAATTACGACTGGATGCGGTACCTCGTCACTCGCTACGAGCCCGGGGATGGTCCTCAGAACCAGATGGTATCGTTTATGAGGACGATGTTCGGTGACCATGTCCTCAATCATCCAATGTTGAAAAGTACAGCTATCTCCGACGCCGGGATTACGAAACAGACGCTCTATGAAGTCAGCCGTGACCAGTTTACGCGCGCGACCTACGACCGGGCGATGGAGTCGCTGGACAACGTGAATACTGAAATCGCACAGCTCATTCAAAGCGCATGGGGGCGCAAATGAGGACGCTCGCATCTCGCGTAGAAGCGCAAAAGTTGTCAGCCGGAAACTTTCGGGAGACCCCTTATTGTGGGGCGGCAATCTCGACACCCGAGGGGGCTACTAATGGCTAGAAAACACCTGCTCTCCGACCTCGCTGGACCAAAGTTGCCAGCCGGAAACTCCGAAGACATTGCCGCGCAGGATGCTGCCACTCCGCAGTATTCCCCACGTGGTGCGATAGGTGCGGTCTCGCGCTCCATTGAGCTTTTGAAGTCTCAGTCGCTTACGGAACTCGATCCAGATCTCATTGACGCGCCGCTCGTGGCAGACCGCTTGGAGGAGTCTCCAGAGCAGTTCGAAGAGTTCGCTCGTAACATAAAAGAGCACGGTCAGCAGGTCCCCATCCTCGTGCGCCCTCACCCGTCTGTCGAAGGTCGATACCAGATTGCCTACGGGCGCCGACGCCTGAGAGCAGTGAAGGCTGCCGGCATGAAAGTGAAGGCTGCGGTTCGCACCTTGTCGGATGACGAGTTGGTTCTGGCGCAAGGGCAAGAGAACAGCGCTCGGCAGGATCTTTCATTTATCGAGCGCGCCCTATACGCCGCAGAGCTTGAGGCCAGTGGGTTTCAGCGGCCGGTCATCATGGCGGCACTTGCGGTTGATAAAAGCAATCTTTCCCGGTTGATCCAGGCCGCCAAACAGCTTCCAGCAGATATTATCCGCTTGATCGGCGCGGCCCCTAAAACCGGTCGAGACCGTTGGTACGAATTGTCAGGCCGTCTGGGACAAGATGGCGCTACCGAAACTGCCCGTACGTTACTCAATGACGATGCGGTGAAAAGCTTGAATTCTGACGAGCGTTTCGCTCGAGTATTTGAAGCTGTCACCCCTAAGAAGACAAAGGCAGTGAAGACTGAAACCGAAGTTTGGAAAGCTGAGGACGGCACCAAGGCCGCTCGTTACAAGCAAGACAAGCGTACGCTGACTTTAATGATCGACAAAAAGGCCGCTCCGGATTTTGCGGACTACCTGATGTCGGCCCTCCCAGAGATCTACGCTTCGTTCAAGAGGTCGAAGCAGTAGGGCGAATCGTAAACAGGAAAGGAACGATAGCGCAAAGAAAAAGCCCTCCGAAACGGTGTTCCAGAAGGCCTCTCTCAGTTTGGTCGCTTAGAGAATCGCATTTCCCGGAATCCCAGTCAAGAGTCAACGCCGTCTTGGCGTAGCCTTTTCTTTGCCTTTTGAAAGGTGAAAGAAATGCAGACAGGAAGTGTAACGACGCCCTTTGGGCGGCGGCCGATGACGCTCGCCTTGGTGAAGCGGCAAGTGGCCACAAACGATATCAAGGCCGGGAAAACGGTCGAGAAATGGAAAGTCTTCCGTGATGCCTCGGAAGCGAGAGAAGAACTCGGCTTGCAGTCGAACAGCCTGGCTGTGCTCGACGCACTCCTGAGCTTCTATCCGGAAAACGAATTGCGCCAGGACGCGCAGCTCGTCGTGTTTCCATCAAACGCTCAACTGATCCTGAGGGCCCACGGCATGGCAGGCGCCACGTTGCGTCGCCATCTTGCGCTTCTGGTCGATGCTGGTCTCATCGTCCGTAAGGACAGTGCCAACGGCAAGCGGTATGCGAGGAAAAACGGTCTCGGCGAGATTGAGAATGCCTTTGGTTTCGACCTTTCGCCGATCCTCGCCCGGTCGGAGGAGCTTGCCGTCATCGCGCAAAAGGTCGTGGCCGCTCGGTCGGCATTCCGTAAGGCCAAGGAGAACCTGACAATTTGCCGTCGGGATGTCCGCAAGCTCATCACTGCAGCAATAGAGGAGGGGGCTGACGGCGACTGGATGGCGATCGAGGCTATGTATATCAACCTCGTAGCCCGCATTCCACGCTCCCCAACCATCGCTGACGTCGCCAGTATCCTCGATGAACTCGAGCTTCTGCGCGAGGAAATCCTTAATCTATTGGATACACAGTCAAATTTAGAATTTAGTAGCACCAATGCTGCTCATATTGAGCAGCACATACAGAATTCAAAACCAGAATCCTTCCATGAACTTGAACCTAGCTCTGAAAACGAGCAGGGCGAAAAGCGGAGCAAGAGCCGCAGGCCTGACACTGAGACGCTGAAGGCCTTTCCGTTGGGGGTTGTGCTGAAGGCATGCCCACAGATTATCGACTATGGACCGGCAGGCGCTGTGGGTGGTTGGCGCGATCTCATGTCGGCCGCGATCGTGGTGAGATCGATGCTGGGCGTCAGCCCGTCCGCCTACCAAGAGGCCTGCGAAACCATGGGGCCTGAAAATGCAGCGGTTGCGATTGCCTGTATCCTGGAGAGGGCAGGGCACATCAATTCCGCCGGCGGCTATCTGCGTGATCTCACCAACCGGGCGGGGCGTGGCGAGTTTTCCCTTGGACCGATGGTCATGGCACTGCTCCGATTGAACGGTGAAGCCGGAAAGAGATCGGCGTAAATGACAGTTGAAAGAAAACACGCTCCAAAACTGCAGAACGCCATACGCCGGAGAGGAGCTTCGTCGAGTTTACCACTCACGCCGTTCTATTCCGAGCCGCGGGAGGTGTCAGTTTTTCCAACGATCGGAGCGTGCAGCGACTGGTAGTACGGTGATATTTGTTCCTCGCTGTTAGAGTTTCCGGCTGACAACTTTCTTCCGCGACGTGGAAATTGGATTCAATCCAGTGTCGTTAATGGCATGATGAAACGGTTGGCGCATGATGCCGAAGCCAAAAATATCGCTGCAAATTGAGCGGCTGCTGTCCAAAACCGACTAAAGGAGTTGGAGAGCGACCGCCTAACTGATTTGCGCCAGCATCTGCCATCGTGACATGTGCATAACTTCTTATTCTGCGACGTCGCAAAAGTCGGAAAAACAAGTCTCGCTTTAATCGGGACTTTTGCGAATCCTTACATCTTGAAAGCCTCAGCCAGAAGCCGCGTTCCCCTGTCGGCTTCCTGTACTGAAAGGCCGGAGAAGCCGAACATCAATCGCGACGTATCAGAGGACGTGACGTTCATCCGGGAAAGCGGCATAACGACAACACCCTTGCTCAAGGCGGCCTGTGAGATAGCGGTATCGCTCGTCCATGTACCTGTGCTGCGAGCCGTCATGTTGATTCCCTGGTCTGGAATTGCGACGTCGAGATACTCGTTAACGCGATCCTTCAGCAGTTCGGCAAGCAGATCGCGAGAGGCGCGGAGCCTCTCCCTAAGCCGCCGCAGATGCGCGGGAAAATATCCCTCGTTCAGAAAATCGGCGACGACACGTTGCTGGAATGTCGGCGGGCAGCGATCGAGCGCTGGCCGTATTGCTCTGAACACCGGCACAAGATCGACCGGAACGACGAGGTAGCCGAGACGCAAGCTCGGCAGTAGCGCCTTGCTGAACGTGCCCGTGTATAGGACACGATTGGCCTGATCGAGCCCTTGTAGCGATGCGATCGGATGCCCCTCGTAACGAAACTCGCTATCGTAATCGTCTTCGACGATCCAGCAGCCGTTCTCGCGCGCATAGGCAAGAAGCTCCAGCCGGCGCGGCAGGGAAAGAACGGAGCCGACCGGATATTGGTTTGAGGGTGTAAGGTAAAACAGCGCCGGCGGCTCCAGTTGGTTGCCCGATAGGCTTTCCGTCATGATGCCATCGCGATCGACCGGCAGACCGATGATCTTCGCGCCATTGAGCGCCAGACATTGTCGGGCGGGTGGGTAGCAAGGGTCTTCGACAATGACGGTATCGCCGGGCGAAGCCAGAATGCGAAAGGCGAGATCGAGGGCCTGCTGCGTTCCAGCGGTAATGAACAACTGCTCGGCCGTGCACCGTACACCGCGCGACACAGCCAGATGCGCAACGATCGCGGCCCGCAAGTCTGGTTCGCCCTGGATGTCGCCATAGCCTTCGAAGGCGTAATTCATGTGTCGGCCGGCAATGCGGTTCAAGAGGCCCGCCGTCCGGGCATCATGCGCGATACGGCCCGTGACGAATGGCAACATTTTTTGCGGTTCCAGACTCGGTCCCCAGGTCAGGACCTTAGTGGCTGCCGTCGAAAGGCTGCGACTGGTCGTGTCTGCCAAGCCCTCTTTGTGACCACACTCACCAGGTTTTAGAATTCGGTCGGAAGCGCTCGGCACAATAAATGTGCCGGAGCCATGCCGCGCGGCTGCGTAGCCTTCGGCAATCAAGATTTCATATGCTTCGGCAACCGTCCCCCGAGACAGCTTCCATTCTTGAGAGGCGAGGCGGGTGGACGGTAGCCGCTGCCCTGCCTCCAATTGTCCATCGGCAATCGCCTCACGCAGCGCAAGATATAGCTGCCGGGCCAATGAGGCCGATGCAGACGGCTCGACATTGGGTTGGAAACCGGCAGATGGGCTCTCTCTACGCCTCTTCAGCTTCATCTTCCTGCTCTCAAGTGGCTCGATGTCATCATCTAAAGTGGCTCTTTAGTTTGGGCTATTTTTGTACTCTTATTGATCCACCTTTCCAAGTCAATACGCGAACCAGAGGAAATGAGGGTCGGGAATGCCAACGAACAACGTGCTGTATTTCAGTCAGTGGGAAACGCCCGAAATGACGTTGCCTGTTGTTGCAAAGGGAGCGGCTGCCTTGCTGGATGATCCGCTTTGGCAACAATCCGGAGCGCAGACGGTCGAGGAATATGCCCGTTGGGCTCCCAATCTTTGCGGTATGGCATGCCTGAAGATGATCCTCGCAACGCGGGGCGAGACTTACCCCACGCTTGAGCTTGCCCGCGCCTGCACCCAGCACGGTGGCTATGTCGTCAGTGAAGATGGAGCTTCCATTAAAGGGCTGATCTACGCGCCGTTTGTCGACCTGGTTTCGAGCCGTTTCGGACTGAAAGCCGAAGTCATGACAGGTGTCGAGGTGGCGGCAATTCCGAAGCTTCTGTCGCGCTGGCAGGTCTTCATCGCATCGGTGCATCATTCGATCCGCTGGCCCGATCAGGCTCCGCCCTCAAAGGGCGGCCATCTGGTGCTGATAACGTCGGCCTCTCCGCAAGCTGTCTGTTTTCATAATCCATCCGGCCACGATCGAGCCAGCCAGGCAGACGCCATACTGCCGCTCGATGCCTTCGATCGGTTCTTCGCCGGTCGCGGGATGGCCATCAGCTTGTAACGCTGCCTTCACAGCCACCTTCTGGAGTTTTCATGCCTGATTCCCCCACCACAATACGGATCGCAGTCCTTTTCGGCGGTCGCTCTCCCGAACATGATGTCTCCGTCCTTTCAGCGACCAATGTCATCAATGCTCTGGCCCCCGAGAAATATGACGCAGTTCCAATATACGTGACGCGTGAAGGGCGCTGGCAGTTGAGCAGGCTTGAAAGCGGCGCACTATCCAAGCCTGAACACGGCACACAACTCTCTCTGGTGCCCGGAGGGCGAGGCCAGATGATCGCGATCGCTGCGGATGGCCAGATCAGCGAAGCTGGAAGGATCGATATCCTTTTCCCGGTTCTGCACGGGCTTTATGGTGAGGATGGCTCGGTGCAGGGCCTTGCGGAAGTGGCGCGGGTGCCGCTTGTCGGATGCGGGATTCTTGGCTCCGCAACCGCACTGGACAAGATTATCGCCAAGCGCCTGTTCAAGGCTGCTGGCCTGCCCGTTGCAAAATCGGTGGCGATTTCCAAAGGGCAAGCACCTGGATTCGCAGAGCTCGAAAGCGAGCTTGGGCTTCCTCTTTTTATCAAGCCGGCCCGGCAGGGATCGTCCGTCGGTGTCAGAAAGGTTTCAGGAAGTCAGGAGTTCATGCCGGCGTTGGCGGAAGGCTTCCGTCATGACCGAGACCTACTGGCGGAAGAATTCATACAGGGGCGCGAAATCGAGTTCAGCGTGCTGGAAGATGCCTCGGGCGAATTGTTCGTATCCCGCCCCGGCGAGATAACTCCCGCCGAAAGTCATGGTTTCTACAGCTACGACGCAAAATACATCGATGAGGACGGGGCGGCGCTCAAAGTGCCGGCGGAGCTGCCGGACGAGGTGGAAGCACAAATGCGGGATATGGCCGCCAGGGCGTTCAGGGCTCTCGGCTGCGATAGCATGGCGCGCGTCGATTTCTTCCTGACGGCGGATATGAGGTTCGTCATCAACGAGGTGAACACCATTCCGGGCTTTACCAATATCAGCATGTATGCAAAGGCAATGGCGGCGAGCGGTGTGAGCTATCGCGAAATCATCGATCGCCTCGTTGAACACGGGCTGGCGCGAGCGGGCCGAATCGCATGACCATGCCAACGACGAGAACTGATCCAACAGTGCATGTTGGCGGGTGGATCAACGGATTCATTGGCGTTGTCATCTTCAGCGGGTCGCTACCGGCAACCCGGGTGGCCGTACAGCAATTCGATCCGCTATTCCTGACTGTCGCACGCGCCGCGATCGCCGGCATACTTGGCCTGGGTCTGCTGCTTCTGTTTCGGGAGAAACGTCCAACCCGACGCGATCTCGCATCGCTCATCGTCGTCGCCCTGGGCGTGGTAGTCGGATTTCCATTGTTGACGGCGCTTGCCTTGCGGCATGTGACATCCGCGCATTCGATCGTGTTCATCGGTCTTCTTCCGCTATCGACGGCCATTTTCGGTGTTTTGAGAAGTGGAGAGCGCCCGAAGCCAGCGTTCTGGCTGTTCTCGGGCTTGGGAAGCGCGCTGGTAGTCGGCTTTGCCGTGGCGCAGGGACTGGCGGCCTCGCCAATTGGCGACCTGCTGATGCTGGCGGCAATCATCGTTTGCGGACTTGGCTATGCCGAAGGGGCGAAGCTGTCGCGCGTGTTTGGAGGATGGCAGGTCATCTCATGGGCGCTCGTGCTGTCTCTGCCCATTATGCTCGCCCTGTCATTCCTCGTCATGCCAACGTCCTTTGCGTAGATAGAAATGCCGGCGTGGATCAGTCTCGCCTATGTTTCCCTGTTCAGCATGCTGATCGGATTTGTGTTCTGGTACAAAGGGCTGGCGCAGGGCGGTATCGCTGCCGTCGGCCAGTTGCAACTCCTGCAACCATTTTTCGGCTTGGCACTGGCTGCGACAGTCCTCCATGAGGCGGTCACGTGGCTCATGTTGCTGGTCACGGTCGCGGTGATCCTGTGCGTCTTCGGTGCACGACGGTTTGCGAGATAGATATGGATATTCAGATCTCACCCGTAGACTTCTCGAACCGAGGCCATTTCGCGCGAATTCTAGAGGAAGCGCGAGCTTGGCAGAGATCGATTGGTTCGGAGGGTTGGAACTATCCGTTCGATGACGAGTGGCTTTTACCACGGATCGAGCGCGGCGAGCTCTTTCTCGGACTTGTTGAACACGAGCCCGTCGCAGCCTTCCGCATTCTCTGGGAAGATCGGCCCTATTGGGGGATGCGAGAGGTCGGGGACAGCATCTATCTGCACACTTTCGCCGTCCGTCGGAACAAGGCAGGAACTGGCATTGGTGAGGCGATCATTGCAAAAGTCGCCAATATGGGCATAGAGCGCGGGCGAGAAATCAGGCTCGATTGCTCCCTCTCCAGTTCGCGGCTGATTGCTTGGTATGAGCGCAATGGCTTTATATCTGTCGGAACGATCTCCATGAGCGGGAAGATGATGAACCTGATGGAACGCCCGGCCTCGCGAAAATCCTAACTTTTGCGTCTGGCAATGCTGCTGCGTTGCAAGCAGCTAGCGACTGCGATAGCCAAGCAATATGATAACAGAGCTCAATTCCAGCGTATCCGTGTCAAAGCCCTCGGCCTCCATTGGCGCGGCACCCAACTCCTGGCGTTCGAAGTTTATGATCGCGACGGGACACTCAAAGGCGTGCGACCACTAGGGGGAAGCATTGAGTTTGGCGAAACCGCAAAAGACGCGGTCGTCAGAGAGTTCAAAGAGGAGATAGACGTCGATGTTGCCGTGGTTGGAGGGCCAATCATTCTAGAAAATGTCTTCTCGCATGAAGGTCAAGATCGGCATGAAATCCTATTTATTTTCGACGTAGCATTCCCGCCAGGGGCTTTCGACGGACAGCATCGTATTCGATTTCAGGAAGACGATGGCACTTGGTTGGTAGCGGCTTGGTTCGATCCACGAGAGCTCGATATCGATGGAGGACCTAATTTATACCCAAAGGGTTTGAAATCTCGCCTGTCGATTGAAGGAATTGTAGGGAGCGGTACGACGCAATAATAGCGCGTTCAGCCTTGCATCCCGGACGCTTCAAGAGAAGCGAAACCGTACGAGGGATAACATGGACGATATATCTAACACCGACGTGGCGAAGCGGTGGAATGAAAATGCAGATCAGTGGACCCGAGACGTTCGCGACGGATTCGACGTTTACCGGGACCAGTTCACTTTCCCTGCCTTCCTAGCCGCCCTACCACCAATTGACGGATTAGATGTCATCGATTTCGGGTGTGGAGAAGGCACGAACACCCGCGCCTTCGCTCGGCTTGGCGCACGTGTGACCGGCATTGACCTGTCGAGCCGAATGATTGAGCACGCCAGGCAGACGGAGGAAGCCGATCCGCTCGGTATTCACTACCATGTCCGCTCATATAGCGATCATTGTGGGATTACGGACGAGTCCTTTGACGCGGTTCTTTCGACAATGGCATTGATGGACGGCCCCGATCTGTCCGGCGCTATGCGAGAGGCCTACCGTCTCGTGCGGCCGGGAGGCTTCCTTCTCTTCAGCGTCCTGCATCCCTGCTTCATCACTCCAGGCCTTGGTTGGGAAAGGGATGCCGAGGGGCGAACGACCGGTCTTTGGGTAGCGCGCTACTTCGATCGATCATCCTTCACAGAGCACTGGCGTTTCGGTAATCGTCCCACGGACGAGGATGTTATTCCGTTCGCTGTTCCACGATTCCCGCGTACGATCGGCGATTATCTCAACGCCGTTGCCTCCGCAGGTTTCGTCCTAACCAATATCGAAGAGCCGCAACCGTCCCTCGCTGCATGCCAAGCTGTTCCACGATTCGCACGGTGGCGAGACCTTGGTGCCTTCCTGTTGCTGGTGATGGCGAAGCGGCCCGAAAATTAGGCAGGTAAGCTGTCGCAAAACTCGGTCGCGAAAATCCGATATTTGCGACCGAGTTTTGCGACAGAAATATCTCTAACAATTCAGCACCGCCGATTTTGTCGCAAAACTTAGGGAAAGGAGCGAAAACTACTGAATAAGCCTTGCGGCCCGTCCTGTCCGTCTGGTTGCGTTGTTGTAATAAGTGGAGGCCTGCTGGACCGATCTATGTCGCGACTGCTCCATAGCTTCTGGCAGGGGGACGCCACGATTGGCTGCCTCGGTGAGATATCCAGACCGAATCCCATGCGCCGAAAACTCCCCCCGCTCCAATCCAGCCAGTTCCGCCCGCTGCTTGATAATCGCATTGACCGACTGCGGATCGATCGCCCGCTTCGAAACAGTTCCCCATCGCCCGATGGCCCGAAACACGCTGCCCTTGTCGATTTTCGCGGCCGCCATCCAGGCATTCAGCGCCTCCACGGGTCGCCCGGTCAGATAGACGACGTCGTCCTGTTCGCCGGAGGTAGTTTTGGTGCGGCCGAGATGGATGGCGAGAGAGGGGAGGGGGGCGCCATTCTCGATCGGGATCGGCGGCTCAACGGTCAGTTGCTCGCGGCGCAAACCGGCGATTTCGCTCCGCCGGCGGCCACCGGACGCAAACGCGACCATCAGGATCGCCCGGTCGCGGAGATCGCGCAGGCTGCCGGTCGCGCAGGTCGACAGCAGTTTTGCCAGGACGTCACCGGTGACCGCCTTGGCGCTCTTGCGACCCCGCGTCCGGGGGACGGCGCGAACCGAAAGGCGGATGGCCGATTTCAGGGCAGGGGAGGCGAAGGCGCCATCAAGGCCGCGCCATTTGGTCAGGGTCGACCAATTCGCCAGCCTCCGGCGCACCGTTGCCGGCGCATGTGGGCCGACGGATTTCAGGAAACCTTGCTGTCGGAGATTTCCATCAACGTCAGCGGGCATGCCGTGATCCGGGTCGGTGGCGCGCTTCTCTGGGTCCCAAAGATGATGGGCGACGAATTTGAGGAGCAGCGCCTCTGGCGCCGGCCAGGGCAGGGACTTGCCGGTCGCCGCCAACCCCCATGCTTCCAGATAAGCGAGGTCGGAGGTCAGCGCCCTGAGTGTGTTGTCGCCCATGCCCTGGTTGACCAGATGGCGCAGCGTCTCGATGTCCTGGTCGGTCAACAACTCGGCGAGCTCGTCGCGGCGTTCGAGCGGCAGGACGGAGGCAATCGTGTCCAGTTCCTCGGCGCGGCGATCGACAGCGGATTTTATCGTGGACGACGTCAAAGGGGGCTCCGAAACGGTGATCTGTCCGGCGATGATGCCGTCCACTGCTGCAATTCTTTCTGATTTGCGACTCCAGATCAACTACCATCGATAAGGGGTACTTATCGATGGTCAGGCGCACAACCCCAACCATACCATGTGAGGAACCCAAACTTTGCGATAGAGTTCCTGTAAGAGATCGTTTACCATGAAATCAATGGCTTACGATTTCGGCACTTTGATAATATCGAGTTTTTTGGAACCGGCGTTTCGCGCCGGCGTCGGCCTGACACGTCTCGACGAGCGCATCGCCCGTTCGCCGGTCGGGCAGGGCTGGATTGAGCGCTCCCAGTTCACCGACGCCTGTGCTTCTTTGTGGATCGATGGCGAACTCGTCCATCTCGAAGACCTCGTCCTCCACGACGCCACGCGGGATATTCGCACACCCACCCACGAGCTGACAATCGCCCGCGACGTGCTGCGCACTCGTCGGCGCATCGCAGCTCAGCTCCCGGCCTGGGCCTTGTCTGCAGAGGGTATCCGAACTTTGCGACAAACGTCGGACATCACGTCGGCCGGCGCAGACGAGGGAGAGACGGCCGGCGGCATCCGGCGCGCGGAGGCGTCGGATCCAGAAGGGGAGGGGGACGATGTAGATGACGTCGAGAACCTCCCGGGTGTCGACTACGCCGCTATCGATGCGGTGCTGGCCCGGTCGGAAGCGGCGATCGCGAACGCAAGGCGGCCCGGGCGCGGCGGCGGCCAAGACAAAGATCCGATGATCTACGATCTCGACTGGGACGAGGATGCGCGGCTCGATGAATGGCGCGGGATCCTGCGGCAGGCTAAAGACTTGCCGGTGATACTGCAGGCGATCGTCGCCCTCGATGCCTGGAACGAATTGTCCGTGCTGCAGCACGCGCCTTGGCTTGGCCGGCTGTTTGCTGCATCCATCCTGCGGGAAGCCGGCATCACCACTGGTGCCCACCTCGCCGCCATTAATCTCGGCCTCAAAACCATTCCGGTCGATCGGCGCCGCCATCGAGACCGGGAGACGCGGCTGCTGTCCATCGCCCACGGGTTTTTGGCGACCGCCGAAATCGGGCTGAAGGAACATGACCGGCTGACGCTGGCCCGCACTCTGTTGGAGCGGAAGCTGGACGGCCGCCGGACATCGTCAAGACTGCCGGAGCTGATTGAGCTGGTGATGGCCAAACCGTTGGTATCGGCAAAAATGGTGGCTGAGACGCTGGAAATGACGCCGCAGGCGGCGCGGCGGATCGTTTTGGAACTCGGCCTGCGCGAGATGACGGGGAGGGGGAGGTTTCGGGCGTGGGGGATTATCTAGTCGGATAAGTTCTTTTGCCGCCGTCTGTGACGCTGTTTTCCCGTAGCCCTCGCTTCGTAGGTTCACGTTTTCTTCTGCGCACCTCTCTGATGAGAGCTAACACGAAGTCCGGATGGGAAACAGGTCCTCGCCGTAATGGTGAAGCCTCGTGTGATGGCGGCGACATAGCCACCGGACTTTCAAAGGCTCATCATATTGATCGTGATGGGCATCGACGGCTGCGTTGCCGCAGACCTCACACGTGTTCTTCCTCAGTTCGCCCACCTTTAAGGCACGCTGCGCGATGAGGTGAGCCTCATACTTTGTCGGATTGGCTCGTCGCCAGTTTGCCTGACGGGTATCGGTCTTGAGCATCTACGTAGTCTTCCCGATCAGTTCAGGGTGTAGCGCTTCCAGGGTATCGCCTGCATAGGCACCCGCGACAGAAAATTAACGAGATCACGTCGACCACGATATGTCGGGGTGCCCCGGCTGTTTTGCGCCATGAGAACAATCGGCACGCCGGGGAATGCTGGCTGGAAGCTATAAGCAACCTCATCGGCTTGAGGGCCGCTGTTGAGAACGTGCGGCTTAACAATGACGATGGCGAATGTGACGCCCTGCTCGCGAACTAATGCGCCTTCAAACTGCATTTCTTCTCTCCTTTGATGAAGAGGCCGCCTCACTCCAGGCGGCCTCAGGTTTTAACCACGTGGCGGGAACGGGTCGCGACCGTAGGTATCCTTGTCCCGGATTTGACCGTTGGGACGGTGGATGACCACTTCGCTCTGCTGGTTGATCGCAATCTTGCGAGCAGCAGCAGCCGCGTCGGCCTGCGTTCCATGCGTGGAGGTCACTCGCTCATTTCCAGCGCCCCGCACGGCCCATTCGCCGTTGTGGGGAACCACATGCTGATTTTTCTTTGTCATTGCATCAGATTCCTTTTTCTTGAGTGCCAATTCACTTTACATTAATGAAAATTTAATTGTCAATATGGCTAATGTGGTTTACGGACTGGGGTATACATTTTACGCATGGAGTGATCATGACCATTGAGATGAAAAATGTGCTGGAGTTAGCCGATGCGGCGTTATCCGCTGACTACACGCGCGTACGCAGAGCCGCGAATGCGCTCGCGCGAGACCTCGACAAGAATGGTGAGACCTCCATTGCCAAGGAACTCAAGGCGCTGGTTCGGAAGAGGGGGGTGCCTTTGAAGGCGTCCGGTTACATGGAGTCCCTGCCTGTCGACTCGAAATCCCGGTTGCCGCTTGTCGAAGAGCAGACTTGGCCCGATACACCTATTTTCCTAAATGAAAGCGGTTGGCGCGTCTTCGGCGATTTCATCGCGGATGCCCGTCGCATTGATGACTTGAGTGCCAAAGGATTGGCGTCGCGACTAGGGCTTCTGCTCTCCGGCCCGCCCGGAACAGGTAAGTCTCTTCTTGCCGGGCACATCGCTGCACAGTTGTCACGACCGCTCTACGTCGTCCGGCTCGACTCCGTGATATCCTCGCTGCTCGGCGATACAGCAAAAAATATTCGCTCGGTTTTTGATTTCGTACCGGCGCGGAACGCTGTTCTATTTCTTGATGAAATGGATGCTGTTGCAAAATTGCGTGATGATCGACACGAGCTGGGCGAGCTCAAGCGTGTGGTCAATACCGTCATTCAAGCGCTTGATGGGCTGGACCCGAGTTCGATCGTGGTTGCTGCAACCAATCATGCTCACCTTCTCGATCCTGCGATCTGGAGAAGATTCCCCTACAAGATAGATCTTGGGCTTCCGGAGGAAAGCGTCCGTGCCGATCTGTGGCGGCATTTTCTCTTTGAGGATAAAGATGAAGATGGTCGCGCCGAACTGTTTGCTACAGTGTCCGAAGGACTATCGGGGGCCGATATCGAAACGATGAGCTTGTCAGCACGGCGTCATGCGGTCCATGATTCGCGTGACATCGATTTTGGAGCCGTCATTGCGGCTCTGTTAGAGCCCCGCTCAGGGCGGACCGCACCTGTCCAACGGCAGCCATTGGACGCCGAGCAAAAGCGGCAGGTGGCGATAGCATTGAAGGAGAAATACGGTCTTGCGGGCGCGGATACCGCCCGCATCCTTGGTGTGTCACGGCAAGCCATTTATGCATATTTGAAGCAACAGGATGGGGAGGCATAGCATGGCGGAAGTTCGAGACCAGCCCCTTCTCTATCCTGTTTTGAGCCTTCAAATGGACCCGGCGCTCCGGAGTCCTACAGGGCGCGGCAAGGGCATTGAAAGTATCGTCACGGAGCGCCTCGGACGACAGCAGGAAGTTCTTGCGAGCGAAACACGCGATATCTATGAGCACCGCGCGGAGTTGCCGACATATTCGGGGCTAACTCACCTCGTAGTTCGTATGTTTACCGAAGATTCCCTCGCTCCGACACACACACCAGACGACCTCTTCTCCCAGCGTCACGGCTGCAGGCTGGTTGCACCCCTTCCAAGCGGTTATTTGATCGAGGCCGACATCAAGCAGTTGCCTCGCCTTCTCGACGCGATCCAACGTCCGGTCGGCTATGCGGTGCAAGCAGACATATCGCGAGTTTCGTCCCTGGAGCGATTTGATGCGAAAAGTCGATTGCGCGGCCGGTCAGTCAATGAGCTCTGGAATTCCGCGCCGGAGGATGACGATGGACGTTTGTTCGTGGTCTGGCTTGCTCCTTTTCGTGATCGTGATGCCAAGGTAGAGGTCCTGGAGCGTATTCAGGGCTTTGCCGATGAGAGGTTGGTGTTGCCGACTTTCACGAGTGTACGGTTGACGCTAGGCACATCAGAGCAAGCGGAAGAACCGCGCGCTTTAACGACGCCGCGACAATCCAGCATAGCAAGGGCCATGCGCGATTACCGAAACACCGGCGTCGGCCGAGCCACGGTTCGTATTCCGAACAAAGAAGGATTGCGGCAGCTAATCGCCTCCGGTGCTTCCTATCGAATCGATCCTGTGCGGCCCATCAGAGTGGCGGCCCCTGGCGAAGGAGCTGAACCTCCTGCGCCGGTAATCGATCAAAACGCACCCGTCGTCGTTGTCGTGGACGGCGGACTGCATGCGAAAAGTTACAGCGCAGCTGAAGCCTTCAAGGCAACGCCTTTCGTGACGAATGCCCAAGCTGATAAGCTTCATGGCAACTGTGTCAGCTCGCTCGTCGTCCATGGCCACGCCTGGAATAATAATCGATTGTTGCCGGAGCTGAACTGCCGCATTGGATCGGTTCAGGCGGTCCCCCATAAGAACGCAAACCGTCGTTTCGATGAGCGTGAGTTGGTTGACTACCTGACGGAGGTTGCACGTCTTTATCCAGAGGCACGGGTCTGGAATATTTCGGCCAATCAAGATGGCATCGGCTTAGACCCCTCAGAAGTGAGCGTTCTTGGGCATGAAATTAGCCTCTTAGCGAGATCGGCGGGCTTCCTCCCTGTGATCTCCGTTGGAAATGTCAGCCCGGACAACAATTCCCGGCCCAATCCGCCAGCTGATTGCGAAGCGGCGATTGTCGTGGGTGGCCGTCAGGCGCTCCCGGATGGAACGCCAGGAGACCGTTGCCCTGCCTGCCTGCCCGGTCCTGGCCCCGATGGGATGATGAAACCGGACTTATCGTGGTTTTCAAATCTCAGGATGCTGGGTGGAGTTGTCGATACGGGAAGCAGTTACGCAACGCCGTTGGTATCGTCTTTGGCAGCCCACACTTTCGATAGCTTACGTGAACCAACGCCGGATCTGGTTAAGGCTCTTCTCATCAATTCGGCGGAACGCAGCGAGCACGATCCCAACCTCGGTTGGGGAACGCCGTATCGAGGGCACCTTCCTTGGACCTGCGCGCCCGGCAGCGTCACGCTTGCGTGGCGGGCACAACTCGAGCCGGGAACCGCATACTACTGGAACGATATTCCCATCCCTCCCGAGCTGGTGCGAGATGGAAAGTTGTTTGGGCGCGCCAGCCTGACCGCCGTGCTGCGACCCCTCGTTTCGCCGTTCGGCGGCGCGAATTATTTCGCCTCTCGGTTGGAGACATCTTTGATGTACCCGACTGGACCAAAGAAATGGCCCTCCCTTCTTGGTTCAATGAAGGAATCGACACTGCCGGAGAACGACGCTCGTGAAGAGCTGCGAAAATGGCAACCGATCAGAAGGCATTGCCGGGATTTTACCAAAAGCAGTGGGCTCGGCTTTTCCGGGTCGCATATGCGGCTATATGCGCGCGTCTACATGCGCGACCTCTACCAATTTGGGTGGACGCATCACAGTCAGGCTGGGCCGCAAGAAGTGGCTTTCGTACTCACGCTTTCGAGCGCGGATGGAGAGAAGTCGATCTATGACTCGACAGCTCGTGCGCTTGGAAACTTCGTTGAAAGCGCGGTCTTGAACCAAGACATCGAGGTCTCGAATGAGATTTAGAAGGTCGACGTCTTCCGAATCTGCAATTACCCCTGCAATCGAGGCAGTTACGTGAGGAGTGGCCGGCTTTCCTTCGGTTTTTCCGAGAGAGAATTTGGCGAAGCGTTGGCTCTCAGGACCGCTACCGTGGGAGTGAGGCCGGTAGATGCCGTCGAACAGCTGATGACACAAATTCTCGTCGAAAATCTTCGGGAGCAAGCAACTTTAGAGCTCCGGAAGATCCCCTCGGTGAAGCTTCACTCGATGTATTTCATGGAGCGCTGTGCATCCTTGGCGCGGCTTGCGGACATCGGATACGAAACCTGGTATGTCGAGCTGGCCTTTTCCACAACCAAAGAGACCATGGTCGACGTCGTTGAGATTGACACGCAGGGTTTGCAACTCAGTCCCATAAATTATGGCCCTGCGGGGCTGATGTCACATCGACTTTGGTCGAAGCAGCTAAAAACGCAAACAAACCACATCCTGCGTCTGAACCACGTGACGATTCCGCCCAGCATGTTTCTTGAAACCAAGAGAATGATGGAGGCGATCCCCCTTGAGCAGCCGCTGGTCGCGAACCCTCGACCTGGGCCGCGTACGCAAGGCTATGAGTTCGGGATCGAGGGCTTTGAGTTTGTTGCATTTGACCATTTGATTACCGGGGAGCGTTGTTTCTGTTCATGCGCACGCCCGGCCCATGGCAAAATGATATCAGAGGCTATGCGGATTGCGTCTCATTCAGGCGCATGGACCCATCAGGTTGTTCGATTGTTGTCGGATGCGACCTACATCGACGAAATATGCCACCTGTGTATCGCCCGTCGCTCGGGACCGGAGGCTGCTGCTGATCTCTACGGTGATGATATTGGGGAGTTTATCGCGCCGTATATCGATCAGCTGATGTTGATGCCTGGAATGGACAAGCCCACTGCGCGTTCCGAAGTCCAGCACACTCTTGGTCTTAGCCGATGGGTGAGGGAGGCGGAAATGTACAGTCTGCTGAAAAAGCTATTTCCCGACCAAGTTATCCTAAGGGAGGCGTCGCCCCCATGGCTGGGGCGCCAACGATTAGACGTGTATCTGCCCGCCATCGGCCTTGCTCTGGAACACCATGGTGAGCAGCACTACAGAGCCATTGCTGCATTCGGAGGAGAAATGGCGCTGAAACGGAACATGGAGCGCGATGCCTTGAAGAGAAGTCTCTGTGAACAAAATGCGGTCCAACTTGTCGAGATTCGATTTGATGAGCCAATGACTTTGCCAATTCTTCGCCAGAAACTCCGGCGTTTCACTAGGGCCTAAATCTGTGAGCGACGGCCGCCTTCACCGGCGATAATGTGAGCGTATTAATTTCAGTTGCACCCTGAGGTTGGAAAATTGTCTACGAACGCAGATGTAACAGAATATCTCGATTATTATCTCGCTTCCGAACTGGAGACCGATTTTGCGATCATGTTAAACGGGCCTTGGGGAGCCGGCAAAACGCATTTCGTAAAATCATATTTGCAGGAACGGGAGGCGAAAGCTCAAGCGCTTGATCCACTCGAGCCGATCGGGCACCTCTACGCTAGCCTCTACGGCGTGCGTTCGACGTCTGAGATCACAGATCAGTTTTTTGCGCAGGCTCATCCTGTCTTGAATTCCAAAGCCGCTCGTCTGTTTGGAACGGTCGTATCGCGTGCCATCAACGGCTTTGCGGGGACGGATGTCAACGGCGCCGCGGAAAACAAGTCAGTGATCAAGGACATGGTCTTGAAGCTCGATGGGCGCGTCCTGATTTTCGACGATCTCGAACGATGCGCGATGCCGTTGGCAGAGGCGATGGGCTTCATCAATTCCTTCGTGGAGCATGAAGGGCTCAAGGTTATCGTCATCGCCAACGAGACTGATATCCCCGAAGATCAGAAACCGGACTATGCACGCAAGAAGGAAAAGCTGATCGGCAAGACGCTGCGTGTCGCCTCCGATCCGCAAATCGTGCTCGACGACTTTGTCAGCAAGCTGACTCACTCAAAGGTTGTCGAAATTGCACGCCAGCAGCGCGCCGCGCTTCTCAGAACATTTGAGGCATCTGGCAAGCAGAATTTCCGGAGCATGCGGGCAGTACTTTCAGACTATGAGCGACTTGTCGTGGCAGTCGATCCGCGTCTCCAGGATGCCCCTCTTGCGATGACACGCCTTCTGCTGTTCATGATGGCGACTGGTGTTGAGTTTCGGAGCGGCGACCTTAGTGGTTCCGAACTTGCCGCGCTGCTCGATACCCGTCTTGCGCGGTTGATGTCTTCAGTGACTAAGAAGGAAAAGTCGCCGGAAATCGCGAGAGCTGAGCGCCTGGAGGCCACCTATGCCGATGTCGCTTGGCAAGATCCTATCGTGCCTCCCGCAGCGCTCGCAAGATTGTTCGAAACCGGTATTGTCGACACGCTGGCGATCAACACGCATCTGGCGCAGCACCCGCTCGTCGTCGGATACGCTAAGTCTCCGGCCTGGCGCCAACTCTGGGCTTGGACGGACCTGCCCCGGACGCAATATTTGAAGGCAAGAGACGAACTCGTGCAACAGCTCGAGAAGCGGGAACTCACACATCCCGGAGTAATCCTCCATGCGGCCGGCATCGTGCTCGGTGCGGCGGCGTTCGGCGACCACTTGGTCGGCCCCGGCCAGGATATCGTTGCATACTTCACTGGTTATACAGATGATCTGCGGACTTCCGGGAAGCTTGAACCCGATCGCAGCATCTTCAGTCCCATGGGCGGCTCCTATGGTGGCCTCGGCTACGGCTCGAAAGACTCGCCGGAATTTCGGGAAATTTACAAGGTCGTTCGTGAAGCCACGGGTCTGTCGTTCACCGATCGGATGAAAGAGATCGCGCAGACCTTTGTCGATCGTGTCGGTGGAGATCTCGAAGCCTATTCATCGCTGCATAAATATGGTGTTGATGAGGGCAATTACGCCGATGCGCCTTTCCTTCACTACATCGATCCCGATGCATTCTCTCAGGTGGTCATTCAGGATTGGTCTCCTAATGGGCGGCTGCTGGCCAGCCTCCATGCGCGCTACGAGATGGAGAAGCACAATCGGTTGCTTACTGAAGAATACCCGTGGGTTGACGCTTTGCGTGCGAGCTTGCAAGCGATCGCCGACCGCGCCGAACCACCTCACAGGGAGCTACTTAATCTGCGTATCAACTACTACTTCGGCAAAATTCAGGAAGCAATCGACGCCGCAGTGTCGGCGGGGTCTGGCGATCAGGATGGAGAAGCCGAAATCGACGAGGAACTTGCCGGTTGACCGCTGGGACCAACCGACATTCATCGCAGCCATATCACTGCTGCGATGAGAAAAAAGTCCGCCTTGGAAACGCCCCAGCACCTGATCTTTGAGGCCCCTTTTCCCGAGGCTGCCTGCTGGTGGGCACGAACAGGCCTGCACAGTGACAACAATAAATCATTGTGATCCGCTGCAATGAGTCGAGAAATAGTGTTGAGGGATATGTTTATGTTGAGGATAGCTCATTTCCGGATTCTTTTAATCGCCTGACCGACCGATGTGATGATACTTCTGATTGTGAAGTCGGGGTGAGAGGGCAAGAACATTGGCCGTGATTCGAGAAGTGGACATCCGCAATTTCCGCGGGATTTCCCATTTGAAGTGGTGGCCGACCCCCGGCATAAATTGCCTTATCGGAGCAGGCGATTCAGGCAAGTCCACAATTCTTGATGCGATCGATCTATGCCTGGGCAGTCGCCAGAATTTCACGTTCACGGATGCGGACTTCCATCTTTGCAATGTCGCTGCGCCAATCGTCATTGACGTGACGCTTGGGGACTTGGATGACGAACTGCGCAACCTAGAAGCCTATGGGCATTTCCTGCGGGGCTGGGACGCGACAACGGGCCAACTGCACAACGAAACAAGTGCAACGCTTGAGACCGTCCTCACCCTTCGGCTAATTGTCCGGGACGACCTCGAGCCTCAATGGCTGCTATTTTCGCTGGGGCCTGCCGCCGAGGATCGGGAAAAGAACCTCCAATGGAAGCATCGCCAAAAGGTCGCACCGGTTCGACTTGGTGCTATCGCCTCTCATCATATGGCGCTCGGCCCAAGATCGGTACTCGGCAAGTTATCGGCCGATGCGACGCAGGCATCCTCGGCTCTGGCGTCGGCTTCTAGGCAGGCCCGCCACGCCTTCGCGGAGCAGGGTTGTCAGGGAGTAGAGCCCATACTCGAGGCCACGAAACGCATTTCGAGCGAGATGGGCATCCGCGTCGACGAGGTCAAAGCGTTGCTCGACGTTAAAGGGGTTACGCTCTCGGGTGGGGCAATTTCGCTGCACGACCAGGATCAGGTGCCGATGAAAAATCTCGGATCGGGGTCCGCGCGCTTGCTGGTGGCCGGGCTGCAAAAGGCGGTTGGGCAGTCGTCGATCTTCATCGTGGATGAGGTCGAGTTTGGGCTTGAGCCCTACCGCATCGTCCGGTTGCTGGACTCGCTGGGAGCAAAGCGCAATGACGAGAGCCAGCAGGTATTCCTGACAACGCACTCACCGATTGTCCTGAGGGAGCTGTCATCGGTTCAGCTGTTTAGTGTTCGATCTTACAGGCAGGTAGTCCCCGCAGTTGTTGTCGGCGACACAGTCCAGCAGCCGGCACGCAAGGTCACCCAGAACTGGATGGTTCACCTTGGTCGGGATGAAGCCGCTCAGAAAACCCTCAGGGCTTGCGCGGAAGCCTTTTTGGCGCCCAGTGTTATCGTTTGCGAGGGCAAGACGGAAATTGGGCTGATCCGAGGGATTGATCTCCAACGTCAGGATGCGGGTCGCACGAGTATTCTGGCTCTCGGATGCCATTGGGCAGATGGAGGCGGTTCATCAATGATAGAGCGCGCGCAGATCTTCGCGCGCATGGGATATAGAACAGCGCTGTTCATGGATTCGGACCTGGTCTACGCCCCAGAGATCTATGTGACCCTCCAGTCCGCTGGAGTAAGCGTCTTTCGTTGGCCGGAAGGTTATTCAACTGAGGGGGCATTGTTTGCTTCGGTTCCCGCGGCCCAAATTCCGGCGTTGCTTTCTATCGCATGCGAATGGCGATCGGCGGATTCCGTCGATAGCAGGATTCGGAATGTGAGTGGCAACCAATACACCCTTCAAAGCTGCAAGGATGGTTTCGTCGATGCAATGCGTTCGGTTCTGGGCAAATGTGCAGGCGACGGCAAGTGGTTCAAGGACATAGAACCAGCCGAGACGGCGTTGCGTCAGGTCGTGGCGCCGGTTTGGGCGCAGACCAACGCTCTCTTTACCGGTCCGGTGAACCAGCTGTGGCAATGGATATCGCCACCGCCGCCAAACAACACGGTGCAGTAAGCGTGGTTACGGTTGGGGATATTCTTCAGGCACAGCGCGGTCATGTCGAAGCTCCGGCAGGGTGCGGCAAGACGGAACTTATTGCGGGGTGTGTGGTTGGTGAGACCACCAAGCCTACGCTGATCTTGACCCACACGACAGCGGGCGTGGCCGCTCTTCGACAACGCCTGAAGCGGGGCAATGTGCCCGTAACCAATTACCGGCTGAATACAATTGCCGGCTGGGCACTAAATATGATCGCCATGTTTCCGGAGCGTGCCGGGTACAGACATGATCCGCTTGCTGCACCCAACTATCCAACCATCCAAGCTGCTGTCGGGACGCTTTGTCTATCGGGGAACATTGATCGCGAGCTGCGTGCGACCTACGGCCGGCTGTTAGTCGACGAATACCAGGATTGTTCGGTCAGTCAGCATGCGATTGTGAGCGGGATAGCAAACTCGATACCGGCGGTCGTGTTCGGGGATCCGATGCAGGCCATTTTCGGATTCGGCGCGGATCCGCTTGCGGATTGGCATGGCCATGTCGTTGCGACATTCCCTCAGATCGGACAGCTCACCATACCGTGGAGGTGGAACAATGCGGGGGCAACCGACCTTGGAACATGGCTGCTTGGCGTGCGCACGCTCCTTAGACAGGGGCAACAAGTAGACTTGAGAAGCTGTGCAAACAGGGTGATGTGGCATCCTGTCGGCATCGATGTGAATGCCGCAATTACCGAGCAGATCAAGGCTCAGTATAAGATTTCGCGACAATTTCCAGACGAGAGCATCCTGTTTATCGGCGACTCGATACAGGCTCAATCGAGACACAACTACGCCAGCAGGGCGCAGGGGGTCAGCGTCGTGGAACCCGTAGATTTCAGGGACGTCGTTGGAATCGCCCGACAGATGAACGGACAGGTCGGGCCAGGGTTGTTGCACTCATCCATTGCGTTTTTGATCAGTGTGATGACGAATGTTTACGGTGATCGATTGCAGGCCCGTATCGAGACCATTGCGGCCAACCGCCATAGAACGCCGCCGACGGATCAGGAACTGGCTGCTATCAAGTTAGCAAATGGCGGGGGATATTCCGAAGCGGTAGCATTCCTGAAGTCTATGGCTGCGGACCGAGAGAGACGCGTCTACCGCCATAGTGCATTCAATATCATGGTCGAGGCGCTGTCGACCGCCGCTGCAACACGCAGGGATCTGGGAGAAACGATCGCCGGGTTGCGTGAGCAGCACCGCCATGCAGGACGGATTGTTCCGATGAAAGCTGTCGGCTCGACCCTTCTGCTAAAAGGTTTGGAGGCGCACCATGCGGTTATCCTGGACGCAGATCGCCCCGGGAATGCAATGTCGAGAGAGCACCTTTACGTCGCGCTGTCACGAGGTGCTCGATCGGTCCACGTTTTCTCAAGAAGCCCTGTTTTGCCATGACGGCGGGGCTACTCGGCCTGTGCGAGTTGCGCCCTCTGATCTTGGAGCGCTTAATGTTAGATCGGAGGCGGCCAGCCCAAGGCAAGTAGATCTGCTCTCTTGCCTACTCCACTCCAGCCCGGCGGTTTGCCAAACATGCGCCGATAGGCACAGGGCGATGAGAACCTCCGCGTTTGGGATAAGATCCTCCGGTCATCGCCGACCCCTATATATGCAAGGACATAATCACATATATTCAGCACCTTGGTGCCAACCACCGGAACTGGTCGTAGGTTCAGATCCGTTCAAGACCACCTTGGCCTGAGGACTGACTGCCAGCGCTTCAGCGTCAAACTGCATCGGCTTGACCGTCAGCCATTAGCCATCGAGCCGTGAATGTCGACAGTCACGAAGACGTGAACGAGAGCCGCGCCTTCATGCGCGCCTTGGCGCGGGTGAAATCTATCTCGTCTCTGCGTGTCATCAAGAACGTGGTCGCGTGCATGGAAACAGAAGTCAGCTTTCGTTATGGCTATTCTCATCAACTAACGAGGCGCACTGGACTCTCGGCTTGATTCCAGTTGATTTAATTGCGACCCACCGCCATCATCGCACTGATGGCGGGATCAGAATCAATGAATTCGGGTTCGACGGTGGCGCTGACGGCGTCGAAGTACCGGCTCATGAAGGTGCGAAACGATGCGGCCAAGGCGATGTCTGCTATGTTCAGATCGGTGAGGCCAACATCCCGCAGCCGCTGGATGTCCGTAAGGGTGATTTGAGAGGCGTCGCGGGCGATCTGTTCCGCGTATGCGAGCATTTCAACCTGCTGGTCGCTTAGCCCGGCGTTCCGGTGGTCCTTCCTGACCGCCAGCGCCTGCTCGCGGCCCAGCGTGGCCGAGAGACTGCGGAAATAGACGTGAGAGCAATAGCTTGAAGGCACGTATCCGGCCACGACAAACGTGATCAAACGAAAATTGAGCAGGCCGAGGGAAAACCCGTCCCTTGTCTGATCCAGGAGGTTCTCGACGGGGACAAGGACATCCGGGCGCGCGGTCCAGCACTGAGTCGCCTGCATCACCCGGCCCATCGAGTTGATCTCCGCTTCGTAGAGCGCGGCGATATCGCCGGTGGGTTCGTCTGTTTCGACTGTCTTGATGAACATCCAACGCCTCCATCCGTCGACAGGGTTCGACATGATAGGCGAACGCTGGCGAAAAGACGATACCCGCGGCGGGGCAGTATGGACGAAAAGTAGATTGCTGCTAGCCTCTATGCTGCGGAACGACGGCCGAATCTAGACCGCTAAAGCCTTCGTCACCTGCGGAAGAACTTTTGGTGCCGAGCCGTTCAATGCTCCTGAGGTACTCAGGCATGCGGCATCCGTCTGAGAGACCTCAGCGATTGCACTGGTAGGAGAAACCGTTCGCCAGCTTCCGTGAGCTTGAGGCCGCGGGTGCTGCGATGAAACGACCGAAGCTGCAACTTACTTCGAGATTTAGGTTTCGCTCGTCCGGCGATAGAGGCACCTGGTCCGCCTGGCATTTCGCTCACCGTGGCGCTTCTAAAGCGCGTTGCATCTATTCCCCCTCATATCCTGCAGCCCTGAAGAAATTCCGGCATTCCGCGACCGGAAAGAGGTCGCAGATGTCGCCGAGTGCTTGGGTTATGGCATCGAAACTTCGCGCCGCCCGTTTGCGCAGCAGGGTTTTAAGCTTGGAGAACACCATTTCGATTGATGGTGTGGATGGCTCCTGCTTCCGCCGGCGTAATCCGGCATAGTTCAGGTGTCATTGTCCGGAGCAAAGGAGCGATCCATGTCAGAACTTGCCACAGTAGGTATCGACCTCGCAAAGAGCGTCTTCCAGATCCATGGTGTAGACGAGAACGGTCTGGTTCTTGTGCGGCGCCAGCTTCGTCGCAGTCAATTGCTTGCGTTTTTCCAGAACCGCCCACGGTGTCTCATTGGCATGGAGGCTTGCGCCGGTGCTCATGACTGGGGACGCAAGCTTCAGGAAATTGGGCATGACGTCCGGCTGATGCCACCGTCTTATGTGAAGCCGTACGTGAAGCGCGGAAAGACCGACGCCGCGGACGCGGCCGCCATCTGCGAGGCTGTGACGCGGCCCTCGATGCGGTTCGTCGCTATCAAGAGCGAGGCCTGCTCGTCGGTCATGGTTCTTCACCGCACGCGGGACTTTCTAGTTCGCCAGCGCACGCAGATCGGCAACGCGATCCGAGCCCATATGACAGAATTCGGCATCATAACCGCGAAGGGCGCGCAGAATGTCGAGCGGCTGAAGGAACAAGTGGATCAGTTGCCGCAAGCGGCTCGGATGCCCTTGATCTTACTCTTCGACCAACTGATCGAGACGAACAAGCGGATCGAGCGGCTGACCGACGAAATCGAAGAGAGCTATTCGCAAAGCGAGACAAGTCAGCGTCTGGCGACGATCCCCGGTGTGGGGGTGCTGTCTGCGACGATTATTGCGGCAACGACACCGGATGTCGACAACTTCGACTGCGCGAGGGATTATGCCGCTTGGCTCGGCCTTACACCCAAGCCTCACTCTACCGGAGGCAAGCAGAGAGTGGGCGCGATATCGAAGATGGGTAATCGGTACATCCGGCGCCTGCTGTATCTCGGCGCCATGGCGCAGATCATGCTCCGACGTCGGCTCAAACGGGAGCCGGGATCGGACTGGCTATCGGGCATGCTCATGCGGAAGAAGACGAAGATTGTCGCTATTGCCTTGGCGCATCGCATGGCACGAATGATTTTTGCCGTCCTCAGGGACGGATCTCAATACGAGCCGCAAGTCGCCTGACGGCTCCTGGAATGGTCAGGGCAAAGTGAGGTGATGGCAAACAAGCGGAGACGAAGAACCAGGACACCCCGATCAACCCGAAGCTCTTCGAGAGCGCTCGATTGAGTGGGACCTGTTCTCCAAGCGGATATTCATCAGGGCGCGCAGCAGTCTCGCTGCATATCAGACGCCGTATACATGGCCGCAACCGACCTGTTTACAGGAACCGACCTTATCCTTGACTCGCAGGAGCCATCCATACACGGGTTGAGGTCCGGCGAATAAGCCGGCAAGAACAGCAGCCACGCACCCCGGGCCCTGACCAGCTCTTCAGCTCTTGGGGTTTTGTGGAAGGCGACATTGTCGAGGATCACCACCTCGCCAGGCGACAAGGTCGGGGCGAGCTGGGTCTCGATCCAGGTTTCAAAGATGCGACCGTTCATCGGCGCGTCGACGATCCAGGGCGCTGTCAGTCCGTGACAGCGCAGGCCTGCGATGAAGGTCTGGCTTTTCCAGGAGCCGAACGGTGCATGGGTGCGATATCTCTGGCCTTTAGCAGACCATCCTGTGCGCTTCGTCAGCTTCGTGTTGGTCGACGTCTCGTCAATAAAGATCAGTCGCGCCAATGACTTGTTGAAGAACCGCTTGCGCCGTCTGATCCAGAGATCACGCGCTCGGGCGATCTCCGGCCGGAGCTGTTCGGCCGCCTTGAGGCTTTTTTTTATGGCTGAGCCCGAGCCGATGCAGCAGCCGGCAGATCGTCGAACGGTCAACCGAGACGCCGCGCCCAAGCAGCTCGACGCCCAGCTCGTCCAGCGTCAGATCGCCATTCTCGGCCAGTCGTGCACGAAGCCAGGCCTCGTGGCCCGTCAACTTGCCGCCGCCCAGATGTCCTTGTCGGGCCGGCTTCAGCGCACCGGATACCCGCTTCAGAATGATCATGTCATTCACAAATCTGGGCGAAACACGGAAATGTCGGGCGGCTTCCCGGTGACTATTGCCTTCCTCGACTAACGCAACAACACGCGCACGCAACTCGATCGGATGCGGCTTGCCCATGGCGGTTCTCCTTCCATGGGAAAATGGAATCACAATTCAGCCGATTTGGGAATCTGAATCGGGGAAGTCACAACCTGCTTTAAGATTCATCTTGGGTCCGGAGTAGCGCTGCACATACTCCGTGCCCTGTCCTGGAAAGAAGAACGACAGAACGTGGAGATTTACGCATCCAATGCCGAGCGGCGCCAAATGTTCATCTCGCCCTGGAGGCGTCTATCGATTGTCGTAGATGCCGCGCCGGGGCAGATGCTCTGTCGTAACTGATGTTGCCCAACATTGCGCTGATCGCCCGCTCCGTTACTGGCCGACTGAATAGATACCCCTGAAACTGGTCGCAGCCTTCCGCCTGCAAGCACTCACGTTGGTCTTCCGCCTCGACCCCCTCTGCGGTGACGACAGCAGAAAAGCTCTTCCCAAGGCCAATCACGGCGCGAACGATCGCCAGATTTTCCTTCGATGCCGTCACTTCGGTAATGAACGACCGATCGATCTTTAATTTGTCGAACGAAAATTTACGCAGGTAGGCCAAGCTGGAATAGCCGGTGCCAAAGTCATCGAGTGCGATCCGAACACCGAGGCCCTTTAGCTCGTTCAAGAGCCTGATGTTATCTTCACTGTCTGTCAGGAAAACGGATTCTGTGATCTCCAGTTCAAGTCTGTCCGGTGAAAGACCAGATTGTGCCAGAGCGCTGGCCACGCCGGCTAACAAGCCAAAGCCGGTAAATTGCCTTGGCGACAGATTGACGGCAATCTTCACATGGCGAGGCCAGCCCCTTGCCACCTTGCAAGCTTGTTCCAGTACCCATTGACCAATCGGTGTGATAAGGCCGGAGGTCTCTGCGGCAGGAATGAAGTCCATTGGCGATACGAGGCCGAGATCGGGGTGGCGCCACCGCAGGAGCGCTTCGCAACAGACGATTTCTCCTGTTTTTGCATCGACGATCGGTTGGTAGACGACTTCGAATTGATCCTTCGCCAGTGCCGACGCCAGTTCGTCTCGCAAAAGTCGTTCCCTGTCAGCTTTTTCCTCCATGACCCTTTCGAATAGGCGGTGGCCACCACGACCGGATGACTTCGCGGCATATAGGGCGAGATCGGCGCGTTTGATGAGGTCGTCAGCGATCGTGCCATGTTCGGGGCTGACACTTGTCCCGATGCTGCAGCCTATGGAGACCGAATGTCCTTGAACTGCAAACGGCTGGTTCACCACCGACGTCAGGCGGTCGGAGAGTTCCGCAGCACTCGCGGCGGTAACACCACCTTTGCGGTGGATCACGCCAAATTCATCGCCTCCCAGTCGGGCAAGTGTGTTGTGTTCGCCAGTAACGAGGGCCATCCGTGCGGCCAGCTGGCGCAGAAGCTCATCGCCGGCCTGGTGGCCAAGGGTATCGTTGACCGCCTTGAATCGATCGAGATCGATCATGATGAGCGCAAACGCGTCTGGCTCTGCAAGCTGGCGCTGAAGAGACGTCTGGAAAGAATGACGATTTGGAAGATCCGTCAGGATATCGTGCAACGAAAGGTGCCGGTTTTGTTCTTCCACCTTCAGCCGTTCCGTAACGTCCTCTGAAATCCCAAGAAGGTAACGCGGATTTCCTTCTGCATCCGGGACCCCGACCTTTTGTGTTCGCAGCGAGCGCAGACCGTCCGGTGTCGACAAGGGCTCGTTTTCGATCGTGACGAGCTCGCCTGAAGCAACGACGTCTTGGTCTGCACCCCTGAACCGTTCGGCTTCGTCTTTCTCGAATAGATTGAAATCCGTTTTGCCAATAAGGTCGTGGCGGTCGATTCCTAGAAGTGCCTCGCCAGCCTTGTTCAGAAGCACAAACCGGCCGCTTGCGGCTTCCTTGACGAACACCATGGACGGAATGCTCTCGACGATGGCGTTGAGAAATATCTGCGTGCTCGCCAGCTCGACCGACGCCTTCTCACGCTCAGTCACATCGATGTTCGCGACCACGACACAATCTCTGTTGGCGTGCCGCATTCGTCTGGCAAAGGTTAGGATTCGGAGCTTAGCGCCAGAAGCCGTGAGGTGTGTTCCGGGCCGGTTCGACTGATAAAAATCACCGAAATTCCTGATCGTAGTATCGACGTCGGCGCGCTCCTCCGTCAAACGGATATCCAACGCGTTCTTTGTCAGAGCCTCTTGTCTGGAATAGCCGTACAGGGAGCATGCCGCATCGTTGACGGCAAGAAAGCCCAGCGTTTCGGCGTCGAAAATCCACATCGGAATGGGATTTCGTTCAAAAAGCATCTCGAACGAGGCCTCCCGGCGTTTTCGATCGGTGATGTCGCGGATAATAAAACCCATGCTGAAACTGCCATTGCTGGTCCAGATTCCGGCTGAGAATTCTATGGGAATTTCCCCACGCACTTTGTGCAGTCCGACCGCCTCGATGGGAGAAAAGGACAAGAACTCGGCATTGGTACGATGAAACTTCCGTGCGACGGCAGCCATCTTCCGCTGAAGTCTCGTCGGCAAGAGCTTAGCGATCGGCTCGCTGATAAGCTCATCCTTATCGTAGCCGAAGATCGCCCGTGCGGCCCGGTTTGCATAAGTGGTCAACCCGGCAGCATTGATATGCAGGATAGCATCGGGCGAGGTACGATTGAGGCACAGTGCCGCCCTACGTGTTTCGGAAAGACGTTTGAGTTCCAGCTGGTTCATCGCCAGCCGGGCGAGAGCCTGCAGGGTATTACGGTCGTCCTGCGAGAACTCAGCGCGCGGCTCCGTGTCGATGATGCAGAGTGTGCCGAGAACATGCCCGTGCGAGGTTACAAGTGGGGCACCGGCGTAGAAGCGGATGAACGGATCCCCTGTGACGAGGCCGTTTGATTGAAATCGATTATCTTCTTGTGCATCAGGTACGACTAGAACGCCGTGACTGTCCAAGGCATGGGCGCAGAATGACAGCTCACGCGCTGTCTCACACTTATCAAAGCCTATTCGCGCTTTGAACCACTGAACATCACGGTCGACAAAAGACAGCAACGCTGTCGGCACACTGAAAATCTTTGTCGCGAGTTTCACGATCTCGTCAAACGATGGGTCACCGTCTTCTTTGAGGAAATTATAGCTCGCCACTTCTTGCAGGCGTGCGCGCTCATGCCACTCGTAAGTTCCGACCATTTGCACCATATTGTCCAGTTCCTACGGGATCGTAGGTCGCGCCGCCACTGTTCAAACTACTCGGCTGGGCTTGAAAACCGCTGAACATATAAGGTTAATATGGAAGAAACCTTAAGTAACTCGAAACAGGTTGGAGCGTCAGCGGGTGATGGCGTCGAGCCCATCCCCTCTCGATTGAAGAGGCGACGTCATGTTTATTGAGTCCGATCGAACAGCTCGCATTGATGCGCAAGTAGTCCTGTCCGGGAAATCTGATGATGAGACCGTTTATTAATTGTCAGCTATCGAGTGCCAGTTTCGCTAACCAGCACGTCAAAGTGACGGTACTAAGCCTGAAACGGCCGGCCAGAACATCGAGGTTGGTGTGCTGTAGCGGTCTATGAGGAAACGTGTAAAACCGAGCTTCTGTGATTTTGAAATTGTCCTGCAACCTATCACTTAGGGGCTGAGGAGCGCGTCTGTGTCAATCGCCGTGCCGCGCGTCGACCGTTATACAAAATCGCTCCCTTCAGCTGATTATGAGGCCTGCAAGGCCAACAGGTCTTATTTGACGGGCCAGACAAAAGCAGAGCAGGGACGCTCACGAAGATGATCAACAAAGACAGCGGCAATCCTAACGCGGGTAATCCGAAAACTTGTAACCACCAGGGCCGAAATCCGTCAGTGGAATGGCGCGCAACACGACCATGCAGAGCGCTGCAGCAAAAAAGGCGACGGGCACGGGCGCAAGACCGACAGCCGTGATGGCCATGGCGAGTACCAGGATGATGAGTGGAATGAAGGCACGGCGACGGATCCCAGCAGCACTTCTCGTTGAGCAAGCGGCAGGGAGCGAAAATCCTGCAACATGGCCGTCAGGCTGCTGCGGCTGCCCTGCAGCACGAGCACGTCGCCAGTCGTGAGCGTCAAGTTACCCAGCCGTTCCTTCATGCGTTCGCCTCGACGGCTGATGGCGAGGAGATTAACGCCGCGCGTGTAAGCCAGAGCCAGTTCCTTGGCTGAGAGGCCAGCGAGCGACGACTCCTGGCTGACAACCGATGGCTGTTGACGGACCTTCCACCATGATAATGTCGTTGTGCCGCAGAATAAGGTCCGTAAAGGGGGCTATTCGGGTCGCGCCTCGCAATACCGCACTCGCAATGACCTCGCCGTCGCCGAGTTTCAGCAGGGTGCTGAGCGGCTCTTCAATGAGGATCGACTCGCCGGTGACCGTCAGTTCGCTGGTGTAATTCTTGATTTCGACCGCGTCCTCGATCGAGCTATTCTGCTTCGCGCGGCTCGGCACCACCAATGAAAAAACAGTAGGAACGTGATCCCGACCACGGTCAGGATGCCCCCTACCGGCGTGAAATCGAACATTGTGAGCCCGTACTCTCCTGCCGGAGCCGTGAGACGACAATGTTGGGTGAGGTGCCGATCTGTGTCATCAGCCCGCCGAGCAATGCCGCGAATGCCATCGGCATCAGATACTTCGATGGCGAGGCGCCGGCTTTCTTCGCGAACTGGAACGCGACAGGCATCATGATGGCCAGTGCACTGATATTTTTGTTAAAAGCCGACAGCACTGCGACGACGATCATGAGAAGCGCGAGTTGCGCGTGAAGTGAGTTGAGATTTGGAAAAAAACTTCTTGATAGCGATATCGACGATACCGGATCGCGCCACACCGGCACTCACCACCAAGGCGCTGCCGGCGATGATGACGATGTCGTCCGAGAATCCTGAAAATGCTTTGTCAGGCGGCACGATGCCGACAGCCACGGCGGCGATCAAAGCACAACAAGCGACGACGTCGTAACGAAACCGACCCCACATGAACACCGCCATCATGAGCGCAATGACCGAGAAGGCGAGTATTTGCTGCGTTGTCATGGTGGCCGGGAAAAGGAGGCTAGGATGTCGGGGACAGCCTGGCGTTATAGGAACGCGGCACGCAACGAACGCCGCCCCTGCTAGTTCCCGACGATGGCAGCAGTCTTGGTGCGGATCGAAATTAGTCTTGCGGCGGCCGCCTGATTTCCACAGGCGACTTAATTGTTATTTCTCGCTGTGGGAATGGGATCGAAACACCAGCCTCCTTAAACGCATCTAAAAGTGCCATGAAGACTTCCCAGCGGACATTGGTGAGGCCATCTGCCGGATCCGAGATCCAGAAACGAAGTCGGAAGTCGAGGGAGGAGGCTCCAAAGCCGATCATCCAGCAGACGGGTGGCTTATAGTCGTCGGCGACCCGACCAACCGTCGATGCGGTTGCGATTGCAATCGTAACAACCTGGTGCGGGTCACTATCGTAAGAGGTCCCGAAATCGACGTCGATCCGAACGTAGTCGCTCGAGAATGACCAGTTGACGACTTGTTGCCTCGTTCGGGATCAGGTATTCCTTGCCGTCTCGGGTGATGACCGAAACGAAACGCGAGCGCAGGTCGGGGATCGATCCGAAAGTGTCTCACAGTGTGATCGTGTCGCCCGGCTTGATCGACTTGTCGAGCAGGATGATGATCCCCGAAATGAAATTAGATACCACTTTCTGAAGGCCAAAACCGATGCCAACCCCGACCGCGCCGGAAAATACCGTCAGTGCGGTGAGGTCGACCCCGGTCGCCGACAAAGCAATGGCTCCGGCCAGCATGATCAGGCTGATCTTGATGAACTTGCTGATCAGGACTTTGATGGATGGTGACAAGTCGCTGGATCGTTGTACCCAGTGAGAAAGAACGTTGGCGATGAGAACGGCAATCCAGATCAACGCAACGGTCAGTACCAGAGCTTTGATGACGAGCAGAAGCGACAAGCGCACCGCGCCTAAATTGACCGCGAGCTCGTCGAGCCTTGAGAGAACTGGTTCATCGAGGCCCACTGCATAGAGTGCCAGGTAACACCAGCTTATGATCGCAACGCCGCGCGACAGTGTTGGCTTTCGGATAATCTTGGTTAGGACCGAGATGACGAACCATGCCGCTGTTAGCGTCAAAGCCGTGGATACAAGCCAAAGATGGGTTGGCTCGGTGTTCTGCGTTAACACCACATTCGAAAGCCAAAGCCAGACTACGAGGTAGAGCCACTTCAGCCTGCGCATGAATGCGATGATAACCCGCAGCAAATCCGGGTTTCCCTTGATCCGGCGCGTTCGTGCTTCCATCGCGGGCTCGGTTCGAGAAGCTAGAAAAAACGCAATACCATAGCCGGCGGCTATGATTGCGACCTGGTAAAAGGTCCATTCGCTCAGCACGAATCTGTTGAACCAAAGCTCGGCCGCCGCGATTGTTTGCCGGAAGTCCATGGTGACCCTATGCTGCGTCAATTACGTCAGAGCAAATGAAGTTTTTTCGTCCGATACGGGCTGTGGAAATGTTCAGCTCCGGAGCTGTTTATTCATCCAAGCCAGCACGCATCAAGTTAAAGACTTGAAGCAGGGCGCACGGGGACTCCGCTTACCGAAGTCCCCACAGACATCATTCAGCTTTCTGGTTCACGACGGAAGTCGCGATTGACGTCAGCGCGATATCGGTTGCCTGTTCCTCGTCCAGCGTTGTCTGCAGAAGCTTGGCGGCGTCTTTCATTCCCAGCTCGAGTGCCCATGTCCGCAACGTACCGTAGCGTGCCATCTCGTAGTGTTCGACGGCCTGTGCCGCTGCAAGAAGGCCTGCGTCGAGAGCGGGCGAGCCTTCGTATTCCTTCATGATCTCGTCGCCTTCGTCGGTAATCCCGAGAATAGCGGCGCAGGTCTTCTTCTGCGGCTTTTCACCGATGATCTTGAAGACCTCTTCAAGGCGCTCGACATGGACCTTGGTTTCCGCCAGATGCTTTACGAACGCCGCCTTGAGCTCCTTGCTCTTAGCCGCTTTCTCCATCTTGGGCAGCGTATCAACGATTTTGTTTTCAGCGAAGTAAACGTCCTTGAGGGTGTCGTGAAACAGTTCGTCGAGCTTCTTGATTTCCTTGGCCATGGTGGCTTCCTTTTACAGTGAGGGAAGACCATCGGGTGATCCCGATGGTCTTAGATTGTCAGATGATTAAACAGCGCGGCGCACCGAAGCGTCTGCGACCAGAAGGCCGTTCTTCTTGGTGCCGGAAACACCGCCGAACCAGCCGGCGACTGCGCCGAGGGCGAGGGCGATGAAACCGAGAATCGCGCCTGCGGATACCGCAGCGGTCGCGGTCTGCGCCGCGTCGATCGCCTGCTGCTTGGCTGCTGCCATGTTGTCGCGGTAGGTTTTCTCGTACTGCTCGACCTGGGTACGGGCTTGATCGGCAGGGATACCCTGAGCCTTGGCAACCGCATCGGCGGCACGGGCGCGGGCCTCGTCGGCCTTGGCCTGGTCTCCCGTCACCAGAGCCTGCACGGAAGACACGGCGGCGCTCTGGAGAGCCTGCGGATCATTGCCCGTCGAAGAGCGGATTTGCTGCTCAATCCCCGCCAGCGGGTTAGCGGAATTGGCAAGGGCAGGCGCAGCCGTCGTCGCCGCGGTGGCGGCAGTCTGACCGACACCGCTGACGATGCTGGTGAGCCCGTTGAACGCGCCGCCGATCAGCGCGCCGACCGAGGTGGTCAGCAGATAGAGGACGACCAGCGTGGTGACGGCCCAGGTTGTCAGGCCATGATATCCACCCGTCGAATTGCTGGGACGGCCCGACAGGCGACTTGCAACATAGCCGCCGAGAAACGACGCGATGATCCCGGCGATGACGAACCAGATGCCGCCGCCGATGGAAAACGTGCTTGCGTCCGGATTGTCCGAGGTGGCGGGGTCAAGAACGGCGGCGCCGATCCCGACACCGAGCAGATTGAGAAGGAACTGGGCGGCAAGCGCTATCGCTACGCCAGCGAAGATCGCGCCCCAGCTTACTTTGTTGTAGGCGGCAGTCGCCGACGCGCTGCCGTGGGTTTCATGGGATAGATGGGTTGATACGGGGATGGTCATAGGTTCTCTCCAGCCATTTTCACGTAATCGTGAGTGCGCGCTTAACGCCTTGGCCCATCACAAGTTCCGAATATAACCCGAGCCACCGGCCGCCTTCAGCTTCATGACGACGAGACGACTATGGAACACAAGTTCAGCTCCCGAGTTCGTAGGCGCACCGCCCAGATGGGATGGGAGAACTGCGACCACGTAGGTGGGCGCTGGGACTGCGGGGAAGAATGAACGAGATTGCCAAAGGTAAGACAACCGTCCTCATCGTCGAGGACGAGCCCCTTATCCGCATGGGCGTTGCGGACTATGTCGGCGACACCGGGTTCGCGACACTCGAGGCGGGAAGCGGAGATGAAGCGCTGGCGATACTGTCGGAAAGGGACGACATCGACGTGGTGTTCACCGATGTCAACATGCCCGGCAAGATCGACGGCATGGCGCTGTCCCGCCTCATTTCGGAACGGTGGCCGCAGATCGGAGTGATCATCACGAAGGGAATGGTGAGGCCAAGGTCCGTCGATCTCTCTCCACGGGCGGTGTTCTTTACCAAGCCCTACAATTTCAAGAACCTCGTCGACTCGATACGGTCTTTCGCCGCCTGATCGTGCCATCCGGATAGGCAGAACTGCCGGAGGAGGCGGACAAGTCCACCAAGCGACTTCAAAACCGTTTTCGCAACCGCAGCTGACGGCGCACTTGTTTCGACATATAGAAGATAAAGGTCGGGACGCGTTCGGGCTTGGGTGGTGGCCGTATGTCCTAGACAATCCGGAGAAGCGGGCGCCTTGATTTTGGAGAAAGCGAGACGCGAGACATGCCGGAGACGGCCTCTGTCACAACGAGCGAGTAATTGAGCCTGTCGGCGATGGGCTGCAACTGCTCTACCGTATCATCTGACAATTCGCGCCGAATCAGCATCTGCCCTTGTGCCATCAGCACGCTGACTGCACCGACTTCGACCCCGAGATCGAACTCTGCATCGCGCCGTGGAAATCGGAGGCGCACGTCTTTGAAAATCTCGATCTTCCGCATCTTGTTCCCCTTTGAGGACAAGATTGCTCGGGTCCGTTAAGATAGCATTAACCCTGAGTGGGGAGAATCCACCTCTAAAAAACAGGGCCGCCGGGAATCCCGACGGCCCTGCGAGATGCTGGCCGGGTTTAGTCGCGGCGGATGCCGCTCGATCCGACATTGCTCACGCCGCCGGTGCGGTCGTCTTCCACTTCGACCTCGGTCTTGCGAACCGAGTCGGAGATGGTTTCCTGACGCTGCTCGGCCGTCTTCTTGAGGGCGATCTCCTCGACAACACGTGCGTCTTTCGACACGACGGCCTCCTCGCGGTGTTCTTCGGCTTCGATCGTACGGTCGATGAACGCGTTGTCGGTGCCCGTCAAGGGACGGTCGACGGTGCGGCGGGTGACTTCCACGTTCTCGTCGCGCAGAGAGACGCTCTCGCTGACCGGAGTCTCGGTAACGTAGGAACGCACACGCACTCGGCCGTTGTTCACGTCGCGTTTGCCAACGCGCAGCTCTTCTTCGACGACGGGGATGACTTCCTCGTTGTCGGCTTCGAGGGTGGACGAGCGAGCGGTGCCGCTGGTTCTATCGTAGGACGACGACGCGAACGCCTCGGTGGAGCCGGAACGCGACCAGCCTTCGGATTCCCATGCCTTGGAGCGTTCGTCGATGTCGATGCTGCCTTCGTCGTCGAGGATATCGAGTGCGCGGTCGTGCAGATCGAAAGGATAGCCGGAGACCGTCAAGAGGTAGCCGCCGCGACGGATGCCTTCCGCGTAGGTATTTCGATCGTCATCAGCTAGGAAAAATTCGCCTAGGGCGGCCCAGAAACCTTTGCTCTCATGCGGCGCAGTGGTCTCCCCGCTGTTATCGGCAATAAGCTGGGCTGCAGACCGGGGGATGCCAATTCCAGCGAGTTTCTCGATCGCACGCTCGGCTTCCGAGCGGTCGTCGAAGAACGCGGTGATGGTGTTCGAATGGGACGGTACGGTGTTGTTGTCTGTGTAAGCCATTGGGCTTTCCTCCTGTTGTTATTCGTCGATGCGTTCGACAGTCGCGGTTTGCTTTCTCAAGGTGACAGGCAGCGAGACGTCCTCCGACGTCGCGATCTGCCGCATGCGGATTTCTTCAACGAGAACCAGTCGCTTCTCGACAACCATGATCTCCTCGACGACCGGGATGATGGTCGTGTCGCCCTCGACCCTGGTTTGGGGGACCGCATCGATTTCACGGTCGATGCGCTCTCTGGTGACCTCGACGTGGGTTCCGGCCAACGTAGCCCGCGCCAGTTCCTCGACCTCGCTGCTTGAGGTCGAGACGCGGACGCGTCCGGTCAGGACGCGCTCCTTGTCGACGCTGACGCTTTCCTCGACGAGCTGTATTTTCTGGTCGTCCTGGTCCGACATCGTCACCGCCTGTTTGCTGGGAAACAACACCGGAGATTCGGTTATGTTCCGCGTTAGCCAGACGTTCCCGGTCCCACGGCGGGATAACGCGGCGTTTCAATGATCGGAGAACTACCACCCGCGTGGAGTGAGGAAAACGCGTGGAGTGAATGCTTGCCGGCGAACAGGGGCAGATCGTTGACGGCACGCGGACCCGTTTTGCATTGTTGAGGGCAGGGCGAGTGCTGAGACTGCTTCGGCGGCTTTCAACGCTGCCGCAAAGGTCGAGCGGAAAGATGGCCGCCGAGACGACGGCTTCGTGCTGTCCGAGAGACGCTGATCGGAAGTGTTCGCCTCGAACGCGGCAGGCACTCGTACTCAAGCACAAACCTGCCGCACACGCGGTCATCTTTTCTTGAGAACGGCAAGATCGATCTCGGCGTCTCGGTTCGCGATTACTCCCAGCATCAGGTGATCCGCCAGCTCGACCAGCGCCGCCGCCACTTCCTCGGGCCGCCAGCCAACGTCGACCGCAGATATCGCGACGTCGGAGAGGGCGTCCGCCATTGCTTCTTGGCAACGTAAGGATCGGTCGGGATGAGAACCGTCAGGCGGAGGGTTAATCGCTTTCATCGCAAGTAGAATGGTGCCGTATGGACAGTCGTAAAGGCGCCGCTGTCGCAGGTCCGAGACGTTTTGTTTGCCGTCGTGCGTGCGCGCCTAGAAGACAAGCCGGCCGTAGTCTTTCAGATCGGAAAGGCCATTGCCCGGCCTTCAAAAAGGAGCGAGGCAGCAGGTAAAGTGTTTTCATGCGGGCTGGGCTCAGCGCTGAGAAGGGTATCGGAGCTACCGACCGTAGCCACGTGCTGAGCCGTATCATTTCACCTAACGGCGTTCCCGCGCGTGCCGGGCTGCGCGATGAAGCAATTGCCGATATGGAAGTTGGCGATGGTGTAGGTCAACGTCAGGAAGGCCGAGCGAGACGGTCCCTGCGCTCGTACTCACGCGTCTTGAGGAGTTCAAGATAGCGTTTCCGGCAATCCGTCATCGCGACCTCACCGGAAATCCAACCTCTGATGATCGCCAGAAACTCCTGATCATCGTGGATAGGGAAACCTCGATCCTGCATTCGGGCCAGAACCTTTTCAGCAATCTTTTGCCGCGCTTCGATCGTTGCGTTCTCTTTCATACCGGCGGCCTACATCAGAGAGGTCGCAAATACCAGTGTTCTTCAGCCCATAGTGCAGTCGACCTCTGTGGCGGCTCTACGCGGCTATGTCGGAATCTCGCTCCACTCTTAAAAGTTACCCACGATTTGAATGAGGCGTTTGGGGCGATCACTCGCAGGCAAGGCCCGACTTGTACATTTCCGTCGGATCGAACTACATAGCGCCTTAAGATTGACATGGGTGGGTGGCGGCGATTTTAAAAGTTTCTTTTCCGACGGCTGGCAGCCAGCTTGCCGAACTCATCTCTGAGTTTTCATGGATCGACACGGCCCTTGGGCCGATGTCAGCCTGGCCTGCGGAGCTGAAATCGACGGTGGCGCTGATCCTGCGCTCAATCGTTCCCATGGCGACCATGTGGGGCGAAACGGGCGTCATGATCTACAATGATGCCTATGCAGAACTTGCTGGAGCAAAGCATCCTTCTCTTCTAGGGCAAGAGGTTCGCTCTGGGTGGCCGGAGGCGGCCGACTTTAACGATAAAGTCATGCGGGCCGTGCTTGCCGGGAACAATCTCGCCTACCGCGGACAGGAGCTGACCCTGGCCCGAAAAGGCCAGCCGGTTCAGGCCTGGTTCGATCTCGACTATTCTCCGATTTCCGGAGAGGACGGGACGCCGATCGGCGTTCTGGCTGTCGTCATCGAAACGACGGAGAAGGTTCAAGCTGCCCGCTGGCGCGACAGCGAGCGCGACCGCCTGCGGTATATGTTCGAGCACGCGCCGGGTTTCATTGCGATGATGCGCGGCCCTGACCATGTCTTCGAGCTCGTCAACCAAGCTTATCTGCGACTCGTCGGCAACCGGGATGTTATCGAGAAGACGGCGCGGGAAGCCTATCCGGATCTGGAGGGTCAGGGTTTCTTCGAACTGCTTGACCAAGTGTACTCCACCGGAGTGCCCTATGTCGCCTCCGCGATACCGATCACGTTCCAGACAGAACCCGGAGGGCCACTTCAGAAGAGGGCGATCGACCTCATCTATCAACCGGTCCGGGATCCCGAAGGCGAGATCGTCGGTGTTTTCGCACAAGGCTCGGACGTTACTGACCGGGTTGAGACCGAACAGGCGTTGAAGGCCGCCGAACAGCAGAGCCGCCAGATCATCGACAGCGTTATCGGTTATGCGATCATCGCGCTTGATCTGGATGGCAAGATCCTGCGCTGGAACGACGGCGCCGGGAGGACCTTCGGCTGGACGGAAGCTGAAGTCAGCGGTCTTTACTGGGACATGCTGTTCACGCCGGAAGATCGCGCGGTGGGTAAGCCTAAGGAAGCCATGGATGCTGCCCTGGAGTTCGGAGAAGCGCATCACGATCGCTGGCATCTACGGAAGTCAGGCGAAAAGTTCTGGGCCAGGGGCGAGATCCGCCCTCTTCGGGATGGAGCAGGCAATGCGATCGGGCTGGTAAAGGTGCTTCGGGATCGTACCGCGGAACATATGGCCGGCGAGGCCCTCAAGGAGGCAGAAGCGAGGCTGCAGCGGGCGCAGCAAGCAGGCGGCGTGGGTGTTTTCTCCCTCAACCTAGAAGACAACATTCTCACACCGACCCCAGAGTTCTGCAAAGTCTACGGACTTAAGGAAGTCGGAGCCATTCCGATTTCGGTGATCCAGGATCTGGTGATCGGTGAAGACCAGGACGTGGCATCCAACCCGGAAACGCGCAGGGACGGCAGCTCACCGCTCAACGTCGAATACCATATCCGCCGCGCTGACACGGGAGACATTCGGATCATCGCGCGTCGAGGGGAATTCGAACGGGATGAACAAGGCAATCCTGTGCGTTTTGTCGGTGTCGTTCAGGACGTCACCGAGCGCCGCAAATCCCAGCAGGAACTTCGCGACAGCGAAGCCCGCTTCCGCGCGCTGATGCAGGCGCTTCCCAACCATGTCTGGACGGCGCGCCAGGATGGACAGCTCGATTGGTTCAATGAGCGCGTTCTTGAGTATTCCGGGCTCACGCAAGGCGAGCTTACGGGTGAAGGCTGGGCGCAGATGGTCCATCCTGACGATCTTTCGTCCACAGCTGCAAAATGGGCGGAGGCTCTTGCAGAGGGAAGAACCTATGAGACAGAATTTCGGCTGCGCAACAGGGATGGGCACTATCGCTGGCACATCGTTCGTGCCGTTCCCGTCAGAGACGACAGATCCGCAGTACTGCGCTGGATCGGCACCAACACTGATATTGAGGATCAGCGCCTAGCAAGGGCAAAGCTCGAGGAACTGACCGAGACGCTCGAGCAACGGGTAGCGGAAAGAACTGCCGATCGTGATCGCATGTGGCGGCTGTCCACCGACATCATGCTGGTGGCGAACTTTGAGGCCACGATCAGTGCGATCAACCCTGCTTGGACGTCCATTTTAGGGTGGAACGAAGGGGACTTGATCGGCAAATCGTTTATGGAGCTGATCCACCCCGATGATTTCGATACGACCATGCAGGAAGTCGGCAAGCTGGGGCAGGGGGTCACCACCTTCAAGTTCGTCAATCGTTATCAGGCGAAGGATGGAGGCTATCGCGTCATCTCCTGGACGGCCGTCCCGGACGAGCGCTTCATCCATGCCGTCGGACGTGACATTACGGAGGAGCAGGAGGCCGCGGCTGCGCTTAAGAAAACTGAGCTCGCTCTCCAGCAGGCTCAGAAAATGGAGGCGATCGGTAACTTAACGGGCGGCGTCGCGCACGATTTCAACAACCTGCTTCAAGTTGTGGCGGGCAATCTCCAACTTCTCAGCGGTGATCTTACAGGAAACGAAAAGGCGCTGCGGCGCGTCACCAATGCGCTGGAGGGTGTCAATCGAGGAGCAAAGCTCGCTTCCCAGCTCCTGGCATTTGGACGCCGCCAGGCACTTGATCCTCGCGTGGTCAATGTAGGCCGGTTGGTACGCGGCATGGACGACATGTTGAGGCGCACGATCGGTGAAGGCGTCGAAGTCGAGTCTATTGTCTCGGGCGGTCTATGGAATACCCTGGTCGATCCGATGCAGATCGAAAATGCGTTGTTGAACCTGGCCATCAATGCCCGAGATGCGATGGAAGGGTTTGGCAAGCTCACGATCGAAGTGGGCAACTCCTACCTCGACGACACCTATGCTCGCCTCCACGACGACGTCGAACCGGGGCAGTATGTCGTGATCTCCGTCACCGATACCGGAAGCGGTATGTCACCAGAGGTGATGCAAAAGGTCTTTGAACCTTTCTTCTCGACCAAGCCTGAAGGTAAGGGAACGGGCCTTGGTCTCTCGATGGTTTACGGTTTCGTCAAACAGACCGGCGGCCACGTGAAAATTTACAGCGAGCTTGGTCTTGGCACGACAATCAAGATGTATCTGCCGCGCTCGGTCCAACAGGAGGATCTGGAAGTCGTGCGGTCAGACATGAATGTGGAGGGCGGCCAGGAAACCATCCTTGTAGCAGAGGACGACGAGGGCGTCCGTGCCACCGTGGTCGAGCTGCTCCAGGAACTCGGTTATCGTGTCCTCAAGGCGCCAGACGCGGCGTCCGCCTTGACGATCATCGAAAGCGGCATGGCGATCGACCTTCTGTTCACCGATGTAGTCATGCCGGGTTCGCTGAAGAGCTCGGAACTCGCCAGGAAGGCCAAGGAGCGGATGCAGCATATCGGCGTACTGTTCACCTCCGGTTATACAGAGAACTCGATCGTCCACGGCGGTCGATTGGATCCAGGCGTGCAGCTTCTGTCGAAGCCCTACAGCAGAGAGCAGCTCGCCCATAAGATCCGCCATGTCCTCAATAACAGCAAACAGGAAGATATAGCCGCCGCTCATCTGGCAACAGAGACGGGAAGCCACGAGACGAAGACGCGCGAACGCGAAGAGTTCGAGGCGGTTTCGGTGCTTCTTGTCGAGGACGAGCCTCTGATCCGGATGTCGGCTATGGATATGCTCGAAGAGGCGGGGCATATCGCCCGTGAGGCAGGATCGGCCGAAGAGGCACTCGCGCTCCTGGAGCAGGAGCTGGCGGACGTTGTCTTAACTGATCTTGGCCTGCCAGGGATGAGCGGCGAGGACTTCTGCCGCGAAGTCAGGCAGCGTTGGCCTAAGGTAGCGATCATCTTTGCGACTGGCATGAATGCCGGCCCAGCGCTCGCCGACAACTCACGGACTGCTCTTTTACGCAAACCGTACTCTCCGGATGAGATGTTAGCCGCCATTGAGTGCGTTCTAAAGGAGCTTTGAGTGCGTACTTATCAGGTGGGCAGCGAGAGCAGAGGCAAGCGGTAGAGACCTGATTCAAATCTACTATTCTGCGGTAACTCAGCGGGTCGTTAGTTCAGCTCCCTTCAAGGCGGTCAGCCTGAACCTTACTGTACCGAGGGATCCACGACCTGCTATTTCGACGGCCGCATTGTCTATCCGGCAGATACCTACGTCTTTGAGTCGTAAATCTGACATCAGGTGCAGCGACCGAGAAGATCGAGAGCTTGCGTCGGGCACCCGCATTTTTCGAATCTGCCTCAGATCCCACCGCGGCATTTTGGGACACTGTTACTGATTTCATATCCGGCAGTCATGCTGTTCAGAGACGGGGTGGAACTCGTCCGGTCGCTGTGGATCGCCTCGCCGGCGGAGTGCATGCCGAGTTGCCGGAGGTGCAGTGGGAAGTGCTGCCGTTCCAGGGAACGTATTGAGAATCCCGCACCCAGGATCAGGCGTATTGGATCACGCGTCAGTTGGCATCCTCCCGCGAGGCGGCTCCACAGGGCTTTGTTGCGCGGATCGCCAAGGGTCTGATATCAGGTGACGTTTTTTGGTCCCCGGATATTTTTGATGCCGCATAAGTTCAATGAAGACCGACGGTACAAGATAGCCAAGCAGAAATTTAAAGTCACGAATTGGCCGGCCTATAATGAAAGCCTGAGACGACGCGGTGATATGACGGTCTGGGTAGGCGCTGAGGCTCTTTCTGAGTGGTCGGCGTCGCGGCGGACGTCGCGTGGTGGTCAACCGAAATATTCGGACCTGGCAATTACTATGTGTCTGACCGTGCGTGTTGTTTACGATCTGCCTTTGCGCCAAACCCAGGGCCTGATGCGCAGTATCGCGGCGCTGATGGGCATTGAAATAGCCGTTCCAGATTTCTCCACCCTGTCGCGCGGGGTAGAGGGCTGGCATTGCCCTCAACGAGGCCCGGAACTAGGACATCGGGCCCGGTTCATCTGGTGGTGGACAGCACGGGTTTGAAGGTCTTCGGTGAGGGCGAATGGCTGGAAAACAAGCACAAACTCAAGGTCAAACGCAAAAGATGGCGCAAACTCCACGTTGGTCTTGATCTTGTCAGCGGTGAGATTGTCTGCGCGGACCTCACCATGGATGATGTTGGCGATCCAACCGCTTTGCCAGATCTTCTGGATCAGATTAATGGCCCAGTTGCCAAGTTTATCGCTGACGGCGCCTATGACGGAGCTCCGACCCGTGACCTTCTGCTAACACGTCTTGGCGAGATCGTGGAGGTCATTATCCCGCCTCCCAGGACCGCGGTTCAAAGCCCCCAATCGATACTCGTCCCATCGGCTCGCGACCGCCACATCGCCGAAATCGAAAGCAAGGGTCGCATGGCTTGGCAGAAATCCACCGGCTATAACCAGCGCAGCCGGGTGGAGACACAGATGGGCCGATGGAACCGTGATCGGGCCAAAACTCAAAGCCAGGAACTTCTGCAATCAGAAAACAGAAGCCGAGATCGGCGTCCGTGTCCTCAACCGGATGACTGAGCTTGGCCGTCCAGATTCTGGCGTGTTGTATGGAAAATCCTAAAGGTGGGGTTACTTCGCCCGGAATCTGATCCCTGCAACACGGCCCAACATTTCCGCCCCTTTGGTGATAAAATCCCCGGAGACCTTTGGTGGTCTTAGGCTATTTCGCGGTCGCTGAGGTATGCGGCTTTTTCACAAGCGCGATTCCGAGTTCGCGGTTCAGCTTCTTTTGAACAACCTTGCGGACCCGGCGGATACCCTCAGCCTTTTCGCGTGCCCGCTTTTCCGACGGCTTCTCGAAATGCTCCCGCAGGCGCATCTCGCGAAACACGCCCTCTTGCTGCAACTTTTTCTTGAGCGCTCGAAGCGCTTGATCGACATTATTGTCTCGAACGAGTGTCTGCACGGTACGACCCCAATTTCCGTACTTCTATTGGCACGCAGCCATAATCTCAAATCAGGCGCGCTGGCAAGATCGCTTTAGCCATGAATGCGCCGTCATTTGAATCGCCACGCCGAGAGACAGAGTCTGTCGCATCTTGACGGAGCAAGACCTGCGTCATGCACATGGCTTCCCTGCGCATCTGTCTATTTTCCAGGCATACCCTTCGATGTATTCGTTTAAGCAACGAAGCGATGCACCTCCTCCCGCAAAGCTTCGTGTTTCAGGCGACCCACTCCTCCTCCCAAGGGAAGTCTGGCGGAACAGCGGCACTCCTCCTCCCAGCCGTTGTTCAAATATCGAAAAGCCTGCCGCACCTCCTCCCGCGGCAGGCTTTTTCGTTTTGCGATCCAATTAAGCTTTCAGGTCAGCGCTATAGCAAGCGGCCTTGCTCGATCGGCTCTCCGCTGTTCGAGACGATCGAAGATCTATAGGGCTCTCGTGCTGAGATAAGCAGCGCATCCTCCGGCAAAGGCTGCGCCAGATCTTTGGCTTTGTCCCAGGGCGCGGTCATCCAGACGTCGCTCGCCTCCGTCGTCAACAGCAGCACTGGCATGACAAAATCCTGGTCTCGCGCGGTGCTGCCGGAGAGTCACAGTCGCTAGTCGTGCCAATGACCATTGCCAATACCGTCATTCTCGATCTTGCCGCGATCGACAACGGACGATCAATCAAGGCACCGCGAGAGTTCAAGGATTTTAGAGCGAGCGTCCGCGTCTCGCCAAGCCATTAGAACCACCGCTATCCAGCAGCAAGGGCCGGAATCTTGCGCAGGATTTCTATGCTTTACCGCAAGCCGCTTCTCCACGATGAAGGATGAGCGACTTCGATCATCTTGAGACGCTAAACAGTCTACTTCGATGACAGGGCCTTGCAGGACCATATCCTGCTTTGGGGATGGACTGACAACGGCGGAGTCGCTATCTGGGAGCTCTAGCGACGCCGAGTTTCGTCCTTGAACAATCCCAAGATCTCCGAAAGCCGTCTGAGTGAAGAGAACACAACGCAGTTTTGCCGTCGAGTACAAGTCCGGCCGTCGAAAGAATGATGCCGAGCCTAACTCTATCTGGGGCAGTATGGACCTCAAGTCCGTCGCGCGGGACGTAGAGGAGGAGGCCATGCCATTCCTGCAGAAAAGTCTTGCGGCTGATGAACCGGGTCAGGAAATGTCGACACCAGAGGTGAATCCTACGCCACCGTTATTGACTCCGCCGGTAGCGGCGCCGGCAACTGCCAGAGAAACAAAGGGGATATTCATGGCCGACGACACCGATGCAATCAACGATGCTGAAGCGCCCGCGCTTGAAGAAGCGCCTGTTGCGCAGAAGAAGCAGCGTAAGCCCCGGGCGAGGAAGACGTCTGTCGTGGCCACGGCATCAGAGACTGCTTCAGGCGGTATCGATGGTCGAAAGAAGCGAGGCCGCAAGGTAAGCGTGAACGAAGGCCCAGTGGCTACCAGGCGCCGAGCTGCGAACGTCACACCTGAGGTTGACCAGATCGCCGATGAGGTGGCAACCCCAGTTGGAGACGAAATGGCTGATCTCCTGCAGTTGGAGGTAGAGAATCAAAAGCTGCGCAAGCTGCTGGCTGAAAAGCTTCGTGCCGAAAACGCCGATCTGCGGAAAAAGCTCAAACTCGATTGATCGGTCGGCTGCGGTCAAGGATTGGCCACATCTTCCACATTCTGGAGCTAATGAGCTCGGCGGCCATCAGACCGCCGCCGGACGGAACCCGCATACATGCGGAACAGATGCGAGGTCGATCCAATGGCATCTCCTTGGAAGTTCTTGAGCCGGTTCGTGCCACCCGGACGCGGGCAAAAGCAAGACGACGGCAAGGTCGCCGACGCGAAGCCGGATGTCTTGGCTATTGCCGGTCCGGACGCAACGGTTTCGGAGGGAGGCTTGGCCTCCGCAAACCCGCCGCTGGCAGATGCTGAGCTACCACGTCCGGCTCTATCCGATCCCGTTTCCGTAGAGCCTGAACCTGTGGGCGGCTATTTGAACGAAGTCAGTGATACGCAAGAGGATGTCGCCGGTATCGTCGCTGGTGGTTCGGCGCTAACCGATGATACTGATCTTGCCGTCGTCCCTCCACCGGCTGCTGAGGATCTTGAGCCGCCTGTCGAGGGAGCAGCGCGCAAGCAGAGGCCACGAGTAAAGAAACCCGAGCCGGTTGTGGTCACTGCGCAAGTCTCTTCAGGCGTCGACACAGCGTCGGATGAGACGATGAGCCTCGACGAGGAGATCAAGATCCTCAGGGGGCAGCTGGCGGCCAAGCTTCAATTGCAGAACGCGCAGCTGAAAAAGATGCTGGAGCGCTTCGAGCGATAACCCGAGCCGACGCCAAATCGCCTAATCAGTTTTCCGGGTAGTATATGTCTTTCAGGCTACATCTTGGTGCCAGTGCATAACAAAGTCCTAGAACGATGACGCGACAGGATCCGGCCGGCCGAACAGTTAATGTGACATGTTCATCGATGCCAAGCGAGCAAGCTAGCTTCTCTTATTTCTCCCTCACGACGGCTCTGATATGGTCAGCTCATGAGAATAAGCACCATCACCAACTGGGCCTACGCTGTTACCGTTGCTTTGACCGCTTTGTCTGGCGCATCCTTCATCATGTCGTCCCGCAGTGCTATCGAAGAGCGTGTTGCAGTAGAGGAGCACCTGGCGCTTGATGTGCTGGCAGAGGAACTTGCTTTAGGCGCGGAGGTTAGAAGTGACGAAGCCCGCCTCTACGTCATGCGGGACGAGGAGCGGCATCTACAAGCATTTCATGCCGAAGAAGAAGCCGAACGGCAGCGGGAAGCTGCGGCATCAAGGCTCGCGTCTCATGGGCTGCCTCCCGCCGCGACGCAGGCGCTTGAGGAAATCGCGCGAGAGGCAGAAGAGCTCGATAAGATAGAAGCATCGGCAGTCCAGGCGTTCCAGGTCGGAGATAAGGCTCGCGCGCAAGAGATTTTGTTTGGCGCGGAGCATGAAAGGCTGCAAACTGCCCTTCTGCAGACTGTAGGCCACTTTCGCGATCTGACGGCAGCGCGCACAGGTTCTCAACTGGCCGCCGCGCGAGCCAGCAGCGACTGGTGGAGCTTTATTGCAAAAATCATGCTTGGGATGACCGGCGCTTTGTTCCTCGCGGTGCTCTACTTCATCTTGAGGCGGCGTGTGACTATGCCGTTGACACGCATGACCGGGATCGTCGGGCGACTGGCGAAGCAGGATTACGCTGTCGAGATTCTTCCCGACCGGCGCCGGGATGAGATCGGCGAGATGAACGAGGCAATCGAAATATTTAGGGCGAACGGCATCGAGAAGGAGCGGCTAGATGCTGAACGACAAGCTGACCAGCGGACCAAGGATCTCATTCTGGAGATGATGCACCGTTTGCAGGCTTGTCAAAATCAGATTGAGCTTGCCGGCGTCGTTGCTCGCCTCGCACCGGAAATATTCCCCGACCTTTCAGGCGGGCTCTATATTCTCAATGAAAGCAGGACGACCCTGATCGGGGCCGCCCTTTGGCGGCAGCCGAAGCATGCGGAGGACAGCTTTCCTGCTTCCTTATGCTGGGGACTACGCCGCGGCCGTCCGCATATGAGCGGCGTCCACGACACAGACGTGCCATGCCAACATCTCGACGGCGCCGATGTGTCGGCGCTTTGTGTACCACTAACAGCGCAAGGGGAGATGATTGGGCTCCTTTACCTGGAGAGGAACGCGGAAGGTATAACCGATCTCACAAGCTCCCGGCTTTACCTCGAGCTGATTGCTGAGAATCTTGGCCTAGCGATCGCCAACCTTCAGCTTCGTGAAAAACTGACGGAGTTTGCCATTCGCGACGCTCACCGGTCTGTTCAACCGCCGCCGCCTGGAGGAGACGCTTCAAACGCGCCTAGCGGACTATCCCAAGGAACCCATTGCATGTCTCATGATCGACATCGATCATTTCAAGCGCTTCAACGATCAGTTTGGTCACGATGCCGGGGACATGGTCATGCGCTATGTGGGGCAGATATTACGTGACACCGTTGGAGATGCTGGCAGCGCTTTCCGGTTCGGCGGTGAGGAATTTACGGTGTTACTGCCCGACCAGGACGAAGAAGGTGGGGCGGTACATGCCGAGGCAATCCGCCAGAAGGTTGATAGCACAACGCTCTCTTTTGCGGGTCAGATGATCGGAACGGTTTCTGTATCCATTGGCCTCGCCGCTTCGCCGGCGGAAGCGGCAATGCGGTTGAGTCTGTGACCCGCTATCCAACTGCATGCCGAGCTGGCCCTGTATGTGAAACAGTAATCGTATCTTAGATGAAAAATCCATACTCCCAATCAGGCGCCTGAATATCGAGTACGGCCTCATCGAAAATCTGAAGCCGAATTGCGGCCTGTTTTAGTTTCTACTTGGCGGCAGCGAGGCGTGCACGAAAACCTTCAGACAATATGGTAGGATCGGTCGAAATATATGAGCCCTCGACCTTCACTACTGGGCTTTAGAGCCAGCACCTCGCAGATAAGTAGATCGTGGCTTCCGCTGGAATGAATAGCAGAAATCCGGCAGTCGAAGGCTGCAAGCGCGTCTTGCAGCACCGGAGCGCCGGTTTCCATCTGCGTCCAGGAACCCAGCGCGAACCGTTCGGCTGCAGGGGTCCTACCCCCAAACAGCTGACAGAGGGGCTGGTGGCTGCCACCGGTGATGTTTACGCAAAGCACACCGTTTTTCATCACCGCCTCGTAGGCCGATGAGCTTCTGTTGATGCAGACGACCAGACTCGGTGGCGTATCGCTGACGCTGCAGACTGCGGTGGCGGCAAATCCGGTGCGCCCTCCAGGTCCATCGGTCGTGACAATATTGATGGCCGCGCCGAGGCGCGCCATGGCGTTGCGAAAACCGAGCTTCAGCTCGTCGGGGACAGCCGTCTGTTCGGCCGATAGCAATATTTGCGTCATTTCAGGTGCTCCGGCTCGAAGTTTAAACAATCCGACAGGCTTGGGAAAAATCGAGACGTGGCAAGCGTCCGAACAGCATGGAAGCATCGCCCTTACCGAGGTTGATGAGGAAATTGGATTTCCACGTCGTTTCGGCGAGAAAAGCCGCATCGACCTTTTGTCTGTCGAAGCCGGAGAGAGGGCCAACGTCGAGCCCGACAGCACGGGCTGCCACGATCAAATAGGCGGCTTGGAGCGTCCCATTGCGGAAGGCAGTCTCCTCTGCAAGTTCCGGACTGCTGGTAAACCAAGAACGGGCGTCGCCATGCGGAAAGAGCTCCGGCAGCTTGTCGTAGAAAACCGTGTCATAGGCGGCAATCACGGTGACAGGCGCAGACATCGTCTTGGCGAGGTTCCCCGACGACAATGCGGGCCTCAGCCTCTCCTTGGCTTCGTCGCTGCGCACGAAGATGAAGCGGGCCGGCGAGCAGTTTGCAGACGTAGGTGCAAACTTGAGAAGATCGTAGAGGGCAATGAGCGTCTCATCCGCAACAGTGCCCGTAAGCCAGCCATTGTGAGATCTTGCTTCGGTAAACAGTGCAGCGCCTGCCTGATTGTCCAGTACCGTAGTAGGCCCTTGGATCGTAGTCATAGCGCCACCGCCGCGCCAAGGGGTATAGCGGGGTCTCGTAGCAGGAAGGAAAGAACAGTTCGGTTGAACGTTTCCGGCTCGCAGACCGAGACTGCATGCCCCCCATAAGACAGCATCTGCAATGTGGCGCCTGGAATGTTGCGTGCCAGCTCTTCGGAGCAGAGCGGCGGGGTCAGGATGTCGTCCTTTGCCACAAGAACAAGCGTCGGCGCCGAAATCTGTGGCAGATAGCCAAGACCGTCGAAGTCGACCACTGCTTCGATGCGAGCGCCGAGGATGGTTTCTGTCGTAGATCCGGCAACGGCCGCCGCCATATCCTTCTCAAGCCTCGGCCATTCGTTCGACACGAAGCGCGGGGGGTAGAGGAAGACCGGCGAGGCCCGGTGATAGCCTTCCTTGCCATGGCTCTCCAGCAGCATCCGGCGCAGGTCGAAGCAGAGCATCATCTGCGGGCAAAGCGTTGCCCATGAGGCATAAAGAACCATACGGTCGAGGCGCTCGGCGTTGCGGGCGGCGATCACCTGGCCGATCGCTCCGCCGGTCGAATGGCCAAGCAGGCTCGCCTTTTCGACGCCGAGGTAGTCCATCAGGCCGATCAGATCTTCGGCAAGTAGTTCAACGCTGTAGGCATGCTCCGAACGGACGCTCTTGCCTGTGCCGCGGTGGTCGTAACGTATGACGGTAAAGTGTTTCGACAGGCCTTCGACATTCGGGTCCCAATAGGAGGCGACCCCGGCAAGGCCCGTCACGAGGAGAAGTGGTGGGCCGTCTCCCTCCATGTCGTAATAGAAATCCGAGCCGCCGATTGTCGCGAAAGGCATTGTTTCTCCTAAGCCCCTGACGGGTAATCTAAGGCGGAGAACTCACCGCCCGTAAAGTGCGTCGTCAATCGATCACGCTGCGCCGCCATGGAGTTCTTACAGTCTTGGCGCCGCGTGCCGGAGAACGAATAGCAAGTCTCTTCAGCTTGGCCGTAGATCAAAGTCGTACCCGCCCTGTTGCCTATTTTCGAACACGGATCAGATCGCTTTGGCATAAGGTTTGCATCACGTCTCCCGTGTAATCCGGAGGCTGCCTGTGAACTTGAATACGTACAAATATTTCAACGAGGTCGCGGAGACTCGATCGATCCGCCGCGCCGCCGACAGGCTGCACGTCGCGCCGTCCGCGATCAGCCGGCAGATTGCCATTCTCGAGCAATCTCTCGGCGCCATGCTTCTGGAGCGCACCAATACGGGCATCCAGCTGACGCCGGCGGGTCTGGTTCTCGAACGGTTCACACGCCACATGTTTCGAGACATGGAGCGTGTTCAGGAAAGCATCCGCAGCCTGAAAGGGCTTCGGCTGGGGGAGGTAAAGATTTGGGTGATCGAAGGTCTGATCATGGATTTCCTGCCCCGCACGATTGCCGACTTCAATGAGCAATTCCCTGCAATCAAGTTCTCGGTCTACTCGGAATCCTCAGATCGGATAGCCGAAGCGCTGACGAGGGACGAGGCAGATATCGGCATTGTCTACAATCCCAAGGGTCGGCCAGGCATCGAGATCATGGCTCAATATTCGGAGCCGGTCATGTGTCTCGTCTCGCCTCTGCATGACTTTGCCAACCGGGATAAGCTTACCCTTGCTGAAATCTGCAGTCAGCAAATCGCGCTGCCGGTAACGAGTTTTGGTCTGCGGCAGCTGTTCGACCAAGCGGTTGCCCGAAACCGTTTCGTGCCGGACATCGTCGTTTCCACCAACAATCTGGAATTGACGAAGAACCTTGCCATGACGGGTCGAACGCTTGCCATCGCTCCCGTCATGGCGGCGCGCAAGGAATTGAGCGACGGGCGTCTCAGGGCCATCCCCATTGAATCTCCTGATTTTGCCGAAGCGACATCGGCTGTCTGCATTCATCGCGACCGGCAGTTGTCCTATGCGGCAAACGAGTTCCTGAAGCGCCTCGTCAAGGCGTTCAAGTCCGCGACCGAGTCCTCGAGCTACCTGAGATAACGAGCATTCGCGTTGCCAAATAGGCAACATGACATGGATCACATTCGATTACGTCCCGCCAAAAATTGCTGCTAGCGTGATCTCCATGAAGACGGGTCAAGCCCGCGAAACTGAAAGGTCAGAGCATGAATTCTGAACAGACATCCGTTGAACTTGGCGTGTTTCTGCCGGTCGGAAACGGTGGCTGGATCACGTCGACGACGAGCCCTCAGTTGCCGGCGACCTATGAGTATAACAAGCAGGTCACCGTGCTTGCCGAGAATCTCGGCTTCGACTTCGCGCTGAGCATGGCCAAATGGCGCGGCTATGGCGGCCCGAGCAAGCACTGGGATGTGACGCTCGAATCCTTGACGACCATGTCAGGCCTGGCCGAGGCGACTAGTCGCATCGGCGTATGGGGCACTGTTCACACAATGATCTTCCATCCGGCTGTGGTAGCCAAGATGGTTGCTGTTCTCGACCAGATCTCGAACGGCCGCTTCGGCCTCAATCTGGTGGCCGGATCCAATCCTGTAGACCAAGGACAGATGGGTCTTTGGCGCGAACTCGACCATGGCGGCCGTTACGAACTGGCGGAGGAGTGGATCACCGTCGCCAAGCGTCTTTGGAGCGAGGAGCGCGTCGATCACGAAGGCAAATTCTACAAGCTGACCGACTGCATGTCGAACCCCAAGCCGGCAAAGCTGCCGCCGATCATCTGTGCCGGCGCTTCAGACAGCGGCTTCCGCTTCACTATCAAGAACTGCACCGGCAGCTTCCTGCTGGGTAGCAACCGCGACGATTTCGTCAAGACGGGACTGCGCGCCAAGGAACTGGCTGCCGAAGCCGGCCGTGCCGATTTCAAGACTTATGGTCTCTTCACCATCGTCCCTGGGGCGACGGACAAGGAGGCGCAGGAACGCGTCGACTATTATAATTCCGGCGTCGATGTCGAAGCACTCGACAACCAGACGCGGGAATATTCCTCAGATCCAAGCCTGAAGCAGAACACCATGGCCAATCGCTTCATCTCGCAGGGTCAGCAGCGCAACTCCATGTCGCCGGCGGCCGTGATCGGGTCGGCGGACACGATTGCCGAGAAGCTTGCCGACATCGTCAAGAACGCAAAGCTGGACGGCATCACTGTCATCGTCCCCGACTTCATCGACGATCTGAAGACCATCGGCACGGACGTGGTGACAGGTCTCTACGAGCGGGGGGTCATGACGACCGCCCACGCGCACCAGCACGGACAAGCATCATGACTGTGATCAACCCGAAGGGCCTGAAGCAACAGAGCTACTACAACCATGCCAAAGTTCGTCCAGGCGTTCCGGTTTTCGCCACCGGTCAGGTCTCTTGGGACGAGAACGGTGCGGTGGTCGGGCAAGGCGACATCGATGCACAGGTCGCGCAGACATACGCCAATGTCGGCCACCTGCTCGAAGGGCTCGGAGCAACCCCTGACGATATCGTCAAAACGGTCACTTACGTTACCGACCCGGGATTTGCGCCTGCCATACATCGCGGCCGGCTGAAATTCTTTGACGGCGTCGAACTGCCGGCCAGCACGTTCATCCACGTCGCGGGGCTCGCGGATCCGGACTTGCTACTGGAGATCGACGTCGTCGTCATGATCCCCGCTACGGACCGGGATGCCTAGCCCAGCACACCTTCACTCCATCATCCGCTCGAACAAAAAAGGGGAACGAGCATGCGCATGATCCTTCAATCGCTGACCCGGCGTCATCTGATGGCGCTTGCCATCGGCGGCACCATCCTGTCTGCGGGGCCACTGCCGGTTTCGCAGGTTTACGCAGCCGATCCGGTCGAGGTCGCGGCACTGTTTACCGGCGCGGTTACCCAAGGTAACTGGGACAAACCGGGCTATGCCGCCTTCGACAAGATGGTGAAGAAGTATAACTTCAAGCCGTCTTATATCGAGAACGCCACCTACGAAAAGGCGCCCGCTATCCTGCGTCAGCTCGCGTCGCGCGGCGTCAAGATGATCATCTGCCACAGCTCCGGCTATTCGGCAGCCATCCAGGAAGTCGCCAAGGAATTTCCCGATACGCAGTTCGTACTCTACAGCTATGCGGCGTCGACGGGTGACCTGAAGAACTACACTGCCTGGTCAGTAAACTGGGACGAGTATGGCTTCATCACAGGGGCTGTCGCTGCGGCGTCGAGCAAGAACAAGCATATCGCCATCATATCCGGCGAAGAAATCCCGTCGGCCAAGCGCGCCCAGGAATTCACCATCAAGGGCGCAAAATCGCTCGTCGGCGATATCCAAGTCGATACGGTCTATACCGGCTCGTTTACCGACGTCGCCAAGGCAAAGGAAATCGCCACCGGCGTCATCGCGCGTGGTGCTGATGTTCTCTTGCCGTCGGCGGACCTGGCCGACGTCGGTACCCAACAGGCTGCGGACGAGGAAGAGGCACACACGATCGGTGCCTATATGGACCAGAGTGCCGCCTATCCGAACGCTGTCATCACCAGTACGGTGCTCAACTTCGACAAGGCCTATGACCAAATGGGTGAACTGATGACCGCCGGCAAGCTCGGCGGCAAGGTCTACCAGATGGACCTCGCCCACGACGGCTGGACGCTTTTCAAACCGTTCAAGCATGTCGATACCAAGGTCGAGGCAGATGTGTTCGCCACCATGGCAAAGATTGCCAAGGGCGAGCTCGACGTCACGAAATAAGTTCGCAAATGCTCAACCGCCCGTATGTCGAACTGACCGGCGTCTCGAAGAGTTTCGTGCCAGGTTTTCCCGTTCTCGAGGATGTGTCGCTCGCCTTCAGGCGCAGCGAGATCCACGCGATCCTCGGCGAGAACGGAGCCGGCAAAAGCACACTGCTCAACATCCTCTTCGGGATGCATCAGCCGGATACGGGCGGCATTCTTCTGGATGGCCGTCAGGTCATCCATCGTTCGCCTGCCGATGCGATCGCCAATCGCATCGGCATGGTCCACCAGCATTTCAAGCTGGTGCCAAGCTTCACGGTTGCCGAAAATCTCCGATTGGCTGCCTCGCCCACTGTGCGCAAGACGTTGGCGCGCAATTCCGACATCACAAGACTTGCCGACCAGTTCGGCCTGTCCGTCGATCCGTCCGCCATGGTCGGTGACTTGCCGCTGTCGCTTCAACAGCGAGTCGAAATTCTGAAAGCGCTGATCAACCAGGCGCAGCTCATTCTTTTCGACGAGCCGACAACAATCCTCAACCCGTCCGAGATCGAGGCCTTCTACCGGGTGTTGCGGCAAATTGCCGACGACGGACGCGCGGTAGTCGTTGTCACACACCATCTCGAAGAGGTATTGGCATATGCCGAGCATGCCTCCGTCATTCGCCGCGGCAAGCTGATCAGCTCCGAGCCGGTCGCAAAGCGTCAACGCAGCGATTTTGTCCGCGAGATGGTCGGCAAGTCGGTCGATCTGGATACATCGCTCGCGACCACGCGCACCGGCGAAGGCGAGGTAGAAATCTCGCTTGATCGCGTCAGCGTCGCCGCAACGCAGTCCTCATCGGGTCTCAAGAATGCGTCACTGACATTGCGGGCCGGCGAGATTGTCGGCGTCGCGGGTGTCGAGGGCAACGGCCAGCGTGAACTGTTCGAACTGCTCGCGGGATTGCGCCGGCCGGAAAGCGGTGCCGTGCATGCACGACGCCGTCATGCGGACGGTCGGGCGGTCGCGGGCCTGGTTCCGGAGGACCGGCATCACGAAGGGCTGGTTCTCGATCTTCCCGTCTCGGTCAACCTTCTCCTGAACAAGATCGGTGAAAAACCCTATTCACGCGGTGGCCGGCTGAGGCATGCGGAGATAACACGTCGGGCGGAAGAGATGCTTGCAGCGTCGGATGTGCGGGCGCGATCGGTGCATGTCACTCCGCGCACACTGTCCGGCGGCAACCAGCAAAAAGTCGTGCTGGCACGGGCGCTGAACGAAGACGCTCCGACGGTGATCGTCTACCAACCGACCCGCGGCCTCGACGTCGCGGCGAGCGAAGAAGTGCTGAAGCGCCTGCGTGCCGCGGCAAACAACGGCAAGGCCGTGCTGATCATTTCCAGCAATCTCGATGAGATCATGCGCGTCAGTGACCGCATTATCGTCCTTTACGCGGGGCAGACGGTCGGCGAGGTCGGACGGGACACATCCCGCGAAATCATCGGAGACCTAATGACCGGCGGTACAAGCCACGGGAGTGCTCAAGCGTGACACCGATCGTTGACGTCAAATCCCAAACTGTCGTCGCTCCCTGGAATGAACGCCTGAGGCGGCTGACTTCTTCCAATGCATTCCTGGTGCTGAGTTCCTTCGGCGTCAGCCTGCTGGTTGGCCTGATTATCCTGGCAAGCCTCGGCGTCGAGCCCTTCGAGGCGCTCGGCGTAATGCTGAGCGGCGCGTTCGGCTCGCGGATGGCGCTTGCCGACACGCTCGTCTTCATGACGCCAAGGCTGTTGGCGGCGCTCGCGGCACTCATTGCGATCCGATGCGGTTTCTACAACCTCGGCGCAGAAGGGCAGCTGCAACTGGGGGCGATCGGCGCCGTTCTGCCTGCGACTATGCTGCCGCCGGAACTCGGCATCCTGCTATTGCCGATCTCGATCGTCAGCGGCGCAGCGTTCGGAGCCTTTTGGGGCCTGATACCGGTCCTCCTCAAGCTATGGCGCGGTGCCAACGAGATCATCGTCACCCTGATGATGAACTTCATCGGCATCTACCTGGTAAAATATCTCGTCCAAGGGCCGCTGCAGCCGCCAGGTTCCGACTTCAACATGTCGGCAAAGATTGCAGACGGGGCAATCCTGCCGGTTCTGATAAGCGGCACGCGGCTGCATGCCGGGGTGTTTCTCGCGCTTCTCGTGGCGTTCGTGCTGTGGCTTCTTCTTTATCACAGCACGTTCGGCGTGCGCCTTCGCGCCGCAGGCCTCAGCCCGCGTGCCGCGCAGCTTCAGGGCATGCCTTTGTCGCGGCTGATCATCAGTTCGATGCTGATTTCCGGCGGTATCGCCGGTATTGCCGGCGCCGGCGAAGTGCTCGGCGTACAATACCGGCTGATCGATGGATTCAGCTCCTCGCTCGGTTTCGACGGTCTGGCGATCGCGCTCCTTGGCAGCCTTGAACCGCTCGGCGCCGTCGTCGTCGCTGTCTATTTCGGTGCGATCAGTAGTGGCACCGTTGCATTGCAGAGCTCGCTCAGCATTCCGGCCGCGCTGGCGCTGATCATGACCGGTCTGCCGATCATCTTCCTCGCCGGCATCCACGGATACAGGTTCCTGAAAGGACGGCCGCTATGGTCTTTGACGCGGTAACATTCGGCCTGCTGCTGGCGTCCGCGATCAGGCTTGCCGCGCCGATCCTGCTGGCATCGCTCGGCGAACTGGTGTCGGAGCGTGCAGGCGTGCTCAATATCGGCCTCGAGGGTATCATGCTGTTCGGCGCCTTCGGTGCCGTCCTCGGGCTCCAGATGTCCGGCACACCCTATGCAGCCGTTGCTGCCGGTGCATTGTGGGGCGTTGGCGCCGCTGCGGTGCTTGGCATCGCCGTCGCCATCCTCCGGGCCGACCAGATCGTCGTCGGCATCGGTTTCAACATCCTGGCGCTCGGGGTAACTTCGCTCTTGCGCGAAATGACGCTGTCGGCCGCCTACCAGGCGCCGTCTCTGCGAAGTGTCTCGAGCTATCGCATACCCTATCTTTCGGAGATCCCGATCGTCGGTCGCGCGATCTTCTCGCAAAGCCCCATCCTCTACGCGGCAGTGATCGTGGCGATCCTGTTCTGGATTTTCTTCCGTTACACCCGTCTCGGCCTCGTCTTCCGGGCCGTGGGCGAGGGGGCGTCTGCCGCCGATGCGGCCGGCATTTCGGTCACTGCCATACGGTTTTCCGCAATGCTGGTGACCGGCGTAATGGCCGGCATTGCAGGGGCCTATCTTACCCTGGTCGCATCCGGCGGCGTATTCGTCGACAACATCACCGGCGGCCGGGGCTATCTTGCCGTCGCGGTGGTCATATTCGGGCGCTGGCATCCGATATGGGTCATGCTCGCCTCCATCCTGTTCGGGGCGGCCGATGCCCTCCAGTATCAGGGGCAGGCGATCGGCTTGGCTATATCTCCGCCGCTCCTGCTGATGTCACCCTTCGTGCTGGCGCTGCTTGCCTGGGTTCTCGTCGGCAAGAGCAAGGCCGGTCCGAGCGAAATCGGCATTCCGTTCCTCAGGGGACAGAAATGAGCATATGCGCGGAGTGGCGACAGATATGCTGAAGCTCTTCTCTTTCGATGCTTCGACGCTCGAGGAGCATCGACGGCTTGCCGCCTGGAGCGAGGTCCTGGCTGGCTTCAAGGCGAAGTCGGTCGGCGACGCCTCGCCGCAGAGTTTCTCCGCGTCGCTTTCCGGCCTGAAGGCACCCTGGGGATTCGTGATGGCGCGGCTCGAGATGTCGGCGCAGCACATTTCGGTCGAGACGCGCGCTTTTTCGGGCAGCATATGGCTCGCGCGAATTGCCGAAGGGGCGGGCACACTGAGGACCGAGCGCGGCAGCATGCCGTTCGAGACCGGCGACATGATTGTTGGCAAGATGCCGCGGGAACTGCGCCTTACGGCGACAACGAAGACCTCGATCGATTACGTTCAGTTCACCGGGTTCCAGAACAGCTTCCGTCTTGCCTCGCTCGCCACCCCGTCCATCGCCCTGCGTCTGGCCGGAGATGTCGGATCGACAACGTTTCTGGCCGACCTCGTGAAGCTGGCGACAGCGCGCGCCGGGACGATGACTGCTGATGAGATACGGCCGCTGGAGATCACGCTGGTGGAATTCTTGATGGCCTCGATCGCTACGACCGGTGCGTCCAGCAATGTGATCGATGGCTCCAGGACAAGGAACGCCATCGCGCTCCGCGCCACCCAGGCGATCGAGCTCAAGCTGTCCGACCCGGATCTTACGCCGAGTGGTATTGCAGACCATCTAGGAATCTCGCTGCGCTACCTGCAAAAACTGTTCGAGGACGTCGGCGAAAACGCCAACCACTACATTCGCCGCCGCCGGCTGGAGCGTTCCCATCAGGACCTGGCGGATCCACTGTATTCCGGCCTGTCGATCGCCGAGATCAGTTATCGCTGGGGCTTCAACGACTCTGCCTATTTCAGCCGTGCCTTCAAGGATCGCTTCGGCATGTCGCCCTCGCAACACAGGGACCACTGGCGTTCTCAGGAACTCACCTGGTCTAAGGCGCGACCGGACATGCGCGCAAGGCAGCCCTCCGACTTGCGGATCGCCCGTTAGCTGGCGCTGCGTTCTTTTTTAGAAGCGGCTGGCAAGCCTCAACTTAGTGTTTTCGCATGCCGTCAGTGTCTGGAGCTCATGCTCCCGCCCGGCATGTCAAGTCTCATACGATAGGACATTCATGCCGAACCTGTCTCTCGCCGAAAGCGGTCAGCCCTCTGCCCCGGCCTCCCAGGTCGGCAAGGGCGTGGCTCTGATGCTGCTCGCTGTTATGTTCATTGCCCTGATCGATCCCGCCGCCAAATATGCCAGCCGTCATCTGCCGGTTCTGCAGGTAGTCTGGGCCCGTTATGCCTTTGGCTGTCTGACGGCATTCGCACTCTTCCGGCCGAGCCTCGACCCGCGCCGCTGGGGCATTCGGCGGCCCGGCCTGCAGGCTCTGCGGGCTGCTTGCCTTTTCGGTTCAACGGCCTTCAACTTCCTTGCGCTGCGAGATATGGGACTGGTCGAGAACCAGGCCATCGTCATGCTTGGCCCCGTCGTCATCACCGCCCTGTCGATCCTGCTGTTTCGCGAGCGTCTCCAGTTGTTGGTAGGGCTGGGGCTTCTTCTGGGGCTGGTCGGCGCACTCCTCGTTATCCAGCCGGGTGCCGATGTGTTCAAGCTTTCGGCGGTCTACGCGGTCGGCAATGTCCTGAGCTATGCCTTTTATGTGCTTCTCTCGAAGCGCCTGCTGTCGACGGAATCGATGCTGAGCTTGAACATTGTCGCGGTCGCTCTTCCCGCCATTGTGCTCAGCATTGCCGTGGTGCCTATCTGGCAGTGGCCTGACGACTCCAGCGGCTGGGTGGCAATGGTTTTGGTCGGCATCATTGGCGGGCTCGGCCACTTCTTCCTGGTAGTCGCCCACCGGCACGCACCAGCAAGCACGTTGGCGCCGCTTGCCTATACCCAGCTCTGCTGGGCTCTCGCAGGCGGGTTGCTGATCTTTGCGGAATTGCCCGACCTCCATACGGTGGCTGGCGCAGTCGTCGTTCTGGCTTCAGGCGCGGTGGTCATGGCATCCGGGCGTCGCTGAGGCCTGGATCGGGACTCCTATCCCGATCCATCTGTCTTGCGCGGGATCAGGCCGATACGACGGCTGTGCTGATGATCTCGACCAGGTATTCCGGTTTGACCATGTCGGCCTTCAGGCATGCCCGTGCCGGCAGCGCTTCCTTGAAATATTCGACATAGACCGCATTCATCTTGTGGTAGTCCGCAAGGTCTTTCAGGAAGATCTGGTTGAAGGTAACATCGGCCATCGTGCCGCCGGCCGTCTCGACGACTTCCTTGACGCTGTCGAGAACGCGGCGGGTCTGAACCTCAATATCGCCGACGCCGACGGTGCTGCCGTCATAGGGGTCGGTCGCCAACATCCCGGCAACATAGATGTGGTTGCCGGCCTTCACGCCCCAGTTCAGATGGTTGGTGCCGTTGGCCGTTTTGCCGATGATCCAGTCTTTGGGATGGATGGGAGTGTTCATCTCAAGATCCTTGTGTTGTCCGATGGCGCAGCAGTCAGTGCGGCGGTCGAGAACTGCATGATAGTACCCGCCATGGCTGAGTGTTTGGACAAACGCGCACAAAGATCGGACGGCTCGAAGCCAATGGTTTGCGGGGAGGGGAGGGCTTGCTAGACCGAGGTCCAAAATCAGACATCGCGCCCGACCGGAAGGAACACGGCCATGAAGTACAACTATCTCGGCAGAAGCGGCGTCAAGGTGTCCGAACTCTGCCTGGGCGCCATGATGTTCGGCGGCGCGGCCGACGAAGCCACGTCCAGCAAGATTATTTCAAGCGCTCGGGATGTCGGCGTCAATTTCATCGATACGGCCGACATGTATAATGGCGGTGAATCCGAGCGCGTCGTCGGCAAGGCAATCGCAGCCGACCGCGACCACTGGGTTCTTGCCACCAAAGTCGGCAATCCGATGGGCGCCGGCCCGAACGAAAGGGGCATGTCTCGTAAATGGATCACGCAGGCGGTAGATGCCAGCCTGAAGCGCCTGGGCACCGACCATATAGACCTTCTCTACATCCATAAGGCCGACTTCGAAGCACCGCTGTCTGAAATGGTGCATGCATTTGCAGACCTTATCCGCATGGGCAAGATCAGCTATTTCGGCGTCTCGAACTTCAAGGCGTGGCGCATGGCCGAGACCATGGCGCTTGCTGACAAGGCCGGCATCCAGGGACCGATCGCCACCCAGCCGCTCTACAATCTGGTTAATCGCGAGGCTGAGGTCGAGCAGCTTCCGGCGGCGAACTTCTATGGCGTCGGTGTCGTCACCTACAGCCCGCTGGCACGCGGCATCCTCACCGGCAAGTACAAGCCAAATGCGGCACCGGAGCAGGGAAGTCGGGCCGGCAGAGGCGACGTAAGGATGATGGAAGCCGAATGGCGTCCGGAATCGCTGCTTGTCGCTGAAAAGCTCGCAGAGCATGCGGAAGCAAAGGGCGCCAAGTCGGCGCATATCGCCCAGCAATGGGTGATGCGCAACAAGCTTGTTTCCTCCGTGATCGTCGGGCCCCGCACGATGGAGCAGTGGCAGGACTATATCGACGCGCTCGACTACAGCTACACGCAGGCCGACGAAGCCTTCATCGATCAGCTTGTCTCGCCGGGCAAGACATCGACGCTCGCACCTAGCGACCCGCATCATCCGGTCGAAGGGCGTTACATTGCACTCGCCGAAGAAGGCTGACGGCGGATCGACCTTGAATACCTTTAGCCTCAACGGTGGTCGTGTTTGTCGTCGTTGGAAAAATCTAGTAACGGGCGATCTGGGGTGCTCAGCCGCCCAGACATCCGCAGGCCTAGAGGGCTTTTCCTGGTGCCACACCGAGATCTGCTGAGCATCAAGTAGTTACGCATTGGCGATCGAATAACGCGCCTCTGGTTCAAATCTGTTCAAGGCGTTCGCTGTTCGGTGTTAGGCTTGCCGACTAGGATCGTGGGGAAATATAAAGGGCTGGCCGTAGCAACTACGGTCAGCCCTTTTTGAAGATTGCTCAAGCCGCCGTCGGTAATGAGCTCACATCCAGCGGTTCTGGTTGACTCGTCCGGGGGAAAAACAATCGCCTTCGCTATTTCGGTCGGACTCACAGGCTAATCCAACAATCATAGATTATTAGCAGACCTCACGAAATCAGCGAGTTCCTTATTAAAGCGATGTGGCTCTTCGTAAAATGGGCTATGCCCGCTATGAGAGAAGATCGAGAGTTGGCTATTCAGATGGATAGCCTTAATTCTCTCCAACATCGCAATGCGTACCAACCTGTCGTGAACGCCATACGTCAAAAGAATCGGACCGGTATAGGCTTTAAAGACGGGTTCCAGATCGGTCGTCTTCGTTTGGAGAAAACCTTCATACACGGTACGTCCAGTCATACCGTTGATGACAAGCATCCGCTGCATCTCTAGCTCGGAAGGGGGCTGGTGGAAGCATGCGGCAAGAAAATCAGCCGTCCCTTTAGTTCTTGTCGCTAGATCGTGAGAGACCGTTGGGCCAATGAAGTCGACCGTTTCCTTGCTGAAAAGGTCGGGTGATAGCTTTGTGACCGCATCCACCAGATTTACGCCAGCGATTGCCTCGCCACCATATTTACGAAGGTAAGCTCCCGCAACGTAGCCACCGAGCGACCAGCCCACTATTACGGGCCGGCGAAGTTTTGACGCACTGATGATAGCCGCCACGTCGTCCGCCCAATTATCCGCCTCTGAATAAGCATCCAGCGACGTCGGTTTGTCGGAGTCTCCGTGTCCGCGCAGATCGAAGGTAACAATCCTGAAGTTCTGGAGAGCTGGGTCGGATAGTTGCTTCTCCCAGCTTAAGCGGCTCTGCCGCAGGCCGTGGATGAACAAAATCTCGGGAGCTTTGGGATCGCCCTGCACCTCGCCCACAAGCATCGTGCCGTCGCTTGAGCGGGCGGTGACTGCATCGCGGGCGATATCCCTTTCCTTGACGGCGACTTCTTTAATCACGGTAGGCGCCGCATAAACGTGCGGCGCACCTGTTGCCGTACCGATTGTCAGGGCAAATAACCCGGCCATTCCTGAAATTAATGTACGTCGTGAATGATGCATACGTCTTTTTCCTCGTTGTTTAGTGAGCGCTAGTCAACATTCTTGACTTCCGTTGTCAAGTGTTGTTTAGTAACCGCTATGAAACATAGTGAAAAATCACGCGGCGGCAGACCTTGGAGCTTTGACCGGGAAAAGGCTGTCGAAACCGCGATGCGCTTATTCTGGCGAAGCGGGTACGAGGGTGTGTCGGTCGGCGAGTTGACAAAGGCAATTGGTATCGCCCCTCCAAGCCTTTATGCCGCTTTTGGCAGCAAGGCCGGGCTCTATCGGGAAGCGCTCGACCTCTACGAGGAGAAATTCGCATCGCTCGATCTGGACTTAGCAGAAAAGGCTGCCTCCCTTGCGCAGGCCGTGCGGGCATTATTGGAGGGGGCGGTGAGGGCTGTCACGGATCCAGACAGGGAGGGCGGGTGCATGATCTCCAGCGGCATGACCGCCTGTCATTCAGAGCACGCCGCGCTTGCTCGCAACGCAGCGGCTCGGCGTGATGCCATGCGAGAGCGTATAGCAAAGACGCTGGCGCCGTTCGTAACCGATGGCCAAACACCGCCTCTCGAGCGCTACCTGTCGGCTGTGCTACAAGGCATCTCGATCCAGGCGCGGGATGGCGCAACGCAGGCGGAGTTGCAAGAGATTGTGGAGAATGTCGTTTTAGGTGTTGAGCGTGTTAGTGCTTCGAGCTGCAGAAGGGTGCCAAGCTTCTAGCCATCAGGCCTGATCATGGCCGGGGGAAAATTATCGCGAAGTGAATCGATTGCGATTAGGGGACTATCATAGCTTTCATCTTGGCATCGCGACGGCCCACGCCGACAGCGGTTAGCTGACATGGTCAACGCGTTTCGTTTCATCCAAGTTGGATTGCTTTTTTTGTGCCAGAGCCGACACCTCGCTACGAGAGGCCGACCGTCTGGCGTGTCCAAATGTAACGGGGAAACAGGCTTGTGTGTGCCGAGCGCACTGAGCACGGCGTCTTGACCGTTGACAGCCTGGCGCAAAGCCTTCTCATCCGAGCGTCTGCAACGGCGAACTTTGCTACCCTCGTGGGCGGCGATCTTGGCGATATCGCGAACGCCGATCATGGCTAGCCCTTCGCGGGCATGGGATCGAAGCGAACATCCGCGTGTATTCTCGGCTGAGTTGCGACGCGCTCTCCTATCCGCCCGCAAATGCTGCTGCTGTCGCGTCGGTGTCGCCGAACCACTGCCGTGTCGCAACGCATTCAGCAGTCTCTCGATTTCAGTGGAAGTGGACTTCGCAACCAGGCTGCTTGCAGATCTGCTGCATCACATCGTCTTTCCGCTTATCCCGCCAGACTGGATCACGGCTGTCGAACACGATCGGCTTGAGATAGTCGGTCGGGTCGACCAGCCAGCGAATTGCCGGACGGTCGGTCTGCGGCATTTTCATCAGATCCAGCTGCTCCAGATATCCGGCATAGACCGAAAGCGAGGAGGCCTCCCGCGTTGCCGTACCGGACGTCAGGTGATTGGGCACGAATATCTTCGGTTTCAGCGCCTCCTGATACTGGATGAGATCGCGCAGGCCGTTGTTGTTGAAATTCCCGCTGGAGGCCGTTCCCATCTGAACGTCGGTCGGAGGAAGAGCTTTCAAAAGCGCCACGATCCGGCGTCCGTCTTCCAGCGTTCCATCCCATCCGCGGCCCTTGCCTTCCTTGAGTGCGCCGGCGGAATTGTGCCAGACAAAGGAGAAATGGCTGCCGCTGCGCAGGATGAAGCTGAAGAACAGGCTTTCACCTCCACCAGGCTCGCCGCCGGTCTCTAGGTTCAACTGCCCGGTGAGCGGCGAATTGGTCTTTTCGTCCGGCGTCAGGGCAACACCCTTCGGAAAGAGATCGGCATCGCGCGGATCGACGACGATCTTCACCGGCGTCGGCGGAAAGGAAAGGTCGGGCGGAACCGCAACGGAGTGAAGATGGCGGAACGCCACGACGCAGGCTTGCGGCTCAATCACGTCGAGTTGGAGTATTTCCGTCCCCGGCGTGGACCCCTTCGAGGTGACTGCGGTGCAGTCGATCTTCGATGACGGGTCGAGTTTCGCGACCGCGTCCTTCATGATCAGCGGGTCCGTCTTCATGCGTTCGAGATCGGCGGCCATGACGCCGCAGGTTTCCTCCGTCGCAAAGATGCGGGCGCCGGTCTTGCCCGCGATATAGGCGGCATTGTCGGCATGGTCGTTATGCCCGTGGCCGAGCAGAATGGCTTCCGGGTTGAGGTCCACCATGTCCTTGATGACGATCGGCGTCCGTCCGGCCTCGACTTCGAGACGTGTGACATAGGTGTCCATGTAGAATACGCGGCCCTCGACCGATGTCGCGAATGTCGAGTTCGACAGCCAGGAAAAGATCACCTTGTCATCGGGCAGCTTGCCGGTGGCGGCATCGACATTCTCGATGCCAAAGATCTTCTGCCGGGCAGCGATTGTCTCGACCAAACCGGCGTGGCCGGCGCTGGGCGTCAGGATGCTGGCGGCCAGCAGGCTCAATGCAGTCATGCTACGGATCATGAAACTCTCCTCCAGGTTCACGTCTTGGATGATTCTCGAAAATGACGGCTCAGTCCTCCTCGACGAACACCTTGTCGCGCTTCGAACGTATGGATGGCAGCAATGCGATGACGATGCACGCGAGGCCGACGGCAAGAAGGCTTGCCGCGATCGGATTGGTCACGAATACCATCGCATCTCCCCGCGAAATGATCATTGCCCGCCGGAGATGTTCTTCCAGCAACGGTCCGAGAACGAAGCCGAGCAGCAGCGGCGCCGGCTCGCAACCCATGCGGATGAGAAGGAAACCGAGTATCCCGGCGACAATGATCGCATAGACGTCGAACGGGTTGCTGTTGATCGAGTAACATCCGATAGCCGCGAACACCACGATGGCCGGAAACAGCATGCGATAGGGGATGGTCAGCATCTTGACCCACAATCCGATCAGCGGCAGGTTGAGGATCACCAGCAGGAGATTGCCGATCCACATCGATGCGATAATTCCCCAAAACAGCGCCGGCTGGCTGTTGATGACATCAGGACCGGGGGTGATGCCCTGCAGGATGAAAGCTCCGACGATCAGCGCCATCACCGGATGAGCCGGAATTCCCAGTGTCAGCAGCGGAATGAATGAGGTCTGTGCGGCGGCATTGTTCGCGCTTTCAGGACCGGCAACGCCTTCGATGGCACCGTGGCCGAACTCTTCCGGATGTTTCGAAAGGTTTTTTTCGGCCGAATAGCTGGCAAAGGACGCCAAGACATGGCCACCGCCGGGCAACACGCCGAGGATCGAGCCGAGGATGGTGCCGCGGATCACCGGTCCGGTGATCCGGCGAAAATCTTCCTTGCTGAGCCAGAGGTTCATCACCCTCTTGACGCCGACTTCGCGATCGCTCTCGTCCTGGAGATTGCGGAAGATCTCGGCTACGCCGAACACGCCAACCGCTATGGAGACGAAATTGATGCCTTCGGTGAGTTCCATCTGTCCGAAGGTGAACCGTTCCTGGCCGGTATAGATGTCCTGCCCGACCGTGCCGAGAAGCAGGCCGACGACGATCATCCCGAGCGCCTTCAGGACCGAGCCGTGTGCCAGCGAAATGGAGACAAGAAGACCGAGCACGATCAGTGCGAAATATTCGGGCGCTCCGAACTTCAACGCCACCGAGGCGAGCGGAGGAGCGGCAATTGCCAGGAGCAGGGTCGCCACGCAACCGGCGAAGAACGAGCCGAGTGCGGCCGTCGCCAGCGCCTGCCCGGCTCGGCCCTTGCGGGCCATCTGGTAGCCATCGATCGCCGTCACGGCAGACGAACTCTCTCCCGGCAGGTTGATCAGAATGGCGGTGGTCGAGCCGCCATACTGGGCACCGTAATAGATGCCCGACAGCATGATCAGCGAGGTGACCGGCGAAAAGGTGAAGGTGATCGGCAATAGCATGGCGATCGTCGCGGTCGGCCCGATGCCTGGGAGGACGCCGACTAGCGTCCCCAGCAGGACGCCGACGAAGCACCAGACGATGTTGACCGGAGTAAGAGCTGTCTCGAAGCCGAGTGAGAGATTGGAGATAAGATCCATCATTACAATTACCTCAGCGTCCGAAGACTGGTCCGAAAGTCGGCAGCGTCACGGCAAGACCGATCTTGAAAATCACGAAACAGAGCACGGCCATCACGAGCGCCATGACACCCGCAGAGAAAACCGTGTTCTTGCGGGATGCCATCGCCGACATGAACGTGCAGATGACGACCACCGGTACCAGTCCGAGCGGTCTGGCGCCGGCACCGAAGATCGCCAGTGCCAGGCAGACGAGCACGAGCGCCCGCCAGGACACTGGACCGTCATGCGCCTCAGGGACCTTTCGAAAGCCGGCGATCATCGTGAAGGCGCCGAATATCGCAAGCAGAACCGCGAGCACGACGGGAAAGAACCCTGGGCCCATCTGCGTCGCAGTGCCGAATTCGTAGCGGGATCCCTGGATTGCGAACAGTGCTGCAATCGCGATGAAGATCCCGCCGGCGACCACGTCGCGCCGACTTCCTTGTTGTTGTTCAGTCATGGTTCCCTCCCTGTGCAGCCACTTCCTGATGGTTAGAGGATATTCGATCCAGCGATTGCTTCGCAGACAGCGTCGGTGACTTGCTGGGTATTGGCGGTTCCGCCGACGTCGGGGGTGAGGATGCCGGCCTCGGTAACGCGTTCGACGGCGCTCATCAGCCGGGTTGCTGCGTCCTTTTCACCGAGATGTTCGAGCATCTGCGCGGCGGTCCAGAAGGTTGCGACCGGATTGGCAATACCCTTGCCGGTGATGTCGAAGGCGGAGCCGTGGATTGGTTCGAACATCGACGGGAAACGGCGTTCCGGATCGATATTGGCGGTCGGTGCGACACCGAGCGAACCGGCCAGCGCGCCGGCCAGGTCGGACAGGATGTCGGCGTGCAAATTGGTGGCGACGATGGTGTCTAGGCTCTGCGGCTTTAGCGTCATGCGCACGGTCATGGCATCGACGAGCATCTTGTCCCAGGTGACGTCGGGAAACTCCTTCGACACTTCGGCGGCGATCTCGTCCCACATCACCATGCCGTGGCGCTGGGCGTTCGACTTGGTGACGACCGTCAGAAGCTTGCGCGGACGTGCCTGGGCGAGCTTGAAGGCGTAGCGCATGATGCGGGTGACGCCGACGCGGGTGAAGATCGCCACCTCGGTGCCGACTTCTTCCGGCAGGCCCTTGTGGGCGCGGCCGCCATGGCCGGAGTATTCGCCTTCCGAGTTTTCGCGTACGATCACCCAGTCGAGATCACCCGGGCCGCAATTGCGCAAGGGTGGCGTGATGCCCGGCAGGACCTTGGTCGGACGGACATTGGCATACTGGTCGAAACCCTGGCAGATCGGCAGGCGCAGACCCCAGAGCGTGATATGGTCCGGCACGTCCGGCGCGCCGACCGCGCCAAAGAAGATGGCGTCGAACTTCTTCAGCTGCTCGAGGCCGTCGGCAGGCATCATCACGCCGTTTTTTTTGTAATAGTCCGAGCCCCAGTCGAAAGTCTCGGTATGAATGCTGAAGTCGCCGCTACGTTTCTCTAGCGCTTCCAGGACCTGCAGTCCCGCAGCAATCACTTCGGGACCGATCCCGTCCGCGGGGATCGCAGCTATCTTGTATTCACGCATCGTGGTTCTCGACTAAGGGAGTTAAGGGAGACTTGGGCAGCGCAACATCAGGGTTGCGCGCCTTGTCTGTCGCAAGGTATTCGAGGACGGCGCGCTCCGGCCGTCCTCGGGGAAGCCTATTTTCCCGCTTCACTGATGACTTTAGCGAGACGTTCGACTTCAGCCTTGAATTTCTGATCGAGAGCCGCAGGTGTTGCCATGTCCTGGGCAACAGGCACGGTACCAAGGCTGGCGAACCGTTCGATCACCATCGGGTCCTTGAGTGCGGTCTTGAGCGCCTCGGACAGTTTTTCGCGGATCGGAGCTGGAGTGTCCTTGGGTGCCCAAAGGGCGTGCCAGGCGCTCAGTTCGAAACCCTTCAGCCCACCTTCGTCGACAGTCGGAAGATCAGGAAGAACGTCGATCCGGGCTTTTGTCGTGACGGCATAGGCGTGCACTTCGTTGGCCTTGATCTGCGTCGTGGTATTGGTGGTCTGGTCGCATGCCAGATCGATACGTCCGCCGATCAGGTCGGTCATTGCCGGACCCATGCCCTTGTAGGGAACGAGGGTGATCTTGGTGCCGAGTGCATCCTGAATCAGTCGACCGCAGAGGTCCGAAACAGCGCCGGTACCGGCAGTCCCGAAGGTAACGGTCGTTGCGTTCTTCTTCACGTAGGCGACCAGATCCGCAAACGTCTTCGGCTCGAGATCCTTGCGCCCGACGATCGTCATCGGAACTTCGGTGATCAGGCCAACGCTCGAAAAATCCTCGATCGGCTTGTAGGCAAGGTTCGGGTAAAGTGCCGCAAAGGTTGCGACGCCGATATGATAGAGCAGCAGCCGGTAACCATCCGGATCGGCTTTGGCGACGTTTGCCGCTCCGAGTGAGCCGCCGGCGCCACCCATGTTCTCCACAAGAACCTGCTGGCCGAGCGTCTTCGACATCGACTGGGCCACCAGCCGCGCGACCGTGTCGCTCGGACCGCCGGCTGCGGCGGGTACCATGATGGTGACAGGACTGCTGGGGTAGCTGTCCTGTGCCTGCGCGACCCAGGGCAGGGTGGTCGCAGTCATAAGTACGGCAATGAAACGGGAATTTCTCTGGGACACTTTCACCTTCCTCCTTGGCGAAAAGATCGTCAGCCTCCACTGACGATCAAGCATGCCAGCTTGCATGCAAGCTGAAATCTATTGACTTACGGCTGTTTGTCAACATCAAAGACAGTTCGTTATTCGCGCATTGTGCGGGACACCGGAGACCATGGTAAAACCAGGCCAGATATTGCGTGCTGCCGTCAGGGAAACCGCCGAGCCGCAGACGGAACTTGCCGGGGATTCCGTTTCTTCCGCGGGCCGTGTGAGCGCTGCCTATCACGCAATCCGCAATGCCATCCGAACCAACGTCTTTCCCCCAGGCTACCAGGCTGCCGAAATCGAGATCGCCCGTCAGCTTGGGATGAGCCGGACCCCGGTCCACGAAGCCATGGCGCGGCTGCAGGAAGATGGGCTGGTACGCATCCTGCCGAAAAAAGGCATCATCATTTGCGCGCTGTCTCCTGCCGACATCGAGGAGATCTACGAGGTCACGATAGCGCTCGAGGGCGCTGCCGCTGCGCGGCTTGCCATGATCGACGCATCGGTCAAGGTCGAAGTGGTGGCGATCTTGCGCAATGCGACCGAAGCCATGGTTGCAGCGCTGGATCGCAACGATCTTCCCGCCTGGGCGGCGGCGGACGAAAGGTTTCACGAAACGCTGGTGGCGCGCAGCGGCAATAGCCGTTTGACCCGCATGGCCGGCACGGTCGCTGATCAGCTGCATCGCTCCCGGATGTTCACCCTCAACCTCAGGCCGCTGCCGACCTGGTCCTCGGACGAACATCTCGCGATCATCGAGGCGATCGAACGGGGCGATCCGACCACTGCAAGCCGTGCCGCCCGGTTGCACCGCAAGCATGCTCACGATCAGCTGGTGCCGCTTATCGCCAGGTTTAACCTCAAGAACCTGTAGCGCAGACACGGCACGCGCCGTGCCCGCCGCCGTCAACCCGCCTGGGTGACACGCAGATTGTTGGTGCTGCCCGCCGTCGCAAACGGAAAGCCCGTCACCACGACGATCTGTTCGCTTTTCTCTGCCAGGCCGGTTTGCACCGCGGCCTGTGTGGCGCGATCGACGGATTGTTCATAGGTGTCGACTGTCGGCGAAAGCAGGCTGACGACGCCCCACATCAGTCCGAGCTGACGCGCGGTCTGTTCGGATGGCGTTAGGGCGAGGATCGGGAGCGGTGGCCGTGCCCGGCTGATTCTGGAAGCGGTCGTGCCGCTGACCGTGAACGCGACGATAACAGGGGCCTTCAGGGCAATGGCGACATCTGCCGCAGCGGTGGCGACTGCGTGCGGAGGGGTATGGGCAATCTGTGGTTCGGTCGCTTCGAGGATCGGCCGGTAGAATTTATGTTTTTCGGTCTTTTCGATGATACGGCTCATGATCTCCACCGTTTCGACGGGGAAGGCGCCCGTTGCAGACTCCGCCGAGAGCATCACGGCGTCGGCGCCGTCATAAATCGCTCCCGCCACGTCCGAGGCTTCTGCGCGCGTCGGCGTCGGCGAGGTCACCATCGAGTCCAGCATCTGCGTGGCGACGATCACCGGTTTGGCGGCGATACGGCAGGCGCGGATGAGTTCCTTCTGACGGCCCGGCACATCCTCGGGCGGGATTTCCACACCAAGATCGCCGCGCGCCACCATGATGGCGTCGGAAAGCGCCACGATATCGTCGATCTCGTCCAGTGCCGAGGGTTTTTCGATCTTGGCGATCAGCCCGGCCCTGTCGCTGACCAGCGATCGGGCTTCAATCATGTCGCGGGCGGTCTGCACGAAGGACAAGGCGATCCAGTCGACGCCGAGTTCCAGCCCGAATTCGAGATCCTTGCGATCCTTCGGGGTGAGGGGGGAAATATCGAGGACGGTTCCCGGCAGGTTGACACCCTTGCGGTTGGATATCGTTCCAGCGACGATGACTTTTGCATCGATGAATTCGTCGCTGACGCCCTGCGCCCGCACTCGCACCCGTCCATCGTCGATCAGCAGATCGTCGCCCGGCTTGACTGCCGCGAAGATCTCGCGATGGGGGAGGGGGATGTCCATCAGGCCGCGCCCCGACTCGCTTCCGCAGACGAAGCGGATTTCCGCGTCCTTCGCCAGCTCCAGCCGGCCTTCCTGAAGCACACCGATGCGGATCTTCGGGCCCTGCAGGTCCTGAAGGATGCCGATCGAGGTTCCCAGCTCCTTTTCCAGCGCGCGGATGTGGCGGTAGACGGCGGCATGGTCGTCGCGGCTTCCATGACTGAAATTGAGCCGGAACGTATCGACGCCTGCCAGGAACAGCGACCTCAGTATTGCCGGTGAACTTGAGGCAGGGCCGACTGTTGCGACGATCTTGGCGCGGCGGTTGCTGCGAATGAACATGTCAAATTATCCGATCAGGATTGCGCGTATGTCGTTGACATTTGTGAGGGTCGGTCCGGTGATCACCAGGTCGTCGATCGCCTTGAATGCGGTGTAGCTGTCGTGGCGGGAAAGTGCCGAGCGGGGGTCAATTCCACTCCCGCGCATGCGTGCGAGGCTGTCCGGGCCGATCATGGCGCCGGCAGCATCTTCTATCCCGTCGATTCCGTCGGTATCGCCCGAGAGTGCCCATATGCCCTCCGCACCGTCGAGGCCGATCGCCAGGCTGAGAAGAAATTCGCTGTTGCGTCCGCCGCGGCCCTTCGTATCGGCGGGAAGCGAAACGGAGGTCTCTCCGCCGGAAAGAAGCACCGCCGGGCCGCGGACCGGCAGACCTTTTGTGCTGGCCGACATGGCGATGCCAGCAAACACGGTTCCGACATCCCGTGCTTCGCCCTGCAGCGCATCGCCGAGGATGACAGGGGTAAGGCCATTGGCAGCGGCGACGGCGGCGGCTGCATCCAACGCCATGGAGGGCGAGGCGATCATCCTCACATCCGACGATACCTTGCCGGTACAATTGCGGGCGCCGCCATTGGCTAGCACATCCTGTGCTGCCGGAGGAAGGACGAGGCGATATCTGGAGACGATCTCGCGGGCATCGTCGATAGTCGTGTCGTTGGCAACCGTCGGACCCGATGCGATTTCGGAAGGATCGTCGCCCGGCACGTCGGAGATCACCAACGTTACCACTCTTGCCGGATGGGCGAGTTGGGCGAGCCTACCGCCCTTTATTCCGGAGAGCTGCTTGCGTACTGCGTTCATCTCCGAAATGGTCGCGCCGCTTGCCAGAAGCGCCTTGTTGACCGCCTTCTTGTCAGCCAACGTCATCCCGGCTGCAGGCGATACGAGAAGCGAGGAACCGCCCCCGGAGATCAGGGCGATGACCAGGTCGTCTGGCCCGAGATCCCTGACGGCGCCGATGATCCGGACCGCCGCCTCGACGCTCATGTCGTCAGGAACGGGATGTGAGGCCTCGATGATGCGTATCCGCCCGGACGGCACGGCGTGACCGTACCGTGTCACCACGACGCCGCTCAAATCCACATCGCTCCAAACGGTATCGAGAGCTGCAGCCATCGCAGCGGATGCCTTGCCCGCACCGATGACGACGCAGCGACCCATCGGCCGTTCCGGCAAATGCCGGCTCAGGACCCTTGCCGGATCGGCACTGGCCACCGCTGCGTCGAATATTCGACGCAGCGTATTGCGGGCAGAGGCATTATCCCAGGTCATCCAACCGCCGCCATCTTCAGGATGTTCGATCCGGCGATTGCTTCGCAAACAGCGTCGGTGACCTGCTGGGTATCGGCGGTTCCGCCGACGTCTGGCGTGAGGATGCCGGCCTCGGTAACGCGTTCGACGGCGCTCATCAGCCGGGTGGCTGCGTCCTTTTCACCGAGATGTTCGAGCATCTGCGCAGCGGTCCAGAAGGTTGCGACCGGATTGGCGATACCCATGCCGGTGATGTCGAAGGCGGAGCCATGGATCGGTTCGAACATCGACGGGAAACGGCGTTCCGGATCGATATTGGCGGTCGGTGCGACGCCGAGCGAACCGGCCAGCGCACCGGCCAGGTCGGACAGGATGTCGGCGTGCAGATTGGTAGCGACGATGGTGTCGAGGCTCTGCGGCTTCAGCGTCATGCGCACGGTCATGGCATCGACGAGCATCTTGTCCCAGGTGACGTCGGGAAACTCCTTCGACACTTCGGCGGCGATCTCGTCCCACATCACCATGCCGTGGCGCTGTGCGTTCGACTTGGTGACAACGGTCAGAAGCTTGCGCGGACGTGCCTGGGCGAGCTTGAAGGCGTAGCGCATGATGCGGGTGACGCCGACGCGGGTGAAGATCGCTACCTCGGTGCCGACTTCTTCCGGCAGGCCCTTGTGGGCGCGGCCACCATGGCCGGAATATTCGCCTTCCGAGTTTTCGCGCACGATCACCCAGTCGAGATCACCCGGGCCGCAATTGCGTAGCGGCGGTGTAATTCCGGGCAGGATCTTGGTCGGACGGACGTTGGCATACTGGTCGAAACCCTGGCAGATCGGCAGGCGCAGACCCCACAGCGTGATATGGTCCGGCACGTCCGGCGCGCCGACCGCGCCAAAGAAGATGGCGTCGAACTTCTTCAGCTGCTCGAGGCCGTCCGCCGGCATCATCACGCCGTTCTTCTTGTAATAGTCTGAGCCCCAGTCGAAAGTCTCGGTATGAATGCTGAAGTCGCCGCTACGTTTCTCCAGCGCTTCCAGGACCTGCAGTCCCGCAGCAATCACTTCGGGACCGATCCCGTCCGCGGGGATCGCAGCTATATTGTATTCACGCATCGTGGTTCTCCTTTCAAGTTCGTCTATCAATGTTGATCTGCGGTACGCGTGTCGGCGGCTTTGGGGCCAGACCGCGCCAGAATAAGTGTAAGGATCGCCGAGATCAGTAGGAGGCCGGCCACGAAATAGAGGCCACCGGTGAAGCTTCCTGTAGTGTCCTTGATCCATCCGATCATCGACGGTCCGACGAAGCCACCGAGGTTGCCGATGGAATTGATAGTGGCAATGCCAGCGGCTGCCGCGGGACCCGAGAGAAACATGGTTGGCATGCTCCAGAGCGGCGGCTTCGAGCAACTGATGCCGACATTGACGATGGTCAGAGCGATGAGAACCATAAACACACTGGTTGCGCCGGCCGCAAAGGCAAGTCCGGCTGCGGCGAGCAGGCATGCCCCGACCACGTGCCAGGTGCGTTCGCCCGTTCGGTCGGAATGACGAGCCCACAAGACCATTGCCACGACCGCGAATATGCCGGGAACAGCATTGATGAAGCCCACCTCGATGGCAGACAGGCCGAATTGCTTGATGATTTGAGGCGCCCAGATGCCGAGCGTATAAAGACCTGCCGACGTTCCGAAATATACCAAGGCAAGCGCGATTACGCGGATGTCAGCCAAGCCTGCCATGACGCTATGGCTCGCCGTTCCCCTGCCCGCCTGCTCTGCATTCATGGTTTTTACCAGCCAGTTGCGTTCTTCTTCGGTTAGCCATTTGGCCTTCTCAGGACGATCGGTCAGGAAGAACAATACGACGACGCCGAGGATCAATGCCGGCGCCGCCTCAATCAGGAACATCCACTGCCAGCCGGCGAGCCCCATCAGACCATGCATTTCCATCAACGCGCCGGAAATTGGAGATCCTAGCACCGTCGAAAGCGGTGCAGCGGCCATGAAGATTGCGGTCACCGCGGCTCGACGCCGGGCAGGAAACCAGAAGCTGAGATAAAGGATGATGCCGGGAAAGAAGCCCGCCTCGGCGACTCCAAGAAGAAAACGGAGGGTGTAGAAGCTGGTTGTCCCTTGCACGAACGCCATTAACCCGGACACGATGCCCCAAGTGATCATCACTCGGGCGATCCAGATGCGAGCGCCGACCTTGTTCAGAATGAGGTTCGAGGGCACCTCGAACAGAAAATAGCCGACGAAGAAAATACCTGCACCGATACCGAAGACCGTCGACGAGAAGCCAAGATCCTGATTCATGGTGAGAGCTGCGAAACCGATATTCACGCGGTCGAGAAACGCGATGAAATACAGCAGCATAATGAAAGGTACGATACGAAAAGTGATCTTGCGCAGCACGCGCGCCTCAAGGTCGTTCGTCACGACGCCATCCTCCCGGAATACATAAAGAAGCGCACCTCCTGCGCTTGCATTAATCTTAAGCGGTTGAGCCTTGACGCTCAACCGCGTCAGAAATATATAAAAAGGTGATATAATAGTTTCGAGTGTATCCTATGGAATTGAACCAGCTTCGGTGCTTCGTTTCGGTTGCCGACGAACTGCATTTCGGCCGGGCGGCTCAGAAGCTGGGACTTATGCCTGCATCTTTATCGCGTCATATCCGGATGCTTGAGGAATCACTTGGTACTCGCCTGTTGGCGCGCACAACACGCAGCGTCGCTTTGACGGACGACGGATTATTTCTTTTAGAGAGTGCACGGGACATTCTTGAAAGGACTGAGGTCCTACAGAAGCGCTTTCAGACGTCTCGACAAGAGCGAGTGGAAACGCTTCGGATTGGTGCGATCGACAGTGCCGCCGCCGGTCTTTTGCCAATGCTTCTTCATGACTTTAGGCAGCAGCATCCTGAGATAGCGACGCAGCTTTCGGAGGACAAAACCATAAGGTTGATCCCGAAGCTGCTTTCAGGCGGGTTGGACCTCGCGTTTATCCGCGCACCAGACTTTGTTGATCCGAAGCTAAAGACGATTTTGTTATTTCATGAGACGGCTGTAGTCGCAATGTCGGAAAATCATCGCCTTGCTAACAAAACTAGCGTCACGATCCATGATCTTGCCGATGAACCGCTCATCGTGCCTGAGAGAAGGTCGCGTCCGCACAGCCACGATTTGACGATGAAGCTGTTCATTGAAGCTGGTTTGCAGGCACGCGTAGCTCAGCTTGCAGAAGAAAAGCAAACAATCGTCAACCTTGTAGCTGCTGAGATTGGTCTTGCTATCGTTCCTGAGTGGACTGCACGGCTTGCGGTGAGTGGCGTACGCTATGTTACGCTGCAAACGGATGCAAAGGAGGCAATGAATAAATTGCCTTTATCCGCAGCGTGGTTAAAGGGGGTTCGCGATCCGGGTCGGGACCTTATAGTCAGCTTGTTGCAAAGCCGGATCTCGCAATATGCACAAAACGCATGAACCGACGTGCTAATGAACTGCGCTTCTCACAGCGTCATCGACGCGCGAGCCGCGTTTAAATGACTAACCAGTTGGTAATAGCATACGGGCCGTAACCTTGCTCCCGGGCCGAAGTGGCAATGGATACCATGTGATCGTTGACGTTAGAGACGGCGCGCTCGATGCTTTTAAGGGCTTCTCCGGTGTCACGCACGAGCCTTACACCGCTTTCCACTTCGGAACTCGATCCGCGGATGAGTTCTTTGATTTCCTTTGCTGCCCTCGCCGAGCGCTGGGCTAGTTCCCTGACTTCCTGCGCGACGACCGCAAACCCTTTCCCAGCCTCGCGCCCGTGCCACCTCGACGCCCGCGTTCAGCGCCAGGAGGTTCGTCTGAAACGCGATTTCATCGATAACGCCGATGATACTCGCAATCTGATTCGCGGAGGCCTCGATGCGCCCCATGGCGTCGACGGCGTTGGCGACTACCGTGGCTGAATGCTTCTCTGGCAGGGCATTCTCTGGGGCAAGATCATCATCGACGGGATCGGCGGCCATGCCGAGCTGACGCCGAATGCCTGGTACACCAGCGGGCCGGTCGACGCCGTGCAGCTTTGCCGCCAGATGCTCGACGGCATCGATATCCTCAACCGTCGCTGGATGTTCGACCCGAAGAAGAACCATCCGCTTATGAATTTGCCCAACCAGATCATTGTCACCCAGATGACTGCAGGAGAGCATCCGTCCTCGATGGCCGGCCGCGCCGAGATCATCATCGACGCACAGTATCTGCCGAGCGAGAAGGACGAGTTCGCCCTCGGCGGCCATGTGAAGCGCGAGATCGAGGAACACGTCCGCAACGTCTGCCAGGCGGATCCCTATCTGCGCGAGCATCCCGCCCGCGTCGAATGGATTCTCGATGCCGATTGCGCCGAGATTCCTGCCGATAGCCCGTTCGTGTCGATCTTCCAGCAGGCGGTGGAGACGGCCAACCTGTCGCCGAAGCTCTCCGGCTTCGGCGCCCATAGCGACATCGGTCTGCCGACCGGTCTCGGCAACACGCCGACCGTGAATTTCGGACCCGGCGATCCAGCGCAGGCGCACCAGCCGAACGAACGAGTCTCGGTTCGCGACCTCGTCGATTGCACGAAGGCTATGGCTCTGGCGGTGCAGAAATGGTGCAACTAGATTGAAAAAGTGAGGGAGGTCGCCAACAACGGGTGACACCTTTTCGGGCCAATTGGTGTTAAACAATGAAGGGGTCGAAGGTTCGACTCCCTTCAAGGGGAATACGGACACCTTTGCCCCGTTGATCTTCCGAATTTCTAAAGGTCGCAACAGAGTCGGCAACCGATAGGCGCTGAAGCCCTTGTGTAAATTCGGCGGTCCGTCATGCCGCAAGGGACGGGCGGCTATTCATTGGCCTCAACGGTCCAAGATCTGACGGTCATGACAGCGTCAGCGAAATCCCGTGGAACCTCCCATGGCAAGTTGTGCCCACATTCTACCACACGGTGTTCGTGCCTGGCCTTGAACATCGCTGCATGGCTGGCAGTCCCGCCCGGCTTTAGCGGGTCCTGCGTTCCGTCGAGGGTTACTGCGGGCACGAGAATGGGTGGCTTGGTCGCCAGCTGTAGCTCGAGCCCAGCGAGCTCTGGATCACCGTCTGCAAGGCCGAAATCAAACCGATAAGAGTGGATCACCACGTCGACAAAATCAGGGTTATCGAATGAGGCCGCTGTCCGCTCGAAAGTCTCCTCGTCGAATGACCAGGTCGGTGACCATTGCTGCCAGAGCATACGGCAGAGATCACGCCGATTTAGGGTTAGGCATTCCCGACCGCGCTCATGCTGGAAAAGATGCTGGTACCAGACCGCGTATTCCAGCTTTGGAGAAAAGGTATGGCTGAGCTGCTCCACATCGATGATGTCGTAACCCGCGTAGGAGACCAGCCCAGCTACTCGTTCCGGCCACAGTGCTGATGCTACACATGAAGCAAGGCCACCCCAGTCATATCCAGCCAAAATGGCACGTTGAAGACCGAGCGCGTCGAGAAGGTCGATGACGTCCGTGCCCAGAGCGGCCTGCTGGCCGCTCCGCATCGATGAGGCCGACAGGAATCGGGTCGGCCCGAAACCACGCAGGTAAGGGACAATGACCCTGGCTCCCGCTGCCGCCAAACGAGGGGCAACTTCGTCGTAAGCTTGAGGGCCATACGGGAAACCGTGTGATAACACGACAGGCCATCCGTCGCTTTCGCCAAATTCATAATATGCAATCTCAAGAGAAGGGGTGTTAACGGTTCGCATTATGTCTTCCTCGCTTATCCGCAATGGTTGGGAAAACACGGGCGAGGCGTTTGTTCCAGCAGGCAGCTAATTTGAACTTGTCGGCGATGTGAGGCTGGTTCTCACGCTAAGAACATCGGCGATCGCAAATCCAGGTTTAGAGAGAAACAACTGATACGAAACTGTGCGCGGGGCTGGATTTTTAAGAGGAAAATTGTTGCTGGAGCTGCGTTTCGAGTACGGTCCGCATAGAGATGGCTGGTCGGCCAATAACCTTTGCGAGGCCGCCATTGCCTTCTTACATTCGCCCGCCTTAGCCGCCCGATAGTAGCTGGCCATGGATACCGCCGGATGTAGCTTCCTGGATCTTCAAGAATATGTTTTAATCTAAAAAATACAATCAGGTAGGCCCGCGCTAGAGCAACGTTGGCCTTGGTGAACGCTGCGCGGAAGCATTCGCATCAACGGAGCCGAGGCCTTGTAAGGGCATCTATAGCCCGATAACACGGTAAGAACGCGTACACACAAAATTGCATGCAGGTGCAAAAAGGATACTGTCATGCCAAGGTTCGTCATTAGCGCGTCGACTGCAATCCCGGCTGCTCGGTCGAAGCAGCCGTCAGCCTCATCGACGGCAAGTGGAAATGCGTCGTGCTCTTCCACCTCCTGCGCGGTACGTTGCGCTTCAACGAGATCCGCCGTCATGTCGGCGGCGTTACCCAGCGCACCCTGACGAACCAGTTGCGAGGGCTCGAAGGGGACGGCCTGATCGAGAGGAAGGTCTACGCCCAGGTGCCGCCGAAGGTCGAATACACGATCTCGCCGCTCGGACGCAGCCTCGAGCCGATCCTCGTCGCTCTGAAGGGCTGGGGAGACAGCAACATCGGCCGGTTTGGAAAACCCAACGCCGCCAACGCCGCTTAAGGAAGCGGTCGCAGACCCTCGCGTATGCGTAATTCAAATGGCTTCACCATACCAATCAACCACGTCAACCTGAAAGTATCGGCAGGCGAGCGAGGGCTTTTCGTAGATTCTCAGCATCCCACGGCAGATGTTCGGCGATGGTAAGAGCAATGATATCGGTTACTTCTCCTAACGCGAGCAGGAGGCCAACCACCGTTTCAAAGGACATTGTGCCTGTTGGCGAAGCTTTAAACTGCTCGGCTAACCCGGCAGGATTATTAAACAACTGGGCACGGAATTGACTAGGGTCAATGACGTCAAGATCGAAATGAACCAAGAGCTTGGAGGCCCCGGTTTCCTTTGCCCAATCGGCGACCTCGGCGAATGATGCCGTTAGTTCATCAGGAGAGAACACACGCGGTTTGATTGCCTCCACCGCGAGGCGGCTCCGCTCAGAAATCTTCCTCTTGTCTATTCCCACATAGGCAAGCCGCGCAGCCGGGATAGGAACCTTAGCAAATGCTGCAAACTCTGCGTCACCTTGTCCCAGCAGGTTCAGCATAGGATAGCTATGGGCGTGACTGGAAACCTTCGAAGTTGCGAGATCAAAATGCGCGTCGATCCACAGTACGGCCACATCACCTGCGTATTTGGCGGCCATGTATGAGAATGGAGCGAGCGATACAGAGCAGTCACCTCCGAATGTAACAATCCGGTCAGGGTCTATATCCTCTATAATCTTCAGGGCGGTCCGGTTTTGCAGGAGTATCGCAGTTTTCCCAAGTATGCCTTGCTCGCTCTTAAGCGAAGTGCCGTCGGGAAGGCCGACTGGAACCTCGACTAGCTCAAATTCGCCGCCCCGTGGGGCGAGCCACGCCAAAAGCTGTGCGCCAAGATAATAGACAGGATCATTGCCGCCCTGCCACTGCGGCATAAGCAAGCGAAGCGACTTCGTGGAAGATGGCATCGGCTCGTTTCCCTGAGTTGATAGGCTTTTTCGCCCAACTTTGGTCTGGTAGTAAAGGACGACGAAGCCCCGTTGCTCCTTACCCACTAGCCCCGCCCGGCATTAAAGGGTTTTTGCTGCTTGCCTTCGGTCAATAAGGGGTGACGAACAATAATACATCACTCATACAGGCAAGCTCTACCTCAGCAACGCTTGCGTGGCTCGACGTCTGCAGGACATCCACCTCCACAAACCTGCATATCCAGTTTCTGGATCTTGGTGGCAAGCCTCTTCAAGGCGGCCCTCGCAACTGGGTGCTTATCAACATTCTGTGCCATTCACCGGCAAGCCTCCCGTGGACGTTTCAGTATATTTTCGCTCGTCTCGTGCATTGTCTCGATACAAGCGGCAAGTGGCACAAAATGATGCCCCCTACCTTTATCGGCGAGGAAAGGGCGTCGCAGCCGTTACCGTGATGCAGAGGGATTACGACAATATAAGACGGGTCGAGTCGTGGCGGCGAACGCCTCTGATAGATTCAGGCATCCAACCGTAACGTCAGGCGCTAAAGCAGGCACTCGCTCATTTCCCAAAGCCAGGCAGCGGCTTCCGGATCGATCGAATGCGACGCCGCATCGGCTGGGATTTGGCTGTCGGTATGCGAATGGGGGTCATCGCTCAGTGGCGCGACGTCGTTGTCCTTAAGATAGACGCCGCCGATGTTGTCGAGCAAGGGACTGACCGCGGCGAAGACGATCGTGCTGGCGCCCTGGGCCGGAGTCTTCTTTCCGACTGCTGGATCGATGATCGGTCGCCCTGCCTCGTCGATAAGCCCCATTCTGCGCAACGCCTCGTCGCCTGCAGCGCTGTTGAGCTTGGTACCTGCCACGACGCCGGGATGGACAGCATAGCCACGAATAGCCTCCGCCGCATGACGGCGATCGAGTTCGACCGCAAACAGCACATTCGCAGTCTTGGACTGGGCATAGGCAGCGCGCCCGTCAAAATTTGTCGTGAAGTTGGGATCATCCCAGCGGATGCGCCCGAACCGGTGCGCCCCGGAGGATACGTTGACCACCCGCGCGCCCATTGCGGCTCGTAGCGCAGGCAGCAGCGCTAGCGTGAGCTGGAAATGGCCCAGATGGTTGGTGGCGAACTGCGTCTCGTATCCGCGCGCGTCGTGTTTCGGCCCACCGGACGCGCTCGCATTGTTAACGAGGATATGCAGCGGCTTGCCCGCCTCCATCCGACGGGCGGCGAAGGCGTCTATCAAGAGGGGGTCGATCAGGTCGAGTGTGTCAACTTCTACGCGCCGCAGTCCCTTCAGCGTATGGGCGGCCATATCGGGATTGCGGGCTCCGACCACGACCGATGCGCCAGCCTTGGCAAGCGCACGCGTGACTTCTAGGCCGATCCCGCTGTGGCCACCAGTGACGATGACGTTCAGGCCCGTGAGATCGATCCCGGAGAGGATGTCGTCGGCTGTTGAGGCAGGCCCGAACCCACTGCCGAGCGGATACTGCTTATGGTTCATGTGGGTGGTCCCATCTGGAGTAAAGGGGTGGCCAACTTCACGGCAACCACCCACAGAAGCGTAGCCTTCTTGGCGATCCGCCTCTGGTGTTCGGGTGTTAGGCGAGCATGCCGCCATCCACCAGTATTTGTGTGCCAGTGATGTAGGCGGCGGCTGGCGACGCAAGGAAAGCGACCAGTTCGGCGACCTCGTGGGCTTGCCCGTAACGACCGAGCGGGACCATGGTCTTGATCATCTCGGCACGGCTGCCTTCATCGGGGTTGGCTTCGGTCGCAATCGAGCCGGGCTCGACCGTGTTGACCGTGATCTGGCGAGCGGCGAGATCGCGCGCCCAGCCCCTGGTCATGCCGACCACGGCGTGTTTCGTCATCCCGTATGAGCTGGCACCCGGCGTGGGCACGCGCTCGCTGAAGAAGCTGCCGATATTAACAATCCGCCCGCCGTCCCGCATAGCCGAGACGACTGCTGAGGTCGTGTACCAGATACCGCGGACGTTGATGTCCATCTGCCGTTCGAAGGTGGCGTCCTCGACAAGGCCGATCGGACCGTGCTCGGCTATCCCTGCATTGTTCACCAGGATGTCGAGATGTCCGCCGAGTTGGTCGAGAGCTTGTACCACGCCCGCCCTGACGGCGTTGACATCACCGGCGTCCGCTTTAATCGCAAAGGCCGCCCCGCCGCCCGCGACGATTTCGTTGATGAGCGCCTCGGCCCTCTCGGCGCTCTTCGAGTGAGTGAAGGCTACCCTTGCACCGCGTTGAGCGAGAAGCCTGACGCAGGCCGCGCCAATGCCGCGGCTGCCGCCCGTCACGAGTGCGGTCTTTCCGGCAAGGCTGAAGATTTCGGTGGTCATAGGGCATTCTCCGTTAGCACCACAGTATGGTCAAAGCCCGCTGTCTAAGATAAGATTAAACGGAACAATGTTCACCATAACAGCGGAACATCGTTCCGTTTGTCAAGAGGCGTTTTATGCGATCCGGTGCAGGGGGTAAAGTGGAAGAGTCGGACGTTCGGTCGATGCGGGCCGATGGCCAGCGGAATCTCGACACGCTTCTGCGGGCGGCGAAAGAGGTGTTTGCCGTGGACGGGGTGAATGCGCCTATACGCACTATTGCGACCAAGGCAGGCCTTGGTGTGGGCACGATATACCGCCACTTCCCGCAGCGGTCCGACCTGATCGCAGCTGTCTTCCGCCGAGAGATCGACGACTGCGCGGACGCTGCCAACAATCTGGCGCGACTTCATGACCCGGTCGAAGCGTTAGAGCTATGGATGCTGCGCTTTTGCGTATTCTTCGCGACCAAGAAGGGGCTGGCCGAGGCCCTCCATTCGGGCGAATCCGCTTACTCGTCCTTGCCTGGCCATTTCGAGGCGCAACTTCGTCCTGCCCTTGAAAACCTGCTGGCCTCGGCGTGCGCCACCGGTCGCATCCAGGCCGACATCGCTGCAAGCGAGCTGCTGGGCGCGATCGCTCGCCTGTCGATGTCGGACAGTGGCGATGCAGCACAGGCGCAACGGATGGTGGCGTTGTTGGGGAAAGGCCTCAGGCTTTGACGATGCGTCGAGAAAAGGCGGCGGCTACAATCAGCCTGCCTCGACGTCTTTCAACGAAGTTCGACAGCGCCAGCCCGAGCACTAGATGCTTTTTCAAAGAACGCTTTGTCTGAGCGCAAGCCGCTATGGTCTTCGAAACCTGCCATAGGCCGATAAGCCCCAGTTTTGTTGACTTTAAATCATAGATCGTATGGGCATCGCGCTCATGTACACCGGACGGATTGACGGCGAAGCCGCCTCCGTGGTCCATCAGCCGAAGTGCAGCGCGAAGTGCCGTCGCCGCGTCGCTGCTCGGGAGTTGGGCAAGCACAAAGCCAGACCCTCGACCGATCCTAGATGGATGCAAACAGCTCTTCTTCGATCACTCGGCATGTCCAATAGCATCAGCACATTTACTTACTGAATCTGCCTGCGAATAAACAGATCCACCGCGGCAGTGTAGGCTCCGGGTTTTCCGAGGTCTTCGTTGATCACGCCATGACTTTTGTCGACTGGCGATACCCCTACACTCAGGCCGAGCGATCTAGCTTTGTTGGCTAATTTACCTGCCTGAGGGCAGGAGTCGCTCCGCCTTGACGAGCATACCAGCAGCATCGGCTTTGCCGCTGACTGCAGCTGAGCCGTTGGCGATACCTGGCGCCAGAAAACGGGGTCATTGCCAAAGACACGGTCGTAGAAGCGAGGATGAGATGCCCGCATGATCTCGGTCACATCGTAGGCAGCGCTGTCAAGCGCGACCGTGCCGCGCCATGGAAGCGCCCCTACCTGTGTCGCCATGGCCGGATCAGCGGACAGCAGCATGACCAGATGTGCCCCAGCAGAATGCCCCATCAGCACGAAACGGCTCGGGTCACCCCCTAGGCTTCGCACGCGCTTCTGGGCTGCCGCAAGAGCGTTAGCTACGTCCTGAGCCTGAACGAGCGGATCAGCGTCTGGCAACAGGCGATTGTCGACTGATATGAAGATAAAGCCTTTCGGGAGCCAGTAGCGGACTTTGTTGCTGACTGTGTCGGGTGATGATTTGGAGCCACCCGACCACGCTCCACCATGCACCATGAAAATGACCGGAGCGTTTGCTGCGCCATGCGGAACATAAATGTCCATGCGCTGCTTAACGTCGCCTCCGTAAGCTACATTTCGGTAGACCTTAGTCTCTGCAGGGGGCATGCTCGGAGGCCTGGCAGGCTCGCCTGCGGCTGGCATCACTGAAGCAATAGCTGTCCGGCAGCCACTGGATAGAAGCTTGGCGTTCTCTCGGAGGCACTGGGCAATGGCTCCTCCGCCCGGTCGAGTGCCGGGGCATAATGTGCCTATGTCAGCCCGACATGCTTGGGCCAGCGCTCGGACTTTTCCAGGGTGCAGTTCCTGGGATTGCCCGACCGAAGCTGAGAAAGTTACCATCCCACCAAAAAGAAGGAAAAAGGCCGTCCGCATTGAGTTTCGCATTTTTAGCTCCAGGAAAAGATGTTCCATGGACTTCTACGGCCAGTGAACCTACCTCCTACGGCAGCCCTCAAAAAACATGTGTCGGCGTAGGACTCATCCTCTCCGCTCGTATGAGCAGTGACACCAGGTTCAGGGCGGGGAACGCTACGAGATGAGATGCGACACTGATGATGGTACGCGAGGCGTTAAGGCCACTGGACGGGCAGATCAAGAAAAACGCGCGCAGTGTTGACACCGATCAACAACTCATCCTGTCGATAGTTGCGGGACGTGAGGACGCATTGGCACACCTTGTAGAGCGTCACGGCAAGAGCCTGACGGCGTTTACCCGGCGGTACTTGGGTAGCTACGATGAGGACGCTGATGATATTGTCCAGGGGGTGTTTTGGACCGTCTGGCGTAAAGCCGCCAGCTTCGACCCGGGAAAGGCGCAAGTTAAGACCTGGCTTTATCGGATAGCCGCTAATCGGTGCATTGATGCCGCCCGACGTAAGGCAGTGCTGCGTTTCGTGGGCCTCCATGCAATGGCCGGCGATCCGGCTTTGGACGATCCGGATGCCGAGACGACAGCTTTAGGACGGTCGCAACTAGCGTTAGCTAGAAAGGGGATCCTCAAACTGCCTCGGCGGCAGAGGATGGCGTTGCTCCTCCGCGGTGTCGGCGATCTCGATGTTCAGGCAATAGCCAAGATTATGGACGTCAGCACTGGCTCCGTGGAGCAGCTCTTAGTGCGCGCACGTCGTGGGTTGCGGGACTATATGGAAATTGCAGAGAGAGGATAGAAGCACCGCAATGACTGACAACGAGATGGAAATACGAAAACGCTGCTTTGAGGCAATTGACCATATGGTCAGGGAGGCTGCCATCGACCCTATCGACGAAGGCCAGCTCGTACGAAAGGTTCTAGACAGAGTGCGCGCCGGCGACGAGAGGACGGTCGGGCTGACATGGTCCGCTCTTGCATCGCCTCGCATGGCGGCAGCTGGAGCGCTTCTGCTCGCTGGATCGGCCTTGGTTGGGGGATATCAGACGTCCGATGCGCGTTTTAACGCAGTTGACGTCTCGCTGCTTACGGTTGCCGCAGGGTCGCCGGCGATCCTTCTTGCTGGACTTGACAGCTTGGAGAGGAGCCAATGAGCCGCACTCGTCTCCAAACCGCCTTTTTGATCCTGCTGATCTTTTCACTTGCGGGCAATTTCTTTGCCGTCGGCTATATTGCCCATGGGTGGCGTTCCGGTTCTGCGGCATCATTCCTGGATTTTGAAGCCCGATATCAATCGGACGTGCGGGCCGCTTTTGGCGATGTGCTGCGTGAAAACCGAGATGCCGTGCGCTCCGCAGTGGCCGAACTGACGGCGGCGCGTGATGCTCAGGCGGACCTTGCCCGCCAGCACCCGCTCAATGAGACTACCATCCGTACGGCAATGGCCAACGTCAGGGGCAAGACCGAAGCGCTGCAGACGATACTGCAAGAGTACCTTCTCTCTGCCCTAAAACATGCAGAGGCCGATGCAAAAAATCCTTAGGGACCATAGCATTTGAAATAACCATTCTTGAGCAACTTTGAACCAGCGACTGCGCAGCAACAACCGTAAAGGGGTATCACTCGGGGAGCCTTTGCCTTGGCCTCGGCAGGATCGGGACCGTCATTGACCCTTCTGCTTTTACGGTTACGTTGGTAAGACACCTTGGGAGGATATCATGAAACTTTATCCGTTTTCACTAGCGCTAGCTCTTTTGACTACCGCCATTCCAGCGTCCGCCGCAGATAGGCAGGTGCGAGACGAGTTCTTTTGGCTTGGTGAAATGAACAAGGCTACCGCTGTAATCAACACGGATGAGGGGCTGCTCGACAAGTCTCTCGCTACGGCGATCGCCGCTGGACTTGCGAAGGTCATAGACGATGGCAACCGACCAAATGCTAAACGCCCTTCCACTGTAATAACTTTCGAACCGTTGCTCGTTAAATCCGCTGGTCCCGAGGCAACTCTGTTACATGCGGGTCGATCCAGCCAGGACATGCACGCGACCTACCGTGCCGCCATACTGCGCGACGATCTTCTTAAACTTGCCGAACAGCTTAACAAGACCTCAGCCACTCTTGGTGCGCTCGCAGGAAAACATGTCGGCACGATTGTGCCGAATTACACAAATGGCGTCGCGGCCCAACCCAATAGTTTTGGCCACTATCTGCTAGGTCATGCTGCCGGTCTTGATCGCGATGCCCAACGGATCCGGGAGACTTATGCGCGTATTGACCGCTCGGCCATGGGTACCACGGTTCTAAACGGAACGAGTTGGCCTCTCAACCGAGAGCGCATGGCGGACTACCTCGGATTTGCAGCGACCGTCGACAATGCTTATGACGCGGGGCAGATCACCTCAACTGAACAGCCTGTAGAAGTTGGCGCCATCGTCACGAGCGTCGCCCTGCATACCGGGCAGTTTATCGAAGACATCATGACACAGTATGCGCAGCCCCGCCCCTGGATCCTCCTGCAGGAGGGCGGCGGCAACACATACGTATCGAGTGCAATGCCGCAGAAGCGCAATCCGGGCTTGCTTAATGCTACCCGTCAGGATGCCTCGACTGCCCTTACTTTGGCAATGGGACCCATCATCCAAGCCCACAACATTACCCCTGGCATGAGCGACGCAAAGGACGTCGACACCAACAGTGCCATGGTAGCGAGTGCTGTGAAGGTGCTTGCGGGATGGAACAAAGTTCTCAGCTCGCTGGTGATCGATCCAGATCGTGCGCTGGAGGAACTTAACAGCGACTGGACTGCTTCCCAGGAACTGGCGGACGTGCTGATGCGAAAATACAAGCTGCCCTTCCGCGTTGGGCATCACTTTGCGTCTGAAGTCGTTGACTTTGCCAAGGCGAAGAACATCAAGCCGCTGGATTTCCCATATGCCGAGGCCCGCCACATTTATGCGGACGCCGTCAAGGAAACCCAATTTGCGCCAGAACTGCCTATGAGCGAGCAGGAGTTTCGCGCGGCACTTGATCCGGTTGCTATTGTCAAGAACCGCGCCTCAGCCGGCGGTCCGCAGGCAAGCGAGATGAAGCGAATGTTGGATCAGGCGAAAGTGACGATTGCTGATCAGGAGGGTTGGATCATGGAGCGCCGGACGAAGATCAGCACGTCACTTGCTAAGCTTGATGCAGATTTTGAAGCATTGAAGGCTGCTAGGTAGGAAGTTTGATGCTGATCCTGTCCACTGGCCGGACCTCAGGTTTCTGGAAACAGATGCTGCCGTCCGTTACAATCCCCGCCACAGGCACAAGTTGGCATGTGAATTAACAAGCCCGGGAACGTCACTTGCTGATCCTTCGCACGATGCCTGCGGCAACGCCAGGAAGATATAGCGCTCCGCCACAGGGTACGTCTGATCCCACCAGTTCGTGAAGCCCTACATAAAGTCGAACAAGACCGACATCATCGATGCTGAGGCAGCCACGCGACCAGCGATGCAAGTCGCGTCCACAGCAAGCAGTACTTGATCATCTGGATAACCCTTTTCTGGAAAGCTTGCGCGCGCGAAACATCCAGCCGGAAGACGTGGATTTTATCCTACATACCCATATCCACTCTGATCATGTCGGCTGGAATACGAAACTGGTCGAGGATCGCTGGATCCCTACGTTCCCGAATGCGCAAGTTGTATGTTCGGATCTTGAGTGGAAATACGGTGCCGCGCTGAACGATGGCGACGACGCCAAAATAGCGGCTTGCCGTGCTGAAGCGGCCCTTGGTGAACCCGTACGTATCCCGGTATCAGGCACTTATCTCGACAGCATAAGACCGCTCGATGGCATGGTTACAGTGCGCCGAATATCAATCAATGGCGACGAAATTCTGCCTGGTATTCGGTTTCTTCCCACTCCTGGCCATAGCATTGGTCACGCATCTATCGAAATCATTTCGGACGGTCGCGCCGCGTTATTTGCGGGAGATGTCTTCCATCATCCGGCAGAGATCTACGAACCAGACCTCGTAAGTGTCTTTTGTGAGTTTCCCGATGCTGCACGAGCTTCGCGCCGCAGATTTATGACGCGAGCCGCAGACAGTAATACAACCGTTTTTACAAGCCACTTTCCTCTTTCTTCGGCGGGACGCATTGTGAAGCAAGACGAAAATTATTCTTGGGAATTTATCTACCCGATCGACCCTTAGACACAAGAACCTAAACGACACCGACGATCCAAGATTATGCTTGCCGACCTCTTTGGTTTTCTCTGCGCAAAGGTCACATGCGCTAGCTCCTTTCAAGCCGGCGTCAATTTGATTTTTAGATCCAGCTGGCTCGTTGGTTACGCCGAGATAGTTCGACGATGGCAGCACATTTCTGAAAGGATGCACCTATGACTGACAATCTGAATTATCACCTCGCTTCCTGCCGTTGTGGGTTTGTGCGTTTGAAAGCCAACGGGCAGCCTCTTACGACCGGAGCCTGTCACTGCGAGGGTTGCCGTCGTATGAGTGCCGGGCCTTATTCGCTCGGCGCGATTTATGCCGATGAAGCTGTCACCATTGTGTCGGGTAAGACATCCCCCATAGGGGCTGATCCATACGCTGGTCACCAAGGGTGCCCACATTGCGCCAGTTGGGTGATCAGCCGGCCGCCCGTACTCGTTGATATGGTTGTGGTCCGCTCGGCGCTTTTTGAGGACGCTGCAGCTTTCGCTCCGTTTGTGGAAACGTTCACTAGCGAAAAGCTTCCATTCGTCAGCTTGATCGCGCCTCACCGTTTTGAACGGTTCCCGAACCCATCAGAATTTCCCACTTTGATGTCAGAATATGCGAAATGGGTACACGCAGTACCTTCGGCCCGCCCTCCCGTCGATTGATTGGGCGAAGCGTTTAATGAACTCGCACGCTCGGCTGTTCTTCAATTCGTTTAATCTAGGACCGTTGCCAATTAGGGCTTCGTAATCAGCAAAGTCTTCGCGGCATTATCGCGGTGAGATTTGCGTCTATATTCGAGCCGATCGGGTCTTCCCGTTAGGTGCAGCGCAACAAGGTGGGTGAATGACCGATCCAATTTCTGAGGATTTGAAGGTCCGTATAAAGGCTCCCTGGGAAGCTGGAGACTTTGGTGCGATCGCGAACAGTGTTGGAGCTCCGATAGCGCGCGACTTTGCTATGAATTTGGAAGCGTCCGTTGCAGCCAAAATTCTTGATGTTGCATGCGGGACTGGTGGTGTAACCATACCCCTCGCTAGGCGCGGCTTTGCTGTCACGGGATTAGATATCTCGCCGAAGCTGCTTTCAGAAGCGCAAGCCCGCGCCGCTTCTGAGGGTCTAGAGATAAGTTTCGACGAAGGCTTGATCGAAGCGCTTCCCTACGGTGACGGTTCATTCAACAAAGTTGTGTCTCTGTTCGGAATAATGTTTTCTCCTCTTCCGGACCAAGCCGTCCATGAAGTTGCACGGGTTCTTAAGCCTGAGGGGGGGATTGTGCTTGGAAACTGGATGGAAGCGGGATTTTCGGGGAAGATGAAAGGGGTGATGAAACCTTACCTCCCTAGACCGAAGGAGGAGAGTGTTTCTCCTGACGCGTGGGGCGAAGCCTCCTACGTCAGAGGAAGGCTGGCCCCGTGGTTCAACGACATCGAAACCGAGGTAGTCGCAGCCCCTTGGCTCATCTCTATGCCCCCAAGGGAGGCCGCGAGATTTTTTATCAAGTGCTCTGGGCAACTCCAGTTGCTGATACCTGCTGTAGGTAACGAGAAAGCCCAAGCGCTATCGCAAGTCATTGAGGAGTTGTTTGTCGTCAACAATAAATCCAACGAACCGCGCTACACCCTTATTGAGAACATGTATTTGCGCGTGAAAGCTTGCCGTAACCGTGCATCCTGAGGCCTGACCTAGATGTTCACCTACCTTTCCGCCGCATTAGCTTCCAAAAGTGCTCGTCAGTTAGCTCCAAACGCTGGTTGAAACCGGTAAACCTACCGTCCTTATCATCAGACCGGTTCGATTGCCGTGCCGATCGCAGGCTTAGTCCTTGAATATCGCTTTAGTAACAACCTCAGTCAGATAGCCGCTTCGCGGAGCGAATGTCGATTGATTACTAATCCAACCGAGCCCTCCCATAAGTGCAAACAAATCGAGCCCATTAACGTCAGGCCGAGCCGACCCCTCAGTTTGGGCACGCTCAAGAAGGCGAGCACCAACTGTTCTGACGCTTGTGCACGCCTCATGCAGCGCTGACTTTTCGTTCGCTATAGCCTCAGCCATTATGTCGACGGTGCCGCTGTATCGTTGGACAAAATGAACGCCGTCACGGAACCAAAGAACGAGCGCTTCGTCAGGAGACGACGATGTCAAGAGTTCAGATGCACTCCGTATTAATACAGCAAGGCTTTGTCGAAGCAATGTTTCGAGGAGAGCTTCGCGAGTTGGGAAATGTCGAAACAGTGTTGCTAGCGAGACGTCGGCTTGCCGTGCAATGTCTCGTAGCGATGCTGTAACCCCCTCTTTGGCGATAACGGCATCTGCGACGGCGAGCAGATGGTCGTAGTTCTTTTTAGCGTCCGCTCTCATGTTCCCTCTTGAAAAAGTACCAGTGGTACGTATTTTAGTTTCAACGATACGTTTGCGGTCTGACTTAATCGTCTTGGTAAGCAGTTCAAGTGCTTGAACAATAAAATGGTTGGGCGGCACAAGACGTAGACTAGCGCTGGATGAACTTCCGCTGTTTCGCCGCCGGTACAACTCGAAGGGAATGAACATGGGAAAGCTCGAAGGTAAGGTTGCAGTTGTAACTGGAGGATCAAGTGGGATGGCGCTTGCCAGTGCCAAGCTATTTGTTGAGGAGGGTGCATACGTTTTCATAACAGGGCGTCGGCAAGATACGCTTGACGAAGCTGTCAAGGCTATCGGTCGCAACGTGACGGGTGTTCAAGGGGACGCCTCCAATTTGGAAGATCTTGACCGGTTGTTCGCAACTGTACAGAGCGAGAAAGGCAGCATCGACGTGTTGTTCGCCAGCGCCGGGGTCGGTGGCGACGCGCGCAAGTTAGGCGAGATCACCGAGAGCGATTTCGATACAATCTTTGGTCTCAACACCCGTGGTACGCTTTTTACCGTTCAGAAGGCCTTACCGCTCTTCAACGACGGAGGTTCAATCCTGATGACAGGCTCAATTGCGTCGGTAAAAGGCTGGCCAGACTACAGTGTATACTCAGCAAGCAAGGCTGCGCTCCGTTCTTTTGCACGCACTTGGCTGAATGAACTGAAGGATCGGCATATTCGGGTCAACGTTCTTAGTCCGGGACAGATTGCGACACCCATTCAGGAAAAAATGTTCGATGAGGAAACGAAACGACAGTTCGAAGCTTTGATCCCTCGCGGAAAGATGGGGCGACCTGAGGAGATCGCGACCGTAGCGTTGTTCCTTGCGTCCGGCGACTCCAGTTACGTTAATGGCATCGAGCTGTCGGTTGATGGGGGGACATCCGCAATATAGGCGTTGCATATCGACCGTCTTATCCTTCCACGTCTTAGCGATGCGACGGTCGATGACGGGTCAGATCCGGGGTGTCTGTTCGCTTCACGCCACTCACCACTGTGCGGTCGCCGGAGATACAGGCTGTTGCTGGCCGAGTTTAACCCTCGAAAGCAGGACATTAGCGCTGTATACCAGGGTCAACAAGCCTCGAAGGACGCTGGAGTTGAGCTCATGTCGCGGTGCGAAGACGGGGTTCTGTTAACGTTCCGGAACCAGTGAAGATCTCTAGTTAACAGCTCGTGTGAATATGGTTGCAACAGCCTGTACTAATAAACGACGGAGCAAAAAGGCATCAGGCCACAATTTTCCACATTAATATTATTGATACCTTAAATACATAAATCATTCATTATCGATAAGATCTAGAGCAGCCAGTAATTAAGAAAAAAATAGTACAGCTCGCCATAAACACTCTGTGGTCATTCATGGTGCAGTGAGGCGAGTTGATGTTCTCTCCGAAATTATACGCAAAGCCTCTTTCAGGAGAACGTTTTACACGGCGTATCGTGATGCCGATGGCTGGAATCCTAATTGTAGCGATGTTTGTCATCTTCGCATTTCTCTTCGTCAGCGCTGATCGGCAGAACAAGTTGGAAGTCGAAGCCTCAACGAAGCTTGCTCAGACGGCTCTTGCCGTGAAAAGCCGCGAGATAGCTAGGAATCTCAAGGATTATGCGGTCTGGGAAGATGCCTACAATAATCTTCATCTGAGGGTGGACACCGAATGGGCGGCCACGGATGGCAATATAGGCGCGAACATCTTCCAAGGCCTTGGATATGAGTTGGCTTTTGCGATCGACCCCGCTGCTCGAACCATCTATGGCGTGATCGATGGGATCCCTCAACAAGTTGACGCCTTCTCTATCATTCCGATTGGACTACGCGAACTGATCGCGCAATCGCAAAGTCAGGCAGAGCCCGTGACGGGTATGCTCAAAACAGGAAACGACGTCCTTATAGTCGCTTCGACCTCCATTCTGCCGCCGTCGCTTGAGCGTGCATCCGTGGACGGCAAGTCTCTGTCTTCGCTTGTGTTTGTAAAAAAGCTCAACGCATCGTTTTTGGATAAGATGGGGCATGACTATCTGCTCTCCGACCTTAAGTTCAACGACCCAGAGCCCGTGGATGCGGAGGCCTCGGTCAAGTTATTTTCGCCCAACGGGAAGTCGCTCGGCGCGATCACTTGGTCTCCTGCCAAGCCGGGTCATAAGCTTCTTCCACTTCTTGCTCCTCCGCTGGGGCTTTGCGTCGTCATTCTCGGTGCATTCTCAATGCTTGTCGTGCGAAACGTGCGCAAATCGACCCAGGCTCTAGAAGAGTCGGCAAAGACCGTTCAGGCCTATGCCTTGACGCTGCAGGAAAGCGAGGCACGTTTCAAAGACGTCGCGGAGGCGTCGTCGGACTGGATCTGGGAATGCGATCCGCAACTACAAATGATGTTCCTGTCGACACGGTTTTCTGACGTGACCGGAATAGCGGCGGCAAATGTTCTCGGTAAGACGCTACCGCAGTTTTTTCAGAGCGATAGCGGCACCGATGGGTGGGCAAGATTGCTGCAGGAGACGACGGACAGACATGCGTTCCGTGATCTGCGATGCCTTTACAAGGATGCCTCGGGTACAACGCGCGTTTGTCGCCTTGCCGGGCGCCCCAGTATCAACAGCCTCGGCAAGTTCGTCGGCTTTCGCGGAACGGCCACCGATATCACCGAGGAGGTTGAGGCACAGGCGCGAGCAAGCCATCTGGCGCAACACGATGCCTTGACCGGACTTCCGAACAGAGTGCTGTTTCGAGAACGACTGAACGCAGCGCTTGCCAGCAACGACAGCAAGCTTTCGCGCGTCGCGGTAATTTGCCTCGACCTCGATCACTTTAAAGAGGTCAACGATACACTCGGACATGGCGCAGGTGATGTACTGCTTCGTCAGCTTTCCCAGAGGCTGGGGGCCTGCGTCCGGCCGACTGACACAGTGGCGCGTCTTGGCGGCGACGAATTTGCAATCATTCAGGTCGGGGTCAATCAGCCATTTGAAGCAGAGAAGCTCTGCCGCAAGTTGATCGAAGTCGTCAGGGCACCGTTCGAAATCGAGGGGCATGAACTGTACGTTGGCGTCAGCCTCGGGATAGCGGTGTGCGACGAGTCAGGAAATGATCCGGAACGCATTCTCAAGAATGCTGATATTGCATTGTATCGTGCGAAACAGGCAGGACGCGCCACTTACAGAATATTCGAGGCGCAGATGGACCTCGAGCTGCAAGATCGGAAAGCGCTAGAGCACGATCTAAGGCAGGCTATCCTTAAGAATCAACTCGAGCTTCATTACCAGCCGCTAATCGATATCGGGAGTAAGGCGGTTGTCGCCGTAGAGGCGCTAATTCGCTGGCGTCACCCGACCCGCGGTGTCGTTTCTCCAGTGGATTTCATTCCACTTGCAGAGGAAACCAACCTGATCGTTGCCATTGGCGAATGGGTGCTGGAGACAGCCTGCCGGCAAGCGCTCGACTGGCCCAATCTACGCGTCGCGGTCAACCTTTCTCCGGTACAGTTCAAAAGCCGCGAACTGATCGAAGTTGTGAAGGACGTGCTTCATCGAACCGGCCTCGAACCCGCCCGTCTTGAATTGGAGATTACAGAAAGCGTACTGATCAACGATGTAAGTTCCGCACTTGCAACGTTGAACGCGTTAAAGGAACTTGGCGTTAAAATTGCCATGGATGATTTTGGCACTGGTTATTCCTCGCTCGGCTACCTCAACTCCTTCCCATTCGACAAGATCAAGATAGACAAATCATTTATCGGTGGCATGAGCGATAAGGATAAATCGGGCGCAATCGTTAAGTCGGTCATCAGTCTTGGCCAAAGTCTGAATATGGTCACAACCGCAGAGGGCGTCGAGACCGCGGAGCAGGCATCGTTCTTACGGGAAGAGGGGTGCGATCAGCTGCAGGGTTATTTCTTCAGCCGGCCGATCACCGCGAGCGAGCTCACCAGCTTCATTGAGGATTGGGATGGCGGACAAAACTACGGCCAATCCCGTTCCAACGTCGCAGCTTAGACAGATCAACAGCAGGGAATGAAGATGACTGCACAGAATATTCGCGCTCTTGAACCGGATGCCACAGATAGGTTTCAACAGGTTCGGCAGCAGATCGAGCTCGCAATACCTAGTATCGACCGGGCACGGCGCGTTGGACCTCCTCTACCTTCATTTGCAAGCGTAGACGAAGTCATTTCGGAAATGCGTCCGACTGAACCGGTCTTCTGCCTCGAGCCCGCCAAAATAAGGGACGCAGCGAAACGGTTTAGCGTCTTTCCCGGCCGTGCACTTTACGCGGTCAAGTGCAATCCGCATCCTTTGGTGCTCGAGACCCTTTATAAAACGGGGATCACCGACTTCGACGTTGCATCTCTTGAAGAGGTTCGTCTGATCGACAGCATTTTAGGGAAGGCTGCCGGCCAGTTCTTCAACAACCCGGCGAAATCTCGGCCTGCCATTCGCACAGCATCATTCGATCACGGAGTGCGTTTCTATACGGCCGACTGCGAAGAGGAGATCGAAAAGATCTTCCAAGAGGCCGACATGAACAGCGACCTGATCGTCGCCGTGCGACTTGCAACGAAGCCGGCGGATGCACGGTATGTTTTGTCGACAAAGTTCGGCGCGCAGCCCGCCGATGCGGCCCGCTTACTTAGAATAATCCAAAAAAGAGGCGTAAAAGCGGGCATCTCCTTTCATGTCGGATCGCAATGCCTTGCTCCTGAGGCATTCGCGGCAGCAGTGATGCTGGCGGGAAAAGTCTCTCGTAGTGCCGATGTTCCCTTGAGCGTACTCAATGTCGGTGGAGGCTTCCCAGCTCCTTATCCTGGCGACCGTGTTCAAGGTGTAGAGAACTATTTCGGGCAGATCGTCCACGCGAAGGCAACCGTAGACTTGCCGCCCGGTTGTATCATCCTCTGCGAGCCGGGACGGGCGCTGGTAGCGGAAGGCGGCACGACGATCGTCCAGGTCGTGGTCAGAAGAGACAAAGCTATTTACATCAACGATGGCGTTTTCGGCACACTACAGGAACTTACCCATCCGAAAGAAACCCGACCGGTTCGCCTGATACGTCACCACGCCCGTCAAGCGTCGCCGGTGACCAGCTTCAAAGTGTTCGGCCCGACCTGCGACTCCAATGATCTGCTCGGCTCAAACTTAGCGTTGCCTGGCGACGTCCAAGAGGGCGACTGGATCGAGATTGGCATGATGGGTGCATACAGTCTTTCGATGCGCACTCATTTCAACGGTTTCTTCGCTGACAAGATCGTCGCTATCGGAGAGTAGAATTGTGATGCCCGCAGGGAAGAAACGTCCGGGGCGTAAATTTGCATCTCTTATCGGAGCTGCGGGTGTTGTGTTGTGGGCCACCGAGACGGTGCTCGTCACAGTCACGACGGCAGTTCCACCGCTGCAAACGGTCGCCTTGGCGTTCATGTTCGCCGCAGCGATGTCGCCGGCTGTGTGGATTGCCACGGGGAGCCATCCCTTAGAAGCGTTCCGGCAACCGTTCAGCGTATGGGCGCTGACCGTCGGCGCGCTAGTTGGATATCACAGCTGTATTTATTACGCGACGCAGCAAGCGCCTCCGGCTGCGGCGGCGCTTCTGCAGTCGACCACACCGTTGATGATCGTCGTTGCATCAGCGTTCCTTCCGGGAGAGCGACTTCGCTGGTGGCATGTCGTTGGGGCGACACTCGGTTTCATTGGGGTCGTTCTATTGATTGATACCGGGAGCGGTGTCGGCAATACCGCATCGGCGATCTTCTACCTCTGCGTGATCGGCGTCGCTGCGGCACTATGGGGTCTCTACTCGGTTTTGACGCGACTGCTGCCGGATGTGCCGTCTTCGGTTCTCGGCCTATTTTACGCAGCCTCTGCCATCGTAACCTTCGCCGCGCATCTCTTACTGGAGGACTGGGTCCAGCCGAACTCGACGGAATGGATGGCGATTGCGGCACTCGGAATATTTCCGATGGGTCTGGCAATCTACTTCTGGGACTTCGGGCTGAAGAAAGGCGATATGCAAGCTCTTGGTGCGTTTTCCTATGTGGAGCCGTTTATCGGCGCCGTCATAGTTGCGGTGTTTACCGGCGTTGCACTTAGTCTGTCTCTACTCTGGTCGGGCCTGCTGGTCGTCACCGGAGCAGTTATTGCCAGCGCCAGTCTCTGGAAGAAAACAGCCGACGCAACCGAACCTGCGGCAGCTTTACCGCAAACCGTTTGGACCTCCGCGGTCTCAAGAATCTCAAGCTACTCTGAGCTCCAGAGCGTGACGAGCCTGGTGTTAGACCGGCTGCTGGTAATGGCCCGCAGCTACGACGATCCACGCCGTCACGACGACGAGATGCGCGAGCTCCTTCAAGCTCTGGATGTTGTCTTGCAGCTGTGGGACGAGCTGGATCAACCTGCCGTTCTCCGATCTGGCGAAATTACTCCACTGCGAACGAAGCAGCGGCAAGGGGATGCAGGGAGTCAGGGGTGGTTGCCTGACATGGCGTTGAACCGCGCCGGGTTTGCCGGAGGCCATTTCGTTTAAGTTATGCGGCCATGGCTGCTTCGTCCAGCACGGCGTAATATCGCTTCTCGGCTTCGGCTGGCGGTATATTCCCAACGTCCGTCCGCATGGCAGCGTGAAGAGCGCGGACGCTTCTGGCAAGCTATTGCCTTGGGGCGGTCAAGTGAGGAAGCTGCGTTGGATGCCGGAGCATCCGCCCCGCTCGGCCCGCGCTGGTTTCGAGAGGCAGGTGGAATGCCGCCAACACATATGGCGCCATGGGCGAAGCCGAGAACAGCCGTTATCTTTCCTTTTCGGAACGCGAGGATATTGCAATGAAGCTTGCCAAAGGCGTCGGCATCCGAGCCATTGCTTGTAAGCTCGGGCGCTCAGCAAGCACAGTCTCACGGGAAATCCGCCGTAATGCTGCTACCCGAAGTGGTCGGCTGGACTACCGACCAAGCACGGCGCAATGGCATGCCGACCGCGCTGCCCGTCGACCGCGCGCATGCAAATTGGCGAGCAATCCGATCCTCCGCCGATATGTTGAGGAGCGTTTGGCTGGTAAAGTCTCCAATGGAGGGGGGCTCGCTTTCGACGGCCCGGTAGTGATGTGGAAGAAGCGGCGAGCGGTTCACCGTCAGAGCCGCAGGTGGTCGACGGCGTGGAGCCCAGAGCAAATCGCGCACCGCCTTAAGATTGACTATCCAGAGAATGAGGCCATGAGGATCAGTCACGAGGCGATTTATCAGTCGCTGTATATCCAGGGGCGCGGAGCGTTGCGCAGGGAGCTTACCGCCTGCTTACGCACCGGCCGAGCGCTGCGTGTGCCACGCGAACGATCACGATCTCGGAACAAGTCCTTCATTGGTGATGCTGTCATGATCAGCGACCGGCCCGCCGAAATCGAGGATCGGGCGGTGCCAGGTCATTGGGAAGGTGACCTTATTCTGGGTCTTGGGAGCTCGGCCATCGGCACCCTTGTCCTCCCCCGCATGGAAGGGCATCAACAGGGTCCACGAGTGAAGAACGGACCCGCGCTCGCGGGACATGGCGCGGAAGCAGTCCGCAAAGCAATTGTTCGCTCGATGGCAAACCTTCCGAAGCAATTGCGTCAATCGCTCACATGGGATCAGGGAGCGGAAATGGCCCAACATCCCGAGCTGCGCATCGACACCGGCTTGGCGGTCTACTTCTGCGATCCGCAGAGCCCATGGCAACGTGGTTCCAACGAGAACACGAATGGTCTATTGCGCCAGTACTTTCCTAAAGGCACGGATCTGAGCCGCCATACGAATGGAGAGCTGGATGCTGTAGCTCACTCTCTAAATACAAGACCGCGCAAAACGCTCGGCTGGAAAACACCTGCTGAAATCCTCGACCAATTCCTGGCGAGGCGGTAGAAAGGACACTGTTGCGACGACCGCTTGAATCTGCCTTGAACACCGCGATCCGAATGATGCACAAGGCCGCCGCCATGCGCAGGACGCCGATCATGAAGTGCCTGCTCCAGCGCATCGAGGACGAAGCTTGCATGTGCTGTCCGGCTCGCCCGCCAGCCGACGATGCGACGAGCAAAGACATCGATGACAAAGGCCACGTAGACGAAGCCCTGCCAAGTAGCGAGTGGAGTAAGAAGCGCAGATGCGCTTCTCCTCCCCGAACCGTACGTGCACCTTTCAGCGCATACGGCTCTCTATTCAAGCTTGGCCCATGGCCATAGCAACTTCATGATAGTTCGATGTGACGGTACTGCGGTTCTCGATCCGGAAGATGTATGGGTTCTCCTCCGGATTGCGCCACCGGAACTGCGCCTTGGGGCTTGAGACAAGCCGTTTCAACACTTTTCCGACGGGGTCACCGCGTTCATTCCGACCAAACACGAGCCAGGTTTTCGCCTTGCCCGGTTCTGGGGCCCTGAACCATTTCCGCATCAGGGGTTTGATGTGGGATCGGTATTTGTGCCCCAGCCAATGCGCCATTTTCCAGAACACGACATGATCGATGCGCCGGAAGACGTACGCCGTGAAGTCGGTGAACTTGTAGAACGCCGCCCATCCCACCAATTGGCGGTTCAGGCCAGCGATCATGTCGACCGCACTGACACTATGATTGCCGGAAAGGGTTTCGGTAAGTCTGCGAACAAACCCCTTTGCCTTTTCCTTGGGTATCGTCGTGACGATGGACATCCGTCCATGTGCCCCACGCTTGCGGATGATCCGGTGCCCCAGAAAGACGAAGCCGTCATTGACGTGTGTGACATGGGTCTTCTCCATGTTCAGCGTCAACTTCAACTCGCATTCCAGAAACGCCCGGCATTCCTCGCGGATTTCCTCTGCATGAGCCCTGGTTCCTTTTACGATCACGACGAAGTCGTCAGCGTATCGGCAATAGGCAACAGCCGGTTTCCATTGCCGGTTCTCGCGAGCCGTGATGGGGCGGCCCTGCTTGATGCCGAAGTTCCATGCCCATCGGTCCTTGCGGGCCTTGTCGCTCAAATATTTCGCTTCCAGCCACATATCAAACTCGTGAAAGCATGATGTTGGACAGGAGCGGTGACAGAACGCCACCTTGCGGAACACCCTCGCTGGAGGCTGTAAACAGGCCACGGTCGATGTGGCCTGCCTTCAGGAACCGTTGGAGAAGATCGACGAACCGTCCGTCCTGCACCCGTCGCCGCACGCATCTCAGAAGCAGTCGGTGATGGACCGTGTCGAAGTAGCTGGCCAGATCACCTTCGATGATCCAGCGGCCCCTCGTCGTGTCGGCTCCATCCTGAAGCTGTATCCTTACGGTGCGGACGGCATGATGCACGCTCCGTTCCGGCCGGAAGCCATAGGATAAACGATGGAAATCGCTCTCCCAGATCGGCTCCATGGCCATCAGCATGGCGCGTTGAACGATGCGATCCGTCAGGGTCGGAATACCCAGTGGTCGTAGCTTGCCGTTTGATTTCGGGATATAGATGCGCCTGACCGGCTGGGGGCGATAACTCTCCTCCAACAGGCTTGCTCGCAGGTCGTCCAGATGCTGATCCAGTTTGACCTGCAGTCGTTGCTTATCCATTCCGTCTATACCCGGCGTTCGTGCGCCACTTGACGCAAGAACCATCCGAGCGGCCTCGGCAAGCCATTCCCGGTTGGCAATCAGCCGAAGAAGCCGATCAAACCTTCGGTTTGGATCGCTCTCGGCCCATGTTGCGAGCTTGTGCTGCATTTCGCTGATTATCAAAGGTCTTCACCTCGTTTGGTCAGATAGTTTGCACTTCAAGCAGTTTGAACTGTTCCCCTTCGCCATGTGGCAGGCTTTCCCTGCCGCGGACTACTACGAGAACTCCGCCAACATGATGGACATCAGGGTCAACTCCCTTGCGACGCAATACTTCGTTGTCATTCCATCATGCCTTCCCTCGTTCATATGCTGGACGTCGGCGTATTGGTGAGGCTGCCGGTCGCAGTCTTTTCCCTTGCGTTCCGCAAGTCGATGCCGATGCCATGGTCTGGCTGCATTCTCCCCATGACCCACCGCGAGCATCCTTACGTCTGCGCTCGCGTTCGGATGCACGCCGACATACGTGTCCGGCGACATCATCAGCATTCCGCCTGTTAAGCCGTGTAGGCGAAGGCGACATTCCAGCCCTCAGATGCGGGTTAACCGGTTCGTGTTCCTCAACCTTCCAATACTTCAGCCTCGGGAACCATCTTGGCGTAACGACTTCGCCTCAATCCCCTTTACCTGCGGGCTACGTCACCCTGCCAGTTGACGGCAGGTCACCGCCGCTTGGGCTCATGTCCCCTCGCAGCAGGGGACAGGCAAATCTTCACATCCTCCTTTCTCTTTGCATTCCAGTCATATGCCTCCCCGTTTGGGGCGAGGCGCACTGTAGGTGATGTCCGTGACCCACGCCTTGTCCGGAGCAGCAACGTCGAATTGACGGTCCAGAGTGTTGTCGATGACAATGGAAGGCCTGCCGCCATAAACTCCGGGACGGCGCTTGTAGCCGATCTGAGCCTTTATCCCGGCAATCCGCGTCAGACGCGCAACCCGGTTGGGGCAGCATGTCTCGCCGTGATCGAGCAGGTCGTCATGAAGCTTGCGATACCCGTAGACCCTGCCGCTCTCTTCCCAAGCCGTCTGGAGCAGATCAATCTGCCGCTTGTCCTCACAGGCACGCTTGCTCAAGGGCATCCGGAGCCAGGCATAAAACCCGCTGGAATGGATGCGGACCGACGCCCCCTAGAGCCCATCGGCAATATACCGCCAGCCGAAGCAGAGGATCAGTATTAGCCAAGCTGGACGGGCTGCGTATCCTAAACAAAATGGCCTCTGGCGAACCCCGGTGCGGTTCATTCTACGTATATTCGCGCATTGTTGTATCGGTTAGGACCTGCGAAGGTTAGGCACTGACTGATGGAGGCAGGCGTGGCTAATTTCGAACAGCTTGTAACATCCGTTGTAGCGACGCTTAGGGAAGTTACGCCTCGCGACAGTGTGGAGTTGGGAGTAATTCACGGCTTTTGCCTCGATGCTGCCGAAGAAAAAGCCCCGAACCTTATCACATTTCTAAGTAGAGTCGAAGGACTTCAGGCGTTGTCAGCGCAACTTTCTCGGCTCCCTGATTTTTTACAGCCGGTTGGAGTGGAAGGAGCGACTTGGCTATTCGTACAGAAGAGCACACCCTGAAGTAAACTACGTGTCCGTCTGCCGAATTTACAGTCGGACCCTGGCCGTACGTCAGGTGAGGCGACGCTGTGATTCCATTTTGGTCACTTTATTTTTCGCTTTCTATGCTTCTAAGCGGCAAGCTGAGATCCTTCATCTTGCGTGTTTCCACGGCATGTGTTCATCGAGATAGTTGCTGGGCCAGCCGATCGCCATGCGATCGAGGGTCGGGTGAGCCATGCCTGCGGATCGACGTTGTCCATCTTCGCCGTCTGAAGGAGTGTTTTCCGAGCTGATATGGTATTCATCCTAGATAGATTGGCGGTTTGCTACAGCTTGTTTTAGCGTCCTGTTCCTCAGTTGGGCCTTTTGAACAGGCCCCCTGCATGTCACTGCGTAAACTTAGTAGAATCCGCAATCATCGTCACCGCACCTGGATAAGTGGGCGACTTGTCCCCACCCGAGCGGCTGAGCCGTTATCAAGCAGCTTCTTTGGACTGCCCTTCTAAGAACCGTCTCATTGACGCAGCATCGATCGGACGGCTGATAAGATAGCCTTGGATTTGATTGCACTGCTCCGCAATAGTAAAGGCCCGTTGCTCATCTGTCTCAACACCTTCAACAGTCACAGACATATGCAGTTTTGAGGCAAGGGTCGTGATGGCTTGGATGATGGCGACACACTCCGGGTCGCGTGGAGCATGTCGAATGAAGGACTGATCGATCTTGATTTTGCTGAAGGGGAATCGACGGAGGTAGTTCAACGAGGAGTACCCTGTTCCAAAATCATCCATTGAAATTCGGATGCCTATTGCTCGCAGCGTCTGGAGTGTATCGAACGCTAAGGCTTCGTCCTGCATGAGAGCGCTTTCCGTGATCTCAAACTCAAGCCGACAGGCAGGCAAACCGCTTTCCTCTAATGCCGACAGGACGGTTAACGGGAGGGACGTATCGCGAAGCTGAACAGCCGACAGGTTGACGGCGACAGAGATATCGGGATGCCACGTTGAAGCTTCGAGGCATGCGGCGCGTAATATCCACGTTCCGATCGAACCTATGAGGCCGATCTCTTCAGCAAGCGGAATAAACTCAGCAGGCGGGACCATACCGCGTGTCGGATGACGCCAACGCGCCAGTGCTTCTGCACCTTGGACTTTGCCTGTTCTCGGATCCACTTGTGGTTGGTAGTGAACTTCGAACTCGTCCCGAGCCAATGCGCGGCGCAGGTCGAGCTCCAGCAGCCGGCGGTTCTCGGCGGTTGCGCTCATGCTTTCTTCGTAAAAACGGTATGTGTTGCCCCCGGAGTGTTTTGCGGCGTAGAGCGCCAGATCTGCATGTCGCGTCACGTCGGAAGGGTCGCCGCCGTCGCCAAGAAACAGCGCAATCCCGATGCTGCCTGCAATATAGATAATGGCTCCATCAATGATGAATGGTTCGCTGAGAGCGTCGATGATGTCTCTCGCAATTAGAGCCACGGAACCATCATCATCAAGAATTAGCGCAAATTCATCCCCGCCAAGCCTGGCGAATAAGGAGACATTCGCTCCGAGCGCCGATAGCCTTTTGGAAACCCTCACGAGGAGGTCATCGCCGACCATGTGACCAAGCGTGTCATTTACTGTTTTGAACCGATCCAGGTCGAGAAGGCACAGCGCAAACCCCGCTCCGGCCTTGGCCGCTTCTTTGCAACGAGACGCCAAAGCCTCGTTGAACTGGAGCCTGTTGGGAAGACCAGTTAAAGTGTCGGAGTAGGCAAGCGATCGGATCTTCTGTTCGTTGCGGATCCGCTCACTTTGGTCGCGCACCGCTATCACGGTCTGCTGCCGGCTTCCCACACTGACTAACTTCCATAGGACGCGAACCGGGATCAACTGTCCTGATGTTGTCAGCAGTTCGGCATCTTCTTCTTCGTGCTCTGGAATCGCGCTTATATTGACGTTTGGAAGGATAGTAACCAGAGCCTTATTCGCTAAATTGCCGCTCGTGCAGCCTGCCAATCGCGCTAGACTGGCGTTCACCGCGTCGATCGTCTCTCCGTCGCAGATCGCCAGGCCTTCCACAGCTAGATCAGCGAGTTGACGAAGCTTCTTGCGATCACGTGACAGTTGGGCCTTCGCCGCTATAGCAAGACGGACGCCAAGAAGAGCGAGCAGCACAAGTCCTGCACTGACTGTCGCGACAATCGGCGCAACAATTTCGGGTGATAGGGCGGATGATGGCAGTTCGACCTGCGGGTCGAACTCAAGCTGCAGTGCAGCCATGCCGAAGAAGTGAAGGATGCTGATACCTGCGATCAGTAGCAAGCTCGCACAGTTTCGAACCGACGGGCTGCGCTCGCCAGCTGTAACCAGCGCCGCGCCAAAGAGTGGTAGGGACAGGAAGAGGGACCAAACAACCAGGCCGTAGTTCCAAGTTACGCGACCGGTCACAAGGTAAGCATACTGGCCGAGATAGTGGAGGAGGGCGATGCTCATGCCGAGGAAGACGCCGGCCGACAGTCGCCGCCGGCGGCTGCGTGATCCTATGACACTTCCGACAGACAGACCTATGCCTACAACTGTCAATGCGAGGGAGAGCGCGGTTAAAACTGGGTCAAATCCTGATAGCATTCCAGGTCGAAACGCAAGCAAGCCGATCATGTGGGTTGACCAGGCTGTGCAACCGGCTGCCATAATGGCTATCAGGGCCCACTTTCGTTTTTCGCTTTCGTCTGCGCGTGCTGCGTGACGTGCTACGGCAAAGGATGCGTAAACGCCGACAAGACAGACAAGACCAGCTAACTGAAGTAAGGACTGATCATGTGCTTCGCGCAAACAGTTATAAACGTACTGCATTTGGGGCCCTCAAATGGGGCCAACCTACGGTTCGCGACTTAATATTCGGAGTCGTCTGTCAGTTTCGTTAGATGTTCCACGAGACGCAGTTAATCAATCATACTTTGGTCATTGACCGATGGTCGGCTCGCGAGCTCCGTGAGAACAGTAATTTCACTATCATCGCTGAGGTCTCACCGTTCCAAGCCCATAGGCTTCAAACGTCAGCATCCGGACTAGTCGGCGGACGAGAATGTCAACGAGGCAACATGCTTGGCCTACGATTCTATGTTGGCAATCACGTTCCTATCCATACGGAAAGCAGACCTGATGGCATATCAACCTTGTCACTTATCTATCGCTCGTAGAAGGCAAGGACGAGATCGAACGGCACAGAAGGTCTTAGCATGATTGGAAGGGAATACCGAGGCAAAGTTTGCGGTCGAGTTCGATACGGAAACGAGCAGGCAGGTAGCCGAGACAGCGGCAACAACGGTGCGCGCAGTTAAGCATCCTCTACGAGGGTCTGCAGCAAATGAGGAAGCATCATGCCATGAACTGCAGGTCGATGACAAAGCCGCCGAACTTTTAAAGAGCACGATCGTTTGAGTTTTTTCTTGATTCCAAGAGAATGATATAGATGGTCCCCGAAAGCCGAAACGCTCGACAGAATAAACAGCCGACCCGTTGCCTTCTGTTGGCGTTTTTGATGGTAGTGCTCAATGTCGCGCGTACAATTGCTGATTCATCGTTCGACATGGTTCTTCTAGCAGGCGAGCATGTTAAACTTCAGAGACTCGTTTGCTCGCAAATACGAGCCGGCTGATAAAGTGGATTTACGTGCTCTCAGGATCATGCTTGATAACGCAGCGTCAAAAGGGGAATTGCATTTCAGCTTTTCCGAGGAATAAGACGGAGTTTTTTATGCCCCGCCGCGGTTGGGAAGAAATGTTGAAATGCGACGTTTGCGGGCACAGAGGATGGGTGAAGCTGTGTAAAGAAAGCGACCAGTCTGCTCGTATTGACGATAAAATCTATGTCGCGGGAATGCCTGACGGGTTAAAGGACGCTGGCGGCAACAGACGCTTTCATTGTATCGATCACCTCGCTGCTAAGGTGTAGCGTTGCCAATTTGTACCACGGCAGCTTGGGTGATGGGGTCGACTTTGGCCGATATGCGCGTAGGCTTAAAGTATCGGCCGCAACCGAAGAGGGCGACTGAGAGTCATACGTGCTCCCGCCTGCGTAAGGACGGGTGCAACATGGGTGGTTTTCACCGGAATTTGCTAGAAATTTTGCATGATCGCTTACGCTTTACAGCGCAATTCCGGCTGTACGTGCAGATCTTGTGAAGCGGGCACTTCTCTCCACCCAGGAAACTGACGTCGGAATTGTATCCGATATCGACGAGGACGTCCATGCTTTGATCGACCGGCTTGCTACTGCCGACGAAAGAGCAGGTGGAATGTCGCAACCGTGGTGACTGCTGATTAACGTCGAACGTATGCTCGCAATTGAAGCGACTCTGGGAGTGACCCTCGAAGATCATAATCTACCAGGTAACGGACCACCAACCGAAACGGCGCATGAGAAGCGTGCTCAAGTTCCGGAAGACGAGAAATGGTCATAGGCCCCTCTCTCCTACCATACGCGACCTGCCGGTTTCGCTTGTGGCCGAAGGTGAGCATCTATAGTTGATAATGCTTCAGTCGTCGATAGACCGATGCCGACCACGACCGCTTGATACTAGGGCGATGGTACCGTCAAGCATCCTAATCGCATCAACCGCTTTGCTCTTAAACGAGACGCCGAAGCCGAATGGCACGACCTCCCGTTGTCAGAGACAACGGGCGCTTAATCCACGCAAGTCGCTCAGCCCGCCAACAGCCGCGGTATCGACTGATATCCGCGGCTATTCTTTGCTGAACGCTCCAGGCTGCGTCTCAGAATTCCTCCCACTCGTTGGCAGCTACAGCGGCATTGCCGGAGAAGGCCGTTGCCAGCTTACGGCTCAAGGCACGGGCCGGCGAAGCTCCGGATGTTTCGCGGCGTTCTGAAGGGCGAAGTGCCTGGGGCGGCGTATATCCACGTTGACCGCCTGCACCCGACAGCTTGAACTGCGACAGGAGCTCGTTCAGGGATGCTGCGTCGCGCGCCATTCCATGGCTTGCGGCAGTCTGCTCCTCGACCATTGCGGCGTTCTTCTGGGTGTCCTGGTCCATCGCGTTGACGGCGGTGTTTATTTGCTGAAGGCCGGACGATTGTTCCTGAGCGCTCTCGACGATTGCGCTCACATTGCGGTTGATTTCCTGGACTTCCGCAACGATCGTTTCCAGTGCGCGGCCGGTTTCGCCAACCAGAAGTACGCCGTTCTGGACCTGTTGGTTGGACGCATTGATCAATGTCTTGATCTCTTTCGCAGCATTGGCAGAACGCTGAGCAAGTTCACGCACTTCCTGTGCGACGACCGCAAAACCCTTGCCGGCCTCCCCTGCGCGGGCGGCTTCGACACCGGCGTTTAGAGCGAGAAGGTTGGTTTGGAAGGCAATCTCATCAATCACCCCGATGATGTTGCCGATTTCGCCCGAAGACTTCTCGATCTGCTGCATAGCCCTGACAGCGTTCTGGACGACTTCACCGGACTTCTCGGCGCCCTGGCGGGTGCGGGCAACGAGAGAGCCGGCTTCCTGAGCGCGCTTGGCGGCGTCCTTGACGGTGGTGGTGATTTCTTCGAGCGCTGCTGCGGTCTCTTCGACAGACGCGGCCTGCTGTTCGGTTCGCTTGGCAAGATCATCGGCGGACGACTTGATTTCAGCGGAACCAGCTTCGATACTGCGCGCATTCTCGGCAACATGTTCAAGTGCCGACTGCAGCTTTGACGCAGACGCGTTGAAGTCGTTACGGACGCCGTCGAGCGCTGGCGTAAACGGCGTATCAACGCGGTATGACACGTTGCCTTCGGAAAGCTGGCTGAGCGCTCTGGCAAGGTTCTCTACGGCGAACTTCACGTCGGCAGCTTCTTGGCTTCTCATTGCTTCGCGCTCGACGCGTTCACGTTCAGAAAGACTGAGATTGTCGATTGCCTCCTGCTCAAGGCGAAGACGCTCCAGAGCGTTGTCGCGGAAAATGGCGACAGCCTCGGCCATCATACCAACCTCGTCTTTGCGGCCCAGGCCATCGATCTCTGCGTCTGTGTTGCCGGCAGCAAGCGAAGACATGCGTTCACGAAGGCGCGCCATCGGAGCGGTGACGCCTGTGTGGGCGATCGCCATGGCAATCGCAACAGCAACCGCGATACCAATAAGCATTCCGATGAGAGCTAGCTGGATAGTGGAGGAAACTTCCGCCGAGAGCTGGTCACCGCCGTTCTTGATCATATCCGTCATTGCTCCGTTGTTTGCACCAAACTTGGGAGACAATTCGATGACGATTTTGTCGAGATCGCCTGACAATGCAGTAACCTTAGCAGTGTCGCCGGCGGCATGAGCCTTCAACAGAAGGTCGCCGATGGCTGCCAGCTTGTCGATATCGAGGAGAAGCTCTTGCACCGCAGCTTGACGGCTAGGAACGAGCCCTGGGACCTGCTCCAGACGACTGCGAGCTCCTGCAAGCTCCTTGCCAAAACGTTCAGAAAGATCTGCAAAAGCCGCCGACTGCGGGGCCTGAGCCAGCGCGCGACTGAGCCAGGTTGTGGCTGTCCAAGTGGCTGCTGCGCCGCGAGGGACAAACGCCGCAGCGGTGCTCTCTTTATGAAGGAAACTGGAATAGGACTGGTTGGCCGCGCTGAAGCGCTGTGTGACAAACAACAGGCCAGCGAGGGAAATGACTCCGAGGATGGCAATTGCCATCAGGAACTTGGTCTTGATCTTCAGATTTTTAAGCATGGAGGACCTTCGCAGGGAAAGGAATGAGCGCAGCGGGGAGAAAGGAGACAGGAGCCGTCGCAGACGGCGCGCATCATGCGCGTAAAAGGATCTGATCGATCTCGGTGTCCTGGCGGGAAGGTAAGAGAGTTCTCATAAGAAAAGATTACTCAGGTTTCCCTTGAGTTCTGGTTTCCTTGTGAATAAGCGATAGCCTGGTTGAAATATGCGCATGGGACAGCGCATGATTGCTACCGTCAGAAATTGTTGACCCGCTAAAGCTGCGGAATGCAATAATCGCAATCAGCGCGACGCACTAACTCAGACGTTCCCGATCGTCGATTGTGTCGCATTCATATATGGCAGCCGTGAAACCCAGTAACTCGGCTGAGATAGGGAAACAATGTATGCCAACAGGAACGGTTAAGTGGTTCAGCGTAGCCAAGGGGTTCGGATTCATCACACCTGACGATGGCACTGCGGACGTATTCTTGCATATCTCAAAGGTTGAGGAAGCCAATCTTCCGACCTTGGAGAACGGCATTACTCTTCGGTATTCCATTGGCTCGCGGAACGGGAAAGTCTTTGCAGAAGGCCTCTCGGTCATTTCCAAGCCAAAGGCACCTCAACGCGAGCCTGAACCGGATAATGCAACTTCGACTTTCGAGAAAGAATTCGAGAAGGAGTGGGGTCTTCGACGGCGATAGCTGTCGTGCATCGCTAATGTAACAGGCAGGCCCGAATTGCCTGTGCAAAGATCGTCAATTGCAGGATCGTCTCGCCTCGCACGGAACTTTCCTCGACAAGTTCAAGCCGCTCGAGGCGGTCAACAGTTTTCTCCGATAAGCGCCGCCGTTACGAAGCTCCGAACGAGGTGTCAGTAGACGGTCTGGTATAGCAGATAGACAAATACCTCGGGAAACTGTCGGCTCATACCGGGTGAAGCCAGCTCCCTAATGGTGACCGCCATGTTCTGGATCTCCCAAGCTTCTTCTCGCGCATCTCAACCTCCGTCGAACGCCTTCCAACATGGCACGTCGAGGTGAGCGTTATGTGACGCACATAAAGCAGAACGGCCGCCGTTGATGGCGACCGTTCCCCGAGATTGATCGATCCGTCCGATCGGAATAAGTCGAGATCATACTGAGGCTCAACGGTGCTGAAAGATGGGCTCCAAATCATCGGCGAGCCTTATCCGAAGTTAGACGGGTTAAATACGACCTGGCCGCATAGGCTGGTCATCAAACTCCTCGTCGTCCGTCGGGACCCGACCATCAGGTGTCAGGTCGTCTACCGCGGTTGGGAGGGAACGGCTGAGGCGACTGAGGATTTCCTCGGTCGACAACCCGGTACGTGACGATAGGTCATCGATCGTGTCGGTTCCAAGCGCCTCCGACAGCTGACCGTTAGTGACTGGTCTGTTCTCGCCGGGCTGCACCCACGAGTTGGCGGTCTCGCCATGTCCCTTGGCTTCGAACTGGCGTAGAAGATCACCGAGGCCTCCCGCAAGACCGCCCTTTAGCAAGTCTCCGAGGCCGCCGAGACCTCCTCGACCACCACCGCCCGCGCCGCCTGTCAGACTGCCGAGGAGATCATCAAGTCCGCCACCGGAAGACTGCGGTTGACCATCCAGACCCGGCTGTGAGGGACTACGAATTCCCTTCAGCAGCTCGCCGATCTTGTCCCGGTTCTGGTAACCCGCTACGGCGAGTACGCCTAAGAGAGCTTTCAAAGCATTGCTAGCCATTCTATCCTCCATCAATGACGAAACGCCGGAGACGCCAAGGCCTCCAGCGTCGGTGCGTTCACATGCGTTAGACGCGGCGCGTCACTGTCTCCGAGACGATCACGTTACGCTTGGTTCCGTATGAGCCGCCGAACCAGCCAGCGAGCGCACCGAGAGCAAGAGCGATGAAGCCGAGGATAGCGCCGGCAGAAACGACCGCGGTCGCGGTCTGTGCAGCTTCGAGCGCCTGCTGCTTAGCCGCTTCGATGTTCTCGCGATACGACTGTTCGTACTGCTCGACCTGGGTGCGAGCCTGATCGACCGGTATGCCTTGAGCCTTGGCGACGGCGTCGGCTGCGCGGGTGCGTGCTTCTTCGGCCTTGGCCTGGTCGCCAGTAACCAGTGCCTGCACCGAAGATACGGCGGCGGTCTGGAGAGCCTGCGGGTCGTTCCCCGTCGTGGACCTGATCTGCTGCTCGATACCCGCCATAGGGTTGGTCGAGTTTGCGAGCGCAGGAGCTGCAGTCGCGGCAGCGGTGGCTGCTGTCTGACCGACGCCGCCGACAATGGTGGTCAGTCCGCTAAACGCGCCGCCGATGAGTGCGCCGACCGAGGTGGTCAGAAGGTAAAGCACGACGAGAGTGGTGACGGCCCAAGTCGTCAGGCCTTGATACCCGCCCGTCGAGTTGCTCGGACGGCCGGAGAGACGGCTGGAAACATATCCGCCGAGGAACGCTGCGATAATACCCGCGACTACGAACCAGATACCGCCGCCAATCGAAAACGAGCTCGCGGCGGGATTGTCTGATGTCGTGGGGTCGAGAACTGCTGCTCCGATACCAACGCCCAGAAGATTCAGGAGAAATTGGGCAGCGAGCGCAATGGCAACGCCTGCGAAGACCGCGCCCCAGCTTACTTTGTTGTAGGCTGCAGTGGTCGACGTGCTGTCATGCAGGGCATCGTGTGGAAGATGCGTTGATACGGGTACGGACATTATTACCTCCAGTCGCTAATCACGGGTTCGTGAGTGCTCGCTCAACGCCGGAGCCGACTACAAGTTCCGGTATAGCCACACCTCCACCTCGATCGTCGCAGGTCGATGCGGTGAGTAGAACGCACGGCGGCGGTGTGCGGTGGCTAAGAGGGAATCTCGGCGACGAACGACGACGACGCGTGGCCGGTTAAATAGCTTTGTTCTCAAGGGAAAGGCTCGCTGTCACGACACCTAGTGCTTTCCATCGCACGTCCGCCAGAATTCGCGCACTGCTGACGATGGGGGAACTCCAGTCAGACGGTGACGGCAAGGCCGCGAAGGTTACGCGGGGTCGCAAGCGTGTGGCCTTCAAGGACGAAGTAGGGCAGCGAAATGCTACCCTACTTCGTCTGCGAGCCGATATCAGCCTTCGGCGTTCTGATTTACGACAGATGTCGCAATAGAAGTCAGAACAAGATCGGTCGCTTGTTCTTCGTCCAGCGTTGCCTGAAGAAGGCTTGCTGCGTCATTTAGACCAAGTTCTAGAGCCCACGTGCGAAGAGTGCCGTAGCGCGACATCTCGTAATGCTCGACAGCCTGTGCCGCAGCCAGGAGCCCCGCGTCCAACGCCGGGGAACCTGCATATTCCTTCATGATCTCGTCACCTTCGTCGGTAATACCGAGGATAGCGTCACAGGTCTTAGGCTCCGGATCCTCGCCGATGATTTTGAACACCTGCTCCAGCCGTTCTATGTGAACCTTCGTTTCGGCGAGGTGCTGCGTGAAAGCGTCCTTGAGGCTCCCGTTCTTCGCAGCTTCGTTCATCAACGGCAGGGTATCAACGATTTTCTTTTCAGCGAAGTAAACGTCTTTGAGCGTGTCGTGAAAAAGGTCTGCGAGGTTTTTCGTGTCGGCCATGGGTCTATTCCGTTCTCTGTTAGCGAAAAGAAAAGCCGCCGGGAAATTCCGGCGGCTTGTTTTAGTTGACACCTAGTCGCGGCGGATACTGCCCGAACCTACGTTGCTCACGCCGCCTGTCCGGTCGTCCTCGACCTCGACCTCGGTTTTACGCACGGAGTCAGATACTGTCTCCTGACGCTGTTGCGCCGTCTTCTTCAGCGAAATTTCTTCAACGACGCGCGCTTCCTTGGAAATGACGGCTTCCTCGCGGTGCTCCTCGGCTTCGATCGTACGGTCCACGAAAGCGTCTTCATTACCATTCAGCGGACGGTCCACCGTACGCCGGGTAATCTCGACGTTTTCATCGCGAAGCGAAACGCTCCCGCTGACCGGGGTCTCGGTAACGTAAGAGCGGACGCGTACGCGACCGTTGTTGACGTCGCGCTTGCCAACGCGCAGTTCTTCTTCGATGACGGGAATGACTTCCTCGTTGTCGGCGTCGATTGCTGTCGAGGTAGCAGTGCCGCTGGTGCGGTCGTAGGACGACGCCGCATACGCTTCAGTCGAACCCGTGCGTGACCAGCCTTCGAATTCCCACGCCTTGGAACGTTCGTCGATGTCGATGCTTCCTTCGTCATCAAGAATATCAAGGGCACGGTCGTGAAGGTCGAATGGATATCCGGATACGGTCACCAGAAAACCGCCGCGTCGAATGCCTTCGGCGTAGGTGTTGCGGTCATCGTCGGCGAGGAAAAACTCACCAAGCGCAGCCCAGAAGCCTTTGCTTTCATGCGTCGTCGTGGTTGTCTCACCGCCGTCGGCGATCATCTTGATTGCGGATCGCGGAATGCCCGCTTCGCTTAGTCTCTCGATCGCACGGTCTGCTTCAGAACGGTCGTCGAAGAAGGCGGTGATCGTATTGGAATGGGATGGCACGGTGTTTTGGTCAGTGTAGGCCATGGTGTTTCCTCCTGTGCTATTCGTCGATACGCTCGACGGTGGCGGTCTGCTTGCGAACGGTTACCGGGACGGAGACGTCTTCCGAAGTCAAGATTTGGCGGATGCGGATTTCTTCTACGAGGATAAGACGCTTCTCTATAACGACGATCTCCTCGACGACGGGAATGATCGTGGTGTCGCCTTCCACCCTAGTTTCGGGGATCGCATCGATCTCACGATCCATGCGCTCCCGCGTGACCTCGACGCGCGTGCCAGATAAAGTGGCCTGCGCTAGCTCTTCTACTTCCGAGCTGGAAGTGGAGACACGGACACGTCCCGTCGCGACGCGTTCCTTGTCGACGCTGACACTCTCTTCGACGATCTGGATTGTGGTTTCGTCGTGGTCTGTCATGGTCACGCCTCGTGGTCGGGAAGCAAACCCGGCGGATTGCGATATGTTCCGTGTCGGCAATTTTTGGTCGCAACACGCGGCAAACGGCGATCCAGTTGAAAGTCCATTTTATGTTTCGGTACGACTTCGCCCGTGGCGGCCGGGCGGCCCTTATGAATCTCTGTTAAATTGAGTAATGTCTGCGGCGAACCAGCAGAGAAGTCAGATTCGACGCTTGCAACATTCTCATCGTCATGGCTCATGCGCATACGACTACCGCTTCGAGAATTGTGTGAGAAAAGATGCATAGAAAAAGCGCTGCTTTAAACAAGCTAGGCGGTCTTGGGCTGGAAAAGTCTCTGGCGTTTGGTCTGTTAGCTGCTGTGGTGTTTTTCGTCATCAGTGCAGCCGTTGCAGTTTACACAACGCAAACGTTGAGGGCGAGCAACGAAAGCGTAGTCAAAACCCATCAGGTCATTGTCTCGATCGACCTTCTTCTGTCTGATGTCCAGGACGCCGAGACAGGGCAGCGTGGTTATCTGCTGACGGGCAATGAGCCGTATCTGCAGCCGTATCAGCGTGCCGTTGCGCAGATACAGGCACGGCTTGCGCGGGTCGAGAGCTTGATCACAAGGGACACCGCGCAAAGCTATCGGTTAGAAGATCTCCGTAACTCCGTTTCCTCAAAATTAAGCGAGCTCGAAGAAACTATTCGCACCTACCGAACCTCCGGGCCTGCCGCTGCCCTCAGGCTCGTCAATACCGATCGCGGTAAGTTCGACATGGATACGATCCGCACACTGGTATCACAAATGCGCAACGCAGAAACCGACGTGCGTACGCAGCGTGTCGCGGAGATGAACAGGGCCTATGTCGTTGCATTCGTCACGAGCTTATTGTCGGGACTTCTTGGCATCGTTCTGACGCTGGTCATCGGTGGCCTGATGCGCCGTACAACCTTGGCACGGAAGAACGAGCAGTGGCAGCAGGAAGCGCAGGTCGGTCTTGGGTCCGTCGTCATCGGGGAACAGTCGACGCAGGAGCTTGGACAGAACATCTTGCGCTTTCTCACCAGCTACCTGGGTGCCGTTGCAGGCTCTCTCTATGTGAGAGACGGAGCGCGATACGCTCTGCAAGCCGTTCACGGTGTCCCTTCAGGCACAGCCATTCCAGAGCGTTTCGAAGAAGGCGATAGCCTGTTCGGTCATGTTCTCCGAGATCATCGTCCTGTCACGGTAGGGGAGCTTCCTGACGGCTATATCAGCTTCGGCTCCAGCCTCGGGCAGCAGAAGCCCCGCTTCCTGACACTGGCACCGGCGATGGTGGACGGCGAGGTCAAGGCGGTATTCGAACTGGGCTTTCTACACCCGGTTGGCGATCACGTTCTCGCCCTCCTGGAACGGTCGTCCAACACGATCGCGGCAGCTATCCGCTCAGCCGAATTCCGCACACAGCTACGAACACTGCTCCACGAGACGCAGCGGCAGACGGAAGAGCTTCAGGTCCAGGGCGAAGAACTGCGAGTATCCAACGAGGAACTGGAAGAGCAGAGCAGGGCGTTAAAGGAATCCCAAGCCCGTTTGGAACAGCAGCAAGTGGAATTGGAGCAGACCAACTCTCAGCTTGAGGAGCAGGCGCAGGAGCTTGAGCGGCAGAAGGACGACCTCGAAAAGGCAAACGACGCCGTCAGATTGCAGGCGCAAGAAGTGGAGCGTGCCAGCCGCTACAAATCCGATTTTCTGGCCAACATGTCACACGAACTGCGTACCCCGCTGAACTCGTCGCTGATCCTTGCCAAGCTCTTGGCGGACAACGCCGACGAGAATTTGACAGCGGAGCAGGTCAAGTTCGCACAGACGATACAGTCTTCGGGGAACGACCTGCTGAACCTCATCAACGATATCCTTGATCTTTCAAAGATCGAGGCCGGCCATGTGGAGGTCAATCCGGAGCCAGTTGCCATCAAGCGGACTGTCGATGGGCTTCGGCAGTTGTTCGATCCGCTCGCTGCCCAAAAGGGACTGAACCTCTCGATCGAAGTCGCCCCGGACGTCCCGTCGGTGATCGAGACGGATCCGCAACGTCTTGAGCAGGTCCTGAAGAACCTTTTGGCAAATGCCGTCAAGTTCACCGCAGAGGGGCAGGTATCGCTCCTGGTCCGCCCTGCCGGTGATGCGCAGATTGCCATCTCTGTGGTCGATACCGGAATTGGCATTGCCGAGGACCAGCAGCGCAACATCTTCGAGGCGTTCCATCAGGCAGACAGCACGATCAGTCGCAAGTTCGGCGGAACCGGCCTCGGGCTTTCGATCTCGCGGGAACTGGTCCGTCTGCTTGGCGGCACGATGCATCTGCAAAGTCGTCCAGGTGCGGGAAGTACGTTCACCGTCATCATCCCGAGGATCTTTTCGGCCAGTGCCGTTCGCGCGCCCGAACCTGCTATCATTACGGGCCCCACAGCACCTGCTCTCGTCAGCGGTCCCATCGCAACAGAACGTTCGCCGCGTTCACCTGGCATCGTCGACGACGATCGTCATCTGAACGGTGGCCCTACCCGCAAACTTCTCGTGGTGGAGGACGACCAGTCCTTCGCGATGATTCTGCGTGATCTGGCGCGAGAGCTGAGCTTTCAGGTGCTGGTCGCTGGGACGGCACAGGAAGCACTTGAACTAGCCCGCCAGCACGCGCCAAGCGCGATCGTTCTGGACGTCGGTCTGCCGGACCAGTCCGGGCTCTCGGTCCTTGATCGCCTCAAGCGTGACGTTCGGACGCGCCATATCCCGATTCATATCATCTCTGCGGAAGATTATACCGAACGCGCGCTGTCGTTAGGCGCCATTGGCTATGCGATGAAGCCGGTCCAGCGCGATGAACTCGTAGATGTCTTGAAATCGCTGGAGGCGAAAATATCGCAGAACGTGCGCCGCGTTTTGATTGTCGAGGACAACCAGATCCAGCGCGAGGCAGTCTCCAAGTTGATCGGATCGCAAGATGTGGAGACCGTTGGTGCCGGCACTGCGGCGGAATGCCTGGCGCTCCTGAAGGAACAGACCTTCGATTGCATGGTGCTCGATCTGTCGCTGCCGGACGCTTCGGGATTTGCGCTTCTCGAAACGATCAGTCAGGACACTGCCCATTCTTTCCCGCCTGTGATCGTCTACACGGGACGGGTCCTTTCGGCAGAGGAAGAGCAGAGCCTACGACGCTTTTCCAAGTCGATCATTATCAAGGGAGCCAAGTCACCGGAGCGGCTTTTGGACGAGGTGACGCTTTTCCTCCACCAAGTCGTGTCCGAGCTTCCCGACGAACAGCAGAAAATGATCCGAAAGGCCAGGAATCGCGACGCCTTGCTTGAGGGACGCCGGATCCTGATCGTTGAGGACGACGTGCGCAATATCTATGCGCTGACGAACATTCTTGAGCCGCGTGGTGCCGTTATCGAAATCGCCCGTAACGGTGAGGAAGCGTTGCAGAAGCTCGACCGGTCGCTTTCCAGCACCGATGGCCGGATCGATCTGGTTTTGATGGATGTGATGATGCCGGTGATGGACGGACTGACCGCCACCCGCCACATCCGCAACAATCCGAACTGGAAGAAGCTTCCGGTGATCACGCTGACGGCGAAAGCTATGCCCGACGACCAGAAGCGGTGTATCGAGGCCGGCGCCAACGACTATATGGCCAAGCCGCTGGATGTCGAGAAACTCCTGTCACTCGTCCGTGTCTGGATGCCTCAATGACGGAGACTTACGAGAAGATAGAAGACATCGAGATCAGGCTTTTGCTGGAGGCGCTCTATCACCGCTACCACTATGATTTCCGCAACTACGCCATGTCATCGATCCGCCGAAGGCTGCGTCAGGCGCGCGAGCAACTGGGTTTTGCAACAATTTCCGCGATGCAGGAGCGCGTTCTGCACGATCCGGACATGTTGCCGCGAATGCTGCGCTACCTCACGGTCCAAGTCAGCGAGATGTTTCGGGATCCGAGCTACTTCCGGGCAATTCGCGAAAAGGTAGTACCGCATCTGCGCACCTATCCGTCTTTGAAGATCTGGATCGCCGGATGCAGCACCGGCGAGGAACTGTACTCTTTCGTTATCCTGTTCCGTGAAGAGGGGTTGGAGGAGCGAACCCTGTTTTACGCGACAGACATCAACCCGGAAGCCCTGGCGCAGGCGGAGGCCGGCGTTTATGAACTGGATCGGCTACGCCTGTTTACTGAGAACCATCAGCAGGCAGGAGGGAAGACATCCCTGTCGGACTACTATCAATCTGGTTACAATCGCTGTGTCTTTGACAAGAGCCTGAGACGCAATGTGGTTTTCTCTGACCATAGTCTCGTCACCGACCAGGTGTTCGGCGAGATGCAATATGTCTCCTGCCGCAATGTCATGATTTATTTCGATCGTGATCTCCAGGATCGCGCCGTTTCGCTGTTCAGGGACGCCCTCCCACGCAACGGTTTCCTCGGGCTGGGCTCCAAGGAAACCTTGCGGTTTTCTCGCCATGAGGACGCCTTCCAGGACTTCGTGCGCGAGGAGAAGATCTACAGGAGGAACGGCGCATGACCGACACATCTCAAGGCGCTGTGATTATCGGTGCCTCCGCTGGCGCGCTTGAAGCGCTGTCGGTGATCCTTCCCTCGCTTCCGGCCGGGTATCCATATCCGGTTTTCGTGGTCGTCCACGTGCCGCCTCACAAACGCAGCGTGCTTGCCGAAATCTTCAATGCGAAGTGCCGGTTGCGTGCGGTGGAGGTCGAGGACAAGGAACCGGTCGAACCGGGAGTTATCTACTTCGCCCCTCCGAATTACCACATGTTGATCGAAAACAGGGCGACCATCGCGTTGTCGTCTGACGAGGAAGTGATGTTTTCCCGTCCATCGATCGACGTAGCGTTCGAAAGCGCAGCCGACGCATGGGGGCGAGATCTACTCGCCATTGTTCTGACGGGTGCCAATAGCGATGGGGCAAAGGGCCTATCTGCAGTAGCCAAGGCTGGCGGTAGCCTCATTGTCCAGCAACCACAGGACGCCTACGCGAGCGCCATGCCGGAAGCTGCAATTTCGGCTTGCCCGCAGGCCCGTGTCCTCTCGCTTCAAAATATTTCGTCATATCTGCTGAGTATTGCCTGATGAACACGCCGGCCAAATTCCTGATCGTCGACGATCTTCCGGAAAACCTTCTGTCTCTTGAGGCGCTCCTCCGGCGTCCTGATCTCGAACTTGTTAAGGCGAGGTCGGGCGACGAGGCGCTTGAGCTCCTGCTGCACCATGATTTTGCACTGGCACTGATCGACGTTCAGATGCCGGGCCTGAATGGTTTCGAGCTTGCCGAACTGATGCGTGGCAATGAGCGGACCAAACGCATACCCATCATCTTCGTTACAGCTGGCGCGCACAGCTCTGAACGGCGCTTTCAAGGCTACGAGGTCGGCGCCGTCGACTTCATCCAGAAGCCGATCGAAGCCCATATCCTTCGCAGCAAGGCGGAAGTTTTTCTGGAAGTCTACCGTCAGCGCCAGACGCTCGCCGAGCAGCGGGATCTACTGCAATCCCAATCGGAGGCACTACAGCTTGCCGACAAGCGTAAGGACCAGTTCCTTGCAGTCCTCGTCCATGAACTACGCAACCCGCTGGCGGCCTTACAGGGCGGCCTCACGCTTCTAAAAAGAAGGAACACTGAAGAACAGGCTGCCAAGATAGAGATGCTGATGCAGGATCAGATGTCCCACCTCACTCACCTTGTAGACGATCTCCTAGACGTGTCGCGGATTACGCAAGGAAAGATCGTACTTCGGCAGAGCGTGTTTGACCTACGGGAGGCCGTTCGGTCCGCTGTGGATATGACGCGGCCGGCGATCGACGAGAAGGGCCACAATCTGGTCGTCGAAGTTCCTGGGGACCCGTGCAACATACTAGCGGACCCGGTCCGCGTCACGCAGTGCATTGCCAATCTACTGAACAATGCCGCTAAGTACACGCAGGACGGCGGAGAGATACAGGTCAAGGTCGAGAACGAAGCCGCGTCTTTCCGCGTGACGGTTCGTGACAATGGTCTCGGACTGACGCAGGAAGCTTCAAAGGCGATATTTGCCATGTTCGCTCAGGTCGATGGTCACCGAGAACATTCGCACGGCGGGCTCGGTATCGGCCTTGCGCTCGTAAAGCAGCTCGTAGAGCTGCACGGAGGCAAGGTGACAGTGCAAAGCGATGGCCCGGGCCACGGAAGTACGTTCGTTCTTGAACTACCTAAGACTTGCGACTGATGGCTGGCCAAGTTCGGTTTCAGCTGCAGTGTAACATGTCCTGTCGGTAACTGTTGTCGTGCCGATCTGTCTCGGCCGAGGCCGCCTCATATCGCATCCTACTTAATGGCGACGCCCTTTTCGACCAGCCCGGACTTGATCAAGTCGATAAGGTCATAGCGTGTCTCGGTCCATTCGCTCGTTTTGGCCCAATATTCCATTTTCAGTGTCGTTCGGTCTGCAGCAAGATCGTCGGAGTACACCCGAGGGCTTGGATTTCTTTGCACCCGGACGTCTGATGTGATGATCGACAGCAGCGTATCCTTCACCATTCGGACATCGACGTCGTTTCCGACTGCAATCGATAATTCCTGACGACGTTCCGGTTCCCGGCTGTGATTGATGATGGGGGTGTTCCAAAGAGTGGAGTTGGGCGCCATCAGATAAAGACCCTCGCCTGTCCTGAGTTCGGTCGCGAACAGTCCTACGTCGACGATCTTTCCCTTCACGCTGGAGGTCTCGATATATTCGCCGACACGAAAAGGCCGCAAGACGAGAAGCATGATGCCGGCGGCTATGTTCTGCAGTGTCCCCTGCAGTGCCAGCCCAACGGCTAGGCCGGCTGCACCGAGCGCTGCGATGATTGACGTGGTCTGAACGCCGAACTGTCCGAGCGCCATGACGAAGACGAGGATCAGTAGGCCGTAGTGGACCACCTTTTCGAAAAAGCGTGCCAGGGTCTCGTCAATCCCATGGATGCGTGAAAGCCCGCGATATGACCAGCGGCTCAAAAGGCCGGACAGGATCCAACCACCGACGATGAGCACTATAGCGCCGATAAAGGACAGCCCGTAAGAAACGGCCAAGGCTCCGAGCTGGCTGAACGCCGTGTGGGTCGCTGTTGCGGTATTTGCTGTTTCTTCCATCTGGTCGCCTCATGTTCATTAATTAACGTGCCTGCGACCGTGGCGCTTCTCGAGGCGCATGAGCAGGCAACGAAAGGCCGTTCCGAAGAGCGGCCTAGTCTGAGATTGTTGAAATCAGGCTGTCTTCTTTGCCGCAGCCTTGTCGTTTGCTGAGGCTTTGGCAAGCTGAGTGAGTTTCTGATCAGTCGCCTCTTCTTCCTGCAGGTTTGCCTGCAGTAGCGGTACTGCGTCTGTTAGCCCTAGCTGGTTTGCCCACTCGATCAAGGTACCATAGCGAGCGATCTCGTAGTGCTCGACGGCCTGGGCGGATGAAATTAGACCCGCATCGAGAGCCGGCGAGCCCTTGAATTCTTCAATAATTTCTTCGCCCTCAGAGATAATGCCCTGAATTGCCTCGCAGGTCTTGCCACGGGCAGTTTTGCCCAGCAGTTCGAACACCTGCTCGAGCCGCTCGATCTGGCCTTGCGTTTCGTCGCGGTGCTGCAGGAAGCCTGCTTTGCCCTCCTCAGACTGTGCAGCACGTGCCATTTTGGGCAGGGCCTTCAGGATCTGCTTTTCCGCAAAATAGATATCCTTGAGCGTATCAAGGAAAAGGTCGTCAAGAGTTTTGATCGTAGCCATTGCGAGAGTACTTCGTCGTCGTTTGTTAAACGACAATCCCACCCCCGAGGGTTTGTTCCGAGTGCGGGCGCGTTTAACGCTTGTGGCGACCCAACGACTTAAAACTCGCCAATAGAGAAGTTTGAGCGCCGACGATCCTTCCCGCCGTACCGAGCAGCAGGCCGCATCGCTCGAAGAGACCGCGGCAGCGCTCGAACAGATCACTGCAATGTCGGCAACGCGTCGCGGCGATCGCAAGACGCCCATCGTATTGCCAGCGAAACCAATGCCGCGAGTGAAAGCACAGCAGTGCTCATTTCAAATGCGTTGAAGCCATGGCACGCATCGAGGTCTCGTCGACCAAAATCGGCGGAATCATCAGCGTGATCGACGAGATCGCCTTCCAAACCAATCTTCTGGCTCTCAACGCCGGGGTCGAGGCCGCAAGGGCGGGGGAGGCAGGACGAGGGATTTGCGGTGGTTGCCCAGGAGGTCCGCGCTCTGTCTGGAAGGTCGGCGGAAGCCGCACGAGAAATTAAGCAACTGATTCAGACGTCTGACCGCCAAGTTCTAGACGGCGTTCGCTGCGTCCGTGAGACCGGCGAAGGACTGTCAAGCAAGACTGCTTGTGGTGCATTCGTGCCATGACTGCTTCACGACCAGAGGGGTCTTCGCCGCCGGAGTAAGTGCCGAGAAACACTAAAATTCGGAACAGATCAGCGACGTTGTATTTTGAGGGAGATTTCGGTCGCGCAGAAATCGGTCGCAAAAAGCTAGCATTCGCGACCGACTTTTGCGAAGGGATTGGATCACCGGAAGTGACCCTTCTAAGCCGTTCCACAATTGCGCGTCTACTCCTGCTAGGCTGCCGCTTACTTTTCTCCTTCATGTCTAAGCATCGTGTATAGGCAGAAGCCGCAGGGAGCCACCGAGCCACATGTCCTATCGCACTATCTTCCCGCACCTTGCAGCGGCAGCGCTGTTTCTTCTTGGGCCGCCACTTGCCTTCGCGGAAGACCCGGCCTTGCCGCCAGGTGCCGAGACCGCGGGTAATGCGTTGCCCAGCGAAATCATGCTACGCGCGGCACCCCTGATGCAGGCGGGGAGGGGCGACGAGGCGACGTTCTGGTTCTATGCAGGACAACTTCGCTGGCGCTCACGCCTGAACGGCGGCCCAGCTCAGGACCCGACCGGCGAACCCGCTCTGTTCTCGTCGCTGTTCGAGACACTCGGGCCGCCCGTCAATGCTTGGGCCTTCGGCGATATCCCCAAGCTCCAGCGGACGATCGACGCTGTGCTTCTTTGGGACGCACATTATCCCGATCCTTCGCTGGATCCGCTTGTACACGAGCGGATGCGGGCAGGACTGAGGGACCTTCGAGACCAGATCGGCCGAGAAGCTGGCATGATCAGAGCTGAGCGCGCCTCACGTGGTCTGGGGAACCGATAATGCTATGCTTGAGGTGTTGCATCGACATGGAACGCTTGTCCCGCCTGCTGCTCGCCTCCGCGATGCTACTTTCCATCTCCGAATCCGCATCGGGGCAGGATGGTCCCGTCGCGGATCCTTTGCGCAGCGGTCTGGAGGGCGCACTGCGCGGCTGCGAGACTTGGGTCCTCGACCCGTCAAGCTGGCTGAACGATCCGGCGCGCTTCCTCGCGGCCATCGATCTTGGCAGCGCGGTGTACGAGACCAAGAAACTGCCCGAGCCGCTCCTCCCCCCTGAGCCCCTCAGGCGCGGCAACCGCTACTGGCGGATCAATGCCGGACCCAACGAGGGTTACGCGCTGGTGGTCTCGCGCGACATTCCGATGTGCCACATCACGGGCGGCGGCGGGGTTGATTTCCAGCCGGCGGCCGAAGCCATGGCCGCCTCGCCGGACTTCTCTGATCGCTGGGAGCGCATCGGCGAGGAGCGCCAGGACGGCATGGTCTCGACCCTCTTCCGACTGCGCAAGGAACCAAAGCTGGCGCTGGTCCTCAGCCGTGCCGACGCGCCGGGTGCACGACGTGACCGCGCCCAGGTGATTGCGACGGCGACCTACGACCTAGGTCGCTGAGGCGACGTAACTTCGTCTGGCCAGCGTGGTGGAAATGGTAAAACAGGAACCTTACCGCCCGGCGGGATCGGTCCCAGATGGCGGAGCACACGGTCATAGTTCTGATCGCTCGGCGAGTAGCGAAACTCACCATGTCCGACAACGGACCCGTCTTCGCTTTCGGCTCGCAGCCATAGGATCAGCGTGCCATCGGGCTCGCAATGCGCTGAGCCGATCGACGCCTCCGCGGAAGGAGGAGCCGGCGCATGCCCCTGCGAACTTGCTCGCCTGTTGGCGGACGCCGCCAACGCTTCCAGCACTGCGACGAAACGTTGTCTCGGACAATCGGAGCCGTCCTCCTGCAGGACGTCGTCGCCATCGAACAGGGCGACGCTGCACAGTTGGTCTGTCGGCTCACCGATCATTGGCGGATCGGGATCCGGCATGATCCAGACCTCGTTCCCGGACGCAATCACGTTGTGCCGCTCCTCCTCCGAAAAGGCATCGGTGCGTTCGCCTACGATCTTCACCGGCCCTCCCGCGTCGGCTAGACGGGTCGTTGCCTGCCGGATCGTCATGAGGTCGAGATCAATGACGATCCAGCGAGCCAGCGGCGACAGGACGTTGCCGGTGGTGACCAGCATCCCGCGACGGGGCAGTTCACCGACAGGAAAGGCGAGACGGACGCCCGCGCGGCTAGTGCGTGCGGGCGAGGCGATCTTTGCGTCGGCGTAACCGGGCTCGTGCGCCTCCGCTGCGACCCGCAAGACGAGAAGAAGGACCAGAAGCTCCAAGGTGCGCAGCCGTCGTAAACGGTCAAGCACTCCTTCGCGCCACTTGGTTCCAGTTTTGGTCCGGTATGCGCCCGTTCTGCTGCCTTCCATTAGCGAGCCTGCTTCAGTTCGTTTCGCGCCGGCGATCCTATCAACGCTGGTCCTAGCCGTCATCCATACATGGTCAGCAATCCGGGTAGTAGGGGCTGACCTCGACCAAACAACCGAGCCGCTTGCCGAGTTCCTGCCCAAGCGCCGTCATGCCGTCGGGATCGCCGTGCTGTGCCAGGAACACAGACTGGTTGTCCGCGCCGGGTGCATGCGTGTAACAATGGGCATGAAGCGACGAGCCGCCCCCGCCCTTGGCCGGCGTCTTACGAATGACCTCAAGATGCAGAATGTCGGTGCGGGGCATGACAAAGAGCTGATCCGAAACCACAATCAGCGCTTCTCCGTCTGCTGACAGCCCAAGCATTCGCTGCCGGTCCTCGATCAGGTCTTCTGGGTCGCGCACATATTCGAGCTCTGTCTCGCCCGGCGCAAGGCGGCCAGCCTGTGCCATGCGCGCTGTCCCGACATAACCCTCGAATGCGAGAGGCACGGAGCTTGTCACCCATTCTCGTTCTCTTGCGCTTAGAGGCAGGCGGAAGCCCGTCGCCAGCGTCACGTGGCAGGCGGTCCTGAGGCGAGGGTCGCGATCCTCGGACGGGTTTTGCAGACCTTGCGATTGCCACTCCGGCGGCCAGGCCGTCAGCGAGACCTCAGCCAGCCCCGACCGCCACGTGGCGACGACGGTGTTCCACCGCTGGCCGACCGGCGTGGGCCCCAGCGATGGCGTCAGATTGTCGGCTATGCGCCGAAGGTTGGCGTGCGCGTCGTCCTCGAACCACGCAAGGGCGGTGAAACGGGTGATCGGGAACTGGGGTGGGATGCGCTCAAAGGCACTTGCCGTCCAAGGCGCAAGTGCACCTGGTAGGGGTTCGGCCTCGTTCAGGACGAGCGCTGGCCATTTGTAAATCGGATCGGGCAGAACGCCACAGCGCGCCAAGACCTCCGTGCGCGTTTCGTGACGGGGTAAGCGCCAAAGGTCCGCAAGGCGGAGGATCGGGTTCATTCCATCGGCAAGTAATGGAACCTCCGCCGACACGGGGCCATCGGGCCAGACCGTCAACGGAACCAGTGCGACCTGCGTGCGGCGGAAGAGGCGGTTCAAGAATTGTATCGCGGCGTCCGTTTATGCTCGCCGCTCAGCAACGGGTCCAGGCAGAATACAAGATATGCGCTGCCCATGTCCACGTCCCAAACGTCTTGCCCGCGAGTGGACCAAAAACCTCTCGGTGACAACGGATGATTCCTCGGAACAGATTAGACTACTCACGGCCCATACCGGTCATGTCGAGTGCAAGTGATTACTGGGTTAGATGATTTAATGCGAATATAGCGACAGGGTCGGCGGTTCGATTCCGTTCAAGGCGACCACGATCGGCGAGCGAGACTCTGACAACATCGTCCGGCGTACCGGGATGTCAACCGAACACGTTCCTTATGCGCTAGGCCTGAAGCGACGGAGCATTGATCTATATCTGCGCCTACCCTGACTTAGCCCCCTCGAAATCTGACGGCGCTCTATGTTTTGATCCGACGCAGGACGCTTTCTAGTGCCGCAGTCAACGCCTCACTTCCGCCACCCTGCTCGAACTCTATGAAGAGTTGCTCGTTCAGGCCACCTCTCGTAGAGAACTCGCGTCGTAGATCGCCCGGAGGGCGCTCGACCGATTTTGCGCTGACCTTGCCGAGGCTGGCAAAAAGCGAAATAAGATAGTCTCGTGCTTTTTGATCGGGTATGCCCTGGCTTGCCAGCCAATCTGTCGCGCGCTCCAGAATACCAAAATAGGTCCCCATCGTGGCGCTCGCTGCTGTGAGCAGATCGTACTCATTCTGGGTTTCGCATTCGACGGCGGTTCCGAGCTCCGAAAAGAACGAGGCGGTGCGGAGTTCGGGTGGATAGAGCATCGTAACACCCGTTCGATCGGCGACGAATGGAAGTGGAACCGCCCGGACGAGATCAACCTTTTGGTTGATCCACTCCACGAGCTTTGCTTCCTGAACCGCGGCGATGAGACTGACAACGAGCTGATCAGGGCGAAAGCGCAGCGACCGTATCACCTCTTCTGCAATCTGCGGGCGGATAGCGAGGAAGAGCATATCCGCGGCATCCACAATTTCCTGGTTACTGCTGGCAATCCGGACGGCAGGATATCGTTTCGCGAGCCCTGTAGCCACGTCGGTATTGCGAGGCGAAACCAGAATTTCGAACGCAAGATTCGGCTCGGCGAAAACACCGGTGATAATCGCCTCGGTGATTGTGCCGGTGCCAACGAAACCCAATGTGCCTTCCATGACGGCCCTCAATCCCTATCCGCTTCCAGTCGAGCGTTCACCATCCGGGTCTGCCGTTGCGGCACCTCCCGATCAGTCCAGGGCGTATCTGCGCAGACCGTGTGCGCGGCGAGTACCGCCCTCAGCGCAATCGGACGGTAGTGAACAGAGAGGTCCAGCTCTTTGGCGATTTCAGTCTTTCTGTCCTTCAACTGGGCCTCCTTCAATTTGGTACAAGGAAGGAAACGAACAGATCGATGAGGTTTCCATGATGGTGCGTTTACCGTCGCTGTTACGGTTGATATTTGACCATGGTACCGCCGCCGGTCGCCTGGTCAGTGGGAAAGACCTCGATACGCGACACATCGACAAATGTCGGGAGCGTGATCACGTTGGCGATAATGGTGGCAATATTCTCGGGCTGGATTGGGCGATAGCCATCGTAAAGAAGCTCTCGCGCCTGGTTTCCGGCTATTGCCGTGCGATAGAGTTCAGTCTGGACCCGGCCCGGCACAACTTCGCTGACCCGGACGGATGTCCCCAGCAAATCGCAACGCAAGTTGTCGCAAAAGAGGCTCAGGCCTGCTTTTGAGGGGCCGTAAGCGCCCATGGAGGGGTAGGGTGCTTGGCCGCCGCTGGAACCGAGATAGATCAGATGGCCGCGTTTCCTCTCAACCATTCCGGTGAGGAACGCCCGCGTCAGATGCATCGGCGCCTTGAGGTTGATGTCGATCATGGCGTCAATCTCGGCAGGATCGATTTCATGGAACGATGCCCGGGTAGAGAGAATGCCGGCATTGTTGACGAGGATATCGACTTCGACACCCAATAGTCGGTCGAAGATTTCTCCTGTATCGCGCACATCTGCCTTGATGGGCTTGGCGCCGGAAAGCGCCGCCAATTCCTGCAACTTGTCTTCGTTCCTGCCAACGGCGTAGACTGTCAGCCCAAGCTCGCGCAGTTTCAGGACGGTCGCACGGCCAATCCCGCTGGTCGCACCGGTAACGACAGCAGTGCGATAGGGGAGAGTTTCAGACATAGATGTAACCTCCGCTGATGACGACGTTTTCGCCCGTCGCATAGGTGTTGCGGCTACTTGCCATCATGACAATCCATTCCGCCATCTCGACGGGCTCGGCCGCCCGACCCAAAGCGCTGGCTTTTGCCAGTTCCGGGAGAAAGCCGAGTTCCTTAGCGCGGTCAGTGGCAAAGCCGGCGGGCGCGACAGAGTTGACTAGGATCTGATCCTTCGCACATTCCTGCGCGAAGGACTTGGTGAGGCTGACGACCGCTGCCTTGGTCGCCGCATAGTGGGCGTTTTGCGGGTGCGCCTTGAATGCGTCGACGGAGGTGATGTTGACGATCCGGCCGGTGACCTCAGGAGGGTTCACGTAGTTGCGCATGTGCAGAACGGCGGCAACCATCATATGGTAGGTGCCCTTGATGTTGATTGCGTTTTCGAGATCCCAGTCCGCGTCGGTGATCTCGAGGATCGACTTGCGTGGGTAAATAGCCGCGCTGTTGACCAGGGAATGGACACGGCCAAGCTTCTGGGCGACCGCATCAAAGCCACGATGCGCGCTCTCACCAATGGATATGTCGGCCGCAGCGGTTGCCACTTCGACCCCCAGGCCTCTCAACGTTTCGGCTGCCGTTTCGAGCAGTTGTTCGTTGCGATCGATCAAGCCGATTTTCGTGGCGCCATGCGAAACCATAAGCTTTGCGGTCGTCAGGCCCAGCCCGGATGCTCCGCCAACGATAACCACCGTCTGGTCTTTCATAGTCCACCCCTTATTTGGTTGCTTGATTTATTGATATGATATCACTTATATGCCAACTTTCAAGGTTTCAAGATCTTTTTTCGGACGCGCAAATGATCCCTCGCCTCGTCGCCACATCTTCCGACGCCATGCCCAGAACCGGTTTCTTCGAACACCTTGTCGAGGCGGGGTTTCGCGGAGATATCGACGTCAGTGAGGCGACACGCACCGTGTATTCCACTGACAATTCAATCTATCAGGTTGCACCCGCCGGTGTCCTTTTTCCGCGAGGCGGTGACGATTTGGTCGCCATTTCAAAGGTGGTCTCAGAGCCGAAGTTTTCGGCCGTCGTCCTCGCCATGAGGGGCGGCGGAACGGGCACGAATGGCCAGTCCCTTTCCGACGGTATCGTTGTGGATTGTTCACGCCATATGAACCGAATTCTTGAAATAGACCCGGTTCGACGTATTGCTCGCGTCGAAGCGGGTGTCGTCAAGGATCAGTTGAACAGGGCGCTCGAACCGTATGGGCTGTTCTTCGCGCCTGAGCTCTCGACCTCCAACAGGGCAACGATCGGAGGGATGATCAACACGGATGCGTGCGGCCAGGGGTCGTGCGTCTACGGAAAAACCAGCAATCATGTAATAGGTCTCCGCGTCATATTTGCTGACGGAACCGATTGGTGGTCCCGTGCCACGACGCCGCAGCAACTGGCGCAGTTGCAACAGCGATCCGGTCGCGTAGGGGAGATCTGCCGCGTCCTCGATCGGATTGAGCGGGACAATCGGATGCTGATTGACCAGACTTTCCCGAAACTGAACCGTTACCTCACCGGCTATGACCTTGCCCATCTGAGATCGGAAGACGGCGGGCTGAACGTGAATTCTGTCCTCTGCGGATCGGAGGGTACCCTGGCGATGATCGCCGAGGCGGAACTGAATCTGCTTCCAATTCCTGCCTGCGCCGCGCTCATAAACATCCGCTACGAGAATTTTAACACGGCCCTTGAAGACGCGCGCGAGCTGACGGCCATGAGGGTGGCTTCCGTCGAAACCGTGGATGAGAAGGTGTTGCGCCTGGCCAAGGGTGACATCGTCTGGCCGGCAATCTCGCTCTTCTTTCCCGATGATGCCGCGGGAATGGCCAACGGGATCAATATCGTTGAGGTTCTTGCGGACAATCAGGACGAACTGGCCGGTAAGATCGCGACGGTGACCTCGCGACTGGACAGTCATCCCATTCCGGAAAGAAACGGTTTTACGGTTGCAACGTCCAAAACGGACATCGACGCGATCTGGACGATGCGCAAGCGGGCCGTGGGGCTTCTCGGAAATGTCGAGGGTGCCGTCCGACCCGTGGCATTCGTCGAGGACACCGCAGTGCCGCCCGAGAATCTGGCTGCCTATATCCGGGAGTTCAGAGAGCTCCTGGACGGCGAGGGCCTCGAATACGGCATGTTCGGTCACGTCGACGCGGGTGTTTTGCATGTGCGGCCGGCACTCGACATGACGCGTGAGGATCACGCTCTCCTGGTCAGGCGCGTGAGCGATAGCGTTGTCGCACTCACCCGAAAATATGGTGGCGTGCTTTGGGGCGAACATGGAAAGGGGGTCAGGTCGGAATATGTGCCGCTCTTTTTCGGCGATCTTTATCCGTGCCTGCAGGAAATCAAACAGGCGTTCGATCCCTTCAATCAACTCAATCCCGGCAAGATCGCGGCCGCCGGGCCGGGGGATCTCACAAAGATCGATGAAGTGCCGCTGCGCGGTAGCTTCGATCGCACCATCGGCGCCGAGATCCGCGCAGCCTTCGACAATGCAACCTACTGTAACGGCAACGGCGCATGCTTCGATTTCAGCGAGACCTCGCTCATGTGCCCATCGTTCAAGGGAAGCCGTGACAGGCGCTATTCGCCAAAGGGCAGGGCTTCGCTCATGCGCGAATGGCTTCGCTTGCTGACAACAAACGGGATTGACCCGAGACGCGAGGCGGAGCGTCAAAGAAGCGCCCTCGGCTTTGGGCGCGTGGTTACCCGGGCCTGGAATTCAATCAATCCCGCCAACCGATCGGATTTTTCCCATGTGGTCCGGCAATCGATGGACACCTGTCTCGCCTGCAAGGCATGTGCTGGACAATGCCCCGTGAAGGTCAACGTTCCCGCGTTTCGGGCAAAATTCCTTGAACTGTACTATGGACGGTATCTGCGTCCTCTGAAGGATCCCTTGGTCGCGTCCATCGAAACAATCCTGCCTGCGATGGCTTGGATGAAGTCGAGCTACAACGCATGCGTCGGCAGTCGAATTGGCCGGCGTCTTTTGACGTTCGTGGGATTGACGGCGCTGCCTGAGATGTCGCCGCGATCTGCCCGACGAGGGTTCAAGGATCGCGGTGTCGCAACCGCGACGCCTGAGCGGATCTTGCGCCTTCCGGCGGAAGACCGTGCCCGGACGGTTGTCTTCGTACAGGACGCTTTCACGACATATTTCGATTCCCAGGTCGTTCTCGATGCCGTCGACCTGGCACGACGAATGGGCTTCATTCCCTTTGTGTCAGCGCTCCACGAAAACGGCAAGGCCCTGCATGTCCACGGATATCTCGGCAGATTTGCGAGAAAGGCATCGGATACCAGCAGCTACCTGAACGCACTGTCCGAAGCGGGAGCGACGCTCGTTGGATTGGATCCGTCAATGACGCTGGTTTACCGCAGCGAATATGCGAACCTGCCTTCGATCGGCAAGGTGCCGACGGTTCTGTTGCCACAGGAGTGGCTTTCCAGGAACCTGGATCTCCTTCAACGAGGGGCCGTTCTCGGTGATATCGGGGTTTTCAAGCTGTTTCTTCACTGCACGGAACAAACCAGCGTTCCGGCCGCCGGCGCTCAATGGTCGGCTATCTTTGCAAGTCTCGGGATCAAACTGGCTCTGGCGAAAGTTGGGTGTTGTGGAATGGCCGGCACCTTCGGCCACGAGGTTCGCAATCGCGGATTATCTGACGCAATCTATGCGCTGAGCTGGACTGATGCGTTTTCTCGCCCGGAAGAAGGCGAGATTTTGATGGCGACGGGGTATTCCTGTCGGTCTCAGGTGAAAATCATGGAGGAGAAGTCCCTGAAACATCCGCTTCAGGTGATCAACGCTCTCATTGTTGATAAATCGCCGTCGCTTAGCTAGGATTGACATGATATGTGATATGTGAAGTCTCTATCGAGTCCGCCGAAATTTGGAGCAATAATGTGTCCGTGATAACCCAGCGCGGCAACCTTGCCGAAATAGTCGTAGCGCAATTGACCACGCGCATCGACTCGGGCCTCTATACGCCCGGCGAGAAGATACCATCGAGCGCATTGCTATGCGAGGAGTTCGGCGTCAGCAGAACGGTCATTCGCGAGGCGCTGACGTCGCTTAAGGTCAGCGGACGCGTTATCGCCCGTCAAGGCGCCGGCGTGTATGTGACCGACAGGGACAGCAAGTCGCTCAATTTCGAGATCAGCCGGATTGACGACATCAGGTCTGCGATGCAGATCCTTGAATTGCGCCTTGGCGTGGAAATGCAGTCCGTTGCGCTCGCTGCAGCGCGACGCACGCCAGAGGCACTCGCCGAGATCGCCAGGGCCTATGATCATCTCGAGGGTCTTCAGACGGACGACGCAGAGATTGAAGCGCAGGCCGATTTCGAATTTCATCTAGCGATCGCAAAGGCCACGCGCAATCCGCATTTTCCGCGCTTCCTGGAAGCGGTCATCGGTGAAATTAGCTTTGATCTCGTGTTGAAGCATCGCCAGTCGGCGCGGACCTATCAGAGCTATCTGAAGAAGATCAACAAGGAGCATGCAGCGATCATGTCGGCGATCACCCAAGGGGATGCCAAGGCTGCCAAGAACGCCCTGGCGCAGCACCTTGAAGAAAGCCTCAATCGCTACCGGACCATGCTGGACGAGCCCGCCAGCACCGAACTGGCAGAATAATCCATGCGAGCCGTGCGCCAGTTTCTCGCGTCGCTCCTGGCTCTCTATGTCAACGCGTTCCATGATCCGGCGCGAGACGAGATCGACTCCAGTCCCAAGCCGGGGCGATGGGGCTGAAACATACAAAGCCCGCCCGCGCCAGCAGGCGGGCTTTGCCGTTCTGCTTGGCTATCGACCTTGCGCGATGGCCTGGTCGCGAATTTGCGAGAGGCTCATTTTCGGGGTCAGCGCCTCAGGATCAATCCTGATCTCGATCAGCGCGGGTTTTCCCGATGCCTCGGAACGCAGGAAGGCGTCGGCGAACTGCTCTGTCGCCTCGACCGTTTCACCGTGTAGCCCGTAGGAACGGGCAAGGGCGGCGAAGTCGGGGTTCGTCAGCTGCGTGCCGGAAACGCGGCCAGGATAGCTCCGCTCCTGGTGCATCCGGATGGTGCCGTACATGCCGTTGTTGATGACGAGAAAGATGACGCGCGCGTCATACTGCATCGCGGTCGCCAGTTCCTGGCCGTTCATCAGAAAGCAGCCATCGCCTGCAAAGGCGACCACCGTGCGGGCCCGGTCGGTTATCTTGGCGGCGATCGCTGCCGGAACGCCGTACCCCATCGAACCGTTTGTCGGTCCGAGCTGTGTGCGGAAGTGGCGGTACTGATAGAACCGGTGCGCCCATGCAGAGTAATTGCCGGCGCCGGTTGTCAGGATCGAGTCTACCGGCAGATGTCCACGCAACCACGCCATGATGTCGCCCATCTGGACAGGACCGGGAACCTGTAGATGCACCAGGTTTTCCAGATAATCAGCGTGCGCAGTCCTGGTCCATTCCGTCCATCGGGGCGGAGCTGCCGGCTTGAGCTTGATTGCCTGCGAGAGAAAAGCACCGACTGCCGCGTTGATTGGAAGCGTCGCATGATAAACACGCCCCAGTTCTTCCGCGCCGGGGTGAATGTGAACAAGGATCTGCGTGGGAACCGGGATGTCGATGAGGGTGTAGGCCCCCGTCGTCATTTCACCCAGCCGGGCGCCGATAGAGATGAGGAGATCACATTCCTTCACGTGCTGAATGAGTTTCGGGCCTGCGGCCAATCCCAGATCACCCGCATAATTGGGATGCGTGTTGTCGAACAGGTCCTGGCAACGGAAGGACGCGGCAACGGGGAGAGAAAACGCCTCAGAAAATTTACGAAGGTTGTTGACCGCAGCTGTCGTCCAGCCGCCACCGCCGGCGACAATCATCGGTCGTTCGGCCTTATCAAGAAGGGTGACAAGTTCAGCGAGTTGCGCCTCGCCGGCATGGGCCTCGACCTTCTTGAACGCTGGAACATCAGCAACGGTTACTTCATCCGTCAGCATGTCTTCCGGCAGCGCAACGACGATCGGTCCCGGACGACCGTTCATGGCCCTGTGGAACGCTTGGCTGATCAATTCCGGAATGCGGGCGGCGTCATCGATTTCGACAACCCATTTGGCCATCTGGCCGAACATCCGGCGATAGTCGAGTTCCTGGAAGGCTTCCCGTTCGACCTGATCGCGTGCAACCTGACCGATGAACAGAATCATCGGGGTCGAGTCCTGAAAGGCCGTGTGAACACCGACGGAGGCGTTGGTCGCCCCAGGCCCGCGTGTCACGAAGCAGATGCCGGGTTTACCAGTCATCTTGCCATAGGCTTCCGCCATATAGGCCGCGCCGCCTTCCTGCCGGCAGACGATCAGCTCGATGTCGTCGGCGGCGTCATGGAGTGCGTCCAGTGCCGCAAGATAGCTCTCGCCCGGCACGCAAAAAGCACGTTCGACGCCATGGATACGCAATGCGTCAATAAGAACCTGCCCGCCATTGCGGGTGTTTTTGGTGGTCGCCATCGGCATTTCCCCTCACTCTATTCTGATTTAGATGACCGCGTCTTCCAGGAAGGGCCGGTTGGCTGGCACGCGCTCGTACCCAAACGGCGACAGATCGAGCGTCTTGAAGGCGCCGTAGGTGATCAGTTCACTCAATCCCCGGCCCATGGCTGGCGATTGCTGGAGACCGTGCCCGCTGAAGCCATTGGCAAACAGGAAGTTGCGGACCGCGCTATGAGGGCCGAGAATGACGTTATGGTCGAGCGTGCAGTAGTCGTAATGCCCGGCCCAGGCATTGACGACCTTGATCGCCTCGAAGGCCGGGACGCGTTCCGCGAGGATCGGCCAGATTTCTTCCTCGAACTCGTCATGCATGACGTCGAAATCTTCGGGGTCAACTTCAGGGTCATGCTTGGGATAGGTCCCCATCAGATAGAACTGGCCCTCGGGGCGGAAGAAGACGCCGGTCGGATCGATCGTCAGGCCGACCACGCCCGGTAGCGGCGTCTTGCAGTCGACGACGAAAAGCGACCTGCGGCGCGGCTCCACGGGAATGTCGAGACCGGCCATGCGCGCCATCTTCTTGCCGCGGGTGCCCGATGCATTGACCAGGGTGCCACAGACAATCGTTTGCCCGCTTTTGGTAGTCACCGACACGATCCTGTCACCCTGACGATTGATTGCGATCACCTCGTCTTCGATATATTCGGCGCCAAGAGAGCGTGCCTTCTTGCGGAACCCTTGCATCAGGCCGGAACTGTCGAACCAGCCTTCCCCGCGCTCGCCGTAGCTGCCGAGCGTCAGACCTTCGAGGTTAAGCCACGGGAAGCGAGCGCCGAGCGCGTCCGGCTCCAGCAGTCTGACCTGCGCCCCGCACGACACCTGCGTGGCGTGGTTCCGTTCCAGAACCGCCCGCCCTTTTTCGTCGCCTGCCAGAAACAGGTAGCCGTTCTCATGGAAGCCGAGTTCCGGCGCGTCGCCATCAACAATGACATGCGTCCTGAAGTCCCGGATGAAGTCGGTGCCGAATTGCGAAATCTGAACGTTGATCGGATTGGAGAATTGATGACGGATCGAACTCGACGAGAGCGCGGTCGCCGACCGGGCATAACTCCAGTCCTTTTCGATCACCAGGATCGAGCCTTTGAAATCGGGATTGGTGGCGAGGAAGTAGGCCGTGGCGCTGCCGACGACCGCGCCGCCGACAATCACCACATCATAGGACGTCTTGAAAGACTGCATGATTGCACCCGTTATTTGTGATCGTCTTCGTAATGACCGGCGGCACAGAAGCTTCCGCCCTGAAACCGCACGGCCGGATCATTCGGGTCGCCCTGCGACGTGTTGGCCAATACCTTTCCGCGGTAGTCGTCCGCGCTGTCCTGCGGCTTGTAGCCGAGGACGGCGGCCGTCCGGTTGTCCCAGAAGGACTCGCTGTTGTTCGACATGCCGTAGGCCACCATGAAGCCGACGCGGGGGGCCGCAAGGCTCTTTTCGACGAGCTGCCGGCAGTCGCGATAGGACAGCCAGGTGATCAGGTGGCGGCGGTCGGTTGGCTCGGGAAAGCTCGAGCCGATGCGAAGCGACACCGTCTCGATGCCGAACTTGTCGAAGTAGTAGCGTGCGAGATTTTCCACGAACGTTTTGGAAACGCCGTAGAGACTGTCCGGCCGTGTCGGGACATTGCCGTCGATCATCTCGGTGCGTTCGTAAAAGCCGATTGCATGCACCGAACTTGCATAGACGATACGTTTCACGCCGTGCTGCCGCGCGGCCTCGTAGAGGTTGTAGCTGCCTGCGATGTTGGCATCGAGAATGGTCTTCCACGGTCCTTCAAGACCCTGGCCGCCCATGTGGATGATCGCATCACAGCCTTTGACCGCAGCAGAGACGGCCTCGAAATCGGCAAGGTCGGCCGGCATATCCTCCTCGTGAGGCGCCAGATCCTGGCACGATTTGCGTGCGGATAGACGAACGATTTTGCCAAGCTTGGTGCCCGATTTGCGCAGTTCGGTCCCGAGCGCACCGGCAGCACCGGTGAGAAGCGTACGCTGGTAATCAGTCATGATCTTATCCCGCAATCATATTCAACGAAGTTGGGCGAGCGCGTCGGCGACCCGATCGATCGCAATAGACAGGTTTTCCTGCGAAGTCGCGAATGACAGGCGGATATAGGGCTCGACGCCGAACGCCGCCCCTGGAACCGTCGCCACCTTGGCGGATGTCAGCAGGTAGCTCGCCAGTTCCGTATCGTTGCCGATGCGGCTGCCGTCCGGGGCGGTCTTGCCAATATATGCGGCGCATTTCGGGAAAAGATAAAACGCTCCGTCAGGTGGCCGCACTTCCAGGCCCGGGATTGCTGAAAAGCCCTTGGCGACCAGCGCACCGCGCCGCTTGTATTCGGCAACGGCGCGCGTCACGAAGTCCTGCGGCCCATTCAGAGCCGCCGCTGCGGCGATCTGCGAGATCGACGAGGGGCAGGTCGTGCTTTGCGACTGCATCTTGTTCAGAACCTTTGCCAGGCTCTTTGGACCGGCAGCATAGCCGAGCCGCCAGCCGGTCATCGCATAGGCTTTCGAAACCCCATTGATGATCAGCGTCCGGTCGGCAAGCTGCGGGCAGGCATTGGCAAACGACGTGAACGGAACATCGCCGCAGACGATATGCTCGTAAATCTCGTCCGACATGACGGACACGTGTGGATGACGGTCCAGCACCGCGCCCAGCGCCGCAAGCTCGGCTGCCGTATAGATGGCGCCGGTCGGGTTGGAGGGGGAATTGAACAGGAACCAGCGGGTCTTCGGCGTAATGGCCGCTTCGAGGCGCTCCGGCGTCAATTTGAAATCATCTTCCACGCCGCAGGGGACAACCCGCGGAACACCGCCATGGAGGATGACGATATCCGTATAGGAGACCCAATAGGGAGCGGGAACGACGACCTCGTCGCCCGGCTCCAACGTGCCGAGAAAGGCATTGAACAGAATTTGTTTTGCACCATTGCCAATCGAAATCTGGTCTAAGGCATAGTCCAGACCGTTTTCGCGCTTGAACTTTGCAACGATCGCCGCGCGAAGCTCCTCCAGGCCATCGGGACTGGTGTATCGCGTCTTGCCGTTGCGCATCGCTTCGATTGCCGCTTCGACGATAAAGTCCGGCGTTTCGAAGTCCGGCTCGCCCAGCGAAAGGTCGATGACGTTCTCACCGTTGGCGCGCATCGCCTTGGCGGCCATCGAAACGGCCATGGACGGTGACGACTTGATGCTCGCTGCCTTGGTGCTCTCAAACCTGATCATATTCATGCTTCCGCTCCTCCCGCCTTTTTGTCTGTGCCCGTCTTCTTGTCCGTATATGTCTCTGCCTGCTCAGCCGTCATGTAGCCTTGCTTCAGGTCATGGCTCACCGTCGTGGCAGGCCGCTCGGATGGATCACCATAACCGCCACCGCCGGGAAGCTGGAGAACGAGCTTCCTGTCTGCCGGCACGAACTGCAGGCCCTTGCCGCGCAATTGGGTGCCATCATCCAGCGAAACCGACCCGGAAGCACCGGCCTGGCCGCCGTCGCGGCCGCGCGCCGGATGTTCGAGCCGGTCGAACATGGCTGAAAACCGGAAGCTGTAGCCTTCGGCGGCCGAGATCTCGATGGTTTGTCCGAGACCGCCGCGATGCGCACCGGCGCCACCCGATCCCTCGCGCAATTCCTTGCGCCAGACGATGACCGGGCCGACATTTTCGGTCGCCTCGATCGGCATCGTGTGCACGCCACTTGGAAAGGCGGTGGCGTTGAGGCCGTCCAGGGCAGGGCGTGCACCGCTTCCGCCGGAATTGAACATCAGAATTTCAGCACCCTTGCCGCCGATCTGATCGGAGACCGGGCGAACGCTCATGTGAAGGTTCCAGAGCGCGCTGGCACCTTCGGCCGGCACCTGGCCGGGCAGCGCCTGGTGAAGGGCTCCCAGCACGAGATCGGGGACAAAATGACCGAGCACGTGACGGACAGCCACGGGTGCCGGCCGTTTTGCGTTGAGAATGCAGCCTTCCGGCGCAACTACATCGAACGGCGCCAGCGAAGCGGCATTGTTGGGGATCTCGGGCGCCACCACGCATTTGATGCCGTAGCAGGCATAGGCCTTGGCATAGACGAGAGGGACATTGATGCCGAACTTGCTCATGCCGGAGGTGCCGTCAAAGTCGACCAGCACGCCGTCGGCGCCGATGGTGAGCTTGGCAGCCAAGGTCACCGGCTCGTCGTAACCGTCGAGATCGAGGCTGTAGGACCAGCTTCCATGCGGAAGATTGCGTAGCCGCTCGAGGGTCGCTTCGCGGCTGTGCTTGAGAATGAACGCGCCGATCGTGCCGAGATCGTCGAGATTGAATTCCGTCAGCATGTCGATCAGGCGGCGATGACCGGTTTCGTTGCAGGCCGCCAGCGCATAGAAGTCGCCCACCACCTTGTCGCTTTCGCGAACGTTGTTCCTGACGATCTCGATCAGTGTGCGGTCCAGTTTTCCGCGATCGAAGAACTTCATGATCGGGATGAAGAGGCCTTCTTCGTACACTTCGCGCGCGTCGGGCCCGAAGCCGCGACCGCCGATATCGACGACATGCGCCGTCGATGCGAAATAGCCGACCAGTTTGCCGTGGTGGAAGGACGGCGTCACGATGGTGATGTCGTGAAGATGGCCGGTGCCTTTCCAGGGATCGTTGGTGATATAGACGTCGCCCTCGAAAATATTGCCGGGGCCGATATCATTGATGAAATGCGCAACCGATTCCGCCATCGCGTTGACGTGGCCGGGCGTGCCGGTGACGGCCTGCGCCAGCATCTGACCTTTAAGATCGAAGACGCCAGCGGACAGGTCGCCCGCTTCGCGAACGCTGGTGGAAAAAGCGGTTCTGATGAGGGTCTGCGCCTGTTCCTCGACGACCGAGATGAGGCGGTTCCACATGACCTGCATATGGATATCGATCATGGACTGGTTCATGGGATCTTCCTCAGAGACGGGTTACGAGAAGGCAGCCGTCGGTCTGGACGGTTGCCTTGAACGAAGAGGTGAGAACAGTCGACGTTTCCCGTTCGACGATGACGGCAGGGCCGTTGACGACATTGCCGGGTACCAGATCGGTGCGATCGTGAATGCCTGCGTCGAGAAACGCGTTGCTGGCCGCATCGAAAAGCTTGCGCTGCGATACTGGCGTCACCACGGCGCCCGTTGCGACGGGCGCAACCGTGGCGACGTCCGGAAGCGGTGAGCTTGCCTTGACCGACCAGCTGACGATCTCGATTTCCAGCCCCTCGATGGCGCGGCCGAAAAAGCGGGCATATTCAAGCTCGAACAGTTCAATGATCGCGGCAGCACTCGTGCCATCGAATTGTTCGAAGGCGAGGGCGACTGGAATGTCCCAGCCCTGTCCGGCATAGCGCATGAACACCGTGCGCTCGATGACAGGCTGCACGCCCTCGAGACCGCCTTCGACAAAACTCAGAGCCTCGTCGGTCATCGCGGCGACGAGTTTATTGGCCTCCGCCGCATTGAACCGCTGGAGATTGAACACAGCGCTTCGCACAGATTCGTAGCCGAAAGGAGCCCGCAGAAAGCCGATCGCCGAGCCGACGCCGGCGCCGGGCGGAACGAGGAAGGTCGATATGCCCATTTTTTCGCAAAGACGTGCGGCGTGGAGCGGTCCGGCGCCGCCGAAGGTGATCATGGTGAAGTCGGAGATGTCCTTGCCGTTTTCAACCGTGTGAACGCGCCCGGCATTGGCCATGTTTTCATCGACCATCTCGCATGTGCCATAGGCGGCCGCATCGGCGTCCAGATTGAGGAGCGCGCCGATCTCGTTCACCATTGCCGCGCGGCCTGCCTCAACGGACAGCGGAATGGCACCGCCTGCAAAATTGTCGGGATCGAGCTTGCCGAGAATGAGGTCGGCATCGGTGACTGTCGGCCGGGTGCCGCCGCGCTGATAGCAGGCAGGGCCGGGCTCGGACGCCGCGCTATGCGGGCCGACGCGGATCTGGCGCATCGAATCGACGCTGGCGATGGAACCGCCGCCGGCGCCGATTTCAACCATTTCGACAACCGGAATGGAAATTGGCATACCGCTGCCTTTGCGGAAGCGGTAGGTCCGTGCCACTTCGAATGTCTTGGCGGTTTTCGGAACCTGTTTTTCGATCAGGCAGATTTTCGCCGTGGTCCCGCCCATGTCGAACGACAGAACGGCATCGAGACCATGGTGGCGCGCAATGTCGGCAGCGAAGATAGCGCCGCCCGCCGGGCCGGATTCCACAAGGCGAACCGGAAACTCGGATGCGCTTGTCACGGAGACGATCCCGCCGCCCGAATGGATCATGTAGACCGGGCAACCGACGCCGATCTCTTTCAGGGCGACCACCAGCCGGTCCAGATAGGATTTGATCGCTGGCTTTACATAGGCATTGGCGCAGACCGTGTTGAAGCGCTCGAATTCGCGCATCTGCGGCGACACCTCGGACGATATCGAGACCGAGAGGGCCGGCATGCGCTCAAGCATCGCTGAGCGGACCTGTGCCTCGTGCGCGCCGTTCGCATAGGCATGAATGAAGCCGATCGCAACGCTTTCGTATCCGCCAGCTTCAATCGCGTCCACAGCGGCTTTCACCGAGGCGTCGTCGAGCGCAAGCAACACCTTTCCCGATGCATCGACGCGCTCGCGGACAACGAAGCGGTCGGCGCGCTCGATGAGGGCGGGCGGCAAGACAATGTTCAGATCGTACTGCTCGAAACGGTTTTCCGTGCGCATTTCGAGAACATCGCGAAATCCCTCCGTCGTGACGAATGCCGTTTTCGCACCGCGCCGCTCAATCAGCGCGTTGGTCGCGAGCGTGGTGCCGTGGATGAGGATGTCGATCTCTGAAAGGTGAATGCCGGCAAGCTCGGCGACCGCCTTGACGCCTTTGAGAATGGCCCGCTCAGGAGCGGTGTAGTCCGTGAGGATCTTGGTGGAATGCAGCGCGCCGTCTTGATCGAGAGCGATGTCGGTAAAAGTCCCACCGATATCGACTCCGACGCGGCAGTTTCGTCGTGCATTGTTCACCATTTTTGATCCCCAGTTTCGTGAGCAGCTATTTGGTCCCGTTCATACAGGCGCGCACATTATCTTCGCGTTTTCAATAGCTTCCAACCTATTTTACAGCAGTCGGACGCGCCGATAATTCCGCTTGACGTTCATCGGATATATCACTTATCATACATGTGTCAACTAGAAAGCAACCGCGACGGCCTCCAACGGCTAAAGCGCCCCGAGCGCAACGGAAAGGAACTTTTCAGATCGATTGCACGGCCCTGAGCGGTCGCAAGAAAACCAGGACGCGGGACGCACCTGCGCCGGATGAAGCCAACGAACCGGTTTTAAACCAGAGGGAAATGATGATGAAATCCGTAACAAAATTTTTGGCTACCACTGCGGTGATGACCTCGCTGCTCGTCGCACCCGCGCTTGCCGCAGACACGATCAAGATCGGTGTGGCAGGCCCGATGACCGGTGCCAACGCCACATTTGGCGAACAGGTCTGGACCGGCGTTTCGGCCTATATCAAAGACGTGAACGCGGCAGGAGGCGTGGAAGGCAAGCAGATCGAGCTCGTCAAGGGCGATGACGCCTGCGAGCCGAAGCAAGCCGTGGCAGTGGCAAACCGTTTTGTCGATCAGGACAAGGTTCAGGCGGTTGTCGGTCATTTCTGCTCTTCAAGCACCATTCCGGCATCGGAAATTTACAATGACGCCGGCGTTCTGACCGTAACGCCGTCTTCCACCAATCCGATCGTGACCGACCGCGGCTTTGACACGATGTTCCGCACCTGCGGCCGCGATGACCAGCAGGCCGTGGTGGCAGGTGGCTTCATTCTCGATACGCTGAAGCTCACCAAGATCGCGCTGATCCATGACAAGGACACTTATGGCCAGGGTCTTGTCGATGCGCTGAAGCGGACCCTTGCGGAACGTGGCGTCGAGCCGGTTCTCTATGAAGGCCTGACCCGTGGCGAACGCGACTTCAATGCTCTTGTCACCAAGATCAAAAGCTCCGGCGCAGAGGCCGTCTACTTCGGTGGCCTCATCCCGGAAGCTGGCCCTCTGATCCGACAGCTTCAGGAACAAGGCCTCACTGTCAAATTCGTTAGCGGCGATGCGCTCGCGCAGACCGAAATCGTAACATCCGCCGGCGGTGCGCAGAACCTGACGAATGTCTACTACTCATCGGCGGCTGATCCCCTGAAAGACCCTGAGACCGCCGATGCCCAGGCTACATTGAAGAAGGCAAATATCGCGCCGGACAACTACACGCTGTTTGGTTACGCCAGCGCCCAGACCATCGTCGCTGCCCTGCAAGGCACCAAGGATGGCGATGTGAAATCGCAGATCGAGTGGCTGCGAAAGAATGACGTCAAATCGGCGGTCGGCAAGCTCGGCTGGAACGACAAGGGCGACGTCAAGGACTTCAAGTTCGTCTTTTACAAATTCGACGACAAGGGCACCCCCGTCGCTTCGAACTGACATCCGCACAAGCGAGCCGGCCGAGGCATCTTCGGCCGGCATTCTTTTGCCAAACAATAAAAATGGGGGTCGCCATGGATTTTTACATTCTGGCACAACAGCTGGTGAACGGTATCACACTGGGCACGATCTACGGCTTGATCGCCGTTGGCTACACAATGGTTTACGGTGTTATCCGGATGATCAATTTTGCACACGGCGACGTGTACATGGTTTCCGCCTATATCGCAGCGATTTCGCTTGCCGTGCTGAGCTTCTTCGGGGTCCAGTCGGTTCCTTTCGCGCTTGTCTCCGTACTCGTCATCACCTGTTTCGTCACTGGCGTATACGGCTGGGCGATCGAACGGGTGGCCTATAGTCCGTTGCGCGGCTCGACAAAACTCGCCCCATTGATCTCCGCCATCGGCATATCGTTGATGCTGCAAAGCTATGTGCAGATTGCCCAGGGCGCTCGCGATCAGGGCGTGCCGATCTTGATCAGCGGCGCCTTTCGCTTCGGCATGGAAAAGGATTTCGCGCAGATCACCTACATGCAGGTCGTGATCTTGCTGGCGTCGCTGATTGCCATGGCGATCCTGACCTATGTGATCAACCACACGCAGATCGGCCGGCAATGCCGGGCCACGCAGCAGAACCGGGGAATCTCTGCCGTTCTCGGAGTGAACACCGACAGGATCATCTCGACGGTTTTCGTCATCGGAGCCTCAACGGCTGCCGTTGGAGGGACGCTGGTGACCTTCAACTACGGATCGTTCAACTTCTTCATCGGCTTCGTCATGGGTATCAAGGCGTTCACCGCCGCCGTGCTCGGCGGGATCGGATCGTTGCCCGGCGCCATTCTTGGAGGGCTTTTGCTTGGACTGACCGAAGCGCTTTTCGCGGGCTATGTCAGCACGGACTACAAGGACGTTTTCGCCTTCGCCCTTCTCATCATCATCCTGTTCTTCCGCCCCTACGGTCTGTTGGGCCGGCCGGAAATCCAGAAGGTCTGACGTCAATGGAAAACGCTATCAAGCCAAATCTAGTTGTGAAGCTGGCCAAGGAGGCACTCTTCACCTTCGTGATCGCTCTTATCGTCTTGGGTCCGATGTCCGGTCTCGTTCTTGAGGGTTTCTCGTTCAGAAGCGAGTTGGCGCGCGCCCTTTCGCTTGCTGCAACCGTCGCTGCCGGACGCGTTCTTGTTTCGCTGGCGCTCAGCACTGCAATCGGCTCAAGGCTGCTCGAACGCTTCAGCCGCAACAGCGGAGGCGGGGTCACCGTCAACACGGGCAAGGAGAAATTTCCCTACCCTCTTCTCGCTCTGGTGATTGTCGGGGGCCTGGCGCTTCCAGCCTTCGCGGACAAATATTACCTTGGTGTGGCGATCCTCGCCCTTATCTACGTTCTGCTCGGCCTTGGCCTCAATATCGTGGTCGGTCTTGCGGGGCTTCTCGATCTTGGCTTTGTCGCTTTCTACGCCGTCGGCGCCTATCTTCTGGCGCTGGGGTCCCAATATCTCGGGTTTGGTTTCTGGAGCGCGCTCCTCATCGCCCCATTCCTCGCAGGCCTGTTCGGGATGATCCTGGCATTCCCGGTCCTTCGCATGCACGGCGACTATCTTGCCATCGTGACGCTTGGATTTGGCGAGATCATCCGCCTGATCCTGACCAACTGGCTAGAGTTTACGGGCGGTCCTAACGGCGCACCCGCGCCGCCACCGACACTGTTCGGTCTCGAATTTACCAGAACCGCTCGCCAGGGCGGCGTGCCGTTCCACGAATATTTCGGCATTCCCTATAGTGCCGACTACAAATTCTGGCTGATCTATATCGTGCTGTTTCTCGTCGTCTGCGCTGTCGTCTATGCGGTCCATCGCTTGCGTGCCATGCCGCTCGGCCGCCTATGGGAGGCACTCAGGGAAGACGAGATCGCCTGCCGCTCGCTTGGCGTGAATCACGTGTTCACCAAACTGTCGGCCTTCATGCTGGGCGCTTCCACCGGTGGCCTCGCAGGCGTTTTCTTCGCTGTGCACCAAGGCTTTGTGAACCCCACTTCGTTTACGTTCTTCGAGTCGGCCCTGATCCTTGCAATCGTCGTCCTCGGTGGTCTCGGATCTACGGTCGGCGTCATTCTCGCAGCCCTGGTCCTGACCATTCTGCCGGAGGTTCTGCGGGATTTTGCCGAGTACCGGGTCTTCGTCTTCGGCATTCTCATGGTCGTCATGATGATTTGGAAGCCGCGTGGTCTCGTGCGGATCACACGCCCTGCCTTTTTCCCCTCGACGTCATCTGTGTTGGCCATGAATGTAAACCAGCCATTGGAGGTGGCACAATGAGAGAAGCTGTCCTCCAAGTCGAGAACGTGACGATGCGGTTTGGTGGCATCGTCGCCAACAGAAATGTCAGCTTCAAGGTAAAGCAGGGCGACATAACGGCGTTGATTGGTCCAAACGGCGCAGGAAAGACCACGATCTTCAACTGCATCACCGGCTTCTATCGTGCCAGTGAAGGCCGGATCGTTCTGGAGTCGAACGATCGTTCGTGCAACATCGGTGATTTGATCACCAAGCCGATCGTAGGTGGCTCACACCTAGTCACGCGCGCAGGCATCGCCAGAACCTTTCAGAACATACGGCTCTTCAAGGAAATGTCGGTCGTGGAAAACCTGCTGATCGCGCAGCATCTGGCAACCACCAACAACCTTCTCAGCGGCATCTTCAAAACGCCACGCTTCCGCAGGACCGAGGTCGAAGCCATCGATCGGGCCTACTACTGGCTTGGTCAGATGAATTTGCTCGAGGATGCCAACCGCCTTGCGGGCCAACTGCCTTACGGCCGTCAGCGCCGTCTGGAAATCGCCCGGGCCATGTGTACCTCGCCAAAGCTCATCTGCCTGGATGAACCTGCAGCAGGTCTCAACCCCTCCGAGACGCGGGAACTGTCGCAGGTCATCCGGCGCCTGCGGTCGGATCATGATCTGACCGTTCTCGTGATCGAACACGACATGGGGCTCGTGATGAGCATCGCCGATCACATTGTGGTTCTCGACCATGGCGAGGTGATCTCGGACGGCACCCCAAGTGAAGTGGCAAACGATCCTGCCGTCATCGCCGCCTACCTCGGTGTCAGCGAAGAGGAAGTAACAGCATGAGCACCGTAGCACCCGCATCCAGTCCCCTGCTGGAATTCGTCGGCGTCGAAGCCCACTACGGTGCGGTTCAGGCCCTGAGAACCGTCGACGTGCACATCTGTGCGGGCGAGATCGTCAGCCTGATCGGTGCCAACGGGGCAGGCAAGACCACCCTCTTGTCGACGATCTTCGGCGTCCCACGTGCATCATCGGGCCAGATCCGCCATCGTGGTGAAGACATCTCCAGGCTACCTACCAACAAGATTGCGCGGCGCGGGATCGCTCTCGTTCCAGAGGGCCGGCAGATTTATCAGGACATGACGGTCGAGGAAAATCTGATGATGGGCACCACGGCGATCGGCATGTCTCATTTCGATGAGGACCGGGCGACGATGTTCGAGCTATTCCCTCGGCTGAAAGAACGCCGCAATCAAACCGCCGGAACCATGTCCGGCGGCGAGCAGCAGATGCTTGCAATTGCCCGTGCCTTAATGGCGCGTCCCGAGCTCATCCTCTTCGACGAGCCGTCGCTCGGCCTGGCACCTCTTGTCGTCAAGCGGGTCTTCGAAGTTCTGGCGGAAATCGCGGCAATGGGAAAGACGATTTTCCTGGTTGAACAGAACGCCAATCATGCGCTGAAGCTATCTCAACGCGCATACGTCATGGTCAACGGAAAGATCCAATTGTCCGGCGACAGCGCTTCGCTTCTCGACAACGAGGACGTGCGCAAGGCCTATCTCGGCCTTCACTAATTCAGGGAACGACGATGTTACATAAGAATCTCATTGCCGGTGAGTGGGTCGGCGGCGACGTATCCACCAATATCAATCCATCCAATACCAACGAGGTTGTCGGCGAATTCGCCAGGGCCTCCACTGACGACACCCTGGCTGCGATTGCAGCCGCCAAAAGTGCGTTTCCCGCCTGGTCGCGATCGCCTATCCTCGAGCGCCACGCCATCCTCAAGAAGGCTGGCGATGAAATCATGGCCCGCAAGGATGAACTCGCGACGCTTCTTGCCCGGGAGGAGGGAAAAACCCTTCCCGAGGCGATCGGTGAAACCGTCCGCGCCGCGCAAATCTTCGACTTCTTCGCCGGCGAGGCCCTGCGCCTTTCCGGAGAGACACGGCCATCTGTTCGGCCGGGCATCGGTATCGAGATCACCCGCGAGGCCGTCGGCGTCATCGGGATCATCACGCCGTGGAATTTTCCGATCGCCATTCCCGCTTGGAAAATCGCGCCGGCACTGTGTTTTGGAAACACCGTGGTCTTTAAACCTGCCGACCTCGTCCCTGCCAGTTCCTGGGCCTTGGTTGAAATACTGCATCGGGCGGGTCTGCCAGCCGGCGTCCTCAACCTCGTAATGGGAAAGGGCTCAGTAGTCGGGCAGACGATACTGGACAGTCCTGATGTCAATGCGATCACCTTTACCGGTTCGATAGGCACCGGAAAACGCGTCGCCATTTCCTCTGTCGATCACAATCGGAAATTCCAGCTCGAGATGGGCGGAAAAAATCCGTTCGTGGTTATCGATGACGCGGATCTGACGGTCGCTGTTGAGGCTGCAGCCAATTCATCCTTCTTCTCAACGGGTCAGCGCTGCACCGCGTCCTCGCGTCTGATCGTCACGGAAGGTGCGCATGACCGGTTTGTTGCAGCCCTTTCTGAGCGAATAAAGTCTCTTGTCATCGACGATGCCTTGAAAGCCGGCACCCAGATCGGCCCGGTTGTCGATGCGAGCCAGCTCAAACAGGATATCGACTATATTTCGATCGGGAAAGGCGAGGGAGCAAAGCTCGCCTTTGGAGGTGATATTCTCAAGAGAGAAACTCCTGGGTTCTATCTCCAGCCGGCGCTGTTCACCGAGGCCACGAATGCGATGCGGATTAGCCGGGAAGAGATATTTGGTCCAGTTGCAGCGGTCATTCGCGTCAAGGACTACGAGGAAGCGTTATCGGTTGCGAACGATACGGCGTTCGGTCTGTCCTCCGGGATCGCGACGACGAGTCTAAAGCACGCAACGCATTTCAAGAGAAATTCGGAAGCCGGCATGGTCATGGTCAATTTGCCAACAGCGGGCGTGGATTTCCATGTGCCGTTTGGCGGTCGCAAAGGCTCGTCCTACGGTTCGCGGGAACAGGGAAGGTACGCCGCCGAGTTTTATACAACAGTCAAGACTGCCTACACGTTGGCATAGCTGGAGATGTAGAGATGAAAGTTCTGGTCACCGTAAAGCGTGTCATCGACTATAACGTGAAGATCCGCGTCAAGCCGGATGGTTCCGGGGTCGAACTCGCCAATGTGAAGATGTCGATGAACCCGTTCGACGAAATTTCCGTCGAGGAAGCGCTCCGCCTGCGCGAATCCGGCAAGGCAACCGAAGTTGTCGTCGTCTCCGTGGGTCCGGCCAAGGCCGAGGAAACGCTGCGCACGGCATTGGCCATGGGCGCCGACCGGGCGATCCTCGTAGAGACCGACGATCAGGTCGAGCCGCTCGCCGTCGCCAAGATCATCAAGGGCGTGGCTGAAGCCGAAAGCCCTGACCTGATCATCGTCGGCAAGCAGGCGATCGACGACGATTCCAACCAGACTGGACAGATGCTTTCCGCCCTTCTCGGCTGGGCACAGGGCACCTTTGCCTCCAAGGTCGAAATCGGTGACGGCAAGGCTCAGGTTACCCGCGAAGTCGATGGCGGTCTTCAGACCATCGAGATCAAGCTGCCGGCAGTCGTCACCACCGATCTGCGTCTCAACGAACCGCGCTATGCTTCGCTGCCGAACATCATGAAGGCCAAGAAGAAGCCGCTCGACAAGAAGACCCCGGCCGATTTCGGCGTCGACACGGCAGCCCGTCTCAAGGTGCTGAAGACCGAAGAGCCAAGTGGCCGCAAGGCAGGCATCAAGGTCAAGTCGGTCGCGGAACTGGTCGACAAGCTGAAAAACGAAGCTGGCGTGCTGTGAAACCCGTGAGGCCGCCTGCAAACGGCGGGCTGCTGCGCTTCCGGTGCTCACGTACCTTTAAGTACGCTGCGCGCCGGTTCCCGCACCCCACCGTTTTCGGCAGGGCCTGACGGATTTCAGGAACCAACACTTTAAGAGGAACAAACATCATGGCCATTCTTCTTCTGGCTGATCACGACAACGCAACCCTGTCCGACCAGACCGCCAAGGCGCTGACGGCAGCAAGCCAGATCGGCGGCGACGTGCATGTGCTGGTCGCCGGCAAGGGCGCCCAGGCTGCTGCGGATGCCGCCGCCAAGCTTTCAGGCGTTTCCAAGGTGCTGCTCGCCGAAAGCGACGATCTTGCCAACAACCTCGCAGAACCGCTCGCAGCCCTGATCGTTTCGCTTGCCGGCTCCTACGACACCATCATCTCGGCAGCCACATCTGTCGGCAAGAACGTGCTGCCGCGCGTTGCCGCCCTGCTCGACATCGCCCAGATCTCGGAAATCACGGAAGTTCTCTCCGCCGACACCTTCAAGCGCCCGATCTATGCCGGCAACGCCATCCAGACGGTGCAGTCGTCAGAGGCAAAGAAGGTCATCACCGTGCGCACGGCATCCTTTGCCTCCGCCGCTGAAGGCGGTTCGGCATCGGTCGAGAGCATCTCCGCGGCAGCCAACCCCGGCCTGTCGACCTTTGTCCAGGACGCATTGTCCTCGTCGGACCGCCCGGAACTAACGTCCGCCAAGATCATCATCTCCGGTGGTCGTGCGCTCGGTTCGTCGGAAAAGTTCCAGGAAGTCATCCTGCCCGTCGCCGACAAGCTTGGTGCCGCCGTTGGGGCAAGCCGTGCTGCCGTCGATGCCGGCTACGCGCCCAACGACTGGCAGGTCGGCCAGACCGGCAAGGTGGTCGCCCCGCAGCTCTACATCGCGGTCGGCATTTCCGGCGCCATCCAGCATCTCGCCGGCATGAAGGATTCCAAGGTCATCGTCGCCATCAACAAGGACGAGGAAGCCCCGATCTTCCAAGTCGCAGACTACGGCCTCGTCGGCGACCTGTTCGAGCTGCTGCCAGAGTTCAAGAGGGCGCTTTAACGATCCATCTGATGATCGAAGGCAAATGGCCGTTTTGGCGACTAAAATATCTTTTGATGACCTGATATAGCGGCCAAAGGTTTCGGATCTCGTCAAACAGCTAACGCTAAGAAATGAGAACTTCGTCGGCAGCATATTCACTAACCCGCCGAATTTCGACGGTAATCTTGCCGGCAAGGTACTTCGCCGCTGGAGAAAGGTCGCGGTTTTTTAACCGGATCAACGACATCGTGCGCCGGATCTGCGGTTCCGTCAGCGGGATGGCGCGGGCGTGTGCTAGCGGCTGTTTCTCCAACCGGGTACTGGGCTGTATGGCAACGCCCAGGCCGGCCTCCGCCATGGCGATGATCGTCTCTACCTGTATAAACTGAGAGCGGTTGGTGGATTCCAGCCCGTTTTCACGAAGAACGCGATCGACGATCCAACGCACGGCTAGTATCCACCTCCTGTTTCCGCAGCGGGTCGTTAATCACAAGGTACTTGTTAGCCAGCAGATACATCAGCTCAATGTATTGAGCCCCGTTGTCGGACCAGCCAGTCAACGGACATGCTTTTCATGAACTTTTCGAGCGGCTGCGCGCTGATCGGATGATTCCGTATTTGAAGCGCCTCGGGCTAAACTCTCGACCGCCAAAGCAATACGTCTCTTCCTGTCGCGCTCCTCTCGCGCTCTTCTCGCGCCAAGATTATAGATTTTTTGCCGCAATGCAATGTTGCCCCATCGGGATCCCAAGCCCTTAATCGGGAAATGACGACGTGCGAACGTATTGAAGTCCTGCGCCGGCTTGTCGGTTGCTATCACGAGCACCCAGCTCTTCAAGGGGCTAAATGCCGATCCTTTGCCATCGGCCGGGTCCTACTTCTCGATGACGATCCGGTGCGACGAATGTCGGCCGAGCCCGTTAGATACGATTGTGTCTCGGCGGCGCAACGTTGTGAGTCGGTCCCGCGTGTATATTTTGACGTTTAAGAGCCTGACTCGAAAAGAACTCAATAAACATGGTATCTTACAAGCCTTCGGGTGAGAAGGCGGATGTGGGCGATCAGCATCCAGGCTTCAGTGGAAGTGATTGATTTCTCCCAATCCTTGGCCAGTCGCCTGCATCTTCCAAGCCAGGCGAATGTGCGCTCCACGACCCAGCGACGCGGCAGCACTTCGAAGCCCTTTGCCTTGTCTGTTCGTTTGACGATCTGCAACGTGAACTTGCCGACCTTGCGTAATGCCGCCCGCAGTTTCGGACCGGCATAGCCGCCGTCAGCAAAAATATGCCTGAGCCACGGCCAGCGTCTGAGGATAGTTTTGAGAGCCGTCGCTGCACCATCGCCGTCCTGAATGTCAGCACTGTGAACGACGAGCCCCACCATCAAGCCGAGCGTGTCGACGACGATATGGCGCTTGCGGCCTTTAATCTTCTTGCCCGCATCATAGCCCGCAATCCCTCCGCTTTCGGTCGTTTTGACACTCTGACTGTCGATCACCCCTGCCGTCGGTGAGACTTCCTTTCCTTCCAGCTCTCGCGTCTCCATAACGAGATGATGGTTGATCCTCAGCCACATGCCAGTCGCCCGCCACTCGTAGAAGTAGCCCTGCACGGTTGAATAGGGTGGAAAATCCTTCGGGAGCATCCGCCATTGGCATCCGGTCGACGCGATATAAAGCAATGCGTTCAGAACCTCGCGCAATTCCGTCTTACGCGGTCGACCGAGCCTGCGTGGCCTCGGCAGTTGAGGCGTCAAACACCCGCCAAATGACCCGTCGGTTCCATAAATCGCATTACGCGATTTTTACGAAGTCATTGATGTTACTGTATTTACTACCCGTGTCGCCTTTGTTGGGCAAATTGAAAAACCGCTGACCGCTGACAATCGTAAGGTTCGGGCCCTCGTCCGCAACATTTTTTGCGCCGCACCAGTGCGCCCATTATAGATGACAGATCCGCTGCTTTTCGTTGCAGCCAGGACAGCGCTGAAGGCTGCCATATGGGGGTGAACGGTTTTCGTATCGCTTTGCCTGAAGAATGTCGATCTCTCCCCCAACGCAACACGAAGCCGTCCAGCCGGCCAACCGCTTTGAGACGTATTGCGCACAGATGGTCTTGCCTGATGCTTTGCTAAAACAATCTACCTGTCAAAATGACCCTTGAGACGTTTCAATGGGATGGGGCCAAGCCATGAGTGCAGATGCGGAATCGACCATTTTGAGTTTTGTCGCAAGTCGACCTGCTGGGACGACGTGCCCGAGCGAAGTTGCGCGCAGCCTTGCAACGGATGACAACGTCCCGCTTGAGTGGGTTGACTACATGCCAGCCGTGCATGAAGCGGTTGATGCCTTGATTGCGCGAGGAGAGATCACCCTTACCTGGAAATCTGTCGTAATGAGGGAGAGAGCCGGTCCCTACCGCATAAGTGCTCGCAAGCAAAATTCGTAATGCCTAGACTTCTGCAGCCACTCGTTGGGTGCCCTCAACGAGCTTAGTGACAGAAAACCGATCAAGCACATCTCGACCGTGCCGGTAGACGCGAGCCCCTGTTCCATGTCGACAAGCTTCGGGTCAGTAAGTGTGCGCGGAAGAGCCACGCGGTTATCGGGCCTCAGGGAGCTTTGTCGTTGCGCGATTGATGTAATCGACCAGGGCACGGGCAGCGGCGAACGATTTTACTATCTCCTCGACCAGATTGGCGGACACGAGCATCTCGTCAGAAACGTTGCAACAGGCTCCAAAGTTTTTGAGATTAAGAAAGTGGAGCGCGTCGTGATTTTTGACGTACCCGCTGGCTCTCAAATCATGTCCGCCTGTCAAACCATTCGGGAAGTATTTCCAAAATAACGGACCCTCGACAATCCCTCTCCATTTGCCGGTGTGGCTTGCGATCGTTTGCCGCAAAATGCGGGCGAGCCTTGGCGGAGGTAGCAGCGCTCCGCCCCCGCTGTAGGAGCCGTGCGGGGAGATTTGGACGAAATAGGTCGCGGCCGCGTTCTTTGAAGGCGAAACTCGCAACGTGATGCAGCAGGTGCCTTTCGAGATAGACGCGGTACTCAAACATTTTCGGGGATCTCGGTTGGCCTCATAAACGCGCTTGTCGATCAACCCTGTGCTTGTAGCCAACGCCAAGGTGAATTCAATCAGGTCGCGGCGCGCGCAATCAAGTTCAGCTCTTTTGTCGTCAAGCCACTCGGCGCCGTGACTACTGGACGCTTCCTTTAGAAAATCAAAAGTCGATTGGCTGATCATTCACTGTCCCAAACATGGCAAGCTGTCCTGTCCTCTCATAGGGTATGTGAAACATAAAGGGAACGAAGATGGGTCGAGCGGCAATGAAAGAGTTGAAACTCGGGTGCTTCTAATCGCTGATAGCTATCCCCAAATACGGGTAACGCTTTCGGAACTGCTACTTCGGTAACTCACCAGCAAGTGGTTCGTTTGCATTTTCGAAAACACGTTTTCTAGCGGAGGATCCATATGGCAAGAATGGTCAAGAAAGCGGATCTGCCGATGAAAACGTGCGCGACATGCGGAAAACCTTTTGCATGGAGGCTGAAGTGGGCAAAGAACTGGAGCGACGTGAAGTACTGTTCTGAACGCTGCCGCCGCTCGAAGCTCAAACCATTACCCACGCCGTGATCACGACGCTAAACGACACAGCCTGCAATTCCGTTAGAGTGGCGGGCGGGTTGGGGGTAATGCGGATCGCGCGCTCGCGTTAACTGCAGCAACGAAGGCAGGATCGTTCGCTTGTCCATTCTCCCAGCTTTAAATGCCACTACCATATGGCTTTCGATCTGACTGAGCCGCCTGACCTCGCCCCCTCGACTATCTTTGATGCGCCTCCGCCCTTCACGTCCAGCTATGCCTGGTGTTGATACTTCGGCTTACCCGTATATCTACAGACGACACGGAGAGACGGTATGTGCAACCTCTACAACGTCACGACTAACCAGCAGGCCATTAGGGACTTCATCAGCATCGCGCAGTTTCGGGAAGGAAACCTACCGCCGTCGATCAACGTCCACCCCGATCGAGAGGGGCCGATCATCCGCGTGGACACCGAAGGCGAGCGCGAGCTGACGATGTCGACCTGGGGCATGCCGACGCCTGAGGTGCATCTCGACGGCAAGCCTGACCGGGGCGTAACGAACGTCCGCAAGACCTTCATTGCACACTGGCAGCAGTGGCTGCGCGTCGAGAACCGTTGTCTTGTTCCCGCGACGGCATTTAGCGAGTACGAACAGATGGCCGACCCGGGTACGGGGAAGAAGCCGCTCCGGTGGTTCGTCGTCGGCGAGGATCAGCCACTGTTCATGCTCGCGGGCATTCATACCAAGTGGATTGGCTCACGAGGACCGATCAAGGCGCCCCGCGAGGGAGAACACGACCTCTACGCCTTCCTGACGATCGACCCCAACGAGATCGTAAAGCCCATCCACCCGAAGGCCATGCCCGTTGTTTTGACGACGCAGGAAGAATGCGAGATTTGGATGACCGCGCCGTGGAGCGAGGCAAAGGCTCTTCAACGCCCTCTACCCGCCGATCGAATGATGGTGCTGCCGCGCTACACGGCGGTTGGAGGCCTAGGGGAATTGCCGGCACTGACGAAAGACCTGTTCGGCTGACCTATCGTCGAAAGCTGGTGCCGAAGGAAGGTAGACGCAGCGCTATGAAGTCGAAAATGGCCAGTACATCGTCATCGATCCAGACGAGGTTGCCGCGGCAATCCCAGAGACCGACCGGACGCTCGAAATCGATGCGTTAGACCCGCGCGGCGCAGGTGGCAGATTGATACTCAGGCTGCTCGCTGGCGAGATCCGGTCAGAGCTTACTATGAGGCGCAACGACCGCGTTCCTTAGTCGCTCCAGAGGCAACATCCATGAGTATTGGCACTGGGCCAAATTCTCCAGTTGCATTGCGCGGATAGAGCCACTCGGTGAGATGGGCGTCGCTGTTCTAAAAGCCCTGTCCAACTAGGAGGAAACCGGCGTCGCTGACCGGGTCAAGCAGATGCTCGGCAAATGCTGAACTGGCTTCTGTGAACGATTTTTGCCACACCTCAATTCCCGCCGAAGCAAACCAATTCCGGTCTTATGGGTGGCCTACTGGACCAGGCCCGGTTCTCCGTCGATCAACCTACTATGAGTGTCGGTTAGCAACGCCTGGGTTCTGAGATGGTTTTCCTTCGACGACGAAGGCTTGGTCTGCTGGCGCATTGTCTCTCCAGGTTGCGGTCGAGCTTCAACGATATCGCATGGGGCAGTGTGGCCGGTTCGCCGGGCCGGTACCTCCAGCTCAACACCACGGTTCTCGCCGGCCGCTCCATGTCCTGGCGAGACCTTGGATGGGACCCTGGTCAACTTCAGTGCTTCGCGCTTGTCATTGCGTATTGTCTATGGAAAGAACCGCCGAAGCAAATTCAGGAGGACAGATGGAAGACGCAATCCAGATCGACAACCGCGGCGACTTTGGCCTCTGGGCCATCGAAGTCGCTAAGCAGATTGTTGCGGCTCAGGGGTTTGATCTTGCACGTGCTGCCCGCGATGGTTCTGAGGACGACGTCCGCGCGAGTGGCAACGCTCTTGGCCAAGCCATAACCGACGCGATGATGGTGGTTTTCGACGGACTGACAGAGGGTGTCTCCGGTGAGTAAGCGACCGTCTGAAGCGGAATGCCTCTGTCGGGGGCAGTCGGTCCCGGCTTCCGCTTGCGCGGCGCTATGCTAAGCCTCCTGCGGCTGCCTCATATCCGACCGATGCATGACGAGAATTCCCGAAATCACGCCCTGTCGGTCGTCGCGATGCTGATTTCTCCGATGCTCTTCATTTTTTTGTCGGCAGGCGCTTCGCGCTGCCAAAACCTGCTCCGTCCGACGCGGCTGTCATATCTTCCCGCCGAAACCAGATGGCGCGCTCGCATCGGAGTGGCGGGTTGCCGGCCGTAAAAACGATTTGCTCATCCTCCCGCATGCGCAACACTTCATGCGGCTGGATCAGCGGCCGGGCGACCAACTGCTTTGAGCGCGTTCGAGACGAGCCGCGTGACTGGAAACTGCGGCTGACCTGATCGATCTCTACGGTCGTCACAACGCATCGACGAGAGATGTAATCGGCGGTTGCCGGATCGTTGATACGGCAAAACTGATCCAGCTTGCGCACTCGAACCATTTGCTCGACGCGTTGCGCCCATAGGTTTCACGAAGTTGGCCGATCGATTGATAGATAATTATCAGCGAGATGCCATACTTCCGGCCGGCATCTCGCGCGGTCTCCAGAATACGCATGTGGCCGAGATCCCCTCGGCTATCGAGTCGAATGATGCTTCTGAACTGAAGGTCGACCTGGTCGATCCTTGCGCCAACCTGCGAATGGGCACAGCGATGTTCGCCAAGATCCTTCGTTTCGTTGCAAAGCGGTATGGAAATCCGAGGAGCGAAGAGGTTTTCCCGCTGTTGTTCGATGACGCGATCCGCGCCTGGCGGCCGGGCAAGTTCAAGGATGAGGCCTGTTACAGGCTGAGGATACGGGTGGCGCGGTCGCGCAGCGTTGGCCGGTGGAGGCCGATGATGCTGGCGAGGACGGATATTTAGAAATGCGAGAGCAAACTCCGACCAAACCCGACGACGCTGTATCAGGATCGATCCGACTAGGATCGGAGCCCAAAAAGTGACCGGATCGAGCCGCTGTTCTAGGAACCAGTGAATTAAGGATGTTCTCAGTTTGCCGGGAGCGAATAGCGTGTGAGAACTGCCTCATCGCCCTCAATGCTGATCTCGATCACCTCGTTCAGGACTTCTTCGCCGCCTGCAACTTCCTCCAGAACGAGCGTAAACAGGTCGCGCTGCAATGCCGGAACAACCTGAGGCACGATGATGATCAATCCCGCATGGATCTCTTCATTGCTGTAGAGTTTCCTGAAATCGCGCGCGTTGTTGGTCACAAAGGTGTAGTCCTCGGCCACGATGCGCGGCATCAGATCCCAGTCTTTCTGGCCGCTCAAGCCGAGCCAATTTACGTGGAAGCCATCGTGGCCGTTGTTCTGAGCGACGGCGACAAGAGACGTATGAAGGCACTCATCAATCAGGAACTTCACGAGATCAGCTGCCGGACGACTTGCTAGCGGCCTTCAGAAGTGAGAGACGCTTTACAGATTTCACAGTCGCGCCAAGGTCGGAAAGTTTGCGGGGCCGGCCCCGTGCCGGGTGAGCGGCAGTCCAGATCTCTGCGAGTTCTACCATACGCGTAGTGAGCGAAGGATACCCGTCGACAATTTCCTCGGTGGTCGCGCCGTGGGCCTTCATGGCGGCAATCGTCCTGACCGGAACACGGGTTTTGCTGAAGACCGGTTCGCCGCGAAGGACGCCCCTTACGGATTCGATAACCCGTTCCGCTTCCCGTAGTGCCTCCGCACGCGCAGCAAGCTGTTCCCGGGCCCGGGCAACATCCACGATCAGATAATCGTCTGCTCGAACAGTATCGGCATCTGGATTCTGGTCTATGGTGTCGAACAGCCGTTGGCGAAGCTCAGCCGACAGGATCGAGCCGACACCGTACCAGAGCTTGAGCCGCAGCAAATCATCGTCGGAAAGCGCGCGCCCTTCATTTCCAGCGAGACGTCGGGCGATAATCCGTTTGTCGATTGCGTTATGCACCGACTTCACGGCAATTTCGCTGACGGCGGCTGCTTCTGCAGGCGTGTAGACGCGTGACATCTGAGCCATAATCATTCTCCTTGTGGAGAATATATAATAGCATCCGGATAGGAAGTGAAGAGGCGTTTCGATGATCTGGTGGATTGAGTGGACTCATCACATCTGACTGGCGAGGCCGGGCCATTTGCTTCAAATCCCTCTGTCCGCCATGACCAGTTCGACATGGCTCACACCCAGTGCCTGGGCAATCTCATGTAACGTAATCACGGAGGAGTTTTGCTTCACTCTTCCCCTGGCGCGGTCATAAACGTTCTGACTGACCTGTGGCGAGATCCTGCCCGAAAGTCACAGTTCAAGCCAAAGATCATGGTCGCAGGAAAGACGGATCCCCGCTTCAATTCGTAGAGCGAAACTGTGGGACGACTTGGTTTGGGAGATTGCCGAGATCATTGATGTCAGAGCGATTTTCTGGCGAGGTGTGTGCGGTCGGGTGCATCGTGCGACGGAGCAGCGCGCCTCAATGATTTCGTCCAGGCATGGCCTCAAAACCATCTACGCGAGAGGATGCAAAGTTCCGTTCCGGTAATCTCCCACATGTGGCGTTGTCTCATCCATTCGATTGAGGCTTGTAGGCGCTATGCAACGCAGCCCACTTGTCACAACCGAAGATGCCATGCCGTGCCCCTTCATCTGCCAGCTGGCATGTCCACTGCGTTCTCGATGGGGCATGTCTGACCAAAGACCGCCTCGCGATGCTCGGCTCGATCGGCATCCGCAACGGCCGGCTCGTTTTCTTCCCCTGTGCGCTGAAGCGCCCATTCCTCGCGAGACAAGAAAGCCTCTCCCTGGCCGTCCTCCACTCCGTTTCGGTCCGTTGGATGCAGGCCGATCGTCTCCGGTCCTATCGACTGCCATCGAGGCAGCGATGGACGCGGCCCGAACAACCGAAAAGGAATACGACAATGGCAACCATCGGCTCTTTCACCGCTTCCGGCAACGGCTTCTCCGGCACCATCAAGACCCTCAACCTCAACGTCAAGGCAACCATCCGCGCCGTCGAGCGCACTTCCGAAAAGGGCCCGGACTACCGCATCCTCGCCGGGGCTACGGTCGAATTCGGCGCAGCCTGGAAGAAGACCTCGAACGAAGGCCGCGACTACCTCTCGGTCAAGCTCGACGATCCGAGCTTCCCGGCCCCAATCTACGCAACGCTGATCGAGGTCGAAGGCGAGGAAGGCCTCTCCCTCATCTGGTCCCGGTCGAACCGGGACTGACACTGGATGCCCCGCCTGAAAAGGCGGGGCTCTCCACGTCAAGGATCACTTGTTCAGAGCATCCTTGAGCGCCTTGGCAGGCGCGAAGGTCAGCTTCTTCGAAGCCGCAACTGTCATCTTCTCTCCGGTCGCAGGATTGCGACCCTCACGCTCAGGCGATGCCTTCACCTTGAATTTTCCGAAGCCGGGGATCGAGGTTTCAGCGTCGGAGCCTGCGGCATCGGCGATGGCCTGGAACACGGATTCAACGATACCCTTGGCCTGAACCTTCGTCAGGCCGTTATCGGCTGCGATCTTGTCGGCGATTTCATTGGTGGTGGTCATGGAATTCCTCGCATCTTGTTGTCAAAGATAAAATCCGTGTCAGCTTCTGACTGGATTGTCATCGGTCACGATGGGGTCGAGGATCAGATCCGCTTGATGTCCACAGGTGGTTTTGGCCGATAGCCTCGTTTACGCTTCTCGCGAAGCACGTCGAGGAACAGGTTGATGGCCTGCTTCTCGTTGTCGAACAGATGCACCATCTGCTGTCCGCGCGTTCCAATCCGCCCCCAGGCACGGACAAGCGACACCTCGCCGAACAATGTCGGCTGAACGGCGAGCGCGTAGAAGCGCGCCATGTTCCTTTCCGGCGCGATACGCTCGACATAGAGGTGGTAGGGCTGCGTGATCATGCCCGTAGAATCGCGCGTTCGGAATCTGCCGTCCAATGACAGTTTTGAATCGGTCGGGCATCATCGATTCACAACAGTGATCCGCCGGCGCCCGGATCATTTGCACCAGCTCCGGCGCGATCCTTCCCACTTCCGAGCCAAGCCTTCGGCCACGAGCATATCGCCGACCGATCGTCGCTCCCGATAGACGATCCTGAGCTTGCGACCGAAGCGATCTTCATCCCTTGCGGTCGTCTTGAACGAGAGCGGACCCGAATTGAGGATGTCGAGCAGACGCTGTTTGGCGGCAAGCCCTCGCTCGCGTTCGCGCTCACATCGCGGCGGGCTGAGCTCCGGCGTGTCGATGTCGGCGATCCGGATCTTCTCGCCTCGAAACCAGAACGTATCACCATCCACCACGCAAGTGATCCGTTGCCCGCTTCCGCAGATAGAGAAGGCTTCGCTCACGCTGCTTGCACTGCTTGAAGGCTGGGCTGAGGCAACAGATGCGAGGAAGCCAATGGCTAAGGCGGATAGGCTGGCAATTGCCGTAAAAAGTCTCACTTTCATGTCTCCTCAGTATCTGTCGTCGGAGCGGCCTTATAGCTCTTCACCCCTTCCTTGATTTGCTTGTGAAACCGGTTTTCTCCGACGGACGCGCTCATGTCCTTACGTCTGAACCAGATGGCGCGACCACATCTGAGCGGCGGATTGCCTGATGTGAACACGATCTGCTCGTCCGCGCGCATGCGCAGCACCTCATGCGGCAGGATCAGTGGCCGGCGGCTGAGCTGCCGGGAACGTGAGCGCGACGATCCCCTCATCCCTGACGAGCGGTTTGTCTGGTCCACCTCGACCGTCGTATCGCCGCAGCGTTTCGAGATATAGTCGGCGGTATCAGGGTCGTTGATCGCGGCAAACGAGATCCACGACGCGGATTCGGACCACTTGCTCGTCGCGTCCCGCCCGCCATAGGCCTCGCGCATCTGGCCGATGGATTGGAAGATCATCGTCAGCGTGATGCCATATTTGCGTCCGGCGTCGCGCGCGGTCTCTAAGATGCGCAGATAGCCGAGCCTGGCGACCTCGTCGAGCAGGAAGAGCGCGCGACCTTTCACATCGCCATTACGATTGTAGATGGCATTGAGCAGCGATCCGATAACCACTCGCGCCAGTCCGGGATGGGCTTCCAGTACCTTCAGATCGAGCGCTATGAAGATGTCGGTTCCGCCCTCGGCGAGATCGTCGGTCGAGAAACTGTTGCCCGAGACGAGTGCGGCATAGTTCGGATAGGACAGCCAGTGGGTTTCCTTCACCGCGTTGGCGTACACGCCGGAAAAGGTCTCGGGTGTCATGTTGACGAAGACCGAAACGTTCTCCTTCACGAAGTCCGATTCCGACTGTCCGTAGATTTTTGTCAGGCGCGCCCGCAGCTGTGGTTCAGGCTCCGAAAGGTTCTTACGCACACGGCGCAGCGTCTGGTCTTCCTCGTCCGTGTGACCGGACAGGCAGACGTCGGCGATCAGGGCCGTCAGAAGCTGCATCGCCGACGCCCGGAAGAAATCGTCGCGTGCAGAGGCCGAGCGGGGATTGTCGGTCATAATCCACGTTGCGACGGCGACGATGTCTTCTTCTTTCGTGCTGCCATGTCGCCCGATCCAGTCGAGCGCGTTAAAGCCGACACTTGGTGCCGAGGGATCGAGAATGATCACCTTCCGGCCAGCCTTGCGGCGATGCTCCGCTACCATTGGCGCGACCTCGCTCGATGGATCGAGGACAACGAGACCGCCACCCCACTTGAGCGCGGTCGGGACCGTTACCGACGTCGTCTTGAAGCCACCGGATCCGGCGAAGACGATGCCATGCGAGGAGCCGAAAGAGCCGTCGAAGCATAGGAGCGGGCTCTTGCCTCCCTCGCCCCAAGTCGACGGATCATCGGCGCGGAACGACACAGCAGCAACGCTGTCGCGATCGACGCGATACCGTTCGCCGACGACAATGCCGCCGGGATCGGGGAAAAGTTTTGCGGCCTCCTGCACCTTCATCCAGTCGGCCTCGCCATGCACCGCTCGCCTTCCCCCAATCCGCCTTGGTGCGGCTTTGGCAAAAGCTGCGTTCCCCTTCATCGCGACGCGCAGTGCGAAGACGCCGGCGAGGAACGTTGTCGATGCGCCAAGCATCGTTGCGGGGTCCGCATATCCAAGCACGGATTGTCCTTTCGGGATGTCGCCAGCGATCCCGGCCAGGCGAACCCCCTCGCGCAGGAGAGCGATGAGGATTGCCACTCCATTTCCGCTGACGACGCCCCATCCTGCCGCCTTGATACCCGCTACGCCATTCGCCGCGAACAGAAAGATCGTGCCGATTGCAGCCGCGGTGGCATAGGGCAGCGCGAGGCCGATACGCCCGAGCATCAGCTTGGCCTGCGCGGTCTTGCCAAACGCGGCCAGCCATTGTTCGATCCCCGGCATGAAAACCACGACGACGATCATCGTCGTGGCCGGGATGGTGGCGAGGAACAGTTTACTCGCCGTCATGAGCGAACGCCTCCGCGCCTATCGCCGTGAGGCGCGAGTGCTCCGCATCGTTGCCCTTGAGGCGGCGACTGGCATCGATCAGCATGCCAAGCAGCAGAGCCCGCTTCTCGTAGCGCAGTCCTGCCTTGACGATCAGGCCTCCGAGTTCGATTTTCTCGCGCGTGTCTTTCTTGCGTGCGTCAGCCGTCATCGTGCGGGCCATCCGTTCAAGCCTCACCAGGCCCGCCCGCAGGCGCGCCGGACGCGACCGTCGCCGATGGTTCACCGCCGGTTCGACCATCCCCGGCATTTTTCCTTCCGGTTGAAGCGGCCTTGCCTCCGCGAAACCGCCCTGCAATCTCTTCGAACGCCACCTGTAGTTCGGTCTCCTCGATCTCGATCTCACCGAGACCGGCCTTCAGCGCGATCCGGCCGATGCGCTCGGCCTCGCGTGTTTCGGCTTGTCTCAGTTGATCCTGCAATTTGGCGATTTCTTCCCTGATCTTCGATGACGGTTTCTTCATTCCGGTCGCATCTCCCTGGAAATCTTGGGCGTCTGTTCCGTTGCAAGATTTCCTCAAAAGCACTTCCGAAGGAATGTGCAGATCTGCACGTCGGCAAAGCCGACACTTTGGAGGATGATCCCGCCGTTCCGAAGGAGCGGATCCAAGGGCGCAATTATACGTCGCTGATGCGACGTGCTTGCCCACGGCCCTGGCGGGGCCGTCGTAAGGTTGCCGCTCGACCTGGCTGCTCTTTGGGAACGAGGTTCGAACCGGGAGTGTTTTACGCCGTGGCCATCGCCCACTTCTCAGCCAGCATCGTCAGCCGCGGCGGCGGCCGCAGCGTGGTGCTGTCTGCGGCCTACCGGCACTGCGCGAAGATGGAATATGAGCGCGAGGCCCGTACCATCGACTACACCCGTAAACAGGGGCTCCTGCACGAGGAGTTCGTCTTGCCTGCCGATGCCCCGAAATGGGTGCGCGCGTTGATCGCCGATCGCTCGGTATCGGGAGCGGTCGAAGCCTTCTGGAACAAGGTCGAGGCGTTCGAAAAGCGCGCCGATGCGCAGCTTGCCCGGGACCTGACAATCGCGCTTCCGCTGGAGCTCACCTCGGAGCAGAACATCGCCCTGGTCAGGGATTTCGCGGAAAAGCATATCCTCGCCAAGGGCATGGTGGCCGACTGGGTTTACCATGACAATCCCGGCAACCCGCATATCCACCTGATGACCACATTGCGTCCGCTGACCGAGGAGGGGTTCGGATCGAAGAAGGTGGCGGTCATTGGCGAGGACGGCCAGCCCGTCCGCACGAAGTCTGGGAAAATCCTCTATCAGCTCTGGGCCGGGTCGATGGATGACTTCAACGCCCTGCGCGATGGATGGTTCGAGCGGCTGAACCATCACCTGGCGCTTGGCGGCATCGATCTCGAGATCGATGGTCGGTCCTACGAAAAGCAAGGCATCGAGCTCGAGCCGACCATCCATCTCGGCGTTGGCGCCAAGGCGATCGAGCGCAAGGCGCAGGAGCAGGGCGTCCGGCCAGAGCTTGAGCGCATCGAATTGAACGAAGAGCGGCGGAGCGAGAATGCCCGCCGTATTCTTCGCAATCCGGGCATCGTGGTTGATCTTATCACCCGCGAGAAGAGCGTCTTCGATGAGCGCGATGTCGCCAAGGTTCTGCATCGCTATATCGATGACCCGGCTGTCTTCCAGCAACTGATGTTACGCATCATCCTGAACCCCGAGGTTCTCCGGCTGCAGCGTGACACGATCGCGTTCGCAACCGGAGAAAAGGTGCCGGCCCGTTATTCGACCCGGGCGATGATCCGGCTGGAAGCGACAATGGTGCGACAGGCGTTGTGGCTGTCGAACCGGGACGGCCATGCTGTCTCTGAAGCTGCTCTGGACGCAACGTTCCGGCGGCATGAGCGGTTGTCGCAGGAGCAGAAAGCGGCGATCGAGCGGATCGCCGGTCCCGCCCGGATCGCAGCGGTGGTTGGACGCGCCGGCGCCGGCAAAACCACGATGATGAAGGCTGCCCGCGAGGCGTGGGAACTGGCTGGATATCGTGTCGTCGGCGGAGCGCTTGCCGGCAAGGCAGCCGAGGGCCTGGAGAAGGAAGCCGGCATCGAAAGCCGGACGCTCGCGTCGTGGGAACTGCGCTGGAATCGGAGCCGTGACATTCTAGATGACAAAACCGTCTTCGTCATGGACGAGGCCGGCATGGTCGCCTCAAAAAAGATGGCCGGCTTTGTCGATGCCGTCGTCAGGGCGGGCGCCAAGATCGTTCTGGTCGGCGATCCCGAACAGCTCCAGCCGATCGAGGCGGGGGCTGCCTTCCGCGCCATCGTTGACCGCATCGGTTATGCCGAACTCGAGACAATCTATCGCCAGCGCGAGGACTGGATGCGCAGGGCATCGCTCGATCTGGCGAGGGGCAATGTGGAAAAGGCGCTGGACGCTTACGAGGCCAATACGAGGATCACGGGAACGCGCCTCAAGGCCGAAGCGGTCGAACGGCTGATCGGTGACTGGAACCACGATTACGATCAGACGAAGACAACGTTGATCCTCGCGCATCTTCGCCGTGACGTGCGCATGCTCAACGTCATGGCCCGCGAAAAACTCGTCGAACGCGGTATTGTCGGTGAGGGCCATGTCTTCAAAACGGCTGACGGTGTCAGGCAGTTCGACGCGGGCGACCAGATCGTTTTCCTGAAGAACGAAGGATCGCTCGGCGTCAAGAACGGCATGATCGCTCATGTCATTGAGGCCGCACCGAACAGGATCGTTGCTGTCGTCGGAGAGGGTGATCAGCGCCGGCAGTTCATCGTCGAGCAACGCTCCTATAGCAATCTCGATCATGGTTACGCCACAACGATCCACAAAAGCCAAGGCGCGACCGTCGACCGCGTGAAGGTGTTGGCAAGCCTCTCGCTGGACCGGCATCTGACCTATGTGGCGATGACCCGCCATCGCGAGGACTTGCAGCTTTACTACGGACGCCGGTCCTTCGCCTTCAACAGCGGCCTGGCCAAGGTACTCTCCCGAAAGAATGCCAAGGAGACCACGCTCGATTACGAGCGCGGAAAGCTCTACCGCGAGGCGCTGCGGTTTGCGGAAAGCCGCGGGCTCAACATGGTCCAGGTGGACCGCACGCTCGTGCGCGACCGGCTCGACTGGACGCTGCGCCAGAAGACGAAATTGGTCGAGCTTGGCCAGCGCCTCGCAGTCTTTGCAGAGCGTCTCGGTCTGCACCATCCCCCAAAAACCCAAACGATGAAGGAGGCCGCGCCCATGGTTGCAGGCATCAAGACATTCCCTGGTTCTGTTGCCGATACGGTGGAGAACAAGCTCGACACCGATCCAGCCCTTAGGAAACAATGGGAAGAGGTCTCGACCCGCTTCGCTTATGTGTTCGCCGACCCCGAGACCGCCTTCCGGGCGATGAACTTCGATGCGGTGCTAGTGGATAAGGAAACGGCGAAACTGGCGCTTCAGACGTTGACGACCGCCCCGGCGTCGATCGGACCGCTGAAGGGCAAGACCGGCATTCTTGCCAGCAAGACTGAGCGCGAGGACCGTCGCGTTGCAGACCTCAATGTTCCGGCCCTGAAGCGCGATCTTGAGCAGTATCTGAGGATGCGCGAGACCGCCGTGCAGCGGCTGAAGGCGGATGAACAGGTATTGCGTCAGCGCGTATCGATCGACATCCCGGCGCTCTCGCCGGCAGCACATGTGGTGCTGGAGCGCGTGCGTGATGCGATCGACCGCAATGATCTGCCGGCGGCCATGGCCTATGCACTGAGCAATCGGGAAACCAAACTGGAAATTGACGGGTTCAACCAGGCCGTCACCGAACGCTTCGGCGAGCGTACCCTGCTCACCAATGCCGCGCGCGAACCCTCCGGAAAGCTCTTCGACAAACTCTCCGAAGGGATGCAGCCCGAGCAGAAGGAGCGTCTGACAGAGGCCTGGCCGATCATGCGCGCGTCCCAGCAGCTCGCCGCGCACGAGCGCACCGTCCAGACCCTGCGGCAGGCCGAGGATTTGCGTCTCGCCCCGCGCCAGACGCCGGTGATGAAGCAATGAGGGGGCGGCTTCTCCTGTTCCTGGCCGGCGCGGGCGGGGCGATCGCCGCACTAGTGGCAGTCGCCTATATGGGCGACTTTCGGTTGAACCTGACACCGAGCGAGCCGCTTGGGCTCTGGCGTATCGTAGCCCTGCGGCGTCCGGTCGAAACTGGCGATCTCGTGTTCATTTGCCCACCGGTGACCGCGCCATTCGAGGAGGCACGACGCCGCGGCTATGTCAGGCGTGGCCTCTGCCCCGGTGGCTTTGCGCCGCTGATCAAGACGGTGGCGGCACTTCCCGGACAGCACATTAAAATCGGCGCGAATGTCACTGTCGACGGCAAGCCTCTCGCCTCATCGATCGTTCGAGCGAGCGATGGAGAAGGCAGGCCGATCACACCGTTCAAAACCGGCATCGTGCCACTGAGAAATCTGTTTCTTCACTCATCCTTTGCGAGCTCCTATGATAGTCGGTACTTCGGGCCGGTTCCCGATACGGGCCTTCTCGGCCTGGCGCGCCCGGTCCTCACTTTCGAACCGTAACTTGCAGCTAACCTGCCTGCTCATCGCCGTATCCGTCGCTTGCGGCTGGACTGCCTGGAGCGGTCATGTGCTGGCGCTTCCTGTTGCTGTGTTGTTTCCGGCGCTATGGGCGATGTCGCGGTCGCGGCTGACGGCGGTGCTCGTGTCCGCCGGATATTTTCTGGCTGCCTCGCGTGCGCTGCCGCAGGGCGTCGCCAACTTCTATGCCGCCGATCTCTGGCCTGGGCTTCTGCTCTGGACAGCAGCGTCGCTCTCCTTCGCCGGCGTCCATGCGGTGCTCTGGAAGGCGCGACCGGAAGTCAAGTCTCCGGGAGTAGGTCGAACGGTAATGGCAATGGCGGCGCGCTATTTGGCGGCGGCAATGCTTATGGGACTACCGCCCTTCGGCATAATTGGCTGGGCACATCCGCTGATCGCTGCAGGTGTGCTCTTTCCGGGATGGGGATGGTGGGGGCTGGTCGCGATGACAGCCGGCCTCGCGATGATGACGTCGCGATATTGGCCGGCTGTCGCCATCGTCCTGGGAGGATTCTGGCTCTGGTCCACTGCCACGTGGACATCACCGAATCAACCCGAGGGATGGAAGGGCGTCGATCTCGAACAGGGCTCGAGCCTCGGACGAGACGGCTCGCTCGACTATCACCGTGACCTGATCGCAACGGTGCGCGCGGCGGCCTTGGCGAAAACCCGGTTCATCGTTCTTCCCGAAAGTGCACTGGGCTTCTGGACGCCGACCGTCGCGAGGCTCTGGAGCCAAGGCTTGCAAGGCTCGGAGGTAACTGTGATCGCCGGCGCCGCCGCCATCGATCCGGGCGGCTACGATAATGTCATGGTGGAGGTTTCGGCTTACGAGGCACGAATTCTCTATCGCGAACGCATGCCGGTCCCGGTGTCCATGTGGCAGCCATGGCGGGCATGGACCGGGCATGGTGGTGGAGCCCGCGCCAACCTCTTCGGAAATCCGACCGTAGATATCGACGGCCAGAAGGTCGCCGCGCTGATCTGCTACGAACAGCTCCTCCTTTGGCCGGTCCTGCAGTCGATGCTGCATTCCTCCACCGCAATCGTTGCCCCGGGCAACGGATGGTGGACCGCGGGAACGTCGATCGTCGCTGTTCAAAACGTGAGCGTGATGGCCTGGGCAAAGCTGTTCGGACTGCCCGTCGTCACGGCGTTCAATACATAAGGAGATATTCGCGATGGTCGATGCCGCCCTCATCAACGAATGCAGCGATCCCGGCCTGAAGCCGGCGATCGTAGAACAGTTCATCGAGCGGGCGGGGGCACCGGACCCGCTCGCAGTCACGGTCCGCTCCGGAAACCGCGTCATACTGGTGCCCAGGCCGAAGACGGCGGACGAGGCGTTGGCGCTGATCCGAGACAACCTCGGTCGCAACACCGTGCGTGTCGGCATCACGCAATATCCCGCCGGGCTCGGCATCGTGGAGGCGGGTCAGTTGAAGCCGGACCTGGTCGATGCTTGCGAGAACATTCGCCTGGGGACTGCACTCTTCGCCAAGGTTTATCGGATCATCACCAAATGGTATGGGAATCCGACCGAGAGGCAAGTCCTGCCGCAAGTGTTCGACGATACGATCATCGCTTGGCAGACGGGATATTTCGAGGGAACGGCTGTGTTTCGAGCGGGAGACCCCCGCGATGTAGAACTCGCCCAGCCGGAGCCCGCGCGCCGCGATGGCTCAGAAGCGCAAGTCGAACTTGCGGAGAATGAAGCCACGGCGGAAGAACTAGCCGAAGCTTCGGCGTCCGATCCCAACAAAGCAGGGATCAGGATCGACCTGTCGGGTATTGGTTCAAAATGACTTCGCCGCATCTGCAGATCTGCACGGCAATTGTTCGGCCATTGCCCTAGCGAAAACGACTTTCGCCCGATATAAGCGTGGGTAGGGCAGTACGCGCTGTCCCGGGGTGTGGAAACCTCTATCTGGTGGTTGGTGCTGGCCGTTGCAGCATCAGAATCCTCTGACCATGTGGCCGGGGGCCTGTGACGTATGTCCAGGCTCCGGCTAAAGGTCGCAGGACTGTCCAGATACAGTTTCCAACCCCCGGCTTGGGATCAGAGATTAACGTTTGCGGGGGCGCACCGCAGACTACACTCAAGGGTTGGACCACCAATGGATTTGAAACATTCAGCAGTATCGGACACAACTGAACTGCGCCCGGTGATCGGGTTAACGAATGGCCTCGCACCGGCAGACGTGGAAACGTTGACGGTCAACGCCATTCGGCTGCACAGGCAACTTCTGGACAAAGCGGATCAGCTGTTCCAGGCTTTGCCGGAGGAGCACAGGACGGCAAAAGTCACAGGTGGCCTTCAGCATCTCGAATACATCGAAGCAATGATCGAGATGCATGCACAGATGAGCGCGCTTAACACGCTCCTAGGAGTGCTTGGGTATATCCCAAAGATGGCCACGAACTGATCTGGCTTTTTGGGACACGTCTGGTGCGCCGATAGATCGAGCCAAGGCGGTCGGGGCGCTTTCACATCAGCTTTCTGCGAATTGCAAGCGCAGTGAGATGTGCCTTGCTCCGGACATCGAAGCGTTTCATAGCCTCGCGAAGCTTCACACGGACGGTGTTGTACTTCACACCTTCTACATCAGCAATTTCCTCCATAGTCATGCCCACGGCGATCCATCTAAGATAGGTCGCCTCTTTAGGGTCGAGCCAGGCCGCATCTTCCACAGTCGGAGTCGTTTGAAGGAACGAGATGCGGGCGTGGAGTTGTCCGACGACAGCGGCTGCTGCGACCGGGTCGATCTCCCGGTCGAGATAGATTGCTGGCCTTTCCGACGCCAAGGTGAACATCGACATAGAGCCGTTGGCGGTATTGATCGGAACGGTGACCCCGGAGCGGATGCCGAAATCGGCAGCATGCGCATAGAAGGCACGCTCTTCCTTCGATTGCTTCGCGCGATCCTGCTCCCCAGACCAAGCAAAAACTTGCTTTCTGGATTTCGCGCGTTTGACGACCGGATCGAGCTTGTCGAAGTTCTTCTGGAAATACGTCGACCGCCACTCGCGATGATAATTGGTGATTGCGATTGTATGCTTGTGCTGGATATGGAGATAGGCGTAGCCGGTATAGCCGAAATGCTCGGTAAGGTCTGCAAGACCTCGTGTAAGGATGCATTCGTCGCCTTTGATCGCCGCGAGATCTGTCAGCTTATCCAGCCAGTGCTGCATTTTTTACTCCGTTTTGGTGGTCAGGTGGAACAGATCACGTGAGCCCCTCGACCTTTTCTATAATATGCGCTCATATACAACTATAGATTGCATTAGCATAATTATGGAACAGGAGTTTGCATCGGCGATCGCAAAAACACCGAATAGAAAGGCATTTCGGCAGGCGTCCAGCAGCAACGCGAGCGTCTACCTAAACTTAAGATGAGCCTGAAAACCGTCCACATCCTCTGTCGTCGCGAGATTGTTAAGGCAACTTTGGGGGAAGTTGCAAAATGGCTGTTCAGTGACTTTTTGGATTGTCACGTCGCCGATTTGGTGGACTTTGCTTTCATGAGTCATGATGGCCTCGTTTTGATGGAGACTTGGCCGACTCAGAAGACCTAGACTTTAAGAGCAAGGCGGGCTAATAATCAAATCGATGAAAGAGATAGTCTCCATTGATCATTTCAATTTGTGGTCTTTCGACCTTAATCTCCTTGTCGCTTTTGACGCTTTGATGCGCGACCGGAGCGTGACGCAAGCTGCTGGGCGACTAAAGATCCAACAGCCTGCAATGAGCCACAATCTATCAACTTTAAGAACATTATTTCAGGATGAGCTGTTTGTCCGAGTAGGTCAGGTGATGAAGCCCACACCGAGGGCGCATGCTCTCGCCCCGACCATTCAGCAAATTCTTGCGCAGGCGCACAATGCACTGATTATCTCGGAAAGTTTTGATCCGTCGAAGGAGTCGCGGATATTCCGCATTGGATTTTCGAGTGAGCTCGAGGTTATCTTGATGCCAGAGCTCACTGCTAAGTTACGGAAGGAAGCACCAGGGGTTAAACTACTTGCTCGCGCAGTTTCTCCCGAGCAGGTCCATCGTTTGCTGGACGAGGGCGTCATTGATCTTGGCGTCGGCTGCTACGGGAAAGGAAACAGCCGCCATCGTCACCGACAGTTGTTCGAACAATCATTGATGTGTTGCTACAATGAAAATCTCCTTCCAATTCGGGGCCCAATCAGCCGAGGTGCGTATCTGAGAGGCGAACACGTTATGGTGTCGCAAAAAGATGCAATTGAAGGATGCTTGGACGAGGCTCTAGATAAAATCGGCGTTCGATTGAACGTAGCGATGGCAGCGCCCGAGTTTCTCACCGTTCTGTCTACTGCAAAGGTCGCGCCGCTTCTTGCGACGCTACCGACACGGATTATCAAACGGTACGCCCCATTGTTTGGATTGACGGAAAGCCCTGTGCCGCTTGAACTTACGGTAAATCCTATCGCTATGGTATGGTCAGCCCATCTAGATCGTGAGCCTGCCACAGAATGGATTCGTTCGCAGGTAGCAGATCTGGTTCAGGCGGTGATAGAATAGACTTCGCAAAAATGCTGGCATCATACGATAAGCTACAGGTCCAGTGCGATCTTAGATGGGCCGCCGGCGACATTGGCAGCGCCCAGGTGGAGCGATCGCGTGAGCGGTGGTTTGATCGGAAGCTGTTCCGGGGGCCAGACGCAGCGTAGTTCCTGCTGATATATGACCCGGATGCGAAGCCGGTTGCCGCGAGGGTTGAAGCAGCCGAGCGCTAGGTCCAACCGCTCTCTTCAAGGGCACATTTTACATCGCGTGGATCGGCCAAATGACCGACCACTCGCACGCCCCGGTGCTTTGGATCGAAGCACAGCAATCGGTAGTGGCATCAGCGCCAGCTTCAAGTCACTCGCAAAGCCAAGCTGGAACATGCGTTTCTCGACCGCACGTTCGAAAGCTGGCGACACCCGCACTGCACCTTGGAAGATTCCCGGAGCTTGCGCGACCCATTCGTGAAGCAGAAGCTAATGTGGTGTGGGCTCACGCTATGGCCAACGAGCACCACCAGTTCGTCTCGCAGAAGAACGCTTAGCGTCGCCAGCAAATGACCCATGGATGGCTGGCCTACCCTCACGCGCTTCGCCGCCTTGGTGACCGAGCGCTCGCATATGAGCGCGTCGACCGCAATCAAAATGGTCATAAAAAATCAGCGTAAATCGAATATATCGATAGGCTATATCATTCACATCGATTTGATTGATGAATTTTGTTCGGCGTACCTTCGCCAAAGTAACAGCAAGGAGCCGCAATGCGACATTTTCAGGTGGGTGACGCCACGATCACCCGTATCAGCGAACTCAATCTCGACGGCGTTGACGCCGCCTTCCTCTACCCCGGTGTTGATCCCGAACAGGTTCGCATCGGCGCACGGCCTTTGTCGGCCGGCTCATTCGACCCATCCACCGGCGCGCTGCGCCAGAGCATCCACACTTGGCTTGTCGAGATCGGGGGCCTGACAGTCCTAATCGATACGGCGACGGGCAACGACAAGCAGCGCCCCACCATGCCCCCGCTCGACCAGTTGAACGAGCCCTACCTTGAGCGGCTGGCGCAGGCGGGTGTCCAACCGGACGATGTGGACGCCGTTCTAATGACTCACGTTCACGCCGATCACGTCGGATGGAACACACGCCTCCAAGACGGCGCTTGGGTCCCGACCTTCCCCCATGCCCGCTACCTCGCTTCCGGCGTGGAACTGGACTACGGCGCGGCCGTGGATGCGGACGACGAGGCCAAGGCGAACGCCTTGCGGCAAGGCGCTGATTTGGGTCCCATGAGTCATCTTCCTGCCGCTGGCATCTATACCGACAGCGTCGCGCCGGTATCCTCGGTCGGTTTGATCGAGCGGGTCAAGGTGGGTGAGGGCGAGGTGTTGCCGGGCTTCAGTTACCATTCCCTACCCGGGCACAGCATTGACCACGCCGCGATCTTGCTGAACTCGAACGGACACCACGCCCTGTTCTGGGGCGATGTCCTCCACCATCCTGTCCAGGTGACGGCCACTGAATGGAACTCCGTCTTCTGCGAGTTCCCGGACGCTGCGGTTACGGCCCGACGGAAGGCGTTGGCCTGGGCTGCTGACACCGGCGCTACGGTGTTCACGACGCATTTCGCGGAGAGTTCGGCGGGCCGCGTGACCCGCGACGGTGACGCTTTTGTTTGGACCTTTATCGAGGGAACTGTCGCATGAGCCAGCAGCCGCAAACCGCACGCCATCTTGGCGTCACGACAACCGATACGCTGATCCCCGGCAAGACCGATGGGATCGAGCTGTTTCTGCGCAACAAGTCTCCGGCCAACCGCGACGTGATCGGTTCCGTTCTTCTCGTGCACGGGGCCACGTTTCCCTCCGTCAGCTTGTTCGACGTAGACGTGGGCGGCCAATCGCTGATGGACGCCTTGGCGTTGGCGGGGATCGACGCCTGGGCGCTTGACGTACGGGGCTATGGCGGCTCGACCCGGCCACAGCGGATGGCTGAAGACCCCGGCACTGATGAGCCCCTGGTGCGAGCGGTTGAGGCCGTTGACGATGTCGCATCGGCCCTCGACCACATCCGAACCAACCACGGACCGGTCCGTCTCGGGTTGTTTGGAATGTCGTGGGGTGCGTCCATTGCCGGACTTTACGCGAGCCGCCAGGCTCGGCTCGATGCGCTGGTGCTGGCCGCCCCGCTCTGGCTGTCGGCGACACCGCTCTGCTTCGATCCCGGTGCTCCGATCGCTACCCATCGCAATGTCGAGGTGGCCTCCTATCGGCAGGCGTGGCTTGCCCCCGTTCCCGAGGATCGTCGCGCCACGTTCTTGCCGGACGGATGGTTCGACCGGTGGGAGGAGGTAACTGAGGCGACCGACTCGCAAGCACCTCACGGGTTCATTCGCGCGCCCAGTGGCGCGGTAGCTGACGTACGTGAACATTGGACCGCCGGAAAGCCCCTCTACGATCCGTCCACAATCACCGCGTCGACGCTGATCCTGCGCGGGACCCTGGACGTGGACGTGCGCCGGGACATGGCGCTCGACCTGTTCGACCGTCTGACGGCCACCAGCGAGCGCGTCTATAACGAGATCGCGGACAGCACGCACATGCTTCTGATGGAGCCCACACGCCAGCTCGCGTTTAAGCAGATCGTCGGCTTCCTTACCAAGGTGTTCGCCGAGCCGTCACCTTAGAAGGTGCCGTGATGTTCTCACGCGCTCAACTAAGCGGGCGGGCGGCGATCCTGCTGTCCGCCGTCCTGCAAGCCTTTGGTCAGGTGGCGTACGGCACGTTCCTAGCCGCCATTCCTTCACCTGCATTCGTTGCCTATTGCTTTCTCGCCGCAGCCATCTTGTTTCTTGCGCTTTCGGGAGGGGGCGTACGTCTCGCGGCATGGAAGCCGCTTTTGGTGCTCAACATTGGCACGGTTGCAACCTTTGTGCCGTTCTTCTACGCCTTGCAGCTCATAAACTCGGCGGCAGCCAGCGCGATCAACGTCGGCGTGGGGCCGCTTGCTGCAACGCTGATCGGCACTGCTATGACCGGATCGATTCCCAGTGTTCGCCGAGTTGTGGTTTGCCTCGGCGTCCTTGTGGGTGGAATGGTGCTTGCTGTGGCCGCGACGCACGGTGATCCCCTGACGGCCTCAACAGTCGATTCGCGTTGGTTGGGCGTGTTGGCGAGCGTTGTGACGGGGTGCGGCGTGGTGATCGTAACCCTGTCGTCTAGGGCGCTACTCGACCGCGGCTGGAGATCCGGCACGGTCCTGGCGCATCGGTTCTACCTGATCGTACCCCTCTCCCTGGCGATGGCTCACGGGACTTATGATCTGGCGACCGTTCATTGGAGTTGGACAATTATTTTAGTCAGCGTCGCTGTCGCCGCTTTGGGCGTGATCCTACCTCTCTACCTTAACCAAGTCGGCATCAAGCGCGCCGACACGCACACCGTCACCGTTCTGTTTGCCATGATTCCTGTTTTTGCCTTCGCCATTCAAAGCGCGTTGCCCTACAATTCCGTACATTGGCAAACAGCACTTGGCATAGGGATTATCTTTCTTGCGGTCGTGGCTGATCTGTCGAAAAGACGCGGTTGAGAAAGACGTTCGTGTCTCTCCGACAAATTCGCAACCGTTTCAAATACGAAGCAGTTATCGAATGTCAAAGTAGCCGTCGCACCTATGCGAGCCGGTTTGAAGGACGGGCCCGCCGTAGAAGTGTGCTGGCTACTAGCTCGTGTTTAGCATAGTAGAGTTCTATGCCGAAACACGAGCAACAAATTCATCCGGAGGCGGCAGTTGCACCGGGCTATCTAGCAAATCATGCCGCTCGGGTCTTTAACCGGTTGGTGGATGCGGATCTTAGACCGCACGGGCTCTCGCTTTCTCTCATTGGCCCTATCATGCTTCTGTCGTGGAAGGGACCAATGTTGCAGCGCGATCTGGTGCGGTCATCGGCGGTCAAACAACCTGCGATGGTCGCACTTCTCGATAAATTAGAAGCCATGAACATGGTTCAGCGCTCGCCTTCAGTGACCGATGGAAGAGCCGCTATGGTGGAACTGACACGTGAGGGCCACGAGGCCGCTGCGCGTGGACGCGATGCGCTTCTTGCTGCCAATGCGAAAGGAACAGCAGGCTTTTCGCCGCAAGAGGCAGCGTTGATGGTTCAGCTATTCCAGCGATTAATTGAAAATTTCGAGCGCTGACACGGAACAAATACATCACGTCTGATGTTTATGGGGCAAAGGAGATCGATCCATGTCCCGACGTATTCTTATCTCTGGCGCTAGCGTTGCCGGTAACGCTGCTGCCTGGTGGCTCGGCCGCTACGGCCATGACGTAACAGTTATTGAACGTGCCACCGAATTTCGTGACGGTGGTCAGAACATCGACGTGCGCGGCGTCGGCCGAAACGTGTTGAAACGGATGGGGCTGGACGGTCAGGCGCTTGAACGCGGAACCGGCGAGGAAGGTACGGCTTGGGTTAACTCCGACAACAGCATCGCAGCCGAATTTGCCAATAAGGAACTGCAAAGCGACGGACCAACGGCTGAGTTGGAAATCTTGCGCGGGGATCTAGCAAAGTTGCTGTACGAGTCCGCCCGCTCACATGCCAAATATCGTTTCGGCATAACGATCAATAACATCCAGGATGGTGCTGACAGTGCTGCGGTGACGTTTTCCAACGGGGAGTCTGAATCCTTTGATCTGGTGATTATTGCCGAGGGCGTAGGGTCCGCGACCCGAGAGCTAGTGTTCAAAGGGGAGAACGATCCTCGCTGGATGGACCTTACCATTGCCTATTTCACTATCCCGCGTTCGCCGCAGGATGATCGGCTATGGCGTTGGTACAATGCACCAGGTGGTCGCAGCATTTCGCTTCGACCCGACACACACGGCACCACCCGTGCAAACTTTGCCATTCAAGAAGTCGCCAATGGCGAGCAGAAATGGGATGAGACACAACAGAAGGCCTACATGCGTGAGCGTTTTTCGGACGCAGGTTGGCAAGCTGATCGCATTATCGCCGGGATGGAAAAAACAGACGACTTCTATTTCGACGTGCAGAGGCAGGTTCGAATGAAAAGATGGTCGAAAGGGCACGTTGTCCTTACAGGCGATGCCGCTTGGTGCGCCACCCCACTGGCAGGCATTGGTGCGACACTCTCTTTGACAGGCGCGTGCGTGTTGGCCGGTGAGCTTGAACTCAATCGCGATACAGCAGCGGCGCTCTCTGCCTATGAACAGGCGTTGAGGCCAATGGTTGAACATGGCCAAGACGTTCCCAAGATTGGAACACGTCTGATGCACCCCCGCAGCCGTCTCGGAATCCATCTGCTTCACAGCACGCTCAATGTTGCCAGCAAGCCGACCATTCGCGACTTCTTCGCGTCAAAGTTCCTTTCCAATCAGCCAAAGTCGCCTGACCTTTCAAGCTATCCGATGCCCTCGAATTGACGTAGAGACATGGCTCGGATTCTATTTAACGGTCGGTGGCTTTGATGTTTCGACCAGGGTGAAGGGACCACCGGTCGCTAGTTACGTCTAGACTGAACCACCGTTGATATCGTCATCATCCACGCATTCAACCTTCCTACCAAGGGTGCCTCACCAGCGTGGATGAGGTCCCGTCGTGGAAGAAACCGCCTGTCGGGCCGAGAGCATCTAAGGTAGCGAGCTGAACTGCGATCGCTGCCGCTTGAGTCGGTGTCCGCTCACCCATGTGTCCCGTGAGATCCGTGGCTGTCAGCCCCGGATCGGCAGCATTCACCTTGATGCCCTCGTTCATGAGATCCTTTGCAAGCTTCAGCATGAACATATTGAGTGCTGCCTTAGACGCGCAGTAACCCGCAAACCCGACCGTCCAGTTCTCGCTGGTCATGTCGGCAGTCCCCTCGATTGAGCCCAGGCCGCTCGACATCATAACGATACGCGCACGTTCAGCTCTGCGCAAAAGCGGCAAGAACGCTTGTGTGACACGAACGGGACCGAGCGCATTAACGTCTAGCATAGCGCGCATCTGATGAATCGGCTCCTCGCTTGCCTGTGGCGGATAACCGAAGTGCATACCGGCGTTGTTCACAAGAACGTCGAGAGATGTAACCGTTCGTCCAATTTTCTCGGCCGCAGCAGAAACGCTCTCGTCATCCACAACATCCAACACAATGGATTGTGCGTTATGACCAAGATCGCGCAGCATCTGCGCAGCCAATTCGCCGCGCTTCTCATCGCGGCATCCAAGCCATACTGAAAATCCTCTTTCTGCGAGTTGCCGCGCGATGGCGAAACCGATGCCTTTATTGGCACCTGTGATAAGGGCTGTCTGCCGAGCCATGTCTCTCGTCTCCAACATTTCAGCATGCATCTGCATTCTAGAATGCGCTGAAAATTGCCCAGCGGCTTCAGCGATCCTGCCAGAGACTTGCCTGATCCTTCCATTTCGTTATCAATACATTTGAGGGAGGTATTGATGATAAGCGAACACATGATTGCCGATGCGACGAGTATCGGGAACCTGAATTGCATCTGCTCATCCACGCAAAGCGCCATTCCAGGTTTGACAATCTACAGCGGATGCCAACCGGCTGGTTTAGTGCCGGCGCTTTTCGAACCGCGCTTCTATCTGCTCCTTCAAGGCGCAAAACGTATGGTTATCGCGAGGCAGGACATTGTCATACGCCCGGGGGACTATGCAATGTCATCGCTCGGCCTTCCATTCCAAACGGAGGTGATCGAGGCCTCGCTGGAAAAACCTTACCTGGGTGTTGCGTTCACTCTGGATCAGGCGATGGTCGCCGAAATCCTGCTTGCCTGTCCCAATCTTCACGATGCTGACGGATCGGCTTTCTCGTCTGGTCGAGCTGACCGTGACGTTGTCGATCCAGTCGCTCGCTTGCTTGCCCTCTCGCGCTCACCCTCCGACACCGAGGTTATGGCCCCTTTGCTGAGCCGTGAACTTATCTATCGTCTGGCAAAGGGACCCATGAGATCTACGCTGCATATGGCAGCGAAAGGCCACAGGCGCTTTGACCAGGTCCGAGCCGCAGGAGAATGGATCCGCAACCATTGCTACGAACCGATGCGTGTCAGCGATCTGGCGGCACGGGTTGGGATGAGTGTGACATCGCTTCACAGGAATTTTCGATCGATTACTGGGAAAAGCCCCTTGGCCTACCAACGCCATATCCGACTTCTCGCCGCTCGCGAGCGTGTCGTCGCACAAGGCGACACGATCACGACGATTGCGTTTGACAGCGGCTATACCAGCGCCTCGCAGTTCAGTCGAGAGTATAAGCAGATGTTTGGCGTTACGCCCCGGCACGATAGCACGAGACACGATCGATCCCGCAGAGCGGAAAGGTATAGTCGCGAAACAGAGGATTCGTAACCATTTCACCGATTAGGAGCTTCGTTGACGTTTGCGCCGAGAAAGGCTTCGACGCGATCGAGTTCGGCAACCTCGACTCTTTACCGCTCCCGCGGCCATATCAATCAAGTAGATGCATTATCCGTCGTGAAGCTATTGGTTGACAGTGCGACCGTGTCCCAGGACGTGGTGTAGCTTAGACGACCACGGCTCATCCTAGAGGGGCGGATGAGTGTCAGCTTGGTGCTGCGGCGGACAATCAGATGATCGACACCTTCGCCAGAAATATACAGGCAACAATTTGAAGGCGGTAAGTGAAATATTTTCCTATCGACGCGTTTGCGGTTAGTTTCGATACTGAGCCGGGAAAATCATGTCCTGATCTACAAGCAAATTGAATTTGTACCCGGGTCGAATTTCGAGCGTGGGCTGAACATCCATGTTGCGCTGTATCGTACGATCAGCAACCCGCCCAAACGTCTCTGCAAAATTCCGCCGCGCAGCATCCGAGGCCGTGTCCTGGGTCGCGAGCGTCGAGCTTTCCGGAACGGCCATGTCGATACCTGTTCCTATTAGGGCAATCAGCACCGCCGACCCGAACATTTTCAAATAATGGTTGTTCACCTTGTCGCTGAAACCACCATATCCTTGCGCGTCCGTCCCCGACATGCCGCCGATCTGCAAAGTCGAGCCATTCGGGAAGATGATATCCGTCCAAACGACGAGGACGCGTTTCTGACCAAAAGACACCTTACTGTCATAGCGGCCGAAGAGTTTAGTCCCTTGTGGGATCAGCAGACGGTGGCCGGTGGCGCTGTCATAGACGCTCTGGCTCACCTGGGCGGTGATCCGGCCCGGTAGATCGGAATTTATGCCCGTGATCAGTGTTGCAGGGATGACCGAGCCGCGCTTCAACTCGAATGGCGATTGTTGGGGAACGACACGGTTGGGCAGGTAGCCAAGCTCTTTCAGGTCGGCGTTGAAGAAGTCTTCCTTGGCGCCTTGTGCATTGGGATCAACGTTTTGACCACCGAGGCCGGCGCGCAACGCGGCCGCGTAGAGATCAGAACCACTTGCCGTGTTTGTCGACGTCGTTGCGGTTCTTGCTTTGGTGTTCGCGGTCGCATCATGCGTTTCAGCACGCCCGTCCAGTTTGCCGCGATCGATGGCAAGCGGTGCATCATAGGCGGCGTTATTCGCCTGCAGTCTGGCCATTCGCTGGCGCTGCTGCTCACGCAGAATTTGCTCCCGTTGTTCTCGCTGAAGGCGGGCACGCCAGACGGCTTCCTCTTCGAGGTCCTGGCCGCGCTGCTGCACCTCGCGTTGCACTGGCTGCGGCGTGAAGGGATTGTTGGTCTTGTCTTCTGCCTGCTTTGTCTCGACCGGCGTCGGCTGAAAGATGGTCTGCTGCTGCGGCTCGCCGATAATACCATCGGTGACGCCGCGTTTGATCTGGTCGGCGAACGTCGAAGCGGGGTTTCCCGAACTTGTCTCCGGGCCGCTTTCCTTGCCGAAATACAATCCGCGCGAGGAGAGCCCATGAAAGATGACGCCAAGAAACGTGAGTGCCAGAACGATGACGACGACGATCGGCAGGCGGTTTATCCGCCGGATAGTGGATGGGGCCTGGCTGTTTTGCGCGCCGCCCAGATTGAGAGATTGCACCATATGACCCTCCCTTACCCGCGCCGCATGAGCGACAAGGCGCTCGTGGGCGTCGCGCCACTTGCCGTGACTGAATAAGCGCGGCCGAGCTCGACGCTGTTTGTCGAAAGACGGGCCAGCACCTGACCATCGAACGGCAGGATCACGTAGGCGAGAGGGATGACCGTCGTGCCGCTATCCGTCTTCTGATCGGTGACGACGGCATAGCCCCATCCCTTCAGCGCCGCTTCCAGCGCCTGTCCGAACGGCGAGGCATCCACCTTCAGAGCGACGGTCGCCTTTCCCGGCCCGATCTGTTCGGCAAGGCGGCTCACCATATCTCCAGCGATGGCACTCGCCGCAGGACCGGAGATTTCCGGCGGCGCGGTGCTGGCCACGAGACTGTCAGTCCCTATCGACTGGCATCCGGACAGAAGGGCGGCGAGCGTGCAGGCCGCGACAAAATTGCGGATGGGTTGCAAGGCGCGCGAATGGGTGAGCACGATGTTCATTACCTCCCTCCCCTTCTGATCGCGATCTTTTCCTGTTTCCAACCGACCCCCGACACGAGCACCGCGCGATCGACATGATAGTCGACGACCATCATGTCGCCCTTCATCCGGTAGTTGACGATCCGGTTCTGCCCGCCGGAGGTGACAAACAGAACGGGCGCATCCTGGCCGGAGATCGAACGTGGAAACTGGATGTAGGTCTTCAACCCATCAGAATAGACCCGCGTCGGTCGCCAACCGGCGCTGCCCGAAACAGAATAGGAGAAGTTCAACTGCTCTGCGGGGACGCCTGCACCCGGAATGGTGCTCGCTTCCAGCCTTGCGTTGATGTCGGCAAGCTTCGTCGAAACGTCCTCCGGATATTCGAAGCCGACGCGCGCCATATACTGGGTCGAATGCGATTTGAGTTGGATGTGGTAGGTCCGCCTGGACGTCGTCACCACCATTGAGGTCACAAGACCAGGCTCCGATGGTTTGACGATCAGGTGGATGGCCTGCCCTCCGGCAGCACCTGAGGTCGCCGGTTCAACCTTCCAGCGCACAGTGTCACCGACCAACACGTCGCGGACGACCTCACCGCCTTGCAGTTCGATATCGCAAACCTGTAGCGGCGAGCAGACGACGGAAGGCTGCACCTCGCCATAAAGGAAGATCACCTTTCCGTCGGCACCCTTGGTCACCAAGCCGCGAGACCCTCGCCACTGGGTGGAGATACCCACGCCCTTTGCTTCGTTGGCCGTGACGCCATCGGCAGCATATGCATGCAGAGGAGCGACCACTGAAGACGCCAACAGTGCCGAGGCGAGAGCGCCCGTCAGGGTGGCCCGTGTTCTTTTGCGCGGGATATTCATATTCGGGGCCATGCCTTTCAAAGCTGTGCTGTCCAGTCGAAGTCGCGGAGATAGAGGCCGATGGGGTTCAATCGGATGACGCCCTCGTCTTGTGGCGGCGTCAGAGTCACGGTGGCAATGCCACGGAAGCGGCGGACGGCCGTTTCCTTGCCACGCCGGTCGCGCTCGAATTCGGTCCAGTCCATCTGGTAGCTCTGGTTCGAGAGGGCGACGATGTTGTTCACCTCGATGGCGACAGTCGAATTCTTGGCTTTCTCGAATGGTGAGTTCGAGCGAAACCAGGCATTGACCTTCTCGGTCGCCGGATCGGATGTCCTCAGCAGCCCATAGGTTCGGTCGATATATTGCTTCTGCACGACCGCATCCGGCGTGACGCTTCGAAAGTTGGAGACGAAGCTGCCAAGCGTGGCCCGTACCACGCGCGGATCCGCATATTCGATCTGTTGGGGGAAACCGGCGTTAACGGCCGTGCCGAGCTTGTCGACCTCGACGATATAGGGAACGAGCTTGACCTGCGTGCTTTGGTAAAGCGCATAGCCAAAGCCAATCACGGCCATGGTCATGCCAGTTATGCCGACGATGCGCCATGCGGCGGCGGATCTAACGTAGGAGCCATAGCGCTCGTTCCATTCGTTGCGGGCGGCGATATAGGGATTGGCAAGATCGGGATTATCGAGCGGATTGTGTCCGGCCATGGCGGATCGGCCCTCCAGTTATTTGGTCTCGTTAAGTGGCGGCGGAGGTGGTGACGCGGTTCGTCCCGAATGCTGATCGAGTTTGGCATTGGCGAGCCCGAGTAGGGATCCGGCATACGCGCCGGGTGACCCGACCGCCTTTTCTTTCGCGGCCGATCCGACGGCACCTGCCGCACCGCCGATGCCTGCCTCCATGCCACGCATCGCAGCACTGCCGAGGGACGCTCCCCCTGCCCTCGCCGCGCCTGCTGCCTGAAAACCTCTGCTGGCTGCTGCCGTGGCCAAAAAGCCGGCACCCGCCGCAAAGGATGCGGCCTGTCCACCATGGCGGATGGCTTCCATGCCACCGGAAACGGAGGCCCCCTGAACGACACCTTGAAGGATCGGCGGCACATACATGGCGATGACGAAGACCACGACAGAAATGCCGGCGATCGCGAGCGTCGTGATGAACTGTTCCGAGGTGGCAGTCGGTGCCTCGGCCAGGCCCAGCAGAATGTCGGAGCCGATCTTGGCGATCATCACCAGTGCCATCAACTTCATGCCGACGGAGAAGGCGTAGACCAGATATTTGATGGCAAAATCCTTGGTGTAGGACGTGCCGCCCAACCCGAGCATAATCATGCCGGCGAGGAGGCCGACGTACATCTCCACCATGACAGATACGAAGATCGCGGCAACGAGCGAGAAGCAGACGACGACTACGACCATGGCGAAGACGGCGGCGATCGCCAGGGAGTTATCCTCGAAGAGGCCAAACTTCGCCTGTTCCGACATCTTGGTCGCAACACGAATACCGGCGTCGAAAATGTTGGCGGGCGAGGCCGAGCCGCCGCCTGCGCCGATCTGGTAAAGGCTGTCGACGACTGCCTTGGCAAAGGCCGGCCCCTCATTGAGAATGAAGGCGAATAGCCCGATGAACATGATGCGCTTCACCAGCTCGGCAAACCAGCTGTCGAGCGACGCAGCGTTAATTGCCAGCCATACCGCGGCGATGCCGACCTCAATGCCCGCCAGGATCCAGAACAGTGACCGCGCCGCATCCATGACCATCGTCTCCCAGCCTTTGGCGGCCGCAACGACGGAGTTCTCCAGCGTGGTCAGCACTTGACCCTGCTGCGCCAGAACCGGCGTGCTCGCGATGAGGGCGAGGCCGATCGTAACAAGGATAAGGTCGAGTTTCCGGAAACGGGGAACGATCACCATCTCGGCTTCATCTCCTGGCCGCCGCGAATGTCGCGCTCGGCGTTGCCACCAAAAAACTTCTCCCGGTGAGCCCGGCGGTCTGCGTTGGATGCAGCTTGCGGTGACGCTTCGCCCGCTCCCGACAGGTGTGCCGCAGGCGGCTGGACCATCCACCTGGCGATCCCGACACCGGATGCGATGATCCCCACGACAGCAAGGATGATGACATGACGCGGGCTCACCAGCGGGGCTCCATCGTCTGTCCGCCGCGGATGTCATGCTCGCTTCCGCTGAAGAATTGTTCGCGGCGCGCCTGGGCCAAATCCTTTTGCGCCTGTTCAGACTGGAACCAGGTGCCCATCATCGTCATCTGCTGGGAGACGAGGCCCCGCAGCTTTTGCATTTGTGCGACTTGCTGGGCGGCGATCTGGTGCCCGACCTGCAGCGCCTTCATCTGCCCATCGGCCGATTCCGACATCGACCGCAGCGATGACATCGTGCTCTCTTCGCTCGAGAACTGGTCCGCCGTCAGGTTTGCGGCTTTCAGGGTGCCTCCGATCGTATCGCGGTTGGTGTCGGACCAGTTCTGGTATGTCGATGAGAAACTTGCTGCATCAGGCAGGTTGCTCTTCATCTCGGCAAAGCTCTGGAAGCGCTGTTTGAGCACGTCGTCGATATTGCCCATAGAGAAGGCGACGCCCTGCCCTTGCGCCACGACGTTCTGCAGGTTCTTCAGGTCATTTTCGACCTGACCCCAGATATGGCTCGGCAATTGAGCCGTGTTCTGCAGCATGTTGTTGTAGATGTTGATCTGGTTCTGGATCTGCTCGGCAAGCTGCGAGATCTGGGTAATCTGGTTGTTGACCTGCTCGGCCGACTTCCCGACCAGCGAGATCAGTTCGGTATTGTTGGCAATCTGTGTCCACTCGGTCGCCTGGCCCGTCACGCCGCCGGCATTAGCTGAAGCCGGAAAAACGACCGGGAGAATGGTGGCCACGATGGCCGTGGCGAACGCGATGTTATTCGGCCGGAAAAAATGTCTCGGCATGGGCGATCCCCCTTTGCTGGAGCCAGTGAAGAGGCCATGCGGCCCCGTGTTCGGAATGAAGGGTTCGAATGCGCTTGAGGTCTTGCCTGCCCGTCGCCCCGACAAACGAGAGCGCCACCGGACCGAGCGCCATGTTGAAGAGCCTTCGGCCCTCCGGTGAGACGACGTAATATTCGCGCTTGGGAATTGCGGTCGCGACGATCTCGATCTGCCGCTCATTGAAACCGATGCGCTCATAGAACTCACGCGTGCCCGGTTCCCGTGCCGCGCCGTTTGGCAGGCAGATTTTCGTCGGGCAGCTCTCCTTCAGCACATCGATGATCCCGGAGCGCTCCGCGTCGGAAATCGACTGGGTGGCGAGGACCACAGCGCAGTTGGCCTTTCTCAGTACCTTCAGCCATTCGCGGATCTTGTCGCGGA
>NZ_CP191452.1:0-99343 GCF_050500185.1 Neorhizobium sp. DAR64862/K0K3
GTTTTGCCGTTACCAGTGGCTGCGTCTCCCTAGGTCACCTATGGACCGTCATCCTACCATGAGGTGGCTCATCGCCGGATCGGCGATGACTACGAGCGCGCTTCCTTCGCGTACGTTTTCGTAAAGGTGGATCACATCTTGATTAATCATGCGGATACATCCGGATGACACGGCCCGACCGATTGTCCAGAACTCCGGATTGCCGTGAATGCGATAAATGGTATCCCGGTTGCCCTCGTGGATATAGAGCGCGCGCGCTCCAAGAGGATTCTTGAGCCCTGGGCCCATGCCGCCGTTTGCAATGCTCACAGGTTCCAGTTCCGGCTGGCGCGCCACCATCTCGTCAGGCGGGTTCCATCGGGGCCATTCTCGCTTATAAGCGATATGACGGCCCCGACCAGCCCACGAAAAGCCGTCTCGACCGACGCCGACACCATACCGGGTAGCACGACCGTATGCCTGTATATGGTACAGATAGCGGTTAGGCGTATCGACGACCACAGTGCCTATAACTTCATCGGTCGGATAGTCCACACTCGTCCGCCACCACTTTGGGTCGACCTTGGAGACATCGACTTCTGGAATAGGAAACATCTCGTTCGGCATGGCGTAGTACATGGGTGGGGGCACCAAGCGTGGCGTTTCAGTCTGCACGACTTGGACTGGTTGTGTCTCCATAGTCGTGCAGCCAGCCAAAGCAAATGTTCCAAGCCCTCCGATAAACGTACGCCGGGCCATTGCGCCAGAGGCCAGTATTTTCGAATTCAAAACAAATCCCTCGTATCCTGTTTGATGGTCATATGACGAGGGAGCAACCTTAAGGACACCTTAAAGGAAACCGATTGACCCCTGACAATCGGTCTATCGCGCGTATCGCGTTCTGGCTTAGGATCTGTTGACAAAGTGGATTCCAAATCAGCGGAAGCGTGATTCAAACCTGCTTTTAGTAGGCGGTTTTGGCTCGCGGCGACCTGACAGATATCGAATGGCGGATCATCGAGGGGGTGTTGCCCACCAAACGTGGGGGGAAGTCCCGGCCCGCACACGATCGGCGATATCTAAACGGCATGTTGCATGTTTCGGGTCGGCTGTCCCCGGCGCCACAAGCACAATCGCTACGGCAAGTGGCGTTCCTTCTATGTGCGCTTCCGCCGATGGACCGAGCAGGGCGTGTAGGATGCCCTCCCTGAGACCCTCGTCGAACTGGGGCTGACTTATCCTTGCGTGGTGACCACTATCGGCGAATTTCGTTCCGGCGACAAAATTTCCACAATCGTTGGCACCGGAGCGACTGACGAGCGAGAAGATCAGGGCGCCCAACCGACGTCTTACCGAAACAGGTTCGACACAAGTCCCCAAAACGACTGCCTCGTGAGACCTAAACACGGCTGAGCGGTCCTTTCCAGGGTCCAGATTTCTATTTAAATAGCTGATCGACCGACACGACTAAAAAGATGGTCGGCCCGCTTCTTCCTGCGAAAGGCGAGCTACCGTGGTCACCGTCGAATGATATTTTCCCTTAACTGGCGGCCACCTTTAAGTTTGGCTTAAGGTTGGTGGTCGATGACGTGCGCGCTCGCGGGGGGCTCATCAAAGGGACGGGTGGATAGTGCATGGTGACGATGGGACTATTACTGGCGTTAAGTTTTGCCGTATCATTGCTGGCGCTTGCCTTCCTGATTTGGGCGATCAGTAACCGGCAGATCAAGCTCGATCAGAGAGATGCAAATGTCATCTTTGCAAGCGGAGATGATAGCCATCTCGATAGTCCCGATACTAAACATTCGCTCTCCGAGCGGCACTACTTCGACAGTGCGACTTCTGGCATCGATCGGATTTCTGCGACACCCGTCACCGTTCTTTTGGTCGCTGCAACCTTCTGGCTTATACTCGGCTCTACCTTTGGGTTAATTGCCTCCCTAAAGCTTCATTGGCCGGACTGGCTTTCGGCTTTTGCACCGCTCACCTTCGGTCGGGTTCGCACCCTACATCTCAACCTCGTTATCTACGGTTGGCTTTCCCAAATGGGTGTGGCCTCGATGATTTGGATCCTGCCACGCGTCTTCCACACACCGTTGCGCGCGCCGAAACTCCCCATAATAGGCGCAGTTCTTTGGAATATAGCAATCTGTCTTGGAGCGCTTGCAATCGCCAATGGGTGGACTGACGGCGAAGAATGGCTGGAGATCCCGTGGCAGCTCGACATGCTCTTGGCGCTAGCAGGCATGTTCTTCGCCATATCGCTGGTTAAGACAACGATCGCTCGGCAAGTCCACCACATCTATGTGTCCGGCTGGTATTTTCTTGCTGGGATTGTATGGTTCCCTTTCCTTTTTGTCGTTGCGAATATCCCCTATATTCACTCTGGTGTCGAAGAGGCCACGGTCAACTGGTGGTTCGCCCATAACGTTCTTGGGCTTTGGCTAACGCCTCTCGGTGTTGGTACTGCTTACTATTTCATCCCTAAGATCATCGGGAAGCCAATTTATTCTTATTCTGTATCGTTGCTTGGGTTCTGGGGCCTTGCTCTCTTTTACAGTCAAGTCGGCATACACCATCTGATCGGCGGGCCTGTGCCGACTTGGGTTGTGACGCTCTCAATCGTCCACTCGGTGATGATGTTCATTCCAGTGATCGCGGTTGCCATCAACCAACATGTCACGGTCGCGCGCAATCTGTGGGCTCTTAAGGAATCGTTACCGCTTCGCTTCATCTCATTCGGCGCAGTCATGTATACGCTGGCGTCTTTCCAAGGCTCGATCGAGGCTCTTCGTTCCATAAACACGATCACACATTTCACGCACTACACCGTCGCGCACGCCCATCTTGGCGCCTATGCTTTTGTGACCATCATTATGTTCGGGGCGGCTTATCAGATCTTCCCGCGCATGACCGGACGTGCATTCCACTGGCCAGCGCTGATCAACGCGCATTTCTGGTTAATCGTGTTCGGCTTTGCGATTTACTTTTTTGGGCTGTCGATTGGCGGCGTCCTTCAGGGTCTTGCCATGCTCGATGCAACCCGGCCATTTGCAGACAGTGTCACCGTTACCATCCCCTACCTCGAGGCACGTAGCGTTGGCGGCGGCTTGATGACGCTCGGCCACCTCATCTTCGCATTTAACGTCGCCTCAATCTTGTTCCCTTGGCGCGAACCGGCTGCCACGAAAATGGTCCCAGCAGAATGAACCGGTATCTCCCACTTTCAATCATTGCTTTGGGTATCCTTGCATTCGCGACCTTGATGCTTGTCGTCGCGCCTGGAATCCAAATCAGCCGGCACGAGATTCCGTCCGATCTAAAACCCTACACCGAGCAACAAACACGTGGTCGCGAGGTCTACGTCTCGCTAGGCTGCGTTTACTGTCACAGTCAGCAGCCGCGCTCACCCGACCAGGGGCCGGACGGTGAAAGAGGCTGGGGCCGTCCGGCGGTCGCCGCAGACTACAGTTATGACAGTCCACACCAACTCGGCACGATGCGGACAGGGCCGGACCTGCTCAATGTCGGCGCTCGTCTTCCATCGCGAGATTGGCATCTCACGCATCTCTACCAACCCCGCGCCATCTTCGAATGGAGCATCATGCCTTCCTATCCCTTCCTGTTTGAGGAAAAGAGCGCTGCGGCTCCCGGTGACGTCGTCGTCGCCTTGCCATCACAATATGCGCCGAAGGCCGGCGTTTTGATCGCTAAGCAGGAAGCGCTCGACTTGGCGGTTTACCTGCAATCGCTCGACCGAACCTATCCCGCGCCGGCCAATGCACTGCGCGACGATGGCTACTACCGTCAGGAAAGAGCGCAATGACGATCGATAAACCTTCGCAGAAGGACAGGTTAGAACGACCCGACGAGAATTTCGAGCCGTACGAGCTTCACGGCAAGATGCCATGGCCGTTGATTGCTATCGCTGTAGGACTTGGCATATGGGGCGCTGCGTCGCTATTTACCATGCGAGAGGATGTTGCAGCGCAGAGCGACGAGAGAGTAGCGGAAAGCGGAAAGGCGACAGGTGCAATTACGGAGCCGGGTGCCGCGCTGTTCACTGCCCGTTGCTCTACTTGCCATCAGTCTGACGGCGTGGGCGTGCGAGGCGCTATCCCGCCTCTTGCCGGATCGGCTTTCACCGCACAAGGACCCGAACTTGTTTCAACAATCCTGTTGCGCGGCATAGATGGGCCGATCCGCGTCGGGAATTATAACTTCAGCGGCCATATGCCAAGTTTTGCCAGCGTGCTGAGCAACGTGGAGCTTGGCGAGCTGGCCACTTATGTGGCGCATCGGTTCGGAAAGTCGTCCGAGAAAATTGAAGCGGCGGCTGTCGCTATGCTCCGCACCGAGGTTGCCGACAAAGGCGGCTTCAAAGGAGGGGCGGAGATCGCGTCCTCCACCGGACTTTCCCTCGGCGACCAGCCTCCTTTCGAGGCGAAGACATCCATTTCTCTCAGCCCTGAAGTCTCCGCAATAATTTTCAAAGGACGCGGCGAGCAATGGGCATGTGCAAGCTGTCACGGCGATCTCGGACAAGGTAAGGAAAATGTCCCACGCCTTTCGGGCCTTCCAGCAGACTACATCATCAAGCAAATCGACGATTTCGCGCAAGGACGTCGGCTCAACGAGACTATGCGTATCGTCGCTATAACACTGTCCGATCAGGAAAAGCGCCAGCTGGGTGAATATTACGCCAGCTTGCGTGTGCCTTCGAACGCTAAACCGGAACTCGGAGGCGACATCGCGCGTGGCGAAGAGCTTGCACTGCGCGGTGACTGGAACCGAAATGTGCCGTCCTGTTTCTCCTGTCATGGGCCATCGGGCTTCGGTGTTTCGCCGGCATTTCCAGCTCTCGCCGCCCAGCACGCGTCCTATACGGCAACTCAGCTCGCTGCGTGGGTCGGTGGTCATCGCAACAATTCTTCGCTCGACCTGATGGGTCGGATTTCCCGTGAGCTTTCCGACGCGGATCGCAGAGCGGTCGCAGACTATCTCGCCTCGCTTCCTCCAGTCCCGGCAGGAGATGGCGCCAAGATCGGAGACGTGCAATGATGGAGCCAGAAGAAAACACATCAGTCAAACCGGCGGTGCCACAAAAAGGACGCATCGCTCGAACGTGGATATACGCTGCTGGAGCAGGTTTAATCGTAGCCGCTCTGGGCGCTCTGGCCTATGAGACAGGTTTTATTCCTAACCGACAGACTTCGGAGAACGAGGTAGTCGGTACCCATGCCAGTTTGTTTCAGCCCCCGACCGACGACCACATCCCGAACGATCAGTTTGGCGCGGCTGTTCGGCGAGGCCAGGCAATATTCACGAATACCGCGACCAATGCCTCGCAATACGTTGGCAACGGCCTGTCGTGCTCCAACTGTCATCTCGGCGCTGGCCGACAACCATTCTCGGCCCCGATGTGGGCCGCTTGGGTACAATACCCGAAATACCGATCAAAAAACAAACAGATCAACACCATGGAAGATCGTGTCAAGGGGTGCTTCACCTACTCGATGAATGCACAACATTCCGTGAAAGGTGGTCCGCCGCCGGCGGGCGATGATATCTACCGTGATCTGCAGACGTATTTCTATTGGCTCGCCACCAATGCTCCGACCAATAAAGCTCCCGAGGGCGGCGGATTCGGCAAGGTTGCTAAGACCGAGCTCGGATATTCGCCGGAGCGCGGCCAAGAGGTTTTTGCAACGAACTGTGCAGTTTGTCACGGCGGCGATGGCCAAGGCCAGAAGGACATCAACGGCCGCTACGTCTTTCCGCCGCTTTGGGGTGCCAACTCGTTTAATTGGGGTGCCGGCATGGCCCGCATCGACACCGCGGCTGCGTTTATCAAAAACAATATGCCTCTGTCGCAACCCGGGCGTCTAACTGATCAGGAAGCATGGGACGTAGCCGCATATATAGACAGTCTGGAACGGCCTAAGGATCCACGCCAGAAAGATAAGACAATCGAGGCAACCCGCAAGCAGTACCACGACGGCGACCAGATCTACTACGGTCAGACAGTCGACGGCGTACTCCGCGGGATCGGCACGCCAGACCCGGAGCGCCCGGTCGGCGCCGTGGACTAGCGATTTGCGCCGTCTTTTCGGGGTCAGCGGCATGGCATGTGGAGGCTGCGCCCGCGGGCTTGAGCGTCATGTTAGCCGGCTTCCCGGCGTCAACTCGGTTGGCGTGCATCACCTAACTGCCTCGATATTGATCGATTGGGATGGTCCGCGTCTCTCCATTGCAGACATAACCTTGGCGGTCTCTGCCGCGGGATACACTCTGATTGATCGCCATCGGCCAGACGAACTCTCGGCGATCATGTCTGCCGACATAAGCTGTCTCTCTTTGCGCCTAGCAGTTGCCGTCATGTCGGGAATGTGGTCGATGGCACTTGCCATCGTTTTGTATGTCACGGTTCTCGATCCTAAGGCCGCATGGTGGGTAGCCTTTGGATCGGGAATACTGGCCTTGCCTGTTATCGTGTGGTCGGGTGCTGAAATTTTTTGGATGGCGTTCAGGTCAATACGGCTTCGCACTCCGGGCATGGACCTGCTTGTCGCGCTCGGCGCCGGGGGTGCATTCCTCCTCTCCTGCTTCTCTCTCTTTGCTGGATCGTCTCATGTCTATTTTGACACGGCAACGATGCTGATCACGCTGTTGCTTATTGGGCGTCTCGTCGATTTGATGACACGGCAAAGCGCGATCGAAGCGCTGAAAGCGCTCGAGGGAATCTCCCTTGAAACGGTGGTCCGGCGATCATCTGCTGGCGACCAGTCCATTCCGGCGACTGAGAGTGGAATCGGCGACAAAATTGTCGTCGACGCGGGTTCCACCATCGGGATGGACGGGGTGATCGAGGAAGGGCAAAGCCTAGTCAATCGTGCCGTACTCACCGGTGAAAGTTGTGCAATCAAGGTCTGCGTGGGACAACGTGTCGAAGCTGGATCCGTCAACCTCCAACATCGCATCGTTGTCGCTATCGATCGTCGGTATGGAGATCGCGACATTGATCGCATGGGCGGCGCGGTTGCGCTTGAGCTTGCGCAACGGGGCGCGACGACGTCACGCGCTGAGGAAATTGCCGCAACGCTCAGTTGGAGTATTCCTTGTCTCGCACTCATCACTGCTATAGCCCTGCCGATTGCAGGTATATCTGCGACGGAGAGCGCTATCAGGGGGCTTACCATTCTTGCCGCGGCCTGCCCATGTGCATTGTCGATCGCGGGACCCTTGGCACAGGCGCGCGCTGCAGGTATCGCGGCGACACTTAGTCTCCGTCTGCGCGACCCTATCGCATTCAGTGCACTCGCGCATATCACGACTGCGATCTTCGACAAGACCGGGACGCTGACTAGCGGTAGACCAACGGTAGTCGAGGTTCACCCCTCCGAAGGCTGGACTCAAGACGAAATACTACGAGTCGCCGCTCGGGCCGAGACGGGGATCGATCATCCGCTGGCGCGCGCTATCGTCGCACGGCACGGGCGCGAAGAAGGAAAGGGAGGGACACGCCTAGAGCGAAGTGCCGAGGGTAGCGATTGGGACGGCCGTCGCATTACGGTATCCGGGTTGAACACGAATGACGGACTAACATCGCTTGCCGTTACCCTTGACGGCGAATTGGTCGGCCGGCTTAGTGTTGCTGACGCCCCAACCGATGAAGCGCGCATGACAGTGCATCGATTGCGCGATAGCAACATTGATGTCTGGATCGCGTCTGGTGACGCCGTTGGGCCGACTATGAAGGTAGCCGCGGAACTTGGTATCCCCGCTCGTCGTGCAGTCTTTGGCTGTACTCCCGCGGACAAGGTCAAGCTTATAAAAGCCGTCCCCGGTCCTGTTTTGTTTGTGGGCGACGGCGTCAACGACGCACAAGGGCTCGTCGCTGCAGATTGCGGGATGTCGGTTGCCGAGGCCCACGGCGCCGCCGCGCAGACAGCCGATGTGGTCATTGTAAAGGGAGGCATCTCCCAGATACTGACAGCGATAGCGCTATCTAGCCGCATGGGGACAATCGCCAAGCAGAATCTGGTACTGGCTATTGCCTACAATTTGATTGCGGTTCCGTTTGCTATCACAGGCATTCTTACACCATCCATGGCTGCGCTAGCTATGTTCGCCAGCTCTCTCTCCGTAGCGTTGAACAGCATTCGGTTGAAGATATTGCCACAGCCGCGTCGTTAGACCGCCTCGAGCACTGGATCGTGAGCCAAAAAGCACCGAGTTTGGCAAGCTGTGTGCCGTGTACTCAAAATTCCACAAAAATCGGTTTCCGAAGCCTTCACGGGACAAGACGCGTTTTGCCGTATGCCTGGAGTGCGTGTATTGTGGACAAGCCGGCTGGCTCACATTGGCATCAATGCGTATCCTTCAGCTTCTAACGTTGTGATTGTCGTCAGCGCCGAGAGCGAAAGCGTAACCGACTTGTCGATCCAGGCATATTCGAACTTGTGTTCAGCGACAGCCTGACCGCAAACTGCGACATCCACCCCATGATCACGTAGCAGTTTGATAAGTGGTAGGATGGGATTGTCGACTCCCAGCGCCGCCTTGTAGTGCTCGTTGTCCAACGCGAGGTTGGTCGCCTCTCCTGACGCGACAGCGACGAACTTGAGATTGGACAATGGGACACCCGCGGCGACATAGAGATTGAGCGTTCGTGCGACGTGGTCGAGCGAAGGATTGGGCTTGTCTGGCGCGGTCGCTGCCTTTGTCAGCCCGAAAACGATTTTGTAGGTTTTAGCCGGTTCAGGGCGATACTGGGCATCAGGAAGATCATGCATCTTCCCGTATCCAGGGATCGTCGGCGTTGTCCAAAAGTCAGACTGAGCAAAAACCGAAGGGGTTGTCGTGGCTAAACCCACAACAATGAGGCAAATCCTTCGTAGTGACATATGCATTTCTCCAGTTTACTGCGGCAACGAGCGCACGCCCCGCAAAATGCCGTGAAAGTGAACCCAGCAGGACAGGAAAGCCCTTTCGAGCGTCGTCGTGCTCTCGCCCTGATAATTATTGACGTTGAACCGACGTCTGATGTCGCGGTATAAAAGGACAACGCCTGATCTCAAATCCTATGCCGTACCGCACTGGAACGACTTAAAGGAAAGGGTAAGGTACCACCACCTACGTTGGCGGGAAGTTCATGGAGTGATCCGGATTGCCCGAAGCCGCACGATCTGTACGGTGCACCGAAGAGTCGTATCGGCGCTCAGGAGCAATGACCAGAAGTTCAATTGGTTCGCTCACCGACACTGCCCAGCTTAAAAGTTGAATCTAGGATCGGGAACGCATACATTCTTCATGTCTTCAACCAATCTATCCTTAAGGCCGCGCCTGCGGTTCAAGGAATGTGCGGCTTTACTCTGCATCCTCTTTGCGCGGCTGAAAATATCCGACCGGAATTTTAAGGTATGACCGGCCGTTGTTTTCGGGTTTCGGAAGGCGCCCACCACGGATATTTACCTGTAGGGCTGCCAGCATCAGCTTCGGTAGCGGCAATTTCGCGTCGCGCGCGTCGCGGACCTTCACGAATTCATCCTCGCTTGGCGATCCGGAAAAATGTTTATTGTGAGCAAGGTGATCTGCCACGCTCGCCTCACACTTCTGCGACCTACCCTCTGGAGCATAATCATGCCCGACAAAGAGTCTGGTCTCTGCCGGCAAATCGAGAATCCGGCGTATGCTACGGTAGAGCTCACGTGAACTTCCGCCGGGGAAGTCGGCTCGGCTCGAGCCGCTATCGGGCATCATTAAAGTGTCGTGCACAAATGCCGCGTTGCCTGCGACGTAGGTGATCGAGGCCATCGTATGTCCGGGTGAGAAGAATACTGTCACCGGAATTTGGCCGACTTCGAATGTTTCTCCATCTCTGAATAGACGATCCCATTGCGAGCCGTCCGCGCGGAAGCCATCATCAAGGTGGTAAATATCCTTCCACAGCTTCTGAACCTTCACGACGTGTTCGCCGGTCGCCATCGGCGCCGTCAGCTTCCCTTTGAGATAAGGTGCGGCCGAGAAATGATCGGCATGAGGATGCGTGTCGAGGATCCAGACGACTTCGATCCCCGTTGCCTCGATATAAGCCAGAATTTCGTCCGCGCGGGTCGTATCGGTTGCGCCAGCAAGGGTGTCATAGCCGAGAACCGGATCGACGATCGCGCCCTTCATCGTGGACGCATCGTGAAAAACGTATTGCCAGCTGCCAGTAGGCTTGTCCCAAAACGATTTGACGACAGGCGAATGCATGGACATGTGGTTTCCTCTCTTACTCTGCCGCTTCCAAGCGTGCCCACCGCGCCATCTCTCCGGGGAACGTCGATCGAACAACTTGGAGCGTTTTAGTCACAGCTGGCTTCACGGGGTCATCGATCGGGCGGTTGACGTAGGCCGGACCGCAAAACATCTGCATCAGCATATTCATGACGACGGCTACTCGATCGTCGGCAATCGAATAATAGATCTGACGAGAAGCCCGGCGCGTTTGTACAACCCCTGCCTGGCGAAGTTCTGCCAGTTGCTGGGAAAGGGCGGGCTGCTTGAAATCCAGATCTTCCTGGATTTCACCGACCGATCGCTCGCGCTGCGCAATATGGCACAACAGCATCAGTCGGCTCGGAGTGCTGAACAGGCGCATGAACTCTGCCGCCTCCGCGCATTTGTCTTGCATGACTTCCAGGCTCAAGGCCACTTCACTCATGCCCGACGCTCCCTGTAATACCAGGTCTGGCCTTCGGTCGTCTGATCTGCTTCCTCCATGGAGGACGCGGCCGGCTCCACCAGCGGCTGTCCGGGTCTCCAGCCCTCTGGTGTCAGGGCGCAGTCTCTCTCAGAAGTCTGAAGTGCTTCGACGAGGCGTAGAAGTTCATCAACTGACCTCCCGACATTCATCGGATACCAGACGATCGCACGCACGATGCCTTCAGGGTCAATTGCGTATGTCGCACGGACAGTGCCGCTATTTTCCGAAGCGGAATCCAGCATGCCATAGGCTCGGGCGACAACCATCGCCGAATCCTCGATCAGGGGAAACTTCACCTTGACGCCAAAGCTTCGCTCGATATCGCGCAACCATGCGACATGCGAGTAAAGGCTATCCACCGAAAGCCCCAGAAGGTCGCAGTTCAAGGCTGAAAATTTGTCCTGCGCCTGTGCGAATGCGATGAACTCGCTCGTGCATACCGAGGTGAAGTCTGCCGGATGCGAGAAGAACAGGAGCCACCGACCGCGATAACCAGACAGTGAGACTTCACCCTCAGTTGACCGGGCTGTGAAGCCCGGTGCGCGATCGTTGATCCTCAGTGTGGTAGCCGCCAGGACCGGCGCGGCATTTACTGCATCCATCATCCAACCTTTTCCATCAAGAAGCCGATGCCCGGCTATAGAGAAGGGTCACAGCGCTGGCTATGAGGAATACACACTTGCACTCTTATTGTAAATATGTATTTTACTGAGTGAAAGTTGCGAAAACGGCCAAAATCCTCTCGTTTGTCACGCCACGGCAAATTTTTCGTCAATAACGCGAATTTGCAATCGTTGGTCCGATGGTCCACATGAAAATCGATTACGTAAAATATGAAAGTGTCGGAGCGGACGAGGGTCTGGCCTCAGCGGGCCTAGAACGTCCGAGACAGGAGCGCCACATTGTCTAACCTCAACTTCATATGGCCTCTTACCGGCGGGCTCCTGATTGGCCTTTCGGCAGGTCTTTATCTTCTTTTGAACGGCCGTATCGCGGGCATTTCCGGTTTGACGGCATCCATGCTCGGTTGGACGGGCGGGGGCCAAACCGGCCTCGCCATCGGTTTCGTTAGCGGGATTCTCGCCGGAGCCGCAATCGCCTTCAATCTCATCCGAGAGGCCGATGTGGTGATAACCGGTTCGCCTGTTCTGCTAATCGCCGGCGGGCTTCTGGTGGGGTTCGGAACCCGACTGGGCTCCGGCTGCACCAGCGGCCACGGCGTCTGTGGACTTGCCCGCCTTTCGCCGCGCTCGCTCATCGCAACCGCCACTTTCATGGTCATCGCGGCGGCCACCGTTTTCGTGACCCGCCATCTCATCGGAGGGCTGTCATGACCGCGCGAATACTTTCATCCGTTGTATGCGGCGTCCTTTTTGGCCTCGGCCTCGTCATATCGGATATGGTCAATCCAGCACGGGTGCTCGCCTTTCTCGACGTTACCGGATCCTGGGACCCGTCCCTCGCCTTCGTCATGGGCGGGGCTTTGATCCCGTCCTCGGTCGCGTATGCGGTGAAGCGCCGACGCCTGCGGCCGGTCCTCGACAATCAGTTTCATGTCCCCAGCAACAAGACCATCGACGGCAAGCTTCTGTCCGGAGCCGCCTTGTTCGGCCTTGGATGGGGGCTGGTCGGGCTCTGCCCAGGCCCTGCCCTGGCAGCACTTGTAACGGCTCGTTGGGAAGCCGTTCTGTTCGCGGTGGCCATGCTTCTCGGCATGTTCGCCTATCGCATCGTCTCGTCCCGGCACAACGCGCCGCTTCGGGCTCACTGAAGGAGGAAAGCCTCATGGACATCCGAAAGATCAATGACAGCATCAGCGTTTCACCGCAGATCAAGAATGAGGATATGGGCGAACTTGCGCGCCTCGGCTTCAAATCCGTGATTTCCAACCGCCCGGATGGCGAGGAAGCCGGTCAGCCCGGCGCCGAAGATACAGCGCTCGCCGCGAAGGCTGCCGGCCTGGAGTTTCGACACATCCCGGTTGTTGCTTCCGACATCCGTGATCGCGATGTTTCGCTCTTTGACGAGGCGATGAGGGATCTGCCCAAGCCTGTTTTGGGATTTTGCCGATCCGGAACGCGCGCCGCTACCCTATGGGCGATGTCTCAGGCCGACAAAGACGGCGCAGACACTGTGTTGGCCGCAACCAAGGCAGCAGGGTATGATCTCGAAAAACTTCGTCCACGGCTTCAGCCGAAGCATTTCAAGCATGACCAAATACTGCCGGCTGTCTGCGACGTCCTCATTATCGGCGCTGGCTCCGCCGGTATCGCCACAGCCGCCAGTCTTCTTAAGCGTCGGACTGGCCTAAAGATCACCATCGTCGACCCATCCGAGCGTCATGCTTATCAACCAGGATGGACCATGGTTGGCGGCGGAATTTTCAAGCCCGAGGAGACGGTGCGCTCGATGGCGGACGTTATGCCCGATGGCGTAACCTGGGAAAAGACGGCGGTCACCGAATTCGATCCTGATCATGACCGTGTGCATTTGGCCGATGGTCGGCGCATCGGTTACCGTATGTTGGTGGCCGCTCCAGGCATCAAGCTCGACTGGGCGGCAATCGAGGGCCTTGAAGAAACACTCGGCCGCAATGGGGTCACCTCCAATTATCGCTATGATACCGCACCCTATACGTGGTCGCTGGTGCAGAATCTCAAGGGTGGCAAGGCGCTTTTCACGCAGCCGCCCATGCCGATCAAATGTGCTGGCGCCCCACAAAAGGCGCTGTATCTTTCTGGCGATCACTGGTTTCGAAACGGCCGCATCAACGACATCTCGATCGAATTTCACAATGCGGGTCCGGTTCTCTTCGGCGTCAAGGACTATGTGCCTGCGCTGATGGAGTACATCAAGAAATACCGCGCGGATCTTCAATTCGGCTCCCGGCTCGTCGCCGTTGATGGCTCGAAGAAGGAGGCGCGATTTGCCCGTGCTGGCGCAGACGGCGCGGTGGTTGAAGAAACCCGCGGCTTTGACATGATACATGTCTGCCCGCCACAGGTCGCTCCCGACTTCGTCCGTTCAAGCCCGCTTGCCAACCAAGCCGGTTGGATCGACGTGGACGAGGCCAGCCTCCAGCATAAGCGCTATCCAAATGTCTTTTCGCTCGGTGACGCCGCAGGCACATCGAACGCGAAGACGGCTGCGGCGGCACGCAAGCAGGCTCCAATTGTCGCTGAAAACGTCTTGGCCACTCTGGACGGTCGGCCAATACCGGCAGCTTACGATGGTTACGGCTCGTGCCCTTTGACAGTCGAACGCGGAAAGATCGTACTGGCGGAGTTCGGATATGGCGGAAAGCTCATGCCGACCTTTCCAAAATGGGTGATCGACGGCACGAAACCGTCCAGTCTCGCCTGGTACCTGAAGTCCGAGGCGCTGCCGAGGATCTACTGGCATGGCATGCTCAAGGGCCGGGAGTGGCTTGTCTCCCCAGACCTCAAGGCAAAGGCCGCCTAGGAGCGGCCGGAGAAGACAATGAATCTTGAACCGCTACAATACGGTCTGGGGGCGCTTTCCGGCGGCCTGGTGGGTTTCACGCTTGGCATGTTTGGAGGCGGCGGCTCAATCCTGGCTGTGCCTCTGATGGTCTATGTCGTAGGCGTCCCCAGCGCCCACCTGGCAATTGGAACCAGCGCTTTCGCCGTCGCAGCGAACGCGTTCGCCAATCTTATTGGCCATTGGCGGCTTGGCAACGTCAAATGGCGTTGCGCTGGGGTATACAGTGTTGCGGGCGTATTCGGCGCCCTGGCTGGTTCGACACTTGGCAAAATGGTCGATGGACAGAAGTTGCTTTTCCTTTTTGCTCTTCTGATGCTGGTGGTCGGCGTGCTGATGTTTCGAAAGCGAGGAGCCGAAGGCAATCCAGGTGCACAGTGCTCACGAGAGAACATCCATAAGGTCGCAGGATACGGTGGCCTCACCGGAATCTTCTCAGGTTTCTTTGGGATTGGCGGGGGCTTCTTGATCGTACCCGGGCTGATCGCATCAACCGGAATGCCGATCATCTTTGCCATCGGTTCTTCACTCGTCGCGGTAACGGCTTTCGGCCTGACCACCGCCTTGAACTATGCGATTTCCGGATATGTCGACTGGGTTCTGGCGGCAATATTCATCGGCGGCGGCGTTGTCGGAGGGCTCGCGGGCGCTTCCCTGGCCAAGAAACTATCTTCACGTAAAGGCATGTTGAACAGTCTTTTCGCGGCACTTATTTTTGTGGTTGCTGCGTACATGCTGTACAGAAGCGCTGGTCAGTTCATGCACGCCTGAGCAGCGTCGTCAGGAGACATCATGTTCGAACATTTTGACGCGACTATTCTGGCTCGAATCCAGTTTGCTTTCACCGTCTCGTTTCATATCATCTTCCCGGCGTTTTCTATCGGGCTGGCGAGCTACCTGTTTGTCCTTGAGGCACTTTGGCTGAAGACCGGAAAAGAGGTCTATCTCGAGCTTTTCAATTTTTGGAAGACCATCTTTGCGGTCGCGTTCGGGATGGGCGTGGTCTCAGGTATCGTGATGTCTTATCAGTTCGGCACCAATTGGGCCGTCTTTTCCGACAAGGCCGGGCCGGTGATCGGCCCTCTAATGGGATACGAAGTCCTAACAGCATTTTTTCTTGAGGCAGGGTTCCTAGGCGTTATGCTGTTCGGCCTCAAACGGGTTGGACATGGTCTGCATTTCCTGGCGACATCGATGGTGGCCCTAGGCACGCTCATTTCGGCAACATGGATCCTTGCCGTCAATTCCTGGATGCAGACGCCTGCAGGATTTGGCATGAACGACAAGGGGCAATTCATACCTGTCGATTGGTGGGCTATCGTATTCAATCCCTCTTTCCCTTACCGCCTCGTCCATATGGTGCTCGCTGCCTACCTGACGACTTCTCTTGTCGTTGGGGCGGTTGGTGCCTGGCATAACCTTCGCGGTACAGCGCCACGCCGATCAGCCAAGATGTTTTCGATGGCGATGTGGATGGCTGCATTGGTCGCGCCTTTGCAAATCCTGGCCGGCGACCAGCATGGAATCAATACTTTGGAGCACCAGCCTGCCAAGGTGATGGCCATGGAGGGCCATTTCGACAGCCATCCAGACGGCGCGCCCCTCATTTTGTTTGGCATTCCCAATCAGGAAGAAAAGCGCGTCGATTATGCAATTGAAATACCCAAGCTTTCCAGTCTCATCCTCAAGCATGGCCTGAATGAGCCCCTTGCTGGGCTGGACACGATCCCCGACGACCGGGAACCTCCCGTCATCATCGTGTTCTGGTCTTTCCGGGTGATGGTGGGTCTCGGGTTTGCCATCCTCGGTCTTGGCGTTTGGTCGCTATTCTGTCGCTATCGGGGGACCCTGCATACAAACATCTGGCTTCACCGCGCCGCTGTCGGAATGGGCCCAGCAGGATTTGTTGCTGTACTTGCGGGATGGATCACGACGGAAGTCGGACGACAACCTTATACGGTCTACGGACATCTGCTCACAGCCGACTCGATCTCGCCGATCGCAGCTCCCGCCGTTGCGACGTCCCTGATCGCATTTGTCATTGTCTATTTCTTCGTCTTCGGCGCTGGCACCTTTTACATCTTGCGCTTGATGGCGAGACTTCCGCGCGATCCCACTCCGGAATTGCAAGAAGGCCCACTTCGTACCCAAGGGATCACGCCTGGTCCCACCCAGGGAGGTTCCCATGGCCATTGATCTACCTTTCATCTGGGCCGCTATCATCGCCTTTGCCGTCCTTGCTTATGTCGTCATGGACGGCTTTGACTTGGGGGTTGGTATTTTGTTTCCGGTATTTCCGGAAAAGCACGATCGCGATGTGATGATGAATACGGTTGCTCCGGTCTGGGATGGCAACGAGACCTGGCTGGTTCTGGGCGGTGGGGGACTCATGGCAGTCTTTCCACTTGCCTATGCCACGATCCTGCCGGCCCTCTACATGCCAATCATCGCAATGCTTCTCGGCTTGATTTTCCGCGGCGTGGCGTTCGAGTATCGGTGGCGTACCAAGCGCTGGGAGAGGGTCTGGGACGTCGCTTTTTCCGGCGGATCGATGGTAGCAGCGTTTTCACAGGGCGTCGCGCTTGGCGGCCTCGTGCAAGGGATTCCGATCGTTGGCCGCGCCTATGCCGGCGGCTGGTGGGATTGGCTGACACCGTTCTCTATCGCGACCGGCGTGGCTTTGGTCATCGGATATTCGCTCCTGGGATCGACCTGGCTGGTGATGAAGACGACGGGAGCGCTATCGGAACGGGCGCGCTGGATTGCGACGCGCGTCAGTTTGGCGACCATTGCAGCTATGGCGATCTTTAGCTTATGGACGCCGTGGCTACGTCCACAATATCTCGATCGCTGGTTTGGCTTCCCGACTGCGATCTTTAGCGTTGTGGTTCCCTTGCTGGTGCTTGGCTGCCTCTACCTCATCATCACGGGGCTCAAAGCGAAAAAGGATGTTCAGCCTTTCCTGGCGGCGCTTGCGCTGTTCTTTCTAGGGTATGCGGGAATTGGCATAAGCTTCTATCCTTACATCGTTCCGACTTCACTGACGATTTGGGAGGCGGCTGCACCGCCTGAAAGCCTCAAATTTCTGCTCGTCGGCGCGTCGGTCCTGATCCCGATCATCCTTGCCTACACCAGCTATTCCTACTGGGTCTTTCGTGGGAAGGTTCGCCCGGAAGAGGGATATCATTGATGGCCAGCGGCCTCCGCTGGGGAAAGCGGCTCCTCTGGTTCGTCTCCCTGTGGGTGGCGGGTGTCGGTGTGACGGGCGTCGTGGCGTTCGGTATTCGTCTGTGGCTATCACCTGGCTAACCGTAGCGTCAGCGCCGGATTTGGCGGCATGAACTGGCGGGCCTAGACTGCTCGGCCAGTTTCATTGGGAGAATAGCGTGAACCTGGAAACGAGACCAAACGTTATTCCTTGGCCGCCGTTGATCTACATAGCGGCATTTTTTGCGGCCTACGCCTTAAACACCTTGCTATCGGTTCCCTTGCCGGATCACTGGGTCGTCAAGATTCTGGGCAGCTTGGCAATCGGTGTGGGTCTTGCGTTGGACCTTTGGGCTGCAGCGTCGCTGTATATACACCGGACGAGCATAATGCCTCATCGAGCCGCCTCACGTCTTGTGACCCAAGGACCCTACCGGTTTACAAGAAACCCCATCTATCTCGCCAATATGTTGGTTATGATTGGCATTAGCTTTCTAATCGCCAATGCCTGGCTGACGCTGTTTGCATTCTTGTCGGCCGCCATTGTGGGTCGCGTTGCAATCCAGCGTGAAGAGGAGCATTTGCACCGCCGATTTGGCGACGGCTGGAAGCTTTATGCCGAGAGAACGAGAAGATGGCTGTAACAGGGCGTGGGAAGCGCGACGATGAATCCAAAGCATTGCCTATCAGACGAATCTCGCCCTTCGACGTAGTTGATACGCCTGACTTGTTTTCGCCGAGGGTCTCCATGTCGACACCAAGGCGAAGGCGAGGAGCATCTCGGTGATATCACCGCCATAATACATCAGCTCAGCCGCATGCTTGAGGTGGTCCGGCGGGATTGGCAGATCGATGAATAGCCCGGCGTACAGCATCTGCGCCATAACCGAATGCATCAGAACCGCGACGCCCAGCACGATAAGCCGCGCCGGAACGGAAGGGCGACGCGGTGCTGGGTCAGGACCTGCAATGACCCACGTGTAAAGGCAGCCGGCCGCTACGAAATGGAAATGCACCACGTAATGCAGCCAGGGCTGCATCATCATCTCGTAATAAAGTGATGTAAAATAGAGGGCCGCCATGCCACCAATGTTCAGCGCCAGTGCCGTAACCGGATTGGCCCACAAATGGAAAAGGCGGCTTTGCAGAACAGTAGTGATGATCCGACCATAGCGGGCGGGAACAGTTTTCAATGTGAGCGTGACGGGCGCAGCCATCACTAGCCCCAGAGGCGCGAGCATCCCCATCATGATATGCTGAAGCATGTGCTGCCGAAAATCCCCTTCGGGGAAAGGAAGGTACTGCGGGAGCATGCTGACAGCCAGGACACTGCATCCCGCAATGAACGACGCCGTTCTCCATCCGCTCCAGGCACGCCCGCCCGCCCGCTGCCGCCATGCGGCTGTTGCGTAGAGGAAAGCAACCAGCGCGACGAGCATCAGGGGCACGATCATTGAGGGGTAGAAGGACGGACCGCAAATCATCCGTTGCGGCCCATGGGTTCACTTGCTGCAATGCCAATGGGCCTGCCACTGCGTGCCATCATCCAGCCAATCACCATAAGAACCACGCCTGACGCCAAAAATATCATGTCCCACATAAGCTGGTTCGGCCCCGAGTGGACGTGATGGATTCCGAGAATTTGGTGGTCGATGAGTCCTTCGACGAGATTGAATAGTCCCCAACCCACCAACATCCACCCCCATAAGACGCGAGACCCCCACACTTGACGCCGTTGCTGGGTGACGCGCGAATAGAGAATGCCAAGCCCGACCAGTACCGAGATCCACGTCACGGTATGAAAAATTCCGTCGCCTAGCGTGTTCATCTCAAGGCCGGGGACATCATTGACCGAGTACACATCGCTGAACATGTGGTGCCATTGAAGGACTTGGTGCAGGAGGATACCATCGAAGAAGCCCCCAAGGCCGATGCCTAGGATAATGCCCGGCGCCTGAACCGGCAAAGTTTCGCTGGATACTGACAAGTTTTGCTGCGCCATGGTCCTCTCCCTAATGATCAAGGATCAAACTGCAATTATGCTATGATGTTCCATGAGCTCAGCAGATTTGACTCTAAGCAAAGAACCCTGGCCGTCAGATAGAGAGTTGCAAAGCCGAGGCAGGCCAAAAGCAACTTAAGGATCTCGCTTCGAAGCTGCTGGCTTGCTCTCTGCTGTCAACGGCGCGCGAGAGGGTGCTTGGTTTTGTCCGCTGAAACAATTGATTTGCCGGCAATCTACATCAGGCGTCAGCATCGCTTCTCTCGAGAGGAAGCGCTAGTACGGCAGCAAAACCGTCCGAGACTCTTTTGAAATTGAGTCCACCACCCAGTTTCAGCATCGCCATATCGACAATCGCCAGTCCCAAGCCGCTCCCCTCGCCAGCCGCTGCATGGCCTCGCTTGAATCGCTCCCGCACTTTGGTCAGCTCAGTCGGATCGATACCAGCACCATGATCGATTATCTCGAATTCGACGTTCTCGCCGTTTATCCGACTGTTTATCAGCACGACTGTGTTCGGCGGAGAGGACTGGACCGCGTTCTCGACAACATTGCGTAATGCCAGCCGCAGCAGGTTGGCATTTCGTACCCTCAGCTCGCCAACGTTCAGCTCATTGACGATCACCGCAACTTTTGCCCGGCTGCAAAGAGAATCGAGGTCGGTGATGAGTTCCGCGAACATGAGGGGGAAATTGACGGCTTCTAAATCGCTTCTTCGATCCGCAGAGTCGACGGACGCCATATCGATCAGTTGGCGGACCAGCCTTCCCGTTCGGTCCACGCTTTTCGAAATTTGCGAGAGAGCTTTTGCACGGACATTCTTGTCTTCACTGCGCAAAGCGACCTGCGCTTGCGTTTTTAGGCCGGCGAGAGGGGTCTTCAATTCGTGGGCCGCATACGCGATGAACGTCTTTTCGCGGTCGCGCGCTTCCTCTACGCGGCGGAAGAGAGAATTGAGCGATGTGAGCAACGGCTTGATCTCGCTCGGCGCTTTTGTTTCGCCGATCGCATGGAGCTCGTCGGCCGAGCGTCCTGCAATCAATGATGCTATCCGGTTGAGCGGCCTGAGACCCTGAGCAACGCTCAGCCAGATCAGTAGCGCCAGCACCGGAAGTATGGCAACAGCTGGGAATAGCTGCCCCTTGACCACATCGGCAACAAGGCGATCGCGGATTTCCAAACTGTCTCCTACCAATACCCTGACATTCAGCGTTGGATTGACGACAGCGTAAACGCGCCAACGCGCGCCATCGACCAGCGTTTCGCTGAAGCCGTCCTGATGGTCCGAGAGCGAGATACGTGGCGCGCTTTCCGAGCGACTGACGAGCTGGCCTTCGAGAGACCATATCTGGCAAGATAGCTGCCGCCGGTAATCGCCTTGTTCCGTTTCGAACGAAAGCGGGACATCGGTCGCGGTTGCGGCATTTACCGCTGCGGCGACATCGATATGGTGGTCCGTGATGAGCGAACTGACCATGCGGGCCGCCTCGGTCAGGCGCGCGTCCAGCACCTTTTCGACCTGATGCTGCACGCTGAAATAGGTCCACAGGACCGCGAGCAGCCACACGGCCCCCGTCGACGCAAGCAGAATGACGAAAAGACGCAGGCGAATGGACCGCATCATGAATTGCCCAGCCGGTACCCAACGCCGCGCACCGTCTCGATTGCGGCGCTGCCCAGCTTGGCTCTTAGTTTGTGGATGTGTACCTCGATCGTGTTGCTCTCGACATCTTCCTGCCAACCGTAAAGCCGCTGCTCCAGCGCTTGCTTGGAATGAATGACCTGCGGGCTTTCCATCAGTGCGTGAAGGATCGAAAACTCACGGCGAGACAGGCTTACTTCCGCACCGCCGCACTGGACCAACATGGAGGCCGGATCGAGTCTGAGGCCGCGAACGGTGAGCTCACTGCTGGCGCGCCCACCCGAGCGTCGTGTAATCGCTCTCAGACGCGCCGCAACCTCGTCGAGATCAAATGGCTTTCCGAGGTAATCGTCAGCACCTGCGTCGAGGCCGTCGATCCGATCGCCGACTTCGTCCTTCGCCGTCAGAAGCAGGACGGGGGTCGTATTGCCGGCGCGGCGAATTGTCTTGAGCACATCGAGGCCGGATCCATCAGGCAGCATACGATCGAGAACGACAGCGTCGAAGGTGTCGTTGGCAAGCGCTTCTGTTGCGTCGGAGACAGTTGCGACACCATCCACGGCAAAGCCGATCAATTTCAGGCCTTCGCGCAGCCCGTCTAACAGAACCGCGTCATCTTCGACCACAAGTATGCGCAATCACGCCTCCGTGAGTTGATAAGTCGTCGTGCCTCTCCGCTACTCACCTTAAGCCTGTCTTAAGCTCACGACGAGATCCCTCCCGCATAGATTAAACTGATAAAAGGAATGGTGGATGAGAATCGCCTCGTTCGTATTGGCAGGCATAGCGCTCCTGATAACCGCACTGGCAGCGAGTGCCGCAGATGCGCCTTTGCCGATGGACGAAGCATTCAAGCCTTCTGTCGAACGCACCGCTGATGGACGGGCATTAGTCAGATGGCAGCTTGCCGACGGCTATTATCTCTACCGCGAATACCTTGGCGCCAAGGATGATGCTGACAAGTCGCTCGATCTTCAAACAATGCCCGGCACCACAAAGGACGATCCGAACTTCGGAAGTACGGAGATCTATTATAAGTCCGCTTCAGCGACGATTTCCGACCCACCCAATTCGTTCAAGGTGACCTATCAGGGGTGTCAAGATCACGGACTTTGCTATCCGCCGACCACGAAATCCGTCAATATGGCAACCCTCAGGATCGGAGACAGCCAAGCTTTTTTAGCGTTGAAGACAAATAGCGCGTCGCAGGTGTCTTCAGCCTTTTCTAAAATCGCTGACGAGCCGGATTTTACCCTTTCTGACGATCATGCCCAGACGATGATCGACCGCATGCTCGCTGACGGCGGGCTGACCCTGCTGGTTGCGGGCTTCGCCGGGTTCGGCCTTCTCCTCGCCTTCACCCCTTGCGTATTTCCGATCTATCCGATTGTGGCGGCTATGCTGGCGAGGGAAGGAGAAACGCTGACTGCCCGGCGGGGGTTCGTTCTCTCCTCATCCTATGTGCTGACACTCGCCGGTGCCTTCGGACTTTTGGGCATGGCAGCCGCCTGGTCCGGCCAAAACCTCCAGATCGCTCTTCAATCGACCTATGCGGTCGGTGCGATCGCGACACTTTTCGTCATCTTGGCACTCTCGAATTTCGGGCTGTTCCACCTCCAGCTCCCGGCCAGCATCACAGCACGCATGGCGCCGGCGCGAAAGCGCGGAGGGTCCGTGCCAGGCGCGATGATACTCGGGTTTTCATCCGCGTTGTTCATTGGCCCCTGCGTCACGGCGCCGCTCGCCGGTGCCCTGCTTTATATCGCGCGCACGGGCGACGTTGCAGTTGGGGCACTGGCGTTGTTTGCGCTGGGTATGGGCAAAGGTATTCCGCTTATCGTCATGGCAACCGCAGGCAGCAATTTTCTGCCTAAGGCGGGGGCTTGGATGGAGAATGTTCGCCACATCTTTGGATTTCTCTTCCTCGCAACTGCTCTGTGGCTGGCCTCACCCCTCTTTGCAGAAAGCCTCGTATTGCTGGGTTGGGCAGTCTTGGCTCTTGCATTCGGGGTGTTCGTGTTTACAGCAGCGACCGCCACACAACGCCCGGGGCCCGTCGTCTTGTCGCGGACAGCCGGCCTTGCCTCCATATTGTGGGGTGCTCTTCTTTTTGTCGGCATCGGTCTTGGTGCGACCGATCCACTGAACCCTCTTGCTCCATTGAGATCAGCAACTGGATCGGCATCTGTCGCTTCGATCGAGAAGAGTATGTTTGCCAAAGCCTCATCGACAAGCGAACTCATCAAACTGATCGGCGAGGCCCCCGAACAGGAGCCAACGCTACTCTATGTTACGGCAGACTGGTGTGTGTCCTGTCGCAGCATTGAACGTTCGGTGTTGCCGTCGCCGGAGGTCGCGCGTGCATTGCAGGGTGTTCGCTTGGTAACCTTGGACATCAGCCAGCTCGACGCTGCAAAACAGGCAATGATGTCCCAGTTGAAAGTCATCGGGCCGCCGACGATGTTGTTTCTGGACAGCGAGCGGAAGGAAGCAGCGTCCACACGGCTTGTTGGGGAATTTTCAGCTGACGATCTCGCGGAAGCCGCGCTCAAGGCAAGGGACCCGAACTAATGGGTTCGGTTTCGATCGGACCCTTCGCCTTCGACGGACCGCGGCTCGCTGTCATCGTCGGAGTAGTTATTTTTCTGACAGTGGGCTCTTTGCTCTCCCGGCACAGGCCGCGCCTAAGCTCGTGCACAACGGGAACCGTTGTGACTGGGCTAGTGGGAGCCCGCGCTGGCCACGTGGCGTATCATTTTGCAAGCTTTGCGGAGGAGCCTTGGCGCATCTTTGCTGTTTGGCAGGGCGGATTCTCGTTCGCTGGCGCAGCAATCGGGGTTGCTATTGGGATCGCGTGGCTAGCTGCGCGTTCTCTACGGGACGTCCCGTGGGCGGGTGGCGCGGTGGCGGCCGGGTTCTTCGCTTGGTTTGTCGTCAACACTCTCACAAGCAGCGGAGTTGCGCCAATGGCGCCCACCCAGCCTTTCCAGACCGTGCAAGACGAAAAGACCGCGGTGCTCGCCGAACGACATGGTCGACCAGCCGTCATCAACCTTTGGGCGACCTGGTGTCCTCCTTGTCGTCGAGAGATGCCGATGCTCGCAGAGATGGCTCGTGAAAATCCGGACGTGGATTTCATCTTTGCCAACCAGGGCGAGAACCGTGAGGCAATCCAAAGCTATCTTCAGAGCGCAGGTATTAAGCTCAACTTTATACTGCTTGATCCGTTTCTTGCGCTGTCCCGCCACTATGGAGCTCAAGGGCTACCTGCAACACTGCTGGTCAGAGCTGATGGAACGTTAGCGACGTCTCATCTAGGGGAAATCTCAAAGGAGTCGCTCTTGGAAGCCATTTCCGTCCTTCAAGAGTGATCAAGAAAATTCAATGAACCTTCGACACGACTGTCAACATCGCCCGGATCGGGGCTTATCTTGACCGCCGCTAAGCTCGTCTGGCTACTTTCGGCTTGCGCTCAGACATCGATGCATTCCACGCGTCTGCGAGCTGCTGCAGTCGATCCTAGAGTGCAGGCCATGTACGGCGTAGTTCAGGACGGCGGAGGCCTCATACCCGCGGTCGATGTGGCCAAGATGGATCCCAAAAATGTCCGCCAGATTGCCAACTACCGCACCGGATACGCTCTTGGAACAATCGTGGTCTACCTCCGCGCGAGGTTTCCTTATCTCGTCATGGAGAACGAAAAGGCGATGAGATATGGCGTCGGCGTGGCAAAGGCTGGTCTGGAGTTTACCGGAGAGGCGGATATCGAGCGTAAAGCTCGATGGCCCGGATGGGTTCCGACGCAGGATATGATCAAGAGAGAACCGGATCGTTATGCTCCCTTGGCCGACGGCTTGCCGGGCGGCATCGCCAATCCACTTGGAGCGCGGGCTCTCTATCTCTATCAGGGTGGGAAAGACACTCTGTACCGCATCCACGGGACCAATGAGTCGTGGTCGATCGGCCAGTCCGTCTCGTCTGGATGCGTGCGGATGCTCAACCAGAACATTATCGATTTGCATAGCCGCGTTCCGAAGGGTTCCCGCGTCGTTGTGCTTGGACCGGAAGAATCCGGAAAAGGAGAGTTTTGATGTTTTCGCGAAGAGATCTTTTGACCACGAGCCTGGCAGTTGCTGGTGGCCTTATGCTTGTAAACCGCAGTGCCGGGGCTCAGCAGATGTCGATGAACGAGGTTTTCTTCGACAAGGAGGCGCCAGTGCTTGGTAATCCCAAGGGAAAAGTCACAGTCGTCGAATTCTTTGATTACCAGTGCCCATATTGCAAGTCGTCTCACCCGATGGTGAACAAGGTCGTCAAGCAGGACGGTGACGTACGGCTGATCATGAAAGACTGGCCGGTTTTCGGAAACGCATCGATATTCGCCGCTCAAGCAGTGCTCGGCGCGGCCCAAATCGGAAAATATGAGATCGCCTTTGAAGCGCTGATGAAGACCAAAGGAAAATTGTCTGAGGAGATGGTCGAAAAGACCCTGACGGGAGCAGGCATTTCCATGAAGGAGATCGCTGTCGCTGTGAACAAGAACAACAAGAAAATATCCGGACTTCTGGACCGAAATTACAACCAGGCTCTGGGCTTCAATTTCGCGGGCACGCCGGCATTCGTGATCGGCAAGACGATTTATCCGGGCGTACTTGATGAAAAGGGATTGAAGGATGCAATTGCCAAGGCGCGCGCCTGACGTGTTTGACCAACTCGGCCAAGAGGAAGCCCATTGCTTCGACTAGTTTTGAGCGGGTGAGGCGCTGCATTGCACTTCCTCTCCTCTCCTATCTGTAAAAACTCGCAAGGCAGCGACGGAACATTTCTTGTCAAAAGCGGTTTCTCCGCGAGGAGGAAAGTCAGATGGCTTCGACCGCATCGCGTGTAAAACGTCATACATCCCATGAAGTGAATGAGTGGATTCGCAAGGAGACCGAGGATCGGCTGAGGTACTATGAAGTCCATCCGCATGAGATTGAGTCAAGGCTTCAACAACTTGATCAGGAATGGGACGTCGAGCGCACGCTAGAGGCCAACGCGTCCACGCTGGCCTTTACCGGTGTGATGTTGGCCGCCACGGTTGATAGAAGATGGCTGGCCCTGCCCACTGTGGTGACTGCGTTTCTGTTTCAGCACGCTGTACAGGGTTGGTGTCCTCCGCTTCCCATTCTTCGCCGTCTTGGTTTCCGCACCGCTGAGGAGATCGGTCAAGAAAGATACGCTCTTAAAGCCCTTCGCGGCGATTTTACCCAAGATGGTGGTGGAAAAATGTCGACGATATTGCGTGCTGTTGGCCTTCGGAAGTTTTTACCCGTCGAAACGCGTTGATTGGCGACCGACATATCGAAGCTTACGCGGCGTTTTTAAAATTCACCGGACAATTCGCGCTGCCGGCGATCGAGTTCCTCGCTGTAACGGCGCAACGTGTGACTTTCGCTGAGCTGCCCGACGACTTTCCGCTAAACAAGATCGTTTACGACTGCAAGCGCTTCACTCTGGGTCTTGTCAAACATCATCCCGCCTGGCGTGCATTCATGTGCGGCTGCAGGACGTCGTTCTGAAACCTTGCAAAGTCCGTAATTCTATCTCAGCCCTCCTCGCGATCGACCAGTCCTGCGTATAATTCCGGCACAATGACCAGGCCCGCGTACTTGCCGGCATCATCGACCAGAAGGACCCTTTGGGCGGCACCAATTGGAAAGGCTTCCTATGAACGCGATCGACAAGTCCCTTTTGGAACTGGACATCAGCCTGGGCCGGCTGCTGGACACCATCGACGGTGCCCGCGATGTGCCGCTGATCATTTCCTACGATGGCCGGCCGGTGAAGCCCGGCTACCATGTCACCGACGTGAAAGCCGGTCAGTTCGCCGCCCTTGATTGCGGCGCCAACCCGGAAGCCTGGTCGGAAATCTTCTTGCAGCAGTGGGACATTGAGGAAGGCGACCGCACCCATATGCCAGCGGGCAAGTTCGCGGCGATCATCCGCAAGGTCTCGGAGCACGTAAAGCTAGATGGATCGGCGAAACTGACATTTGAGGTGAGCGATGGGATCCGGCCAATGCAGCTCTACTGCGGATCGATGCCAAGGCTTCGCGATGGCGCATTGCATGTTGAACTCGCGCCGCATCCGGCAAGCTGCAAGCCGCGCGATCGTTGGCTTGAGCAGGAGAACCGGAAGACAACACAAGTATGTCGCGGACTGAGCGCCGCCGAAAACACATGCTGCGGATAAAGCCGCAGCACACTTGGCGTCCGCAAAATTAGAGGTCCGCAGCGCTACAGGGGAAAGGATGCTGACAGGAGCTTTGCCGGTACTGCGGGGTCGTCCGCATCGGTAACGAGAAGCAGGTCCAGCCTGTCATTTCCCATGTGAGCGCTAATGCCTTCCACCTTCTCTGGCTGTTCGAGCCGGTGCAGCGAGAGCAACTGCCCTGTCGTGTCGACGATCCCGATCGCGGCCCCCACGCAACGTCCATCCAGATACGCGTCGTCGGTGTCTTCCGCCACGGCGCAGAACACCACGTCGCCATTGGGTAGAGCCGCCGCATCGGTGATGCAGAGCGGAACGCCCTCGATCACACCGAGATTCACCCTCGTGATGGCGGATGGCGCAATCGCAGCGGTACCGGGACCTCGCACAGCCTCGAGAACCGGCAGCAGCGGATAATGGATGATCGCGTTTTCGATATGTTTCTTGTTGCCCCGCTGAAAAAGCAGGAATTCACCGCCAACCACGGCTGCTCCCTCGATGTTGAGGTCGGCCAACGCTTGAAGGAGTGGGCCAAGCAACGGCGCCATATCGACTTGCGCGGGTGAACCACTAACTGCACCTTGTGGATCAAGACCAAGAAGAACACCTCGTCCGCGGTTTGGCCTCGATGCCGACCCCAGAGACAGCAGAGCACCACACGGAAATTCTTCGAAAGCTGGAATGAACACGATCGCCTCCAGGTCCGGCTTTTGGCGTTTTCGATCAGCTTTGACGATGGGCAAGTCACCCGCAAATAGGCGGATCAAACGGCCCGGCTCATTGTCGCCCGCGGAAAATACACCAAGATATAGCTCGTCATCAGCCACGACATAAATGTGTGAGCCGACGCAGACCAGACCGCTCGCGGCGCTTATATAGGACGGCCGCGTATTAGGTCTTTCGGGAAAGACATCCAGTGTCCGTAGTTCGGTCGCGGTAATCATCCTATTTTGCTATCATTATGAACGCCCTGCATCTACCGGCTTAGACGCGAAATACGGAGGCCTTGACTGAAATCGGACAGCAGGCGCTGATTTCACGCCTTGATGGTATTTGAACCCTCGACCCGCCAATCAATTGACACCAAGGCTCTGATTATATGTCATAATGCCCTCTATAACATATCGGAACTCACGCTATGGCCCGCCGACCAACTCGAAATGAAAGCGCTCCGGTCGAGCGCAATGCTGCCGTCCAACGGGCTTGGATCGGTCGACACAATTACGTCATTAACGCCGATACCGTCCTAAAGGATGTCTATCGGTTGCTCAGCCTCGTGATGGGTGACCGCGCCGTCGCTTTATTGCCGGATGACGATCATCATCTTCTCGTCGGCTTGCGTGATCAGTTCGTTGAAGATGAGCTTGTCCATCTCTTAATTGGCACAGCGGTAATGAACCGGTCACACGACGATCACATGAGTGGTCCGCGCCGCGATGAAGATGAGCTGAGCTTTGTACCGGTTACGTTGATTTGTGGGACGCTGACCACTGAAGGTCGGACAGAGACGGTTACCGAAGACCTGTTGCTGCGGGAGGCCTGCAATAAGATCATTCATGCTGATGAGATAAGGGTCGATGCTGAGACAGTTGAAGATGCGGCATTCCCATTTCTTCCGCATAACGTCATATTGATTGGCCGTGCCTACGGCCGGCCTTGGCAGGGTGTCTTAAATGTTCCTAACTACGTGCGTGCAACGATCATGAATTTCCGGGATATTCGATGAGCGACCTTGTCCTGTTTTCGGCAAGACTGGCGGCAGCTATGGCCAAGGTTCAGATGAAGTTTCTGGAATTCTTCACCGCCCAGATCCGCCACGGTAATAAGCTTGCCGATTTTTAAGAAACCGCCGACCGCAAACGGCAACCGAAAGATGCGTGACGGGCATAGCATCACCCAAGACCAGCCTCCGCGATGAAAGAGGTCGGCTTGTTTCTCCAGTGGGACTGATCGGACGCGACGAGTAAGATGCGCTTAGCACGGGTCAGGCCGACGTAGAACAATCGCCGAGATTCATCGTACGCCTCCTGCGTCGATGTCGAAAAATGCGGGATACTGCCCTGATTCATACAGATCAGAGCAACGCCATCAAATTCGCGTCCCTTGGAATTGTGCAGCGTAATCAGCTTGAGCGCCTGCTCAGGATTGGCAAACAGGCCCATATCGGAGATTAGCAGATTTGCCAGGTCAACCTTACTGGCTTTCATGTCGGATAGCATTTCCTCAGCGGAATCGATCAGCGGCTGTTTGGTGCTGCTAGGCAACCATTCCTCTTGTTCAAGATAGTCGCCAGCTTCGCGGGCGATGGCGCGCAGCCAAGCGACGCCGCCCGGATACTTTTCAGCAAGCGCACGAGCGAGATAAATCAGGCCAAGCGCCAACCGACGCCCTTCATAACTGAACATGTCGTATCGCGAATTACCGGTGATGTCGCCGATGAGCCGAAACAGCGCCCGCTCCACCCCCGGGAGTCCGAGGTAATTGCCGGCCTCGGCGCAAGCTCCGAGTTGCTCGGCAAGCCCGGCAAGCAGTCGCTTGCGTTTGTAGGGCCGCGCACCAGGGCCGAAGACAGGCACGTCCAGTTCTCTGAGGGCACGGGCAACGGGAATGAGATGTGTCCACCACGGCGCAAGAATTGCGGCCTTGCCGAGCGGGATGCCGGCATTCTGTAAGGCGGGCAGAAAATAGTCGGTGATGGCGTCAATCGGCCTTTCGACATGAACGTAGTTCACTTGTGCCGCGATTTTCGCGGCATCGCCCGCCGCCTGCATCCGCGGCACGGTCGGGATCAGTGTCGATGCAGCGCCGACAATCTCCGGTCCGCATCGGAAGTTGCCGGTCAAAGTCGTATCTCGGTGCGCGTCGATCTTATTTCCAAACTGATCGGCAAGTTCGGGACGCGCACCTGCGAAGCTCATAATAGACTGATTCTGGTCACCTACGAGAAAGAAGCGGGTATGGAGGAACTCCTGGAGTGCTCCGAAGATGGCGACCTGGATGTCCGTTGTGTCCTGAAATTCGTCGATGAGCAGCCAAGCAAAGCGGCTCGCGATGCCGCGTCCGACGAACGGATGCTGTTCGAGGATCTTCCATGAATAATAGAGGATCATCGCGAAATCGAGGTATCCGTGGGCGCGGACCCGCTCCCAATAGAGCGTGGCGGATTCCTCTGTGACAATGCCTGTCTCGATCCCTTGGCCGCAGGGTTCGCCGTTTACGTCGATACGAAGCGATTCATAGTCCTCGAATACCTGGCCGGCGGGCATGCGACCGAATGCATCCTCCACCGCCGTTACAATCTGCTCAAACTGACTGTTTTCCCGGGAGAGCACCTGAAACGAAGCTGGCACTTCGGGTAACAGCCAGCTATAGGGACGAAGAATGAATTGCAGGCAGAAAGCGTGGATCGTGGAGATTTCACAGCAGTCTGCAATCGCGTGATTGCCGTAGGTGCGTAATCTGGTCTCGATCTCATCGACTGCAGCATTGGTGTAGGTAATGCAGCCGATGAACTGTGGCGTTCCGACAACCTGATCGGCCAGTGTCAGCAACTTCGCGAGAATGACCCGCGTCTTGCCGCTTCCTGGGCACGCGGTCAGAAGCAGATTGCCATCATGTTCAACGGCCTCGCGCTGTTCCAATGTAAGCCGGATCATTCCGTGAGCCACTCATACGCCTCCTCGATATAGGCCGGCAGATCAGTTGCGAGGTGGGCGTAGCGCGCAGCAATCTGCGCGAAACGCGCCTTTCCAAAGCGCTTGGCGGTATTGAGCGTGATACGGCCAAGTTCGATACGGAGTGCTGTCTCGTCGGCAGGGCTCAATCGTCCGAGCGCAAGCGTTGCGAACCCCTGCTCCATCTGTGCGAGGATCTGCGGCGCGTCGAGAGCACGGACGGTCTCGATAAGCATAGGCAGGCGCCCAAGCGATACAAGTTCTCGTTCGAAAGTGGTGGCGCCCTCAAACGTGGACACAAACTCGTTTTCCAAGGCGACGAGATCTGGAGTGCCCATATCTGGATCGAAGTCCTCGGCGTCGGAGGGCTTCATGTCAGCATCGGCCACGATGGCGCATTTCTTCTCGAGCGATCCGGCGCGGAACAGCTTGGCATAGACGTCAAAATGGACGCCATGAATCGCAATAAGCGAGATACCGAGCCGCTCGAGCTTCACGCCGTACACCTGCTCTATTAGTGCCGGGATCAGGAACATCTCGGCTGGCCCTTCGACCAGCATAACCTTGCGGGCGTAGAGCAATTCGCTCTTGGTTGCGTCGAGATAGCGTTCGAGATCTGCAATCTCTGGCGCGGTCAGCGCCGCATTGAGCGCGAGATTGCCGGCTGCGACAGTCGCGTCTTCGCGCTTGGTGAGCGATACAATGCTGCTTAGCGGGACTTGCGAGGTCACCTGAGTGCTATGACTGGTCAGGATGGTCTGCACGCCGATCGCGCGCAGCGCCGCGATCAGCGAGAATTGCAGCTGAGGATGTAGATGCGCCTCTGGCTCCTCAATCAGGATCAACTGGCCGGCCGAGCGATTGAGCGCGATCCGCCGCTGTAGGTATTCCATCAGGATCGCGATGTAGAGGATGTTGTTCATACCGAGACCGTTGCGGCCGGGTTCGAACGAGGTCAGTGATAGGTCCGACAGAATGATTTTCAGGTTGCGGATGATCGCGCGGAACGTCGCGGCGGACAGGCCGAGCGCGGCGTCCATCTCGAAGGCGGGGCCAGCGACATCCTTGAACCTTACGTCTATTGCCCTTGCTATCTCGGCAATAGTCGCCGAGCTCGCGATCGCCTGATTGGCTTGGTCGAGGACGGCAATCAGGGCATCCTGCTCGGTCGCATCGATCTCGAACGCCTCGATTAGGCGGATGAGCGGTGACTGGCGGGGATTGCGCAGGTCGTTCTCAACATCGCGGAGCGCGGGCAGATGAACGAGAAGGTAAGATTGCAGATCGGCGAAACGGACGGACTCACCAATCCCGTCGTCATTCCATGCAATGTCCGTGAGGTCGATCGCGGGATCGCCGCCACCCCGGATTTCCCACTGATAATCCTCAAGAATCAGCGCCCCGGGTACGATGTCGCCACTTGCAAGCTGCTCCCGGACAGCTGGGCGCGGACGGAAGCGGTAGAATATACGCGCGCGGTCCGCAGCCGTCTTCCAGGTACTAACCAGCGCCTCTTCGTTCACCCGTCCCTCGAACCCAGCCAGTTCAATTCCGATCAGAACCTGGCTGGGCTGGGCGATATCGATCGCGGAGTGGATGTCCTCGCGCATCAGCGCCCGGAAACTCGACGGAAGCATGTTATCTAGACAAAGTTGGATTGCGCGAAGGATCGCGGTCTTGCCAGTATTGTTTTCTCCGATGATACAGCACAGATCATCCGCGACATTCAGGTCGAGTGACGCGAACGTGCGAAAATTCTGGATCACTATTCGAGCTACTCGCATCACCCCCCCGGCTGTCGCGCGGCCAAACACCGCGATTCATGGTTGCATTAAGGGGATGGCCAAGACAAGTGTGTGATCAATCTCGCACAGCCTCAGAATATTGCAGGGATCCTATGACTACCAATTTAAAAGCGTTTGTTGACCACAGTTCGAAGAACGAAAGCCATCGAGTCGGTGTTCATACACGGAGGTCACCCCAAGCGCTTATAGTGGCGATTGGAGTGCTGCCGATGCCCTGCTTGCCGGATGCGACACCTGGTTTAGTGTCGTGGCAGGATTGATGCCAGCCCCGGCGCTCGCGCTCACACGTGCGGCACAGTCCGGAGACGCAGCAGAGGCGCGCCGGCTGAACGAAGCCTTCGGTGAACTATGGTCCTTGTTCAAGCGCCACGGCAGCTTTCGGGTCATGTTCGCACTGGCAGATCAGCTGGGTACGGGGCGCTTACAGCCGCCGCTTCCCGTGTTGCCGTTGTCGCAAGACGCGAATGCCGATGTCGCACGCGCATTGGAGATGATCGAAGGCGCTGCCCCGCATAAATCGCTATATGCCTAACTCGCCGTGGCAAAAATTGGATAAGCCTGAGTTCTTTACTTGATGGCCGCTACGCAGGACATGCCGGTCTTTGCTGAGAAGAGGCATGGCCATAAAGACAGTCGCGCTTAGCTGTCGATGGTCATATTGTAGCGCTCGGCAAGATTTATTAATGGGCCAAAAACGCAAGTTATGGACGTCACCGTCGTATACACAGCATTGGAAGCAACTATCTTCAAGATGCTGATATCCCAAATTGAATACATGATGGTACATCCCGTGGCCAAGGTCAGGCCATCTAGTAGATGCCGGAGTGAATTCTTCGATATGACCGGCCGTTTGGCTCGGATTGAGTCAAAGATCGTTATCAAAACGACGTAACCCAAGGTGATCGAGAACAACCACAATCCGACCCGAGATTCTATGAGAGCTTGGTCCGCAGGGACTGGTGAAGCCGGGAGATTTGGACTTTCAGTCACCTTCTGTCTCTTCTTTTTCTACTCTTATTTTGGGTGGATTCAAAATTACGGCTGACGCCGCAAAAGTAGCAACTGACATAAACGCTATAATCAGCGTAACGACACCGCTACTGGACAATATCGCCGTGCCTTGAGCAAAAAATCCAAAAATTCGAGGCAAAACACTCTCGCCTAGGACTGCAACTAGACCAGCCGCGCCTAAAGCACCCCTCAGCTTTTCCAAAAGCTGGTAGCCACGACCGCTCCTTACAGCTGTTTTCCTGCTAGAAAAATTTCCGCGGCTCATCTGTCTCTTTGGCTACTATCGGCTGTTAAAAACACACATCTTGCTTAGCAGGCAAATAACCCTGGGGCGAGTGGTTTTCAACACTCGACCCCATGTTTTGCCTATGGCTGGAGAGGCGAAGGTTAGATGTATTATGCCTAGCTAGTGACGGGCTATTTCAGGATAGCCGGACACCCTCAGAATAATATATTCGCGTGACCTCGGTCGCGATAAGGCCGCTTACGCTACCCATGATGATCGTCCGCGGCCTCTCTGATGTAAGAGCCAAAGCCAAAGGCAGAGCTCGTCAGGCTTTCACATACTCGGAGGTCCCCGCGCCGTTGTGGCCAGCGGGATTACTCGTTGAGCGAATCTGGGTTTGCGACCAGAGCTTTGGCATTGTTCAAATTTCCCCAGTCACACTAAAATCTTCGCGATACTCTTGTCTGTTTTTCCGACATGAGTTACATTGATGACGGATAAATGGACATGCGAGGAAAAATATCGTGTTCCCTGCCCGCGACTGTGAAGCTGCTATCCGCAATGAGATCGATACTGCCATCCATGATCGGCCTGCTCCCCGAGCGTCGTGGGAGCCCGCAGTCGACTCGTTGATCATGGTCCGAGTGGTGTTGCGTATAGAGGAGGAATTCGCTCTCCGCCTGCCTGACGATGTCATGCCGGCCGGTGGCTTCAACAGCGTCGAACACTGCGTCACAACTGTGATGAAGACATGCCGTGAGCTGTGGAGAGTGAACCAGCCTGAAAGTGAGGAAGTGTAACATGGCACGGACCCCCGTCGGATTTTCAAGGTCGAATCCCGATGCTGCCGAGCTTGGCAAACGCCTTAAAGAGGCCCGCGAATATGTGGGCATAACGCAGGAAGAGGCAGCAAACCATCTGAGTGTCCGTCGCTCGGCAATCTCGGAGATGGAAGCTGGCAAGCGTGGAGTTGGCGCCCTCGAGATGAAAAGTCTGGCCGCTCTCTATGAGAGGCCAACATCCTGGTTTACCGGCGAGATAGAGCAGCATGTGCCCGAGGACGTCGCCTTCCTCGCACGCACTGTGAGCGATCTGTCGGAAAATGACAGAGGTGAATTGGCAAACTTTGCAGAATTCCTTCGTTCTCGCTCGAAGGTGAATAAGAATGGCTAAAGCGCCCTCACGCGACGCGGTCCTTAAAGGCATGCGGGCTGCGCTTCGCCTGCAGCGAGACCTCGGCCTGGATCTGGGCACTGCTCGAGGCCATCGCGTCGATGTGTTTGGCGCGATCTTCCGGCAAAACGTGCCCCTGCTTTTCCGGAAGCTTGAACCACTGCTAGGGGCCTATCTACGCGAGGACGGCAATCCTGGAATTATTCTGACGACGCGTCGTCCGCTTGGCCAGCAGCGCTTTACCGCAGCTCATGAGCTTGGTCACCATGTGCTCAACCATGATCCCCATGCCGACGATGACAGTATTTTACGTCGGTCGCCGGATCACGCCCGCGACTACATGAATCTTCCACCCGCAGAACAGGAAGCGGATGCCTTTGCATCGTATTTCCTCGTGCCTGACTGGTTGATCACGACGCTGATGCAGCGTCAACATTGGACACCGCAGCATCTTCAGAGTGCCGATTTTGTCTACCAACTAGCGCTGCGGCTTGGCGCAAGCTATCGCGCTACACTCTATGCGCTGGTGCGCAACAGAGTGATCGGGACAGGAATTCGGCAGCAACTCGTTAAGGCGCAGCCGGCAGCAATCAAACGCGCACTTGTGCCGGACCATCCAATTGAATCGACGCAGAATATCGATGTCTGGCACTTGACTGAAAGGGACGAGGGTACGGTCATAGAAGCCGGCCGTGACGACTTGTTCGTCGTCAAGCTGCGCGAGGACAGTAGCGCTGGTTACCTGTGGAGCTTCGAAGAACTAGAAAAGGCTGGCTTCGCGATCCTGAAGGATGGACGGGAACAAGTCGCCGAAGGCGTGGTCGGTGCCCCCACTATTCGGCATGTGCTTGCCCGTGCGGGCGATGCAACCGCGCATGGCGTCTATACCCTGTGGGAACGGCGCCCTTGGGCGCCGGACGACGATCCAAAACGCTGGTCATTTGATTACCGGCCGGTCTATTCGCACGATGCAGGGCTGTTTCGTCCCTCCTTTAGAGACGCGGCGGGTGCCCGTTGATGATTAATATCCTCGCCGATCTCAGAGAGCAGCTTGAACCGGTGCGCGATCAAGGACGCCGCCCGACGTGCTTATCTTTCGCGGCAAGCGCGGCGCACCGGTCTGCGCACAGGCACCCCACTGAATTGTCTCCCGAGTGGCTGTATTACCATGCCACACGACGAGACGGGTTACGTCCGGACCAGGGTTCGACAATCGAGGCAACCCGCGCCGTGATCTTGAACGAAGGACAGCCCGATGAGGTTTTCTGGCCTTATCAAGGTCGCAATGCGCCGCCCCAGCCCTACCAGCCGCCTGACCAGCTTCCCATCGTAGTACGCTGCAGTAGTGGTCAACGTAACAGCAAGGCGGAGCGCTGGCGCGCTGAGATCGATGCGGGCTCAGCCGTCGTCATCACAGTGTTCATTTCTCCTGCTTTTTTCCAGCCGCCACAGTTTGTCGGACCGGAAGCGCTTATGGTCGAGGATCTGATCCCAATCGATCCTGCAATGGTGCATGCCGTTGTCCTGGCCGGACACGGCGACCTGAAGGGTGCAAAGTACTTTCTGGTCCGAAACTCCTGGGGGCAGGGATGGGGATGGGCCGGTTATGCCTGGATTACTGAAACATACCTCACCCGCCGGTTCGCCGGTGCCTTCGTTATCCAACATGGAGCATGCGACGATGTACAATCCCATGACACCCGCACCTACCCCGGTCTCCGCGTGGGTTAGGGCAGCGCGCCGCCTGAAGGCCGATGGCGACCAACACGGGCTCATGCTCCATATCGAAAATCCGATCGGATTTGTCGCGGGAGAAGATGAGATCGTGTGTGAGGTCGACGCTTTTTTGCGCGACCATGACAAGTGCGGTGTCAGCACGGTCGCCAACACAATCTTCCCCGCCGCTCTTGATCGAGGCGACGGAATCGCAGCTCTGACAGAACGCTACATGCAGGTCTACGAGCGCCGTATGCATCGCCAAGGCGAATGGGGCCGTTACTTTCAACGTATGGTCGCTTGGCCCAAAGGTAGCGGGAAAAATGCTGGTACTGTCAATCAGCTTGCCGAGAACATTGCGTCTCTCCGGGCAATGAGGAGTGGAGAAGCCAAGTTCTTCGGCAATGTAACTGAGATCGCACTGTTCGATCCGGCGCGCGACCTTCGCAAGAAAATGAACCGGCAATGCTTGAGCTTCATTGAGCTGAAGCCCGAGCGCAACGGCAATTCGTGGCGGCTGAGTATGATGGCCGTCTATCGCAACCACTACTATGTGCAGCGCACGTTAGGTAATCTGATCGGCCTCGGGCGCCTATTGGCGTTCATCGCCAATGAGGCGGGTTTTGAAGTGGGAAGCTTGACGATCCAGTCGACGCATGCGTGCCTCGATCCGGACCTACAGCGCGGCGAGGTATTTGAACTCATCAGCGCCTGCGCCGATCCGGCGGCAGTAACAGCCATGCCCGATAGAAACAATGTGCAGCATCTAGCGAGCGCGTAGCAACTCATAGCTTGCTATAGAAACAAGGATTAATGCTATGACACATAAGAACCTACCGGCATTTGAAGGCATTGGGCAGGTCGAAGTCGATTTTCTCGGACAGCGCATTGTCATCGGATGCATCGAGGGCGAAGAAGAAAAAACGCTTCGCTTGGCCAAACGTTTTGAAATTGACGCGGGCGAAGTGACGAAGGCTGTCTCAGCCGAGATCGAACCGATCCAGGCCATGTTGATGGCCGGCATTCTGACATATGAGCAACTTGAGGAAGCGGAGGCTGGTCATGGCAATGGCGTCGATTAACGCTACGCGCAAGTCAACTAGGCGTGTGGAGACCTCCGTTTCCATGCGGGACCGCCAACGCGCCCAACACGAACACGATTTGAAAAACCATTTCGACATTTTATCGCTGTCGCGCCAGGATCGGCTGAAGCATTATGGTTTGCATTTCGCGAAATACGCGGGTCGGTTTGCGCGTGGCACCTCAGAAGTCAAGACGAGGAGAGAAACGCTCGTTGACGCTTTCCTCGTCGTGCTGAGTGCAGCCAATGCGCTTAACCAGGCACTGGCAGATCTGGAGCATGATTCTCCAGTCGCTGAGGTCCCCACTGACCTTGCGTTCACTGATCACGCCGGCCGTTTCGCTGACGCATGCGAGAAGATTGATCATCTCGAAGAATTTCGTGCGATCGCGCTTGCTGCGAACGCCGGACTTTCCGAGTGGCTCTTTTGCAGTGCGGCAGCCGTCGGTCTAGATCTCGACGCTCTCATTGACGAGCGTCGCCAGCAGTTGGCGCGAAGGCAGGTATTTGCGCAGGAGAAATGAATGTTTCTGTCGGGTGACATCATTGCCGATCAAGGTAGCAACTGGATTACTCCATTCGCCGCGTCACGTGTTGATGGGGCTGCCTATACACTGCGCATTGGGGATGAGGCATTCGTTAGTCCCGAAGGTCGGGACACCCGTAAGCCAGGCTTAGTACAGCGTTTGGAGCACCAAGCTCCCATCGTGATCCCGCCCGGCCAATTCGCTTATCTTACGACACGAGAATTTGTCTCACTTCCTCACGATTTCCTCGGCTTTATCAACATGAAGAGCACGCTGAAAAACAGCGGTCTTGTGAACGTGAGCGGATTTCACGTCGATCCCGGATACAAGGGCAAGCTTCTATTCGCCATATTCAACGCGGGACCACAGACCGTCACCGTGCGTAGCGATCAGGATGCATTTTTGATCTGGTTTGCACGGCTGGACGGAGCAACAGAGAAATACGCTCGCAAGAAGCCCGGCTTCCGGGAGATTGACTCGACATTGATGGGGCTGTTGCCGACTGAAACAGCATCGCTCAACTCGCTCAACAAGCGGATGGACGAAATCGAGCGGAGGATTTCCTACGTTCAGGGCATATTGACGATTGCTGGTACTTTCGCGGTTGCTGCGATCTCCGCCGTGATTGCAAGTATAGCTTACAAAACTTTAGGAGGGCCATAAATGGCAGATGCTTACGTTCTTAATGAACACCTCAACGGCGAGGACCGTTCCAAAATCGAAGCGATCCTGCAAGCTGCGGGATACAACACACGTTACGACGTTCCAAATAGTGTATCCTCGTTGAGCCCCGATACCGACATCGGCGTCGTCGGTCTTCCAGCCGCGCAAGAAGATATCGCGGCAATCGATGCCCGCACGACCGCGTTTGCCGGTGCAGGCATTCGGGTCGTTGCGATTTGGCTACATGCCGATGAGGAGGGTACAGGAGGGTCACCAGAATCAATAGGAAAATATGCCACGACGGTGGACAGCGATTCTGCGGATTTGACTGCGACGTTGACGGGCGAGAAGGAAGTGTGGGAACAACCCGGCGGCGAACAAAAGCCAAGACCTGACACACGACGAAATAAGTGCTGATCGGTGAGTCGGATCTACTCGTACGTCGTCGAACATGACCTCGGGTTCGCACCAAACCCGTTTTGGGGTATATGCACGCTTGCCAACTGCAAGCCGATCATCCGAAAGCATGCGAGCGCGGGCGACCTCATCATTGGGACGGGGTCGGCCGACCTGCAGGCGAGCGACCGTCTGGTCTACTGGATGCGAATAGAGGAAATTGTAGCCTTTGACGGCTATTGGTCTGAACCGCGCTTTGCACGCAAGAAGCCGAACATGAACGGCAGCTTGATGCATCGCTATGGCGACAACATCTACCATACCGGTGACGATGGTACGTTTCAGCAGCTCGATTCTTTCCATAGCGAAGATGATGGAAGCCTAAGTGTCGCGAACCGAATGCGAGACACTGGGACCACTGAGAAAGTTCTGTTAGCAACGGACTTCGCATATTTCGGCAAGTCCGCGGCCTATATTCCCGAACACATGCAATTTCTGATCAAGAAAGGCCCAGGGCACAAATGCCGATTTTCTGACGAACAGCGTGACAAGATAGAGGCTTGGCTTGCAACATTGCCAGAGCGCGGGTATCTCGGAGAACCCGGCCATTGGTGATGCCGAAGCGTTTCTCTTTGATGGCTAGGATTGAGCGACCTCTGTACAGCCCAACGGCTTGTGTGACTGCCAAGCAACACTGCGGCTAAGTTCGGCTCATCCGATTCCGTACAGTCCAATCATCTGGCAATCTACCTGGACGGGGGATTTGCAATGGATGGATCGACTTTATCACTAAACGACTATCAAGACCTGGCAACTAAGACTGATCGAACGCGCCGGAAGTCCGGAAATCTGAGCCTGCCCATCCTTGGTCTATTCGGTGAAACCGGCAGCCTGCTCAGTGAAGTAAAAAAGAAGCAGCGAGACGCCAAGGCCTACGATTCCTACGAGAGCGGCGTGATTGAGGAGTTCGGAGATGCGCTTTGGTATCTGGCCGTTATTGCAGCCCACGCGAATATCCGCTTTGCCGATATCGCCAGCGAATCCGCCGGTCGCCAACACGGAACGCTCCTCTTCATAAATCTGCAGCCGCAGCAAACGCTGAACCTCGCCGCGCCCACGACCGAATTTGCGCGGACTCTTTTGAAGCTCGCAAACTCGGTCGGCAACCTTGCCAATAGTGATGGCGAAGCACCGTCGGGCAGTGACTTGGCTGGCTTGTCAGAAAAGCTGAAGATCATATTCCGAAACCTGGTGGATGCGGCTAACGAGGCAGGCGTGATATTGGGGGACGCAGCCGTTCATAATCTGCAGAAGGCGCAAGATCGCTGGCCAACAGATCGCACCCCCCCTCCTCTGTTCGATCTCGACTTTCCTCCCGAGGAACAGCTACCGCGGAAACTCGAGATCGAAATTTTCGAACGCTACTCAGGCTCCAAGCAGTTCGTCTACCAGCGCTGCAACGGCGTTAACATCGGTGACCGTCTGACTGACAATAGTGTGGTCGAAGACTTTTACCGCTTTCATGACGCCTTTCACTATGCTTACGCAGCCATCCTTGGCTGGTCGCCGGTGACTCGCGCACTGCTAAAGCTTAAAAGGAAGAGCAAAACTAAGGTCGACGATGGAGAAGACGGTGCGCGCGCGATTATTCTTGAGGAGGGCGTGGCAGCCTACGTTTTCGCAAGAGCAAAGGAACATCACTTTTTTGAGGGCCGCGACGAAATTGACTTCAATCTATTGAAGACCGTCCGGAGTTTCGTTCAAGGGTTCGAGGCCGAGAAATGCCCCCTTTGGCTTTGGGAAGAGGCTATCCTGAAAGGTAACATGGCCTATCGGTTTCTGCGCCAGCATCGGCGCGGACGCCTCATCCTTGATCTGGACAAACGTGATATGATCGTGCAGGAGCTTGTGCCATGAAGTCAGCTCGATTTGTAGAAGAACTTGCGTCGTTCCATTTTGAGAACGCCTTTAATCCGTACGCAGACACCTGCCCGGATTTCGATGCTGCGGACGCACCCGCTGTTCGCAGGCGCAATCTGGAGGCCGTTTTGGACGCAGCGATCGAAAAAGGCGTAGATTCCTTTTGGATCGCCCGTGATCTTGGGTATCGTGGTGGGCGTAGAACAGGGCTCGCGCTGACGGACGAAGCACATTTGGACTCCCATGCTCAGTTGTTGGGAACGCAGCCGCTGGGTAGAGCAACAAAAGGGCCGCCAGTCGCGGAGCGCACAGCGACGGTTATTTGGCAGATGCTACGGTCGATCGAGCGGCCTATCTTCCTCTGGAACGTTTTCCCTTTCCACCCTCACGGGCCAGGCGAGCCGATGACGAACAGATGTCATACACGCAAGGAGCGTTTAGCCTGCAAACCAATCCTCCATGCGTTGATTGAAACCTTAAAACCCAAACATCTTGTTTCGATCGGGCGCGATGCTCAGGCTGCACTTGCTGATCTGGGTCTGGAAGCCACTGCGGTTCGCCACCCAAGCTACGGTGGTCAGAGCGAGTTCATTGGTGGACTTGAAGAATTCTACCACGTTCGAGCAAAGCCGGCACTGGAACGTCAACTCCATCTGCTTTGACGCTGCTTGGGCAACACGCCCTCCCCCTTTTAAAAATCAGAGCAAGCGGAGGTATTGAGGGCCATACCTCCCGCTAAAGCGCCCCCCACGCTCGAAACCTCCCCCTCCCGGTCATCTCCCTTAAGCCCAGCTCCAAAACAATCCGCCGCGCCGCCTGCGGCGTGACCTCGAGCGTCTTCGCCACCATCCCGGCCGATACTAGCGGTTTTGCCATCACCAGTTCGACCAGCTCCGGCAACTTTGACGACGTCCGTCGCCCCTCCAGCTTCCGCTCCATCATCGTTCTCGTCAGAGCCAGCCGGTCATGTTCTTTCAGCCCGATCTCGGCGGCTGCGATCAGCCCGTGAGCAATGGAGAGCAACCGGGTTTCACGATCACGATGCCGGCGCCGATCGACGGGTATGGTTTTCAGGCCGAAATTGATGGTGGCGAGATGGGCGCCGGTGGTGATGCCTGACTGACGCAGGATCGCGGCGGCCAACAGCCGACCGAGCCAGGGCGCATGCTGCAGCACCGACAACTCGTTCCAGGCATCGAGGGCAATGATCGCCTGCAGCACCGTCGGCAGGCTTTCGGCCTGCCGCAGCACCGTGCGCCATTCCTCCAGCCGCGCGTCCTCGTCCCAGTCGAGATCATAGATCATCGGATTTTGTTCGGCAGCCCGGCCGGGCTTCTTGGCTTGTTCAATGGCCGCCTCCGATCGGGCGAGCACCGCGTCGATGGCGGCATAGTCGATGCCCGGAAGATTATCGACGCCTTCATCATCATCCTCCGCCTTCCCTACCGGCACGGCCATGACGGCGCGGCTGGCGCCGACCGCCTTCGTCTCATCAGCCCCGGCCGGCGTGATATACGCGGTTTTTCTCAGCGTCCGCAAACCGTCGGCGGACAGCGCCCAGTCCGGTGACTGGGCCGCAACGCGTCGGCGGGTGCGCAGCACGTCGCGGGCGATTGTCAGCTCATGGGTCGGTGGGCGAATATCCTTCGTGGCGTCGTGGAGGACGAGGTCTTCGAGATGGACGAGTTCGCCGTCGATCCACAGCGAGGCACAGGCGTCGGTGAAGTGAGACCGCTGGATCCATCCCTGCCCGACTGGCGAACGAGCGATGCGCTCGTCCAGACGCGTGAGCGCGACACCGGCGTCGAAAGCCGGTCGCATCAGGGCTGTCATGCTGATTTTCGCGAGATCATAAGCCATTGAAATCATGGTAAATGATTTCCTAAACGAACTCTATCTAAATGTTGTGGTTCCTCACATGGTATGATTGTGGGTTGGGCGTCTAACCATCGATAAGTATCCCTTATCGATGGTTATTGATTTCGAGTCGCAAATCAGAAAAGGTCGTGTCATTGGACGGCCACGGCGCCGTCTCGAAGCACCGTTTTGGAGCCACGCTTGCCATCTTCAAGCCAAACGTCACTGGTTGATCGCCGCGCCGAAGAGCTCGACACAATCGCCGCTGTCCTGCCGATGGAGCGGCGCGACGAACTCGCCGAGCTGCTGACCGACCAGGACATCCAAACCCTCAAGCATCTGGTCAACGAGGGCATGGGCGAAAACACCCTGCGGGCACTGACGTCCGATCTTGCCTATCTGCAGGCCTGGTCGCTGGCGGCGACCGGCGCCTCCCTCCCCTGGCCGGCACCAGAAGCGCTTCTCCTGAAATTCGTCGCCCATCATCTGTGGGATGCGGAAAAACGTGTGACGGATCCCGACCACGGCATGCCGGCCGCCGTCGACCAGAACCTGCGCGACCAAGGCTTTCTGAAATCACTCGGCCCGCATGCACCCGACACCGTGCGCCGCCGGCTGGCAACCTGGTCGACGCTCACCAAATGGCGCGGGCTGACCGGTCTCTTCACCTCCCCTGCCCTCAAATCGGCGATCCGTCTGGCCGTGCGCGCGGTCCCGCGGACCCATCGTCGCAAGAGCGCCAAGGCGGTCACATCAGATGTGCTGGCAAAGCTTTTGGCGACCTGCGCGACCGACAGCCTGCGCGATGTCCGTGATCGTGCAATCCTGATGGTGGCCTTTGCCTCCGGTGGTCGCCGGCGCAGCGAGATTTCCAGCCTGCGCGTCGAACAGATCAGCGTCGAGCCGCCGATCAAAACGGACAGCGGCCCTCCCCTCCCCTCGCGTGCTATCCATCTCGGCCGCACCAAAACCTCCGGCGCCGATCACGACGAAATCGTCTATCTTACCGGCCGGCCTGTCGAGGCGCTCGATGCCTGGCTCACGGCTGCAAACATCGCGAGCGGCTCGGTGTTTCGGAAGGTCGATCGCTGGGGCAATGTGTCGAAGCGGGCGCTGGAGCCAGGGGCGGTTAATGCAGTTGTCAAACACCGAGCGCAGATGGCCGGCTTAGCGCCGTCGGAATTCTCGGCTCACGGCTTAAGATCCGGATATCTGACCGAGGCGGCTAACCGCGGAATCCCCCTCCCCGAGGCCATGGAGCAATCACGGCACCGCTCAGTGCAGCAGGCTTCGAGCTATTACAACAGCGCGACGCGGAGAAGTGGCCGGGCAGCAAGACTGTTGTGAACTGCGGCAAACAAAGTTTCCCGCTCCGTGTCGTCACGTTAACGCTCGTATTTGTTACAGTCAGTGTGGCGGCCGGGAGAAACAGATAGCGCGTCACATAACCCGTGTTGTTTTCTACTAATGTAAACCTATCTCGATTTAGATTTAATGACAATGTAGCTCACTGAGAGGGGAGAAAGGCGCGCTGCCCTCTCTCCCCCACAAGCACTAAACCGGTTTCCCCATGCTTCAGCCTGCGGCTTGCAGCACCGGTCCGATTTTCTACAAAAAATCCGACGCGGCCCTTCGGGTGGGTGATCCCCCTCCGGTTTAGCGCTTGTCCCCCTCTCTCCAGCTGTTCCGCACGAGCTCGGGAGCAGGACCAGGTCCTGCCTTCCCTTCGATTTGGGAGGTCAAACGGCTTCGGCTGGTTTTGTGGATAGAGGTGAGATGATGAAACAGGGAATGGAAGACGGTTCGCTCTTCGAGAAAATGGAACGCCACATCGCGGCTCAGATGGCGACGGCTAAGACGGTGAGAGAATGGGACGAAAAGCGAGCGACCGAGCCCGTAAGTCCTGTGATTTATGCCGGGGCTTTGGCTGCTGCATCGAAGGAAGATGAGGCGGCACGACTATCGATCGTCATGCACAAGCCAGCCGACCGAAACGAATCCGACCGCAAACTCGAATATTTAGCTGCCTATATCCTGACAACGCAGGCAGCTTTGGATCCCAAAGAGATGGAAGTGATTCAGACAGAGGCGGACAACCTCACTGTTTGAGTTGGCCTGATAGCTGCTAATATCCGTTCGCAACCCAATCGCCTGAAGCGGTTTTCGAATATCCAATAACGCGATCGAGAGGTTGGGCGGACGGGGTAAACTTGATGGACGTAAGACAAGACACTCCCGGCCCGGCTGGATTCTGGTCGCACTCGCCAAGTCGTATTGAGATACGGTCCTCAGATCCGCGAGTTCGCATCGGATTGGAGGAGTAGGCTCGGCGGTATGCCGCCAAGGCCTCTTCTTCGCTCGGGGTCTCCAAGGCCGGGGCTACAAACTCGCGCGGCAGAAGAGACGGATCAGCTTCTATGGCTGCTACAATTTCTTCATGCGTGGGTGCGCGAACTTGCGGATCTGGCTGCGGCATCAAAACGTAAGTTGCGCCGGAGCCGGCAGCAATGCCAACTCCGGTAGCGATTACGAGTAGAATGTTCTGGTTCATGGCGCTGGCCTCATAGATTGAGGTTGAACCAATGACGTTCCTTCACGCCTTTGTCGTTCGGGATATCGAAGTAATAGGGGTCAGCCCTCATTGGCCTTGGCTGCGTGATGACAACTTGGCAGCTGTTGCCAAAGCCGTTGTCATTGTTTGAATTAAGTTCGCGGATTGTGATGCCGGCCTGCTGGTTCGCGCGTTCGTTCCCGTAGAGCGTCCGGAAAGCGCCGCGGTTGCTGCACTGGTTGACCGTCTTTGTGCATACATTCGCCTCGCCACCGCCAAAGAGGGAGTCGTTGTCGCGGCCAGACGATGCCCGCCCGGCCTGAAAACCGGCAGGGCAATCTTCAAAAGGTTGATGGCCGGGTTTCCCGGCTTTAGCTTCTTCGCAGATCGGCCACGAAAAGCCGGGCTTCTTCATAGCCGAAATCAATTTCTGCATCGGCGGCACGCAGTACCCAACCCCCTGCCATGAAGGGTTTTTGGACGCTGCGCAAAGGAGGATCTGGCACCCCCAAGACGCATCTTGCGCCCTTGCGGCAGGTGTCATGGCAAAAGCCGCAACACCTGCGGCGACAAAATACAGAGCTTTCATTAGCTTTCCCTCTCTCATTCGTTCACTGCGGAATTGGCCGGTGTGAGATCTTGGCTTCTATCGCGTGGGGGTCTGTTCGGTCGGAGGCCGCATAAATGACGGCGGCGATCAACGAGAATGCTGCAAACCAGAGGATACCGACGCGGTAGAGGAGGGGGCGGTTTGGGATATCCCGGCAAACCGCCGCAAATGCAAAAAAGCCGACAAGATAGCTGTCGAAAGCGAGATGACGCTCGGCCTGGAATAAGGCTGAGGCCACGAGGAGGACCAAAGCGCAGGGGGCGTGGATCCACCACAAACGTTCGCAGGGCACGATCAGGGCGAGCGAAAGGGGAATGGCAACCAATAGCGCCGCCATCGGATCGATAGCGAACGATGTCGCGATATGTGCGATATCCGGCAACTATCGATCTGTCCTCTTAGGTTTGTTGCGTGCGTCAGCAAACGGCGGCGAGATTTCGCTTTTTCGTTCTGCCAAAAGGTTGAAATCCGCCAGAGGTCGCCGCTCAAGGGTCTTATCAACCGCTTTGCGCCGCCATTCGTTCATGTCGAGCACGTAGGTGCCCCACATTCCATAACGGGCGGCCATGGCATCGTGCTGATAGGAAAGGTACTGTTGGTTGGCGTAGGGGGAATCCACTCGCGCCCAGCCTACGCGCAGCATTTCCGTCGCCACGTCTCGGCCTTTGACCGTGCATTGAGCGAGAGGAATGCCATCATTCCCATACCCAAGCGTCGTGCAGACCGTCACCTTGTTGCCAATGGTTCGCTTCAACCAAGCTTTTGCAAGCGGGCCACAGGAAACCGGCATAGGCGCTTGGTTCTTTGTCCGGTCTACCCACTTGGGGTGGAGAGCCCATTGCGGGAGCTCGCATGCATCGATACTCGCGAGGCGGACCTTATAGCCACGTCCGAGAGAGCCATACCAAAGAGTGCGGCCGTCCAGAACGGTTACAACGCCTTTGAAGACCGGCAACCTGACGGGCGCGGAATCGACGGGTGGTGCAACGCGCCCCGAGTAGCGCGGGGTATAGTATTGTAGGTCGGCGGCCATTGAAGGTGTGGCAATCGCAGCGATAATGACGCCGAACAGGGGAATATGTTTCATTGCTCCGCCTTCCTGGCGCGCTGATTGGCTTCTCGGCTGAGGGTGATCGACGGGTGCTGGACGTCTTTGAACTGCCAGAGACCCGCCTTTTTCTGCTGGGCCATCTGTTCGGCCACAGAGTAGGGGACATGATATGGAAGTCCGTCGCTCTTCAATGCAGCAAACGCGTACCCACTGCTGACGAGAACCTGCCCTAGATCCAGCCGCTGGCTCCCAACGGTCGCGTAACAAATGACATACGAAATGTCGTTTGCCTTAGCGACTGGTGCGCAAATCGGCTGCGTGTCCTTGATATACGCGGCAAGAACAGCGAGGGACGCCTCGCCGCAATCGCGAGTGTTACCGTGCGCATCGGTATAATTGGTACCGCGCAAACATGACTGTATTCCATAGAGACGGAACCGCTCTCCATTGGATACCCATGTGTCCCCGGTCTCCAGCGTTATTCCGTCCGGCCTTAAATCGAAATAGCCCTCCGGGGCTGCGAGAGCCCAGGTAGGCATCAGTGCTGCCATGAGAAGGGCTATCCGCTTCATTGCGACTTTACCCGCGGATCGGCCCACATGCCGAAGTCGCCCTTTTTGCCGAGATTCTCGGCTTCCTGAAGATCAGGCCGCTCCACTGATCCATCAGGTTTTTTGGTGAGACGAAGAGCGCCTAGAGAAAGAAGCTGTTCCTCAAAATTATCGACCGAGTCCATGGCACCAGGGTAATTGTAGTACCCGTAGCACGTCGCATTCTGCATCGGCGCCCCCTGCTCGCTGACGAAGGCGCGGCAGAAAACGACTTTTGGGCTCTGCAACATGACCTGAAGCTGTTTAAGCGCATAGTCATCGCAGGTTCCGGCATAGTCTTCCGTCCGGTTGACCAAATCGCCCTTACACGGCTGGAGACCGTAGAGATGTACTGTCGTCTTATCGTCAATCTTGAAGTCGGTTCCGGAGACTGCCTTGAACCCTGAGGCTGTTGCATAGCCCTTCCGGTCAACGACCTTCCCATTGCCGTCATAATACTCGATCACCAAAGCCGTTTTACCGGGGGCGGCGAGCGACTTGACGTAATCCTTGTTGATCGCCGGCGCGGCAAAAGCTTGTGTTGCCATCGCGCAACTTGCGAGTGCGGTAATGATGGTTCGTATCATTTTCTAGCCCTAACCATCTTGGTACAACGGATTCCCTTGAGAAAGGGGGTTTAACACTGGCACAAAAACTTGTAAGTCTGAGCCAAATCGGTATCCTACAAGCATCAACTTAATCGGTTTTTTTCCTAATCACAACACCGTTTGGCAGGCGGAGGCGATGGAAAAAAGGGCTCGCATGGCAGGCTTTTCAGGCACCACCGTCCTTTTTGGGACAGCTCTCGTTACGCTGTGGTCGGCCAACTGCGCATATGCCCAAGACGCTGTAAGAAATACCAGAATAGCTAGTGCATACAACGAAACCGAAGCGTCTGAAACGCCGTCGCTCGCGACTAATTTCGCGGAAAGATGGGCCGGTGAGCCTGTTGCAGCCAAAGAATTTGTCTTGGGCGCTGATGGTGTAGTGAAGGGCGCGAACCAGCAGAAAAACACGACCGAAGCGGCGGCTTTGCCGAGTACCAAAATTGGCGCAGGAAACTCCCCATATGTGGATGCATCGGAATCAACGGTAGACTCTCCGACTGCTACTCGTGCGACCGGTTCACTTAGCCAAATCGGCGCAGGAAACGTGTTAGCTTCGCCCGTAATGGGGGCAAAAGAGTGTGGCGCATCTCCGATGACGCCGGACGAGATCAAAGCTTTGGTTGTAGAGACCGCGCGCCGCCATCAGGTTGATGAGGGGTTTGCTGTGGCAATCACTTGGGCCGAAAGCAGGTTTGACGTGGTTCGCAACTCTCCCAAAGGAGCTCGTGGCCCCATGCAGCTTATCCCCGATACCGCAACGAGGTTCGGCGTCGTTGATATCTGCGATCCACGGCAGAACATCGAGGGTGGCATCAAGTATCTCCGGTTTCTGCTCGATGAGTTTCAAAATCCTCTGCTCGTAGCCGCTGCATACAACAGCGGCGAGAACCGGATCTACGAATATGGCGGCGTTCCGCCCTTTCAGGAGACGGTCGGATACGTAGCAAAAGTCCTCAATTTTCAGCTTGGTCTTCCGATGCCTGCGGGCAAGCGGAAGGCCGGAAATGTCGTCCGTGAGGCAGCGGCGACGAATACGGCCAACGGTAGCGGGGTAATTGCCGTTGAGAAAACCGGCAAGTTTGTCGGCGGCGTGATGCACTTCTAAGGAGAGAGTCAGATGAAAAAGGTGAAGTTGGGTCAATCCCAAGCGGTTAAGGTGATCGCGCTTCTTGGCGTGGTCGCGGCGGTGCAGATCGTCGGCGCGGAGTTGGCGTTTGCCCAAGGCGCAGGCGGCGGAGGCAGTGGTGCTTTCGGCCCTATCCAGACCGCCGTGCAGATGATCGTGGATTTCATCACTGGCCCATTTGGCCGGTTGTTGGCGATCATTGCCGTTATCGCCCTGGGCTTCATGGCATTTGCCGGTCGTTTGTCTTGGTTTACAGCCGGCGCGGTCGTTATTGGTATCGGCCTCGTCTTCGGCGCTCCGGCCATTGTTGATCAGATGATCTCTTCGGTGGGCGGGCAGTAAGTTGAGCGAGTTCTCGGATGAGAAGCCGGCGCTCACGCCTTTGGTGATCGGTCTGACCCGATCACCAACCCTATGGGGCGTGCCATACATGGCGGTGGTGCTGATCATCGGCCTCACCATCATCGGATGGCTTGCGTCGAACCATCTCGCGGCACTTCTGCTCGCGCCTGTGGGCTATCTCGTCCTTTTCTCGCTTTGCACATGGGACGCGAAAATTCTCGACGTGCTTCAGGTTTCGTCACGCAAGACACCCCGCACTCCCAATAAGCGCTTTTGGGGCACCAACTCGTACGGACCATAATCATGCTGAAAGTCGTCAAAGAAGAGCTAGGATTTGGAAAGGTCGCCGGAAACGAGCGGCCTATGTCCGTTCATATTCCCTACATGCGGCATGTCTCGGACACGGTGATAGGTCTCGAGAATGGATCACTCGCCAGTGTCATCAAGCTCGACGGCTTGTTTTTCCAGACCGAAGACCAGGCCGAATTGAATATGCGATCAGTCGTCCAGAACACGATGATACGCGCGCTCGGCTCAAGCCGGTTTTCCCTATGGTCAACCGTGATCCGTCGCGAGGTCGAGACCGAGATCGGCGGAACGTTTGATCAATCATTCTGCGACATCCTGAATACGCGATACATGGGTCAGCTTCGCAAGAAGCGCATGTTCACCAACGAGATCTACTTGACGATTGTCCGTTCGGGCATGCGCGGCGCGCTTGGTGTTGGCGACTCTCTCAAGCGGATTTTTACGCAGTCCAACAAGGACGCCAAAACACAAGCCACGCGCGAAGAGGTAACGGACCTAGAGGAACTGATCGGGAATATCGTCCGTGAACTGAGTAAATATGGAGCCCGCACGCTCGGCATAACCTATCGGAAGAAGTCCGATGATATTGCAAAGATCGAGGGGCAGGAGGAAGAGACCAAGGGCGAACCGTATTCCGAGCCCTGCGAATTTTTCGATTCTGTCCTCACGGGGAGTGTGTCTCGAAAGATGCGATTGCCGCGCATGGGCATTCGCAACTTCATTGGAACATCTCGTCTCCACTTCGCCAAGCGCGCCTTTCACGCGCAAGCCGCCGTGGACGAAGATTCGCGGTATGGCGCACTGCTGTCCATCAAGGAATACCCTCCTTTCACTGGACCTGGCATGTTGGACGGACTGTTACAGGTGAACCATGAGTTCATCCTGACGCAGTCGTTTACCCTTGCAGACAAGCCAATTGCGCAGGAGCGCATAACGCGCCTTCAGAGGCAAATCCGTGCCTCGGATGAAGCTGGGACGTCTGTAGAATCTGACATCAATTTTGCTCTCGACAGTATGCTGAATCAGGAAGCCGTGTTTGGCTTCCACCATTTTTCGCTACTTTGCATTTCCCGGGACCTCGAAGGCTTGAGCCGCTGCGTTTCGGAACTTGGTGCATGCCTCACGGACATGAATATCAACTGGCTGCGTGAAGATCTCAATCTTGAGGCAGCGTTTTGGGCGCAGTTGCCCGGTAACCATTCCTATATTGCTAGAAAGGCGATGCTCTCCAGCTCGAACTTCTCGGGCCTGTCATCAATGCACAATTTTGCCAGTGGTCAGGCGGAACGTACGCATTGGGGCCTTCCCATCACGATCCTTGAGACGACATCGCAGACGCCCTACTGGTTCAATTTCCACCGCCGCGATATCGGGCATTTTACCGTCACAGGACCGACCGGCTCGGGTAAAACTGTCGGTTTGAGTTTCCTGCTCGCGCAGGCCATGCGAGTTTCCCCAACACCCCGCGCCGTCTTTTTTGATAAGGACCGCGGAGCCGAAATCTTCGTTCGAGCCATCGGCGGATCTTACGAGATCCTTTCCCCGGGTACACCAACTGGATTCAATCCGCTCCAGTTGGAGAACACGGGACCAAACAGAGAATTTCTTCAGCGCCTTCTCAAGGCGATGCTCGGTGGACGTGATCGCCGCGACTTCACCCAGGAAGATGAAGATATCATAGAGCGCGCTGTGGTCCGCCTCATGGAAGAACCGGCACAACAGCGAAACCTCACCAACCTCGGCAACCTGCTTATGGGCCGTGCCCGTGCTGATGCCAATGACCTCTATTCTCGCCTTCGTCCTTGGACCGAGGGCGAAAAGGCTTGGCTCTTTAACGCTCCACACGATGTGCTGTCCTTCTCTGGCCGGACGGTGTTCGGCTTTGACATGACCAGTATTCTTGGGAACGAAGAACTGCGGACGCCCGCCCTCATGTATCTCTACCATCGGCTTGATGAACTGCTGGATGGCAATCCGGTCATGTTCTTCATGGACGAAGGCTGGCAGCTGCTCCTCGATGAAACTTTCAGCGCGTTCATTGTCGACAAAATGAAGACCATTCGTAAGCTCAACGGCATCGTGGGCTTTGGCACTCAATCGGCCGCCGACATTGCAAAGTCGAAGGTCTCTCACACGCTCATTGAGCAGTCTTCCACGAACATTCATTTCCCGAACCCGCGTGCAGACGAAGAGAGCTACATCAAGCGCTTCGGTCTCACGGTGAAGGAATACAACTTCATCAAGAACACCCCGCCCGAAAAGCGAACCTTCCTGATCAAGCACGGCAATGACTCAGTCATCGCCCGGCTCGACCTTTCGAGCATGCCCGATCTCGTCAAGGTCCTGTCCGGGCGCAAGGAGACGATCGAGGAGTGCGCCGCACTCCGCGAACAATATGGAGACGAGCCGGAAAACTGGTTGGCTAAATTTTGCGGATGGGAGAATGCTGAATGAGGAAAAGTCCCACTCTGGTGCTGCTTGCTACAGCCATGTCGATTGGCGCTCCAAGCGCAGCCTTTACGCAGGTTCCAATCACCGACGCCGCACTAACGGCGGACGACACGGTGAGGGAGAAAACAACCGACGACATCAAGGAAACAGACAAGAAACGCCACACTGTCAGCACCAGCGTCACTTGCTCGATGTACAAAAAAGGCAAGGGAGGCGACGCGCCGTCTGCCGCGCAAGCTAATCCGGAGATCGTCGGCCTCGTAAAGCGCGTTGCCCAGGAAGAGGGCGTAGACGAAACGCTGTTCATGGCTCTTGTCTATCAAGAGAGCCGCTTCAACCCCTGCGCAAAATCACCGGTAGGCGCGACGGGTCTATCGCAGCTTATGCCAGGAACCGCAAAGGACCTCGGCGTTGACCCAAACAACATGGAAGACAACCTTCGGGGCGGCGCGCGGTATCTCAAGCAACAGCTGAAGCGTTTCAACGGGAATACGAACCTCGCTCTGGCCGCTTACAATGCTGGCCCTGGCAACGTGCAGAAGTATGGCGGCATCCCACCATTCAAAGAAACCCAAGGCTATGTCGCGAGCATCACGAAACAATGGATGCCGCAGTTTGGCGGGTCGGATACCTCAAACATTCCGATGAACTATGGAGGAGGCAGCACAGCCTTCTCGGGTGCTCGTGACAGCTCGATGAACGCTATGGCAACGAGCCAGTCCATCACGGAAAGCAGTGGCAATGTCAGTTCGTGGTTGCAGCAGCTCGGGCAGATGCAGACGGGCACGATCCAAGACAGCTGGGACCAGAACTCAGGGGCGCGAAACGCGAATCTCGAAATGATGAATCAGGTCATTCGTCTTGGAGCGACAATGGCTGAACTCATGAACTCGAAGAACGCGCTGGATCTCGGTGAAAGATCCGGCTCGTCTCGCACGAGCTCGGTGAAGAAAAACGACGATAAAGACCCCGAAACGGTGAAGCTCTGTGACCCGGCGCTGAACGTGGAGTGGAACGAGAAGGAACAAGCTTGCGTCCAGAAGAGGGAACGGGCGTCCGAAATGAAACTGATGTTGAGTACACAATAAAGGAGAACTGCCATGAAAAAGACGATCGCAACGGCGTTTTCGCTGGCTCTAGCTTCGACAGCGTACGCTCAGGTCCCCACAATCGACAATGCTAACCTGAAGGTTGCTCAGGAAACATCGAAAACAACGACCGACATCCTCGATACCAACAAGGAGGTTCTCAAGACGGTCGAAGAAACACTTAAAGCCGTAACGGGTGACCGTGGAAGCGTGCAAAGCCCTATGCAGAACCTTGCTATCGGCAATGGCTTCAGTGTCTCCCAGATGCCGTCCTTCGACAGCTTGATGAGCGGTGGCGTACCGAATTTCGGGAACATGGGGGGCGATATCGGCAAAATCGCCTCCACGTTTATCAACGGGCTGCAGTTGGTGAAAAACCTGTCGGGAAAGGCCGATAGCACATTCTCAGGCGACAAGTCCTATGAGGAGGTGATGAACACGGTTCTCGGCGTTGCGGCTTTGGTGACCGGTTCAAACCAGGCGGTACAACAGCGTACCCAATCCTTCCAGCAAGCAGGTCAGCAGATTGGCAAGGCTGAGGATATCAAGGGCTCGATCGATCAGAATACGCAGCTTCAGGTCCAATCCGGGCTGGTGCTAAACGAAATGATCGGCGTCATGAATGGCACAGTCCAGTCGCTCAATGCTCAAAACCAGCAACGTCTTGTCGATATGTCGAACTCGAAGAAGGCGATGACCTACGGTGATTAAGGCATTCGAGATAGCGGGAACGGTGCTTCTAGTCGCGACCTTTACAGCCGGGCTTGCCGGCTGTGGGACGGCCGCGAAAGAGAAAACGGCACCATGCAAACGGCCCGCCAATATGACGTCTTATGCTGAGGATCCACGTCACGACTGTGGTCCAATGACAAGCGTCAATGGCGAACCATCCGCCGCTCTGGCGGCCATCGGCACAATAGCAACTGAATAAGGATGTTGGGCGATGGAGGATTTCCTCGGTGGGCTTTTGGATCGGATCGAACAGACGGGCGCTAGCTTTACGCAAAGCGCCTATGGGGTTGTTGCGAGCGAAGTAACGCCGCTTCTAACCGTGCTTCTGATTGCCTACGTCGCCTATTACGGTCTTCAACTGATCATGGGCACTGCGCGTGTCAGCGTTGGGGAGGTGATCAGCCGCGTAGTCAGAATGACGCTGATCGTTGCTTTCATAAACTCATGGGGTAACTTCAACACGTTCTTCTACGCTTGGCTGAGCGATACACCGGAAGACGTGGGACGGGCAATTCTCGCGGTCAGCAATACAGGTATCACAGAGCCGACAAACGGCCTTTCGATGATCTGGGAAACGGCCAACAAGGCGGCGGGGGCCTTTGCTGAACAGGCCGGTTATTTTTCTGTTCTTCCGGCTATGGTCGGTTTTCTGATCATGTTTGGCGTCGGGGTGTTTATCGCCGTCGCTCTTGCGATCCTTTTGCTTGCGAAGGTCATGATGTGGGTGCTGCTAGGAACCGCCCCCATTTTCATCGCATGTTTGTTGTTTCAATCTACGCGAAGCTACGGAATGGCATGGTTCCAAAGTGTGCTGATGTACGCGATTATTCCGTTGTTCGTTTACGTGGTGGCTGCGTTCTTGATCTCCGCAATGGATCCAGAGTTGACGAAAGTCGCTGCAGCGGCCGATCAACGCAGGCTTCAACTCGATGATGTTGCAGCTTTCCTTCTTTTGTGTGCCGCCGGCGCCTTTGTGCTTTTCAACATACAGACACTTGCTCAGGGGATTACGGGGGGTGTCGCAGCCGGGATCGGCCAAGTGGCGCGAACCGTCGGAGGCCTGACGGGCTTCAGTGCCCCCGCTGCTGCACTCACAGGAGCGCGCAGTGTCTCCGGCGCGGCCGGTCGGATCGGGATGGCTGCCAGGGAACGTACCCATGCGGGAATGCGGGAAAATATTCGAAATGCAAGCGCGGACGCGATGCAGAAAAGCATCAGCAGCAACAGCGTGCCACGTTAAGCGCAGGCTGTTCAGAGGGGTTTAAGGGCTAGACCATGGCAGATTCAAATGAAGCTCTCCGGAGCTATTTTCAAGACGGCGACAAGTGGGAACAGGAGATTGTAAAAAAGGCAAATCGCTCAAGGACATTCGCTTGGTTTATCGCCCTGATAATGAGCGCCATCACCCTTATGTCGCTCGGGACGCTGGTGATGTTGGTTCCGCTCAAGACCTTCGAGCCCTACATCGTCGAGGTCGATAAAAATACAGGTTACATCGAGGTCAAGACAGGGCTCACGCGCTCGGCAAACCTTACTGACCAGCAGGCTGTCACTCAGGCCAATGTTGTCCGGTACATCCGCTCACGCGAGGGCTATGACCCGTTTGCCATCCAGCAAAACTTTGGAATTGCCGCGCTTCTTTCCACGGCCGATGCGGCCAAGGAGCTTCAAGACGAATGGAGCGCCGCTAATCCGAACAACCCGGGCAGGCGTTTGGGCAGAAACAAGAAAATCACAGTTGACGTAAAGTCGGTCACGTTCTCGAACGCTAGCACCGCGCTAGTTCGCTTCTCGACAACAGAGAGTTCTGAGAGTGACAATATCACCCGGCACTACATCTCTGTTGTCAGATTCCGTTACACGGACACACCGGAGCGAAATGATTGGAGGTTTGAGAACCCCCTTGGCTTCCAGGTGTACAACTACCGTCGCGATCAGGAAACGGTTACGCCGGGAGCAGCAGGATGAGAGTCAGACTACTTGTTTCAGCGGCCTTCATGGCCGCAACGATGACTCACGCCTTCGGCGCACAACAGCCTCGTCCTGGCACTTTGGATTCACGCGTTACAAGCGTCGTTTATCAGCCAAACAACGTGGTGAAGGTCTCCGCGACCTACGGCATCTCAACGATGATCATCTTCGATGAAGATGAAAAGTTCGAGACGATCTCTCTTGGCGACACAGACAGTTGGCAGGTCGCGCCGTCTGAAAAAGGGAACATCCTCTTCGTAAAACCTATTGCGAAGGGTGTCGCTACTAACATGAATGTCGTGACATCCAAGCGGATCTATTTCCTCGAATTAAATGACTACGCGCCGACAGACGAACGTAAGGTCTTCGGAATCCGGTTTGTGTACCCCGAGAAGGACTTGAACGCATCTCTGCGGAAAGAGGCGGAGTTTAGAGCCGCGAATCCGAACGTAAGCAATATCGACAAGGCCAATGTAAATATCGATTATTCATTTTCGGGTGATGCCGCTTTGAAGCCGTCTATGGTCTTCGATGACGGGAAAAAGACGTTCTTTAAGTTCAAAGGGCGCGTACCAGCGATTTTTGCGGTTCAGTCCGACTTCTCTGAGACCCTTCGGAATTTCAGAAAAGAGGGCGAATACATCGTCGTTGATGGCACGGCGACGCAATACACGCTGCGAGACGGGAACCAATGGACCTGCATTTTCAATCTACGCAAGCCCGATTTTGCAGCCCCTGACCCTGACATCATGGCTCCAAAACCTGATCCGGACGCAAGCAAGCGCAGAAGGAGCGGCAACTAATGAAGCGCAGTCCCGAACTTGAAGCTATGGCGCAGGCTGACGAAACGGATGTCAGCAACAAGAACGCAAAACGGAACCAGACGGCCGGAATGGCTGCTCTGGTGATTTTTGGCGTTATCGCCGCATACATGGTCCTTGCGACCTCGAAAGATGAGCCGCGAGATAATTCCCAATCAGATGAAGAGTTTCGCACCACGACGTTCCGGCCGCCTGGCTTCGTGCGCGATGGTGAGCCGCAACCTGCCCCGGAACAGCCGGTCGTCGTCTTACCGTCACCTCCGCCGCCTCCGCCGCCACCCGAGCCGCCAGCTGACACGACAACGTTCAACGTGCCGCCACCACCAGTGGCTCCGCCTCCTACCGTGGAAGTACCCAAAGTGGAGGAGTTTCCCGAGCGCTTCAGGTCAAAGCTCATCACTATGGACCAGAATTTGGGAGGCAACGGGAATGGTTCGCTGGACGGGTCGGCCAGCGGCCCGCCGTTGACGGTTGCCGGCGAGGACAAGAATAGCCAATACCTCTCGTCCGCGAGCGCGATAGGAGATCGCAGCGCCAAGGCCAGACAGCTGAAGCGCCTCGACGCTTTAGTGCCAGAAGGCACGCTTATTCCAGGCATTCTGGAAACGGCCATCGTGAGTGATCTTCCCGGGCAGATCCGTGCTATTACATCTCAGGATGTCTACTCGTTCGACGGCCGGCGCGTGATCATCCCTACAGGCACGCGCCTAATTGGCGAATACCAGTCGGAGGTTACGCGTGGACAGAAGCGTATCTTCGTCGTCTGGACACGCCTGATCCGTGACGATGGTGCCAGCGTGAGGCTAAACTCAATCGGAGCGGATAGCCTCGGTCGATCAGGATTGACAGGTCACGTTGATAACAAGTTCCGGGAGCGTTTCGGCGCTTCCATCCTTCTTTCGATCGTTGGTGGCGGCGCAAGCTATCTGACGGGATATGGAAGCGAACAGAGTTCAGGTTCCAACAATGATGATGCGCAGCGTGGGGCGGATCTCGCTCGCGAGACGATCGCACAGACGTTTAGCGACATGGCAAACACCGTGCTTTCGGAAAATCTTCGCATCGCCCCAACGATCAGCGTCCCACAGGGCGAACGCATCTTCATCTTCGTACGCCAAGACCTCGATTTCAGCGACATGTACGACGATCCGGTTACAGAAGCGATGAAGGAGATCAAACGTGAACGCTCCGGCAGGTAACCCACTGGTTCATGATCCCCACTATTTCCTGACCCGTTCGTTGGAGCCCATCAGGCCATTTCTTGATGATCCAAAGGTTGTCGAAATCGCGATCAACAAGCCGGGCCACGTTTACGTGGAACGGTTTGGCGCGGACCATATGGAGCATCATCTTATCGATGTTCTGACCGCGCAAGAGATAGAGAACATCGGAGAACGCGTCGCCGCCTCAACAAAGCAGTTCTTGAACCAGGCCAATCCAATCCTAAGCGCGGCGCTGCCCACTGGTGAGCGCATTCAGGTCGTTTTACCGCCCGCGGCTCCTGACGGAGGATCCATTACCATCCGAAAGCAGGTCGTCCAGAATTTCTCTCTGGAAGATTACAGGGACAACGGATCGCTCGATAAGGTGTCGGTTGCCGTTGGAGGGTTGAGCAATGTCGATCGCGAGCTCATCGGGTATCTGCGCCAAGAAAAGATCTACGACTTCATCCATACTGCGACCACGAAGCGGGTTTCGATCCTTATCAGCGGCGGCACGTCCTCGGGCAAAACGACATTCTTAAATGCCTGCCTCAACTCAGTTGACCTGAACGAGCGCATCTTGACGCTCGAAGACACGCGGGAACTTTTTCCGCCACAGAAAAACACAGTCCACTTGGTTGCTTCCAAAGGTGGGCAAGGTACGTCCAATGTGACAATTCAAAACCTGCTCGAGTCGGCACTGCGCATGCGTCCTGACCGCCTTTTCGTGGGCGAGATCAGAGGCGCTGAAGCTTTCTCTTTCCTGCGTGCCATCAACACCGGTCATCCGGGTAGCATGTCCACAGTTCATGCAGACACCCCTATGGGGGCATATGAGCAACTTGCAATGATGATGCAGCAATCTGGCATGTCGGCGGGCTACTCGAAGCAGGACTTAATGTCCTACATTCAAATGGTGATCCCGATCGTCATCCAGCTCCGCCGCGAAGGAGGCAAGCGCGGCGTTTCGGAGATTTTCTTTGCAAGAGATGAAGCATGACGAAGGGCTTCAAAGCCGTCTACCTAGCGTTTTGCCTCGCGGTTGCCTTTGCGGCCTGGATGCTTGGATATGGCGCTGGCCTTCACCTGTTTTACGGCGACGGCAGGATCCTCGATACAACGATACGAAGCAACCCTTTCGCGCCAATACAACAGTTCTGGGCTTACAGCGATAATCCTACCCTGCAGAAGGTCGCCCTGGGGTCATTGGTGCCTGCCTTCGTGATCGCCGCAATTACTGCCTATCTCGGCCTTAGGCCAGTTACGAGCCCATTAGGGGACGCCGCGTTTCAGGACATCGCGGGTTTGCGGACGGGGAAATGGTTCGGCAAGAAGGGGCATATTTTCGGTCGTTTTGGAGGCAAGGTCCTCCGGGCGCAGGACGATCGCCATCACCTGATCATCGGGCCGACAAGGTCCGGTAAAGGTGCCGGTTACGTCATTCCGAATGCTCTCATGCATGAAGGCTCGATGATCGTTACCGACCTAAAGGGAGAGGTCTTCAAGGCGACGGCCGGCTATCGGAAGAAGAATGGCAGCCAGGTTTTCATTTTTGCACCGGGCTCCGAGCGCACGAACAGCTATAATGCACTCGATTTTGTGCGACCGGAACGGGGCAATCGAACAACCGACATTCAGAACATTGCCAGCATTCTTGTTCCGGAGAACACGGAGTCTGAGAATTCGGTTTGGCAGGCTACCGCGCAGCAGGTCCTCGCCGGCGCGATAAGCTACATTCTCGAAAGCCCCTTCTACCGGGACCGCCGCAATCTGGGCGAAATCAACTCGTTCTTCAACAGCGGCGTAGATCTCCAGGCCTTGATGAAGCACATCAAGGAGAAAGAGCCCTACCTCTCGAAATTCACCGTCGAGAGCTTCAACTCATATCTTTCCCTGTCTGATCGAGCCGCTGCATCAGCGCTTCTGGATATCCAGAAGGCTATGCGACCTTTCAAGAACGAACGGGTTGTTGCCGCAACAAACTTCACGGACATGGACCTTCGCTCCATGAAACGGCGCCCCATTACGATCTATCTCGCTCCGAACATCACCGACATTACGCTTCTCAGGCCCTTACTGACCCTGTTTGTCCAACAGGTCATGGATATTCTCACGCTTGAGCACGATCCAAACTCCCTTCCTGTCTATTTTCTTCTCGATGAATTTCGCCAGCTGAAACGCATGGACGAGATCATGACGAAGCTGCCTTACGTGGCCGGTTACAAGATCAAGCTCGCATTCATTATCCAGGACCTGAAAAACCTAGATGAGATATATGGAGAGACCTCGCGGCACTCACTCTTGGGGAATTGCGGCTACCAGTTGATCCTTGGAGCAAATGATCAGGCGACGGCCGACTATGCGTCACGGGCTCTCGGCAAGAGGACCATTCGCTACTCGTCGGAGTCTCGCACAATCGAAATCATGGGACTCCCACGGCGGACGAAGGTCGAGCAGATTCGCGAGCGGGACCTCATGATGTCCCAGGAAGTCCGGCAAATGCCGGAAAACAGAATGATCCTTTTGGTAGAGGGCCAGCGTCCAATTTTTGCCGAAAAGCTTCGGTTCTTCAACACCCAGCCGTTCAAGGCAGCTGAGGCCTACGCCCAGGCTCACATCCCGAGTGTCCCGGATATCGAGTACCTTCCATCGAAGCCGGTCCCGGCGACGACTGCAGAATATGAGAATGCCGGAAATGTAGCGCCGGTAGCTGAGCCTTCGGCTGCAGTCCAAACGAACATACCGGAAGCCGATCCCGCTCAGAAAGAGCCGGAAAAGCAGATGCCTGCAACGATGGCGCTAGAGCCCGCGGATGTAACAGCGCCGGCAACCACCCCAGCGAAGCGTACCGTCAATCCAGCCGCATTGACCTCGAAAGCCAAAGCCTCGCCCGCAGCCCGACCCAAAACCCCACGGAAGCGCAATAGCTCCGTGTCGGATGACATTGCACGGCGAGAGGAGATTGAAGCGCTGCATTCCCTTGCAGCACAGAAACTTCGCGAACAGGTCGAGAAAAACAGCGTCGGAAAGAACCCGACTAAGCGAAAGAACATCATGGACGTTTTCGCTGCGACCGTTCCAGACCCAGAGACAGCCTGAATTTGAAACGGCCCTAGGAGTTTCGCTCTCAGAGCCGCTACGAATCTACTTGCTCGGGTAGAAGGACTAAAATGGCCAAAAGCCAGCGAGATACTGGCCGATGTCTCCAAGCCAGATCGCGGCCGCGTCATACCATCCGACAACTGTCTGATACGCGAAGCCGATAGCAGCGAGAGCAGCAACGAAGGCGAAGATCGCGACGATCCCTTTTCCTACGGCTTCGTCCGACTTTCTGTTCTCAGTCTGAATGACGTATCGGTTTGTCATGGCCTATCACCGCTCACGATCGTCCCGATCGCGGTCCCTCTGTTCATTTTGCTCCCGCTCAAGTTCTTCAAGACGAGGCACGTGCTGCTGCGCAGGGTCAGTTCGCGTGGTTTCTCCTGCTTTCTGCCCAGCCTCACGCTCCTGTTTTACACGATCTTGTTGCTTGTTTGTAGCCTCGATTGTGTCGGCCAACTCGTGCGCCTCGCGCTCGCTTGGAAGCTGACCCCGCTCCTCTTCCGCATCAAGCTGAAGGTCGCGCTGACGATCGTCAGGAGCATCAGACGTAGAAGCGGTTTTGTTGGTCGTGTTTTCGTCTGTCCGGCCGTCTTCGCGTTCGACTTTTTCGACTTCGCTGCGAAGCTCTGGATCCTCGACAGCGACATCGCGAAGGTAGGCGTTTCCGTCGGCCGCTAGCTCGGCGGCACGCCGCAGGGCTGACCTGAGCCCGGTCTCGTACATTTCAAGGTCTTCTTCAGAAAACTCGCCCGACTGTACCAGCGCGATACCTTCTCTGAAATGCTCGACATCGATCATCGCATCATTGCCAGCCTCAACAACCGCTTCGCCATGCTTGGCAACAGCCTCATCCCACTTCTTGCTGACATCGTCAGCCTCGTTGGCGAGGCGAAACGCGTCATCGCGAACAGCGTCAGTGGCGATGGCTCCACTACGTTCATCCGCTCCCCCACGCTGGTCCGTGGCGTCAGCAAGTGGTTCCCGATCGTCCTCGTTGCCAATCTGTCTATCGCCAACGCGCTCGGTGAGCTCGAGCATTTCACGGCGCAGATCAACAATTTCCCGGGCTGTAGTGGCAACCTCATCGAAACCGGCTCTGTCGTCGGGTCCAGCGCTTCGCTCAAGTCTGAACAGAGCTGTTTCGACAGTCTTTTCGTATGATTCAAACTCCTGGCGTGTCTGCTCGCGCATGTCCTCTGCCTCCAAAAGCATCTTCTGCAATGATATCATATTTGTACGGAAATCGCCGCCGAAATCCGAGTCAACGACTGTTGAATTATTTGCAGAATCCAGCTCTCTGAGCCCTGTCTCAATGACATCACGATGTTCAGCTGCGAAAGCTACAGTCCGCCTATCACCGGAAACCGCAGCTATCTTTTGCCACGTCTCCTGAGCCTTGACGGTATACTGCCGGCTGCGATCACTTGACGCTACGGTGCGTCGGCCCGATCGCTTTGCATCGTAACGAGCCTGAGCGGGCTCACTTGTTCCAACGTGGTCGGTCCTGCCCTCGCGGTTTACGGCCCTGACCTGGTTGCGCGTGTACGCGGGCGCTGAGGCAAACTCCCGTCGATCTGTCATTTCCATATTGACGCCGTGATCGCGCGCCTTCTCGGCCATCACTTCACGCCATTGGCGAAAGGTTGCCGGCGTTGTCTCGATGCGGTCCCCGGCTTCTGATCGCATCGTGACGATAGCATGAGCATGGACATGCGGACGCTTGCCCCCCTCCCCTGGTTGCTTGGTATCGGTTTCAGGGTCGTGCATCGCAAAGACGTACCGATGTCCAGCAAACTGGTCAGCGAGGAAATCTCGAACAGCGCCTTCAAAGGCTCCTGCATCGGTTCCGGCTCGGGCGGACATGATGACATGCATAACATCACGGCTTTTGCGGCTATGAAGCTCTTCGCGCCACTCCTTTTGAACGAGATCTCCGGCCGCTTTACCGTCTGCTATTAAGCGACCGCGATCATCCCGAACCTCTGCACTGTCCGCGATAAGCTCCCGAACCTTCGTGGTGCCGTAATCGACACCGTTTCCATAGCCTCCGAAGGAAAACCTCGCAGCGCCCTGACCTGCGACTGCGCTAGCGTCAAAACTTTGCTGCACGATCCCGGCCGCCTTGGCGTCGGCTGTAAGCCTCTTACCCTGCCCGCTTCGTAGAACGACAAGGCCATCAATCGTCAATGAACCATCAGCGCGCTCCGCAGCGGCATAAGCGTACCGCCGGTCGCCAAAACCACTCGATAGGATATCTCGCACCCGGCCATGCAAATCCTCTCCATCAGCATTGGCCGCGACCTCCACCGAGAAGCTTCCAATATCTCGGCTCTCCGTCCGGTTCTGAAACAGGTGGTTCCAGTCGCCCCGAACACGAGCAAGATCTTCACGGCCTTCAAGTTTCTCACCGTTTTCGTTCTCTACCTTCAACTCACCGCTACGCGAGACGTAGTTGAGCATCGATCCGACGCGTGCACCGCCGCCATAGGAGGCCATTTTCACAACAGCTGGCTGACTACCCTTCGCGACGCTCGTAAGACGCGCCTCCATCGGGCGGCTTGAAGCCGCCGCACTACCAGAAGGCATTGAGATCCGGGGAAACTGCATGCGAGGCATCCGCATAGGCTTCACCGTGGGTCCGCCTCCCCCGCCCTTAACCTCCTTGATCTGATGAACGTACTTGAAGAGATTTTCTTCAGATTGCGCCGCCTTTCCTCCAAGTGACATCTCATGCAAAAGCGTTGCGCGCTTCTGCTCCCATTCACTCGTGAACGCTCCGAAGAAGAACTCCACCCTACGCCTCCCCACGCCGCTGATAGCCAGCACGCCTTGAAAGCGATCGGAGTTCAAGCATTACAGCGGCCTGAATCGACTGAACGTTAGCTAGATTGATATCTAGTTCACTCGGATGAACAGCCTTGCCGCTGTTCAGCGCTCGCGCGACCTGGTTCAAGTTCACACCGATCTTGCGCATATCTTCCAGCAATGCCGCCATAATAAGCCGGTCATCACGCGTCAAAATCGGCCGCACGCCTGCACCCTCAAGCAACAGCGAACGGAAAAACGCGGACACGCTCATATCAGCCGCTTTGGCCGCCTCTTCGATCTTTCCATGTTCGGCATCCGTCAAGCGCACGTTTACGAGCCGGTCTTTACGGGCCTTAGTCGCAGACGTCACCAAACTGTTTTCACTCATCAGCCGAAGGCCTTTCCAGCGCAACGCGAAGGCATCGAGGGCCAGTCCCTCGATAGAAACGACCAAAATGTAAAACATTTTTGCGTATCCTGCCACTCATAATATGAAACGACCTGCAACGACCTATAACCCCTCCATCCCATTGCGTCCCACTAATACCGACGCTTACGCATCGGCTTCAAAGCATTGAAACGCTCACCAGGGTTCACCGCCAAAACCGCTAAGAAGCCCTTGGTATGGCAGCGGTACTCACCCGCAAGGGACGCTCCGCTCTACGCTCTTGCGGCTTCCGTTCGCCTACCAAAGTCGGCCTTCACGCGGCTCCGGGGTTCACCACTCGAATAGATCACACGAGGAAACCACACGGTAGGCCGTGTGGTTTTTAGATGTAGATTTTACCTTCTGTCCCTCAACATGGCGGCAAAGCACGTTGAGTACACTTCACCCGGACATATCATGTTGTCGTTTAGTCGTTTCGATCTTAACCGGCGAGTTGACCACCCGTGTGAACCCTACATAAGTTATCGTCGTGCGGGCGTGCCGCGACATGGTTCCGGTCGCCCTACGGCGTTTTTGTACCGTTGGTAAGATGTCAACGACCACGAGATGCTCAGTGTGGGCCTGCCGTTTGGAAGAACCGAAACGATGAGGCCACACGGATGCCCTGGAGGCCATCAAGAGGTCGGACAAAATTTTTGGGAGAAGCAACTATGACAATTTGCATGTCCGCAGTAAGCGGGAAAGGTGGTGCAGGAAAGACGACTGCTGTCATCCTTCTCGCAGGAGAGTTTGCTCTCGAAGGCAAAAGCGTGCTGCTCATCGATGCGGATGGTCGCCAAAACCTCTCGACTTGGTTCCAACGCTCAATTGAGAAAAACTACCAGCCAGACGGCATAGCGCTTGTGACTGCAGCCCAAGGTTCTGGTATTAGGCAAGTCCTCGAACAAGACGCTGCAGATTATGACGTTGTGATCATGGATTCTCCCGGCCAGGATACCGTTACCAGAGACACGATCATTGCTGGTTCCCAACTGGTAATAACGCCGATCCAACCAGCGCAGGACGAGATCGTGGCTGCTGGCCAAGCAGCCAGCGATGTTGCCGACATGAGTGATCAGATAGGACGGCAGATCCCACACCTCATATACAGGACACGGATAAGCATGCCGAACCGCGCACTTGAAGAGTATCGTTTAATTCGTCCATTTGTCGCCAACCTTCAAGAGGGCGGCTATAATTCACACCTGCTCGAAACCGAACTTGTTGAACGGAACCCCTATCGAGAGATTCGAACCGGCTATGGAACGCTCCAAATGCTTGAGCTAACCGATCCCGTGAAAAAGGCCCGTGCAGAAGCTCTAGCATTCAAGCACGAAGTTGAAAGCTACCTCCAGACGACCGCAAGGGGTTAATGCTATGGTTAAACGCGACACCAGTGTGACAGATTTTGCGGTTGCGCCTCGCAAACCGCGTCAGGAGCCACAAGTCGGCCAGTCTGTGCCTTCCAAGTCAGCTCCGGCCACTCCTGAAGTCGTGGTCACCGACAAGGCAGCCAACATGCAGCCGACGGACATAGATGCGAGTGCTACCAATCCTCAAGCCGACTTCGGCCCGAACCAACAAAGCGGGAATCTGATTTCTGCCAACGAGGATGTTCGGCGGGAGCGAACCACAACACGAGCTCTTCGCCAAGAAGCGTCGAGACTGCGCTTACAGGACCTGAAACAGACGAAGGCGAGAGAAAGCAAGCACTTCGTAAACTGCCCTCTCGACTTCGACACCAAGCAACGGCTCGCTCGAGCCGCGGTTGAGAACGAAATTAAAATGACGGTCATCATCAAGACGGCCATAGACCAATACTTGCGGGACAACGGGTATTGATCCTGGACCCCAAATTCCTTCTTGGCGTTGCGTTAGGTGGATTGCTCGGAGTTGTCCTCGCGCCGCAGGCGGTATTGGTCGGAATAGATCTTCCCGCCCTGAAACATTCCTTTCTGGCGCAAACAGTGAGTGGGACGGATGTAACCGATAAGGGCGACTGGCCGACTGACCAGGCAGCCAAGGAGCAACTGTTTATCTTATCCAAATGGGATATAGAAAACTACGGCCCCAAATCGTCAGTTCACGTCGATCGCTGCATTAGTTTAGCTCGAAACGCCATCGCATGTGAGTTGACTGCGAAACTCGGTTGGATCAAAGAAGATACCCGCTTGGAAGGGGTCTTTGAGCGGAAAGATGATATTTGGGCTCTAGTTTCTCTTAGAACCAAATAGCTGGATATTCTTGAAAATACACTATATCGCGCTGGTCGAAGCGGTAAGTACACCAAAACTGAGTTCGCCAAGTTGGCTAAGTTTGCAACTTGCCGCCGATTGTACACCTTACCCCCAAATTGGTAGAAAGACCGTTTGGTGATTCATAGGAACAGACTGGTGCCAAGTTGGTTCAGCTTGGTACATAATACCGCTTGAAAAGCGGATTGAGGCTGAGGGTGATGTCGGAAACGCGAGACCTAATCAAATACAAGAGTTCGAAGGGCCTCGTTGAGACCACTGATGAAGAAGTAGACCGGCCGCTTTACCGCCGCCCAGGCTTCGAAGGTATCGTGAGTTTCAAGGAAATGGACGAGAAACTTGCCGCGTTTCTGCGCAAGGCTCGCGAAGACGAAAAGCTCACCAGAGAAGAATTTGCTTCGATGGTCGGGCTCTCGACAGCAGTGTACGGTCGCTATGAGCGCGCGTTTTCGAGGATGACAGTCACGCGGATGATCCATTTATGTGAACTTCTTGGCTTCCAGCCGATCGACATCCTTTTTGCAGCTGCACCTCATCTTTACGGACGTACGCCGGAAGAAGCGAAAGATCACCTGGAGCTCTCGCACCTTACACGGAGCCTACCGCACGAAGCCGTGAGAAATCTTATCGGAATTATCGCGCGCATGACACCTGAAGAGCGCCCGGAGAGAGACAAGAAGTAAGGCGGCTAGCGGGGCCTTCCTCGGCTGATGGCATCGGCCACCCAACGCCAGGCGAAGCCATACGTCTTGCAAGACAGCTTCCTAGCCGGCGTTGCGTGAGATGGAGACAGCGCCGAACATCACCATCTCATCCCGCCTGTCGATCATTCTCAGTATTGGCGCGCATCAAGGCCATCAGCATCGGACCTAGCGAAAACTCACCCTTCTCGGCCCGTTGCGTCAGATCACGCAGGTAACCGCCTGCAGAGTTGATCTGGCCCCCCCGCTCCAGAATGCAGGCCATGACAGCGGCCGCATTCTCGGGTCCAAGGGTTTCGCAGGCGGTCTGATAGGCGCTCGGGCTAACGCCGAGCATCGAACGAACGACAACAGCGGCTGACATCAGCTCTCGCCAAGTTGCGATCTGGCCGCCCGGCCCGTAATCGCTTATCTGCGGGCAAGCCCTCAAAACCATACCAAGTGGGAACGCCTTTATCGGCTCCCTCTTCGGTCGACTGATTTCACTCGGCTTCGCGCCCTGCTCGTTTTCAGAGCTAGGTTCAAGTTCAATGATGGATTCGGGTTTTGAATTCTGTATGTGGCGCTCTGTCTGAGCACCATTGGTGCTTATATCTTCTGAATTACCCATCAAATCCAGCCGGTTGACGACTTCTTCGTAAAGAAGCTGCATCTCGTCGAGGATTTTTGCCAGGTCGGACGCTGACGGGGTGCGGGGAATCCGTCGGACGATGTCGAGGTAGACAGCCTCTATCGCTTCCCAGTCGCCATCAGCCCCCTCCTCGATCGCGGCGCTGATAACCTTTCGAACGTCCCGCCGGCATAGTGTAAGGCTCTCCTTGGCCTTGAGGAATTCGCGGCGATCGGTCGCCACCTGTTGAGCCGCCAACCCGAACTCCTCGGATCGAGCCAAAAGCGGAGAAAGATCAAATCCGAATGCGCGTTCGATCTCCCCTGCCCCATCTTTTCGAGCGTATCGTTTGCCATTGGGGCTATCCTTGCGGACAATCATCCCTGCATCGACAAGGATCGCTAAATGCCGCCGAAGGGTTGCTCCGGACATTCCGTTGGCGCGTACCATCAACTGAGCGTTGGAGGGAAATACCACCAGCTGCGCGTTCTGGCGCAATTCCTTTTCCGGATAGAACGTCAGCAGCGCATCAAGCACCGCTATCGAATAAGGAGGCAGCTTGAAGAGCTCGCGCGCTTCTTTGACGTCTCGAAAGATCATCCATTTATCAGCGCTCTTACCCGGCTTGATCTCGGAGACAGCGATTTGCCGTTTCACCAGAGCAAGCGTCATCGGTCGCCGCCCAAAGGGCGTCGTTACACTTCCTGTTTGCATCTCTTCAGCCCTCACAAAGGCAAAAGAAATCCGCTCGCCAAAACAGCGCCAAAGACTATTGACTGGGATTCGGGGAAATGCGATTCTCTAGTTGCGACACATATGAGAAGGGCTTCCACGACGGCGACGTTTGGGGGCCTTTTTCTTTTGCGGTTTTGATCTCCTAGTTGCGATCGGATTGTCAGCTGACAATCGAACTAATGGTTTGTTTCAGAAGCGTTTTCTTTTTCGAACTGTTCAACGAGATCGCTCATACGAGCGTCTAGGAATTTTGAAAATTCTTCTGATGTAACTGTGATCTTGGCGCCCCTGGTGGTTCGCTCTATCGATGCAAGCACGATACCCTTGCGCGTGCGAATCTTACCCGCGGTGCTCTTCTGCGGCAATTTTGCATCCTGAGCCTGACTCCACAGACGTGCGAAACGTTCATTCGTATCGATCGTTCTGAAATGAGGGTCCGCGATGGAATCCGCTACCCGTGCCGCCGCCGCTTTGTCTTTCAACAGTTCGGCAAAGGCCAGCCAGCGTGGCCGACCGATTCTAGAAGCGGGCCCAACAGCCATAATGATTTCCGTTGGAATGACGTCGGCCACTTGTAAGAGCCGCGAGGTTTCAGGCTTATCGACAGACAACGCTTGAGATATGCGGTCGCGATCAAAGCCGTGCTCTTCGAGCCGCCTCGCAAAAAGAGCGCGCTCGATGAAACTGAGATCAACGCGCGGCCCGTTTTCCTGGCCTTGCGCGACGATAAGTTCCTCGTCGGTCAGTTGGCGTACGATGGCTTTGACTGAGCGTTCCAGAATGATGGCCGCGCGCAATCGGCGGTGCCCGTAGGCCGCTTGGTAGTGGTTTTCCCTCGTAGGATGTGGCCGCACCAAGATCGGGACTTGCTGCCCGCTCTCGCGCATAGAGGAAATAAGATCCTCAAGGGCTGCATCGTGGTCCGTCGGAATGCGATCCTGAATGAAGGATGCGTCAATATGCGTCGGCGTCAACTCGACGACCTTGTCACCGGCTGCAAGCGCCAAACGTAGCTCTTTGGCCGCAGCGGCTTCATCACCGAGCCGACCAAGTGACAAGTTCATGGCTCGCACCGCGCCAGCTGGCTTGTGCTGTGGCTGAGTGGATGCCTTAGGTGGCCGTTCGCTACCCGCTGAACTGACCATATTTTTTAGAATGTCACGGCCCTTCATGCACGCCCCCATGAACTCTTGAGAAGTGCCTCAACTTCGAGGTTCACCCCATCCATTGATTCAACAGCGCGATCATAGGTCTGTCGATTCATCGATTCCCGTGCGGCCTCGTAGATCGTTTGCTTTGAGAGCCCGGCGTCAGAAATAGCCGTAGACTTCACCATCATCGAGGTCAGAACACGATCTCCGAACAAGCTTCGTAGAAAAGCAACGATCTGCGCTTGTGGGCCATCGTTCGGCTCGTACCGCGTGACCAGATAGCGCATCCAATCATATTCCAGATTGCCACCAGCGTCCTTGACCACAGAAAGAAGGTCCGATGTCATTGCCAAGAACTGGTTCATGGAAGCCACGTCCAGCATCTGGGGATGGACAGTGATTAACACTGCCGTCGCAGCGCATAGCGCAGAAAGCGTCAGGAACCCCAAGGTCGGTGGGCAGTCGATGACGACGACGTCGTATCTGTCAGAGAGGTCAGCGAGCGCGTTGCCGACGCGCATGAAAAACATGTCGGTTTCGGATCCGTTTCTTTCTGCGAGCGCTCGCGGCGTATCGTGCTCGAATTCATGGAGCTCAAGATTACCCGGGATTATATCCAAGCCCGGAAAATAGGTTTCTCGAACCACCTCCCCTACCGGGCGACGTAGATCATCGTATCGGATAGCCCCGAACAGTGTCTCGTTTTCGCCGACATCAAACTCCGGCTGATAGCCCAGCATTGCGGACATCGAAGCTTGCGGGTCGAGATCGACAGCGAGGACGCGGTAGCCGCGCAGAGCCAGATACTGAGCGAGATGCGTGGAGGTCGTTGTCTTACCCGATCCGCCTTTGAAATTGGTCACTGCGATAACCTGCAGATGTTCGTTTTCCCGGCGTCCAGACAAATAGGCTGGTTTGGTTTTACCCAGAATCTGGCGGATCGTGTTGATTTCGGTCAAGGAGAAGGTCCGTCGGCCGCCCGACGTCTTCTCGGAGGTAACAGAATCTTCCTGAGCCGCCAGATGGCGCACGTAGCTGTCCGTTACTCCGAGCAGTTTTGCGGCTTCCGTGCTACTAAAGCGGCGAAGTGCCTTTTGCGCATCAGGTGAAAACAGCCGAGCGGAAAGTTCCTGAAGATTGCTGCTGAGCTTCGCGGCATCATCGGCTATAGTCTTATCAATCGAGACGCGCTCGATTTTGTCGACTTTATTGCTTTTTGCGCTCTTATTCGCCATTCACGGTAAACCTGACAATTCTCTTCAATTTGCGCAAATGATCTCATAGACGGCATAACCGTCAAGCTGTTTTTGGTTAACCGAAATTAACCATTTGCGTCCTATTAATTTCGTCTGATATTTCATATGGTTACTTCAATTGTCAGCTGACAACGGATTGCCTGAGAATCGTCCTTAGCATCTGACGGTCTCCGAGTTGGAGAGAATCGGTATGAAACAGAGGCAACTTGCCTCCGTTTCGAACCTCGTCGCAACGACTGCCTTTGTGTTAGAGGGGACGCTAGGCCGCCTCAATATCTATTGCGCCTTGAAGGCCGTGAAGGTAATCAGCAACGGCCTGAGCCTTGGCGGCGGCTGTGACGATCGCCCGCTTATCCTGCTTCAAAACCGTCAGCCAGCTTTCCAGATAGGTCGCGGTGTTCTCGCGTGGATCGTGCTCAACGCCAAGGTCAGCGCAGACGAAAGCCGCCGACAGTTCGGCAACGAGCTCTTCTACGGCACAGGTTTCGGTCCCAAACCGGCCGGAAAGATCGCGATCGAGACGTTGTTTCGAGCCGGTCCAGTGGCCGAGCTCGTGCAGAACGGTGCTGTAAAGATGGACTTCGCTTAAGAAGCGTTCACGCGCGGGCACCTCGATGTCGTCGGGACTTGGACGATAGCAGGCGTGCTTGCCGCCGTAGGTAATCTTCGCGCCGGTTCGACCGATAAAGTCTTCGACATGCCTGAGGAGCGGCATGGGGCCTTCCGGAATGTCTTCAACCGGGCTTTTGAACCGGTCGGGTAGGCCATCGATCTGCTCGACGTTGAAGACGGTGTAGCCCTTCAGGTACGGGATGCTCTTGTCGTCGGCTTCCTGCGCCTTCGGAGTGAAGGTCCCGTACTTGACGACGAGGGTTCCCTGTTCGCCCTTTCTGACCTGGCCCCCAAGATCCTGAGCCTGCCGGTAGGTCATCCAGGTGTTCTCGTCGTAGCCGGCGAGCTGGCTGGAAAGCCACAGCATGATGACGTTGATGCCGCGATAGGCCTCGCCGGTGGCGCGTTGCGGTACCGGCGAGCGGCGGACGGTCCCGCGCCAAGGGCGGATCCAAGGTTTCGTTCCTGCTTCAAGCTGCTCGATGATGGCATCCGTGATGCGCCGGTAGGTGTCCTTGCTCTGCATAGCCGTCTCCTTTTCGTTGGTTGACGGCAAAAAAAGGAGATAGCCGAGACGAGCCCATGCACCCGGAGGGCCGCAACGGAGAGGAGGACCGCGAAGCGGTTGAATGGGGGAGGGGCTATCGTCGTCAATCACCCAACGAAATGGGAGACAGCAAACACAAGGGAGCAGGCCGCTAACGGCGCTGCGGTTTCCGGTACTGCAACGGGTAAGAAGCCGGGCTAACGACCCCGGTCCTCCCGGTCGTTCTGCTGCTGACGGGTTGCCAGATGCTGCGCTTCAACGGCCTTGAGCTCTGCGTTGTGATTTGACGGCTGCGGCGCTTGTTCAGCCTTTTGCTCGACGCTCTGAGGCTGCGCTTGGGCCTCCTGCTCCGGCCGCCCCAAGGTTCTGAAGTCAGATCGGGCGGTGAACTTCACCTCTTCGTCGTCGGCCGGGATCCGCTCCGGAAGGTCGGCGCGATCGACAGCGATAATGCCGTTCTCGGTCACAAGGGTTGCAACGCGATTGTCATGACCGAACACCTGGCCCTCAATCTCTTCGCCCGGACGGGCAGTCCGAACATAATGCTCGAATGACTTCTCACCGACCTGCTCCAGATCCGCAAAGGCACCACGCAGCGCCTCGCGGCGGTTGGGGTCTATCGCATCCTCGATGACGTGCCTCAGGGCAGGGCTGGCAGGGTCATTTGTCGTGGCAATGGACGCTTCAATCATACGGGTCTTGCTGATCACGCTCATATCGATGTCATGCCCGTAATGCCGGCCGAGCTCCGTGATGAAGGTTTCCTGGGTTCTTCCGTTGCCTTCGCGAAATGGATGCACGTAGTTCAGTTCTGACAGCATTTTTGCGGCCCGCTCAACGAATTCTTCCCTGCTGGCGGCTCGTAGGGCCTGCGGATCACTGATCGGCTTCAGCGCCTCATTCAGACCCATGTCTATACGCGCGCCATGTAGGAAAGACGTTCCGCCTTTTGAAAGGCCGCCAATCGGCTCGACACGAGCTCCGTCAACCACCGGGCTTTCGTTTCGGGTATGACCGGCCCATTCGTACACATCCTGGAATATGTGCCCGTGGATCGCCTTGAGATGAGCGGCATCAAAGTTCCCCGTGGGACCATCACCCTCAAGGATTTCCGAAATTCTGTCTTGCGTTGCACGGTACTCGACCGTGCGAAGCTCCGATTTGAATTCGATACCGAACTTATTACGAAGAACGTTCTGGCGATCCGGATCGTCTGACGTGTTGGGATAAGTGTAGGAACCCCTGGGGTGTTCTTCAGCCATGCGTAAACCAACAAAAAGCCGTCTGCGCTAGCAGACGGCCTTGAGCCTCTTGAGACTTGGATGAAATGATCAGCCCTTGGGCTGCGGCAAGATGCGGGCGCGATACTCTTCTCGGGTGAGATCGCCGGCAACGTAAGCAGCGGTTGCCGCTTCGAGCAGGGCGTCGTTGCCCTGATAGCCTTGGCGAATATTCATGGCGCGAGCCTGATCGGTGCTCTTCTTTCGAGCCGCGACGGCTTCCGGGGAGCGGTCGGGACGAGTGGAATGAATGTTCATCGACAAATCTCCAATTACTGGTCAACCTAACACGAAAAGGGCCGAAAATCCAGCTATTTGGCGGATTTTCAGCCTTTTCGGGGCGAGATGCCCGGTCATGAACCGGGCTTCTCTGCGCAATCAATCGCGGGGTTCCCACTCGATGATTGCCTGAAGGGTCGGATCGTCCTGGCCGGGGAACCGGCCCAGATTGGCATTAAAGCCCATGCGCTTGATCGAGATCGTGTAGTAGGGCTTGCCTTCGCCGTTCTCTTTTTTCCAGATGCCGCCCACGTCGAGCTTGTGACCTGCGGGAGATGTTGCATAGACGCGGTGCGTCGGGGCTCTCTCGTTGGTGGAAGAAAAAGGCGTTACCCTGATTTCGAGGTCTCGCTCGATGGTGGAGATGAGGCCGGTACCGTCTGCGGTTTCGATATTGTCGCCGTTGAACTGGATGTAGTTGGTGATGTTTTTCATGGTGGTCACTCCTCTTTGGTGGTTGCGATGAGCGTTCACAAGGCCCAGCGGAAAGCGGTGCGCACCGGAGGCCGAAGCGCAGCGGAGGAGGCTGGAAGGGTGCCAAATTTGCTTCGCGAGGAAGCCGAAGGCGGGGAAATTTGGTGGACAGCCAGCTTTGAGCAAACCGCGTCGCTGTGCGAACGGGCATCAAGAGCAACCGCCTTGGAGGGGTGTCTACTGAAAGCGTCTACCAAACATCACCTGTACGACCAACGACAATAACCGCATATTCGTGCGCCAATATTATTCAACTTTCGCAAGCATACAACCGGAAACAAACGGCTTTTTGCTCTGCGAGATAGCCAATTTGGCGCTACCGAAGGAGGATTTCGGCGGTTCCAGATCCAATTGTCATTGGGCTACTGATGAGAATTGGAACGGCGATAGTTGCTCGGCGCGTCGATCTCGGCCGCCCACTGGCCCAAACGTCTGCCTCGGGCGCTGTCTTCGGCCTGATGGTAAGCCTCAAGAGGTATTGAGTTGCCTCGCGGTAGATACTGCAACAGAAGTCGCGCCTGGCCGGCTTTCACCATTTCAAGGCCGATATCGGTTTGCTGGATGTAGCACTGTCCGACTAGGCGACGGTATTGGTCCTCGTCGATGATGGTGCATGTCACATGCTTCCCGTCGATAAGGCGGGAAAGATAGCTGCGAGCCTCGACACCACATGCCCATTCGGCTCCATTCTTCCAGCCCTTTTGCGAGCGCTCGCAGGCGTCAATCGCCGCAATCCTGATCCGCTGCTGTCGAATGCTGAAGGTGTCGCCATCGATCACGCGTGCTTGCCCGGAATAGTCGGCCGCGCCGGATGGTTGTGAAAACACAAGAGCGAACAAGAGAGCCGAAAAAACGGGTTGTATTCTCAATTTAGAGCCTCCGTGGAGTTGCGGGCGGCAAGCCCGAAGACGGAACGCGAAAGATGAAGCTCACCGGATGCCGCCCGGTCCGTCATGGCGCGCAAATACCCTCCGGGCGAGCTGACTTCTTGGCGGGAATATTTCTCGAACGTGACCGCGATGGCGATCGCGGCGGCCTGCTGGCCCATCTGATCGACGGCGCGAAGCCGCGCGTCCTCTGAGACACCCGCCAAGCGGCAAATTTGCGGGGCGATGCGGGCTAGATCGGACCAGCTGCGTGGCGCGGTGGTGAAATAGTCTTTCAACGATGGCGCCGCCCTCCACACATCATCAAGAGCAACAATCCCTTGCTGCGGGCGAGATTGCCTATTGTCTGGGTCGGATCCTCTCGTCAGGCTTTCCTCAAAAGCCCTCTTGCTGGTGTAGCCAGCCTTAGGTGAATTGTGTTGGCCGGCTTTAGCCGGACGCCGTTCCTCTTTACTCAAGTCAAACGGATGGGGGTTTGTAATCTGTTTGTGCATGTCGTTTTCGACATTCGTGCATGTCATATTATCATAATCAGACACACTTTGCGGCCGCATCGATGCCTTGAGTGATCGTCCAACAAGCCACTCCAGCAGGATCGCTGCACGCCTCAAAACAAAAGCGGGCGCTCTGCCGGCGATACCAACAAAGGCAGCAATACGGTCGATGCGCGATGCAAGGCTCGCAAGGGCGGTTTTCGTCAAATCGACGGCATTCACCAGCGCGTAACGGGCGCTCCTGAGTGCGTCGCGAAAGCGGCGGGCAGCGGCGTCGCTGGCGCGTTTCTCCTCTCGCTTCTGCCGCACTAGGGCGTCGAGCTCACGGTAGCGGGCAATCAGCACACGCAAATCGATGCCACAAGCGTCTGAAATCTCGCCTTCGCCGTCCCTAATCGGATAGCGCTTGAAATTTGCGCTGTCCTGCATGGTAACGAGCCCGGCGTCGAACAACCTCGACAGGATACGGCTGACCCGCCCAGGTGAGCGGTTAATCTCGAACCCCAGCTGATTGTTGGACTTGAACACAATGGGTCGACCACCCTTGTCGAAGGCGTCGGCCCGGGCGGTGTTGACGATTACTGTCAGCAGATGGCTTTCGGTACTAGTAATTAGGCCGGTGCATGGAAGACTCTGTGACAACACCGCCAACTGGCCGCGCGTCACCGTTCCGACTTCCGTTGACTGTGCCAGTCGCCGGAACTCAGCTCTCTCCTTTGTCATTCTGCGGCCAGTTAGCTGCTTGTTCGTGAGGGTTTCCCTCATTTGTCATGTCTCCTGTTCAAGGGACCAGACAAGGCTTCGCCGTTCACCGAGAAGGCGTTTTTCTTATTGACAGGGGAAGGGGGGTCTGCGAAAACAAATCTGCTTAATTATTTGGTTTTTTGCAGACCGCTTCCGGGTTTTCTCGGGAGCGGTTTTCTCTTTTCTGGGCCTGCGTGTTCTCCAGACTTGGGTTAAAAGGGTACGAGCCGCAGCAGTAGCTGATTCCGGCCGGAGACAATACATAGCTTGATTACCCAACTTGGCGCAACGATTGAGCTTTCTCTCAATCGTTATTCGCACTTCAACGCGGCTTCCACGCCTAAAACCCCTGAAAATTATGGCTTTATATTCGTAGCGGCGTGCGCAAGAGCGTTCGGCGCCGTTACCGAAATGGCTCAAACATCGGTTAACAGCACCTTTAGAGGGCTTTTTGACCTCGGGTGGGACGGAGAGTTTGAGAGGAGGGGGCCTGGGCCTCCTCTCAACGGAGGGGCGCGTTTCGCGACGCTCCGAACCCATGAACCGGCTTTTCATCCCTATTGCACCAAGTTTGCGAATGACAGAAAGCCCGCCTTTGGTATCGGACCAAAGACGGGCGGGGCGGGGCGGGGCGGTGAGAGCCAAGAATCAGGCGATTTGAGCCTGTTCCTCGAAGAACGTGGGCGGAAGATCGAAAGCTTCCAGAGCGGTGTTGACTGCCGTTTGAACATCCCCCCAATCCGCATGCTCTGGATCGGACAGATACGCTTGAATAAGTTGGCAGCAGCATTCGGCGGCTTTGGTGGGGTCGGGGACTTGATCGAACATGACTTTGCCTCGTGTCGAGAGGGAAGCCGGTCACGCTGGAGGACGTGACCGGCTGACAGCAGCGCGGCTATTCCGCTGCCATCGGGAAAGTTTGCTCATCCTCCGAACGGAGTTCCGTCTGATCCTTCTCGGCCTTCGGATCAGGCGCGATCCGGACCAGCGACGGAAGCCAGCTGGACCCTTTGATTGCGGTTTCGGCAAAAGCGGCCGCCTCGGCCTTTTTCATACCTGCGATACGCGAAGCGAAATCAGCGCCTTTCACTTCTGCCACCGCCGCTTGAATGCCTGCGCGATTGAGGCTCGAAAAATAGCTTTCCGCTGTCGTCTCGAACCAGTCGGTCATATCAACCTTTAGGGTCTGCCCGATCTGGTCTGCATGGGCGCATGCGTCCTTGCGGAAGCTATGTTTCGTCTCGACCGCATTGAGGGTGTGCGCAGCGGCATAGGCCAGCAGTCCCAAAAGCTCCGACTGCGACTTATCAAGAAGATGGTCCCATAGGTCTTCCGGCTCGCCGGGAAGTTGATAACCGAAATTTTCGGCAATACGGTCCCATTCCGCGGTCGCCCGGCTCGCATCCGGTCTTTTCATCGAACCTTGCAAACGCTCATGCGTCACGGCGATCTGCAACGCGGTCATCCCTCGTGAACGGCCATAGGTGCCGGGATAAACAAGATCGAGCAGCATCGCGTGAACGACGCTGACCAGAGCGACATCGGGATTGTTGGCAAGTTCGACGCGGAGCGAGGCTGTCTTCTGCGCTGTCAGGTCTTCGACCAGCACAGCAGAGTGGACGATCTTCGGCGAGCCGACCTCCTCATCCTTCTCGGAAACCTCGGACCCGCTATCGTCATCCTCCGTTTCCGCTTGCTCGTTCTGTTCGTCATCACCCGGCTTGCGGATGCCAACGGCAATATCCGCCCTTCCGTAGTAGTCCAAGGAAACGATAACCCCGCTTTTCGCCTTGTCCTCGTCGGAAAAGACTTCCTGCATCGAGTCCAGTTCATCCAGTCGTGCGCTAATGGCATCGATGCGCTCGGACTGGCTTTCCTCGCCCTCGTCACGGTCCATGAGCTCTACGAGTTCATCGTGTTCGGCGCACAGGCGCAAACGTTCCGACTGTTCATCAGGGGAAAGCTCGATCTGTTTCGGATAGACGCGAGGAACGCAGAAAATCCAGTCGGGCCGCTGCATGTGGGTTTCGACAAATTTCCAGCCCTGCGACAAAAACGGTTCGGCTACCGCTGCCAACTTCTCGCTGACCAGCTTTTCAACCAATATTACGTCGAGCGCGAACCCGCCGCCCTGCGCGTCGAACAGGTCGCGGCGAACTGCGCCTCCTGCCTGTTCATAGACATCAAGGCCACCGATGAACTTGATACGCTTGTCGCTTCCGGCAATTTCGTCCGTCATCAGTGCCGACTTAATCCGCGAGATATCGCGGCTCCATCGATCAAGAGACTCCCAGACCTGTTCCTGACGCTCGTGATCATCGCAGACCGTAAAGGCGGTCAGCTGCTCAAACGTCATTTCGTCGTCGCGAAACAGGGCCAGCAAGACCGGCGAGACCTTCGCCAAGGCCAAACGGCGGCGAACGATGATTTCAGTGACACCGAACCGCGCAGCGATATCCGCGATGGCCTTGCCCTCGTTGACCATGGCCTTAAACGCCACATACTGGTCAGCAGGGTGCATTTCCTCACGCTGCACGTTCTCGGTCAGGCTAAGCTCTGTCGCCTCGTCGGCGGTCTTTACGATAGCGTTCACGGCATAATCGGCTGCGATCTGGCCGCGCTCGACAAGGAGCAACAGGGCAGCGCGCCGACGACCGCCCGCCGTAACAAAGTAGCGGCCCTTTGGAGCCTTGCGCACGACGATGTTCTGAACAACACCATTGGCGAGAATGGACGCTGCGAGGCTTTCGACGCCCTCGGCCTTGTAGGTTTTGCGGACGTTTTTCGGGTCCGTATCAAGCTTGCTAAGCGGAATGCTGACAATCTCGGTCATAGGTCAATCTCCAAAGTTTTCCCGGTTCCCTTGGGAGCAAGCCCCGCTAGTGGGCGAAGCCTCTGCCTACGTTCCGTAGGATGTGCCCCCACATCCGGCGGAACGAAGGGGGAGGGCGCAGCCCGCTCCCGTCAGGGGGTGGAGCGGGTCATGGGTCCGGAGGAGGGAAAAACGGAAGGTTCGCCGGCTCGGCGGTGAAAGCCGTTTTTCCAGCCGAGGGACAGCGCTTGCGCGCTTGCCCATTGGCGCGATCCGCGACCTGTCGTAAGAGCGGATAGGTATAAAAAATCGTGCGTCCGCTTCTCGGACGCTCATTCTAGAAGTGAACCGGCCAGCCGGTTCCCCGGATCGATCTGCCCGCTCCGCTCCGAGTGTTGGGCGCTCCGCTTCACGGGCAGATCTAGTTCAACGTGAATTAGCGCAATGAGAAAGTGCACCGTGTTGAGTGCCGCTCGGCGTGTCGGTTGGCGCTTGCTCGTTGCGACGAGCCAAACGAACAATGAAGAGTATCGGAGCTTTCAGCATAGCGACGGCCCTTCTTCAGGCCGGGAAAGCGGGAATTCTCGACGCGGTTTTGCCGGGAAAAAGGAAGCCGCAGGAGGCTTAGCTTGCGCCGCGAAGCGGAAGCCGGGACCGACTTCCTCCGGCAAAACCGCACCGCCTGGCTCTCAATGACCTGACGCTGCCGTTTCACTTTTCATGATGTAGTGCGCGATCTGAAAGACCTTCTCGATAGCGTCGGCCAGATCGAGAGAGGCTTGCTGTACATCCGAGGGTATTGAGGGGTCCGCTGCCAACGCACGAAAACCCTGCCTGAGCTCTTCGCAGGGATCAGCGATGTCATGCACCTTCGCCAATAGTTGCTGTCTTGAAGTCATCGTTCATCCGTCCGGTCTTTTGCTTAGTGTTCTAAAGCATATTGTACGGGATATTAAGGGTTCCCTGATGCAATACGGGGATGACCAGACGCCCGCGCCCTTCAACGCAGCCGCTCCGTACAGAAGAGAATGCGCCCCTGCAAAGCGGGCGCGTGCGACGCCGCGACCCTAGTCAGCCGCAGTTGCTGTTCGATCCCATGCCCGTGCGGATCGAACCATGCCTTGCCAGTCTCGTCGCGCGCCCGCCAATCGGGCCGGAATGGTCATGGGATATCAAGTGGGACGGATAAGGGCGCGGCTTTGCCTCATTGAGGCTTGTTGGCGTTTCCGGCCTTGCCATCGAGCTCGACCTGATAGGTGAACTCGACCTTGGCGAGGAGCGGAAGCATGATGGCGATGGAGAACTTAAGTTGGCCCTTATGGGCCAACTTCGCGATTTGCCGGTTGATGAACTGGCTAAGGCGACGGCCGGTTTTCTGGCAGAAGGTTACGAGCGTTTTCATGAGGTGATCCTCCTTGGTGGTTGTGCGTAATCGCGAAACTCGAATACGGTTGGAGCCGCCGAGTGCATCGCGCAGCGATCGCAACGGAGCGAAGCGGAGAGGAGAACCCCTTGGGGTTGCACGCAAAGGCGGGGCCTGCCGTATCGTGCGCAGCATTAGATTACGTACAGCCACCAAGGAGAGACCGGTAAACGCGGCCTTCGTAGCCCCGGCCGTCGCCTTTGCCTTCAACCGGCAAATCGCGATCCGACCGCAAGGGCGGATCTCCATCGCCATCATGCTGCAGCGTGGTGGACACACATCAGGACGTCTCCGGCCGGAAACGCCAACAAGCCTCAATGAGCCGACCCGCTTGCGGGGCGTCTATCGTGCGGGGGAAGGGGAGTTTGAGGGGAGGGGCCGAAGGGGCTCCCCTCATTGCACTCGCTGGCCGCTCAACACGGTCAGCAAGTGCGCGCTTGAGGCATAACGGTGGAACTGATCAGCGCGACAGGAACCTGCTCAAGCTCAGGCCAGCCAGCAGGATGTAGGGCGGAATACCAAGTGAATAATGCCCGCAGTTCAGTTCCAGGATGTGGGGCGAAGCGCCGACACTTTCGAGCCTCTGCATAAATCGGGCCGAGAGATCGGGTAAAACGACTGTGTCTCGTTTCGCGAGGACGATGTGAAGCCTCAAGTCCGGTCGCGCTAGGTTTTGCGCGTAGTTCTCCATATTGAGCGGTCCCCACGCTCTTCTGAGATCGTTCAGCTCGATATGGGGCGCAAGGCTCTTGTGAATGGATCGTGTCGCGCGCCCTGTCCAAACCATATCCGCGAGGCTACCGGCTGTCAGAAACAGCGAGGCTTTCGACACGGCGGGCTCGTGCGCCGTGATCAATCCTGCGACCCAAGAGCCCAGGCTCATGCCGAGAACCGAAATCTCGCGATAGCCTTCGCTTTTCAGCCAGCCAATGACTTTCCGTCCGTCGAAAACGGCTTGCCTCATAGACTGAAGCGTTCGCCCGAGATTGGCGCTGAGGATGTAGTCGGCATACAGCGAGCCGGGACGGCTGCGCTCGAAATGATAGGGCATCGCGATCTCGATCACGGTGATGCCGCGCTTTGAAAAAAGTGTCGCGATCTGGGCATTCCGGGCGTCGGCATTCCAGTGGTGGAAAATCACCAATGCCTTTTTGCTGGACGCGCTTTCCGTGATTTTCGCCCAGACGGTATTGTTCTCGTCAACGTCCGTCGCAATGTCGGACGGGAACTTGAGCCATCCGTTTGTTCGGTCAAAGCCGTCAACGCTCCCGCTCGGTCGCTCAAAGAAACTTGGATCGGAAGCGGCCCTGTCTGCAAGCAAACAAAATTCTTCCAGAGACGCGGTATTCTTCGCGCCGGGAAAGGCGCGATCGGCGTCGATCACGAAAGGCGTTGTCTTCTTGGCCTCGTCACCGCTCTGCGCGCGCCGCTCATCCCAACCATCGAGCCAGCTATGAAACACGTTGATCGCTTTCTATTTCGTCTGCGCGCCACCGCCCGAACTCCGGGTCGAAGAGAGCGTATGTCGCAAGCAGGGTTGCGATACCAAGGAGGATCGAGAAGCCGTCAAAGGCATCGATCAGCATGTAGGTTGCAAAGAGCAACGCGACGACCGCCGACATCCGCCATAGCGGCATATGGAAGCGTCTAGCAAACCGAACGGACCCGAACAGGAAGCCTACACAGGACGAAATCGCCACTAGCAGACTGCTGAAATGCGTCGGCATTCTGTAGTGGAAGCCATTGCGGCCATTGGCATAGCCGTCAATGACAACAGAGCTATCGTTTACGAGCCACGTCACGATGTCCTTGCCGTTCGAGGCGAGGTAGGCGCTTTGCAGCTTCATGCAGATGGCGACCAGAATACCAACCGTGGTGCACCGGAATATTCCCTCCATCACTCTCAGGGCAATCGCGCCGGCTTCCCGCTGAAACTCATCCGGACGCAACTGTGTGGCACCCTCAATTGTCCAGAGGTCATGAAGGATCGTATGGAGCAGGATCAGCCCTGCGAACAAAAGATAGAAGCAGAGGCACATGTAGAGATATGCAAGGCCTGTGAAGACGATCGACATTGGCACCGTGACCACCTCGGGGCGAATGAGCGCCAACGTGCCCCAACTTATCGCGTAATCGCCGCCGCCCTTCAGCAGCGGTATCAGATCCACTGCGATCCACTGGAAGATACCGGCGAAGGGAATGCAGATAACGAAAACGGCCCAATAGGAGTAGGAATAGGCCTTGAGGTGGTGTTCCCAATCGCGGTTGCTCCGGATCCTGTCACCATGGCCCGCCAGAACCATCCGGCCATTGTTTTTCCAGTAAACCAGAAGCTCCGTGACCAGCACGAAAAATACGGGCAGGAGGACCATGAACAGAAAGGTCCAGTTGGGTGCCCAAAGGAACCCGACCTGCTTAACAATGCCATCGGCCCGGGTGTAGATCGCGCTGTGTATGCCGAGGATATAGGCCGAGAACCCAAGAGCCGACGCGCCGGCGAAGACCGAAGCGGGCAGATTCAGGGGCGAGCCGCGCGTGAAGACCGCTTCCGACATTCGGCCGAGACTGAAGCGCGGCTTTTGGGTCTGCGCATCGCCTTGCGCCGCATAGACGATTTCGACGGCCTCGAGCTCGGCTAGAGGAACATCAGGAATGCGATTGAGACGGCTGTCTGCTTTTTTGGAATCCCGCCTCTTGGCGACCAATCGGGATTGAGCCGCGCTGAGCTCCATCTGCCATTCGCTCGTCGCTTGCTTATCAGCGCATCCGAAAACCCTCGCAAGCCAGCGAATGTTGGCCGCGCTCACGCCCTTGTCGTTCTCCTGAAACCAAAGCTGTACCGTTCGCAAATCGACGCCGACATGATTGGAATCTATCTGCGAAATCGCTTCGGCCAGAAGCTCCGGCGTCCACGGACCCGATGGAAAGCCGTCGCTGTCCAGCGGACGTCCAGCCCCCGCAGCGGCAAGGTCCTTGAACAGTTCCTTGAAATCACGCCCATCCTTGGGAGGCGCGATGAAAAACTTTCCGTTCTTCTCCAAAGGCTTACAGGCCCTGATTTCGTTTCATTTCGTGGAACTTCGTAGTGTATCGTGCCTTCATCCGCAAGCGGTGGTCTACGCTTGGACGCTCATAGATCAGTGAGTTGTTCAGCCATGATAGATATGTCGTCATCCAATCCACGTTCATTCCATCATCGCACGCACAAGGTCCTTGTGGGCAAGGAGACCCTTGAGACATGCCTTGAGGAGTTGATTGATCAGCACATCGCCACGCTCCACGCGTTGGCAGACGCCGGTCAGTCTGAGGACGCTCTGATGAGGCAAGAAGCGGAAAGCCGACAAGCAATCCTCCATTACAGGCCGCAGGGTGAGAGCGAGGTGGATGAGAAGCTGACCTATATCGCAGCTTACATTCTGAAAACCGGCAATGTTTTGACGCCCAAGGAAATGGATTTGCTCCTCGGAGCTCCACGCCAGATGTGAAAATCCCGCTCGTCGTGGCTGACCTTAATCGATCACGTCCAATACTTCGTGGTCGATGACAGCGGCCTCAAAGCCCGAATTGAAAAGAAGCAGCAGATTTTCCCTGTTCATGGGGGCGAGGACAAGCTTCTCGATCTGGACAGGTGTCCACTCAGTTTCGCCCTGACGCACGATGTCTTCTCGTAGCTGTAGGGCGTCCTCCTTCGCAGCTTCATATGTGTCGAAGATATCAAAGCCTGCGTCGTCATCTTTCCAGCGTCGCTCGCCTTCGGCCCATCGGCATGGAGAATATGTGTAGAAAATCTGCGATACATCTTCAGACATGAACACCTCGCTGCTATTGACGATCACCAGCCGAGATCGGTCTCGGCAAAGTCGTTTCCCTTGTAAGCGATCTTCGTGCGGTAGGCTCTGGCACAGGCGTACGTGAAGCAATCGCCCATATTGAGCTTCGCCGGGTGATTGACGATCTTCCCAAACTGCTGCGCGGCGTCCAGCGCCTTCGTGCCCACATCGCCGGAAATCATCGCCTCCTTGGCTTCAAGGTCGGCAAAGAATTGATCGACCATCCTGCGCGCTGTCGCGAGCATGTCAGGGGTCGCAGGCCGGTCGCGACCTGTCGCTTCGGCCATGCGCCGCGTCAGCGAAAGTGAGGCTTCCATGCGAACCACGGCCGACACGTAAAAGGGGCCGTCATGCTGCTCAAGCCGCTGCATGAGTTCGCCGGCATCGTCTTCGCCGGCAAGGATCGCGACGGCCACGGAAGCGTCAACGAATAGCATCAGTCTTCGCCCCACATTTCATCGGTTTCGCGTTTGTGGTCCCCCGGCGCAAAGGGACCAGCGTCCCGCGCCATTGCGAGGGACTTGGCCAGGCGCTCGCGCATGGGCAAGCTGCCCTTGCGGCTGGCGATCTCGCGCCTAAGCGCTGTCTTCACGGCATCAACCTTGGATGTCTTGGTCAAGCGGATCAGCTCTTCGGTGAGCGTATCGACTTCTGGATCTTTGATGTAGAGCGGCATGATACATATCCTTTCGAGGATATTATAATATCCCGAATTGCATATGCTCGCAATCATCTCCCGGTCTTCCGGTGGAAAAACGTCGCTGCATGCGTGACCTAACCTTGCGGCGTTCAGGAAGCGCAACTTTAAGAACGTCTTGAACTACATCGTAATCAAGCACGGATTCCCGGACAAGTGGGCTCGTGCGACGATTCGAAAGGTCCAAGACATGATGTCACTCCCGGCCATCATCGGCATTTCGGCAGGCGCGGCAGGCGTCGTTGCGTTTAGCCGCAAGAAGCAGCCGCAAAGCCTACTCAAAAAAATCGGCGTCTTTTTTCTGGCTTTCATCGGCACGCTGGTCGTCATGCTGGCGGTCAATTTCGCCATTTTTTACGCTGCCCCAACCTAAGGAAGGGAGGGGGCCAACAGTTTGCAGCCTCCTTCCAATATTTCTGATCGGTGATGCAGCCAACGGGTTACTGCGCCGCAACAGGTCCTTTGGACATGTATCGGTCCTGTTCGCCTGCCAGCAACCAAGCGGGATTGACCCCGTGTACATCGTAGAGCGATCTCATGACCGCCATCGGCATTTCAGCCTCTCCGTCCGCATATGCCTGATAGAGCTCTTGGCTCACGTTCAGGCTGGACGCGAATTCGCTCGTTGAGATTCCAGCATCTTTTCGGACAATCTCAAGGCGTCGTCCTATTTCGACCGTCAACGGCTCAAACCTGCTCATCTGATTTCTCCTTTGGGTGGGAGGGGAGCCCGAGGGGAGGGGCAAGGGCTCCCCTCGTTCGGACCTCGGCCGCTCGATGCGGCTTGGGTCCGACCTCCGAAAACGCAAGCGGGGCCAGTCTGGTAAAACCGGCCCCAAAAGACAAGCTTCGACTGATCGGTTAGCGAACGATCCCAAGTCGCTCGCCGATGCTCGGCGGCGTCGGCGTCCCGCCTTCCTTGGTCAGGGCTATGATAACATCATGGGTCAGTCCGTGAACATCATAACCCTCGGAGCGAGCTGCATTGATGATCGATTCAAGGCTCGGATACTCCTCAAGAAAGCCGCCAAGCCACAACGCGCAAGCGTCCGTCGCCTCGTCGGGGAACGCCTGCAGAAAGTACGTGCGCAACGGCGGGTCAAAACCGATTACGGCGTTTTCTTCGGTCTGAAGCTCCGATTTTACGGTGATAGGGTATCGGCTCAATGTCGGTCCTCCTGATGAAAGGGCCGCGCGATCGGCGCGGCCAAGGGTTATTTGAACAGCGGCATTGTCCGCTTGTTTTTCAATTCGGCGCGGTTGGCGTCAAACGGTAGCCGTCCCAATCCTTCCACGGTTCCCAGCCTGTCGCGGTTGCGCGCCCATACCAGACGCGCAACCGCACCTGACCGCCTTGCAGTTCTCCGAGGATCTCGACGGTATGGCTCCCGCCAAGGCCGGTCGGAATATCGAACACCTCGACGTTGCGGCGGGTCGCCTGCTCTGGCGCAGGCTTTCCCTCGCATTCGTCGCAAAGGTCTTCCCCCCCGTGCGCCTTTCTCGCTTTCCCCGAAGCTGCCACCACAGCGTTTGCAAACAGAGAGCGTCATGGTTGCCCCCCTAGAACCGGAAGTGGGTATAAAGCTCCTGATTGGCTCGGTGACTGGCAAGTGCGTAGGCGCAGGCCTGAGCCACGTAATCCGCGGACCGGCCTAGCGGCCAACCTTGCGAACGGGCGACGATATTGGCGGTCAGATCCTCGTCACTTGTGCCAACATGCATATTCCCGACGATCCAGCGGAGCTGCGCAACGGGAATGCGCGCGTCATGTGGCACCGGCAGAACGGAAATCAGTCCGTTTCGAAGGCTCGCGTCTTCACCAGCTGCCTTTCCCTCCTTCTCGGTCGGGAAATAGGCTTTGACCAGATCGAGGCGCTGCGCGTCGGCGGCACACATGAACGCGTGCCCCATGTCCTCGGTCGTATAGAGGCCCCAATCGGCGGCATTGCCGCCGAACATCGGGTCCCCCTTACCGCAAAATTCCATGACGGTAAAAATCTGCTCGGTCATCTCACGAATCCTCAATGTGTTGGGAGGATCAAGCGGCGCTGGCGCCGCTGATCTTGCTCAAGACGGTTTTGACGGCATAGCGTCCCGCCTCGTTAAGGTGACGCTGCCACGCGCCTTCCGAGGGCGACCAACGGAAGCCATGGGATTTGAGGATGCGGCGGGCTTCCTCGTCGGGTTTGCCGGGAAAAAACATCTGGATGCGGGCTATTTCGGTGTTTTCCTTCACCTCCACGGCTCCCGCTTCCGTCTCGACTTCCTCCGACCTGTCGCCGCGCTTCTTCATCGCCGCGAGGCGCGCTAGGCGCTGCTGCATGCGGCGAAGCTCGGTGCGGGTGTTGGTGGTGCAAAAGCCGCGCCTGCTCTGCCACGGCGCAATCGTGATGCCCCGTGCCGCCTGCTCTTCTGCCAAGCCGGTTTCCGACACCACGCGAGCCAATATGTCGGCTTCGCTGGCATGGTCCTTTTCCATCCGGCGAATAATGGCGTTGGCGCGTTTCATCCTGTCGATGGACAAGGCCAGGTCCTCGATGCGCGATGCGATCCGCTGCAACGCTTCGGGGTCGCCGGAGCGGATCGGCTCGCCGTCCGCTCCGTGCGGGTATGCCTTGCGCCTGATTGCCTTGCGGGCATTTTCCGCATGGGCGGCGATATCAGCACGGCGGGCGTCGGAAACCCGCATGCGCTTTTCGTTGCGAGCAACAGGAAAGCGGGCAGGGCCGGTTATCATCCAGTTGGCGCAACGGCTTTCCGCTGCCCAATATTTGCGAGTGACGTCAATGTGCCGTCGCGTGAAAGCCTCGATTTGGGGACCGGGGATAGGGGTCGCGGCCTCCGTCCAAAGGTCCATGGCATAGTTGGCAAAATCGTTCAGCCGCTGGGCCAGCGCCTCAAGTTCGCGGTCTGCGCGACGTTCGGGCGAGTGGGTGAGCCAGCTGAAATTATGCTCGATGTCCTTCGCCGCGATCTTGGCGGCGAAGGTGTCTGCTACGATTTCTAGAACACGGTCGGCGGCTTCCCGCTCGAAGAATGCAACGGTGATGCTCATTTCTTCACTCCCGCCATGACGGTGGGCATGGTACGAGTGATCCGCGTTTGCAGGCCGGTCAGGAAACCGGCAAGGATAACCCCCTTCATGGTCGTCTCATCGATTGACGCGAAAACCGGATCAAGCACCGGCTTGCAGACGGTGAACCGTTTGGCGGCGTCCTCGATGGTGATTTGGAGAGGCGTGAAGCGTTCTCCGTTGTGCGCACCGACAAGGACAATTTTTCCGGCCAATGGCTGCGGGTAGCCATCTGCGATGGTGAAGGATGTTAGTCCGTCCTGTAACCCGTCCTCATCGATGACAAGCACATGGTGGCTATCGAACGGCACCACCTGAACCAGTTCGCATCCAATCAAGGTGTAGGTTTGAGCAAAGGCGCTGCGCGCATCGATCTCGACGGTCTGAATGGTCCCCGCCTCCGGGTCCAGCAGGTAAACGGTTGCTGTTTTGGTCATGTCTAGCCCTTCCATTTCCGCGAAGCGGTCTTCTCATGCCCCTCGTGGGCAGGAGCCCCGCTCCTGCTCCCGAGTTCGCGCGGAGCAGCGGGAGAGAGGGTGGCAAGGGAATAAAACGGAGGGGGTTCGCCCGCCCGAAGGCGAAGACGGAGGGTCGGCGCGTTAGCGGCGATCCTGCACGGAGCGCAAAGCGCGAAGGAAGGACGGGGATACCGTTTTTTCGCTTGCGAGGGAGAGAGGGCAGCGCTCCTCTTTCCCTCATCCAGCAAGCAGGACACCGAAGGAGTCACCGTTGATCTACCCACGCCGAATTGCTGTTCAGGAGGACATCTCAGCGATCGAGGCTATGATGGCGAAAAGGGCGGCGAGTGGAATGACGCCGCCAGGAATGGCGGCGACGTTGATCCAGAATTGATTGCTGGCTTCGCGGCCCTCGAATTTGCGCAACTCTTCGTAGGTGGCGAATTGCAGAACGCCAGCGGCATTTGTGTGCTCGAACCGCTCTTTGCGAATGGCGTGGAAGGTTCGGCTCGCTCTCAACACGAGCCATACGTAACCGGGCAAAGCGATGACTGCTGGAATGAAAATATCCACGACGATGATACCCCAGAGATAAGAAGGGGCCGCCCTGCTTCGAGGCAGAGCGGCCCCCTGCCGGCATGGCAGAACGGGCTAGTGTCCTGTCACAACCTGACCTCGGTTTGATGCAAAATGGTATCTTGCGATCAAACTGTAAATGCCAGTAAATAGCCCAATATGGCGCATATCATTATTTGTTTCGCGGCGACCACCGCGCTGCGCAAGCGATCGTTACCCGCAGGGCGGAGACGCTTTTTCAGCGGCTCCGTGCCGAAGGCATAGAGCGGGGTCGCGAAGCGATGCGCCAAATTTAGCCGAGAACCTATGTTTCAGGGTTCCTATCATGTAGCCAATTCGGTAACAAAGAGTCAGGCTTAGAAATTACAGCGCGGTAAAACCATGGCAGGTCCAACGATGGAAAACTGGGTTGAACAACTCGGCCTACAGCTGGTCCAGGATCCTGATCTCGAAAAACCGGTCTATCGGAAGCCCTATCACGGCAAAGTCCATCTGAATGCGGAACTGGACGAAAAAATCAGTACGAGCATCCGGGAGGCCCGCGATAAACGGTCCTTGTCACGCTCCAAAATCGCTCCCCTGCTTGGCTTGAGCAACGCGGTCTATCATCGCTACGAAACGAGTGTTTCCCGACTGACCGTGTCTCGGCTTATTCATCTCTGCGAAGTTCTGGACGCCACGCCAGAGGAAATCCTAGCCCCTGCCGCTCCGCATTTATGGGGCGAAAATCAGGAGCATTCCCGGCTTTTGCAAAATACGATCTCGGAAATCCGACAGCTCGACACCGAAGGTCTTGAACGGATCTTCAGACTGGTTGTCTCGATGGAGAAAAAACCGACACCCACGGCGGGCCGCTGAGATAGGGGCGCGGCGAAAGCCGCGCCTCTATTTCGGTCTCATTGCGTGGGCGTTGGATGGGGGCCGCGATCGCAGCGGCGAGGGTTGATCAACACTTGGCAGTCATCGCACAGACCATAGCAGGGAAAGCCACGGCAAGCGTGCGTAGGGGGGGCCCGCGGTGTTCTGGCAAAAATCAACACCATACTGCTAATGCGGCAGCGCCTGGCATACCTCCACAAGACCGATCGCCCGCCCTTCTAGGAGATGTCTTTTCAGCTGCCAGGCGATGTGGTTCGGCGTAAACGCGTCCTACAGCAGTAATTGCAGGCTGGACGGCTGGTTATCGGGGGCGAGACTTGCCCTCCTTGAGGCAAAGCGATACCGAAAACACATCAACCGCGCCCATGTGGTGGGCGCCAGCGCGGTCCTCGCTGCATAGAACTGCGGCGGAATCTTCATCCTACTAGGCGGACAGGGGCCGGCGCGAAGGATGTCACAGCCGCGGATCCAAAGCTGACGACGTCAGCAGCCATCGGTTACCCAATCTTCTTAACAACGAAGAACTGGCATTAAATCCCTTTAAATCAATACTGTGAGTTCATGCTTTGCTAATGCTCGGTGCAAACGCGACAGAGGGAAATTCGAACTGAATCATCGAAGCTTTCGGCGATTGGCGATGCAGTTTATTCCGAATCCTCAGTCCCTGGCTCTTTGCATCGCTTGAAGCCAAATGCCTCGCAGCGCTGCTGTACTCAAACTTGGCCTTGTGGTTCGACCTTAAGATTCCCTTAAGCCACACGCGGATTATGACGATGCGGGCGTGTCCCCGTCTGCACTGGAGGACTTGCGGAATGCGTTACATCCTATCTGCCCTTATAATTTCGTTCCTGAATGTCACGGCGGTTTTGGCCGAAGATGTCCATGTTTATGGGCCCGGAGGCCCATTGCCGGTGTTGAAACAGGCTGCAGCCGCTTTCGAAAAAGAAACGGGCAATAAAATTGTCCTAACTGCTGGGCCGACCCCTTCATGGCTTCAACGAGCGAAAGAGGATGCCGACCTGCTCTTCAGCGGGTCTGAAACTATGATGAGCGATTTTACTCAGGCGTTTGGTAGCCAGGTCCGAGCCGAAGACGTCATACCGCTCTATCTTCGAGCTTCAGCCATCCTCGTACGTCCTGGCAATCCGAAAAAAATCACGGGCTTGAACGAACTCATGCGGCCCGGCCATAGCGTGCTTGTTGTCAATGGTGCCGGGCAAAATGGCCTCTGGGAAGATATGGCGGGCCGGACAGGCGACATCTCCAAGGTGAAGGCACTACGTTCCAACATTAAGATCTTTGCGGCTAACAGCGCAGACGCGAAAAAGGCTTGGATCGAAAACAAGGATTTGGACGCCTGGATCATCTGGAATATTTGGCAGGTCGCGAACCCGGAATTGGCGCAGACGGTCGAAGTGGAGAGAGACCACCGTATTTACCGCGACACCGGAGTAGTCCTTACCGAGCGGGGTAAAAATAACCAGGCAGCGATAGCGTTCCAGACGTTTCTGCAAAGCACTGAGGCCAGAGGCTTCTTCGCAAACGCCGGCTGGATCGTTGACTAATCCTGCACGTGCATAGCGTTTTTCCACGCTATGTGTTCGGGGGTGTGGACAACCAAAGGCGTCGGGACAGTCCAGCCGACCGATCGGAATGGTTTCTTGAATTCCATGGATCGCCGGTAACGGCCCGCACGTCGTTTCGTCGCTCTCAAGCTGCAAGAGCACGCAATCGACCGGCGAGATGGGGCACGTCAAAATTGCCGACTGACCGGGTACCGTAGACTTCGTGACCAGTTGCCGTGTCGATTACGAATACCGTTGGTGGCCCGTCAGCTTTTAAGTGCTGCAAAAGCGCCAAATTGGAAGCATCCATCGCTGTGACATCCACCTTGATCAAGGCGATTTTCTGAAGAAATTTTTTGATGACGGGGTCAGCGAGAATCTTATCGTCAATTACCTTGCAAAAAGGACACCACTCTGCCGCGATATCAACGATTGCGAAACGGCTCTGCCAAGCAGCAAAGCGGCGTCCTTCCAAGTAGGAATGCATAGATCGAATGGGCCCTACGGTCGTCCCAGCTTCGACCGATCGAACCGGAAGAAGGACCAAGTTTACGATCGCGCAGGATGCAATCCGGAGGATTCCTCGCCTGCTTGAAGCGGTTGTAATGTTTTCTTCGCGATCCAATGAGTACTTCAAATTATTACCCTTTCCAACGCGGCTTGCAGCCCTGCCGGTTTTAATAGCAACTGAATGTCAGGGCTTTAACTTAGTGTCTCTCGTCTACAATAGCCGCGGTTACCGGAGGTCGAGGCAGAGAGTGGCCATCCTGCTATTTCGGACCGAGCACCTCATCAAGGCCACCACCCTGTGGCAGGCCGGACATCGTTTTGATTTCACCTTTGCCGTTCTTATAGACGATTGCGGGTGTTCCGCCGAAACCGAGTGCGGTCATCAGTTGCTCGTTGGCCTTAAGGCTGACAGCCGTTTCCGGGCGGATTGTAGATAAGGGAGGTATTCCTCCCTCTTGCGTTTCGTTGAGCGCGATGGCCTTCTCGGGTGATTGAGCCTCAAGGATCGCAGCCGCCTTTGCAGGTGAATCCTGCCTGATGACGCCGACCATCACATGTCTCAGCTGAACCTTGCCGCCCTCAACCCAAGGGCGAGCAGCTTTCCAGAATTGACGGCAGTAAGGGCAATTTGGATCTGTAAAAGTGTAAATCACCCTTGGCGCCTCGGGATTTCCGTCCTGCACCCATGAAGATTTCTCCAACGTTGTCCAGACTGCCGGATCGATGGCCACTTCAGATAGCTTTTTCAGTTGATCGGCCGCGACATCGATACCATCGCCATTGACGAGGGGACCCACGATTACATGTTGATTATCAGGAGTTAGGTAGATTGTCAGAGGCTGCGCACCGGCCTTGGCGGCAAATCCTCGTAGCCCACCAGGCACTTTCATCTCGCCGAGTATCTTGATGCCTTGTTCTTCTATCCTTCCCAAAATTGCTGGACGACTTTCCGCTCCGGTCAATGTGGACGGGTCATCTGAAAAGGCGTTTGTGGAAGAGCTTATAAAAAAGAGAGCAACCAGGACCCCCGACGCTTTACGGGCATTCTTGTGTATAGGCGACATGGTAGTTTCCTTCACTAAAGCGTTCGCAGTAAATCCTGTTACTTAAGTCAACCTTAAGCAGACAGGCAGGTGCAGAAGCAAACGCCGGCCTGATAAATGAACCCGGCTGAAGTGCTCACATCGACATCAGCGATGGCTCACCGGTGCAGGCTAGGGAACGGCATGCACACAGCGACCGCTGTTCTCGTCGACCGAAATTTATATGGCTGTCATGCGACGTAGAACCGGCCCACGGTTTGGCTCTGCGCTCGTCCCTCGGAAATGTAATCTTCCAGCGCTTCGATTGCGGTGACATCAAGATGTCGGCGGTCATGACCATATTTTGCCGGCACGCCCTGTTCCGTTACGAACGCCACGGCCACATCTTCGTCGTCCTCAAGCTCGCGCTCGCCCAAAAAGATCTTTTCTATTCGGTGACCTGCAGGGTTTTCGATCTTGCCGAAGATGGTTAAGCCACGAAACCGCTTGAGATAGCCACCCATCTGATTGTAGGGATCCGCAGCGAAAGTCCGATCGAGGTTATCTTCCATCATATGCCGAATCTCAGAACCCGACATTTCGGTCACGGAGACTGGAGGGTTGGTCGGAATTATATTCCACAAATCATTCATTGTAATAGGACCAGGCGGAATTGGCGCGCCGTACCGCCAGCCATTTGAAAATGCGATATCCGTCCCGGCACTTGTGCTAATTGCCGCCAAGAGAAGATCGTCCATAGTTGAAAACAGTTGCAGGTTGCGGTGTAAGGCGGAATTTGTCTGGCCGATGCAACGGTTCAAATATTCCCGATGAGGATGCATAATTGTGTCGACGATCTCTGCCATAGCAGCATTTTCCTGAAATGACTCATCCACGGCAATAAGCTGATGCTCGAAGGAAGATATCCGCCCCCCTTTGATTAACAGATCGAGGCGACCCAAGAACGAACCATGGCATCCGGACTGGATGATAAGCGTTCCGCCGATTTCAATCGCACGCTGAAGTCGGTTATGGGTGTGGCCGCTCAGAATGACATCCACCCCTTCGAGCCTTGCGGCGAGTTGTGCGTCTTGTGGGAGGCCAAGATGCGACAACAGCACAACAAGGTCGCAATGTTCGTGGCCACGCAGTCGCGTGATTTCGGCTGCGATCGCTTCTTCATTGATGTCGAACCGTCGTCCGGTGCTGAAGCTTGGCGGCATGCTTTTGTCGATAATGGTCGCCGCCAGGCCAATTACACCGACGCGTAGCTGACCTCTGTCGAAAACAGCCGACGGCTTAAACGGCCGCGTATCGTCGTCAGTCCTGTAGCAATTGAGAGCGAGCATAGGATGATGGAGGCGTTGGCATAGGTATTCGAAATGCGCCGGTCCCCATGCGAACTCCCAATGCGCAGTCATGGCATCGATGCCAAGAGCATTTACGGCGTCAACCAGATCCACGCCCTTGCTGGCGACCGCCGGATAAGTGCCGTGAAACATGTCTCCATTGTCCAGCACCAGCAATTCGCCGCCTGCGCTCCTGATTTGGCTAAGAGCGGTTGAGATGCGCGCAAATCCCCCAAGCACTGGAAATGTTGGTCCGGAGGCAGACCAGATCAACTCGGGATGTGGCTCGAGATAGCCATGCACGTCGTTGATTTGTACGAGTGTAAGTTTCGCGTCCTCGGTCATCGCCGGTCCTTTCGAGCTTTCGCGATCGGTGCAATGTTCGCATAGGCCGATCCCCGCCTTAAGCCAGGCTTAAGGTGGCACTGCGATGTGATGCCCGCCCCACAATAAGGATTGCCTTGACTATGCTTTTTCGAACGTTCGTCTCGTTCTTCGCGAGACTGCTGGCCGGCGCAATATTCGGCATTGCTGTACTGTCCGCAAGTGTCTCGTCACTGCGAGCCGCGGAGGACCTTAGCAAGGAAATGATCCTCAACGATCCCGCAGCTCCGGTTGCAGGGAACCCTTCAGGTGATGTGACGATCGTCGCTTTTCTGGACTATAATTGCCCTTTCTGCAAAAAAGCAGCGCCGGACCTGGAGCGCGCGGTCAAAACAGATGGACGGGTCAGGCTTGTCTACAAAGATTGGCCAATCCTTACCGAGGCTTCAAAATATGGAGCTCGCGCTGCGCTGGCTGCGAAATATCAGGGCAAGTACCAAGAGGTCCACAACGCGCTGATGGCTATTCCTGGACGCAAGATCACTGAAGATCAAATGCGTAAAGCGATCGCAACGTCTGCGGTCGATATAGCCCAGATGGAGAAGGACATGAAGGCTCATGCAGCCGAGATCGATGCTGTTCTTGATCGCAATCTTGCACAAGCCGATGGCCTCGGGCTCCAGGGAACGCCAGTCTTCCTGATCGGCTCGTTCATGGTGCCCTCTGTCCTTTCCTATGAGGAGTTTCAAAAAGTCATTGCGGAAGCCCGTTTGAAGGTAGCCAAATGATGAAGAATTGCGATTTTCTTGTCATGGCGAAAAACTGCAAATGCCAAGCAATGCATTTGTCGAGTTTCATCGTTCTTGCAATCACTCTTGCATCATGCGCTTCTTCACCGCCCACACTTGCGCCGTCACTTCCGTTTCAAACGCCGGTCGCTATCCAGCCTGCGCCGTTTGCAGAAGAGGATCGATACGGCGCCAAGGCGAACGAGCCATTTCCTGTTGCTGCTGTGAACACCGAAAAGGTCGGCTCGCAGTATCTAAAACAAATCGTTGATTACCCAACTGACCAGCCCGTTGGGACGGTTGTGGTCGATCCACGAAGCCGTTTCCTTTATCTCGTCAAAGAGAATGGAAAAGCTGTTCGCTATGGGGTTGGTGTCGGCAAGGCTGGCTTTGAGTTTGCCGGCTCGGCACATATCGGCTTCAAAAGAGAATGGCCCCGCTGGACCCCGACCCCCGACATGCTCGCGCGAGATCCGAAACGCTATGGGAAATGGGCAGACGGCATGGATGGTAGTGACCGAAATCCGTTGGGCGCTCGAGCCATGTATCTCGTCAAAGACGGTAAGGACACTCTCTACCGGATTCATGGGACAAATGAGCCTTGGACGATCGGAACGGCGGCGTCATCAGGTTGCATCCGAATGCTTAATCAAGATGTCATCGATCTTTATAAGCAGGTCCCTACAGGTGCCAAAGTGGTTGTCTTAGGGACGACGGCGTAGGGTAAGATCGAAAGAGGCGCGGCCAGCATCATGAGCTTACACCACAACAGGTATGACGATCGTACAGTCGCGGACATCATCGCTGATGAAATGTGGTGGGAAGAATGGCTGGCCACGCCGGAGGCAGAACAGGAAAGACAGGTGAGCAAGGCCTTAAAGCGCTATTCCAGCTCCCTACAGAACTTAACACCAACTGAGCGCTACTGCCGCTCGCGTCGAGCCGCCCTACGACACTGTTTGAGCTGGCGTCAGCTTTACAATGATGATGGCCTCGACTTTTTCAAGGAAATGCTGCGGGAACGGCAGGCACGACTTGTGGAGCTTCGACACAGGCACGCAATCAGCAACCTCAAAAGGTAGGGCCGTGCCTAAAATTTTCTCAACTGGAGGCTTGCCGCTTTGTGTTGGAAGCTTATGGAACGTCGCGCTTTCTTAAGGATCTGGATGAACTCGGCGACGCTTTTGGGAGCCGCGATCTTGACGGGTTGCCAGACCGACTATCTACCGGACGTTACCAAAGCGAACGCGCCGATTCCATCCAAGCTTCTGGCTGAGATCGAAAAGAGAAAGATGGCCGCCGGCTCGCCAATTCTGTTGCGCATCTTCAAGCAAGAAGCCGAACTCGAAGTCTGGAAACAGGATCGCAAAGGTCGCTTCCACCTTCTCAAAACCTACCCGATCTGTAAATGGTCGGGCGATCTCGGCCCGAAGATCAGTGAAGGCGATCGCCAGACGCCCGAAGGATTCTACGACGTTACGCCGGGTCAGATGAACCCAAACTCGGAATACTTTCTTTCATTCAATCTAGGCTTCCCGAACGCTTTCGATCGCGCCCATGGCCGAAGCGGGTCGCATCTGATGGTGCACGGCGATTGCTCGTCACAAGGTTGCTATGCGATGACAGACGCGCAGATACAGGAAATCTTTTCGCTCGGCCGAGAATCGTTCTCCGGCGGACAAAGTTCGTTTCAAGTACAGGCCTATCCATTCCGCATGACGCCGGCTAACCTGGCCAGGCACCGAAACAGCCCACACCTGCCCTTCTGGCGTATGTTAAAAGAGGGCAACGATCACTTCGAGGTCACACGGCAGCAACCTGCAGTCGATGTCTGCGACAAGCGTTATGTTTTCAACGCAGTCGCACGAGCTGGCAATACTACAACGATCAACTTTGATCGGCGCGTCTCGTGCCCAGAATATGACGTGCCGCAGGATCTCGCTCAAGCTGTGCAGGATAAGCGAAGCCGCGATGACTTGGAGTTCGAACGCCTCGTCGCGCAAGGTGCGAAGATGGCGCCGATCGCGAGCGGCCGCGATGGCGGCATGCATCCGACTTGGGTCGAAAAACTGCGCCCACGTGAGATTGTCGATGAACGCGGCAACCTGAAGCTGATCGTTGACAAGAAATCCGAGCTCCGTTGACCACTCAAAACTCCTACTTGCCGAAATGGGCAATTTCGACGGATTTCGAGTTCTATTGACGCAGATTTGGGTCAATAAGGAACAAGCCGTCCGCCGTTTCTACCCGGGGGTAATCCGTCGCTATCGTTTAAGCATATTAGCCAAGTTCGGCCGGAAAGGCTGTGAGCCGCCCCTACCCTTAACTTTGGCCCAGTCTAACCAAGCAGTCCGACCACCACACACCCCGTGCGCGGCGAAGACACAAGCCCCTAGCAACTGACGAGGAGTTTAGCAGCAGCCTGCTCGCCCGCAAGGTCGCACCGCTTATTACCGTCAACGGCATTCTTTCGAGACCGGTAAAGTCCGCAAAACTGACATTGACAGTCGTACCACCCACCGTCCCGGCTACGGCATCAGCCTGCGCTGCCGCAATCGCATCCAGGAGGTGTTCGGTTGGATCAAGGCGCAGGCCGGCTTCGCCAAGGTCAAAGTCCGGGTCAGACCGAGAGTTGCCGCCGTCCTCAGATTCGCAATCGCAGCCTATATCCTTGTCAGAATGCCAAAACTGATCGCCGCAGCAGCCGCATAGGCTTCCACCCAGCCACCAAAGACCCAGAGCCAACAGTGGCAACCAAACTGAGGAACCCTAACAAACATAATACCCAACCGAACGCGCCACCAAAAAAAGAACGCAGACGCATTGCAGCAACCTGCCAGA